>NZ_JAPWDT010000009.1:0-194381 GCF_027212525.1 Agrobacterium sp. SOY23 | reverse complement strand
CAGTTTATGAGCATGGACAGGCCTGAAACGCCTCCCCCAGCTGGCGACTGGCCCTCCTCCGGGAAACATGCAATAGGAACGGACAGGATTTTTAGTCTGATCGGGGCGTCCGGCGCCCCTTATAAAGCCAAGAATTGGAGAGCCCGTGCGCATTCTTGATGAAGCCGTCATTCCCGAACTGCCGAATTATTACCGTGGCAAGGTGCGGGAAAACTACGATCTGCCCGACGGCAACCGCATCATCATATCCACCGATCGCCTGAGCGCCTTCGACCGGATCCTCACATGCATTCCTTATAAAGGACAGGTGCTCACCCAAACGGCGCGCTACTGGTTCGAGCAGACGAAGGATATTTGTCCTAACCATGTCGTGAGCTATCCCGACCCTAACGTCGTCATCGGCAAGAGGCTGGACATATTGCCGGTCGAAGTGGTGGTCCGCGGTTATCTGGCTGGCACCACCGGCACATCGATCCTGACCCTTTATAAGAAGGGCGAGCGGCAGATGTACGGCATGAGCCTGCCGGACGGGATGAAAGACAACCAGATTTTGCCTGAACCGGTGATCACCCCGACAAGCAAGGCATTCGACGGCGGTCACGACGAGCCGCTGACGCCGGCCGAGATTGTTGAGAAGAAGCTGTTGACGCAGGAGCAGTGGGACACGCTGTCCAATTATGCGCTGGCGCTGTTCAAGCGCGGTCAGGAGATTGCCGCAAAGCAGGGCCTCATTCTCGTCGATACGAAATATGAGTTCGGTACCGATGAAAACGGCACCATCATTCTCGCCGACGAAATCCACACGCCGGATAGCAGCCGCTACTGGATGGCCGACAGCTATGAAGAAAGCTTCCGCAACGGCACGCGGCCGGCGAGCTTCGACAAGGATTTCGTGAGAGCCTGGGTTGCCGAACGCTGCGATCCCTACAAGGACGACGTTCCCGAAATTCCACAGGACCTCGTTCTGCAGACCTCCAAGGTCTATATTGATGCTTACGAACGCATCACCGGACAGAGCTTCGTTGCCGACGATAGCGGCGAGACACCGCTTGCAAGAGTACGCCGGAATCTGGAGCCGTTCTTCCCCGGAGTCTGACCGTGAGCAAAATGATCGAACAGGCGAGAAAGGGTGACAGGAAGAACGACGCTTCCGTCAGACGCCGGCCTCGCCGTTCCGCCGAAGAAACGCGGCGGGACATTCTCGCCAAAGCCGAAGAACTTTTCCGGGAGCAAGGTTTCGGTGCGGTGGCAATTGCCGATATTGCCGCCGCGCTCGGCATGTCGCCCGCCAATGTCTTCAAGAATTTCAACTCGAAAAACGCGCTCGTCGACGCCATAGCGTTTGAGCAGATCAGCGAGTTCGAACGGAACATCCAGCCGCTGGACAAGGGCCAACCGCCGCTTTCAAGGCTGCGCCACCTCGCCCGCACCCTGATGGAGCTGCATCATCGGGACCTCAACGACAATCCTTATATTTTCGAAATGATCCTGATGACGGCCAAGCAGGATATGAAGTGCGGCGACTATTATAAATCCGTGATCGCGAACCTGCTGGCCGATATTATCCGCGACGGCATCGATGCCGGAATTTACGCCGAGGCCAATGTTCCGCCGCTTTCGGAAACCGTGCTTCATGCGCTCACAAGCGTCATCCATCCCGTTCTCATCGCACGGGAAGATATCGGCAATTTGGCAACACGTTGTGATCAACTCGTCGATTTAATCGATGCGGGATTACGCAATCCGCTTGCTAAGTGACGATTCCCAATTTACGTCACCTTCTCGCAATTGCTTGCGAAGCGCAAAAGCCTGCGCTTCTATGCGCGTGGCGGTCCGGACAGAATGAGCGAATCGGGTCCCTTCCAAGGCCCTCGCCTGTCGTGTCTGTTTCCGGACGCGCATCCGCCGAGCGACATTGCGCTTATAGTTGAATGCGATCAATACGCAGGGAAGAACGATGAGCCGACGTATTTTACCCCTATTTGCTTCTCTGTGTGTGGCCGCAGCTCTGGCGGGATGCAGCGATGGCGGCGACAGCAGCAAGACCGCCGGCCAGGGTGCCGAGCGGCCGCCGTCTCCGGTCAGCATCATCCTGATGAAGAACAGCGAATATCCCCTCACCACGGTTCTTCCCGGCCGCGCCAGCGCGTTCCAGACGGCGGAAATCCGCCCGCGCGTGACTGGCATCATCCGCGAAATTCCTTTCAAGGAAGGCAGCGAGGTCAAGCAGGGCGATATTCTCTACCAGATCGAGGACAACACCTACCTGGCAGAAGTAGCCCAGGCCAAGGCGAACGTTGCGAAGGCCGAAGCCAGCATTCCGAGCGCCCAGGCGAACCTTGCTCGCTATGAGCGGCTGGTCAATAGCGGCGCGACGCAGATCGAATATGAAAACGCCAAGGTGACACTGCTTCAGGCCGAAGCCGATGTGGCACAGACCAAGGCCGCTCTGGAAACGGCTGAGATCAACCTCGATCTCACCAAGGTCCGCGCGCCTTTCGACGGCATCACCAGCGCGACCGCTTTCAGCATCGGCAACGTGGTGACGGCAAACCAGACGACGGCCTTGACAACGCTGCGCCGTATCGATCCGATCTATATCGACCTGATGGAATCCAGCATCAATCTCCTGCGCCTGAAAAAGGCGATCTCGTCGGGCCAGCTCGGCGGCGATACGAAGGAGACCGGTATTCATCTGACGCTGGAAGACGGTACCGAATATAAGCATGACGGCAAGATCGACATGTCCGACATGGCGGTGAGCGAAACCACGGGCACCTTCTCCATCCGCGCCCTCTTCGACAATCCCGACGATCTTCTGCTTCCCGGCACCTATGTCCGCGCCACGCTGACCATCGGCAAGGAAAAAGGCTTCCGCATTCCGCAGCGCGCCGCAAGCCGCAACGCCAACGGCGAACTGACCGCAAAATTCGTGACAGCGGAAAACAAGGTGGAAACCCGCACCTTCCCGTCCAGCCAGCAGTCGGGCAATGCCTGGCTGGTGACGGAAAACGTCAAGGATGGCGACAAGCTCATCGTCGACGGTTTCCAGTGGATTGCCGATGGCGCGACGGTCGCACCGGTTGAAGTGACCATCGACGATCGCGGTATCGTCGTTCTGCCGCAGCAAGCTCCGCCTGCCGCCGCCCCCACGAAATAAGCATGAGCACGAAACCCTTGGTCGAAGCTCGTAAAAGGTAAGGCAGGACTGCCATGGCCCATTTCTTCATCCGGCGCCCCGTTTTCGCATGGGTTATCGCCATCGTCATCATGCTGGGAGGCGCCCTTGCGATCTGGACGCTTTCCATTTCGCAATATCCCGACATTGCACCGACAACCGTCCGCGTCAGCGCGACCTACAACGGCGCGAGCGCGGAGACCGTCGAGAAATCGGTGACGACCATCATCGAAGATGGCATGACCGGTCTCGATGACCTCACCTATATGACCTCGTCGTCCTCGACCGGCAGCGCCGAAGTGACGCTGACCTTCGGCAACAGCATCCTGCCGGACATCGCGCAGGTTCAGGTGCAGAACAAGCTGCAGCTTGTCCAGTCGCAGCTGCCCGATACGGTGCAGCAGCAGGGCATTCAGGTCAGCCGTTCCACATCGAGCATCCTGATGGTCGGCGCGCTCATCTCCACCGACGGCAAGCGCAATTCGGCCGATCTAGGCGACGTGTTCTCTTCGCGTGTCGAAGACCAGATCAAGCGCCTGGAAGGCGTCGGCAGTATCAACGTCTTCGGTTCCGAATATGCGATGCGCATCTGGCTCGATCCGTTCAAGCTCAACAAATACCAACTGACCACGGCAGACGTCACCAGCGCCATCCAGAGCCAGAATACCCAGGTTTCGGTCGGTTCGCTCGGCGCCGTGCCCGCCGTCAAGGGCCAGCAGCTCAACGTCACGGTGACGGCGCAGAGCCAGCTCACCACCGTCGCCGATTTCGAATCGGTCATCCTGAAAGTCGAAAAGGACGGCGCAACCGTCCGTCTCAGCGACGTTGCTCGTATCGAGATCGGTCAGGAAACCTATGGTGGCGATTCCCGCTCCAATGGCCGCCCGTCGGCCGGCTTCGCGGTCAATCTCGCCACGGGTGCCAACGCGCTCGACACGGCGGCGCGCGTGAAAGCGGCCCTGACCAATGTCGAGGGCTCGCTGCCGGAAGGCGTCGCGATCGAATATCCCTATGACACCACGCCCTTCGTGAAACTGTCGATCGAGAAGGTGGTGCATACGCTGATCGAGGCGATCATCCTCGTCTTCGTCGTGCTTCTGGTGTTCCTGCAAAACCTCAGGGCCACCTTCATTCCGATGATCGCCGTGCCGGTCGTGCTTCTCGGCACCTTCGGCATCCTGGCGCTCACCGGATATTCCATCAATACACTCACCATGTTCGCCATGGTTCTGGCCATCGGCCTTCTCGTCGACGACGCCATCGTCGTTGTCGAAAACGTCGAGCGCATCATGTCGGAAGAGGGCCTGTCCCCGGTCGAAGCGACCGAAAAGTCGATGGGCGAAATCACCGGCGCAATCATCGGCATCGCGCTGGTCCTGACCGCCGTGTTCATTCCCATGGCCTTCTTCGGTGGATCGACGGGCATCATCTATCGCCAGTTCTCGGTCACCATCGTTTCGGCCATGCTGCTTTCGGCCGTGGTCGCCATCGTTCTGACGCCGGCGCTCTGCGCAACGATGCTGAAGCCCATCGATCACCACAAGAAGCAGCGTGGGCCGGGTGCCTGGTTCAACCGCGGCTTCGGCAAGACGACGGACGGCTATGTGTCCTCCATCGGCTATCTGCTGAAACGCCCGCTGCGCGTGATGATCCTCTTCGCGATCGTCATCGGCGGCTGCACCTGGTTCTTCTCGAAGCTGCCAAGCTCGTTCCTGCCGCAGGAAGACCAGGGCGTGCTGCTGACGATCATCCAGACGCCGACCGGTTCGAACATCGAACGCACCAACGAGGTGGTGAAACAGGTCGAAAGCTACTTCCGCGAAAAGGAAGCCGCCAATGTCGAATCGGTTTTCGGCGTGCTCGGCTTCAGCTTCAGCGGTTCCGGCCAGAACAACGCCATCGTCTTCACCAAGCTCAAGGATTTCGCCGAACGAACCGCGCCTGATCAGCACGCCGGCGCCATCGTGCAGCGTGCAATGGGCACCTTCTTCGGTTTCCGCGATGCGCAGGTGTTCCCGCTTCTGCCGCCGGCCATTCAGGGCATGGGCACATCGAGCGGTTTCTCGATGTATCTGGTGGATAGCGGCCGCAACGGCACCGACGCCCTGACCGCCTCATCGAAGGAATTGATCGCGCTTGCCACCAGCAATCCGAAGATCAGCTCACTCCGAAGCGACAGTCAGGACAATGAAACGCAGATGAAGATCATTCTCGATCAGGAAAAGATGGGCGCCATGGGGGTCGATCTCGCCTCCGTGAACCTCATGCTGTCGACGATCTTTGCCGGCCGGGATGTCAATGACTTCACCCTGAACGGCGAATTGAAGCCCGTCTATGTTCAGGGCGACGCGCCCTATCGCATGCAGCCGGACGACCTCAAGTTCTGGTATGCGCGCAACACCAACGGAGAGATGGTGCCTTTCTCCTCCTTCAGCGAGGTGAAGTGGATCAACGCTCCGCCGTCTCTCGCCCGCTTCAACGGCACGGGTGCGATCTCGCTTGAAGGCACCGCCGGTGCGGGCGTCGCTTCCGGTGACGCCATGGACGAGATGGAGCGCCTGACGGCAGGCCTGCCGGGCGGTTACACGGTGGCATGGCAGGGCATCTCCTATCAGGAACGGCTTTCCGGCTCGCAGGCCCCGATGCTTTACGCGCTATCGGTGCTCATCGTGTTCCTTTGCCTTGCCGCACTTTATGAAAGCTGGTCGATCCCCTTCTCGGTCATCATGGCCGTGCCGGTGGGCGTTCTTGGCGCATTGACCGCGGCGCATTTCTTCGGCCAGTCGAACGACGTCTACTTCAAGGTGGGTCTTTTGACGACCATCGGCCTTGCCGCGAAGAATGCGATCCTGATCGTCGAATTCGCCAAGGAAAGACAGGAGCACGGTTTAAGCCTGATGGAAGCGACGCTGGAGGCGGCGAAGCTGCGCCTGCGTCCGATCATCATGACATCGCTCGCCTTCATCCTCGGCGTCGTGCCTCTCGCAATCGCAACCGGAGCGGGTTCAGCCGCACAAAATGCAATCGGTATCGGGGTTCTGGGTGGTATGCTTTCTGCAACACTCCTCGGAATTTTCTTCGTTCCGTCCTTTTTCGTCATCATTCGTCGCCTTTCAAGGCGTTAACAAAACAAAAATGGGCTGTGCCAACCGTTAATACGCTGCTAGAAATGTTGCCGATTTGGCAAATGCACGTTTCTACGGCATATCGACCGCGCAGCCCATTTGTCAGCAAGCCGCGCTCGGTAAGCCAACCAGAGAATTGGGAAAATTACATGCTGTCTATTCGCGCCACTCTTCCCCTGACAATGCTGCTGCTTTCAGGCTGCGTTGTAGGACCCGACCACAAGACGCCGGAAATCCAATTACCGGGAAAGTTTGCGGAAGCCGGAAAAACCGGCAATGGCGACATCAGCAGCGTGGCATGGTGGACTGCCTTTAACGACAGCCGCCTGAACGGATACGTTTCCACGGGCCTCGCACAGAACCTGACGGTGATGCAGGCGATCGAGCGCATCAACCAGGCGGAAGCCCAGGTGATCTCGGCCGGCGCAGGCGGTCTGCCCAGCCTCACGGCTCAGGGACAGCACACGACCAGCCAGACCAAGGGCAGCTACCGTGACGTTCCCGTCACCAACGCGTCCTCCGGCGGCCTCAGCGTTTCCTGGTTCCTCGACCTCTTCGGTCGCTATCGCCGGGCAACCGAAAGCGCCGATGCATCGCTCGATGCGGCTTACTCCACGGTCGACGTCCAGCGCCTGACGCTGATTTCGTCTGTCGCCGCCGCCTATATCGATGTGCGCTATTATCAGGAGCGTCTGGCGATTGCCCGCCAGAACCTGAGCTCCCGCCGCGAAACGCTGGATCTGACCAAGCTGCAGCTCGAAGCGGGCGCTGCCTCGCGCCTCGATGTCGTCCAGTCCGAAGGTCTGGTCAATTCCACGCTGTCGCAGATCCCTGGCCTCGAAACCAGTTTCCGCAAGGCCGCGCATCGCATCGCAACCCTGCTCGGCATGCCGGCCTCGTCGCTCATTGCCGAGTTGCAGAAGGGCGCGCGCCAGCCTGTCGCACGCGCAATTCCCCGCACCGGCATCCCGGCCGACCTCATCCGCAACCGTCCGGACATTCGCGTTGCCGAACGCAATCTCGCCGCTGCGGTCGCCTCGATCGGTGTTGCCGAGGCTCAGCTTTATCCGAGCATCGAACTCGGTGGCGCGATTACCCCGAGCTACAACTTTGTGAGCGGCGGAGGCCGTGGATCGGCCAATAGCTGGTCGTTCGGTCCGAGCCTCGTGCTGCCGATCCTCGATGGCGGCAAGCTTCGCGCCAATGTCGACCTCGCCAACTCCCAGGCACGCGAGCAATATCTCGTCTGGAAGGCGACCGTTCTCAACGCGGTGGAAGAAGTCGAAAACGCCCTGGCCGCCGTCAACCGCGACCAGCGTACCGTGGATGCACTGAGAAAGACCGTTTCCTCCTACCAGGAAGCGCTGCAGCTCTCCACCGCCAGCTACCGCGACGGCGCATCGTCTCTGCTCGATGTTCTGGATGCCCAGCGCTCGGTCTCGGATGCGCAGGCAAACCTTGCCACGGCAATCCAGCAGACCGCGCAGGATTATGTGTCGCTGAACGTGGCGCTCGGCGGTGGCTATGCCGTTGGCCAGCCCACGCCGAAGAAGTCTGCCGGCCCGACCGTGGCCGCGGCAAAGGGCATGTAAGAACGGCCCCCAAGGCAATTAAAAAAAGCCCGCGTCTCGACGCGGGCTTTTTGCTGTTGAGGGTATAAAAAAAGCACCGGTCACCCGGTGCTTTTTTCGAGCTGGCAATCAGGCTCAGTTCTTGGCGCGCTCGACGTAGGAATTGTCTTCCGTCGCGATGACGACGCGGATGCCGGCATCGATATGCGGCGGCACCATGGTGCGGATGCCGTTGGAGAGAATTGCCGGCTTGTAGGAAGAAGAAGCCGTCTGGCCCTTCACGACCGGTTCCGTTTCGGTGATTTCCAGCGTGACGTGACGCGGCAGTTCAACGGCCAGCGGGTTGCCTTCATGGATGGAAAGAACGCAGGTCATGCCTTCCTGCAGATAAGCCTTCTGCTCACCCATCGTTTCGACGTCGACAACGACCTGATCGTAGTTGTCCGGGTTCATGAAGTGGAAGCCTTCGCCGTCTTCATAAAGGAACTGGAAGTTCAGGTCTTCGACGAAAGCGCGCTCGACCTGTTCGGTGGTGCGCCAGCGCTCGGAAACCTTCACACCGTCAACGATGCGGCGCATGTCCACCTGCGTGACTGGCGTGCCCTTGCCGGGGTGAAAGTTCTGCGCGGTGAGAACGACGTAAAGCTTGCCGTCCACGTCGAGAACATTGCCCTTGCGGACGGATGAGGCGATAACCTTGACCATATGACTTCCTTGTAACTCGATGAAATGCGTCGTAAAGGACTGCGCGGCAGCACCGGCCCCGGCAGACGTTTTGTCTTTTTTCTGGGGCGCAACTACCTTAAATCCGCACGAATTGCCAGCCTTCTACAGCAATTCACGGAAGAGTGCCTAGCGGTTTTCCGCCCGGAATTGCTTTAAATGACGCGATCAGGCGTTTTGCGGGCCGTTTACCCGCAATTCAGCGCCGCAGAGAAGACGGAAAAGAACAGAAGATGCGCGCAGGCAAAGAGACAATGTCACCCTGGTGGACGCCCGACGTCCATGCCGACCGCCGCGCTTTTCTCCTTGGCCGCAATGCGATCCAGTCGGCGTTTCGCAGCTATTTCGCCCGTGCGGATTTTCTCGAGGTCGATACCGCCACCCTGCAGATTTCCCCCGGCAACGAGGCGCATCTACACGCATTTGCCACCGAGGGCCTGACTCCGGGCGGCGAGGCCGTGCCGCTCTATCTCCATACCTCGCCGGAATTCGCCTGCAAGAAACTGCTCGCCGCCGGTGAAAAACGCATTTCCTGTTTCGCCCATGTTTACAGGAACCGGGAAAGAGGCCCGCTGCACCACCCGGAATTCACCATGCTGGAATGGTATAGGGTCGGCGAGACCTATGAGAGCCTGATGAAGGACAGCGCCAATCTTCTGGCGCTGGCAGCCGAAACCGCCGGAACGAAACATTTCAGCTATCGCGGCCGCAGCGTCGATCCGTTTCTGGAGCCCGAACGCCTGAGCGTCGCCGAGGCCTTCGAGCGTTATGCGGGCATTGACCTTTTGGCGACCATCAGCCGAAATGGCGAAACGGATGAGCGCCACCTTGCAGCGAGCCTCACCCATGCCGGCATCCGCGTGGCCGATGACGATACCTGGGCGGATATGTTCAGCCGCGTCATCGTCGAGCGGGTGGAGCCGGAACTGGGCTTTGGCAGAGCGACCATTCTCGACGAATATCCCACCAGCGAAGCCGCCCTTGCCCGCAAGTCGCCGAAGGATGCGCGGGTGGCGGAACGTTTCGAGCTTTATGCCTGCGGCGTGGAACTTGCCAATGCCTTCGGCGAATTGACCGATGCGACCGAACAGAGGCGACGCTTTGAAATGGAGATGGCCGAAAAGCAGCGTGTCTATGGTGAAACCTACCCGCTCGATGAGGATTTTCTCGCCGCGCTCGCCATCATGCCGCCGGCAAGTGGCATAGCGCTCGGTTTCGACCGGCTGGTGATGCTGGCCACCGGCGCGCCCCGCATTGATCTCGTCATGTGGGCACCCGTTGCGGAATATGGACGATGACAGGGCTTGAAACCATCAAGACGCCCGAGGCGCTTCTCGAGGCGGGGCTGATCGAAGCCGACGCGCTGGAAAGCCTGCGCGCGGTCACCCAGCGTTACGCGCTGGCCATCACGCCTTCGGTTACCGGGCTGATGGACAGCCGCGATCCGCACGACCCCATCGCCCGGCAATTCGTGCCGGACGTCGCCGAACTCATCCAGCTTGCCGAAGAAAACGACGATCCGATCGGCGATGACGCCCACAGCCCCGTGCATGGCATCGTTCACCGTTATCCCGACCGGGTTCTCTTGAAGGCAGTACATGTCTGCCCGGTCTATTGCCGTTTCTGTTTCCGCCGAGAAATGGTCGGGCCGCAGGGCAATGGCATGATGACCCCGGAGGAGCTGGACGCCGCATTCGACTATATAAAGGCGAGGCCCGCCATCTGGGAGGTCATCCTCACCGGCGGCGATCCGCTGGTACTCTCCCCACGTCGCCTCTCTGATCTGATGAAGCGGTTGAGGGACATACCGCATGTGAAGATCGTCCGCTTCCATACCCGTGTACCGGTGGTCGACCCCGATCGCATCGACGGGGCCCTGATCGACGCGCTGAAAGCCAGCGGCAAGACCACCTATGTCGCCCTGCATGCGAATCACGCGCGTGAACTTGGCGAAGAAGCCCGATGCGCTTCGGCGCGGTTGATCGATGCCGGTATCGCCATGGTCAGCCAGACCGTGCTTTTGAAAGGCGTCAATGACGACCCGGCGATTCTCGCCGAGCTGATGCGCGCCTTTGTCGAGACCCGCATCAAGCCTTATTACCTGCACCATCCGGATCTCGCGCCCGGCACCAGCCATTTCCGGCTGACGATAGAAGAAGGGCAGCGAATCGTTTCCGCCCTGCGCGGACATGTCTCCGGTCTCTGCCAGCCGACCTATGTTCTCGACATTCCCGGTGGCCACGGCAAAGCGGCAATTGGCAGAAATGCGGCCGAAAAAACAAACGGTGGCTGTTATTCCGTGTCAGACTTCAACGGAAACGAGCATATTTACCCACCCCAGGCATTCGGTAGCGATTAAAAAAGCATAAAAAGCCCGCAGTGCCGGGCTTTTCGAGAGTGGCTTCGGACGAAAACAAAAATTTCACATTTCCGCCCCTCTCCTGTCATCATAAAGAAAAATATTCTACCTATAACAATCAGCATTGATTTTAGTGCTGGTCTGGATTATCAGTGTGGAACTGGAGAACGAGTCTCCTGATTCCGGGCCAACACCAATACAGGGAGTGTGTCATGTCAAAACATATCAACATTAACGCAATCCTTGGTCTTGAGTCCTGGAATGCTGGATTTAAATCCACGTGTTCCCGCTGCTGTCGAATGTGACCTGACGGTCTCAATTTCCTGAAAATCAGTTCGACAACATGCTGTGTGAATTAGCCACAGCGGGAGTATATTATGCAGAAGCAAGTCATTGAATTCGCTGGCGAACCCGTCGGCATCGTTATCCCGGACAATGACCGGTTGAAGTTCATCGCGGTGAAGTTCCACGTTCACGATCTGGACGAACAGAAGTTCGACAGCGCCGACGACGTGCAGATCGCCATTCGCGATCTCGTGCGCAACCGCAACCTGGCCGCGGCCTGATGCGGGAAAAGCATCGCCCGCTTGAAGAAATTTCAAAACCAGAGCGCGCCGAAAATCGGATTCCGAACACCGGGCCGACGGCGCGCTTTTCTTTTGTGTGACAATCCGCAGGCCCACATCGCCGGCCATATATCGCGTGTCAAACGTCACCAGTTGAACTGAAGCAGCTCCCCACTACCCGGACTTGTCAAAACGCCGTAAAGGTCAGCGTCGTCAGCGAACGCACGATGCCCGGAATATTGACGATGTTCTGGTTGATGAACTTGCCGATATCCTCTTCCTGCGGAAGATAGATTTTCAACAGCAGATCATATTCGCCGCTGGTGGAATAAAGCTCGGAAACCAGCTCCGTTTTATAGATGGCATCGGCGACATCATAGGTCTTGCCGGGTTCGCATTGAAGCTGAACGAAAATGGGCTTCACGGACATCTCCCGTATTGGAACTTTCGGTGCGTGGCGGCGCGCGCCACGCGTCATGCCGCACTATTGGCTGAGCCGCGCCGCTCTTGCAAGACCGCCCGCCGGTTTACGCCGAAAACTCCTCCGTCCTGCCACCGGCCCCACGGGCGGCCTCGGAAACGATCCAGCGCCGGAAACTCTCGAGCGGAGCATATCCGGCACGATCCGGCATGCAGGCGAGATAATAGGCCTCTTCGCTTTCCACTTCCCCTGCAACGGCCGCGACGAGACGACCGCTTCGCACCTCCTCCTCGATCATGAAGGAGGGGATGAGCGATGCTCCAACGCCCGCGCTCGCCGCCTCGGCAATGGTGGTGAACTGATCGAAAAGCATACCGTGCACATTCTCGAAACGCACATCATGGCCGCGAAACCACTGTTCCCAGGCATCTGGCCGGGTCGTCATGTGCAGCAGCGGCACATGCAGCAGGTCGCCAGGTGTCGAAAGTCCGTAGCGCGCCTTGAAGGCCGGGCTGCATACCGGAATGACCTTTTCATGCATCAGGAAAACCAGCTCGGTGCCCGGCCAGTGCGGCAAGCCGAAATGGATCGCTGCATCGACAGTATCGGTGCGGAAATCGAACAATGACGACCGTGTCAGGAGATTGACGGAAACGCCCGGATGCCGAGCGATGAAATCCGGAAGACGCGGCACCAGCCAGCGCGTGCCGAAGCTGGGCAGAACACCGAGGTTGAGCGTGCCGCCATCCGGATTGGCGCGCAGATTGAGGGACGCGGTCGAAATACGCCGCAAAGCCTCGCGGATTTCCCGCGCATAACCTTCCCCCGCCCGGGTCAACCGGATGGTCTGTCGTTCGCGCAGAAACAGCGCCACGCCAAGCTGCTCTTCAAGCGCCAGGATTTGCCGGCTGACCGCGCCCTGTGTCAGGCCAAGTTCCCGCGCCGCAGCCGTGACGCTGCCCGTGCGCGAAGCGGCTTCGAAAGCCGCCAGCAGCGAAAGCGACGGCAGAAAACGGCGCGGTGGCAGAACCATATTCCCTCACGGAATGAACTCTTGACGATATGTCGATATTCAACAGGCAGAAGCGCTTGTAAAGTCTCATAAACAAGGGCTTGTCACTCATACGAAAAACAAATGAACTTGCCCGGAACATGGTGGAACGATGTATAACGACCCCCGCTCGCACGGCCTCTGGGAAAAGACCGCGCCGCAACCGCCCGCAACTTCGGCCTTGCAGGGCCCGGCAGTTGCCGATGTCGTCGTCGTTGGCGGCGGTTTCACCGGGCAATCCGCCGCCCTTCATCTTGCCGAAAGGGGTGTGGACGTCGTTCTTCTTGAAGCAAAAGAAATCGGCTTCGGCGGCGCCGGCCGCAATGTCGGCCTCATCAATGGCGGCATGTGGGTCATGCCGAAGGAACTGCCCGGTGTGCTGGGGGAGACCTACGGCGAACGGCTTCTCGGCCTTCTCGGCAACGCCCCGCTTCTCGTGCGCGAACTGGTGGAAAAACACGAAATCCCCTGCGAAATCGAGAAAAACGGCACGCTGCATTGTGCCGTCGGCGAAAAAGGGCTCGCCGAAATCCGCGAGCGCTGCGAGCAATGGTCAGCGAGGGGCGCGCCCGTCCGTGTTCTCGATGCCGATGAAACGGCGAGACGCATCGGCAGCACCGCCTATTCCGGCGCACTTCTCGACACCCGCGCCGGCACACTCCAGCCGCTGGCCTATGTTCGTGGCCTGGCCGCAGCCGCACAAAAGGCAGGCGTGCGGCTGCACACCGCAAGCCCCGTGATAGCCACCGAACGCGACGGGGGGAAATGGCTGGTGAAGACACCGCAGGGCTCGGTAAGTGCCGACTGGATCGTTGTGGCCACGGAAGCCTATAGCACCGGCCCCTGGCAGATCGTTCGTGATGAGCAGGTCTACCTGCCCTATTTCAACTTCGCGACCCGGCCGCTCGGCGACAATCTGCAAAAAAGCATCCTGCCCGGCCGTGAAGGCTGCTGGGACACCAAGGAAATCCTCTCATCCTTCCGAATGGACAAGGCAGGGCGACTGGTCTTCGGCAGCGTCGGGGCCCTAAGGGGACCGGGCGCCACCATTCATCGGGCATGGGCAAAACGCTCGCTGAAGCGGCTTTTTCCGCAGCTCGGCGACACGGAATTCGAATGCGAATGGTATGGCCAGATCGGCATGACGGACAATGCCGTGCCGCGTTTCCATAAATTCGCGGAGAATGTCGTCGGATTCTCAGGCTATAACGGCCGTGGCATCGCGCCGGGCACGACCTTTGGCAAGGTGATCGCGCAGCATATTCTCGGAGAAATCGCCGAAGCCGATCTGCCCTTACCTGTGACGGAGCCGAAAGCCCAGGCTTTCCGCGCAGTGAAGGAAGCCTATTACGAGACGGGCGCGCAAATCGCCCATTTCGCCGGTGAGCGGTTTTGACGGCAAAAGCTGGCGGCCGTTTTGAGGTTAAATTCCCAACTGTCTCATACTCGACGTCATCCTTGGGCTTGTCCCAAGGATTTAATCACGTCGCATTCAAATGACACGTCGCAGATGCCCGGGACCGGCCCGAGCGTGACGGAAGTGGGATTTTCAGCCTAACCACCTGCTTACAGAAACATCCGCAGCCGCTGCTTTTCCGCACCCCAGTCGATATATCCTTGAAAATATAATGATTGCCCTATAGGCCTATCGTTATATTCATCGGAATATATCTAACTCGGGGGACGTCATGAGACTTATGCGCCGCAGCTTCTTCAAAACCATTGCCGCCGCCACATCCTTCTGGATGGCGGCCTCCTTCGTGGCTGTTCCGGCTCATGCCGCCGAAAAGGTCACGGTTTTTGCCGCCGCGAGCATGAAAAACGCGCTCGATGCCATCAATGCGGAATGGGCGAAGGAAAGCGGCAACGAGGCGACGGTTTCTTATGCCGCAAGCTCGGCACTCGCCAAGCAGATCGAACAGGGCGCACCGGCGGATATTTTCATCTCCGCCGACCTCGCATGGATGGACTATGTCGCCGACAAGAAACTGATCAATGCCGACAGCCGCTCCAATCTTCTCGGCAACCGCATCGTTCTCGTGGCGCCTGCAGACAAGGCAAAGCCGGTCGAGATCAAGCAGGGCTTCGATCTTGCCGCTCTCGTGGGTGATGGCCGCCTCGCCATGGGCGCGGTCGATTCCGTTCCCGCAGGTAAATATGGCAAAGCCGCGCTGGAAAAGCTGGGCGTCTGGTCCTCCGTCGAAACGAAAGTCGCCGGAGCGGAAAGCGTGCGTGCAGCACTGCTGCTCGTCTCGCGCGGCGAGGCACCCTATGGCATCGTTTACCAGACCGACGCCGCCGCCGATCCCGGCGTCAAGATCGTTGGCACCTTCCCCGAAGACAGCCATCCGCCGATCATCTACCCGGTTGCCATTCTTTCGGAAGCAAAATCGCCGGCAGCGAAGTCCTATCTGGATTTCCTGAAATCCGCGAAGGCGGCGCCCTTCTTCGAAAAGCAAGGCTTTACCGTTTTGAAATAAGCTTGCTTCAGGCCCGCTTCCCGGCGGGCCATGAAACATGACGATTGCAGGATATGACATTGCATTGGTGGACACTCAGCGCTGAAGAATGGACGGCGATCAGGCTCAGCCTGTGGGTGTCCTCCATCGCCATGCTTGCCAGCCTGCCCTTCGGCATCGCGGTGGCCGTGGCGCTGGCGCGCGGCCGCTTCTGGGGCAAGTCGCTGCTTAACGGCATCGTGCACCTGCCGCTCATTCTGCCGCCCGTTGTCACCGGCTTTCTGTTGCTCGTCCTCTTCGGTCGCCGTGGCACGATCGGACAGTTTCTCGATACGTATTTCGGCATCGTCTTTTCCTTTCGCTGGACAGGGGCGGCACTTGCCTGCGCCGTCATGGCCTTTCCACTAATGGTGCGCTCCATCCGCCTCTCCATCGAAGCGGTGGACCGCAAGCTGGAAGAGGCGGCGGGAACATTGGGGGCAAGTCCGCTCTGGGTGTTCCTCACCGTCACACTCCCCCTCACTCTACCCGGCATCATCGCCGGCATGATCCTCGCTTTCGCCAAGGCCATGGGCGAATTCGGTGCGACCATCACCTTCGTTTCAAACATTCCCGGTGAGACCCAGACACTTTCCGCCGCCATCTACACCTTCACGCAGGTGCCGGGTGGCGATGCCGGCGCATTGCGCCTCACCATCGTTTCGGTCGTGATTTCCATGCTGGCCCTGCTCGTCTCGGAATTTCTGGCCCGCATCATCGGCAAACGGGTGAGCATGGAATGACGCTTTCAGTTTCCGCGCGTCACCATCTCGGTGCCTTCGAACTCGACGCGTCCTTCACCTCTGACGGCGGGGTGACCGCGCTGTTCGGGCGTTCCGGCTCCGGCAAGACATCGATGATCCGCATCATTGCCGGCCTGTTGCGGCCGGATGAGGGACAGGTTTCGCTTGATGGCGAAGTGCTGGCCGATAGTGGAAAGTGCCTGTTTCTGCCGGCCCACAAACGCCGCTTCGGTTATGTTTTTCAGGAGGCACGGCTCTTCCCGCATCTCAGCGTGGCGCAGAACCTGCGATACGGCAGATGGTTCGCCGCAGGCAAAGAGACAAATGCGAATGACGACCACATCATCGACATGCTCGGCATCGGCCATCTTTTGCAACGCCGCCCGAACAGGCTGTCCGGCGGGGAAAAACAGCGTGTCGCCATCGGCCGCGCGCTGCTCTCCTCACCCCGACTGCTGCTGATGGACGAACCGCTCGCCTCGCTGGACGAGCAGCGGAAGGCCGAAATCGTCCCCTATCTCGAGCGGCTGCGCGACGAGACGAAAATTCCGATCGTTTATGTCAGCCATTCCATCCAGGAAGTCGCCCGCCTTGCCGACCGTATCGTCGTGATGAAGGACGGCAGGGTGGAGACGGAAGGAAAAGCGGCCGAGGTTCTGGCGAGACCCGATTTCAGCCTGCATCTCGAGCGGCGTGAAGCGGGCAGCATCCTGTCCGGGCGTATCGAAAGCTTCGATGAACGCCATGGCCTTGCCGCCGTCCGGCTCAGCACGGCACTGCTGCAGGTTCCGGCAAAGAAGGCGGCGCCGGGCAACCCCGCGCGGGTGCTGATACCGGCACGCGATGTCATGCTGGCTCTGGTGAAACCCGAGGGTCTCAGCGCGCTCAACATTCTCGAAGGCCATGTCGCCGATATCTCGACGAACGAAGACGGCATGGTGACGATCCAGGTGGATTGCGGCGGCGATATCATCCAGTCGCGCATCACCGACCTGTCCCGTGAGCGGCTGCAACTGGAACCCGGCAAACCGGTGCATGCGATCATAAAGTCGGCGGCTCTCGATCCCTATTGATGAGCGCATCATCAGGGTTGCGGTTGGCCTCCAGCCAGTCGATATCCGCGCGCAGAGCCTTGTTCATCCGCTCTTCCATGCCGCGATAACGCTCCAGCAATTCAGCGCCGAAGGCGGTCAGAGCCGCGCCGCCGCCCTGCTTGCCGCCGCGCTGGGATTCGATCACCGGCTGCCGGAACATGTGGTTCAGCGCATCCACCAGCAGCCATGCCCGGCGATAGGACATATCCATCGCCCGCCCGGCGGCCGAGATCGACCCGGTCTCGACAATCAGCTCCATCAACTCGACCTTGCCGTGACCCAGACGCTCTCCGGGAGGGAAGTCGATGCGTAGGACAGGCTTCAGCAGCGGGCGTGTCTCGCTCATGGTTCAAACACCCCGGCCATGAATGTCACGATAGGCCTTTTGTGCGCCCGCCACCGGCAGCGCCTTGGCCTCATAGACCCCGCGCGCCACCGCCCGCGCCATCACGATTGTCGCGAGATAGCAGAGTTCGGCGAAGTGAGCGCCACCCTCAAGCGGTTTGTCGCCAGTCGCGGCCGCGAACATGGTGTCGCCATCGCTCGGCAGATGGGCGGGAAGCACGGCGCGCGCCAACCCATCATGCGCCATGATGGAGAGGCGGTGGGCCTGCGCCTTGGTGAGTATGGCGTCCGTCACCACTGCGCCGATTGTCGTCGCGGTGAGATTGACGCCCTTGAGGCGCAATGCGGTATCATCCGCTGAAAAACGATCCGGAAAACCGCAATCGCCAAATTCGCCGTCAGCCTCAAAAGGCGCGGACCAGAAATGGCGGCTCGCGCCGACGGTGGCGGAGCCCAGCGCGTTGACGGCAACGATTGCCGCCACTTTGTATCCACCGGAACTGACGGCACTTGCCGAACCAAGCCCGCCTTTGAAAGTGGCCGTGGTCGCCCCCGTTCCGGCACCAACCGTTCCTAACGCGAAGGGGGCAGCGTGCGCCGCCTTGAAGGCCGCATATCCCATCTCGCGATAGGGCGAATGCAGCCCCCAATCCTTGCTCCCGCCGTTCAGCAGATCCATCAGGATCGCCTGCGGCACGATGGGCACGCGGGTGGAGCCCACCTGCAGGCCACGGCCGATCTCCCGCAAACCGGCCTGAACGCCACCCGCCGCATCCAGCCCGAAGGCCGAACCACCGGAGAGCACCAATGCGTCCACCGTCTCCACGGTCATGGCCGGGTCCAGCAGACCGGTATCGCGTCCACCGGGCGCACCACCAAGAACCGAACCGGAGGCGATGGCGGGCTTTTCGAAAACAATCGCCGTAACGCCGGAGCCGAGGGTAAGATCGGTGACATTACCGACCGAAACGCCGTCGATATCCGTGAGAAGATTGTTGCGTGCCGCCATGCCGTTTCCCTTTTCTTTCGGTATCCCGCCGCCACGGCGCACTGTCAACGCAAAAGACCTGCCCGCCTTCGGCCGAAAGCCGCTATCAGGAGAAAACCGCAGTGCCGATCACGGGTGTCGAAGGCACCGCCATATCCCTCGGCTCCAGCGGACCGGACCTGAAAGCCTGGTGGCCGGCCTCAATGGCACTGGCGAAAGCCGCCGCCATTCCGACAGGATCACCCGCGCCCGCAACCGCCGTGTTGAGAAGAACGGCATCGTAACCAAGCTCCATCACGGTCACCGCGTGCGATGGCCGGCCAATACCGGCATCGACGATCAGCGGCACCTCGGGAAATCGCGCCCGCATCGATTTCAGCGCCATCAGATTGAGCGGCCCCATGGCGCTGCCGATCGGCGCGCACCAGGGCATCAGCACCCTGCAGCCCGCCTCCAGCAGCTTTTCACCAACAACAAGATCGTCGGTCGTATAGGGGAAGACCTCGAAACCCTCCTCGCAGAGAATCTTGGCCGCTTCGACCAGCGCAAAGACATCGGGCTGCAAGGTATCGTGATGGCCGATGACTTCGAGTTTGATCCAGTTGGTGCGGAACACCTCCCGCGCCATCTTCGCCGTCAGCACCGCTTCCTTGACGGTATGGCAACCGGCCGTATTGGGGAGAATATGCCGGTCCAGTTCGCGGACCAGCTCGAAAAACTGACCGCCCTTCTTAGCCCCCGCCATTTCCCGGCGCAGCGAAATCGTCAGGATATCCGTGTTGCTCGCCCGCACCGCATCCGCGAGCACCGCGGGAGACGGATAACGCGCCGTGCCGAGCAGAAGACGGGACGAGACCTCGCGGCCATAAAGTGTCAGCATGGTTTCAGCCTCCCTGCATTGGCGAGAGGATTTCGACGCGATCGAAAGCCTTCAGCACGTAACCGGCACGCTCTTCCGAATGCACCAGATCGCCGTTTACTGCCGTCGCCAGCCATTCGCCTTCATATTCGAGGCTGGCGAGCAGACCGGCCAGCGTCTCAGTGGCGAGATCAAGCTCGTCGCCATTCACCAGAAGCTTCATGATCCTGTTCCTTGTAAGAGAGAGTTTCGCAGACGATTCCGGCTGCCTGCCGCGCCATGGCCGGCGAAAGCAGAAAGCCGTGCCGGTGCGCGCCGTTGATGAAGATGGTTCGGCCATCCTCGGTGACCTTCGGCAGATTATCGGGATAAGCCGGCCGCACGCCCGTGCCGGTTTCGATGATTTCCGCCTCCGCAAAGGCCGGATGAACCGCATAGGCGGCGTTGAGGAATTCCATCATCGAGCGGGCGGAAATGGCTCCCTTGTTCTCCGTCTCGATCATCGTCGCCCCCACCATGAAGCGGCCGGGCTCGCGCGGCACGATGTAGAGCGGAATGCGCGGATGCAGCAGCCGGATGGGGCGGGAAAGGGAAACCTCCCGCGTGGCGAGGTAGAGCATTTCCCCCCGCACACCACGAAGACGGGGAATCTTGCCCACCGCCGCAGGCCCGGTGCAATCCACAACCCGTTCGAACGACCGTTCATCCACGAGGACACCCATATGAAACCGGACACCCATGGCGCAAAGCCGCTGATACAGCGATGCTAGTGCAAGACGCGGATCGAGATGGCCTTCATCGGCAAAATAGAGCCCGGACCGGAAGCGGCCGGCAAGATCAGGCTCCAGATCGGCGATCTCGGCCTCACCCACCCATCGATAGCCGCTGGTCCTCGATGCAAAACGTGAAAGCTCCACCTTGTCACGGGCAGGCGCGACGACCAGCGTGCCGTTGCGGACCACAAGGCCGGGCGTCGCTTCATCCCACCAGTCGAGTGCCGCCTTGCCGAGCGTCAGAACCGCCTCGTCCGCACTTTCACGCTCGCACCAGGGCGCCAGCATGCCGCCCGCATAAAAGGACGCACCACGAGAGGGTTCGGCATTGCGCTCGCAAACCTCCACGGTGACCCCACCCCGTGCCAGCTCGAAGGCCGCCGTCAGTCCGGCGACCCCCGTTCCCTTGACAAGAACACGCATTTTATTCGGCGCTAGCGGACGCCGGCAGCGGCATGTAGAGCTCGCCACCCTCCTTGAAACGCGCGGCCATGGCCTCAAGCCCCTCCTTCTGTGCCTCGGCGCGGATATCGTGGGAAATCCGCATCGAGCAGAATTTCGGCCCGCACATGGAGCAGAAATGCGCGACCTTGTGCGCCTCCTTCGGCAGGGTCTCGTCATGGAAGGAACGTGCCGTATCCGGATCGAGCGACAGGTTGAACTGGTCCTCCCAGCGGAACTCGAACCTTGCGCGTGACAGCGCATCGTCCCGCACCTGCGCGGCCGGATGGCCCTTGGCAAGATCGGCGGCGTGGGCAGCGATCTTGTAGGTGATGACGCCGACCTTCACGTCGTTGCGATCCGGCAGGCCGAGATGTTCCTTCGGCGTGACATAGCAGAGCATTGCCGTGCCGAACCAGCCGATCATCGCCGCGCCGATGCCTGACGTGATGTGGTCGTAGCCGGGCGCGATATCTGTGGTGAGCGGCCCGAGCGTGTAGAAGGGCGCCTCGCCGCAGGTCTTCAGCTGCTTGTCCATATTCTCCTTGATCTTGTGCATCGGCACATGGCCGGGGCCTTCGATCATCACCTGGCAATCCTTCGCCCAGGCGATCTGCGTCAACTCGCCCAGCGTTTCCAGCTCGGCGAACTGCGCCGCATCATTGGCGTCGGCAATCGAGCCAGGACGCAGGCCGTCACCCAGCGAGAAGGAGACGTCGTAAGCGCGGCAGATGTCGCAAATCTCCTCGAAATGCTCATAGAGGAAACTTTCCTTGTGGTGATGCAGACACCACTTGGCCATGATCGACCCGCCGCGCGAGACGATGCCGGTGACGCGGTTGACGGTGAGCGGGATGTAATGCAACCGCACCCCGGCATGGATGGTGAAATAATCCACCCCCTGCTCCGCCTGCTCGATCAGCGTATCGCGGAACACCTCCCAGGTAAGATCCTCGGCAATGCCGTTGACCTTCTCCAGCGCCTGATAAAGTGGCACCGTGCCGATCGGCACCGGCGAATTGCGGATGATCCATTCACGGATATTGTGGATGTTGCGGCCAGTAGACAGGTCCATGACGGTATCCGCACCCCAGCGGATGGCCCAGACCATCTTCTCCACTTCTTCCGCCATGGAGGAGGTGACGGCGGAATTGCCGATATTGGCATTGATCTTGACGAGAAAATTGCGGCCGATGATCATCGGCTCAAGTTCGGAGTGGTTGATATTGGCGGGAATGATGGCGCGGCCGGCCGCCACTTCCTGACGCACGAATTCCGCCGTGACATAGTCGGGAATATGCGCGCCGAAACTCTCGCCGTCCCGCGCGAGCTTTTCCTTCGCAGCCTCGCGGCCGAGATTTTCGCGGATGGCGATGAATTCCATTTCCGGCGTGACGATGCCCGCCCGCGCGTAGGCAAGCTGCGTCACCGCCTTGCCCGCCGTGGCTCGCAGCGGCTGGTGGCGCATGGCAAATTCGGGCGTCAGGCGCTCGCCGGTGGCAAAGCCGTTATCCTCCGGCTTGACGTGCCGTCCCTCATAAGCCTCGACATCACCGCGCGCCACAACCCAGTCGTGACGCAGGCGCGGCAGACCCTTTTCGATCAGAACCGGATGCGTCGGATCGGTATAGGGACCGGAGGAATCATAGACCGTGACCGGCGGTTCACCCGCAGTCGGGTGCACCGCGATCTCTCGCATCGGCACGCGAATATGCGGATGTAAAATTCCGGGTTTATGGATTTTCGTGGAGGCAGCATGCGGCCCGGTGGTGACGACAAGCGGGTTGGTCTTGGCAACGATATTCATCTTGAGGCTCCAAAGTTTGACTGTGGAGACCCAGTTCGAGCCGGAATGATGGAAAATACCGAAGTGCCGATACCGGACGTCCTGACGCCAGCCGACCTTCGATCTTTGCACCGTCCCTACGCCAGTATGAACTGGATCAGGTTCAACGGGTCACTGCGCATGAAAGCAGAATCTCAGCCCCTTGACGGGACACCCCTGGTGAATGATCACAGCAAAAAACACCGCTCGGCTTTTGTCAAGGCCGCCGATCAACGCTTGGCAAAGGTGCGGGAATGGCGCATGCTGCCGTTAGTTGTAATTAACCTAACGGTTTAGGCGAATATTATCGTTTGCCACGTAACGATAAGCACAAACCATCCTGATGTGAAATTCATGGGAGATACGTCGGAATGAATGCGACTATACGTGAAATACTGGCCAAATTCGGCCAGCTTCCAACCCCTGTCGATACGATTGCAGATGAGGCCGATCTTTATGCGGCGGGCCTCTCTTCCTTCGCATCCGTGCAATTGATGCTGGGTATCGAAGAAGCTTTCGATATAGAATTTCCCGATAACCTGCTGAACCGCAAGTCTTTCGCCAGCATCAAGGCCATTGAAGACACCGTTAAGCTCATTCTGGATGGTAAAGAGGCAGCCTGATGAACGTGACCGTTGCGCCGCAGGATGAAACTCTGTCCGCGCGCGCGGGCCGTGTCGCGGCAATTGCCGCCAAACATGCAGATGAGGTGGATATCACCGGCCGCTTCCCTGAGGAAGCCGTCAATGCCCTGCGGCAGGAGCGCCTGCTCGGCATCCAGGTCCCCTCCTCGCTGGGCGGCGAAGGCACTTCCCTGCAGGAAATCGCCGATATCTGCGCCCGGCTCGGCCAGGCCTGTTCGGCAACCGCGATGATTTTCGCCATGCACCACATCAAGCTGTCGAGCCTGGTGGAACATGGCGTGGAGAGCACCTGGCATCCGGGCTTCATGCGCCGCGTTGCCGGCGAACAGCTTCTGCTCGGCTCCGCCACCACCGAAGGCGGCATCGGCGGCAATCTGCGCAACTCCATCTGCGCGATCGAAGTCGAGGGTGATTCCTGCCGGCTGGAAAAGGATGCCACCGTCATTTCCTATGGCAGCAATGCCGACGCCATCCTCATCACCTCGCGCGCCCACAAGGATGCCGCGCCCGCCGATCAGGTGATGACCGTGTTTCTGAAAAACCAGTACACGCTTGAAAAGACCCATGTCTGGGATACGCTCGGCATGCGTGGCACCTGTTCGGACGGTTTCCTGTTCCGCGGCGAAGCGCCGGCGGCACAGATCTTCCCGAAGCCTTTCGCGGAAATCGCCGCACAATCCATGCTGGCAAGCTCCCATCTCCTGTGGAGCGCCGTCTGGTATGGCATTGCCTCGGACGCCGTGTTGCGCGCCCAATCCTTCGTCAGAGCCGCAGCGCGCAAATCGCCCGGCACCGCCCCTCCGGGCGCCATCCGCCTTGCGGAAGTCTCCACAAAGCTGCAGGTGGTGAAATCCAACATCATTGCCGGCATCAAGGCTTACGAGGACACCAAGAGCGACCCGGAAAAGCTGATGTCGATGGCCTTTGCGGTGGCCATGAACAATGTGAAGATTTGCTCTTCGGAAACCATTCTCGAGATCATCGACCATGCCATGCTGGTCTGCGGCATCATGGGCTACAAGAACGGCACGCCCTACAGCCTCGGCCGGCATCTGCGCGACGCGCATTCCGCCCGGCTGATGATTTCCAACGACCGTATTCTCGGCAATTCCGCCAATCTCCTGCTGGTTCATAAGCAGGACACCAGCCTCTTGGGATAAGACCATGGACATGCAAACATCGTTTCTTGATCGACTGTTCGAAGAAGGCCTGCTGATTGAAACGGGTGTGGACGGTCTTTATGGGCGCAGCGGCCAGTTCGAGGACGTGATTGCCGCCTTCGAGCGGCTGATCGACCGCACCGGCGGTGCCGACGGCGCCGAAGCAATCCGTTTTCCGCCCGGCATCAACCGCGCCTATTTCGAAAAGAGCGGTTACATGAAGAGCTTCCCGCAGCTCGCCGGCACGGTCCATTCCTTCTGCGGCTGCGAGCTCGACCATGTCAGCCTGCTGAAAACCATGGATGAGGGCGGCGACTGGACCAAGGACCAGAAAGCCACCGACATCGTGCTGACGCCGGCGGCCTGCTACCCGCTTTATCCGACGATCGCCAAGCGCGGCGCCCTGCCGGCCGGTGGCGGCCTCTATGACATCCAGTCCTATTGCTTCCGCCATGAACCTTCCAAGGACCCCGCCCGCCAGCAGCTTTTCCGCATGCGCGAATATGTCTGCATGGGCACGGAGGCCGATGTTACCGAATTCCGCCAGAGCTGGATGGATCGAGGCGTGGAAATGATGAAAGCGGTCGGGCTCGACGTTACGATCGATGTCGCCAACGATCCCTTCTTCGGCCGCGCTGGCAAGATGCTGGCCAACAACCAGCGCGACCAGAACCTGAAATTCGAACTCTTGATCCCGGTCACCTCAACGACCAGCCCGACGGCCTGCATGAGCTTCAATTACCATCAGGATGCGTTCGGCCAGAAATGGGGTCTCAACCTCCAGAATGGCGATGTCGCCCACACCGCCTGCGTCGGTTTCGGGCTGGAGCGCATCGCGCTGGCCCTGTTTGCGCATCACGGTCTCGACGTGAAGAAATGGCCTGCAAAGGTCGTGGAAACCCTCTGGGGCTGATTATCCATGCGGCAGATTTTTCCGGGCCTCGATCCCAAAAACTATGTGCAGCATCCGCTTCATTCCTCGGAAAGAATGTGGCCGGAGACCAATTGCTACATCGATTTATGGATCGAGGTACTGGCCTCGAAAGGCTTATCCCCGGAAGCCATGTTCGGTTTCACCCTGACGCAGGATTTCGAAGGCGACCAGTTCACCTTTTTCAAGGTGCCGCTGGAAGACCTCGAAGCCCTTTATGGCGTTCGCGCCACCGAACTTGCGATCTTCGATAAGGTGGAAGACCACATCGAGGCGCAGCTGGAGCGCGGCCGCATCTGCCTGATCGAGATGGACAGCTTCTATATGCCCGACACCCATGGGGTCGGCTACCAAAAGGAACACGGCAAGACTACCATCGCCATCAACCGGCTCGATCTCGAAAAGCGGGAACTAGACTATTTCCACAATGCCGGCTTTTTCCATCTCTCCGGCGAGGACTTTGATGGGTTGTTCCAGCATCATCTGGCCGAGACCGACCCGCCTTTCCTGCCCTATACCGAATTTGCGAAATTCGCGGACGTCACTCCTTCTGCCGCGCATATTCGCAAGACGGCCGAACGGCTACTGAAGTTTCATTTTTCCAGGCGCCCCTCCGTCAACCCGGTCCGGGCTTTTGCAAAAGTATTTCCGGCCCAGGTGGAAAAGGTCGCCGACAGACCCTTCGGCTTCTTCCACAAATACGCGTTCAATACGCTGCGGCAGCTCGGCGCCAATTTCGAACTGGCAGCGAGCCATTTCGAATGGCTGGATGCGGATGGTTTTTCGGAAGCGAGAGACCACGCGCTCAAGATCTCGGAGGTTGCCAAAACCGTGCAGTTCCAGCTTGCCCGCGCCGTCACCCGCCGTAAATTCGATGCGCTGGCCACTGTGCTCGATCCGGCCGCGGATGCATGGGATGGCTTGATGGAAAGCCTTGGCGAAAAACTGTCCAATGCCAGCGAGGCCGCGTGAGGACCTATCTTCCCGGCGAAAGCGAGGAATTGCTGAGTGAAGGCTGGACGCTGACACTGACACCCGCCGATGCCTGCGAAACACCCTCCGACATTCCGGCATCGCTTGAAAGCCTGCATGTCTCCGTTCCCGGCACCGTCGCACAGGCTCTGGAAAACGCTGGGAAATTCGATCGCCTCGCCCCTGTCGCCTTGAATGACAGGGACGCCTGGTATCGGCTGACGATGATTTCCGACGCCCGGGAGCGGGCGACCCTGCGCTTCGATGGTCTTGCCACCATTGCCGAAATTTTCTTCAACGGCGGGCTGATTGCCGCAAGCCAGAGCATGTTCGAAAGGCTGGAAGTGCCCGTCGAGCTGACAGGCGCGGATGAGCTTTCGATTTGCTTTCGCGCGCTCGCCCCCCGGCTTGAAAAAACCGGTCCGCGCGCCCGCTGGCGGCCGCAGATGATGAATACACAAGGGCTGCGGCTGATCCGCACTACGGCGCTCGGCTACATGCCCGGCTGGTGCCCGGAAGTCCATGCCGCCGGCCCATGGCGGCCCATCAGCCTGATAAGGCAGGACGGACTGCTCTGCACGCTCCGGTCTTCGCTGGACGCGGACGGAACGGGAACGATGAGCATCGCGCTGGAAACCGACCGGCCCATAAAAACGGCACGGCTTGGCTGCGCCGGTTACAGCACCGACCTTTCCCAGGACAAGAACGGCAAACTTTCCGGCGAACTGCGCATATCCAATGTAGAGCAATGGTGGCCGCATACCCATGGCATGCCGGCTCTGCACGACGTCGTTCTGGAACTGGATGGCACGCAACATCACGTTGGACGCACCGGCTTCCGACGGGTCGAGGTCGATCACGGCGATGACGGCAAAGGTTTCGGCCTCAAGGTGAATGGCGAGCGCGTCTTCTGCCGCGGCGCGGTCTGGACGACAGCCGACATTGTCCGCCTGCCGGGAACAACGCCGGACTATGAGCCCTGGCTTCGAAAAGCCGCGGAAGCCGGCATGAACATGATCCGCATCGGCGGCACCATGGCCTATGAAACGCCGGAATTCTTCGCCTTCTGCGACGAACTCGGCATCATGGTCTGGCAGGATGCCATGCTCGCCAATTTTGATTATCCGGCGAAAGATGACGGCTTGCGCCAGCATATCGTCGCGGAAATCTCGCAGTTCCTTGAAGCGACGGCGCTTTCTCCATCATTCACTGTTTTCTGCGGCGGCAGTGAAATGTACCAGCAGGGCGCAATGCTTGGCCTGCCGGAGCAGATATGGAAGGGCGCGCTCACCGAGGAGGTCCTGCCGGAACTGCTCGCCGAAAAACGGCCGGGTGCGGCCTATGTCGCCAATTCCCCTTCCGGCGGCGCTTTGCCGTTTTTTCCTAACGCCGGCGTCGGCCATTATTACGGCGTGGGCGCCTATTGCCGGCCGCTGGAAGATGCCCGCCGCGCCGATCTGCGTTTTGCCGCCGAGTGTCTGGCCTTCGCCAATATTCCCGAACAGGAAACGCTGGACAGATATCTTCCCGGCGTTGCCGTTCACGATCCGCGATGGAAAGCCCGAGCACCGCGTGACCGCGGCGCCTCCTGGGATTTCGAGGATGTCCGCGACCACTATCTGAAGCTGCTTTACGAGGTTGAACCGGATGTGCTGCGGCGGGAAGATGGCAGCCTTTATCTCGACATGTCGCGCGCCGCGACGGCCGAGGTGATGGAAGCGACCTTCGCCGAATGGCGGCGCAACGGCTCCTCCTGTCAGGGCGCGCTGGTCTGGACGCTGCAGGACCTCGTTCCCGGCGCGGGCTGGGGCATCATCGATGCCACCGGCAGGCCCAAATCCGTCTGGCATGCGCTGAAAAGGGCGTTCCGCCCCGTTCAGGTCAGCCTTTCCGATGAAGGCACCAACGGGCTAGATATTCACATCCTCAACGAAACCGGCGATAGCCCGAACGTCATGCTGGAACTGACCTGCCTGCGCGAAGGCATCCAGCCCGTCGTTCATGCCAAACGGCCACTCACCCTGTTGCCGCGACAGAGCCAGACGATTACCGCAACCGACCTGTTCGGCGCATTTTTCGATACGACCTATGCCTATCGTTTCGGCCCGCCATCCCATGATGTGACGGTCGCCCGTCTTCGGGATATTGGGACCGGGCATGTTATCGCCGACGCGTTCCATTTTCCGCTCGGTCGGAAAAAGGCGTTGCATGCGGCAAACCTTCAGGTCGCAACCAGCGAAACGGATGGCAACTGGTGCCTCGAAATCGGCACGGACCGGCTGGCACAATCCGTCCATATCGCGGCGGAAGGGTATCGAGCCTTGGAAAACTGGTTCCATCTCGGCCCCGGCGAAACCAGAAAAATCAACCTTCTGCCGGAGACCGCGGCAACCGAAACCCCTCCCTCCGGAGAGGTCGTATCACTGGGTTCCAGCCGGCGGTTTTCCTTCTAGAGCCAGCTGCTTCACCGTTTCGATATAGATTTTCTTTGATTCCGGTGTGGAGAGATTGTGGTCGGCATCGGGAATGATGGTCAGCGACACATTGCGATAGGCTGCCAGCCCTTCACCATTGGCATCGAAATAATACTGGAAATGCTCGAGACCATCGTCATTGTCGCTATAGAGCAGACGAATGGTGGTGTCCTTCGCCTTCAGCCTGTCGAAAGCGCCGAAAACGGCACGCCCTTCCTCGCTGCCCCTGCGGAACAACCTTGCGGTTTTTGTCGAAAGCCGCTTCATCGTCGCCTTGAGGATGTTCAGACCGGCGCTTACCACATCGACATCGCCACTGATGAGACGCTTGAATGTCGCGCTCTGGCGAAAACGCTGGCTGTATTCCCCGAAGGAACGCGGCCGTTTGTGCAGCGCTTCATCCACCGAGCGGCCCTTGCGCCAATGGAAGACTACCGGATTGACCGCGACCACGGCACCGATCCGATCATCGGCAAGGGCGCCGTTAAAGGCGAGGTAGGCGCCACTGCACCGGCCCGCCGCAATGAAAGGCCCCGTGCTGCGCCTGCCGAGAAAATCGAGCGCGGCGGCCACGTCGTCATTCTGCGCGGCATCATAGAGAACCTGATCGGGCACGTTCTGGACGGGCGGACTGTCGGCAATATTGGCTGCGTCAAAGCGCAGCGACGCCACGCCCTCGCGCGCCAGGGAACGGGCCATCTGCACGGAAAGCCTGCCCCAGCCCGCATGCCGGTCATAGGCAGCACCCAGCAGAAGAACCGAAGACACCATGTCCCGGTCATCCGGCCCGCAAAACACGCCAAAAAGCCGCCCGCCTTCGCCGAACTGCACCGGCTGCTCGACGAAACCACGGCCGCGCTGCGGGACATTGAGGATGAAACTTTCCCCCGATACCATCGGGCTTTCGGCATGAGTCCGGGACAGAACCCACTCGACCAGCCGGTTCACCACATCGCTGGATATTCTCGAAAGCGTGGGGCTGGAGATGAGATCGTCATAGCCTGAAAACTCCGCCTCCTCCACCTGACCGCCGATCGTGGCGAGATGCCGGGCAAAATCGGCATCGGTCACACGGCCCGGTCGCGACAGAACCAGAATGGCGTGCGCCGGAGCGGCAGTCATATTGGAAAGATTGGCCTTCTTGATCGCATCCGCAACACCCGCCGGCATGCTCATGCCCGCAATCGCCCCAGCCTCCGCGAGGCGTTGCGCAGGCCGAAGGCCAAGGCCGTCATCGATCATGGATGACCACATCGCCAGTTCGCGCAGATAGGCACGGCCGGAAACGACCGGCGCCATGAACGCCATGGAACCGGCCTCGGAGAGACCGGCAAGCGCCTGCGCCGCGATCAGGCAACCGAGGCCCTGCGCAACGACAACCACTTCGGCACATCCGGAAAGACGCTTCAGATAGGCAAGCGCGGCACGCGTGTCTGAAAGCCAGTCCGCCGCGCGACCGGCATCATCCGGATCGAAGGCATCACCCGCGCCAAGATAATCAAATCGCAGGCTCGCGACGCCGCGAGCCGCCAGCCTCTCAGCCAGAACCCGCTGAAACTTGCGGCTGCATAGCTCTTCCATGCCCCATGGGCTGACGAAAAGAACGGCATGGGCCTGCCTTACATCCTTGCGCGCCGGATGAAAAATACCCGCAAGCCCTTCAAAAGACACGGGATGCGCAACGCCCCCTTTTGAGTCAACGCCGGCAAGCGGCAATGCATCAAGGAAAGGGTTGCCGCCTGCACGCTCTGAAATATCTATCGCCATCGACCTTGCCATCATTGCGCCAGTGTCTGGCTCAACCATTACGGGATCATTGTATCGAAGCGTCATAACGCCTGCGCTACAATAAAAACAACAATATTAGAGAACTCTAAAAATATAGTCGTATTTATATCGCCTGCCATCCATACGTTGTAAAAACAATCACCGGAGCGACGGACAAGTCCCGACGAGACCGCTATTTTGCTCGAAACCGCTTGAATATACTGATAAATAGCGAATCCCATACCTATTTGCAGGAGGAGGTTGCGCCACCCGGCCACCGGATCGTCTAGACATCGCGCAAACCAACACGCCGGGCCCCGCCCGACAGGTCATAGAAGTTATATATGGAACAAAGCCTTACGCGTTATATCTGGTCGCACACGAGGCGGCAGCAGCTTTTCATTCTGCTGATCGTAGCCCTGTCCATGATCCCCTATTTCCTTGCTTTCGACCTGCCCAAGCAGATCGTCAACGGGCCTATCCAGGGGGATGGTTTTGAAGGGGCGAACGCGACGCAGCTTTTCATGCATCTCACGGTCGATATTCCCTATTGGGGCACCGTGACCTTATTCCCCGGGCTTGAACTCGGCCGCATGTCGATGCTGATGGCGCTCAGCCTGACGTTCCTTGCGCTCGTCATCATCAACGGGCTCTTCAAATATTACATCAATACCTACAAGGGCCGCCTTGGCGAGCGGCTGCTGCGGCGTATCCGCTTCGAGCTCATCGACAAGATCCTGCGGTTTCCGCCAACCCACTTCAAGCGGGTAAAGGGCGCTGAAATCTCCAGCATGGTGAAGGACGAGGTGGAGCCGCTTGGCGGTTTTACCGGCGACGCCTTCGTACAGCCGGCACTTCTCGGCGGACAGGCGCTCTCTGCGCTCTTCTTCATTCTCGTGCAGAATTTCTGGCTCGGCCTGATCGCGGCTTTCATGGCGGCAATCCAGGTGGGCATTATCCCGAAGATGCGCCGTCGCCTGATCGAACTCGGTCGCCAGCGGCAGCTCAGCGCCCGCCAGCTGGCCGGGCGCATCGGCGAAATGGTTGATGGCATCGGCACAATCCATGCCTATGACACGTCGAATTACGAGCGCGCCGATGCCTCGCACCGGCTCGGCGACATCTTCAAGATCCGTTACGATCTCTACCAGTGGAAGTTTCTGGTCAAATTCATCAATAACTTCCTGGCACAGCTCACGCCCTTTTTCTTTTATGCGCTCGGCGGTTATCTCACCCTGAAGGGCAGCCTCGATGTCGGCCAGCTCGTCGCCGTCATCAACGCCTATAAGGAACTGCCCGGACCACTGAAGGAACTGATCGACTGGGATCAGGCGCGTCAGGACGTGCAGGTGAAATATGAGCAGGTCTTCGAGCAGTTCGACGCTCCGAACATGATCGACGAAAAGGTGCAGAAACTATCCCCCGGCGCCGTCGCGGCCATCACCGCGCCGCTCGTCGTCGCAAATCTGACGCTCGAGGACGACAGCGGCAGCCGGCTTCTGGAGCAGGCGTCGCTGAAGATCGAGCCTGGCGAAGTGATCGCCATCGTCGGTGGCTCGGGCGCCGAGGCGCTGGCGGATGCGATCGGCCGCACCCTCTGGCCGACCTCCGGCAAGATCAGCATCAATGACGTCGATATCCTGGAATTGCCGGAATCGCTGACCGGACGGCGCATCTCCTACGTCTCCTCGGACAGTTATTTTTTCCACGCCAGCCTGAAGGACAATCTGCTTTACGGCCTCAAACATGCGCCGCTTGTGGATAAGGACTATGAAGGCGCAGCACTTGAGCACCGCAAGTGGGAAATCCACGAAGCGCGGATGGCGGGTAATCCGCTGATCGACATCAACAGCGAATGGATCGATTATGCCTCGAGCCCGGCCGGCGACGGCAAGCCGGAAAATCTCATCAAGGCCGTTCTCGCCGTACTCGATAGCGTGGAACTGTCACAGGATATTCTGGAATTTGCCCTGCGCTCGTCAATCGATCCCCTGACCGACCTGCATCTGGCCGCCCGCATCGTTGAACTGCGACATGTGCTGCGCGCCGAACTGGAACGGGAAAATCTGAGCGGCCTCATCGCGCCGTTCGAACTGGAGAGCTACAACAGCGAAGCGACGGTGGGTGAAAACCTGCTGTTCGGCACCATGCGGGACCCGTCCCAAACGATCCGAACCGTCATCGAAAGCGACTATTTCCGCTCGCTGATGCGTGAGACCGGCCTTGTCAAAACCCTCTTTGAAATGGGGTACACCATTGCCGAAAACATCGTGGAAATCTTCGCCGACCTGCCGGGAGATCACCCCTTCTTCCAGCAGCTCACCTTCATGACGCCTGATGACATCCCGGTCTATCAGCAGATGCTGCAGCGGCTTCAGGGAAAGAGCTTCGACGAGGCCAATGAGAGCGAAAAGCGCGCAATGCTGCGGCTGAGTTTCTTCTACATCGAACCTCGCCAGCGTTTCGGTCTTCTCTCGCCGGAAATCATGAACCGGATCGTCGAGGTCCGGCACATGTTCCATGAGAACCTGCCCGACAGCCTGAAAAACGTGATCGAAATCTACGATCCGACCAAATACATGAGCGCCACCAGCCTTCTCGACAATATTCTCTTCGGCAAGGTCAGCCATCGCTATACCGACGCCTCGCGGCGCATTACCCGCATCGTGGCGGATGTCATGCGCATGCAGGGCGTTTATGAGCGCGTGCTGGCGGTGGGGCTGGATTTCAACCTGGGCGCCGGCGGCAAGCGGCTCGGCCCGCTTCAGCGCCAGAAGCTCAATCTTGCGCGGGCACTCATCCGCAAATCCGAATATTACATCTTCAACCGCCCCCTTCCCGGCCTCGATCCCCGACAGCAGGAGGAGATTGTCGAACGGGTCATCACACTCCTGAAACAGAACAACAATAACCCGTCCATCGTATGGGTTCTGTCGAACGCCCACCTCTCGCGCATGTTCGAGCGGGTCATCGTCGTTCATCAGGGCCTGATCACCGCCGACGGAAGTTACGAGACTCTCGCCGAGGAAAACGGTACATTCAAGGACATGGTCGCAACATAAATCCAAGAAGGTGACCGAGGTGGAACAAGAACAGGGTAAAGCAATGCTGTTTAAAGACGAAATTCAGATGCTGAAAAGGGTTCCGTTTTTTTCGGAAATGGAACCGTCCAAGCTCAAGCTGCTCGCATTCGCATCCGACCGGGTCTCCTATCACGCCGGCGATATACTGTTCCGGCAGGGAGATGTCGGCGATGCGGCCTATGTCCTTCTGACCGGAAAAGTGGATGTGCTGGTCGACTCCCCATCGGGACCGCTGAAAGTGACCGAGATGACCGGCAACGCGATCGTCGGCGAAATCGCCATCCTCTGTGACAGCGTCAGAACCGCGACCATCCGCGCCTCCACCAATGTGGAAGCCCTACGCATCGGCAAGGAACAGTTCTTCAAGCTCATGTCCGATTTCCCCGATATCACCATCAAGGTCATGCGCGTTCTGGCCGAACGCCTTACCCAGACGACGGCTGAGCTGAGCAAAGCGCGCGCAGGCGCCAAGACATAAACGGCAATTCCTTGCTACCTTGAATGGCGATATTGGAAAAATAAATGTCGTACTATTGCAATATAAATGAAATGCTGACTGAATAAGAGGTAAAGGGCATCCGCCCAAAAGGGCGGATATAAGAATCTGTAGAGACAACGGGCTTCATGGGAGGAAAGCGTGCAAGATTCCGTTGTTATTGGGGTGTGTCATGGTGTTCGATTCCGACACAGCAAGTCGGGAAAGTAATAGAAATTTTCGGGTAAAGATCTGGGGTGCGCGGGGAACGCTTCCCGTTTCAGGTGAAAACTTCCGAAAATACGGCGGGAATACCATCTGCATCGAAGTAAGGTGCGGCGATCACGTTCTTTTGTTCGATGCAGGTTCGGGCCTGCATCCCGCTGGTCTTGCCCTGCGGGCGGAAGGCATTACCGACGTCAATCTGTTCTTCTCGCACTGCCACTACGACCACATTGTCGGCTTTCCTTATTTCAAGCCCTTTTATAACAGCTCCAATGATGTCGCGATCTGGTCGGGCCATCTCGCCGGAGCCATGACGACCCGGGAAATGCTCAAGGATTTCATGAGCCCGCCCTGGTTCCCCGTGCCATTGGAGATATGCTGCGCCAAGATCGCGACCCGGGACTTCAAGGCGGGCGACGTGCTCGATGTGCATCCCGGTCTCTCGATCAGAACCGGAATGCTCAACCATCCAGGTAACGCCATCGGATACCGGCTGGACTGGGAAGGCAAGTCGCTGGCCATCATTACCGACACCGAACATGAGCCGGGCAGCATCGACGAAACCGTGCTCGATCTCATCAGGGACGTCGATCTTTTTCTCTACGACGCCATGTTCACCGATGAGGAAATGGGCCTTTACCGTGGTTACGGTCACTCCTCATGGCAGCAGGCGATCCGGCTCGCCAAACTCGCCGACGCAAAGAATGTCGGCTTCATCCACCACGCACCAAGCCGCAGCGACGAGGAGCTGGACACTATCGAAAAGCAGGCGAAAGCACAGTTTAGCGGCGCATTCGCAGCCATGGACGGCCAGATCATCGTACTCTGACCACAGCCTGGCGCCGGCGAAAGTTCAGGTTCCTGCCGTTTTTCGACATACGGAATGAACGTCCCTGGCCACGCGTGGGTTCGAACACGCACAATTGACCAAATCCGATCGATTGCTCCACGATATTGCCATGAGGCGGCCTGCATTTAGGGTATTTCCAGGAACAGTGGGGCTCGATTTTCCATCCGGAAATGTGACAGACGGTCTAAGGGATCGCCACTACATATTGCATGACTTGACGCCGAACGGCCATCTGATGGGATTTGCATGATCCGTTTCTTTTCGGAGACCAATTTGAGACGCGCCCGGATTTCATCCGGCCTCATCATATTTGCTTTCGTCTTTTCCCACCTTTCCAATCATTCCCTCGCACTCATCTCCATCGATACCGCCGAACGGGCGCGAAAATGGTTCAGCCTGATCTGGCTCAATCCCGTCAGCAGCCTGCTTTTTTATGGTTCGGTCGTGGTGCATGTCTGTCTTGTCCTGCGCTCGCTTTATTTGCGTAGAACGTTGCGCATGCCGCTGCGCGAAGCGCTTCAGGTGATATTCGGCCTGTCGATCCCGTTTCTGATCATCGGCCACGCCGTCAATATCCGCGTGTCGCACATGCTCTACGGCATCGACATCGGCTATTACACAATCGTTCGCCGGCTCTGGATCAACAACCCCATCGGCGGTGCCTGGCAAAGCCTCGCCCTGATCGTCATCTGGATCCACGGATGTATCGGCCTTTATTTCTGGCTGCGTTATCGGAACTGGTATCCGAAAATTGCCGGCCTGTTCATGACGGTGGCTGTGATGCTGCCGCTATTGGCACTGCTGGGTTTCAGCGATGCCGGCCGCTGGCTTGAAGAGGTCGATCGGAAATATTCGCTTCCTCCGGGGCTCACCGATAACACCGTGCAACGAGACGAAATTTCGCTGCAGCGGGAAATGGAGACCCGGATCCAGTTCATCACCGGCACGACGGAAGCGATTTTCGCCGGGGCGGTGGTGCTGGTCTTCTTATTGCGTGGCGCGCGCAGCTTCCGGCAGCGGCTGACCGCCATTGAAATCCGCTACGAACATGGCGCGCAGGCGCGTGTCCCGGCCGGGCTCAGCATTCTGGAAGCCAGCAGAATTGCCGGCATCCCGCATTATTCCGTCTGCGGCGGCAAGGGGCGCTGCTCGACCTGCCGGGTCAAGGTTCTCAGCAGCAAGGGCCCGCTTCCGCCGCCCGGCGATATCGAACAAACCACATTGCGGCGCATCCATGCCGATTCGGACGTTAGGCTTGGCTGTCAGTTACGCCCCACCAGCGATCTTGACGTCGCACTTCTCGTTTCACCGCCACAGCAGAGCGACCTGCCGGCGGATGCGCAGCCTGCCCGGCCCGGTCGGGAAGAGGAAATCGCCATCCTCTTCTGCGATCTGCGCAATTTCACCACGCTGTCGGAAGCGAAGCTGCCCTATGATGTGGTCTTTCTTCTCAACCGCTACTTCACCATCGTCGGCCAGGCCGTCGAACAGGCCGGTGGCCACCTCGACAAATTCATCGGCGATGGCGCCATGGCCCTTTTCGGACTGGGCGACAACGCCGAACACGCCTGCCGCAACGCCATGAAGGCGGCAGCAGCTATATTGCGGGATATCGCAATCCTGAACGAGGGATTGGAGAAACAATTCGCCGTCCGTCTGGAAGTCGTGATCGGCATTCATTCCGGCCCGACCATCGTCGGCGTCATGGGATATGGCGCCGCAAAAACCCTGACGGCCATCGGCGACACGGTGAATGTAGCAAGCCGGCTCGAATCCAAGGCGAAGGAATTCGGTGCCGCCATCGTGGTCTCCGAACCGGCCCTCATTCAGGCGGGACAGAATATTGCCGATCTCAGAAGCGAAGATATCGCCATTCGCGGGCGAAACTCGCAGATGAAAGTGTTTCTGCTCTCCAAGGAAGAGAGCGAGCGCTATTTATAAGCCCGGCGCTGCTGCGGCCGGGCTATTCGGCCTCAAATCTTCCGATAGAGAAAATAACGGTCCGTCGGCACGCTTTCCGGCACCGGCAGCGGTTTCAGCATGGCATGATCGAGCGGCAGGCCGCTGATGGCGATACCGCCTTTCGCCAGCATGCCCGCGGCAAGATCGGGCAACCATGTCAGGGTGACGGCATCCTTTTCCGGATAGCCCGTGCCGATATCGGCATGCACCATCGCCGCATCTGTGCCGATGAAAGCCGGAGCGGTTTGCGAGATTTCACCGATCACCAGATCCTCTTCCGGTGGAACGGAGGAGGCATGCGCACCCATGGCCCTGTCAAAAGCGATGATGCGGCGGTTGGGAAACAGTTCCCGCAGATGATTGAAAGTGCGCCCGTTTCCAAGCCCGATTTCCATGAGCGCGCCCTCATCCGGCAGATCAAGATCGGCCTCGACATGGTTGAGGATATCGCGCTGCGCGGTTAACCGGCGAATGAAGCTGTCCAGTCTGCTCATAATATCAGGCCTTGATGATGTGTTTTGCGGCAATGTCCCGGCGCGCGAAGACATTCCGCGTGTCAATGATCAGCGGCGCCCAGTCGCTGAGCGCAACATAATCGACATTGTCGTGATCGGTCGCGACAAGAACGGCATCGAAGCCGCCGATGGTCTCACTATCCCAGGATACGGATTTCATGCCCATAAGGTGGCTATATTCCCGGGTTTTCGGAATTTCCGCCACATAGGGATCAAAATAGGCCGCTTCGCCGCCGCGCTCCTGAATAAGCTCCATGAGCTTCAGTGACGGGCTTTCGCGAATGTCAGGCACGTTTTTCTTGTAGGCGAGACCGACCACCAGCACCTTGGAGCGGCTGAGCGCCTTGCCGGAATGGATATCGAGCGCTTCGGCGACCCGCCCGACGACATGGCGCGGCATGCCGGTATTGATTTCGCCGGCAAGCTCGATGAACCGCGTCGGCAATTCATATTCGCGCGATTTCCAGGTGAGGTAGAACGGGTCGATCGGTATGCAATGGCCGCCGAGACCCGGACCGGGATAAAACGGCATGAAACCGAACGGCTTGGTTTTCGCCGCATCGATCACTTCCCATATGTCGATACCCATCGCCTCGTAGACGACCTTGAGTTCGTTGACGAGCGCGATGTTGACGGCACGAAAGACGTTTTCGGTGATTTTCACCGCCTCCGCCGTGGCATTGGTCGAGACCGGAACGATCTTCTTCACCACCGAGCCGTAAAATGCCGCCATCAGCTTTCCGGCGGCCTCACCGTCACCGGCGACGACCTTCGGAATGGTCGAGGTTTCGAAATCGCGATTGCCGGGATCCTCCCGCTCAGGTGAAAAGCCGATGAAGAAATCGACGCCGGAGACGAGGCCGGTGCTTTCCAGAATGGTCTTCACCACCCCGTCGGTCGTGCCGGGATAGGTGGTCGATTCCAGCACCACAAGCTGTCCCTTGCGCAGATGGGCGGCGATCTCCCGGCAGGTCTTTTCGACATAGGAAAGGTCCGGCTCGCGATATTTCGTCAGCGGCGTCGGCACGCAGATGGCGATCACATCACATTCGGCCAATCTGGAGAAATCGCTGGTGGCAGCGAAACCGTCATCCTGCCGCACACTTGCCAGCACCTCATCCGAAACCGCCTCGATATAGCTGCGGCCCGCTTCGATCGCGGTAATTTTACCGGGGTCGATGTCGAAACCGACGACCTTGAAGCCGGCCTTGGCAACCGTCATGGCAAGCGGCAGGCCGACATAGCCGAGGCCGATCACCCCCGCTTTGGCACTTTTGTTTTCAATGCTGGAAAGCAGGGTCTGGGAAATGTCTGGAGAAGTCAAAGCGTGTCACGCTCCGCGCATGTGCAAAAGATGCCTTTCAGTTGGGCAAGAATGACTGACCTGTCAAGGCTCGGGCCTTTCAAATTCCGGTTGACGCCCAAGCTGCCGGCGACGCACAACCATCGGCATGAAGATCGCCTTTTATTCGCCGCTCAAATCACCCAACCATCCCGTTCCCTCCGGCGACCGGCTGATGGCCCGACTGTTGATGAAAGCGATGACGATGGGCGGCCATGACGTTTTTGTCGCCTCGGAACTGCGCAGCTTTCTGAAACAGCCGGACGATCCGGCGCGGCCGTCGCTCGCCGAAGCCGCCGAGCGCGAAATCGAAACGATCTCGCGGCACTGGCGGCAGGAGGGCGCACCGGACCTCTGGTTTTGTTATCACCCCTATTACAAGGCCCCTGATTTGCTCGGCCCGGAACTGGCGCGACGTTTCGGCATCGCCTATGTGACCGCCGAGGCATCCTATTCGCCGAAGCGCAACGGCATGGGCTGGCAGGCGGTTCAGGATGATTTGCTCGCCGCATTGAACGGGGCTGCGGTCAATATCTGCTTCACCGCGCGGGATCGCGAAGGGCTGGTGCGCGCTTCCCCAACCCTGCAATGGGCGATGTTGCCGCCCTTCATCGAAGCCGCAGCGTTTCTCCACAACACACCGCGGCCGGAGCATGGAAGGCTCGTCACCGTCGCCATGATGCGGGCGGGCGACAAGCTCTCAAGCTATCGCACACTTTCCGAAGCGCTGGCCTTATTGCCTGAAAATCTCGACTGGACGCTGGATATCGTCGGCGACGGCCCGGAACGCGCAGCCGTAGAGGCCATGTTCAGCACGTTTCCCGATTACCGCCTCGTCTGGCATGGGGAAAAAGGCGCAACGGAGATTGCGGCACTTCTTTCAAAAGCGTCCCTCTATGTCTGGCCGGGCCATGGCGAGGCCTATGGTCTCGCCTATCTCGAAGCACAGGCTGCTGGCCTGCCCGTCGTGGCCGAAAAAGTGGCCGGCGTTCCCGAAGTGGTAAAATCCGGCACGACAGGATTACTGACACCGGAAAATGATACAGCCGCCTATGCCGAGGCGATACGGACCCTGCTCGGTGATGACAGGCAGCGTGAGGAACTGGCAGAAGCGGCCCGCCGGTTCGTCATCGATGAACGATCTCTGGAAAACGCCGCAACGAAACTGAACCATATCCTAATGCAGGCAAAGGCACGAAGATCATGAGTCTGGAAAAACTCGTCGCGGCACTGGATGAATGCAGCCGACGCGGCATAAAGGCCGATCTCTGGCTCCGGGACGATGATGCAGTGGAGCCGACACAGGCGCTCGACATGCTGCTTGATCTTTGCGGCAGCTTTTCCGTTCCAGTCACACTCGCGGTTATTCCCGAGATGACGACGGACAAGCTTGCAACGCATCTGGATGTCTCGGATATCGCTGAGATCGCCGTCCATGGCTGGTCCCATGTGAATTATGCCGGAGCCAAGGAAAAGAAACAGGAACTCGGATCGCATCGCGACCCGGACATCGTTCTCGATGAATTGCAATCCGGACTGGATAAGCTCCACGACCTGCATGGCGGACGTCTGGTGCCGATGCTCGTGCCGCCATGGAACCGCATCGATGCCGGTATCGTCAAGGGGTTGGCCGATCTCGGATATCGGGCCTTATCCGTTTACGGTCCAGAGAAAAACACCGTGCCGCCTTGCGTGAACACCCATGTCGATGTGATCGACTGGCACGGCAGCCGTGGCGGCCGTGACGACGACATCTTATTTGCCGAGACCGCCGCCCGCATCCTGCGCACCGCCGAAGAAGGCGGCGAGACCGGTATCCTTACCCATCATCTTGTGCATGATGACAATGTCTGGCGCTTCCTGCGACGGCTTTTCGAAATAACCGCCGGGCATCCCGCCGCCCGCTGGCGTTCCTCGAAAGACCTCGTCGACGAAATTTCACCATGACTTCCAGGCGATCAGTATCCCGCCTGCGTCGGCCGCAAGTTTCTGCCTGACCTCCTCCACCTCCTCAAACGGCGCGCGGTCGGGAAGTGACGCGGCAACGAACGCCGCCGGGGCAAGGCTGATGCTGCCCGCCCGGGCGATGACGGTGAAGATCAGCGGGCCGGTCGACCACCAGGCCGGTGCACGCGGCATCTCCTCGATGACACCCGGAAAAGCCTGCAACATCTTGCGGAAGACCGGATGTCCGGCCGGTGCTGCGATGAAGGAATTGGCAAGCAGCGTGCTGCCCTGCCCCGTATCGCGCGGCGTTTTTTCGTCAAACGCCGTCAGCCCCGCCAAGGGCAGGAAGGAATCGAAACTCACATCGTCGCGCGCCGGATACCAGTCGCAATCGAGATAGATGCCGCCAAAACGTTCCAGCAGGATATAGCGGGCCACATCCACCGCGCCGGGATAATCGCCCTCGCCCAGCATCCTGTTGAAGATGCTGTTCGAAAACACGCCCTCCCGCTCAAGATCGTCCTCCCGCCAGAGGCGATAATCGTACCCGTGCGTTGCGGCATGGGCAGCCCAGGCTTTGACCGATACCGGCGGAGCTTTTTCCCCGATCCATATCTGGTGAATGAGCCGCGGCACATCCTCCCGGCTTTTGAGATTGATCATGCGCCGTTCTTCGGCGGAAAACCGGGCATATTTTGCCAGCGCCTGCGGCGGCGGAACCAGCGTATATTGATACCCGACCCTGGCGACCAGATCGCCTTCGGCCTTGGCGAGACGCAGCCGCGCGGCATGCAGACGGCGCGGCAGGCCGAGCACGGTTCGCTCACCCATCAGATGCGCGTCCTTTGCTGCAACCAGCGATAAGAGAAGCGCGTTGGCTTCGCCATATCGGCCATCATTTTGCAACTGCCGGGCTTTATCGAGCTCAGCGTCATAATATTTCTTGTCGGACATGGATCCTCATTCAAAAGCGCCCGTCAACATATCACGAAACAGGCGCCATCAGGCAAGCCGCCGCATTTCGGCAGCCGGCTTTGAATTTGCTAAACAATTCGATGTTTCAGAGGCATAGACAGACAACAAACCCTGCGATAACGTGAATTTAAGTCCTCCTGAACAATTGTCACAAGGCAACGATAAAGAGACGGCAAGGAACCTTTTGGCATGAGTGCTGGCGCAGATTTGCTCCGTATTGAAAATCTGCGGGTCTCTTTTTCTCTCATGGGCGGCACCATCGATGCCGTCAGGGGCGCAAGCCTTCGTATTCTCCCGGGAAAAGTCACGGCTCTCGTCGGCGAATCCGGCTCCGGAAAGTCCGTCATCGGCCAGACCATCATGGGCATCCATCCCAAGACGGCGCGGGTGAACGGGCGCGTGCTGTTTACCGACCCCGAGAATACCGCCACCGGCCCGATCGATCTGCTGCAATTGCCGAAGGACGGCCGGGAAATCCGCTCGATACACGGCAATCGCATCGGTCTGATCTTTCAGGAGCCCATGACCTCGTTTTCGCCGCTGCACACCATCGGCAACCAGATCGATGAAGCGCTCAGAATCCACAGCATCCTGTCGCCGGCCGAGCGCGCGGAAAAAATGTATGAAACGCTCGATCTCGTAGGGTTTTCCAAGCCCAAGAAGGTCGTGAACATGTATCCCTTCGAACTGTCGGGCGGCATGCGTCAGCGCGCCATGATCGCCATGGCGCTGATCTGCCGGCCTGCACTGCTGATTGCCGATGAGCCGACGACGGCGCTGGATGTGACGATACAGGCGCAAATCCTAAAGCTGCTGCGCGATCTCCAGAGCCGGCTGAACATGAGCATGCTGCTCATCACCCACGATCTTGGTGTGGTCGCCAACATCGCCGACGAGGTCGCCGTGATCTATCAGGGTGAGATCATGGAAGCCGGCACCGTCGATGACATTTTCAAGTCCCCGGGCCATCCCTATCTCAAGGGCCTGATGGCCGCCGTACCGCATTTCGACATGAAGCCCGGCGAGAGGCTGAAGGCGCTACGCGAAATCAAGGTGGACCACGAAAGCCTTGTCGGCAAAAAGACCGCTGCGGTCAACAAAACCCCCGGCCCGCTTCTGACCGTCGACAATATCAGCAAGACCTTCACGACCCGCAAATCCAGCTGGTTCCGCAAAAGCGACGCCAATGCCACGAAGGCGGTCAACAGCGTCAGTTTTGAAATCCGCCGCGGCGAATGCCTCGGACTGGTCGGCGAAAGCGGCAGCGGCAAAACCACCGTCAGCAAAATCCTCATGCGCGCCGTTCGCCCGGATGAAGGCTCGGTGACCTTTCACCGGCCAGAGGGCGATATCGATGTCCTCAATGCGACGAACGGCGACCTCAAGGAATTGCGCTCGAAGATACAGATGGTCTTTCAGGATCCGATTTCATCGCTGTCTCCCCGCATGACCGTCGGCAATATCCTGAGCGAACCTCTCGAAATCCACGGGCGCGGCGATGCGAAATACCGCGCGGAAAAAGTCCGTAATCTCGTCAGGGCCATTGGCCTTGGAGAAAGTGCGCTGAACCGCTACCCCCATAGTTTTTCCGGCGGCCAGAGGCAGCGTATCGGCATTGCCCGCGCCCTGGCGCTCGGCCCCGAATTGCTGATCTGCGATGAACCAGTCTCCGCCCTCGATGTTTCGGTGCAGGCGCAAATCCTCAATCTGCTGAAGGATTTGCAGCAGGATCTCGGGCTCACCTATCTCTTCATCTCGCATAATCTCGCGGTGGTGGATTATATGGCAGACCGCGTGGCGGTGATGTGCGAAGGTCGCATCGTGGAACTGGCGCCGCGGGAAATCCTGATGCGCTCTCCGGTCCATCCCTATACGAAATCCCTGCTGGCCGCCGTGCCTTTCCCCGATCTCGACCGTCCGCTCGATTTCCGCACCATCGGCAAGATCAGCGCAACGGGCAAATTCGACTGGGGCAAACAGTTCCGGGACGAGGGTGATGGCGACATGATTTCCGCCGATCTCGGCGAAGGCCATTTCGTCCTCGCCAACGGCAATGCCGATATCCGGGAGCTTCGCCCTTGATCACGCGCCGCACTACGCTTGCTTTGCTTGCCTCCGTTTTTTTGCCGGCCTATGCGCGCGCCGCCTATGTCGATCCCGCTTATTTCAAGGAAAAGCGGGAGAAGGGCGAATTGCCGGACGTGGCGGAACGCCTGCCGAAAAATCCGCGCGTCATTGACATGAAAGCGCTTGGCCGGGAGCCGGGAAAACATGGTGGCTCCGTGCGCATGCTCATAGGCGGCCAGCGTGACATCCGGCTCATGCCGATCAGCAACTATGCCCGCCTGGTCGGTTATGACGAAAAATTCGAGCTCCATCCGGACATTCTCGAAAGCTACGATGTTCAGGAAGAGCGCATCTTCACCTTCAGGCTACGCGAAGGCCACAAATGGTCCGACGGCAGCGATTTCACCGCAGAGGATTTCCGCTATTTCTGGGAGGACGTCGCCCTCAACCGGGAAATCCACAAGGGTGGTCCGCCGATCGAACTTCTGGTCAACAGCAAGCCACCGCTGATCGAGGTCATCGACCCGCTGACCGTCCGTTACACCTGGGATGGTCCGAACCCCGATTTTCTGGCGAAGCTCGCCGCCGCTTCGCCGGCGCGGCTGTTTTTGCCCGCCGCCTACATGAAACAGTTCCACGTCAAATATCAGACGGCGGAAAAGCTCGCCAAGCTCATCAAGAAAAACAAGACGGATGACTGGAGCGGTCTGCATATCAAGATGTCGCGGCAGGTGCGCCCCGAAAACCCTGATCTGCCGACGCTCGATGCCTGGCGTAACACCACCGCGCCGCCGGCCGAACAATTCGTCTTCGAGCGCAACCCCTATTATCACCGTGTCGACGAAAACGGCCTGCAGCTGCCCTATCTCGACCGGTTCCTGCTCAACGTCACCTCTTCGGATATCATCTCGGCCAAGACGGCATCGGGCGATAGCGACCTGCAATATTTCGGCCTCGACTTCGCCGATTACACCTTCCTGAAGGATGCCGAAAAGCGTTTCCCGCTGAAGGTCAATCTCTACAAGCGTTCTCAGGGCTCGCGCATCGCGCTTTTGCCCAATCTCAATTGTGCCGACCCGATCTGGCGCAGCGCTTTCCAGGACGTGCGCGTGCGCCGTGCCCTGTCGCTCGCAATCAACCGGCATGAAATCAACATGGTCTGCTTTTACGGACTGGCAAAAGAAAGCGCCGATACCGTCCTGCAGGAAAGCCCGCTCTACCGGCAGGAATTCGCCGAAGCATGGAGCGCTTTCGATCGCGCGACGGCCAACCGGCTGCTTGATGAAGCCGGTCTCGACAAGCGCGACAATGCCGGCCTCCGGCTCCTGCCGGATGGGCGACCGGCCTATATCATCGTCGAGACGACAGGCGAAAGCACGCTCGAAACCGACGTGATGGAACTGGTGACGGATCACTGGCGGCATATCGGCATTGCCGTTTCCGTGCGCCCCACCCAGCGCGATGTCTTCCGCAAGCGCGCCATGGGCGGCGAGGTGCTGATGTCGGTATGGATGGGCATGGACAATGGCGTGCCCACACCTGACATGCTGCCCTCCGGTCTCGCCCCCACCGGCGACGATCAGCTGCAATGGCCGGTCTGGGGCATTCATTATCTATCCGGCGGGCGCGAGGGCAAGGAGCCTGACCTGCCGGAGGCGGCGCATCTTCTCGATCTCCTGAAAAAATGGCGCAGAAGCGTCACCGAGGAAGAACGCGAGGCGATCTGGCTGGAAATGCTCGGTATTTATACGCAGCAGGTGTTTTCCATTGGCATCGTCAATGGCGCGCTGCAACCCGTCGTCCATGTCAAACGCATGCGAAACGTGCCGGAAAAGGCGCTTTTCGGTTACGAACCCACATCCTATCTCGGCGTCTACCTGCCGGATGCCTTCTGGTACGACGGAGACGCCTGAGATGCTGCGGTATATTTTAAAGCGCATCCTCGTCATGATCCCCACGCTGATCCTGATCTCGATGCTGGTCTTCACCATCATCGAACTACCGCCGGGCGATTATTTCGAAAGTTATGTCGCCGAACTGCGTGCCATGGGCGAGACGGCAAACCTTGCCGAAATCGAGGAACTGCGCGTCCGCTACGGTTTCGACCAGCCGGCACCGATCCGTTATTTCCGCTGGGCGACCGGCATGCTGGTTGGCGATTTCGGTTATTCCTTCGAATATCAGCTGCCGGTCAGCGATGTGGTGGGAGACCGCCTCTGGCTGACGGTTCTGGTCTCCTTCGTCACCATCATCGTCACCTGGATCCTTGCCTTTCCGATCGGCATATATTCCGCCACGCATAAATACAGCTGGGGTGACTACGGGCTAACCTTCCTCGGCCTGCTCGGCATCGCCATTCCCAACTTCATGCTGGCGCTGATCCTGATGTATTTCGCCAATATCTGGTTCGGCATCTCCATCGGCCATCTGATGGACCGGGAATATCTGAACCAGGCGATGAGCTGGGCGAAGTTCAAGTCGATCCTCGAACATATCTGGATCCCCGTCCTCATCATCGGAACGGCGGGCACGGCCGGCATGATCCGCCGCCTGCGCGCCAATCTGCTGGACGAGCTGCAGAAACAATATGTGGTGACAGCCCGCGCCAAGGGGCTGCATCCCTTCAAGGTGCTCACCAAATATCCGCTGCGCATGGCATTGAATTTCTTCATCTCGGATATCGGCTCGATCCTGCCCGCCATCATCTCAGGCGCGGAAATCACCGCCGTCGTCCTGTCGCTCGAAACCACCGGCCCGATGCTCATCCGGGCTTTGCAAAGCCAGGATATGTATCTGGCCGGCTCGTTCCTGATGTTCCTGGCTTTCCTGACGGTGATCGGCGTTCTGGTGTCGGATATCGCCCTTGCCATACTCGACCCGCGAATCCGCTTCGGAGGTGGTAACGTCAAATGACTTCATCCATTCCGAACCCCGGCGAAGCCCTGCCGCACTATGTCTCGACCGCGCCCTTCGATCCGTCTCTGATCGAACCCAACACATCGGGAATGGCGGCCTTCAGCAAGGCCTCGCAGCTGCGCCTCATGTGGTGGCAGTTCCGCCAGCACAAGGTCGCGGTATGGTCCGGCGCTTTTCTGGTCGTGCTTTATCTCTCGATCCTGATCAGCGAGTTCCTCGCGCCCTATAATCTCCATACCCGCAATATCGAGCATATCTACGCGCCGCCGCAGGCCATTCATCTCTTCAACGACGGAAAATTTGTCGGCCCCTTCGTTTATGGCCGGGAAATGACGCTCGACATGGATAATCTGCGGCGCGTCTACCGGGATGTGCCGACGGATATTCAGCCGCTGCGTTTCTTCTGCAAGGGCGATACCTATCGCTTCTGGGGCCTGTTCGAGGGCAGAACCCATCTCGTTTGCCCGGCAGAGGGCGGTGAATTCTTCCTGCTCGGCACCGATCGTCTCGGCCGTGATGTGCTGTCCCGCATCATTTACGGCGCCCGTATTTCGCTGACCATCGGCCTTCTTGGCGTCGCCATGAGCTTCGTTCTCGGCATTGTGATCGGTGGTCTGGCGGGTTATCGCGGCGGCACCTTCGACCTGATTGTCCAGCGCATCATCGAGGTGCTGCAATCCATCCCCAGCATTCCGCTGTGGCTGGCGCTGGCGGCAATCATGCCGGTGACCTGGAGCCCGATCCTCGTCTATCTCGGCATCACCATCATTCTCGGCATGCTGGACTGGACGGGGCTAGCGCGCGCCGTGCGCTCCAAACTTCTGGCGCTTCGTGAGGAAGACTATGTTTTGTCTGCGCAATTGATGGGTGCCGGTACGCCGCGCATCATCGGCAGACACCTCATTCCCGGCTTCATGTCGCACCTCATCGCTTCGGCCACCCTGACGATACCGGGCATGATTCTCGGCGAGACAGCGCTGAGCTTCCTCGGCCTCGGTCTCAGGCCACCGATCACAAGTTGGGGAATTCTGCTTACGGAGGCGCGCAGCGTCAGCGTCATTGCGCTATATCCGTGGCTCCTCATCCCGACGATCCCGGTCGTTCTCGTCATTCTGGCCTTTAATTTCTTCGGTGACGGACTACGTGATGCAGCGGACCCGTTCAAATAAAATGGAATATACCTTGATATACTGCCCTTCCGACGCCGCCTTCATCGTGAAAGGCAACAAGAGGTGTGGCCCATGAGTTCCCGTTTGAACGACGCGCGCATCCTCATGTACAGTCATGATTCCTTCGGCCTCGGCCATCTGCGGCGGTGTCGCACCATCGCGCATGCCCTGGTGGAGGATTATCGCGGCCTCAACGTCCTCATCATTTCCGGCGCGACCATTGCCGGCGCTTTCGATTATCGCGCCCGCGTCGATTTCGTGAAAATCCCGAGCGTCATCAAGCTGCGCAACGGCGAATACACTTCGATGGACAGACATATCGATCTTCAGGAAACGCTGAAGATGCGCCGCTCCATCATCTACCACACTGCCGAAAGCTTCCAGCCGGACATCTTCATCGTCGACAAGGAGCCCATGGGCCTGCGCGGCGAGGTGGAAGAAACGCTCGCCTATCTCAAGGGACAGGGCACCAAGCTCGTCATCGGCCTGCGCGACGTCATGGACGCACCGCAGCTGCTTGAGGCCGAGTGGAAGCGCAACAACGTCATGACCAAGATCGGCCAGTTCTATGACCATGTCTGGGTCTATGGTCCGCCGGATTTCCACGACCCGCTGACCGGGCTCAATGTTCCGCAGACCGTGCGCGACAAGATGGATTTCGTCGGCTTTCTGCAACGATCAAAGACGCAGGCCGAAACCGTGTCGCACCGACCGGAAGGCGATTATCTCCTCGTCACCACCGGCGGTGGCGGCGATGGCAGCGAATTGATCGATGACGTCATCAACGCCTATCGCCATGACTGCGAACTGACGCATAAGTCGCTCGTCGTGCTCGGCCCCTATATGCCGGCGGATCAGCGCCAGCGCTTCATGAACAGCGTTGTCGATATTCCGCATATAGAGATCATCGAATTCGACAATCGCATGGAAGACCTCGTCGCCGGTGCGCAGGCCGTTGTCTCCATGGGCGGCTACAACACCGTCTGCGAGATATTGTCCTTCGACAAGCCGGCCCTCGTCGTGCCGCGCACAGTGCCACGGGAGGAGCAGCTCATCCGCGCCAGCCGGGCATCCGAGCTTGGCCTTTTCGACATGCTTCTGCCGGAAGACGCGGAGAACCCCGCCAAGATGGCAGCGGCTCTCAAAGCCCTGCCGAACCGCGCGCCACCTTCCGTCAATTCGCAGAATCTGAAGCTCGACGGCCTGGAAAACATATCGCGCCGGATCGCCGAATGGCTGCCGCCCGAGAGCGAAAAGGCGCCTATCACGCTCACCGCGTGAGCGGTTCCCCGACCACCACCGCTTCAAAAGAGACACGCGCAACGTGACCGACACAAGAAAAATCGTGGTGCTCCTCAAGGGCTATCCGCGCCTGTCCGAGACTTTCATCGCCCAGGAGCTTCTGGGGCTCGAAAAGGCCGGGCTGAAACTCGAACTCATGTCCATGCGCCGTCCGACGGATAAGAAGCGCCACCCCGTTCATGACGAGATCCGTGCGCCCGTCACATATCTGCCGGAATATCTGCATGAAGAGCCGCTGCGGGTTCTGAAGGCGCTATGGGCCTGCCGCAGGAAGCCGGGCTTCGGAAGCGCGCTTCGCCGGTTTTTCAGCGATCTGCCGCATGATCTCAGCCGCAACCGTTTCCGCCGTTTCGGGCAGGCCGCGGTGCTGGCCCACGAATGGCCTGTGGATGCTGAATGGCTGCATGTTCATTTCATCCACACGCCCGCCTCCGTCGCTGCCTATACCCATCTCATAACAGGCACCCCGTGGACGATTTCCGCCCATGCCAAGGACATCTGGACCTCCAGCGACCGCGACCTCGCGGCCAAGCTGCAAAGCGCCCGCTGGGCCGTGACCTGCACCGCCGGCGGCTTTCAGCACCTGCAGGCTCTTTCCGGGACAATGCGGAATGTGCATCTGAGCTATCACGGGCTCGACCTTACCCGTTTCCCGCATTTTGATGGACCGCGCCCCGCAAGGGACGGATCGAACGCTGATGATCCGGTCAAAATCTTGAGTGTCGGCCGCGCGGTCAAGAAAAAGGGCATCGATATTCTGCTGCGGGCACTCGCTTCGCTTCCCCGCACCATCCATTGGCGCTTCACCCATATCGGCGGTGGCGACGAACTCTCCGTGCTGAAAAAACTCGCCGACGAACTCGGTATTGCCGACAGGATCGTCTGGACCGGCGCCATGGACCAGAAACAGGTACTGGAGAACTATCGCCAAGCGGATCTCTTCGCGCTTGCCTGCCGCATCACCAGCGATGGCGACCGCGACGGTCTTCCCAATGTGCTGGTCGAGGCCGCGAGCCAGGCACTGACCTGCATTTCCACCAATATTTCCGGTATTCCGGAATTCTTCGTCAATGGCGAAAACGGCCTGCTGACGGAGCCGGAAAATCCGGCGGCGTTCGCAGAAGCGCTGCGCACCGCGATCACCGATCCGCAATTACGCCAGCGTCTGGGCGCTGCCGCCGAAAACCGTGTACGAACGGCTTTCGACCATCGCACCAGCATCGCCGAATTGAAGGCTCTGTTCGAGACCGAGTGGGAAAAGATACCATGACCGAAATGGAAAAGCGCCCTTCCGTTTTCTTCTACGTGCAGCATCTTCTCGGCATCGGCCATATCGCCCGCGCCAGCCGCATTGCCAATGCCTTGCAGGCGGATGGTTTCGACGTCGTTCTGGTCACGGGCGGCACCCCGGTTCCGGGTTTTCCGGGCGAGGGCATCCGCCATGTCGAATTGCCGCCGATCGCTGTCAGCGATGGTAATTTTTCGGGCCTTGTCGACAGTTCCGGCAAGCCGGTGGACGAGATATTCAGGAAACTCAGAACCGACATGCTGATCGGCGCCTATCACGGCGCAAAGCCTGATATCGTCATCATCGAGGCGTTTCCCTTCGGTCGCAGACAGGTGCGTTTCGAATTGCTGCCGCTGCTGGACGAGATCGAGGACAGCGAACCGCGCCCGCTCGTCATGACATCGCTGCGGGATATCCTGCAGGAAAAGACCAAGCCTGGTCGGGACGAAGAAACCGTCTCTCTGATCAAGAAACATTTCGACGCCGTGCTCGTGCATGGCGACCCGGATTTCGCCCGACTGGAGGATACTTTCCCTCTGGCAAACGAAATCAGCCAGCGCGTTGTCTATACCGGGCTCGTCGCCCCGCTGCCACCGCCCGAGCCGGCGGAAAAATTCGATATCGTCGTTTCCGCAGGTGGCGGCGCCGTCGGTGCAGCGCTCATCCGGGCGGCTCTTGAGGCAGCCCCGCTGCTGGATGGCATCAAAAGCTGGTGCCTCGTCACCGGTCCCAACATGCCGCAGGCGGATTTCGACGAGATCTCCGCTGAAGCGCCGGACAATGTCTCTGTCTTCCGCTTCCGCAAGGATTTCGCCAGCCTGCTTGCCGGCGCGCGGCTTTCGGTCTCACAGGCCGGCTACAACACCGTCTGCGATATTCTTCAGGCCAAATGCCGCTCGCTTCTGATTCCCTTCGCGGCCGGTGGAGAAACCGAGCAGAGCACCCGCGCCGAGCGACTGGCGCGGCTGGGCTTGGCACAGGTGCTGGAGGAACAACACATCTCCGCGCAGTCCATGGCCGAGGCCATCAAGGCGACGCTGGCGCTGCCGGAACCGGGCAAGATCCACCTCGATCTCGATGGCGCGGCCGGCACCGCTAGAGCACTGCGCCGCCTTTATGATGAGCGCTGAGGATCGTCTTTAATTCGCGCACGGCGGCCTCATCCGTCGCCTTGCGCCCCGCGCCGGTGAAACCGAGCTTCGCCACTCTGCTTTCCGGGTCATAAAACGGGACGGCGGAACAGGACGCATGGATTTCCGTAATCGGAAAGCTATCCAGCAAAGCCTGAACGCTTTGCGGACGCACACCCGCTCCAGGCATGATGACAATCCGGCCTTTTGCAATCTCCGACAGGTGTGCGAGCGTCTCGACGCCCTCAAGTGCCGATCGCGCGCCGCCGGAAGTCAGAATGCGCGGGAAACCAAACGAAATGGCGGCCTCCAAGGCCTCTTCCATATCCGGTACGACATCAAACGCCCGGTGCAGTGTCGCATCCATTCCATCGGCGTGACGGCGCAACTCTTCGAGCAAAGCCAAATCAAGTGAGCCATCGCCACGCGATGCGCCGAGTACAACGCCGGAGAGCCCTGCCGCGCGCGCCGCATCGATATCGCGTTTCATCACATCTGCCTCGGCGCGCGTGAACACGAAATCCCCGGCGCGCGGCCTGATCATGACGCTCACCGGCAATCCGTAGGTCGCCGCCCGCTGCATGAACCCCGCCGATGGCGTCACGCCGCCGCCGGACAACGCCGCGCAAAGCTCGATCCGGTCGGCCCCGCCCCTGACCGCCGCTTCCAGACCGGCCACATCGTCCACGCAAATCTCGAGTATCATTCTAACCTCTTTTGTCTGGCTGTGGCCTGTTCACGCGCCGGATCGTCCGAAAACCGCCTACACTCTTGGCCGACGCTCTACCTGCGGCGACCCGTCCCATCAAGCGCATAGAGCATATAAACCCCGCCAAGACCCACGATCGCTCCCAATATGGAGGTTCCGGAATAGCTGGAAACCAGGGTCCCAACGGCAAAAATCAGCGCACCGAGACCGGCGCCAAGGAAGATATTGACCGCGATCAGCGAGCTTCCGAGCCCCGGCCGGTCGGCGATCAATTCCTGCAGATAGGTGATGGGAATGCTGATGATGGCGGCGGCACCGAGAGCGCTGATAACGGTCTGCGCATAGATGTGCCAGGGCGCGGAAGCGAGCCCCTGCAGGATGAGATAGATGGCGTAAAGCACCGCGCCCGCCGCCAGCGTCAGCGTTTGCGGCACCTTCTTTTCAATCCAGCCCCACAGGAGAATGAAAACGATTTCCAGCGCGGCGACGATACCCGCGACGATACCGATATCCGCGACTGTACCCTTCGCCTGCCCGGTTATGATGAGCGAGCGAATGGAATCATTCAGATGCAGCATGGAGCAGATCAGGGCGATGGCAATGATCCGCAAAAGCACCCGCCGCGATCCGATTTCCGCAAGGGAAGCCATGAGGCCGAAGCGCGCTTCGTTATTAACGACCGCCGGCGTGGCGGCGCGCGGCAGGCAGAAAGCGACCAGCAGGAAACAGATAAGCGCGCAGATGCCCGAAAACAGGAATGCCAGAAGCATATTGCCGGAATTCACCAGAAAAATGCCGACGATGCCGGGCACCAACACCCAGGACAGCGAGATAGTGGCCCGCATGATCGAATTTACGGCAATCATGTCGCCGGTCGAAAGATTGCGGGCATCGGCACGCACATGCGCGAAGATCAGCGAGTTCATCGCCCCGAAAATCGGCAGCAGAATAAGCTTGGCACTGACGAAAGCCGTGGCGTTGCCGACCAGATAAACCAGCAGATAGCCGCTGACGCCGAAGAGCGCGATGAGCAGCATCGGCTTGCGATATTCGCCCAGTCGGTCGGCAACGATGCCCATGAGCACGCTGGCGCTGACATTGATGACGGCGGCAAACAGCATCAGCAGCGAATAGACGCTGTTGCTCAGCCCGATTTCACGAATGCCGATGACCGCCTGATAGGGTGCGGTCGCCGCATTCGAAAAGCCGAAAAACAGGATGGCGAGCGCCCCGATGCGGATCGACGGATTGTTGATGACGATGGAAAGAGCCGACGGCATGGATATTCGCCTGAGATGATCCGGCAAGGCCGGATCGCTGGGTAAAAGCTACCGAACCGCTGTCATCGCCAGCGGGCCGAAAGGATGGGTTCGGGTGTATAGTCGAAATCCGGCTTCCATGGATAAAAATCGCCAGACCGGCGGTGATTGGGAAGGTTTTCGATATCCTGATTGATAACCCCTTCCGTCAACGCCATGAGATTGGGATTGGCGATCGGCGCAAGTTCCGGCGAAAGATAACCTGACTTGACGACCAGCAGCCTGACTTCCTTAGGATCGAAGCCCAGACGGGTGAAATCCGAAATCATGTGATAGGGCCTGCGCCGCGCCGCCAGAATGATCGTGATGCCACCGATGACAACCACCGCCTGCCGCTGATCGGCAGCGCCGGGATCGTCCAGTTTCAGAACCTGAGCTTCGGCGGTGACGGACGGGCTTTGCGGATCGAGACTGCCGCCGATCTTCAGAGAAAGGCGCGCGCCCTCACCTGCCGCAAAACAGGCTTCGACAGCCGGCCGGTCGGTGATGCCGCCCAGAAGAGCGCCCTGCCAGTTACGCTCAAGCAGCGCCGAAAGAACATCAGCGCGGTCACCCACCCCGCCGCCGGTCGGGTTATCGCCGGAGTCGGCAAGGATGATGGGTCGGGTGGTTGTCTTTTCCACAATATCCATGATGGCGTCGAGCGGCTCCGTCACAGGCCCGAAACGAAAATCCTGCCGGGCGTTCCAGTAGGATTGTGCGATCTCTGTGGCGACGGCCTTTGCTGCCGCTTTGTCGGTTCCCGTCACCACCGCACAGGCCGTCGCCCGGGGTTCATCGGCCCAGACGTAACCGATCATGAAATTCGCATCCCATATGCCGGGCCGCGCATCGTGATCCGGCAGAACTGCATAGAGGCTTTTGGTGGGCTCGTCTTCCGTAGAGGTCTTTTCACCCGGCAGCAGAACGGGGATCTTCGCCCAGGCCACACCGGGCTTTTCTCCCGTCTTAAGGGCCTTCAACAGCATCGCCCACGCCCGCACCATTGTCTCACGCACATCGATATGCGGTGCAGTTCGGTAGCCGGCAAATATATCCAGCTGATCGATGATGGTCTGGCTGACATTGCCGTGCAGGTCGTAGCTCGCAGAGACCACGACATCCGGCCCGACCACGGCGCGGGCACTGGAAATCCAGTCACCTTCCGCATCATCCATGCCGTCGACATTCATCGCACCATGCATGGCGAGATAAAGCCCGTCCAGCGGCAACGAGGCCTTCAGGCGATCGAGGAATTCCTGCTTGAATGCGTCATAGGCCGCACGCGACACCGGGCCGCCCGGCACGGCGCGGGCGTGCAACAGCGGCAATACTTTCGCTCCGCCTTCGCCGAGAAAATTGAAATACTCGGCTTCCAGCAGTTCCGCGTCGCGAAAGACGCGAAAATCCTCCTGCCCCATCAGAACAGGAGAATAGGTGCTGCATTCGGTATGGATTCCACCTACGGCAATACGCATCTCGCCTTCCCCTCAATAAACCGGGTTCAAGGGGACGATGACGGAAAAACGCAGCCAGTCCTTCTGCGCTTTTGGCGTCCATGCCGCTTCGGCAATGGCCGGCAGCCTTGGGAAAACCAGATGGTTGAAATAGGCGCGGTTGAGGAAATGTTCAGACCAGATGCAGGCCTGCACGCCCTTCATCCGCTCCTTCAATTCTTCTGGAAAGTCACCGACAGCTTCATAAGCATAGGTGTGCGACGGCGGAACCGTGCCGGCCCAGCTTGCGCCGGGCTCCTGCCAGGCTTCGTCCTGCACCATGTCGAGATAATAAGCCTGACCCGGCGTCATCACCACATCATAACCCTGCCTTGCAAGCTCAAGTCCGACTTCCGGCTTCTGCCATGCCATCAGCAATGTTCCGGCTGGATCAACGCCGCCGCCATGTGAAACCTCGTCCCAGCCCGCAAGCTGGCGTCCGCGCTCATGCAGCATCCCCTGAATGCGTTTCATGAAATAGGACTGGATGCCGAAGGTGCCGTCCAGCCCCTCTTTCTCCATCAGCGACTTGGCGAGCGGCGAAGCGAGCCACGAGCCATCCGCAACCTCGTCGCCGCCGATATGGATCAGCCGCGACGGGAACAGCTCCACCATCTCGTCGAATATCTTGCCGAGAAATTCATAGGTCGGCTCGATCGCCGGGTTGAGCGCGTTATTGGGATACCCCTGCACCGAGCGATAGCTGTCCGGCGCCTCCTGCCCGTCCGTCAGTTCCGGATAGGCAACAAGAGCCGCCGTGCTATGACCGGGAATATCCACCTCCGGCACGATTTCGACATTCAACGCCGCCGCATGCGCCACGACCAGACGCACATCATCCTGCGTGTAATAGCCGGAAACCGGTTCCGCCCCATTGCCGAGCTGCGGCAGAAGCGGCGCATCCGGACCACGCGTCGCGCCGACGGTGGTCAGCAGCGGATAGGCCTTGATTTCCAGACGCCAGGCTTCGTCATCCGTCAGGTGCCAATGGAAGCGGTTCATGCGCAGCCATGCGAGAATATCGATCAGCCGCAGCACATCATCAGTCGGATAAAATTGCCGCGAAACATCCAGATGGCAACCGCGCCAGCTATAACGCGGCGCATCGCTGATGGTGCCGGAGGCCGGGAAACGGAACTTCGGATCGATACGCGCGCCATGCAGCAGCTGCGCCAGAACCGTCAGGCCATATTGCAGGCCGGCAGCGGCCGAATATTCCACGGTAACGGCTTCGTTGGAGAAAGTGATGCGATACCCTTCCGCTTCGAGCCCGCTATGCTGCTTGAAATGCAGCGGTTTTCCCTCATGAACCGGTGCAAGGCTGAAAGGCACATGCCCGACGGCAAAGAGCCTGCGGAACAGCGACAGCACGGTTTCCACCGCAAGCACTTCTTCCGCCCTGGCGTCTTCCATCGGGAAAAGCACGACGGGAAAGCCCTTCCCCGGCTCGGCATCGATTTCGGCCGGCCAGGGCTGAATGGCGAAGGGCAGATCGAGCTTGCCTTCGGGAAGCAGCACCGGCGCCGGCTCGCTGTGGCGCCCATCCAGCATCAGGTCACCCACATCCACGGCACGATGTGTGCCATCGGCAAGGCTGACATAGGCGGATTTTGCGCCGTCCGTGCGATGCCGGGCCGGTCTCAGCAGACCATCGACGGTGAAGCGCCAGGATTTTCCCGGTTCCAGCACGAAACCGGATGGGGGTGCAAATTCATGGAAATTGGCGTTGCGGCGCAGATAGATGGCGTTGCCGCACACTGGCCTGTCCACCGTCCGCGTCAGCGACGTATAGACGATGCGAAAATCCTTCAACGGTTCGCGGGATAGATTGACCAGCGTGAAGGTGAAGCCGCCGGATGCGGAGTCTGCGAGCGGATGCCATGAATTTTCAAGACGATACTGTGCGAGCGCCATGATGCTCCCCTTTATTGCGCATTGAACCCGTCAGAGGGTTTCAGTCAGTAATGTTCGGATTGTGAAAAAGTCCGGGCCAGCGGCGCCTGCCCCGCCGTCAGCCCACAATCAACCGGCAGGCACACGCCGCTGATGGCGGCGGCCTGCGGGCCGGCCAGAAAGGCAACCGCGTTGGCCACATCCTCGGGTCTGACGATGCGCTGCAGCGGATACCAGTGCTTGGCTTCCTCGAAGACCTGGGGATTGGTGGCGGCACGCGCCTCCCATGCCTGCGTGCGCACGGTGCCCGGCGCGACCGCGTTGGCGCGGATGCCGAATTTGCCGTATTCGACGGCGATCAGCCTGGTCAGATGGATCAGCCCGGCCTTTGCCGCGCTATAGGCCGGATGGCCGAACACCGCCATGCCATTAACGGAGGTGATATTGACCACGGAGCCCTGGGTGCGCTTCAACGCCTCCTCGAAAGCCCTGAAGCAGAGAAACGGCGCTTCCAGATTAAGCGCATTGTCCTTGCGCCATATCTCAGCGGTCGTGTCGTGCAGGCAGACAGCCCGTGCCGCACCGGCATTATTGACGAGGGTGGCAACTTCGCCCAGCTCCGCGACCTCGGCGGCCAGCCGCGCAAGATCCTGCGGATCGGTAACATCACAGGTTTTAGCAACGAAGCCCGAACCGGAAAGCCTGGAAAGCGCATCTGACAGGGCGTCGGCATCGATATCGACCAACACCACCTTCGCATGGCTTTCAGAAAGTGCCGCAGCAATCGCCCGGCCAATATCCCCTGCCGCACCGGTTACGATGGCGAGCTGGTCTTTCCTGTCCTTCATCACCTTTACAACTCCCTTGAAGCTTTCCGACCCACCGCAGGGGTCTCAGGCAAAACTGCCTGTATTGTTTCCTCGCCCTCAGTCACCGAGCAATTGCTTATCATCCGGATCGCGATGCTCCACGAGCTGCTGTTTGATGTGGCGCAACGTCACCATCGATCTCTGCCGCTGGTGGTAGGCGGCAAGCGTCGCCAGTATGTCGACCGCGGCCAGATAGGCGTAACGGGACGAAGTCGGCCGGAAGATATTGTTCCCTTCGGGCACATTAACGGCCACCACCATGTCAGCTGCGGCAGCAACCGGCGTATCGCTCTGGGTAAGCGCGATGGTAGTGACCCCCATTTCCCGCGCCAGCCTGAAACACTTCACCAGTTCCATGTTGCGGCCGGAAAAGGACGAACCGATAATCACGTCTTCCCTGCGCGCCGCAGCCGTCATCATCAGCTGCATGCTGTGATCGGCACTGGTCGAAACGCGCAAACCCAGCCGGAAGAGCCGGTTCTGGATTTCCGAAGCGATCATCGAGGAGTTGCCACCCGCGCCGAAAGCATAGATCATGCCGCTATTGGCAATCCTGACTGCCGCTTCATCGGCGATCGCGGGATCGAGCGTCTTGTGCAGCAGGAACAGCGCTTCCTGCGCCTTGGCCAAAACCTCTTCCGCAACATCCGAAGGGCCGGTGCTGGAAGGTTCGGAGGTGAGATACCGCACACCCACATAGGCCGTCTTGGCAAGGCTGACCTTGAAATCCGAAAAGCTCTGGCAACCGAGACGACGGCAGAACCGTGTCACCGTCGGCGGCGAGACTTCGGCGCGGGCCGCAAGCTCGATGATCGACGCATTGACGGCGAATTCGAAGTCCGAAACCAGAACATCGGCGATCCGCCGTTCCGATTGCGAGAACTGCCCCTTGTCTTCCTGTATCCTTGCGAAAATATCCATGCTCACCGGTCTCCGTTCCGCCAAAACTTAAAGCCTGGCCCCGTTGCCGATGCACCCTAATAAAGCGCGCCCGTCAACCGCATAGACCCATGAATCGACCATGTTTCGTCCCCTTGACGACACGACGGACACCTTTGATTTGAAAATTATTTTCTCTGTTGATTGAGAGATGAGCATATGCCAACAATATTCACCAGAAAAATCTCCAAATCTTGAAAATAATTTCAACAACGGACCCAAGCCATGCGCGATCCCTTCAAAAACCCCTTTCCCGAAACCGACACCGCCCGCCATTCCATCTGGGAGATGCTGGTGACGCGCGATATCGACGCTTTCCTTGCGGCCGACTGGTCGAAGGTCGCGGATGATTTCGTTGAGGACGGTTTCCTCGGCATCAACGCCAACCGTGATGCGAACCCGGACAATTGGCGCCTGTCCTTCCCCTCGCTTGAGGCCTATCGTGACGAGTGGCTGCGGCAGGCGAAGGATTTCCAGACCCAGCAATTCGCGGAAGACCCGCGCCATGCGATTTTCACCACCACCACGCTGGAAGAGATCGAAGTGGAAGGCGAAACCGCGCTGGTGCGCAAGAAGTTCGACGGCGGGCTCCGCAAGGCCGATGGCAGCTTCGACGTCATGAAGTGGCAGACGCTCTATTATTGCCGGCTGCATCAGGGCCGCTGGAAGATCAGCGGCTTTACCGGCTACATGCCCAACCCGATGCCGTGATCCAGCGGGCATGCACGACACCCTTGAACGCCGGGCCGAAAGCCCGGCGTTGTTTTTTCTCCTCGCGGCGACGGACGAAAAACGCCGAAAACGGATCTCATCAGGAAAAGCCGGGCATGGAAAGACAGAATACATAGCCCGGCTCCTGCCCCTTATTGGATCAGCTTGAGGACTGACAGGTCGACGCGACGCTCCAGCGCGATGCCGCTTTCATCGAACAGATGGCAATCCGATGCCTTGATGCCGGTAACGATCGGCTCATCCACGACAACGGGTGCGGAGCCGGGAAGCAGAGCACAATAATTCTCACCCGTGGGCGCAACGCCATAAGCGATGGTATTCACCCCAAGCCGCTCGATCACGCTCGGCGCGACCTTGATGTTGAGATCGGCCGCTTCGAGACCGGTATGTTCCGGACGAATGCCGAGTGTCAGTTGCTTACCCTCGAGACCGGCACGGGGCTCCACCGGCACGGTGATCGTCTGTCCTTCATAGGCCACCGTCACGCCCTCGGCGCTGACCGATTTGCAGGTGACCTTCAGGAAATTCATTTTCGGATTGCCGATGAAGCCCGCCACGAACAGGTTCGCCGGCTTGTGATAAAGCTCGAGCGGCGCACCGACCTGGGCGATTTCGCCGGCATTCAGCACCACGATACGGTCAGCCATGGTCATGGCTTCCACCTGGTCGTGGGTGACATAGATCATCGTCGCCTTCAGCGTCCGGTGAAGATTGGTCAGTTCGATGCGCATATCGGCGCGAAGGGCGGCATCCAGGTTGGAAAGCGGCTCATCGAACAGGAATATCTTCGGCTCGCGAACGATCGCACGGCCGATCGCCACGCGCTGGCGCTGGCCGCCGGACAAATTGCCGGGGCGCTGCTGCAGGCGCTGGTCGAGCTGGAGGATTTTCGCGACACCCTCGACCTTCTGTTTGATTTTCTCCTCCTCCATCTTCTCGACACGGAGGGGAAAAGCGATGTTTTCAAAAACCGTCATATGCGGATAAAGCGCATAGGACTGGAACACCATGGCAATGCCGCGTTTGACCGGCGGTAATTCATTGACCTTCACGCCGTTAATGACGACGTCGCCGGCGGAAATCTCCTCAAGGCCGGCAATCATGCGCAGCAATGTGGATTTACCGCATCCCGAAGGGCCGACAAAAACGACGAACTCGCCATCCTTGATGTCGAGCTGAACGCCCTTGATGACTTCGAAATGTCCATAGTTCTTGCGGACGTTGTTGAGATAAAGCTGACCCAAGACTTGCCTCTCCCGTCAGCGGCCGACATCAGGCCACGTTCAGAGATGTTCCGAAACAGGGACAAAACCGCGCCGGATCGGAACCGTTGAAAAACACGGGGACGGAGCGCCAGAAAGGGGCGCAGGCATTCCCGCGGCGAAATTGAGAGGATGCGGGCGGCCTTACGCCCGCATCCGTGTTCATGAGGAATTATTTGTACTGCTCGAGAGCGGCGGAAGCCTTCTTCGCGGCGTCTTCCGGTGTTGCCTTGCCGGTGACGACGGACTGTACCATCTCGATCATCGTGTCCTGGAAGCCCTTGTAGTCGGTGAAGAGCGGCTCAGGACCACCATAGGCGATACCGTCGATCAGCGGCTTCCAGAAGGGATCCTTGGCGACAAATTCATCGACCTTGGCCGACGGACGCAGCGGGGTGAGGCCAGCGCCGCCCTGCAGCTCATATTCGCCCTGCGGGCCGGGCGAGGTGATGAATTTGGCGAATTCGGTCGCCTTTTCTTCCACACCGGTTCCCTTGAAGATCGCAAGGCTGTCGGTGATGAGCAGCGTGCCGGGACCCTTGGCTTCAGGGCCGAGCGGCAGGGTTGCGATGCCCCAGTTGATCTTGGTTTCCTGCAGACGGGTTGCAGCACCCGAGCCCGCCTGGATCATGCCGACCTTGCCATCAAGGAAGATCGCGCGGATTTCGTTCTGCTCGTAGGCGGTCGGGCCTTCGACGGAATAGGGCGTGATGTCCTTGTAGGCCTTCAGCGCTGCAACAACCTGCGGGCTGTCGACGGTGATCTTGTCGCCGTCAATTACCTTGCCATTATTGGTGTAAACCCAATGCATGAACTGGTGCATGGTATTGTCGAAGGTCTTGGCGGGCAGGCCGTAACCGGCAATGCCGGTCTTTTCCTTGATCTGCTTGGCAAAGGCGATTTCTTCAGCCCAGGTCTTCGGCGGCACTTCCGGATCGAGGCCGGCCTTCTTGAACAGGTCCTTGTTCCAGTAAAGCGCCTTGGTCGAGAAAGCGACCGGCACGCCCCATTGTGTGTCCTCGAAAGTGACCGTGTCGACGATGTTGGGATAATAGCTCTTCTTTTCGTCTTCGGTCATCGGCACCGGAACGATCAGATCATTCTGCGCGAACTGCTTCAGCGTGCGCGAACCGACATAGGCCATGGCGACCGGTGTGCCGGCAGCGGCGAGCGTCGTGGCCTTGTCCTGGCACTGCTCCCAGCCGACGACCTCAGGCACAACCTTGAAGCCAGCGTTCTTGCCTTCCCATTCCTTGATGTATTTTTCATGGATGGGGTCCATCTTGTCGCCGCAATAGATCCAGCTGATCTCCTTGTCGGCGGCATGTGCCGCCACCGTGCCAAGGGCGGTGGAACCGGCAAATGCGAAAGCGCAGAGCGCCAATCCGTAATGTTTCAGTGCCATAGTTAGTCTCCCGTTTTGGTAGTCGTTCCGGTTATTGCTTATTTCACCGCGCCGGCGGTCAGCCCGCCGACGAGATATCGTTGCATCAGGAAGATCGCGATCATCGCCGGCGCGATGCCCACGAAGCTCGCCGCCATCAGCTCGTTCCAGACGACTTCCTGCCGACCGAAATAGGCAAACAGCCCGACCGGCAGCGGCATGTATTCCGTCTTGGAATTGAAGGTCAGCGCGTAGATGAATTGCTGCGCATAGGCCTCGATGAAGGAGGAGATCGCGACAACGGCGATGCCCGGCGTTGCGATCGGCAAGACCACCCGGCGAAGCGTGTAGAGACGGCTCGCCCCATCCACATAGGCCGCTTCCTCTAGCTCGCGCGGGATACGACGCATATAGGTCACGAGAAGCAGGATGCCGGTGGGAATGATGAATGCGACACCGGGAATGATCATCGCGAAATAGCTGTTCAGCACGCCGATGGACCGCATCAGACGAAACAGCGGAATGAGCAGGACCGCGCCGGAGAACATCTTCACCGCCAGGAATACTCCCAGCAACAGGCCGGCTCCCTTGAACTCGAAGCGCGCGAAGGCGTAGGCGGCAGGGATGACGAGCACAAGCACGATCAGGGTGATCGAACCCGCGATGAAGAACGAATTGAAGATATAAAGCGCAAAACCCGGCACGCTCACCCACATCGTCCGGTAGGCCTCGAAGGAGCCATTCTCCGGCCAGAACCTGTAGGGGGACGAAAACAGCAGGCTGAGCGGCTTCAGCGACACCAGAAAACCTTCGACGAAGGGCGCCAGCACGAAGGTCAGGAACACGGCGATACCGCAATAGATTCCGACCATTTCATACCAGGTGTAGCGGTTGATCCTCGCATGTCTGTCGGTCATCGGCTGGCCTCCTGCGAGATACGGCGGGTAATGCGGAAATAGAAGAAGGTGAAGATCGACAGGAAGATGCAGATGAGCACTGCGCGCGCGGCACCTTCACCATATTTGTAAGCGCCGATCGCCGTCTTGTAGGTGTCGATGATCATCGTTGTGGTTTCGCCGTTCGGACCGCCACGCGTGAGGATCCAGATGATATCGAAGGAATTGAACGTCGAAATCAGCGACAGGACCGACATGGTGATCATGGCCGGCAGCATCAGCGGCAGCGTGATGCGGCGGAAGCGATAGGCACGGCTGGCGCCGTCCGTCCATGCCGCTTCGTAAAGGTCCTGCGGAATGGACTGGATCGCGGCCAGCAGATAAAGCGTCACCATCGGCACGCCAATCCACACATCGGTGACGATCGTCGCCCAGAAGGCCGTTCTGCCATAGGCAAGGAAAGCCACCGGACCATCCACCAGGCCGAGATTCTGCAGCACCCCGGAAATCATGCCGAACTGGCCATTATACATCCAGCCCCACATGAAGATGCCGATAGCCATCGGCACGATCCATGGCGGCATGGTCAGGATACGAAACACGGCACGGCCGGGCACGGCGGAATTCAGCAACACCGCACCAAACGTGCCGATGATCATCTTTATCGAGACGGAAAAGAACGTCCAGATAAAGGTCCGCGTGATGACATCGGCAAAAGTCGCGTTGAAGATCTTCTCGTAATTGATGAAACCAACCCAATTCGTCACTTTTTTAAGCGACGCATCGGTGAACGACAGGATGAAAGTATCGACGAGCGGATAGGCGACGATCAGTGTGATGTAGAGGAGCGCCGGCAGAAGAAGAAACCAGGCGAAAATGACTGCGCTGCGTTTTGCATCCATCGCGCAGTCCCCCTCAAGCCGTTTTCACGGCGGGGGATTTCGGCTGACCGTGCAGCGCCAGATCGTACTCCTCCCATACCGGTTTGAGATCGACCACCTTGCGGCCATGGCGCGCTTCATCCATGGCAAGCGCCAGAATGCCGGCCTCGATCGCGTCGAGCGCGGAAACCGGCAAGGGCGCGCCCTTGACGATATGGGCGATCACGTCCTCGGCCATCTGCTCATCCGCACCATAATGCTGCGAGAGCGTGGTCGCAGCCGAATAGGTCTTGGCGACTGTCTTCTCATTGGTGCGGGCATTGTGCACGTTCAGGAAACCGCGCACGAAATCCCCCTCCGCCATGCCCTTGGCGCCGATGACGCAGAAGCGGCGGAAATCGTCGGGAACGTTGAGATTGGTATGGAAGGCGAGCGAGGCGCCGTTTTCATATTCAACGATCGCCGTCTGGTAATCGATGATGTCGCCGTCGCTGTCGAAGACCTTGTCGGAGCCCATCCAGCCGCTCGGCTTGCGGTGATAGACCTCCATGTCGTTGATGCCATCATTCTGCGGCGCGTTTGCCGGCGTGAAGCTCTTGCGACCGCCGAAGCTCGATACGAAACGCGGACGCGCGCCGACCACACCATTATAGAGATCGAGATCGTGGCAGCATTTTTCCAGCATGAAGGAGCCGGAATAATTCTCATACCGCCGCCAGTCACGCATGAAGAATGCGCCATGATAGGGCGGGATATGTTCGGAAGCCTCGATGGAAACGACATCGCCCAGTTTGCCTTCCGCCTGCGCGGCGCGCAGATCGCGGTAAAGCGGCGAATAACGCAAAACCAGACCAACGAGCAGCCGCTCGTGACCATGCTTGTTGAGCAGCCGGGCGAGCTCGAGGCTTTCTTCGATGCTGACGACAATGGGTTTTTCCGAGAAGATGGTGCAGCCGGCCTCAAGGCCGATGCGGATATGCTCCAGATGCATGTGGTTCGGAGAGCCGATCATCAGGAGGTCGAATTTTTCGCCGGCGATCAGCGCTTCCGGACTATCATAGGCCTTGCCGGCCGAAATGCCTTTTTCCTGCAAACCCGGCAGACCAGCCGGATGAGGATCGACATAACCGACGATCTCGAAATCCTTGTCGATCTCGTGAAAAACGTAGCCCAGATAACCGAGACGGAATCCGAGTCCGATAATTCCCACCTTCATGAACTTTGTTCCCTGCTTATTCGTAAATAATTTTCGCAGAAGCAACCATTTCTACGTTGGTCATTCAGTTATCTGCGATAATTTCCAACCATGATGAAATTAGTTTTCACAACGGTCAAGCAAAATTCGATTTACTCTGGCAAGTCGCGGATAAGAAACCGATTCTTCCAGGCCAGTGGGACGCGCAACAGCTATTCACCGGCAACCGATGCCAAAACAATACCAAAAAAATGCCAATCGTCTAGAGCAATTACGGCGATGGGAAAATTTTTTTGGTTAATGCGGAAATTTCGATCACGAGGCCTTAATTTGAGGCATTAGAACGAAAAATGCTCCGATTAATCATACAAGTTCGCGAATGGTTCTATTTTGGTATTGCCGATCGCATCTTCTGTGGTATAGCCAGAAGCAGCCATATCGGATTGTGACAGAGGTTATGGATGAACGGGGCAGCGCTTAATCTGGAGGACCTGCAATCAGGCGGCGGCCCGCTTTACCTGAAATTGCGCCAGACGATCGAAGACGCCATCAATGGCGGCCGCCTGAAGCATGGTGACGCCCTGCCGCCGGAGCGCGATATTGCTGAAAGCGCCTGTGTCAGCCGCGTCACCGTGCGCAAGGCGGTGGATGATCTCGTTCGCGACGGCCTTCTCGTTCGCCGGCATGGTTCGGGCACCTTTGTCGTCAAGCCCATCACCCGCATGCAGCAGCCACTGACCAAGCTCACCTCCTTTACCGAGGACATGCGCCGGCGCGGCATGACAGCGAGCACACGCTGGCTGGACAGGGGCCTGTTCCACCCCACCGGCGATGAGATGATGGCACTCGGCCTTTCCCAATCCGCCATGGTGGCGCGGCTCACGCGCCTGCGTCTTGCCAATGACCAACCGATCGCACTGGAAGTCACCAGCCTGCCGGGCGATATTCTACCCGATCCGCAGCTCGTCGAAAACTCGCTTTATCTGGAGCTTGAGAAAAACGGTATCCGCCCCGTGCGCGCCATTCAGCGCATCTCGGCCCGCAATCTCACCGATGAGGAAACCCTGCTGCTTGGGGTTCCGCTCGGCTCGGCAGCGCTTTCCGTTCAGCGCATGGCCTATCTGGAAAGCGGGCGCCTCATGGAAATATCCCGCGCGCTTTACCGCAGTGATGCCTATGACCTCGTCGCCGAACTGACGATGGGTCCAGAGTGAAACATTGACCAAGGACACGAAACAATGACAACCCTGATGCGCCAGGAAATCGATGAGATTCCCGATGCTGTCGCCCGCCTGCTGGACAATGCCAAGACCGACTTCCTGGAGGCCGGCAGCAAGCTGAAGACCCGTGACCCTGCGGTCGTCGTCACCATTGCCCGCGGCTCCTCCGATCACGCCGCACATTTCCTGAAATATGCGATCGAATTGCAGACCGGTCTGCCGGTCGCCTCGCTCGGCCCCTCGCTCGCCTCCATCTACCAGACGAAACTGCGGCTTGAACGGGCAGCGGCCTTCGCCGTCTCGCAATCCGGCAAGAGCCCGGATATCGTCGCGCTCGCACAAAGTGCCCGCAAGGGCGGCGCGCTCACCTTCTCGCTCGTCAACACCCTGCCTTCTCCCCTGGGTGAGGCGGCCGATCATGCCATCAATATTCAGGCAGGACCGGAAAAAGCCGTGGCAGCAACCAAATCCTTCGTCAATTCCATCGTTGCGGGTCTGGCGATCCTTGCCGAATGGACCGAGGACAGCCTGCTTGCCAAGGCCGTCAGCGCCCTGCCGCAGAATTTCGCCAAGGCCATCGCGCTTGATTGGAGCCATATCGACGAGGCGGTGAAGGGCGAAGAATCGCTTTACATGCTGGGCCGCGGCCCTGCCCTTGCCATTGCCGCGGAAGCCGCGCTGAAATGCAAGGAAACCTGCGAGCTACATGCGGAAGCCTATTCCTCGGCGGAAGTCATGCACGGCCCGGTCTCGCTGGTCGCGCCGCAATTCCCCGTCATCGCCTTTGCCGCCCGCGACCGTGCCGAGACCTCCGTCACGGATATCGCCGCAGGTCTTGCCAATAAAGGTGCAAGCGTTTTCGTTACCTCCACAAAGGGCAGCCCGGCCAAGCCCCTGCCTTTCGTGGAGACCAACCACCCGCTGACCGACGCATTGCTGCTGATTGCACCGTTTTACAGCTTCATCGAACAATTGTCCCGAGCACGCGGCTTCAACCCGGATGCACCCGTGGCATTGAAGAAGGTAACGGAAACCCAATGAGCGGCATCAAGGCATTTGTCGGCGCCCGCATTTTCGACGGTGCCGTGTGGCACGATGACAAGGTGCTCCTGACCGGCGGCGGGCATGTCACCGCCATCTCGGACGGCGTGCCAGCCGAGGCCGAAACGATCGATGTGAAGGGACTGCTGATCGCGCCGGGCTTCATCGATCTTCAGGTCAATGGCGGCGGCGGGGTGATGTTCAACAACCAGCCCGATGTCGATGGCATTGCCCGCATCTGCTCGGCCCACGCCAGGTTCGGCACGACAGCGCTGATGGTCACGCTCATCACAGACCGGCCGGATGTGACGGCAGAAGCGGCGCAGGCGGGTATTGCCGCCGGCAAGAAGCAGGTGCCGGGCTTTCTGGGCCTGCATTTCGAAGGGCCGCATCTTTCCGTCGCACGCAAGGGCACACATGATCCGGCGCTGATCCGCAAGATGGAGACGGCCGATCTTGCCATTCTGACCGGCTGCAAGGCGGAGCTTGCCTTCGTGATGACGACCATTGCCCCTGAGAACGTGACCGAGGGGCAGGTCTCTGCCCTCAGAAAAGCCGGCATCACCGTCAGCCTCGGCCATACCGATACCGGCCTTGGTGTTGCGACGGCCTATGCCGAGGCCGGCGCTTCCATGGTGACACATCTTTTCAACGCCATGAGCCCACTCGGCCATCGCGAACCGGGTCTGGTGGGCGCAGCCCTCTCGAACGGCGGACTGGATTGCGGGCTGATCGCCGACGGTTTCCATGTCGATCCCGCTGCCATCGGCATTGCGCTACGCGCCAAGAATGGCCCCGGCCGGATTTTCCTCGTCACCGACGCCATGTCGACCATCGGCACGGATGATGATGGTTTCGAACTGAACGGCAGGCGCGTCTATCGCAATGGCGGGCGGCTGACGCTTGAAGACGGCACGCTGGCGGGGGCGGATATAGACATGCTCTCCTGCGTCCGCTTCATGCATGAGAAGCTGGATACGCCGCTGGAAGAAGCTTTGAGAATGGCATCCGCCTATCCTGCGCAGGCCATCGGCGCGTCGGATAAGGGAAAACTCCTGCCCGGTTTCGATGCCGATTTCGTTGTGCTGACACCCGATGTCCAGATGCATTCGACCTGGATTGGCGGGGAAAAAATCTACGATGCCGCGCATTCCGGAGTGTGAACCATGATCGTTTGTTTCGATATTGGCGGAACGACCATCAAGGGCGCGGTTGCCCATGCCCCGGACGATATTCGCCCCGTGCCGCGCATACCAACGCCGAAAACCAGTTTCGAAGACTTCGCCGCCGGCCTCAAATCCGTCATCGATGCGAGCGGCGGCACGCCCGGCTGCGTATCGTTGTCAATTGCCGGTGTCATCGATCCCGACACCGGCAAGGCTACCGTTGCCAATATTCCGAGCATCCATGGCCGGGTCCTGAAGGACGAGCTGGAAAAAGCCCTCAACCTTCCCGTCATCGTGTCGAACGACGCGGATTGTTTCGTGATCGCCGAATCGGAAATCGGCTCGGGTCAGGGCCACCGCGTGGTTTTTGGCGTCATCCTTGGAACGGGTGTCGGCGGCGGCCTGGTGATCGATGGCAAGCTCATCAACAGCCATGGCGGTTTCGCCGGCGAATGGGGCCATGGTCCGGTGGCCGCGACACTGGCCGGCAATCCGCCGGTCTCGCTGCCCCGCTTCGAATGCGGCTGTGGCCTCACCGGCTGCGTCGATGCCATCGGCAGCGCCCGCGGCATGGAAAAGCTGCACGCGCATCTTCACCGGCAGGAGATGACCAGCGAGGACATTATCGCCGCCTGGCAGGCAGGCGATGCAAAAGCCGCCAGAACCATCGATGTTCTCATCGATATTCTCGCCTCGCCGCTGGCGATGGTGATCAATGTCACCGGCGCGACCATCGTTCCGGTTGGCGGTGGCCTTTCGAACTCAAAGGAGCTTCTTGCCGCGTTGGATGAAGCGGTCAGGGCCCGCATTCTCAGACGTTTCGACCGCCCGCTGGTCGTGCCCGCGATCTGCCGCATCGAGCCCGGGCTGATCGGATCGGCCGTTATCGGACTGAAATATGCGCAGGAGATCGCCGGATAGTCCTGACCGGCCTCACAACGTTTCGATCTTTTCCCGCCGGAAACCGAGCCCAACCAGCCGGCCCGTCAGGTGGGAAAGAAGCGGAAACCGAATGATCGCCCGCACGAAGGCAGGCGGGCCTTTGGGTTTTTCCGATTTTTCCTCCTGCCCTTTCTTGCGACCGATGCGTATCATCCGCTGCAGAGACTGCGTGGCTTTTGTCGGGAAGGACCGCCGCTTTTCGATTGCGGCGAGGTCGTCGTCACGAATAGCCCGGCCGGACACCAGCACCGGCACCAGTATATTGGCGGCCGCAACCGCATCCTGAATGGCCAGATTGACGCCGACGCCGCCGACGGGCGACATGGCATGGGCCGCATCTCCGATGCAGACCAGGCCGGGTTTCCACCAGCGCTTCAGCCGGTCGATACGAACGGTCAGGAGATGCACATCGTCCCAGCTTTTGATCTCATCGAGCCTTTCGCGCGGGAAAGGGCAGATTTGCGCGACCCTGTCCCGGAAGGCTTCCAGCCCCTCAAGCTTTATGTCCGCGAAAAATCCCTTGCGCACCACATAACCGCACTGCCAGTAGTCACCCCGGTTGATCATTACGAAACCCTGGCGCGAACCGGCATGCCCCATGGTTTCGGTCGGATCCTCAGGTTGTTTCGAAAGGCGCAGCCAGAGCACCTCGGTCGGAATTCCAAAGCGCTGGATCTCGAGCCCCGCCGCCTCGCGGACGATGGAGTTGCGGCCATCCGCACCGACCACCAGTTCGGCGGCAATCTCGATGACGCCGTCAGAGGTTTCGACGGTGAAACCGCCCACCCTCCCGTCCTGTTCGAGGAGGCCGGTCACCGGAGCGTTCATCAGCAGCCGGAAATTTTCATACTGGCCTGCCTTGCCGACGATGAAATTGAGAAAATCCCATTGCGGCATGAAGGCGATGAAACGGTGCCGGACCGGCAGGCGGGAAAAATCCGCAATCGTAACACGCTCGCCACCGATAACCGCGTTCAGCCGCGGCGCACGCGTATGCGGAAGGCTCAGGAACTCGTCGATGAAACCGAGCTGCTCCATCAGTTCAAGTGTGGAAGGATGGATGGTATCGCCGCGAAAATCGCGCAGGAAATCCCCGTGTTTTTCGACGACAACCACATCGATACCGCTGCGGGCAAGCAGCAGGCCAAGCATCATGCCCGCCGGCCCACCACCGGCCACAGCAACGCAGGTGCGAATATGCTGAACAGCCTTGCCGTCCTTTTCATGCCCGGCTTTCGCGTCTTCCATCGCCTACCCCCATTCCGTCCCGTTAAAAGTCCCTATCTTATCTCCGTCGCCGGCAGGTTTGCATTTTTCGGCTGCGGCCAACCATGCGCATCGAAACGAAACAGCATTTCGGACCGGGCGAAGATAAAGGCGAAGGCCATGGCCGTCCACAGGCCGAGCAACAGCCCGGCGGCAACGTCGCTTGGATAATGCGCGCCAACGATGACGCGCGAAACACCGATGATAAGCGCGAACAGCAGGAACACCCAGCGAAAGCGCGGCATCAGCATGGCAAAAACGCCAAAAAATGCCCCGGCCGCGGTCGAATGACCCGAGGGAAAGCTCTCATAGAGATTATCGCCGGTAAAAGGCGTGAGGCTGTAGGCGCCCATTTCCAGCAGAAGCTCCGGCCTTGCCCGTCCGATCAGGAATTTCAGCGTATGGACAAGAATGCTCGCCGTTCCGATCGTCAGGAAAAAATAGGCGAGAAGCCGCCATGCCGTTCTCAAACGCCCGGCATAGGTTCGCGCCTGCAGGACCCGCGCGCCGACATAGGCAAGAATAGCGAGCGCGCCGGTGGAATAAAGCATCCAGCGGAACGTTCCGAAATCGGTAATGGCGCGGTTGAAGGAGACCACCCTGCCCGGCAGGGCCTGCGCGGTTTCGGAAAGGCGCGGGTCGAAAGGAATGAAGACCAGCACCAGCACAAGGCTTGCCGCAAAAATCCACCCGCTGGAAACCAGGAAACGTCGCATCATCGTCCTCTCATCGTTTTTCTTGCATATGGCTTTGCCCTCCCCAAAAACAATAGGTGGGCTTTGTCCTTGTTATGGCTGGTTTTCACGAGTAGAGGCTAATGCATGTCGCCCGAAGATGTGCAGCGGTTTCGGGAGAACGGCATGTGAACCGAAAACCACCGACGAGCTGAAGATGACGAATGCCAGTGAAATGCCACGCAAGCTGACCATATTGGGTTCGACGGGTTCGATCGGCACCAATACGCTGGACGTCGTGCGTCAGCTGGGCGGCCGCGACGGGTTCGAGATCATGGCTCTGACCGGTGCGGGAAACATCGCACTTCTGGCGGAACAGGCGCGGGAATTTGGCGCGCAACTCGCGGTCACTGCGGACGATGACAAATACGAAGCGCTGAAATCCGCCCTTGCCGGCACCGGCATCAAGGTTGCTGCGGGCAAATCCGGCCTCGAAGAGGCAGCCTCGATGGAAGCCGGATGGGTGATGGCGGCGATTGCGGGAACCCCCGGCCTCGCGCCCACACTGACGGCCGCCCGGCGCGGTGCCGATATTGCACTTGCCAACAAGGAATGTCTGGTTTCGGCAGGCGATGTTTTTCTGCGCACGATCAGGCAGGGTGGCGGCCGGCTGATCCCGGTCGACAGTGAACACAGCGCGATCTTCCAGTGCCTGACGGGCGAACACAAACAGGCCGTGGAACGCATCGTGCTGACGGCCTCCGGCGGGCCGTTCCGCACCTGGTCACGCGACGAAATGTCCAATGTCACGGCGGATATCGCCCGCGCCCATCCCAACTGGTCGATGGGGCTGAAGGTCTCGATCGGCAGCGCCTCGATGTTCAACAAGGGGCTGGAAATGATCGAGGCGAAATATCTCTTCGATCTCAGGCCCGACCAGGTGGAGGTGATCGTCCACCCGCAGTCGATCATCCATTCGATGGTGGGTTACACCGACGGCTCCTATATCGCCCAGCTCGGCTCCCCCGATATGCGCACCGCCATTTCTTATGCCCTCACCTATCCGCAACGCGGTAATCTGAATGTCGAGCGGCTGGATTTCGCAAAACTGGCACGGCTCGATTTCGAAGCGCCGGATGAAACCCGGTTCCCGGCGCTCCGGCTCGCGCGCATGGCGCTGGAGCGTGGCGGTTTGCAGGGTGCTGCCCTGAATGCCGCCGAGGAGACTGCCTTTCACGCCTTCGTTGCCGGCGGCATCGGTTTTCTCGATATGGCCGAGATCGTCGAAACGGTCATGGACCGCATGCATGACGGGCGCTCCGCCGAGACGATGGACGATGTTTTCACGGCGGACGAGGAAGCCCGAAGCCATGCGCTGGAACTCATCGCCACAAAAGAAAAGGCCGCGTAAACGCGGCCTGACTTCTTCTATCTGAACCGCGGCCTCACGCCACCGCACGCGCCAGCGCACAATGCGACCAAAGCTGGTGCAACGCACCGACCAGATGCTCGATATCCGCATCGCTATGCAGCGGTGTCGGCGTAATGCGCAGGCGCTCGGTCTTGCGCGGCACGGTCGGATAGTTGATCGGCTGTACGTAGACGCCGTGATTGTCGAGCAGGATATCCGAAATCCACTTGCACTTGGCGGCATCGCCGACCATGACCGGCACGATGTGGCTTGGATTGTCCATATGCGGAATACCGCGGGCATCGAGAAGACCGCGCAGCTTGCGCACCCGGTCCTGATGGCGGGCGCGCTCGAAGGGGCTGGCCTTCAGGTGCTGGATCGAGGCGATCGCACCGGCGGCGAGCGACGGCGGCAGGGCCGTCGTGAAGATGAAGCCGGATGCGAAAGAACGAATGAAATCACAGACCGCGGTGGAGCCGGTAATGTAACCGCCCATCACGCCGAAGGCCTTGCCAAGTGTACCCTCGATGATCGTCAGGCGATCCATCAGACCTTCGCGCTCGGCAATGCCGCCGCCGCGCGGACCATACATGCCGACAGCGTGGACTTCATCGAGATAGGTCATGGCGCCGTAACGGTCGGCCAGATCGCAGATTTCCTTGATCGGCGCGATGTCGCCATCCATCGAATAGACGGATTCAAAGGCGATGAGCTTCGGCGCATTCGGATCGGCGGCCTTGAGCTTCGCCTCAAGATCTTCGAGGTCGTTATGTTTCCAGATCACCCGCTCACAACGGCCGTAACGGATGCCCTCAATCATCGATGCGTGGTTGAGCGCATCGGAGAAGATGATGAGGCCCGGAATTTTCTGGCCAAGCGTGCCGAGGGTTGCCCAGTTGGAAACATAACCCGAGGTGAAGATCAGCGCCGATTCCTTGCCGTGAAGGTCAGCAAGTTCGCGCTCGAGCAGGACGTGATAATGGTTGGTGCCAGAAATATTCCGGGTGCCTCCCGCACCCGCGCCACAGTGATCGATGGCGGCTTTCATGGCTTCGATGACTTTTGGGTTCTGGCCCATGCCGAGATAGTCGTTGGAGCACCAGACGGTTACATCCTTGCGCTCGCCATTGGCGTTGTACCGTGTCGCGCGGGGAAAATTGCCCTGTTGGCGCTCGATATCCGCAAAAACGCGATAGCGTCCCTCAGAATGCAGGCTTTGCAGTTCCGTCGTGAAAAATGCCTCGAAGTCCATGCCATGCTCCAGAATTGACCAGATCGTTTTCTGCCTCGATACGGGGACCGTCAACCCTTGCGGGTCACTTTAACCGTGTCTGCGTCAATTCGCCGTTGTTTTGAACCATTCCAATAAACCGTTTATAGAACCCAATGAAAAGTACAAAATTGATTCACATCAAAAAACCCGGAATTTTGGAACCTTTTTCGCCCGGCCCCGTTGTTTGGGACGCAATCGATTTACGCTCGGCGGAAAGCCTGAAAGAGGAGGCTTCCCTAAACGACATCGAATTGTTAGTTATCTGTGGCGGTCGGAGGTAGCAGTCGCCGCAGATAAATATGGGACGCCTACCGAGCCGAAGAGCTCATTGTAACGTTGGAGAGAGTTTCATGAAAAAGGCAATCATATTTGCGCTCGTCGGCCTGTCGCTTGCAAGCTGCACGCAGACTGAAAAGGGCGCTTCGATCGGCGCCGTTTCCGGTGCCGTCATTGGTGGGGCCATTACGGGTAACGTTCGCGGCGCAGCAGTTGGCGCGGCAATCGGCGGCGTGGGCGGTGCTCTGATCGGCAATGCTTCCGAGCCGGGCTATTGCTATTATCGCGACCAGTACGGTCAGCGTTACACGGCACGTTGCCGCTAATCGCTGCGCGACATACCGTTGCACAGAAGCCCCGGTCATCCGGGGCTTTTTGCGTTATGGCGGGCAAAACTCAGGCGGAAGGGTCCTCAAAGCCGTTTATTTATGATTAAATTGCAATGTTAACGGACAGGAAACGGGTTAGAGCGACAATAAATGCTCAACCATAAAGCAGCTTATGCGAAGAACACGAACTAACCCGAAGACAGGTATTGCGTATCGGAAAGCTGGCACCGCCCTTGCGGTTGCTTTCACGTTCGCCCTGTATCCGGCGTTTACCCGTGACGCCTTCGCCTTCAAACTGTTCGGCATGCGCCTCTGGGGTTCGGAAGAACCGGAGGTCGAGGTTATCAACCCGGTCAAATATGCCGTCACGCTGAATGCTGCCGATGCGGATAAATCCCTGCAAGACAGCCTGGAGAACAGCTCGCTGCTCCTGGCGGACAAGGACAAGCCCGCCTCCGGTGATCTCGGCCTCCTGATAAAGGCGCGAGATGACAGGGACAGGATGATCGCGGCGCTTTATGAAAATGCCCGTTATGGCGGCATCGTCAATGTTACGGTGGCCGGAAAGAACGTCGATGACCTGCCACCCAATCCGGTTTTCGATCACAGTGCGCCCGTACCCGTCGTCATAACGGTGACGCCCGGCCCGAAATTCACGCTCGGCAACATTCGCCTCGAAGGCGATGTGACCGGCCGCAACCTTGAAGAATATGGTCTGACGGCTGGCGGAGATGCCGGGTCTCTGGCGATCATCCGCGCCGGCAACAAGCTGATCGACGATCTGAAGGCGGAAGGCCGCCCGCTTGCCAAGCTGACAAAGCGCGAAGCAGTCGCAAACCACGCGACGAACACGGTCGACATCACCATGGCGGCCGAAGGCGGCCCCGTCGCGCCGCTCGGCACGGTCACCGTCACCGGTGAAAAGACCGTCGATGGCGACTTCATCCGCCGTTATTCGCGTCTCAATGGCGGCGAGCCCTATTCGCCGGAAAAGCTGCGCAAGGCCGCAGACCGGCTGCGCCAGCTTGGCGTTTTTTCCAGCCTGACCATCAAGGAGGCGGGGACACTCGCCCGCGACGGCACGATTCCGCTGACCATCGAGGTCTCCGAAGGCAAACACCGTTATTTCGGCGTCGGCGCGCAATATTCCACCACGGAAGGCATCGGCCTCCAGGGCTATTGGGGTCACCGGAACCTGTTCGGGCAGGCGGAATCGCTGCGTATCGAAGGCTCGGTTTCGCGCATCGCCGAAGCATCGAGCGTCGAAGGCATGGATTATTCGGCGGGCATCACCTTCACCAAGCCCGGCATGTTCAATCCACGCACCACCTTCAAGACCAGCCTGATTGCCAAGACCGAACATCCCGATACCTATGAGGCCAAGACCATAACCGGAACCGCAGGTTTCAGTTATGAGCTGAACGACACCGACACCGCCGCCGCCGGTCTCGAAGTGCAATGGGCCGATACGGAAGACGCCTTCGGCAGGAATGAATATCTCACCACCTCGATCCCGCTGGAATTCGTTCGCGATACACGCGACGACAAGCTCAATCCTACCGAGGGCTTCCGCGCATCGCTGGCCGCCAAGCCGAGCTATGAAGCGCTGAATGGCACCTTCTTTTCCTCTTTCGAAGGCTCCATTACGGGCTACAAGGGGCTAGGCGCCGAGGACCGGTTGATCATGGCCGGAAAACTTTCCGGCGGCGTGCTCGTCGGCGGCAGCGACCTGCAGGACATACCCACCACACGGCGCTTTTATGCCGGTGGCGGCGGATCGGTACGCGGCTACAGCTATCAGGAAATATCGCCCTATAATGCGGCGGGCGACGCAACCGGTGGCCGCTCCTATGTGGTCGGTTCCATCGAAGCCCGCATCAAGGTCACCGATACGATCGGCATCGTGCCCTTCATCGATGCCGGCGTGGTTTCGGATGATGTGGCCCCCGATTTTTCCGATATCCGGGCTGGCGCCGGTATCGGCCTGCGTTACGCCACGCCCTTCGGGCCTCTGCGTCTCGATGTCGCCATGCCGCTCGACAAATACGATGGCGGCAACAGTTTCGGCATTTATGCTGGCATCGGCCAGTCTTTTTAAACGCCGCAGTCGAACACCCTTACAACAGAGTGTAGATTACCCTTGATGAAAACGTTGATTCGATTGCTGAAATGGCTGGGCTACGCTGCTTTGTGCGGCGTGGTGCTGGTGTTGCTTGCGGTTCTGTTCGTCGGTTTTACCCCGATGGGCGCCCGAATTGCCGCAAAGCAGATTTCATCGCTCGTTTCCACGCCCGATCAGACGATCGAAATCTCGCCTCCCAGCGGGCTTTTGACCGGCCGCCTGCGGCTCGACAATGTTACCCTTTCAGACCGGCAGGGGGCCTATGCCCGTGTGAACCAGATCGCCGTCGACTGGTCGCCGCTCTCGCTGCTTGCCGGCACCTTCCATGCCGACCGGATCTCGGCCGGATCGATCGATGTCGAACGCAAACCGCTTGCCCCCGAGCAAACGGCGGCGAAGAGTGCCGGCAATTCATCGCTGCCGATCGAAATCACCATCGACAATTTCAGCTTTCCCGATATCAGCCTCGGGCAATCGCTTCTCGGCCGTGCCTTCGATCTGAATGCCGAAGGCAACCTTACGGCTGCCCAGGACGATATGCGGCTGTCGCTCACCGCCCACCGGCTGAATGCGCCGGATGCGGAGGTCAATGCCGACATCGCCTTCCTTCCCAACGAAAATGTCCTGAAGCTGAAAGCGGAGATGAAGGAACCCGAAGGCGGGCTTCTTGCCACGTTGCTTTCGCTTCCCGGCACGCCCGCAGTGGCGATAGATCTCAATGGCGAAGGCCCGCTTTCCGACTGGACAGGCAGCCTGCGCGGCAATGTCGCCGGCAACCCTGTCGTCAACGTTACCGGCCGCCATCTTCTCGGCGACGACGGCACCCGCCGTATCGAGATTTCAGGCGGCGGCCAGCCCGACCTGCTCCTGCCGCCCGCCTTCCGCCAGCTTTTTGCCGGCGAAACCAAACTCGATGCAAATGCGTCTCTCTCACCGCAGGGCCGCATTGAAATCGGCAGCAGCACCCTGGAGACCGGCACATTATTGCTGACCGCCTCGGGCACCGTCGATCCGAACGGTGAGAACGATCTCGCCGCCAACCTCATCGGTACGGCGGGGCCTGTCGATTTTCGCTGGCCGCTCAACAATGGCGAGGTTCAGGCCCTCATCAACGGCCTCGATCTTTCCCTCAAGGGTGATGCAAACGCCGCACATCTCAACACGACCGCATCGTTGCGCAGTCTCTCCCTGCCGCAGGGCCGGCTTGAGGATGTCAAACTGACCGCCGAAAGCGCCGATCTCAATATCGCCAACCGCAGCGGCACGATCGTCACCGTCCTTTCCGTGGCGCAATCGTCCTTCGTCAGCCCGGATATCGACCGGCTGGTGCGCGCACCCCTCACCGTCAAGGCGCCGCTCAGTCTCTCCGCTTCCGCCATCGGCTTTGACGGCGCAACGCTGGAAAGCGCCAGTGTCGGTGGCACGCTGAAAGGCAGTTTCGATCTCGTCGACAACCGCCTGACTTCGAGCATTCAGCTCTTCGCATTGCCCGCCACGCTTCCACCGGCGCTCGCGGAAAAATTCGACACGACCATTGCCCTCCAGGGCGACATAGACCTGACCATCGGCGGACGCACCAGCGTTGAGAACCTCGTCGTCAAATCCGGAACGATCGAGGCGGCCGGTAATGTCAGCCTCGAAAACGATGCGCTGAGCGCCGACCTCAAGGGTAAATTCCCCGCTCTCGAAAAGCTGGCACCGCAGGCGAAGGGCGTTGCCGATTTTGCAATCGAAGCCAGCGGTGCACTTGCTGCACCCGACTTTAATGTCACCCTGAGTTCCGAAAGCGCGATCCTTGCCGGACGAAAGCTCGAGGCGCTGAAGATCAATGCCTCGGGCAAGGCCGACCCGGCTGCGCCGCAGGCGAAGCTGACGGCCAGCGGTAGTCTCGACCGGCAGAAAATCGACGCCAATGCCAATGTGGTTCAGACCGAAAACGGCACGGCAATACCCGAGCTGCATGTGGCGGTGGGCCGCAACATTTTGAACGGGCAGCTGCAATTTTCGCAGCAATTCCTGCCTTCCGGCAATCTCTCCTTCAATTTCCCCGATCTCGCCCTGCTGGCCGCACTCGCCGCGCAGCAGGCGGATGGCGATATTGCCGGCGATATCGCGCTGAGTAACGCCAATGGCCAGATCGCCGCGACGATAAAGGCAAATGGCGGCAGCATCCGCCAGGGCACCACGGTGATCTCGAAGCTGGCCGCCGATATTTCCATTGACGATCTCCAGGCGCTCGCGATCAATGGCAAGGTCAGCGCCGACAGCGTCAATGCCGGCGCGACCGCGATTTCCGGCCTGAATGCCACGATTGGTCATTCCGGTACGACGACCCAGTTCGACGTCAACGGTCGGTACGATAATGCGCCGCTGGTGGTGAAGGGCAGTGCCGACACTGGCGGATCGCCGATGACGGTGCGGGTGGACGCCTTTTCCGCTGCCCCGAAGGGAATTGCGGTTCGCCTTGAAAAGCCAAGCACCGTTGCCATCCAGAATGGTACGGCCCGCATTTCCAATCTGACCATCATCACCGGTGACGGGCGTGTCGAGGTCAACGGTACGGCCGGATCGACGCTCGACATCAAGGCCGATATTCGCTCGCTTCCCGCGAGCCTGGCCAATGCCTTCGCCACCGGGCTGGATGCGGCGGGCAACATCTCCGGCTCGGTCAGTGCCAAGGGCGCGGCATCAGACCCTTCGGTCGAGTATAATCTGAACTGGGCCAATGCCGAGGTCGCGCAGACGCGCGCCGCGGGGCTTGCCGCACTCGGCATCAGGGCGAACGGCCGCTTTGCCGCCGGCATGCTGCAGATCGACACGAATGTAACGGGTCAGGGCGGCATGTCGCTTTCCGGCGGCGGCTCGCTCGGCATCGCCGGCAATCGCCCGCTTGCCATGGCCTTCACCGGCAAACTGCCCTTCTCCGCCGTCGCGGCGCAGACTGCGGCGCAGGGCCTCGATGTGGACGGCACTGCCGCCATCGATGTGAGAATCTCCGGCAGCGCTTCCGCACCGGTCGTTACCGGCAGCATCACCACCGATGGTACCCGCCTGACCGATGTGCGCCGGAACCTGACGATCAACGGGCTGGGAGCAACCGTTACCTTCGATCGCGATCGCGCCGTCATCTCCCGGTTGACGGGCAAGCTGGCAGGCGGCGGAACGATCTCCGGAACCGGCAACATCGGCATTGCCGGTGGTTCGGGTTTCCCGGCCGATATTACGATTACGCTCGACCGCGCCGGTTATAATGACGGAACGCTGGTGACGACGGTGGTAAGCGGCACGCTGACACTGAAAGGCCCGCTTCTCGGTTCTCCGGTGCTGGGCGGCAACCTGACGCTGGACAGAAGCGCCATCACCATTCCTGAGAAACTTCCAGCCTCGCTGACGGAAATCGACGTCAAGCACAAGAACGCTCCGCCAAAGGTGCGCGCGCAGGCAAAGTCACTCGGGGCCGACCAGGGCGGCAGCGGCAGCTCATCTCCCATCAATCTCGATTTGCAGGTGAATGCGCCGAGCGGCATCTTCGTGCGCGGGCGCGGCATTGATGCGGAATTGACCGGCAATCTGACGATCCGCGGCACGGCGGCCGTTCCCGTCATTTCCGGCGGCTTTGAAATGCGCCGCGGCCGGCTGGAGATCCTGACCCGCCGCCTTGATTTCACCACCGGCAATATCAGCTTCGGCGGCGGCCTCATCCCGGTTCTCGACATGAAGGCGGACTCGACGGTCGGTTCGACGACGATCACCGTGTCCGTTTCCGGCAATGCCAACGACCCTACCTTCGCCTTCTCCTCCGCCCCGGCGCTGCCGCAGGATGAGGTTATGGCGCAGCTGATCTTCGGGCAATCCATGTCGAAACTCTCGGCCCTGCAGATCGCGCGGCTGGCCGATGCCGCCGCCCAACTGGCCGGCGGACGCTCCACCTCGTTGTTCGACAAGCTCAGAAGCAATCTCGGCGTCGACGATCTCGATATTTCGACCGATTCCGAAGGGCAGGCCCGCGTTTCCGCCGGCAAGTACCTCAATGAAAGAACCTATCTCGAGCTGCAGCAGAGCGGTGAATCCGGTGCAAAGGCGATCATCAACCTCGATGTCGGGCGTGGCGTGAAGCTGCGCGGCGAAGCGGGCGGCAATGGCGAAGGCGCAGCCGGCATATTTTACGAGAAGGAATATTGAGACGGCTTCGCATTTAGGTTTGCGAAACCATCTCATGTTACGAATCTTCCATTGAAGACGGAAATATTGTTTCCGGCTGTTCAGGCACCAGGCAGAACGCCAAATCCGCATATGCAAGTGTCGGTGCACTTGCGCCGGCCTCCACAGCGAGCATTGGGAAGAATTCTGATGGCAATGATTAACTCTACCAATTTTGGCGGTGAGACGCTCGAAATCATCGCATTCCGCCTGCATGATCAGGAGTTCTGCGTGAAGACGACCACCATCCGCGAAATTCGCGGCTGGGCGCCTTCCACGCCCATTCCCCACGCGCCGAAAGACGTCATCGGCGTCATGAACCTGCGCGGTTCGGTCATTCCGATCATCGATCTGGCTCACAAGCTTGGCATGAAGAGCACCGTCGCCAATGAAAGAAGCGCGATCGTGGTGGCCGAAGTGCACAACATGGTCATCGGCATGCTGGTCGACCGCGTGTCCGACATTCTGACGATCCCGGCAAATCAGGTCCAGCCGGTTCCGGAAATCTCGGCCTCCTTCGACAAATCCTATTCCGAAGGCATCATTGCCAACGAACATGGCATGATCTGCTTCCTGAACCTCGCGAAAATGTTCAAGGGAACCGAAGCGGAAGATCTCGCCGCTTAATCAGGCGTGTAACCTGAAGCGCCGATTGCATCCTGATGCAGGCTTTTCACGGCCCCTATCGAGAACTGAACCAGACCGCCGGAGCATCCGCCCGGCGGTTTTTATTTTGCGCCTGTTCCGCAAATGTAAATAAGAACATTTTAATATTATGAATATCTAATATTAAAAGCCGACGAATAGTATTCACCCGCATGAGGGCCCGATAGCTGACGGAGGCTTTAAAGTCGCAAGTGCCTGTACGCCGCCTTCGGTGGCAAACCTGTTCGTTGTTCAACATGATACGGCGCAGACTGCACCTTCCGTGCGACAAGCCGCGCCGTTGGCCGATATTTGGGGGACGTTAATGCTGGGGTTAGGGAAAAGCGCAGATAACCGAAATATGCTCGATGCGATATCCAGATCGCAGGCGGTCATAGAATTCGATCTCAAGGGTAATATTCTCACGGCAAACCGCAATTTCTGCACGGCGCTCGGTTATGAACTCGCCGAAATCGTCGGCAAGCACCACCGCATCTTCTGCGATGGCGACTTTGTCGCCTCGCGCGCCTATCAGGAATTCTGGGAATCTCTTGCCCGTGGTGAATTCCAGGCCAAGGAATATCGCCGCATCCGCAAAGACGGCTCGGTCATCTGGATCGAGGCCTCCTACAATCCCGTCTTCCGTTCGGGAAAACCCTATAAGGTGATCAAGATCGCCACCGATATCACCGCCAAGAAAATCAGAGCGGTGGAAGACGCCGGCAAGCTGGAGGCACTCTCCCGCTCGCAGGCCACCATCGAATTTTCTCCTGACGGCACGATCATCACCGCCAATCCGAATTTCTGCGCCGCAGTAAATTACGACCTCAAGGAAATCGAGGGCAGGCATCATCGCATGTTCTGCGATCCCGCCTATGCGGCGACATCCGACTACGCCAATTTCTGGCGGCGGCTGGCCTCCGGTGAATTCATCTCGGACGAATTTGTTCGTTACGGAAAGAACGGCAAGGAAATATGGATCCAGGCCGCTTACAACCCCGTGCTGGACGAGGCTGGCAAGGTGGTGAAAGTGGTGAAATTCGCCACCGACGTGACACCCCGCATGAGTGCCATCGCCGTTCTGGCCGAGGCCCTGCGGGCGCTGGCCGAAGGTGATCTCGTGCAGCGCCTCGATACCGGCTTCGTGCCGAGCATGGAGAAATTGCGACAGGACTTCAACGAAGTGGTCGGCAAGCTTCAGGCCACCATGCAGACCATCGCCCATAATGCCTCGACCATCGCTTCCGGCTCGGGTGAAATCCGCATAGCCGCCGATCAACTCTCACAGCGCACCGAACAGCAGGCCGCCTCGCTGGAAGAGACGGCCGCCGCACTGGAAGAAATCACCACCACCGTTACCGATGCCAGCCAGCGCGCCGGCGAGGCCGGGAAGCTGGTGCTGCGGACGCGGGAACATGCCGAACACTCCGGCGACATCGTTCAGCAGGCGATTTCCGCCATGGATGCGATTTCCCGATCCTCTGGAGAAATCACCAACATTATCGGCGTCATCGACGACATCGCCTTCCAGACCAATCTTCTGGCGCTGAATGCGGGCGTCGAAGCCGCCCGCGCCGGGGAGGCCGGCAAGGGCTTCGCCGTCGTGGCACAGGAGGTGCGGGAACTCGCGCAGCGGTCCGCCGTCGCGGCCAAGGAAATCAAGTCCCTCATCAACACATCCCGCGAACAGGTCGCCAATGGTGTCGACCTTGTCGGCAGAACCGGTGGCGCCCTTAAGGATATTCAGTCCCAGATGGGCGAAATCGACGCCAATGTCTCGGCCATCGTCGAGGCATCGCGCGAACAGGCGAACGGGCTCCGGGAAATCAATCAGGCCGTCAACGTCATGGACCAGGCGACCCAGAAAAACGCCGCCATGGTGGAAGAAACCACCGCCGCCAGCCATGGTCTCGCCAATGAAGCGGAGAACCTGCATGAATTGCTGCGGCAGTTCAGAATATCACACGAGGCTTCTGTATCCCCTACCCGGCCGGCTGACAAAAAGCCAGCGGTCGTGACCAGACTGCCGGTGCAGCAGCCACGATATGCCACGCCGAGATCTCACGGAAATGCTGCAGCCGAATGGGCGGAATTTTAGGCCGCATCTGAAACCGGAGGCCGCCGGAAAAACGGCGGCCACACCACCAGAGCGTTTTCGCTTTTTCCAAACGCGATAACGCTCTGACACATTTCACTTCCGGACGGAAAACAGAGGTCCGACCTTCCCGGCAATGCGCTATAGAATGATGCGCTCCGCGCGGGTGAAGATTTCAAACTCCTCACCCCGCACCAGCGCGACAAGGGTGACTCCCGCCTTCTCCGCCGTTTCGATGGCGAGAGCCGTGGGCGCCGAGATCGCCGCCAGAATGGGGCTGCCGAGAATGGCCGTCTTCTGGACCATCTCCACCGACAGGCGGCTGGTGACGGCCACAATGCCCGCATGGGAAGGCAGTTCCGCATTGATGACCGCACCCGCCAGCTTGTCCAGCGCATTATGGCGACCGACATCCTCTCGCGCCGCAAGCAGCCCCTTCCGCGCATCGTAGAAACCCGCGCCGTGAACAGCCCGCGTCTCGCGATTGAGACTCTGCGCCTCGTTCAGCGCTTTCATCGCGGCAACGATGTCATGACCGCCGACTGAGATTTTGACGTCGTTCAAATCCGGCACCACACGAACCGCTTGCTCTATGGATTCGATACCGCAAAGACCGCAACCGACCGGGCCGGCCATATGCCGCCGTCTTGCCCGCAGGGCATCGGCATTGGTATCCTGCAAATCCACCTGAACATCGTAGCCCTGCCCGGCCTCCACCACTTCGATGGCGCGGATGTCCGCCTTCACCGATATGATACCCTCAGTAAGGCTGAACCCCACCGCGAAATCGACCAGATCGGCTGGACTGGCCATCATCACGGCATGGGTGCTGCCACCATAAGAAAAGGCAACCGGCACCTCCTCAGGCACCGCCCGCTCGCCCTCGGTTACTCCCCCTTCCCGCAGAGCGGTTCTTGCGACCCTTCGGTAACTTGCCTTTGTCGACACGGCGATCATTCCTCCATGATGAAAAAACGCCTTGCTTCGCTTGCGATCGAAAGGCAGCGTTTCTTTCCGACATCACATCTAGCCTATAGCGCCGAGAAGCGGAATCGGTTTCCCCAAGCATGCTTCGCTAAAGCGGGACTGTTGGCCGCGCTCTACGTCGTCGTCCTTGCTCCGTTTGCCGACATGAGTCGCGACGCTCGGACCGACTGGGCCAGTTGACATGCAGCCACGTGGCGGCTGGTGTGTTTCACACATGTGAGGACAGGCAGCGCCAAAAACAAAAAAGCGACCGAAACGGCCGCTTTCTGTTTTAAGTTTTTTGTGGGCAGTCATTCTTTCGAACCCGCCCGGTGCTTTCAAGCAGCGACGAGAACCTCATGCAGGTTCGTCAGCTCATAGAGGTGCTTTTCAAGCTTGGTCAGATGTTCGTGGTGATGATTGCCCTCTTCGATTTCGGCCTTGGCCGCATCGATACGCTTCTGCAGCGTGTCGGGAGACATATCATCGGCCGAAATCGCGGATTCGGCGAGAAGCGTGCAGCCGGTCGGAAGAATATCGGCAAAACCGCCGAAAACCACATATTTATGGGTCTCGCCGGAAGCGAATTTCACCGTTACCAGACCCGGCTTGATCGTGGTCATCGTCGGCGCGTGATTGGCCAGAACGGTCATTTCACCCAGCGTAGCCGGGATGACGACTTCCGTAACCGTTTCGGAAACGAGCAGACGCTCCGGGGAAACGAGATCGAATTTGAAACTGTCAGCCATGGCTATTCACTTCTTTTCAATTACGCGGGCGTCACGGACTTGTCTTTTACACCGTAGGCGAAAGCCGTTCTGGTTTCGCCGTCATTGGTTGGAAGGCGCGCGGTAAAACCACGCGCCCGCCAATTCATAATCAGGCAGCCTCGGCAGCCAGCTTCTTCGCCTTTTCGATGGCTTCTTCCATCGAACCGACCATGTAGAAAGCAGCTTCCGGCAGGCTGTCGTATTCGCCGTTGACCAGGCCCTTGAAGCCCTTGATCGTGTCTTCGAGAGCAACGAGCTTGCCCGGCGAACCGGTGAAGACTTCGGCAACGAAGAACGGCTGCGACAGGAAGCGCTCGATCTTGCGGGCGCGTGCAACCGTCAGCTTGTCTTCTTCAGACAGTTCATCCATGCCGAGGATGGCGATGATGTCCTGGAGAGCCTTGTAACGCTGCAGGGTCGACTGAACCTTACGAGCCACTTCGTAGTGCTCTTCGCCGACGATCATCGGGTCAAGCATACGCGACGTGGAGTCGAGCGGGTCAACAGCCGGGTAAATACCCTTTTCGGCGATCGAACGCGACAGAACCGTCGTTGCATCAAGGTGTGCGAACGAGGTGGCCGGAGCCGGGTCGGTCAAGTCGTCGGCGGGAACGTAAATGGCCTGAACCGAGGTGATCGAACCCTTGGTCGTGGTGGTGATACGTTCCTGCATCTGGCCCATGTCGGTTGCGAGCGTCGGCTGATAGCCCACGGCCGAAGGAATACGGCCGAGCAGAGCCGACACTTCCGAACCAGCCTGCGTGAAGCGGAAGATGTTGTCCACGAAGAACAGAACGTCCTGACCTTCGTCACGGAAGTTTTCAGCGATCGTCAGACCGGTCAGAGCGACGCGGGCGCGGGCACCCGGCGGTTCGTTCATCTGGCCGTAAACCAGCGCGGCCTTGGAGCCTTCGCCACCACCGAGCTTGTTGACGTTCGACTCGATCATTTCGTGATAGAGGTCGTTACCTTCGCGGGTACGTTCACCCACGCCGGCGAATACCGAGTAACCACCATGCGCCTTGGCGACGTTGTTGATCAGTTCCATGATGAGAACGGTCTTGCCAACGCCGGCGCCGCCGAACAGGCCGATCTTGCCGCCCTTGGCGTAAGGAGCCAGAAGGTCGACGACCTTGATGCCGGTGACGAGGATCTGCGCTTCGGTCGACTGCTCGACGTAAGAAGGTGCATCCTGGTGGATGGCGCGCTTCTTGGCCGTGGTGATCGGACCGGCTTCGTCAACCGGTTCACCGATGACGTTCATGATGCGACCGAGCGTTTCCGGACCGACCGGAACTTCGATTGGCGCGCCGGTGTTGGTGACGGCCTGACCGCGGACCAGACCTTCGGTCGAGTCCATGGCGATCGTGCGAACGACGTTCTCACCGAGATGCTGCGCGACTTCCAGAACCAGGCGGTTGCCATTGTTCTCGGTTTCGAGCGCGTTCAGGATCGGAGGCAGTTCGCCTTCGAACGCCACGTCGACAACAGCGCCGATAACCTGGGTAACCTTGCCCGCGCCGTTCACCGCTGCGGTTTTCTTGGGGGTAGCTGCCTTAGCCATTATCCTTACCCTCTTTCCTTACCTCAGAGCGCTTCCGCGCCCGAAATGATTTCAATGAGTTCCTTGGTGATCTGAGCCTGACGCTGACGGTTGTAGGAAAGCGTCAGCTTGTTGATCATCTCACCGGCATTGCGCGTTGCATTGTCCATCGCGCTCATCTTGGCGCCCATTTCACCGGCAACGTTTTCGAGCAGAGCCCGGAAAACCTGAACCGAAATGTTGCGCGGAATAAGGTCTTCCAGAATAGAAGCCGCATCGGGCTCATATTCGTAGACGGCGTTCTGCGTCGCGGCATCCTCTTCCACAACGGGCGTTGCGGCCGGGATGAGCTGCAGGCCGGTCGGGATCTGGCTGATGACGGACTTGAATTCCGAATAGATCAGCGTGCAGACGTCAAACTCACCCGCGTTGAAGAGCGAGATCACCTTCTTGGCGATCTGGTCGGCGTTTTCAAAACCGACCTTCTTCACTTCGCGCAGTTCGACGCGCTCGATGATGTTGGCTGCAAATTCGCGGCGAAGGCTGTCGTAACCCTTCTTGCCAACCGTGATGATCTTGACCGTCTTGCCTTCCGAAATCAGCTTGCGGGCGTGATCGCGGGCAAAACGGGAAATCTGCGAGTTGAAACCGCCGCAAAGACCACGTTCAGCCGTGCAGACGACGAGCAGGTGCACGTCGTCCTTGCCGGTGCCGGTCATCAGCGCCGGAGCAACGTCCGCCTCGACCGCCGTGGCGATGTTGGCAAGAACGGCGCTCATGCGCTGAGAATAAGGCCGGGCGGCCTCCGCAGCTTCCTGGGCGCGCCGAAGCTTCGCCGCGGCGACCATTTTCATCGCCTTGGTAATCTTCTGCGTCGCCTTTACGGAGGCAATGCGGTTTTTCAGATCCTTTAGTGAAGGCATCCGTTATCCGTCCGAGTAAAAGAGCCCTGATTACGAAAAAGACTTGGCGAAGCTATCAAGAGCGCCCTTGAGCTTGCCCTTGGTATCGTCGCTGATAGCCTTTTCCGTGCGGATGGTGTCGAGGATCGCCTTGCCTTCCGACCGGAGGTAGGAGAGCAGGCCCTGCTCGAACTTGCCGACCTGTGCGACCGGAACCTTGTCGAGGTAACCGTTGACACCGGCGAAGATCACCGCAACCTGCTCTTCCGTCTTGAGCGGAGAGAACTGCGGCTGCTTCAGAAGCTCGGTCAGGCGTGCACCGCGGTTCAGCAGGCGCTGCGTGGAAGCGTCAAGGTCCGAGCCGAACTGGGCAAAAGCGGCCATCTCGCGATACTGGGCGAGTTCACCCTTGATCGAGCCGGCAACCTGCTTCATCGCCTTGATCTGGGCGGCAGAGCCAACGCGCGAAACCGACAGACCGACGTTAACAGCCGGGCGGATACCCTGATAGAACAGGTCGGTTTCAAGGAAGATCTGGCCGTCTGTGATCGAGATCACGTTGGTCGGAATGAAGGCCGAAACGTCGTTACCCTGGGTTTCGATGACCGGCAGAGCCGTCAGCGAACCGGCGCCCATTTCGTCGGAGAGCTTTGCAGCGCGCTCGAGAAGACGGGAATGCAGGTAGAAAACGTCGCCCGGATAAGCTTCACGGCCCGGAGGACGGCGCAGCAGAAGCGACATCTGACGATAGGCAACGGCCTGCTTGGAAAGGTCGTCGTAGCCGATGAGAGCGTGCTTGCCGTTGTCACGGAAGTATTCGCCCATGGCGCAGCCGGCAAACGGTGCCAGATACTGCATCGGAGCCGGATCGGAGGCGGTTGCAGCAACGATGATCGAATACTGCAGCGCGCCGCGCTCTTCGAGAACCTTCACGAACTGGGCAACGGTCGAACGCTTCTGACCGATAGCGACGTAGACGCAATAAAGCTTGTCGCCGTCGGGACCATTGTCGTGAATGGCCTTCTGGTTCAGGATCGTGTCGAGAATGATCGCGGTCTTGCCGGTCTGGCGGTCGCCGATGACGAGCTCGCGCTGGCCGCGGCCAACCGGGATGAGGGCATCGATGGCCTTGAGGCCGGTCGACATCGGCTCATGAACCGACTTGCGCGGAATGATGCCGGGAGCCTTGACGTCAACGCGCGAACGCTTGGCGGCATTGATCGGGCCCTTACCGTCGATCGGGTTGCCGAGCGCGTCAACGACGCGGCCGAGCAGTTCCGGACCAACGGGAACGTCAACGATAGCGCCAGTCCGCTTTACGGTGTCGCCTTCCTTGATGTCACGGTCCGAACCGAAGATAACCACACCGACGTTGTCGGCTTCGAGGTTGAGCGCCATGCCACGGATGCCGCCCGGGAACTCGACCATTTCGCCGGCCTGAACATTGTCAAGGCCATAGACGCGGGCGATACCGTCACCGACGGAAAGCACCTGACCGACTTCCGAGACTTCCGCCTCGTTGCCGAAATTTTTGATTTGATCTTTCAGAATTGCGGAAATTTCCGCGGCGCGGATATCCATCAGCCAACCTCTTTCAGTGCAAGCTTAAGGGTGGAAAGTTTGGTGCGAAGAGACGTATCGATCTGGCGGGAGCCGACCTTGACGATCAGGCCACCGAGGATCGAGGGATCGACGGTAACGGAAACCGCCACATCCTTGCCAGTAACGCTCTTCAGCGCCGCCTTCAGTTCAGTTTCCTGCGCCTCGTCGAGCGCATGTGCCGAGGTGACCTCGGCGGTGATTTCGCCGCGGTGGGCGGCGGCAATGGTGCGGTAGGCGCGGATCATGCCGGGAACGGCAAAGAGACGGCGGTTATTCGCAACAACCTTGAGGAAATTGAGTGCGAGACCGCCGATGCCGGCCTTTTCGCAGATCGCGGTGATTGCCTTGAACTGATCCTCGGCGGAAAACACCGGGCTCGCAACCAGACGCTTCAAATCGTCGCTTTCGTCGAGAAGTGCGCCAAACTTGTCCAGTTCGGCCTGAACCGCTTCGACCGTACCCGCTTCCAAAGCAAGCTCGAAAAGCGACGACGCATACCTTTCCGCTACACCGGATGTTCCCTGGGAGGTCTCTGCCACGGGCACTTTTTCCCTGCTAATCGTCCAAGACCATCAGCGATGGGGCTCCACCGCATCAAATTCTTGAAATCGTTTCAATTTCCCCGAAAAAGACCGGAATTCCCCCCTGCCTTTTCCCAATTTCGCGGTCCGTCTAGCATAGGACGCCGGGACTCGCAACACGCGTAATAGCGGAAAGCGCCGTTTGGGCAAGGGGGAATGCGTTTAAATTTTCCGATTTCGCTCAGGATGCGGCGCATGTGCGGCACAAAAGCCAAAAAGCCCGCCTCAGACCAGCCCGAAGACGTAGCTCAACGCAAGTGCGGACAGCAGAAAGTGTACAACCAGAAGTAAGAAATTCCGCATGGTTGCGCCACCGTCCGACAATATGGAGAGAATGCCGCCGAAGACGCTGAGGCCGAATGCGGCACCAAAGGCGAGATAGACCATCGGCTGGGCGAGAAGCAGGGCGGCGGCACCGAGGCCGAGATAAAACCCGGCAAGCGACGAGCGCACGAGCGCGTAACCATCCCTGCGCTCACCGGCCGGCTGCAGACCGAAGGCACGAAGCGTCAGCCCCGGTGCAAACATGAAAAACAGGCCGATGACCGCCGATACGACCGCTGCACCGAAGGCCAGTTGCTCGCCAAACTCGGCCGGAAAATAAAACTCCATCTCGTTCCCCAAATCATTGTGTTGTTCGCTCGCGTTATGACACGGTCATGACAACGGGAAAACGCCCTCTTTGGCAAAGTTCAAAGGAAACTTTGCGGATCGATATCGAGCTGCACATGCACGCTGCCCCGCTCCTTCGGACCATTGGCCAGCAATGTACGGAGAAAAGACTGCATGTCGGAATTGCGCCGCCCGTGCACCAGGAGACGAAAACGGTGGCGGCCGCGGATGAGCGCGAGCGGCGCTTCCGCCGGGCCGAGCAGCATGATGCCGGTGACCTGCGGGGCTGCGGCCCTTAAACCACGCGCATGGGTTTCCGCTTCCCCGCGCGTATCGGCGGAAACGATGATCGAGGCAAGGCGGCCGAAGGGTGGCAGCACGGCCTTTTCCCGCTCCACGATCTCCCTTTCGTAAAAGGCCGAGGCATCACCCGAAACGATCGCCTGCATCACAGGGTGCTGCGGCTGGTAGGTCTGCAGCAGGCCATGGCTCTTCAACCCCGTTCGTCCGGCGCGGCCGGTCACCTGCGAGAGCAGCTGGAAGGTTCGCTCCGCCGCGCGCGGATCGCCATTGGCAAGGCCGAGATCGGCATCGACGATGCCGACGAGCGTCATCAGGGGGAAGTTATGCCCCTTGGCAACGAGCTGCGTGCCGATGACGATATCCGCCTCACCCTTGACGATGGCCTCCAGCTCCAGCCGCAGCCGCTTGACACCCATGAGATCGGAAGAGAGCACGATGGTGCGGGCCTCGGGAAAATGTTTCTCCACCTCCTCGGCAATGCGCTCCACCCCCGGCCCGCAGGCCACCAGATGATCGAAGGTTCCGCATTCCGGGCAATGGTCGGGTGTCGGCTCGTTATGGCCGCATTGATGGCATTGCAATTGATTGCGGAAACGGTGCTCCACCAGCCAGCTGGAACATTGCGGGCACTGGAAACGATGGCCGCAGACCCGGCAAAGCGTCAGTGGCGCATATCCGCGACGATTAAGGAAGAGGAGAGACTGCTCCCCCTTCTCGATCGTCTTGCCGATGCCCCGCAGCAGGACGGGTGAGAGAAATCCTCCCCTTTCCGGCGGATGGCGGCGCATATCGACAAGATGCAGGTCCGGCATCGCCGCATCACCGAAACGCGTATGCAGGTGAATGGTATTGTATCGCCCCGAACTGCCGTTGACCTGGCTTTCCACCGACGGCGTGGCCGAGACCAGCACGACAGGGAATTCGGCGATACGCGCCCTCACCACAGCCATGTCGCGGGCATTATAAAAGACGCGATCTTCCTGCTTGTAGGCAGGGTCATGCTCTTCATCGACGATGATGAGACCGAGATTATCGAAGGGGAGGAAAAGTGCCGAGCGCGCGCCGGCCACCACCTTCACCTCACCCGTCACCGCCTGCCGCCAGACCTTTTCGCGCATGCGCGGCGACAGATCCGAATGCCATTCCGCCGGTTTCGCGCCGAAACGATCCTGAAAGCGCTCGAGAAACGCCGCCGTCAGGGCGATTTCCGGCAGCAGGATAAGGACCTGCTTGCCCTGCCTCAGCGTTTCGGCCACCGCCTCGAAATAGACCTCGGTCTTGCCGGAGCCGGTGACGCCGTCGATCAGCGAGACATGAAAACCGCCCTTGCGCACATCTTCAAGTATCTCCGATGCTGCCTGCCGCTGCGGACCCTCCAGACGCGGCTCGACATAGTCAGGGTCGGGCTCGGGCACCACTGGCGGCGCGGGCAGGAAAACCGTCTCGAACACGCCCTGCTTCACGAGACCGTCGATGACGCTGGTCGAGACGCCGGCGGCATGGGCAAGCCCGCTTTTCGTCCAGCCGTGGCCTTCGGCCGCCAATTCCATCACCCGCTCGCGGGCGGGGGTCAGGCGCTCCGGCCTGCCTTCGGTCAGCCGCAGCCCCTCGATCATCGGCTCGGGATCGAAGGCGGCGGGCGCGCGCAGCGCCATGCGTGCCACGAGGCCGGGCGGAGAAAGCGTATAGGCCGCAACCCAGTCCACGAAGCGGCGCATCTCCGCCTTCAACGGCGGGCACTCGAAACTCTTGGTGATGGGCCGCAGCTTCTTCGGATCGACGCCCTTCTCACCAGCATCGTCCCACACCACACCGAAGACCTGCCGGGGGCCAAGCGGCACCTGCACGACGGAACCGGTCTCGACCACCATATCCTCCGGCACGGCATAGCTGTAAGGCCCGGGCGCCGGCATGGGCACCAGAACGGGCACCGTGCGCGTGGGCGACGGCGGGTCGAACAGAGCCCCAAACAGATCGGACGAATCTTTTGCCATGATGTGGCGACCATGCCCCGGCGACAGGAAAAAGGAAACCGCCCGGATGTAGTGGGCGCGCCCGGCAAAGTCTACCTCTTAACCAAATACTGACCATAAGCGCATAGTTTCGGGTATGGAATGGAGCGCCGCGTGACCGAAATCCTGACATTTGCCGAACCCGATCTCCTGAACGAGCGCCAGTCCTGGCTCGTCGCCCTTGCCGGCGAGCGCCGCCTTGCCGACAATACCGTCGAGGCTTATGAGCGCGACACGCGCCAGTTCCTGACATTCCTCACCGGCTATAATGGCAAGCCAGCCGCCATAAGCGATATAACCGATCTGCGCCCCGTCGATCTTCGCGCCTTCCTGGCCAACCGGCGCAAGGAGGGGGCCGGCGCGCGGTCGCTCGGACGGCATCTGGCCGGCCTGCGCTCGCTGTTGCACCACCTGCAGAAAAAAGGTCTCGTCAACGCGGCGGGCGCCACCGCCATGCGCGCACCAAAACAACCAAAATCCCTGCCGAAACCGCTGACCGACCGGCAGGCGCTGAAAATCACCACGGCCGAAGCGCAACTGAACGAAGAACCGTGGATTGCCGCCCGCAACGCCGCGGTCCTTTCACTGCTTTATGGCTGCGGCCTGCGTATTTCCGAGGCGCTCAGTCTCACGCCCACCGATTTCCCGCCCGGCACCCGCAGTCTGCGTATCACCGGCAAGGGCAACAAGACGCGGATCGTGCCGTTGCTGGCAGTGGTCACGGAAGCAGTCGATGCCTACAGGAAGCTCTGCCCCTATGCTCTGGCGGCGAATGAACCGATGTTCCTTGGCGCGCGCGGCGGCAAGCTGCAACCCGCCATCATCCAGCGGGAAATGCAGAAGCTGCGTGGCGCTTTCGGCCTGCCGGAAAACGCCACCCCGCATGCGCTGCGCCATTCCTTCGCCACCCATCTTCTGGCCGGCGGTGGGGATCTGCGCACCATTCAGGAACTGCTCGGCCATGCGAGCCTCTCCACCACACAGGTCTATACCGGCGTCGATACCGCGAGACTGCTGGAAATCTACGACAACGCCCATCCGCGCGCATGAAGCAGGAAATGGTTAACCATAAACATTAACCAGACGTCCAAGCCACCGTTCTATAAGCGAACAAGAACCGGATTGGACCGATGCACAGCCTGATAAAACCTCAAAATCTCACCGCCACCCTGATGGGCAAAACCGGCGACGCCCTGCTCTGGCTGCTGGCGGCCCTGCATGTCACCGCCGTTGCCATCCTGCTCATGACCTTGCTGTCGCTGGGTCAAGCGGAAGCCGCGGAGCAGAATATCACCTGCACGGGCAGCGACATTCTCGTGGAGATGCGCAAGACCGATCCGGAAGCTTTCGCAAAGATCGAGCAGGAAGCGGTCGCCATCCCGAACGGCAAGGGCAATTTCTGGCGCATCGAAAAGGCAGGCACGGCCCCATCCTATCTTCTCGGCACCATGCATGTTACCGATCCGCGTGTTCTGGAAATGCCGGCCGCCGCCAGCCCCGCCTTCGAAAAGGCCGCAACGGTGATCGTGGAGTCGGACGAGATCGTCGACGACAGGAAGGTCGCGGCATCGCTGCTGGGCAAGCCCGAACTCACCATGTTTCTGGATGGCAAATCGATCACCGACATCCTGTCGGCCGAAAATGTCGCCCGCCTGGAAAAGGGTCTCAAGGAACGCGGCATTCCGCTGAATGCGGTTTCGCGGATGAAGCCCTGGATGCTGTCGAGCTTCGTCGCCCTGCCCGCCTGCGAATTCGCCCGCAAGGCGACCGGCCTCTCCTTTCTCGACAAGAAGCTGGCCGAAGACGCGATTGCGGATGGAAAACGGCTTGTTGGCCTTGAGACCATGGTCGAGCAGCTGACGGCCATGTCCGAACTGCCGATGGAGTTTCATCTTCAGGCGCTGATCGAAACGCTGGAACTCGGCGACCGCATGGACGACGTGATGACGACCATGACCGATCTCTATGTCACCGGCGATATCGGCATGACCATGCCCATGCTGAAAAGCCTGGACCCAAAGAAGGCCGCAGCGGAAAGCGAGCAGGGCTACGCCGCCTTCGAACAACGCATCATCACCGATCGCAATCACGTCATGGCCGACAGGGCCACCCCCGAGCTTGCCAAGGGCAATGTCTTCATGGCCGTCGGTGCATTACATCTGCCGGGTGAAGAAGGCCTTGTCGAACTGCTGCGCGCAAAGGGTTTCACACTCACGCGGGTTGACTGAACGACTAGGTCCCGCTGTTGGCAGGTCGGACATCGCTGCAGAACGGCCGCATCGTCGCCGGCACGATACGGCGGTGAAACGGCCCGACGGCAAGAAGATAAAGCCGCCCGAACAGGTTCTTGCACCGAACGATGGTGGTGACACTCACCAGCTGGCGGCTTCCCTTTTCTTCGAGGTCAACGACGATCCTGAAATCCAGATGGCGGTCATCGAAGCCCAGCACGGTCCGTTCCGGTGTGGAAAACAGGACCGGAAATCCGCCCGCCGAAGCGTCAGCCACCAACTCGACCGTTTTTAAGCCGAAAAGCGAAACGATACGGTTTCGAAGTGCCATCAGCCCGCTAATCCATGCCGGAGGATGATCGAGAAGAAGCCTGCTCACATCGAGCGAGGTCACTCCCGGCGTCATCATCTCTCCCTGAAAGCGATCTCGCCAGTCGGCGCCCGGCAATATGTCTTCGCTGTTTCGCATCTCTGTACCCCAGCCGCCCGGTGCGGCAAGGACCACCATCGTCTTTTTCCAACGGGGCGGAAACGCGACAAACCGCCGCTCGGACCCCTAGCCGTGCGTCATGCGCTTCAGGAGGTTGGTGCGCCAGTAGAACTGGTGAACCAGAACGGCGGCGACATGGCCGGCGATCAGCACCCACATCAGCACCTTGAACGGGCCGGAATGCAGTTGCCCGGCCGGCTGCGCGCCGAAGTAATAAGCGGCGATGCCGGATAGCGGCAGAACGAAGAACAGGGCGTAGAAGGTGAAATGCGCTACCTTCGCGGCGATCTGAAACGGCCGCGGCTCTTCGGCCGGATGCGGCGGCACGCCCTGGAAAAAGCGCAGACTGAGACGCAGGACCGCAAGCAACAGGATGGCGAAGCCGACATAGGCATGGATATTGGCCGAAGAAATCTGATCCGGCGTCAATGTTTCGCCCCGTCGCATCAGCCGGTAGGCATGGGCCATGGCGTCGGGAAACAGCAGATTGAAGAGGATCAGAAGCGCCATTGCCCAATGAATGGCACGCTGCGGAACGGAAAAGGAAACTTGACTGGAAGATGCCATTTTATTGCCTTTTATCAAAAGGTTAGACAGGCTATGGCACATAGTATGAAAAACCCCGGCCTGCATGGCAAGCCGGGGTTCAACAGATGACTGAAATTTAATATTCGAACGTTGGGCTCAACGCCGATCACATGTGGATCGGCTTGAAGAACGTCGCAAGTGCTGCTTCCTTGACGGCTTCCGACATGGTCGGGTGCGCATGGCAGGTGCGGCCGAGATCTTCCGAAGAACCGCCGAACTCCATCAGCACGGTGATCTCGTGGATCATTTCGCCAGCACCGAAACCGACGATGTGGCCGCCGAGAACCCGATCAGTTTCCTTGTCGGCAAGGATTTTCACGAAACCATCCGTCACCTGCATGGCGCGAGCGCGGCCATTGGCGGTGAAGGGGAACTTGCCGACCTTGTAGGCGATGCCAGCGGCCTTCAGTTCCTCCTCGGTCTTGCCGACGGAAGCGATTTCCGGCTGCGTGTAAACGACTGCCGGAATGACGTCGTAGTTCACGTGGCCACGCTGGCCGGCGAGAATTTCGGCAAGCGCAACGCCCTCGTCTTCGGCCTTGTGCGCCAGCATCGGGCCCTTCACCACGTCGCCGATCGCATAGATGCCATCGACATTGGTCTTGAAATGGCTATCGATTTCGACGCGACCGCGGCTGTCCAGCACAACGCCTGCTTCCGCAAGGCCGAGACCTTCGGTGTAGGGCTTGCGGCCAGTGGAGATCAGCACGACATTCGCTTCCAGCGTTTCGGCAGCGCCGCCCTTAACCGGCTCGAACACCACCTTTGCACCGGCGGCGGTCTTTTCAACGGCCGTCACCTTGGCGCCGAGCTTGAAATCGAGACCCTGCTTGGCGAGCAGACGCTGCGACTGCTTGGAAACTTCGCCATCCATGCCGCCGAGAATGTTGTCGAGATATTCGACGACGGTGACCTTCGCGCCAAGGCGCGACCAGACCGAACCGAGCTCGAGGCCGATGACGCCACCGCCAACGACGATCAGCTTTTCCGGAACCTTGGAAAGGGCGATTGCGCCGGTGGAGGACACGATGACGGTTTCATCGATATCGACCTTGACACCGGGAATGCCGGCAACGTCAGAACCGGTGGCGATGACGATGTTCTTCGCCTCGATTTCCTGTGTCTCACCCTTGTCGTTGGTGACGGAAACCTTGCCGGCGGAAACCACCTTGCCGGTGCCCTGGAAGGCATCGATCTTGTTCTTCTTGAACAGGAAGGACACGCCGTCGACATTGGCCTTCACCACGCCGTCCTTGTGCGCCATCATCTTTTCAAGATTCAGCTTCGGTGCTGCAACTTCGATGCCGAGCGAATCGACGCCGTGGGCGACATGGGCGAAGGTTTCGGACGCATGCAGCAGCGCCTTGGACGGGATGCAGCCGACATTGAGGCAGGTACCGCCATAGGTCGCGCGCTTTTCGATGACGGCGACCTTGAGGCCGAGCTGTGCCGCCTTGACCGCGCAAACATAACCGCCGGGGCCTGTGCCGATTACAACTACATCATATGCCATGTTCGTTTTCCTGATTGATGTCGGGCAAGATGCGGGATCATTGCCCTGCTTGCGTTTGACCTGAAACTCAGGCCGCTTTTTCCGTTGCGAGTTTTATACCGAGTGCGATGAAGACCACACCGCTGGTGCGGTCGATCCATTGGCTGGCGCGCTGAAATGCGGCGCGCATGCGTGGCGTCGTCATGAACAGGCTGACACCGACGAACCACAGGATGAGGCAGCTTGCCATAACGAGACCGTAGCCGAATTTGATGGCGACCGGCGTGTGGGCGTGAACCACCGTCGAAAAGATCGACAGGAAGAAAAATACCGGCTTGGGGTTGAGCGCATTGGCGGCGAAGCCGAGCGTGAAAGCCTTCAGGGCGGTCTGGCTGCTCTTCATCTGAACGCCTGCCTCATCTTCCGCGGCAGGCAACTCGGTCTTGCCGGCGCGCAACGCCTTGATACCGATGTAGATGAGATAGGCAACGCCGAGCCATTTGACGATATTGAAGAGATAGATCGACTGGGAAATGATGAGGCCAAGTCCGAGGATCGTATAGGTGACATGGAACATCAACGACGTTCCCACACCGAAGCTGGTGATGATGGCCTGTTTGCGCCCATGCACCATGGCCTGACGCATCACCATCGCAAGATCAGCCCCGGGGGAGACGATCGCGAAGGAGAAGATCGCCATCAGGGATGCGAGTTCGATGAGATATTGATGCATAGGCTCAACCTCAGATCAGCGCGACAAGCATGAGGACCAGACCGCCAAGGGAAACGACCCACGCGATCGACCGCACATAGGGAACGCCTGCAAGATAAAGCGGGATGTAGACGAGGCGCGCCACGGTCCATATCCAGCCGCCCGTCAGCCCCCAGCCTGAGGCATCGCCGACGATCGCAAGAGCGAGAACCAGACCGACGAAAGCCGGATAGGTCTCCCGAAAATTATCCGAGGCGCGCTGCGCGCGTCCCGCAAAAACCCCTTTGAAATCCAGACGCACATCACGCGCGCCCGCATTCCAGGCAAGGCCAACTTCCCGCGTGGCGGACATGGCCTGAAGGCAGATATGCAGGAGAAGAAGAATAACGCTGAGCGCCAGCAGGAACACGAAAGGTCCATTCCCGCCGGCCAGGTTTTCCATCCCTCTTCTCCCCTATCCAGTCTTAGAGATCGAGAACCAGACGTTCCGGATCTTCTAGGCTCTCCTTGACGCGAACGAGGAAGGTCACGGCTTCCTTGCCGTCAACGATACGGTGATCGTAGGAGAGCGCAAGATACATCATCGGACGGATGACGACCTGACCGCCGATAGCGACCGGGCGCTCCTGGATCTTGTGCATGCCGAGGATACCCGACTGCGGTGCATTGAGGATCGGCGAAGACATCAGCGAGCCGTAGACGCCACCATTGGTGATGGTGAAGGTGCCGCCCTGCATGTCGGCCATGCCGAGCGAACCGTCGCGGGCTGCCTTGGCGAGGCGGCCGAGTTCCTTTTCGACGCCGGCGATGGAGAGCTGGTCGGCATCGCGGATGACGGGAACGACGAGACCCTTGTCGGTGCCGACAGCCATGCCGACGTGACAATAGTTCTTGTAGATGATGTCCGTGCCGTCGATTTCAGCGTTGACGGCCGGCAGTTCCTTCAGCGCGTGGGTGACGGCCTTGGTGAAGAAGCCCATGAAGCCGAGCTTGACGCCATGTTTCTTCTCGAACACGTCCTTGTAACGGTTACGCAGGTCCATGACCGCACTCATGTCCACTTCGTTGTAAGTGGTGAGCATGGCGGCGGTGTTCTGCGCATCCTTCAGGCGACGTGCGATCGTCTGGCGCAGACGGGTCATCTTCACGCGCTCTTCGCGAACCTGATCCTGCTCGGCCGAAACCGGACGGGGAGCAGCAACCGGTGCCGGGGCGGCGGCAGGCGCCGAAACACCCTTGGCGACGGCGGCAAGAACATCGCCCTTCAGAACCTGGCCACGCTTGCCGGAACCGTCGACCTGATCGGCAGACAGGTTGTTTTCAGCAAGCAGCTTGCCAGCGGCGGGTGCCGGCGGCATGGCGCTGGCAGCCGAAGCAGCAGGTGCCGGTGCGGCAGCGGCCGCAGCGGCAGGCTTTGCCGGTTCTGCTGCCGGTGCGGAGGTCGCAGCGCCGGCGGCACCTTCGGCGATCTGGCCGAGAAGCGCGTCGAGACCGACGGTCTCGCCGTTCTGCGCAACGATTTCGGTGAGAACGCCGGACGCAGGCGCCGGGACTTCTACGGTAACCTTGTCGGTTTCCAGTTCAACGAGCGGTTCGTCGGCCTTGACGGTATCGCCGACCTTCTTGAACCAGGTGCCGACGGTCGCTTCGCTGACGGATTCGCCGAGGGTTGGTACGCGGATTTCAGTGGCCATGATCTAGTTCCGTTATTCAGGTGTCTTTTTTGCGGGGCGATGCGGGAGAGTTCTCACTCTCCCAGCGCGTCTTCCAGGAACGCAGCAAGCTGCGCCAGATGCTTGGACATCAGGCCGGTCGCCGGAGAGGCGGCAGCCGGACGGCCCGTGTAACGGACCTTCTGGTACTTGGCGTCGATATGCGCCAGAACCCACTCCAGGTAAGGATCGATGAACGACCACGCACCCATGTTCTTCGGCTCTTCCTGGCACCAGACCATCTCCGCATTGCGGAAGCGCGACAGCTCGTTGATGAGAGCCTTGGCCGGGAACGGGTAAAGCTGTTCGACGCGCAGCAGGTAGATATCGTCGATGCCACGCTTTTCGCGTTCCTCGAGCAGATCGTAATAGACCTTGCCCGTGCACATGACGACGCGGCGGATCTTCGAATCCTTCTGCAGCTTGATCGGACCGTCCTTGATGACCTCCGCATCGTCCCACAGGAGACGGTGGAAGGAGGACTCGCCCGCCAGTTCGGCCAGCGAAGAGGTGGCGCGCTTGTGACGCAGCAGCGACTTCGGCGTCATCAGGATCAGCGGCTTGCGGAAGTCACGCTTCACCTGGCGGCGCAGGATATGGAAGTAGTTTGCCGGCGTCGTGCAGTTGGCAACCTGCATGTTGTCTTCAGCGCACATCTGCAGCCAGCGCTCCAGACGGGCGGACGAATGTTCCGGACCCTGACCTTCGTAACCATGCGGCAGAAGGCAGACGAGACCGGACATGCGCAGCCACTTGCGTTCACCCGAAGAGATGAACTGGTCGAACACCACCTGCGCGCCGTTGGCGAAGTCGCCGAACTGGGCTTCCCAAAGGGTCAGCGCATTCGGACGGGCCAGCGAATAGCCATATTCGAAACCAAGAACGGCTTCTTCCGAAAGCATCGAGTTGATGACTTCGTAACGGGCCTGGGTCGGCGAAAGGTTGGCGAGCGGAATATAACGCTCTTCGGTTTCCTGATCGTAGAGAACCGAATGACGCTGCGAGAAGGTGCCGCGTTCGCAATCCTGACCGGAAAGACGAATCTTGTGGCCGTCGGCAACGAGCGAACCGAAGGCAAGCGCTTCCGCCATTGCCCAGTCGATGCCTTCACCCGTCTCGATCATCTGCGAGCGGTTTTCCATGAAGCGCTGGATGGTGCGGTGGGCGCTGAAACCTTCCGGAATGGTCGACAGCTTCTTGCCGATTTCCTTGAGCTGCTTCATCGGCACGCCGGTCTTGCCACGACGCTGCTCATCGGCATTGTCGGCGGCGCGCAGACCCGACCACTGACCATCAAGCCAGTCGGCCTTGTTCGGCTTGTAGGACTGGCCTGCCTCGAACTCCTGCTCAAGATGAGCGCGCCAGTCGGCCTTCATCTTCTCGAATTCGCCTTCGCTGATCAGACCTTCGGCGATCAGACGGTCGGCATAGATGCGAGCGACCGTCTTGTGAGCGCGGATGACCTTGTACATCTTCGGCTGCGTGAACGCCGGCTCATCGCCTTCGTTATGGCCGAAGCGGCGGTAGCAGAACATGTCGATGACGACAGGCTTGTGGAACTTCATGCGGTATTCGGTGGCAACCTTGGCCGCATAGGTCACCGCTTCCGGATCATCGCCGTTAACATGGAAGATCGGCGCTTCGATCATCTTGGCAACGTCGGACGGATAGGGCGACGAACGCGAGAAGGCCGGGTTCGTCGTGAAACCGATCTGGTTGTTGATGATGAAGTGCATGGTGCCGGCAACGCGGTGACCGCGCAGGCCGGAAAGGCCGAGAATTTCAGCAACCACGCCCTGACCCGCAAAAGCGGCGTCGCCGTGCAGAAGCAGCGGCAGCACCTTGGCGCGTTCGGAAAGCGGAATGATATCGCCGTCCCAAACCTTGGCCAGCTGGTCCTGCTTGGCGCGGGCCTTGCCCATGACGACAGGGTTGACGATTTCAAGGTGCGACGGGTTAGCCGTCAGCGACAGGTGAACCTTGTTGCCGTCGAATTCGCGGTCGGAAGACGCACCGAGGTGGTACTTCACGTCGCCCGAACCTTCAACGTCGTCAGGCTTGAACGAACCGCCCTTGAATTCGTGGAACACGGCGCGGTGCGGCTTGCCCATGACGTTGGTCAGAACGTTCAGGCGGCCACGGTGGGCCATGCCGAGAACGACTTCTTCCAGGCCTTCCTGGCCGCCGCGCTTGATGATCTGCTCGAGCGCCGGGATCAGCGATTCACCGCCATCGAGGCCGAAACGCTTGGTGCCCTTGAAACGCACGTCGAGGAACTGCTCGTAACCTTCGGCTTCGACCAGCTTGGACAGAATGGCCTTCTTGCCTTCAGCCGTGAAGGCAACGCCCTTGTCCGGACCTTCGATGCGCTCCTGAATCCAGCCTTTTTCTTCCGGGCTGGACATGTGCATGAATTCGACGCCGATGGTGGAGCAGTAGGTGCGCTCCAGAATATCGATCATCTCGCGCACCGTCGCATATTCGAGGCCGAGCACGTTATCGATGAAAATCTTGCGGTCGTAGTCGCTTTCCTCGAAGCCATAGGACTTCGGAGACAGCTCGTTGTAATCTTCAACCGCGACCGCGATGCCGAGCGGATCGAGCTTGGCGTGCAGGTGGCCGCGCATGCGGTAGGCGCGGATCATCATGATGGCGCGAACGCTATCACGGGTCGCCTGCAGCACTTCGGCTTCGCTGACCGGCTTGCCGGTGTCGGCGCTCTTGGCCTCAGCCTTCGCCTGAACCTTCTTTTCGATGGCCTTTTCGACCGTGGCCCAGTTGCCGTCGAGTGCGGAAACCAGTTCGCCATTTGCCGGGATAGGCCAGTTGGCGCGCTTCCAGGAGGCGCCCTTGGCCGCCTTCTTCACGTCTTCCGGGTTATCGGACAACGCCTTGAAGAAGCTCTGCCACTCCGGCGACACGGAAGAGGGGTCCTCTTCGTACCGGGCATAGAGCTGCTCGATATAGGCTGCATTCGCGCCGTCCAGAAACGACGTGATCTGAAACTGCTCGTTCGCTTCTTGCCTTGCCATTGTGTTCTTGCGGACTTGTCCGTCCGCCTCCTCGATGCCGTTAGGGCCGTTCGCCGGCCTGCCGCTTTGATTATTGCTGTCTGCCGCCGGAGCGGTATGCCGTCTGTCTGTCTTCTTGCGGCATCGGGCAGCGCAGCGTTGAAGCCGCGCCGCCCGTTACCGGTCTCATGTGGTCTCAGCCCTTGAGGACTTCAACCAGCGTCTTGCCGAGGCGCGCCGGGGAAGGCGAAACCTTGATGCCGGCTGCTTCCATGGCTGCGATCTTGGACTCTGCGTCGCCCTTGCCGCCGGAAACGACAGCACCGGCGTGGCCCATGGTGCGGCCCTTCGGAGCGGTGCGGCCTGCGATGAAGCCGGCCATCGGCTTCTTGCGACCCTTCTTGGCTTCGTCGATCAGGAACTGTGCCGCATCTTCTTCAGCCGAGCCGCCGATTTCGCCGATCATGATGATCGACTGCGTGGCTGCGTCAGCGAGGAACATTTCCAGCACGTCGATGAACTCGGTGCCCTTGACCGGGTCGCCGCCGATGCCGACAGCCGTCGTCTGGCCGAGGCCTTCGTTGGAGGTCTGGAACACGGCTTCATAGGTGAGCGTGCCGGAGCGCGAAACGATACCGACCGAACCCTTGCGGAAGATGGAGCCCGGCATGATGCCGATCTTGCATTCTTCCGGCGTCAGGATGCCGGGGCAGTTCGGGCCAAGCAGGCGCGACTTGGAACGGTCGAGGCGAGCCTTGACGCGAACCATGTCCATGACCGGGATACCTTCGGTGATGCAGGTGATGAACGGAATTTCCGCATCGATGGCTTCGATGATGGCATCTGCTGCACCTGCCGGCGGAACATAGATCACGGATGCGTCTGCACCGGTCTTTTCCTTGGCTTCGGCAACCGTTGCGAAGATCGGCAGGCTTTCGCCCTTCGATCCGGTCCAGGTTTCGCCACCCTTCTTCGGGTGAATACCGCCAACCATCTGCGTGCCGTAGTAGGCAAGCGCCTGTTCGGTGTGGAAGGTACCGGTCTTGCCGGTCAGACCCTGAACGAGGATCTTGGTGTCTTTATTAACGAGAATAGACATTATTTCCGGTCCCTCAATTAGCCGTTGATCGCCGCGACGATCTTCTTGGCTGCGTCGTCCAGATCGTCAGCAGCCGTAATCGCAAGGCCCGATTCGTTCAGGAGCTTCTTGCCAAGTTCGACGTTGGTGCCTTCGAGGCGAACAACGAGCGGAACCTGCAAACCGACTTCCTTCACCGCGGCGATAACGCCTTCGGCGATGACGTCGCACTTCATGATGCCGCCGAAGATGTTGACGAGGATACCCTCGACCTTCGGGTCAGCCGTGATGATCTTGAAGGCTGCAGCAACCTTCTCCTTGCCGGCGCCGCCGCCGACGTCGCAGAAGTTAGCCGGCTCTTTGCCGTAAAGCTTGATGATGTCCATCGTCGCCATGGCAAGACCTGCACCATTGACCATGCAGCCGATGTTGCCGTCGAGCGCCACATAAGCGAGGTCCCACTTGGAGGCTTCGATTTCCTTGGCGTCTTCTTCGGTCTCGTCGCGCAGCGCCTTGACGTCGTCGTGACGGAACAGCGCGTTGCCGTCGAAGGACATCTTGGCGTCGAGAACGCGCAGATGGCCATTTTCCATGACGATCAGCGGGTTGACTTCGAGGAGCGCCATGTCCTTCTCGTTGAAGGCCTTGTAGAGGATCGGGAAGAGCGACTTGGCATCTTCCGCGGCAACACCCTCAAGCTCGAGAGCCTTGGAGATCGCAGCAACGTCGGCGTCGGTTACGCCCTTTTCCGGGTTGATGGCGATGGTGTGGATCTTTTCGGGCGTGTCGTGGGCGACAGCCTCGATGTCCATGCCGCCTTCGGTGGAAACCACGAATGCGACCTGGCCGACGGAACGGTCAACCAGCAGCGAGCAGTAAAGTTCGCGGGCAATGTCGGCGCCGTCTTCGATGTAGAGACGGTTGACCTGCTTGCCGGCGTCGCCCGTCTGGGCCGTTACCAGCGTGTTGCCGAGCATGTCCTTGGCATGGGAAACGACTTCGTCGATCGACTTCGCCAGACGAACGCCGCCCTTGGCGTCGGGGCCGAGTTCCTTGAACTTGCCCTTGCCGCGACCGCCAGCGTGAATCTGGCTCTTGACGACGTAAAGCGGGCCGGGAAGCTGCTTTGCAGCAGCTTCGGCTTCTTCGACCTTGAGGATGGCGACGCCTTCAGCAACCGGCGCGCCGTAGCCCTTCAGAAGAGCCTTGGCCTGATATTCGTGAATATTCATGGAATAATCCCTGTTTGGAGCCGCTTGGAGCTATTACTTCAGCGACGGAGCGATGTTGACGCAGGCTTCGCAAAGACCAGCGACAGCGCCGACGGATTTCTGGAAGGCGGCCTCTTCTTCCTTGTTCAGTTCGATCTCGATGATGCGCTCGATACCGCCGGCACCGATGATGGTGGGAACGCCGACATACATATCGTCAACGCCATACTGGCCCGACAGATGGGCAGCGGCGGGCAGAACGCGCTTCTTGTCCTTGAGGTAGGATTCAGCCATTTCGATCGCCGAAGCAGCCGGAGCGTAATAGGCGGAACCGGTCTTCAGCAGGCCGACGATTTCCGCGCCACCGTCACGGGTGCGCTGGATGATCTGCTCGAGGCGCTCGGCGGTCAGCCAGCCCATCTTGACGAGATCGGTCAGCGGAATGCCGCCAACGGTGGAATAACGTGCAAGCGGTACCATCGTGTCGCCGTGACCGCCGAGAACGAAGGCAGTGACGTCCTGAACCGAAACGTTGAATTCTTCAGCCAGGAACAGGCGGAAACGGGCGCTGTCGAGAACGCCGGCCATGCCGACGACCTTGTTCTTCGGCAGGCCGGAGAACTTCTGCAGGGCCCAGACCATGGCGTCGAGCGGGTTGGTGATGCAGATCACGAAAGCGTTCGGGGCATATTTCTTGATGCCGGCGCCGACCTGTTCCATGACCTTGAGGTTGATGCCGAGCAGATCGTCGCGGCTCATGCCGGGCTTGCGGGCAACACCGGCGGTGACGATGCAGACGTCTGCGCCTTCGATGGCGGCGTAATCGGAAGCGCCGGAGAGCTTTGCATTGAAGCCTTCAACCGGGCCGGACTGGGCAATATCCAGACCCTTGCCCTGCGGGATGCCGTCGGCGATGTCGAAGAGGACGATATCGCCCAGTTCCTTCAGGCTGGCGAGATGCGCCAGCGTGCCGCCGATCATGCCAGAACCAATAAGTGCAATTTTTTTGCGAGCCATCGAATGCTTCCTCTTGAGCTTCAATTCAATTTCACCGCGCCAAACCGGCAGCCAAATTGTCGCACTTCGATTAACCCCATTGGCCAAAATTGGCAACAGATTCTTTTGTGGTGAATATTTTCAATCGTTTAGATCATTATTTTCTTACGTAAACGTAAGAAAATACGTCACGAAAGTGTCAAACTTTCTGCCGTTTCTCGTGGTGTAGCGCCAGATAATCAGCACTGCGCATTTCAAACAGGCGCGAGGCAGTGCGATCGAATTCGAAACCTTCCGTCCCCTTGCGCTTGCCGAGCAGGTCTTCCGGCATGGCCGCGGCAGAAGCAAAAAGCCTGACGCTGTGATCGTAAAGCGCATCGATGAGGATGATGAAGCGCTTGGTCTCGTTACGCTTGTCCGCGTTCAGGAGCGGGATATGGTCAACGAAGACCGTATCGAAACGGTTGGCGATGGCAAGGAAGTCGGAAGCGCCGAGCGGCTTTTCGCAAAGGTCGGAAAAGGAAAAACGGGCAATCCGGCCGCTGGCGCGCGGCACCAGAATGGAACGGCCCTTCATGGGGATCTCGGTTGGCGCAACGAGGTGACCGGCAATCATGTGCCGCCAGGCCATGTCCATCGCCTGATCCGCTGAGCCGTCAAGCGGCGTGACGTAGACCGGCAGGCTTTCCAGCTTCTCCATCCGGTAGTCTGTCGGGCTATCCAGCGTTACCACTTCGACATGCTTCTTCAGCAGATCGACGAAGGGCAGGAACAGGCCGCGATTGAGACCGTCCTTGTAGAGATTATCCGGCACGACGTTGGAGGTCGTCACCAATGTACAGCCATTGGCAAATAGCTCGCTGAACAGGCGCGCGAGGATCATCGCATCGGCAATATCCGTGACGGTGAACTCATCGAAGCACAGAAGTTCGGCTTCCGCCAGAAGCTGGGCGGCGACGGGCGGAATGGGATCGGCCTGTTTGGTTTCGCCATTCTTCAGTTTCTGCCGGTGTGCATGCACGCGATTATGCACATCCGCCATGAATTCATGAAAATGGCAGCGCCGCTTGGAAGAGACGGGCGCCATCTCGTAAAACATGTCCATCAACATCGTCTTGCCACGGCCGACGCTGCCATAGACATACAATCCCTTGACCGTCGTTGCCGGGCCGGACTTGCGGGCGAACATCCAGCCGAGCGCGCTCTTTTTCTTGGCGGGCTTGCGTGCCTTCAGATCGGCAAGAATGCGGTCGAGATGCGCCGCTACGCCAAGCTGGGCAGCATCGGCCTGCAAGGTGCCAGCTGCCGTCAATGCGTTGAGCTGTTCAACGACACTATGATTGTAATCAGGCAATGGCTTCATGAAAAAGCGCCTCGGTCGCGGGCGCAACAAAGCACCCGCGAGGAATGGAATGGCTCACAACAAGGAAGGCGATCCGGCTGCACCGGAAATGCTCATCGGCTGAGGCTGAGTGGCTGGCCACTATTGGTCGTGCCGTCAAAACGCGCATCGGCGCTCTTGTAGACACGGCCGATCGTATCACCGGAACGGTTCTTGAAGAGGACCATCTTGCCGGACACTTCCCAGGAGCCCATCGCCGTCAACTCGCCCGAGCAACCGCGCGTGCCGCCACGCGAACCGCTGCCCAGGTTGGTGAGCGTCAGGAACATGTCGCAATTGGCGCCGCCATTGGAGACACGCCAGTTGCCGACCATGGATTCCTTGGTGACATCAAGTGCGGCTGCCGGCGGAGCGGCGGAAGCAACATTGGTGCCGCCGGGAGCTGCCGAGGCAGGCGCCGACGGGAACTGGCCGCCGGTGGCACCACCGGGCGGCGGCAGGGCGCCGGACTGAACGGAGGGAACCGGCTGCGCCTGCAATGGCGGCGTATAACCGGGATTGTTGCTGCCGTTGTTGTTGTAATCGTAGGAGGTACGTTGGCAACCGGCGAGAGTCATCACAACCGCAAGGCCCGTCACCACATATCTGAATTGCATATCAAGCTCCCGATTCTCTCGCTTCAGGAAAGACCATGATCAAACAAGAAGGCTGAATTATTACCAAAGCCTTATCTTGCGCAAGCGATGGCCGGGATAATTACCATTTCGGTCGATTTTTACCGAATTTTCCCAGGCCCGGTTGTAAAAAGAGCCGCGGCAGAGACCGCGGCCCGGATTGATTGCCGTTACCAGCGAATCGCCTTTAGACGCGACGCTCGACCATCATCTTCTTGATTTCGGCGATCGCCTTGGCCGGGTTCAAGCCCTTCGGGCAGGCCTGCGCGCAGTTCATGATGGTATGGCAGCGATAAAGGCGGAACGGATCCTCGAGATTGTCGAGACGCTCACCCGTTGCTTCGTCGCGGCTGTCGATCAGCCAGCGATAGGCCTGCAGCAGAACGGCGGGACCGAGGTAGCGGTCGCCATTCCACCAGTAGCTGGGACAGGAGGTGGAGCAGCAGGCGCACAGGATGCACTCGTAAAGACCATCCAGCTTCAGACGGTCCTCATGGCTCTGCTTCCATTCCTTGGCGGGCGTCGGCGAAACCGTCTTCAGCCAGGGCTCGATGGAGCGGTGCTGGGCGTAGAAGTTCGACAGGTCAGGAACGAGGTCCTTCACAACCGGCATGTGCGGCAGCGGATAAACCTTCACCGTGCCGTTAATCTCTTCCATGCCCTTGGTGCAGGCGAGCGTATTGGTGCCGTCGATGTTCATCGCGCACGAACCGCAAATGCCTTCGCGGCAGGAGCGGCGCAGCGTCAGCGTCGGGTCGATATTGTTCTTGATGTAAAGCAGTGCATCGAGAACCATCGGCCCGCAATCATCGACATCGATGTAATAGGTATCGATGCGCGGGTTCTGGCCGTCATCCGGGTTCCAGCGATAGATGCGGTATTCGCGCACATTCTTGGCACCATCCGGCTTCGGCCAGACCTTGCCTTCGCTGATCTGGGAATTCTTGGGGAGAGCGAGTTCAACCATATCCAGTTCCTCAAATCAGTAGACGCGCGCCTTCGGCTCGATCTTTTTCGGATCGATGCCGTCGGCGATCAGGTCGGTGTGGACCGGGCGGTAGTCGAGCTTCACGTCGCCTTCCGGGCTGACCCAGGCAAGCGTGTGCTTGCGCCAGTTCACATCGTCGCGACCGGCGAACGGACCGTCGACGAAATCCTCGCGGGCGTGCGAACCGCGGCTTTCCTTGCGTGCTTCCGCGCCATAGACCGTGGTGATCGCATTGGCCATGAGGTTATGCAGCTCGAGCGTCTCGACCAGATCGGAGTTCCAGACCATCGAACGGTCGGTGACCTTGACGTCGGGCAGTTCCTTCCAGATGGCCGAAAGACGCTTGCAGCCGCTTTCCAGCGATTCCTGCGTGCGGAACACGGCCGCATCGTCCTGCATGGCGCGCTGCATCTTGTCGCGCAGCACCGCCGTCGGCGTCGAGCCATTGGCGTAACGCAGGCCGTTGAAGCGGTCCATGATCCTGTCGCAGGCGGCCGTATCGAGCGCGGGCACCGGCTCGTTGCGGTCGATGATCTGCGCAGCGCGGATCGCAGCGGCGCGGCCGAAGACCACGAGGTCGATCAGCGAGTTGGAACCGAGGCGGTTGGCACCATGAACCGAGGCGCAACCGGCTTCGCCGACAGCCATCAGGCCGGGCGCGATGCGTTCCGGGTTGTTGGCATCGGCATTCAGCACTTCACCCCAATAGTTGGTCGGAATGCCGCCCATATTGTAGTGAACCGTCGGCAGAACCGGGATCGGCTCGCGCGTCACGTCGACGCCGGCGAAAATCTTCGCGCTTTCGGAAATACCCGGAAGACGCTCATGCAGGATCGCCGGATCGAGGTGATCGAGATGCAGGAAGATGTGATCCTTGTTCTTGCCGACGCCGCGGCCTTCACGGATTTCCATCGTCATGCAGCGCGAGACAACGTCACGCGAGGCAAGATCCTTCGCCGATGGCGCATAACGCTCCATGAAGCGCTCGCCTTCGGAGTTGACGAGATAACCGCCTTCACCGCGTGCGCCTTCGGTGATCAGGCAGCCTGCGCCATAAATGCCGGTCGGGTGGAACTGGACGAATTCCATGTCCTGGAGCGGCAGGCCGGCGCGGGCAATCATGCCGCCGCCGTCGCCGGTGCAGGTGTGGGCAGAGGTCGCCGAGAAATAGGCGCGGCCGTAACCGCCGGTCGCCAGAACCACCATCTTGGCGGCAAAGCGATGGATCGTGCCATCATCGAGGTTCCAGGCGACGACGCCCGTGCAGCGGCCGTCTGCCGACATGATGAGGTCGAGCGCGAAATATTCGATGAAGAATTCCGCATTGTTGCGCAGCGACTGGCCATAAAGCGTGTGCAGAATGGCGTGGCCGGTACGGTCGGCGGCGGCGCAGGTGCGCTGCACCGGCGGGCCTTCGCCGTAATTCTGCATGTGACCGCCGAACGGGCGCTGGTAAATCTTGCCCTCGGCATTGCGCGAGAAGGGCACGCCGTAGTGCTCCAGCTCATAGACCGCCTTCGGCGCTTCCATGGCAAGATATTGCATCGCATCGACGTCGCCCAGCCAGTCGGAGCCCTTTACGGTGTCGTAAAGGTGCCACTGCCAACAGTCGGGCGTCATATTGGTGAGCGATGCGGCGATGCCGCCCTGCGCCGCGACCGTATGGGAGCGCGTCGGGAAAACCTTGGTGATGCAGGCCGTGCGGAAACCCTGTTCCGCCATGCCGAGCGTTGCGCGCAGACCCGCGCCACCGGCGCCCACCACGATCACGTCATAGGAGTGATCGACATAGGTGTAGGCCTTGCCATTCTGGGAAGGTGAACTGATCGATGCCATGGCGGACTTATCCTGCGAATGCGATTTTCAGAATGGCGAAGATGGAAAGACCGCCAATCAGGATCGCGAAAAACGTATTGAGCATCAGAAGAACGAGCTTCGAAACCTCGGCGTGAACGTAGTCTTCGATGATGACCTGCATGCCGAGCTTCATATGGATGAGGCCGGAGACCAGCACCAGAGCCATGATGACCGCAACGAGCGGGTTCGACAGCGCGGCGACGACTTCCGGATAGGGCGCACCGGCATATTTGATGAGGAAGATTACGAAGAAGATCAGCAGCGGAACGTTGGCGACCGCTGTGACGCGCTGGCGCAGGAAATGGTCGGTGCCTTCCTTGGCGGAGCCGAGGCCGCGAACCTTTCCGAGGGGTGTACGCATATCCATGAAAAATCTCCTCAGCGCACGATCAGGACGATGACCCAGATCAGCGCGGTCAGACAGATCGACGCGACCCACGAGGCCTTTGCCAGCTTGGTGGTAAAGTGCTTGTCGAAGCCATGCCCCAGATCCCACATGAAGTGGCGAAGGCCGCCCAGCATGTGGTGGACCAGAGCCCAGGTATATCCGATCAGGATAAGCCTGCCGATGATCGTGCCCATCGCCCAGTTGACCCAGTCGTAATAGGCAGGGCCCGAAGCGAGCGCGATCAGCCACCAGGCAACCAGAAGCGTTCCGAAATAAAGTGCACCGCCCGTGATGCGGTGCACGATGGATGCAACCATCGTCGGAATCGGCTTGTAAATTTGAAGATGCGGCGACAGAGGCCGGTTATTTGTCACATTCGCCATCAGAACCTCGCGGCGTTTTCCCGTGCGCCCGTAAGATCGGACGCCCCCAAGCAACAGCACATGACGAAAGAATGTGCATTGCACCAACCGCGACGTTTAATCACATGGGGGCGTCACCACAAGCATATTTCATGACCGATTCGAATTTAATCGATTGGTTCACGAATTTTTTTTGGATTTTTTCATGTCAAAATAAAAAATCGAGCGTTTCCAAGATTTACGCCCTCAAAATATTTACCTTTACGTAATTCAGAAAAGGTGTAATTTACGATTGGTTAACCTCGAAAACCGGAGCATGAAGCTCATGTTACAGCGCCGAATCGCCGCCCTGACCATGATGGTCGCAGGCGCTATTTTTACCTTCGTGCCGCCGGTAGCGGCAGAGGATTTTTATGGCCGCCACCAATATCGTCACCATCAATCCGAGGTAAGCTTCTCCACCGATGGATTGCCATCCGCCCTCCCCGGCGGCACCTATGTTGGCGGCATATCGGCGCTGCGGGTGCGCGGAAACGGCAATTATTTCGCGATCAGCAGCGGATTTTCGCGAAGAAGTGTAACGGATAGAGCGGGCGTACAACTAGCCCCCAAGGCGAAAATCATCTCTGTCCATGCCGAAAACGCAGACGATGCCTGCGCATACGAACATGGCGTCTGCATCATCAGGCCCTGATCAAATAAAACGCCACACCGTGGTCTTCTTCACTTCGCTGTCTTCAAGCGCCCGCGTCACCGGCACCTGATAGGTCGCCTCGGGGTGAAGCCGCTCCTTGGGCAGATAGGCCCGGCCCGGATCGCCGACGAGCACACTCACGCCCTTTTCCGTCAATTCCAGAAACCATGGCACGAGACGGTCGGCGAAGGCACGGTCGTAAAACACGTCCCCCGCCAGCAGAACATCCGCCTCGACCGGCTTTCCGACCAGGTCGAGCCCCGTAAAGCCGATATCCACGCCATTGAGCGCCGCATTCAACCGAATGGCCGTTTCCGTCCACGGATCGATATCGGCGGCCAGAACTTCACGGGCGCCGGCCTTCGACGCCGCGATGGCGACCAGTCCGGAGCCGCTGGCGAAATCCAGCACGCGCTTGCCGCAAACGCTTTCAGGATGATCGAGAACATAGCGGGCAAGCCCCTGCCCACCAGCCCAGGCAAAGGCCCAGAAGGGCGGCGGCAGGCCGACCGCCTCCAGCTCCTCCTCCGTCTTCAGCCACAGCCCATGGGCTTCGGTGGCGAGATAAAGACGTAATTCCGGCACATGCGGCGGGCGCATGATGGCGGCATTGTCGAGAATGAAGCGTTCGGGATCGGTCCTCACCGAAGCATCAATCCGGCGATTTCGGCGGATTGGCAAGACCGCCCATGCGGCAGACCTCGAGATATTCCTCTTCCGTCACCGGCTGCACGGAAAGGCGCATGGACGTCACCAGCGACATCTTCGCCAGCTTCGGATTGGCCTTCACATCCTTCAGAGAGACCGGCTGCGGCACATCGCAGACGGCGCGGATATCAACGCAATCCCATTTCAGATCGCCTTCGGCGGTCGAATCCGGATGCGACAATGCGCAGACTTCGACGATGCCGACGACATCAAGCCCCTCATTGGAGTGATAGAAGAAACCCTTGTCGCCGATTTTCATGGCGCGCATGTTGTTGCGGGCCTGATAGTTGCGCACGCCGGTCCATTCTTCGCCCGCCTCGCCCTTGGCCTTCTGCATTTCCCAGGACCATTTGAACGGCTCGGACTTGTAAAGCCAGTAATTTGCCATGTCCGGTCACGCCCCCGGATTGTTGAAGACCCAATTATAGGGCTTCACATCCACGCTTTCGAACAGACCGGCCTTGGCATAGGGATCGGCATCGGCGATAGCCTTCGCCGCGTCGATATCAGCCGCTTCCACGATGACGAGGCTGCCATTCGGTTTGCCTTCGGCATCGAGAAACGGGCCGGCAATCTTCAATTTACCCTCGGCGTTCAGCGTGTTCAGGTGCTCCAGATGGGCCGGACGCGTCTCCATGCGCACGTTCAGATGGCCGGGCTTGTCCTTGCAGATAAAGGCAAACAGCATTTTCGTCTCCTCGTTAAAGCATGTCTCCCAAAAGTGTCAGCGGTTTTGGGACCAGGACATGCGTAGAATATTATTCGACCGCCCCACCCTCATTCGGTGGTGATCGGCCGTGTCATCAATTGTTGCATGGCGCTCGCCACATCCAGATTGCCATCGATGATGGCGGCCACCGCCTGCGTCACCGGCATGTCGACAGCGTGCTGTTCGCCAAGCCTGGCGGCGACGGTTGCCGCAAAGGCGCCTTCCACCAGCCCGCCGGACATGTCCTTGCCCTCACCCCGACCAAGCGCGATGCCGAAACGCAGGTTGCGCGACTGGTGGCTGGTTGCGGTCAGCACCAGATCGCCGAGGCCGGAAAGTCCGCGCACCGTATCAGCCTTGCCACCCATGGCGACGATGAGGCGCGACATTTCCGCGAGCCCGCGCGAAATCAGCGCCGCCCGGGCGGAATCGCCAAGGCCAGCGCCTTCGACGATGCCGGCGGCAATGGCGAGAACATTCTTGAGTGCGCCACCAAGCTGCACGCCGATGCGGTCGGTCGAGGCATAAAGCCGGAAGGTTCTGCCGGAAATCGTGGTTGCCAGCCGTTCGGCAACCGCTGCATCTTCCGCCGCAATAGCCATGGCCGTCGGCAATCCGCGCGCTATATCGGCAGCAAACCCCGGACCGGACAGAACCGCGATCGGATGATGCGGCAGTTCCAATTCCAGAAGTTCCGTCAGCAGACGGCCGGAATTGCGGTCAATACCCTTGGCACAGGTGACGACGATAGAGTCATTAGCCAGATAAGGACCGTAATGGCGGGCGGCATCGGCATGGGCCTGCGAAGGCATGGCGAAGAGGACGATATCGGCACCGGTCAGCACATCCGGCTCGGCGGAAAATTCAAGCGCATCCGGCAGGTCCACGCCTGGGAGTGCCGCCTCGTGTACCCGGTCGCTCCTGAGATCGGCCATCAAGGCCGGATCGCGGCCGAGCAGGGTTACATCATGCCGGTTCTCCAGCGCGATAACGACGGCGAGCGCAGTTCCGAAGGCGCCGGCGCCTACGACGACGATTTTTTCCCGCTGCATCAGGCCTTGGCTCCCCTTTTACCGAAACCGATCAATGTCTCGGCGCTGCCATCAAGCGGCCAGCGCGAGCGCGGCGGAATTTCCAGCGGATCGGCTTGCCTGCCATCCGCCATGCGCTCCAGCCCGGCCCAGGCGATCATCGCGGCATTATCGGTGCAGAGCCGATGCGGCGGTGCGACGAAACGAAAGCCATGGGTGTCGCAAAGCGACTGCAGGGTCTGGCGGATTTCCTGGTTGGCCGCGACGCCGCCGGCCACGACCAGTGCAGGCGTGGTCTCCAACTGCGGAAACTCTCGGCTGAACCGCGCAAGGCCACGGCCGATACGGTCTTTCAGGGTGCGTGACACCGCCTTCTGGAAGGAGGCGCAGATATCGGCGATATCCTGCTCCGAAAGTGGTGCGATAGCGGTCGCGGCCTGCCGCACTGCTGTCTTCAAGCCCGAGAAGGAAAAGTCGAGCCGTGTTTCACCCACCATCGGGCGGGGAAGCGTAAAACGGTCCGGGTCACCTTTCGCCGCCGCTTTCTCCACGGCAGGCCCACCGGGATAGGGCAGGCCCAGAAGCTTCGCAGTCTTGTCGAAGGCCTCGCCCAAAGCGTCATCGATGGTGGTTCCCCAGCGCTCGTAGTCGCCCACCCCGCGCACCAGCACCAGCTGGGTGTGGCCACCGGACACCAGCAACATCAGATAGGGAAAAGACAGACCGTCGGTCAGCCGCGCCGTCAGCGCATGGCCTTCCAGATGGTTGATGGCGTAAAGCGGCTTGCCGGCCGCCTTGGCGATGGCCTTGCCCGTCATCAGCCCCACCAGCAGGCCGCCGATGAGACCGGGGCCGGAGGTGGCGGCGACGGCATCGACATCCGCAAGGGTCACACCCGCCTGCTCCAGCGCTTCCTCCACCAGCGTATCCAGCGCCTCGACATGGGCACGGGCAGCAATTTCCGGCACCACACCGCCATAGGCGCTGTGTTCCTCAAGCTGCGACAAAACGACGTCGGAGACGATCTCGCCGCGCCCGTCCGCATGCCGAACCACTATGGATGCAGCGGTTTCGTCACAGCTGGTCTCTATGCCGAGGATACGAAGAAAGGGAGTCATCAAATCTGTTCGTTCATTGCGATCATGCGCTGAGTTGGTCTAAGACAACTCCGGTAACAATGGATAGACGCGGATGCAAACAAAACCTTTCCGAATCGGCACGCGCGGCAGCCCGCTGGCGCTTGCACAGGCTTACGAGACCCGCAGCCGGCTGATGGCGGCGCATGGTCTGCCGGAAGAAATGTTCGAGATCGTCGTGCTGTCCACCAAGGGCGACCGGATCACCGACCGCGCCCTTTCGGAAATCGGCGGCAAGGGCCTGTTCACGGAGGAACTGGAGAACCAGCTTCTGTCCGGCGAGCTCGATATTGCCGTACACTCCTCCAAGGACATGCCAACGGTTTTGCCTGACGGCCTCCATCTTTCCGCTTTCCTACCACGTGAGGACGTGCGCGACGCCTTCATCGGCCGCACTGCACCGAAGCTTCTGGAGCTACCACAGGGCGCCGTCGTGGGTTCCGCATCTCTGCGCCGCCAAGCACTGATCCGCCGCCTGCGCCCGGATCTCAGCGTCATCGTTTTCCGCGGCCTGGTCGACACGCGTCTGCGCAAGCTCGAAGAAGGCCAGGCGGATGCGACGCTACTTGCCTTTGCCGGACTAAAGCGGCTCGGCAAGGACAACGTCCCGACGGAAATTCTTGATCCGAAAGAATTTCCCCCCGCTCCCGCTCAAGGCGCAATCGGGATCGAGAGCCGCATCGGCGACGCTCGCATGGACGAGTTGCTCGCTCCCATAAACCACAGGCCCACCCATGATGCCGTAACCTGCGAGCGCGCCTTTCTGGCGGCACTTGACGGTTCCTGTCGCACCCCCATTGCCGGTTACGCCACCTGCGACGGCGAAGCGCTGCATTTTTCCGGTCTGATCCTCACGCCGGATGGCCAGACAAGCCACGGCATCGAAATCTCCGGCAACCGCAGGGATGCGGCGAAGCTCGGCCGACAGGCCGGCGAAGAGGTGCGCGCCAAGGCGGGCAGCAATTTCTTCGAAGGCTGGAGCTGAACCGATGCGGATCGTCGTCACCCGGCCACAGCGTTCGGGAGAAAGGACGGCCGCAAAGCTTGAAGCGCTCGGCCATGAGCCTGTGCTTCTGCCGCTGTTTCATCCCGTCCATCATGGGGAACGCGCCGTGGCGGCACTGTCCGACCCGGCCGGAGCCATCGCGGTGACGAGCGCCGAAGCCCTGCATGCGCTGGCAACCTCCGGAGAGCGGCTCGCCCCGCATCTGTCAAAACCGCTTTTTGCCGTCGGCGAGGCGACGGCGGAAGCGGCGGAAAAAACCGGCTTCGAGCAGATATTCACCGCCTCCGGTGATGCCGTGAGCCTGACCGCTCTGGTAACGCAGCACCGCGCTTTTCTGACTGAAGAAGACCCCCTGCTCTATCTCGCCGGCAGGCCACGCGGCACCGTCTTCGAAGAGGGTCTCGCCGCGGCTGTAATCCCCTTCAGAGCGATCGACTGTTACGAGATGCTGCCCTCGCCAATCTCCGAACCCATGCTGAAAACAACGCTTGCCGAACCCGCTGCCGATGTCGTTCTGCTCTATTCCTCGGAAGCGGCGCGGGCCTTTTTCCGGCATGCATCGGCAGAAAAATACGGGGCAGCGCTGGCGGCGACAAAATTCATCTGCATCAGCCGCAACGTGCTTTCTCTGGTTCCGGAAATCTTTCGTGCAAACGCCAGAGCCGCCGAAGAGCCGAGCGAGGCGGCCATGTTCAAACTTCTGCGCCGCGACTCTGGAACCTAATTCAAGCTCGCCTCTTTCCTTTGCCGCCGTCACTGACTAGGTTTAGATTACTGCAGGCAGAAATGAGGTTGTCATGGTATCGGGAAAGCCGCCACGCCACTCCAAGTCCAAAGCCGAACCGGTCACCATCGACCTGGACGCGAAAGACGTGAAAGCAATTTCTGCCGACGGAGATGCTGCCAGAACGGACGAAAAGCCCGGTGACAAAACGCCGGCAGCGACCGAGCCGGGCGCAGCAGAAACAAAGCCCGCAGCAGCTGCAGCGGGCAATCCTGCCCCCGTCTGGGACCAGCCGCACAAAACCCCTCTCGAACCTGAGCCGAATGTCGGCAAGACGGAATCGGCGACTGCCGAGCAGAAGGCGGAAAGCCCTGCGGACAAGCCGAAGGAGCCCGTTTCGCCAGCTGCTGTCCCGCCAAAAGCCGATGCAGGGCCAGCGACAGGCGCCGCCGGAACGAGCGCCGCTTCGGCTGCCTCAGCGGCTTCGAAGCCGACCTTCGGCTCCCCGGCCTCCTCCAGCACATCCGGCAGCGCCGCTGCTTCGGCTGCTGCAAAATCCTCGACCGCCACCTCCTCGTCGGGGCCGACGAAGCCCTCCACGCCGCAGCAGGCGGAGCGCAAACAGGCGGCCGCCTCAGGATTGGTTGCGGCCGGTATCGTCGGCGGCCTTGTGGCGCTCGCCGCCGCCGGCAGTATGCAATATGCCGGTATCCTGCCATCCTTTAATGCAGGCCGGGCCGGAAGCGATGAAATCGCCACACTGAAATCCGATCTCGGCAGCCTGCGGCAACAGCTCGCCAACGCTCCGGCGGCAGACAGCTCGGCGCTGGAACAGCGCATTGCAGCGCTCGAAGGGGCAAAGGGTGAAGCCCCGCAAGTGGATGGGCTTTCGGAAAAAATCACGGCGCTAGAGGCCACCCTTCAGTCCGAGCGTTCCGCGCAGGCCTCCGCTACGGCCGAATTGACGCGCCGCCTGGCCGATGCGGAAGCCAAGATCAACGAGCCGCGCGACGATATCGAGGTCGCCCGCGCCATAGCCTCGGCCGCGCTGAAAGCCGCGATCGATCGCGGCGGGCCGTTCCTCACCGAACTCGACACGCTCTCCAAGGTCACGCCTGACGATCCGGCCATCGCATCGCTGCAATCTTTCGCCGCCACCGGCGTGCCGTCACGTTCGGAACTGATGCAGAAATTCCCTGATGTCGCCAATGCGATGCTATCGGCCATCAACCAGCCCGATCCCAATCAGGGCATCATGGAACGCCTGACCGAAAGCGCCTTTTCGCTGGTGAAGGTTCGCCCCGTCGGAAATATCGAGGGTGAGACCCCCGACGCGGTGATCGCGCGCATGGAAAACAAGCTGCGCAACGGCGATCTGCAGGGCGCGGCGCTTGAATGGAACGGGCTTCCCGAGGCGGCCAAGGCGGCATCCGCCGATTACAAGAAATCTCTGGATGCGCGTATCGAGGTCGAAAACCTGGTGGGCGGCACGTTGAACCGTGCCATCACCAGCACCGGCAGGCAGGGGTAAGGGCATGACCAGAATTCTGACTTTCGCCGTTATCGTTCTGGCGCTCGGTTTCGGTTTCTCCTGGCTGGCGGACAGGCCGGGCGTGCTCTCCATCGTCTGGCAGGGCCAGCTGATCGAAATGAGCCTGATGGTTGCCGCCTCCATCATCGCGGCGCTGGTTGCCGCCGTCATGCTGGTCTGGTGGGTCGTCAACGCCATCTGGACCTCGCCCAATGCCGCCCGCCGTTATTTTCGCGCCCGCAAGCGTGACCGCGGTTATCAGGCCCTGTCCACCGGCCTCATCGCCGCCGGCGCCGGCAATGCCATCCTCGCCCGCAAGATGACGGCCCGCACGCAGGGACTGCTGAGTGCCGATCAGGAACCGCTGATCCATCTGCTCGATGCACAGGCCGATCTGATCGAAGGCAAATATGACGAGGCGCGGCGCAAATTCGAAGCCATGGCCCGAGATCCGGAAACCCGCGAGCTGGGGCTTCGTGGCCTTTATATAGAGGCGCGCCGACAGGGAGCTTATGAGGCCGCGCAGCAATATGCCGAGGATGCAGCGGAAAAAGCCCCCTATCTGCCCTGGGCAGCACAGGCAACGCTGGAAAACCGCTGCCGCAATGGGCAATGGGATGATGCCATCCGCCTGCTCGACCAGCAGAAGGCGGCAAGCGTGATCGAGCGTGGTGAAGCGGAACGGCTGAAAGCCGTGCTTCTCACCGCCAAGGCAGGCGAGAAGCTGGAAAGCGATCCGGTCGGTGCACGCGAGGATGCCAAGCAGGCTCTCAAGCTCGCCAAAGGCCTCGTGCCGGCGGCGCTGATCGCGGCGAAATCCTATCTGCGTGAAGACAATCTGCGCAAGGCGGCAACGGTTCTGGAACCGGTGTGGAAGAACGATCCACATCCGCAGATCGCCGAGCTTTATGTCCGCGCCCGCAGTGGCGACACCGCCATCGACCGGCTGAAACGCGCCGAGCGGCTGGAAAGCCTGAAACCCAACAATATCGAATCCCTGTTCGCCGTGGCGCAGGCAGCACTCGATGCCAAGGAATTCGCCAAGGCGCGGGCCAAGGCCGAGGCCGCCGCCCGGATCGAACCGCGTGAAAGCATCTTCCTGCTGATGGCCGATATCGAGGAGGCCGAAACCGGCGATCAGGGCCGGGTGCGCTACTGGATGGCGCAGGCGCTGCGCGCGCCGCGAGACCCCGCCTGGGTTGCCGATGGCATCGTCTCTGAAAAATGGCTGCCCGTTTCGCCCGTCACCGGTCGTCTCGACGCCTTCGAATGGAAAGCGCCCTTCGGCCAACTCGAAGGTCCCGTCGAGGATCTTGCGATCGAAAACGCGATTGCCGCAGCACCAGCACGGGCCGAACCGGCTGCAAAGACGATCATTGTCGAAGCCGCGCCCGAGACCCGCGCGGAACCGAAACCCGCCCCGGCTGCGCCGATCGAGGTGAAGCCGATCGTATCGGCCCCGAAGGAAAAGAAGCCCGTCACAATCGAAGCGCCGGCGGAAGCCGATCAATCGGATGAGAAGGCGGAAGCCGTGCCGTTTTTCGGCGGCGCACCGGATGATCCGGGCGTCAAGAAACCCGCCGCGGAAGCCGACCCCAAGACCCGGCTCAAACTCTTTTGACGAACAGGCGATCAATGTTCCATCAAATACAGTCGTTTCTTCAAAACCTCGTCGGTCCGCATGCGGGTGATTTCAGCCCGGACGATCTGAGGGTGGCAGTCGCCGCCCTTTGTTTCCAGGTGATGGAAGCGGATGGCACCGTCTCGAAAAGCGAACGTGACCGCCTGCGCGAAATCCTGCAGGATTATTATCATCTCGACAGCGGCAAACTCGATGCCCTTCTCGCCGCCGGCCAGGAGGCTGGCAAGGAAGCCGTCGATTATTACCGTTTCACCACCGATATCCGCCGCCATCTCGATGAAGATCAGCGCGTGGAGCTTATTGGCATATTATGGGATATTGTTTACGCTGACGGCGAACGAAGCGAAATGGAAGATCATGTGATCTGGCGAGTCGCCGATCTGCTTGGTGTTTCCGTGCGCGACAGGGTTCTGCAACGTCAGCAGGCCGCCACGAGGTCCGGGCCCGCTGAAGAAAGCGAAAACGAAGACGATGCTGTTTGACCCCTCCAGGCAACAGAAAGAACAACCTTCGCTGCTTGTCGTCCTGCATCAGGAACGTTCCACGCCCGGTCGCGTCGGCCAGATGCTGGTGGAAAAGGGGTATCGCCTCGATATAAGGCGCCCGGCGCTCGGCGATGACCTGCCGCAAACGTTAGAAAAACACGCCGGCGCCATCATCTTCGGCGGCCCGATGAGCGCCAACGACCCGCATGATTATGTCAAAGCCGAAATCGACTGGCTGAAGGTGCCGCTGAAGGAAAACAAGCCCTTTCTTGGCATCTGTCTCGGCGCGCAGATGCTGTCCAAACATCTGGGCGGCAGGGTCGAGGCCGACAGGGATGGCAAGGTGGAAATCGGCTGGTATCCGCTTCACGCCACCGAACATGGGCGGCTTTTGATGCCGCATTGGCCAAAGATGGTCTATCATTTCCACAAGGAAGGCTTTGAACTGCCGCGAGGAGCGGAGCTTCTGGCCTCCGGTGAGACCTATCCCAACCAGGCCTATCGTTATGGAAAAAATGCCTGGGGCCTGCAGTTTCACGCAGAACTGACCCGCGCCATGATGCATAGCTGGGTGGTGCGCGGCGCGCAGCGTTTCGGCATGCCCAATGCGCAGGTCGGCAGCCAGCATCTGGAAGGCCGCATGCTGTTCGACACACCGCTCAGGGCATGGCTCGGCAATTTTCTCGATCTGGTCTTCGAAGGCAAGGCGCAGCGCTGAGACCTTGTGCCCTCAATGCGGCGCGTCCAGATTGTCGATCTTGCGCAGCTTGGAAAAACCGAGCGCCCAGATGACCGCCACAGCAAGCGTGCCTGCCCCGCCGATGACGACGGCCGGAACCGCCCCGACGACATGGGCCATGGTGCCGGCGCGGAACTCACCCAATTCGTTTGATGCCCCCACGAACACCATGTTCACCGCATTCACGCGCCCGCGCACCTCATCCGGCGTCCAGAGCGCGATCAGTGTTTCACGCACATAAACCGACACCATGTCCGATGCGCCCATGACCACCAGCGCGGCGATGGACAGCCACGCGGTTTGCGAAAGCCCGAAGATCACGGTGGAAACGCCGAAGACACCGACACCGACAAACATCAGCAGGCCCGCATGGTGCCGGATGGGTTTGAACGCCAGAATGACCGCAACCGTGATGGCCCCGATGCCGGGAGCCGCACGCAAAAGCCCGAGGCCCCATGGCCCGAGTGTCAGCACTTCTTTGGCAAAGATCGGCATCAGCGCGACAGCACCGCCCAGCAGGACAGCGAAAAGGTCGAGCGAGATCGCTCCGAGGACGATCTTCTCCTGCGAGATGAATTTGAACCCTGCCAGCATGGTTTCAAGGCTGATGGCTTTTGCCGGCCCACGTTGTTCCGGTTTGCGGATAGCGACCGCAAGCGTTGCCGATACGATGAACAGCACGAACGCCACGCTATAGGCAACGGACGCACCAAGGCCATAAAGCAGACCACCGGCAACCGGTCCAAGAATCGATGCCATCTGCCAGGAAGACGAATTCCAGGCGATGGCATTCGGCAAGTCCTCGACCGGCACGAGATTGGGCGCCAGCGACTGGACCGCCGGCCCCATAAAGGCCCGCTCAATGCCGAAGACGACGAGAATGGCAAAGACCGGCCAGGGGGAAAAACTATGCGTCAGCGTGAGACCGAGGAGCGCCGCAGCACAGAGCGCCGCCATCAGCAGGCATATGGCCATGATGCGGCGGCGATTGTGCCGGTCGGCAACCGTTCCTGTCACCAGGATCAGGAGCAACGATGGCAGAAACTGGAAAAGACCGATCAGGCCGAGATAAAAGGCGTTGCCTGTTACCTCATACATCTGCCAGCCGACGGAGACGCTGACGATCTGGATGGCGAAGGCCGAGAAAAACCGGGCGCTGAAGAAGCGGCGATAGGAACTATGCCGGAATGCGCCAAAGCGGTTTTCGGCAGAAGGCAGGGACATCGGCTGGGTGCTCGCGAGACAATATGAGAGCTTTGCAATAGAGCGATATGACAAGAATCGCTAGCCCTCGCCAGCGGGATGGCGAAAAGTGTGAGCGGTTTTCGCCTGAAATCCCGCTGCCAGGCCATGGACCAGATCGTGATGATCGCCGGTCGATCCGACCAAAGATCATTACGATCTGGCGGAACACTTGCCGGTTCACGCGTCAATGTCTAAATGTCTTGCAACCAAGATACGGAGATATTGATGCTTGCCCTGTTTCAGACCATCGATCTGGCCTTGAACCTCTATACGTGGGTGCTGATCGCCAGCGCTATTTTTTCCTGGCTTTACGCCTTCAACGTCATCAATTCCCGCAACCAATTCGTGAACGCCATCGGGAGTTTCCTGGTCAATGTCACGGAACCGGTTCTGCGCCCCATCCGCCGCATTCTGCCCAATCTCGGCGGCATCGACATTTCGCCGATCATCGTGCTGTTGATTATCTTCTTCATCCGCTCCTTCATGTGGAACACGCTTTACCCGATGTTCGCTTGAGCAGCTGCTGGCTAAAACACGGCGATCATATCCGCCTGTCCGTCCGCCTCACCCCGAATGGCGGGCGGGATGCCATCGACGGCGTGGAGCAGGATGCGGATGGACACGCGCATCTGAAGGCCCGCGTCAGCGCCGTGCCGGAAGACGGCAAGGCCAACAAGGCGCTGATTATTTTGCTGGCGAAAAAACTCGGCCTGCCCAAATCTTCCATCAGCTTCGTTTCAGGCGAAACAGCGCGCAAAAAAATCCTCCGGATCGATACCGAACCGGAGGATTTCGAAGAGCGTTTTAAAAAGCTTTAGACCGAATCAGCCCTGCGCCTTGTAGCGCTCGATGGCTTCGACGATCAGCTTCTTGGCGACGTCGACATTCTGCCAGCCGCCCATCTTCACCCACTTGCCGGGCTCCAGATCCTTGTAGTGTTCGAAGAAGTGCTCGATCTGCTTCAGGGTGATTTCCGGCAGGTCGGTGTAATTGTGGACCTTGTCGTAACGGCGCGTCAGCTTCGGAACCGGTACGGCGAGGATCTTCTCGTCCTTGCCGCCATCATCTTCCATGATCATTACGCCGATGGGGCGAACATTGATGACGCAGCCGGGAACCAGCGGGCGGGTGTTGCAGATAAGAACGTCGATCGGGTCGCCGTCATCGGACAGGGTGTGCGGCACGAAGCCATAGTTACCCGGATAGGTCATCGGCGTGTAGAGGAAGCGATCGACGATCAGCGCACCGGCATCCTTGTCCATCTCGTACTTGATCGGCTGGCCGCCAACCGGCACTTCAACGATAACATTCACGTCTTCCGGCGGATTTTTGCCTACGGAAATTGCATCGATACGCATTCGCTTCCCTCATTCGACGGGTTGGATTTGGTTTTCGATACTGGGAAAGTCGCCGCATTGCAACATGGGTTTGGGCTGATAAGGCAGAATGCCGGATTTGAGGCCATCGCAATTGCCTATCGCCGGCGTCTTCGTCAGTTCCAGACGAAGCCGACCTTGCGCAGCGAGGTGCCGTCGAAATCTTCCATGCCTTCGGCAATATCGCGGCCGCCATGCGACCGGAAAAAGCGATTGGCGACATCGCTGTCCTCGAGGCACCAGACGACGATGCCGTTGCAGCCGAGTGAGGTCAGCAGTCTGCGGGCCTCCGTGAACAGCAGCGAGCCGAGCCCGATACCCTGATATTCCGGACGGAGATAAATTTCGTAAATCTCGCCATCATGCGGCAGCCCGCGCGCGCGGCTGAGACCCAGCGTCGCATATCCGGCAACCACACCTGCCACTTCCACCACCAGCATGGTCGCGGAGCCCTTGGTTGCCTTCCTCCACCAGATTTCGCCGCGACGCTCCAGCATCTGCGTCAACGGCCTGTGCGGGATCAGCCCCGCATAGGCCTGTTGCCACGACAGACGGTGCGCCTCGGAGATGGCGCGCGCATCATGCGGCTCGGCACGGCGAACATCGATGGATAACGTTTTCATAACGCGATTCTGGCCCCGGCCACGGAAACTTGCCAGTCATAAAGGTTAACGCCGGCAGGCTTACCCACAGCCTATTCATGTGGACGACCAGAAAAAATTAACGCATCCTTAACCTTCGACACAAGCGCCTTTCGACTCATGCACACATAAAAACGAATGCATAAAAAAACCCGGCTCAAGGCCGGGTTTTTGCATTCGTGACGACCAACCGCAATCAGATTGCGAGCTTGGCCTTTTCAAAACGCTTGCGGTCATTTGCGTCGAGGAACATCTTGCGCAGACGGATCGACTTCGGCGTCACTTCCATCAACTCGTCTTCCTGGATCCAGGAAAGAGCGCGGTCGAGCGTCATGCGGATCGGCGGCGTCAGCTTGACGGCTTCATCCTTGCCGGCGGCGCGGATGTTGGTCAGCTGCTTGCCTTTCAGCACGTTCACTTCGAGATCGTTGTCGCGCGTGTGAATACCGATGATCATACCGGCATAAACCTTTTCACCCGGCTCGATGATCATCGGGCCGCGATCTTCCAGGTTGAACATGGCGTAGGCAACAGCCTCGCCCGAACCGTTGGACAGCAGAACGCCGTTGACGCGACCGGCAATCTGGCCCTTGAAGGGCTGATAGTCGTGGAACAGACGGTTCATGATGGCCGTACCGCGCGTGTCGGTCAGCAGTTCCGACTGGTAGCCGATCAGGCCACGGGTCGGAGCGTAGAACTTCAGACGAACGCGATTGCCGCCGGAAGGACGGAGCTCGGCCATTTCAGCCTTGCGCTCGGACATCTTCTGAACGACGACACCGGAATGCTCTTCGTCAACGTCGATCACGACTTCTTCGATCGGCTCCAGCAGGGTGCCGTTCTCGTCCTTGTGCATCACAACGCGCGGACGCGAAACGGCAAGCTCGAAGCCTTCGCGACGCATGGTTTCGATCAGAACCGCCAGCTGCAATTCGCCACGGCCGGAAACGAAGAACGAATCCTTGCCTTCGGCCTCTTCGATCTTCAGCGCAACGTTGCCTTCGGCTTCCTTGAACAGACGGTCGCGGATAACGCGGCTCGTAACCTTGTCGCCTTCGGTGCCGGCAAGCGGGCTGTCGTTAACGATGAACGACATGGTGACGGTCGGCGGATCGATCGGCTGCGCGGTCATCGCCTCGGTGACGGACGGATCACAGAAGGTATCGGCGACCGTGCCCTTGGAGAGACCGGCAATGGCGACGATGTCGCCAGCATGGGCTTCATCGATGGCCGTGCGCTCGATACCACGGAATGCGAGAATCTTGGAAATACGACCGGTTTCGATCGTCTTGCCATCCTGGCCAAGCACCTTCACAGCCTGGTTCGGCTTGATCGAACCGGAAGCGATGCGGCCGGTGATGATACGACCGAGGAAGGGGTTGGCTTCGAGGATCGTGCCGATCAGACGGAACGGACCTTCTTCGACCTTGGGCTCCGGAACATGTTCGAGAACCAGATCGAGCAAGGGCGCGAGACCCTGATCCTTCGGGCCTTCCGGGTTGACGTTCATCCAGCCGTCACGGCCAGAACCGTAGAGGATCGGGAAGTCGAGCTGCTCGTCGGTCGCATCGAGGTTTGCGAAGAGGTCGAAGACTTCGTTGATGACTTCTTCATGACGGCCATCCGGACGGTCGATCTTGTTGATCGCGACGATCGGGCGCAGACCAACCTTCAGCGCCTTGCTGACCACGAACTTGGTCTGCGGCATCGGACCTTCGGAACTATCGACCAGAACGATCGCGCCATCCACCATCGACAGGATACGCTCAACTTCGCCGCCGAAATCGGCGTGGCCGGGGGTGTCGACGATGTTGATGCGAACACCCTTCCACTCCACCGAGGTCGCCTTGGCGAGAATGGTGATACCACGTTCCTTTTCGAGGTCGTTGCTGTCCATCACGCGCTCTGCAACGCGCTGGTTATCGCGGAACGAGCCGGACTGCTTCAGAAGCTCGTCAACAAGCGTCGTTTTTCCATGGTCAACGTGCGCGATGATCGCGATGTTGCGAAGTGCCATTGTTCAAAATCTCTGAGGTTGGGCGCTATATTGATGAGAAACGCCAATTTAGTTTGGCGCGCTCATAACCTTTTTTTTGCAAATGCGAAAGGGGGGCTCATATCATAAGCCCCCTGCGCTCAGCTTCTAGCTGAGAATTATGACAGTCTCTTATAGGAGACCGCGCTTCGAAAGCATCGCATCCGGGCTTGGCATCTTGCCACGGAAGGCGAGATAGGCCTCCTCGGGGTCGATCGATCCACCAACGGAATAGATATTGTCCTTCAGCCGGCGCGCCATCTCGCCATCAAAGGCATTGCCGGTTTCCTCGAAGGCGGCAAAGGCATCGGCATCGAGAACTTCCGACCACATGTAGGAATAATAGCCAGCGGAATAACCATCGCCCGAGAACACATGCTGGAAATGCGGCGTCGCGTGCCGCATGACGATGGATTTCGGCATATTGAGGCTGGAGAGCACCTCACCCTGCACGGCCATCGGATCGACAACGCTGTCGCGGGTGTGAAAGGCCATGTCGACAATCGCCGAAGAGGTGAATTCCACCGTGCTGAAACCGGCATTAAAGGTCTGGGCGGCCAAAACCTTGTCCAGCAGCGCCTTCGGCATCGGCGCGCCGGTCTCATAATGCAGGGCGTATTTTTCCAGAATTTCCGGCACCGTCAACCAATGTTCGTAAAGCTGCGACGGCAATTCGACGAAATCGCGCGAGACGCCCGTTCCGGATACGGAAGGATAAGTGACATCGGACAACATGCCATGTAAGGCGTGGCCGAATTCGTGGAACAGCGTTCGCGCATCATCGAGCGAAAGCAGCGCCGGTTTTCCCTCGGCCGGTTTGGCAAAATTGCAGACATTGTAGATGATCGGGATTTCACCGACCGTGCCATTCTTCAGCGGCAACTTATGCTGCGACTGGAAGGAGCTCATCCATGCGCCGGACCGCTTGGAGGGGCGGGCGAAATAATCGCCGAGGAACATGGCCTTCAGATCACCCTTGCCGTCGTGGATTTCGAAAATCCGCACATCCGGGTGGTAAGCGGCAATGCCTTTGACCTCGACCGCGTGGATCCCGAACAACCGCCCGGCCACATCGAAACAGGCTTCGATGATCTTTTCCAGTTGCAGGTAGGGCTTCAGTTCCGCCTCGGAGAAATTGAATTTCTGCGCCCGGAGCTTTTCGGCATAATGCCGCCAGTCCCATGGCAGCACCTCGTGGTTCTTGCCTTCCTTAGCGATGATGGCTGCAAGTTCAGCCTCTTCCTCACCGGCGCGACGAACAGCCTTTTCCCAGACCTGGCCGAGAAGACCGTTTACCGCATCCGGCGTCTTCGCCATCGTGTCATCGAGCTTGTAAGCAGCAAAATTCGCATAACCGAGAAGTTTCGCCTTTTCCTCGCGCAGTTCAAGCGTGCGGTGGACGGTTTCGCGATTATCGGTCTCGCCGCCATTTTCACCGCGCGCCACCCAGGCCTTGAAGGCCTGTTCGCGCAGGTCGCGGCGCTCGGAAAATGTCAGGAAGGGCTCGATGATCGAGCGGGAAAGCGTAACGGCAAATTTGCCGTCCTCACCATGCTCGCGGGCAGCCCCTGCCATCGCATCGCGCAGGAAACCGGGAATGCCGGCCAGTTCCTCCTCGTTGACAAGCAGGAGCTTCCAGTTCTTTTCATCCGCCAGCACGTTCTGCCCGAACCTGGCGCCGAGACCGGCGAGTTCCTCGTTGATTGCGGCCAGCCGCTCCTGCCGGTCTTTGGGCAATTTTGCGCCGGAACGCACGAAACCCTTCCAGTGCCGCTCGAGAACCCGCTTTTCCTCACCCGTGAGCCCCAGCGTCTCGCGCTTTTCCCACAATGTGTCGATGCGTTTGAACAGCGCCTCGTTCATGCCGATCTTGGAATAATGCCGCGACATTTTCGGAGCGATCTCCCGCTCCAGCGCCTGAATCACACCATTGGTATTGGCGCCTGCCCTGTTCCAGAACAGCGACGAAATGCGCGAAAGATCATCGCCGGCGATTTCGAGTGCGGTCACCGTGTTTGCGAAACTCGGCGCTTCCAGGTTGCCGGCAATCGCATCGATTTCCTGCTCGTGGGACAGAAGGGCGGCATCGAAGGCCGGCGCGAAATCCTCATCCTTGACCGCATCGAATTTTGGCAGACCATTATGGCCGTTCCAGTGGACGAGTGCGGGATAAAGCGCGGTCTTCAATGGCATTTCGTCTTCCTTGTGCAATTCCGATTCAAAACCCATATGGGCACGCCTCCACCGCCAATTCAATATGCCGGGCGCAGATGACAGGCGATGTGAAAAAAACACAGAAACTCCGGTCTTTTTGCTTCGGCGTAACAATTGTCGACTATATTACGGGCCATCCAATAACCGAATTGACGCATACTTTACTCGATTTTCGACAATATGATTTGTGCACCATTGATTATCGCCCGGAATTTAGTAAGGCTGACTTACGAAAAGGCGAAGCATGGGCACGAAACGCGAAAAAGACTCACTGGCATTTTTGCTGAACAGCGGCGCACGCCTGCTGAACAGTGCTTTTGAGCGCCGAATTTCTGAAGCCGGTCTGGGCCTGACGCCCGGCGAAGCGCGCGCATTGCTGACGGTTGCCGCCGTCGATGGCAGCAAGCAGTCGGATATTGCCGCCCGCCTCGGCATCGAGCCCATGACCATCTGCGCCTATCTCGACAAGCTGCAATCCCTCGACCTCATCGAGCGCCAGCAGGACCCGCAGGACAGGCGTTCCAAGCGCATCGTGCTGACGAAAAACTCAACCGAGATGCTGGAAGCCGTGCGCCAGGAAATCGATGAACTGGTGCGTCACGCCACGCGGGGCCTGAACGAAGAAGAAGTCGCGCTTTTCCGCGACTTCCTGCAGACACTTCGCAACAATCTCCAGCCGGAACAGCCGGGCCAGAGCTGCTGACCACAATGCCACCAGAACCGATCATGTCGACAAAACGCACGGCGCTGCTCGGCGCGTTGCTGACGGCGCTGGCGCCGATTTCCATGGCGATCTATACGCCGGCCATGCCGGAACTGACACGGGTTTTCGCCACGAACGAATCCGCGATAAAACTCAGCCTCTCGCTTTATTTTGCCGGTTTTGCCATGGCACAGCTGCTCGCCGGGCCGGCTTCCGACGCCTTCGGGCGACGCAGGGCGAGCCTCGCTTTCCTTTCGATCTTTCTGGGCGGCGGGCTGCTGGCGATTTTTGCCCCGACGATTGAAGTGCTGCTTTTCGCCCGGCTCATTCAGGGCATCGGCGCCTCCGTCGGCATGACGGTGGCGCGCGCCATCGTCCGCGACCAATTCACGGGCGCGGAGGCCTCCAGCATCATGAACCTCATCGGCATCATGCTGGCCGTCGGCCCCGCCATGGGACCGACGATCGGCGGACTTTCGCTTGCGGCTTTCGGCTGGAAATCCGTGTTTTTCCTGATGGCCGGCCTCGGTGCCGTCGCCATTTTCGCCGTCGTGGTTTTCCTGCGCGAAACGACGGTCCCCGACAAAGGCCTGATCCGCCCCCGCCGGCTCCTGTCGGCCTACGGCACCTTGCTGACCGAGCCGCGTTTTCTTCTGGCCGCACTGGTGCTTGGCGGCTCCATCGGCGCGCTTTATGCGCAGGCCACCATGCTGACCTTCATTCTCATCAACACAGTCGGCCTGACGCCCACCGCTTTCGGCATCGGCATGTTGATGCAGACCGGCGCTTATTTTTTCGGCTCCATCGCCCTGCGCTACATCGCACCGCGACTGGGTGATCGCCGTTCCGTCATGCTCGGCCTCTGCTTTTCAGGAGCGGGCGGTCTGCTCATCCTGCTGTCGGTCTTCCTGATACCGCCGTCCTTCCTCTCCATCATGGGGCCTGTGGCGGTTGCAACGGTCGGTATCGCCTTGCTGACACCCTCGATGGTGACGGCGGCGCTTGCACCCTTCCCGCATATCGCCGGTTCGGCCTCGGCGATGATGGGTTTCATCCAGATGGGATCGGGTTTTGCGGGCGGCGCTGCCGCCTCGCTCATCGGTTCGCCCTTGACCGGTTTCGGCATCATCATCCCGGTGATGGAATTCACGGCCGTCGCGAGCTATATCGGCTTCCGTATCATCTCCAGAAAAGAGACATAAAAAACCCGCCGACGTCGCCGTCAGCGGGTTTCATCATCTTCACGTGAGCAGAATTACTTGCTGAGATTGCGCTTGGCCAGCGTGCGCAGGCGCAGCGCGTTGAGCTTGATGAAGCCCGCAGCATCCTTCTGGTCGTAAGCGCCGTGGTCGTCTTCGAAGGTCACCAGCGCGTCGGAATAAAGCGACTTGGCGCTTTCGCGGCCGGTCACCATGACATTGCCCTTGTAGAGCTTCAGCGTCACTTCGCCTTCCACATGTTCCTGGCTCTTGTCGATCAGGGCCTGCAGCATCTCGCGCTCCGGCGAGAACCAGAAGCCGTAATAGATCAGCTCGGCATAACGCGGCATCAGTTCGTCCTTGAGGTGCGCTGCACCCCGGTCGAGCGTGATGGATTCGATGGCGCGATGCGCGGCAAGCAGGATGGTGCCGCCGGGTGTTTCGTAAACGCCGCGCGACTTCATGCCAACGAAGCGGTTCTCAACCAGATCGAGACGACCGATGCCGTTTTCGCGGCCGTAATTATTGAGCGTGGCAAGAAGCGTCGCAGGCGACATTTCAACGCCGTTGATGGAGCAGGCATCACCCTTGCGGAAACCGACCTTGATGACGGTTGCCTTGTCCGGAGCCGCTTCCGGCGAGATGGTGCGCATATGCACATATTCCGGCGCTTCCTGTGCCGGATCTTCCAGAACCTTGCCCTCGGAAGAGGAGTGCAACAGGTTGGCGTCGACGGAGAAAGGCGCTTCGCCCTTCTTGTCCTTGGCAACCGGAATCTGGTGCTGTTCGGCGAAGTTCAGGAGGTCGGTACGGCTCTTGAACGTCCAGTCGCGCCAGGGAGCGATGATCTTGATGTCTGGGTTCAGCGCATAGGCCGAAAGCTCGAAACGAACCTGGTCGTTGCCCTTGCCGGTGGCGCCATGGGCGATGGCGTCGGCGCCGGTCTTCTTGGCGATCTCGATCAGGTGCTTGGAAATCAGCGGACGGGCAATCGACGTGCCGAGCAGATAGACGCCTTCATAAACGGCGTTGGCGCGGAACATCGGGAAGACGAAATCACGCACGAATTCTTCGCGGACGTCCTCGATGAAGATTTCCTTGATGCCCAGCATCTCGGCCTTCTTGCGCGCCGGCTCAAGCTCTTCGCCCTGGCCGAGATCGGCGGTGAAGGTCACGACTTCAGCGCCGAGTTCCGTCTGAAGCCATTTCAGGATGATCGAGGTGTCGAGGCCGCCGGAATAGGCGAGAACGACTTTCTTAACGTCTTTCGGAAGTGCCATAGTGATGTCCATCTGCATGATGACGGCATCAGGGCACCGCCATTTCCTTGGGATTTCGGCACTTTTACAGTGCAACCCGAAATGTGTGAAGCGCTTTTCCGTGAGATAAGCGACAAAACAATTGATGGGCGCGCATGACGACAGGTGATCACCGGCCGCACCGATGGGAACGAAGCAATTGTCACATGCATTTAGAAAATTCGCGCTTTATCATAAAGCGGCGCGATCGACTTGAAGACCGTGAATGAAGCCACTCAGGTTCAGGCAACGTTGCAAACCGCTGGAAACAGCAGAAACGACGCGAAGGAGAAACCTATGACGACCATCCACCCCGCATTCAAGGAAGATAATGTCGCTGTCATCACCGGTGCGGCATCCGGCATCGGACTCGCCGCCGCCCGCAAATTCGCCGGTTTCGGCATGAGCGTCGTGCTCGTCGATCTCGATGGCGAAAAGCTCGCCGCAGCCCATGCGGATATTCTTGCCGTCGCCAAGGACGGCGAAGCGCAGATCGTCACAATCCCAACCGACGTATCGAAACTCGATGAGCTGGAGGCGCTGGAACGCGCCGTGATCCAGCGTTTCGGGCGCGTCCACGTCCTCATGAACAATGCCGGCATTCAGCCGGGCAGCGCCATCTTCGGACCGCAGGCCAATTGGGAAAAGATTATCGGCGTCAATCTGATGGGCGTGGTGAACGGCAGCCGCGTTTTCGGTCAAGGCATGATCGCCCATGGCGAGCCAGCGCTCATCATCAACACCGGCTCGAAACAGGGCATCACCACGCCTCCGGGTGATCCGGCTTACAACGTCTCGAAGTCCGGCGTCAAAACCTTCACGGAAGCGCTTCAGCATGAATTGCGCAATATTCCGAATGGTGCGGTTTCCGCCCATCTCCTGATACCCGGTTTCGTTTTCACGGGCCTCACCGCCCATGGCAGGACGGAAAAGCCGGAGGGCGCCTGGACCGGCGAACAAACCGTCGATTTCATGATCGAGAGCATCGGCCGGGGCGATTTCTACATTCTCTGCCCGGATGGCGAGGTGGATCGCCCGACGGATGAAAAGCGCATTCTCTGGGCTGCCTATGATATCGTCCAGAACCGCCCGCCGCTTTCGCGCTGGCACACGGAATATTCCGCCGCCTTCACCAGCTTCCTGAAAAACTGAATTCCCAGTCGCCGTGCTTGGAAGGGTGCGGCGGCTATCCTCCCCGACAGGCGCATTGTCGCGCAAAAACATTGGCAGAAACGCGAAACCGCGTTAAGCAACGGCAATCTCCAAATTTTACGGGTGCCGCGATGGATTTCGTTCCGAGCCTGCCAACACTGATCGCCTTCACCATTGCCATTCTGCTTCTGGCGGTGACGCCGGGGCCCGACATGACGCTCTGGATCAGCCGCTCCTTGCGTGAAGGCCGCGCAGCAGGTTTCATGACGCTGGTGGGAACCAATATCGGCATCACCGTGCACACAATGCTGGTCGCTTTCGGCGTCGCCGCCCTCATCGTCGCATCGCCGACCGCCTTCATGATCCTGAAAACCGGTGGCGCTGCCTATCTGGTCTGGCTCGCCATTCAGGCCATCCGCAAGGGCTCGGATTTCGTGATGGTGAAAAGCACCGGTGAAAAAGCGCAGGCCTCGCTGAAATCGGCCTTGCTGAACGGCATCTGGGTCAATCTGCTGAACCCCAAGGTCATCATCTTTTTCATGACCTTCCTGCCACAATTCGTCAGCGCCTCCGATCCGCATGTCACCGGCAAGCTGATCTTCCTTGGCATCTGGTCCATCATCGTGGCGCTGCCGATCGGCATCGGCATCGTGATTGCCGCCGATGTTCTCTCCGCCTGGCTGCAGCGCAACCGGAAAGTTCTGCGCGGGCTGGATTATACGATCGCCGGCGTCTTCTCGCTTTTCGCGGTCAAGATTTTCTTCACGCAAACGCGCTGAGGGCAAATAAAAAGGCGCCGGAAGGCGCCTTTTCTACAATCAACCGATAAGCAACTCGTCATCGTCAAGCGTCTGGCCGCGTATCTTGCGGAACATCTCGATCAGGTCTTCGACCTCGAGATCCTTGCGGCTGTCACCGGATACGTCGAGCACAATTTCACCGGCATGCAGCATGATCGTGCGGGTGCCGTAATCCAGCGCCTGACGCATGGAATGGGTGACCATCAGGGTCGTCAGCTTGCGCTCCGACACCACCTTGCGGGTCAGCTCCATCACAAATTCCGCCATGCCGGGATCGAGCGCTGCCGTATGTTCATCCAGCAGCAGCACGTCCGAACCAGAAAGCGTCGCCATCACAAGCGACACGGCCTGCCTCTGCCCGCCGGACAGAAGGTCCATACGGTCCTTCAAACGGTTTTCGAGACCGAGATTGAGCGAAGCAATCCGTTCCTTGAAGAACTCCCGGCGGCCGCGCCCGAGCGCCGGCAGAAGGCCGCGGCGTTCACCACGCGATGCCGCCAGTGCCAGGTTCTCCTCGATGGTCAGCGCACCACAGCTGCCCGCCAGCGGGTCCTGAAACACGCGCGCCACCCGTCCCGCCCGGCTGGCGGTCGGCTTGCGGGTGACATCGGCGCCGCCGATCATCACCTTGCCCGCCGTTGGCAGGACATCACCGGCCAGAACACCGAGAAGCGTGGATTTGCCGGCGCCATTGGAGCCTATGACGGTGACGAAGGAGCCATCCTCGATGGTGAGATCGATCTTGGCCAGCGCCTGCTTTTGCAGCGGCGTACCACGTCCAAAAACGACCTGGATATCGGAAAGCGAAATCACGATGTTGCTCCCCCACGGCGCAGTCGCGGCAGGATCAATGCGATGGCCACCAATACTGCCGTTACGAAATTGAGATCGGACGCCTTGAGACCCAGCACATCGCTCGACAAAGCGAGCTGAATGGCGAGACGATAGGCGATGGAGCCGAAGACACAGCCGATCAGCGCGATCAGGATGCCGCGTGCACCAAATAGCGTCTCACCGATGATGACGGCCGCAAGCCCGACAACGATGGTACCGACACCGGAGGTCACATCCGCAAAACCATTGGTCTGCGCAAACAGCGCACCACCAAGAGCCACCAGCGCGTTTGAGAGCGCCATGCCGAGATAGATCTGGTTGCCGGTCTTCACGCCCTGCGCCCGCGCCATCCGCGCATTGGCACCCGTCGCCCGCATGGCGAGGCCCGCATCGCTTTCAAGGAAACGCCAGACGAGAATGACCACGATCAGCACCAGCGCACCAACGAAGAGCGGCCGTACCAGATATTCGGAGAGGCCGAGGCCATAAAACGGCGAAATCATCGTGTCCTGATTGAGCAGCGCCACATTCGGCTTTCCCATCACCCGAAGATTGACGGAAAACAGCGCGATCATCGTCAGGATCGAGGCAAGCAGGTTCAGGATCTTGAAACGAACATTGAGGGTGGCGGTCACGATGCCCGCGGCAGCGCCGGCAACCATGGCAATCGCCGTCGCGACCCAGGCATTCAGACCGGCGATGATCAGCACGGCAGCAACGGCGGCGCCAAGCGGAAACGAACCGTCCACGGTCAGGTCAGGAAAATCGAGTACGCGGAAAGCGAGATAGACGCCGATCGCCACGAAAGCGAAGACCAGTCCCAGCTCCACGGCACCCCAGAAGGCGATTTGGCTCACGGTAATGTCCTTGTTATTGCCGCCATCAGACGGAGACGGGCACCGTCTCGTGCCACGTAAAACGGGCGGCGAAATGCCGCCGCCCGCAATTCAGTCAGGTTTCGGTTCAGTCGATGACCTTGGTGGCGCGCTTCGTCACGCTTTCAGGGAAGGTGACGCCAACTTTTTCGGCAACCTTCTTGTTGATCACGAGATCGGTGCCGACAGCCACGGTGGCCGGAATGTCGCCCGGCTTTTCACCTTTGAGGATGCGGACAACGACGGCGCCTGTCTGCTTGCCAACGTCGAAATAGTTGAAGCCGAGGGCTGCAACCGCGCCACGCGCGACGGAATCCGTGTCAGCAGCGTAAAGCGGGATCTTCGCTTCGGAGGCAACACCGGCTGCCGCCTCGAAAGCAGAAACGATGGTGTTGTCGGTCGGAACGTAGATCACGTCGGCCTTGCCGACCAGTGCGCGGGTTGCGCCCTGAACTTCAGCGGACTTGGTGGCGACGGATTCAACAACCTTCAGGCCCGCCTTGTCGGCTTCGGCCTTCAGCAGGGCGAGCGTCGAGGCGGAATTGGCTTCGGCCGAGTTGTAGATGAAGCCGATGGACTTGGCGTTCGGGGAGATTTCCTTGATGAGCGCCAGGTGCTCGCCAACCGGCAGCATGTCGGAAAGGCCGGTCACGTTGCCGCCGGGCTTTTCCATGCTCTTGATAAGCTGTGCGCCGACAGGATCAGAAACCGCCGTGAAGACGACCGGAATATCGCGCGTGGCCGCAACGACAGCCTGAGCCGACGGCGTGGAGATCGGCACGATGACCGAAGGAGCGTCGCCCACGAACTGGCGCGCAATCTGCGCTGCGGTGCCGGGATTGCCCTGTGCGGACTCATAAAGGAACTTGAGGTTCTCGCCTTCCTTGTAACCGGCTTCGGCAAGGGCAGCCTTGACGCCGTCACGGGCGGCGTCAAGCGCCGGATGTTCGACGATGGCGGTGACGGCAACGGTGACGTTTTCAGCCTTGGCCGGCAGAACGATGGCGCTCGCAGCAGCGAGAGCCAGAATGAATGCGCGCATGGATATCCTCCTATTGGTTCCCTGTTTTCGTCTTTCTAGGAACAAGACAGACCGAAATCAATCGGAGAACCGCCGGAAACCCAGCTTTATGGCGCAAATGCGGCTTATTCAGTCGTCTGCGCCGTGGTTGGCGATCATCATCGCCTCAAAAGCCAGCCGCTCGGTCTTGCGCATGCGTTCCGATTCCGACTTCAGCTGACCGCAGGCGGCGAGGATGTCGCGGCCGCGCGGCGTGCGGATCGGCGATGCATAACCCGCCTGATTGATGAAATCGGCAAATTTCTCGATCTGCGCCCAGTCGGAGCACTGGTAATTCGTGCCCGGCCAGGGGTTGAACGGAATGAGATTGATCTTGGCCGGAACGCCCTTCAGAAGCTGCACCAGCATCTTGGCGTCTTCCAGGCTGTCATTGACATCCTTCAGCATCACATATTCGAAGGTGATGCGGCGGGCATTGGAAAGACCCGGATAGTTGCGGCAAGCCTCGATCAGCTCCTTCAGCGGATATTTCTTGTTGATCGGCACCAGCATGTCGCGCAGCTCATCACGCACCGCATGCAGCGAAATCGCCAGCATCACGCCGATCTCATCACCCGTGCGGAAGATTTCCGGCACAACGCCGGACGTCGAGAGCGTGACACGACGCTTGGAGAGCGACAGGCCGTCGCCGTCGGTGGCAATCAGGAGCGCGGTCTTCACGTGCTCGAAATTATAGAGCGGTTCGCCCATGCCCATCATCACGATGTTGGAGACCTTGCGGCCTTCGCTCGGCACATAGGCGCCAACCGGCGTAGAACCATCAGGGAAATCACCCAGCCGGTCGCGGGCGAGCAGAAGCTGCGAGAGAATTTCCTCCGCCGTCAGGTTGCGCACCAGGCGCTGCGTGCCGGTGTGACAGAAGGAGCAGGTCAGCGAACAGCCCACCTGGCTCGATATGCACAGCGTGCCGCGCCCTTCTTCGGGAATATAGACCGTCTCGATCTCGACGGGGCGGCCGGCACCGCGCGGCGGAAAACGCATCAGCCATTTGCGGGTGCCGTCATTGGAGATCTGCTCCTCGACGATTTCCGGGCGAGCGATGGTGAAAGCCGCCTTCAGCTTCTCGCGAAGTTCCTTGGCGACATTGGTCATATTGTCGAAATCGGAGACGCCGCGCACATAAAGCCAGTTCCACAACTGGCTGACGCGCATCTTCACCTGCTTCTGCGGCACGCCGATTTCTGCCAGCGCCTCGCCCATTTCCTCACGCGTCAGGCCGATCAGCGACGGCTTGCCGGACATGAGATCGCTATTGGCGATCAGCGGGGTTTTGACTGCCAGACCGGCAGAAGCTTGCATTACGGACATCACGTTATCCCATCGTTCCATGCATCGCACGACCGGCCTGTCGGAAAGGCGGAAAATCGTCTGCATGTCGAGAAAATCAAAGGCGGAGCACTTTTCGCGCATCCGCCTGTCAATGTTGCCGCGCCTTTAGCATCAAACTGGCAAAAACGCAAATGGCCGGTCGAGGACCGGCCATTGTCAAACGCGATGAAGCGTCTGTGTTACTTGCAGCTCTCGATCTGCTTGAGAGCTGCTGAAATACCCGAGAGCGAATAGGAATAGGAAGTGCCGGTTCCGCGACCGGACGTCGCCTTCACCGTCATCGACTTGCCGCTCTTCATCGCTGCGACGAGAGCTGGCTCTTCAGCGGCGTTCTCAACCCAGGCAGCCTTGTCTTTGGTGAACATGACGAAGTTCTTGTTGTCGATCGTCACATTGACCTTGGAGCCCTGCTTCAGCGGATAACCCACCATGGCCTGCGGCTCATAGGAGATGTTCTGGCCAGGGCGCTGCGAGACGATGAAGAAGATATCGCCGTGGTCAACGCTCGCCGGTTCCTTGGAGGTCGGAATGGAAAGAACGTAGCAGACGGTGCTGTTGCCCGATTTGTACGAATAGGCACCCCAGGCATTAAACTGCTGGATGCGCGTGGGCGACTGTGCAGATGCTACGCCGACGCTGGTCAGCAAAATGGCCGCTGCGGTTGCTACACTTCTTACAAACATAGAATTTCCTGCCGGTTATTGTCTTCCATTGGCCCGAAGCAGCGGCGGGCTCCATTTTCTGGATCGGCCACGTTCAGGTGCGGATCGTCTTTTCTCATTGTGGTCGGAAAGCGGTTACCAAACCGTCAACAACACGCATAAAATGCCGGAAACGTCTTGCGGTGTTACAGATTGGCGACTTCCCGACGCCCTGAGGAGAACGGCGTGGCACGCCCTTCCCTCGTGTGTAAGACACATAAATTCAGGCAAGAATTTGTCACCCGCCGGGCTCTGCCGGACGGAAATATCACAGAGACGTTACCCGGCTTCCTGCTGGCGCTTCAGCATGGCGTCAGCCGCCTCGTAATGCTCCATCTTGATATGGGCGCGGATCATGGCGAGCGCGGCGGTAATGACCGCGATATCATCGGTAAAACCGACGACCGCCAGCATGTCCGGCACCGCATCGATGGGCATGATGAAATAGGCAAGGGCAGCCAGAATAATACCCTTGGCGCGCAACGGCGTGTCACGGTCGATCGCGCAATAATAGGCCGCAGCCGCGTCGCGCGCGAAGGGAACCTTCGTCATCACCCGCTTCAGCTTGGGCCAGAATTTGGCGCGCACGACATTCTCACGCTCCTGCTGCTTGTCGGCTTCGCCCGGCAGAAGAATTTCACCGATTTTCACATCATCCATGATCGACGGTCCTCCGGTCACGGCTATTATATGGGACTGAACGCGCGCCGTTCAATTCCCCCGGCCCGCAGCCGCCTTCTGCATGGCTTCGGCCAGAAGAAAATCCCGCTCCGTCACCCCCTGTGAATCATGGGTGGTGAGGCAGACCTTGACCCGCGAATAGACATTGGACCATTCGGGATGATGATTGAGCCTTTCCGCGACAAGTGCGGACTCGGCCATGAAACCGAAGGCCTCCGCAAAACTCGAAAACTTGAAGGAGCGAACGATCGCCGCCCCGTCCTCACGCAGCGACCAGCCCTCGAGTTTCGACAATGCCTGCCGGATGGCGTCCGGTTCAAGTCTGGGATATTTCATGACTCTTGCCTCCGCTTGAGACCCATTAACGCTTCAACGACCGGATCGACGCATATTCCATGAAACATATAGCTGTTCTTTTTGTCTGCATGGGCAATATCTGCCGCTCACCACTTGCCGAAGGCGTTTTGACAAACCTTGCCGATGGAGACGGCGTATCCCGCCAACTTACGGTCGACTCCGCCGGCACCGGCGGCTGGCATACCGGCAATGCCCCGGATCGTCGATCCATCGCGATAGCCCGCAAGCATGGCATCGATATTTCAGGGCAGCGCGCGCGGCAGGTCAGTCAGGCCGATTTCGAAAACTTCGATCTCATCCTTGCCATGGACACGAGCAATCTGGCGAAACTGCTTCAAAAGTCGCCGGAAAACCACAGGCACAAAATCCACCTGTTTCTGGACTATGCTTCGGGACACCACGAGAGCGTCCCGGATCCCTATTTCGGCGGTGAAGACGGTTTTCTGACCGTCTACAACATGCTCTTGGCAGGATGCAGATCGTTGCTCGAAAAGATGGAGCTGGATCGCGCCTCGTGAAGCGGGAAAGCCTCCTCCACGATATAGGGCCCGCCGCCCACCGATTCCTTCGACGACATCAGCACGAAACGGCCGACCGTGAAGGGCGAGGTGCGGAAGTTGCCGCGTCCGGAAAGATAATGCACCACATCATCCAGGCGGGAAGAGCGCAGCCGCGCCAGCGTGACATGCGGCATGAACTTGCGCGGATCGGGCGGGAGACCGATCCTCTGGCAGATTCTCTCCACCTCCGCCTGCAGCGCATGCATTTCCGGCGAGGGCGAGACCCCGGCCCAGATGGAATGCGGTTTCTTGGAACCGAAGGACCCCATGCCGGTGAGGCTGAGCTGGAATTCCGGCCTGTCGATCCGGTCCAGCCTGTCCACGACCTCATCGGCGGTACGCCCGTCGATGTCACCGATAAAACGCAGGGTTATGTGATAATTCTCCACATCGATCCACCGGGCTCCCGGCAGACCACCGCGCAACAATGAGAGGCTCATAGCCGCATTGCGCGGAATTTCGAGGGCGGTAAACAGTCTCGGCATGGCGAGCTCCCCGAATCTCTTGGCAGAACAAGCATAGCGAATCACGCAATGCAGACGGGCGCAAGTGCTTATTTTTTTTGCGCACCGATTGTCTTGATGAAGCTTTCAACAGCCGGCAAAGATTTTTCGACCATCATCGCCACCCCCTTGGTATTGGGGTGCATCTTGTCATCGAGCTTCAGCGCATCATCCGTCACGACGCCGTCCAGAAAGAAGGGATAAAGCGGCAGGTTGTATTTTTCGGCAAGCTTCGGGAAGATCGGATTGAACCGCCCGGCATAATCCTCGCCCATGTTCGGCGGCGCCATAATGCCGACCAGCAACACGGCTATGTTACGCTTCTGAAAGCCGGAAATGATGGTATCGAGGTTCTTTTCCGTCTGTTCCGGTGCAATACCGCGCAGTGCATCATTGGCGCCAAGCTCCAGAATGACCCCGTCCGTGCCGTCCGGAACCGACCATTCCGCCCGCGCCAGACCACCGGAGGACGTATCGCCGGAGACGCCGGCATTGGCGATGGCGACATTGGCGCCCTTCGCCTTTAATGCAGCTTCAAGCTGTGCGGTGTAGCTGTCGGTGGGCGGAAGCTGGTACCCGGCCATGAGGCTGTCGCCGAGGCCGACCAGTTGCAATGTCCGCTCCTGCGCCATGGCGGACGCGGCGGAAAAGGCGGCGGCGAAAATGACGATGAAGTGAAACAGGGCAGCTTTAAATCTCATCACGGCTTTCCTAACTTGGTTCGCATTGTCTGAAATACCGACCGCATCGACACCGCCAGACCGTTTTCATCCCCTATATAGGAACGAGAATTGTGACGAAAAGCATCATAGAGCTGAAGAAGGCCGACCTCACGCTCGGTAACGCCGCCGCCTCCGTTCACGTTCTCAAGAACATCGATCTTTCCATCGGCGAAGGCGAAGCGGTCGGCATCGTCGGCCCTTCCGGTTCGGGAAAATCGACGCTTCTCATGGTGCTTGCCGGTCTGGAGCGGCTGGACAGCGGCGAAATCGTCATTGCGGATACGCAACTGCACAAGCTTGGCGAAGACGCGCTGGCGGATTTTCGCGGCCGGAATATCGGCATTGTTTTCCAGTCCTTTCACCTCATCGCCAATATGACGGCGCTGGAGAATGTCGCCGTTCCGCTGGAATTGGCCAACGTTCCCAATCCCTTCGAGATTGCCAAGCGCGAACTCGTCGCCGTCGGTCTCGGCGAACGCCTCAACCATTATCCCGGCCAGCTTTCCGGCGGCGAGCAGCAGCGTGTCGCCATCGCCCGCGCGCTTGCCCCCTCACCGGCCGTGCTGATCGCCGACGAACCGACCGGCAATCTCGATACCGATACCGGCAGGCAGATCGCCGATCTTCTGTTTACCAAACAGGCCGAACGCGGCATGACCATGGTGCTCGTCACCCATGATCCGTCGCTCGCCGCCCGCTGCTCGCGGCAGATCAAGGTGCGCTCCGGCGAGATCGAGGGCGACAGCGCCAGACCGCAGGTAGCGCGGGTGGTATCGGCATGACCGGATTCATTCTCCCGTCTTTTGCCAATATCAGAAACGCCGCAAGGCTCGCCCGTCGCGAAATCCGCGGCGGTCTGCGCGGCTTTTACATTTTCCTCGCCTGCATTGCGCTTGGAACAGGGGCCATCGCTGCGGTCAATTCCGTCTCGCGTGCGGTCACCAGCGCGATTGCCACCGAAGGCCAGTCGATTCTGGCGGGCGACGTGCGCTTCGAACTGCGCAACAGGGAGGCGACGGCGGAGGAGAAGGCCTATCTCGACGGCCTTGGCACCGTCGCGGTCTCCACCGGGCTGCGCTCCATGGCCCGCCTTGCCGACGGCTCCGAACAGACTTTGACGGAAGTGAAAGCCATAGACGGCGCCTACCCGCTCTATGGAACTTTCGTCGCCGATCCCAATCGACCTTTGGCGGAACTGCTGGCCGGCAATGGCGACGCCTATGGCGCCATTGCCGCGCCACTTCTGCTGGAACGGCTCGGTATCAAGGTGGGCGATGAGATACTGCTCGGCAATGTGAAATTGAAATTGACCGGCACCGTCGTCGACGAGCCGGACGCGCTGTCCGACGGTTTCGGTTTTGCGCCAAGGCTCATCGTCAGCCGCGATGCCCTCTTCGCCTCCGGCCTCGTCCAGACCGGCAGCCTCGTCGAACACGCCTACAAGATCAAGTTGAACGATCCGTCAGCGCGGGTAACCATGACCGATGCGGCCAACAAGGCCTTTCCCGATGCCGGCTGGTCCATCCGCACCAGCGACCGGGCAGCACCCTCGCTCACCGAAAACGTCAACCGCTTCTCGCAATTCCTCACACTGGTAGGCCTCACAGCCCTTATCGTCGGCGGCGTCGGCGTCGCCAACGCCGTTCGCGCCTTTCTCGATTCCAAGCGCACCACGATCGCCTCGCTGAAATGCCTGGGTGCGCCGGCCTCGGTGGTCACCATGACCTACCTCTTCCAGATCGCCTTCATTGCCACCGTCGGCATCGTGATCGGCCTTGTGGTTGGCGCCGTTGCGCCGCTTGTCGCCATGCGGTTTCTGGAAGGTGTGCTGCCGGTGCCAGAAGGACTTGCCTTTTATCCCGGCGCACTCGGTCTCGCCGCCCTGTTCGGTCTCCTGACAACGCTTGCCTTCGCCATCGTGCCGCTCGGCCAGGCGCGCGAGGTTCCGGCGACGGCGCTTTTCCGCGAACAGGGTTTCGAGGAGGGCAGCTGGCCATCCTGGCCTTATCTCGCTGCAACCGGCGTTCTGCTGGCGGCGCTGGCCGCACTGGCCATCTTTTCGGCGGAAGACCGTTTCATCGCCTCGGTCTTCCTTGCGGCAATCGCCTTTGCCTTCGTGGTGCTGCGGCTGGTGGCTTCCGGCGTCAAGGCCATTGCCAAACGCAGCCCGCGCGTTCACTCCGCAGCCCTTCGTCTGGCGATCGGCAATATTCACCGGCCCGGTGCGCTCACCCCGTCAGTCGTTCTTTCCCTCGGCCTCGGCCTCACCCTGCTCGTGACGCTAACACTGATCGACGGCAATCTTCGCCGTGAACTGACGGACAGCCTGCCGGAAAAGGCGCCGAATTTCTTCTTCGTGGATATTCAGGGCAGCGAAGTTCAGGGCTTCCGCGATCTCCTGAAGCGGGAAGCGCCGGAGGGAACCCTGACCGAAGTGCCGATGCTGCGCGGCCGCATCATGGCGCTGAACGGCACGGATGTGACGAAAATGGAGGTGCCACCGGGAGGGCGCTGGCTGCTGCGCGGTGACCGTGGCATCACCTATTCGCAGGATGTTCCCGAAAACGCGACGCTGACGGAGGGAACATGGTGGCAGCCGGATTATAGCGGCGAGCCACTGGTCTCCTTCGCGGCGAAAGAGGCGGGGGATCTGGGCCTCAAGATCGGTGACAAGGTCACCGTCAACGTGCTCGGTCGCAGCATCACGGCCAAGATCGCCAATCTGCGCAATGTCGAATGGGAATCGCTGTCGATCAATTTCGTCATGGTGTTTTCGCCGAATACCTTCCGCGGCGCACCGCATGCCTGGCTCGCGACCCTTGCCGATCCTTCCGCAACGGCCGGCGATGAGGGCCGGATATTGCGCGCCGTCACCAACACCTACCCAACGATCACCAGCGTGCGCGTGAAGGACGCGCTCGATGTCGTGAACCGGCTGGTCGGCCAGCTTGCCACCGCCATTCGCGCCGCTGCGGCCGTCGCCCTGATAGCCTCCGTCCTCGTTCTCGCCGGCGCGCTTGCAGCCGGCAACCGCGCCCGCACCCATGACGCGGTCATCCTCAAGACGCTGGGCGGCACGCGAAACCTGCTCATCCGCGCCTTCTCCTACGAATATATGATGCTCGGCCTCGCCACCGCCGTCTTCGCGCTTTTTGCCGGCGGCGTTTCCGCATGGTTCGTCGTTGCCCGCATCATGAAACTGCCCTCCAGCTTCCTGCCGGATGTGGCGATCGGAACCCTTCTCGTCGCCCTCGTCATGACGGTCGGCATCGGCCTCATCGGCACCTGGCGAATTCTCGGGCAGAAGGCGGCGCCGGTCCTCAGGCAGGCGGGGGAATAATCATCGGTTGCGCACCGCTTAACTTTAACGATTAATTCTTTGTAATGATCGCCAAAACGTGAGCGCTTTTCGCGCATATGGTGTCTTTTCAACCGCAAAAGGCCTTGTATCGGACACGTTCTGCCATCATATTCTTGAGCAGGCTTGCTGAAGCTCCGCAGCGGCGCCCGGGAGGTATCCCGACACCGTAGCAATCACGGAGCTCAAAAGAGGAAACAATGGCTGACTTCAATAACTACCAGAACCGCATGGCGCAGACCCGTGCACAGTCTGGTGCGATGATCGATGAAGGTCTTCGCGCCTACATGCTCAAGGTTTACAACCTGATGGCGCTGGCTCTGGTCATCACCGGCGTCGCGGCGTTCGGCACCTATACGCTCGCCGCCTCCAACCCGGCTTTTGCCCAGTTGCTTTTCGCATCGCCGCTGCGCTGGGTCGTGATGCTCGCACCGCTGGCACTGGTGTTCTTCCTTAGCTTCCGTATTCAGAACATGAGCGTTTCCGCTGCGCAGACGACCTTCTGGGTCTACGCTGCACTGATGGGCGTTTCGCTCTCCTCGATCTTCCTGGTCTATACCGGCCAGAGCATCGTGCAGACGTTCTTTGTGACCGCGGCTTCGTTCGGCGCGCTTTCGCTCTACGGCTACACCACGAAGAAGAATCTCTCGGGCCTCGGTTCGTTCCTGATCATGGGCCTGTTCGGCTTGATCATCGCGTCGATCGTCAACATCTTCCTCGCATCGTCTGCGCTGCAGTTCGCGATCTCCGCGATCGGCGTTCTGATCTTCGCAGGTTTGACCGCCTACGACACGCAGAAGATCAAGGAAATGTACTTTGACGCTGATGATGTTGCCGTGGCTGGCCGCAAGGCCATCATGGGCGCGCTGACGCTCTATCTCGACTTCATCAACCTCTTCACCTTCCTTCTCCAGTTCCTCGGCAACCGCGACGACTAAGGTCGGGAGTTCTGGTGACAGACACACAAAAGGCGGCCGATCGGCCGCCTTTTTTGTTTGCAAATACCTTTGCGCTTCGCGTGTTCCCGTCGTTATCGACATTACAGCCAGTCAAAGCTCACTCGATAAGCTTCAAAACCTTGTCAAAAACCTTGAGAACCTGCGGCAACTCATGACCGCGCTTGAGGATGCGGCCATCCACATTCACCACGCAATAGGCGCCCTGTTTCGCCGCCAGCCTGGGGTTCTTCTCGATCCTGTAAAGCGGCATCTCACCCGAGCGCTTGAAGACGGAAAACACCGCCTTCTCCTTCAGATGGTCAATGGCGTAGTCACGCCACTCGCCCTCGCCCACCATGCGGCCATAGATGCGCAGGATCGCATCCAGCTCGCGGCGGTGAAAGGTGACCGGCAGAGGATCCTTGTTCTTCTTATATTCGCGGAGATCGATAACGGTGGAACTGTCGCGTGAAGCGGTCTGCACCTGCTGCACATCCGGTTGATCGGTCATCCAATGCCTCCGAATCCACCCAAATCATCCCATCAATGTGAGCCTGAGACGACGAAATTGCAAGCCTTGCCCCCTGCCGGCAGCAGGCCACCCATTCCATAGGGCTTGAGGGGTTTCGGGCAGCGGCAGAACCGGACGCGACGATACGGAACGGCCGCATGACAGCTGCCTCCGTAAAAGCAGAGGTAAAAATTGGTAACCATTTAGGCACCCATTTTAGGGGACCCTGCCGTATTTCGGTCAAACCATGGCCTGAATTGGGTGGAATAGTCCTATTGTCAATTGATGCCTAGGCACCAAGATGACCCGGTCCGGTGCATTGACCCTTTACCCCCAGCCCCCAATGCCCGGACCGGATCTTCAATCGCCAATAGGCGATTATGGCGTTTCGCTTCCCAGCAGAATACTTGCGCCGACGATAGCCGCCGGATCGCCGCTGGCATTGGCGCTCTGCAACAGAACGGCGCAGCCGCCCTTTTTCACCTTTGCCACAACGCTTGCCGGAAGCTTCACCGTCATCGGCGAACCATCCCACATGCCGACGGTCTGCACGTCATAAACGCTGTGCCAGTAGGATATTTTTTTGCCCTGGTTATCGCCCTTCTGCACATCCACCGTCTGTTCACGGGTGAAATAAGCGACCACGACATCCGCCCTGCCGCTGCCGGCACCGATATCGATCTCCACCTCATTTCCGGCAAACTTTGACGAGACCGGCACGTTCAGCCCCTTGCCCTCGCGCTTGAAGGCGTCCAGCCTGTCATAGATACCACGGACATCGGCGCCCTTGACATGGTCGCGGCCGTTCAGAATAGCCTGCGGCGTATAAACCCCGTTGCGACCGAGTGCGCGCATATAGCCATATTGCCGCTCGGTATTTTCCTTCGATGCCAGCGAATCGGTCCAGCCGAGATAGTTCCAGTAATCGACATGGTAGGAGAGACCGACGACATCGCCCTTCTGGATCATCTTGCGCAAAGCCTCATCCGCCGGCGGGCAGGAGGCACACCCCTGAGATGTGAACAATTCGACGACGCCCTTCACGGCCTCCTGCGCCTGCGCGGAGGTGACGAGGAACGTGCCGAGAAGACATATCGACAGGGGGAATTTCAGCGGCATTACAAAAACCTTTGTCCGGAAGAGATCCAGACGAATTGATGCGATCAATCCTGCCGGGATGCAAACCGGAAAATAACGTCTATTACCCTTCAATAGAAAGTCACGAAGGGGTGAGCGACAATCACAAAAAACGAGACCAGAAAATGGAAAGACGCCGGGATTTCTCCCGGCGCCTGCAATTGTTGAAGCGTTAGGCGGCCAGATCGCGAAGAACGGTCTGCAGAATGCCGCCATTGTTCATGTAGATCACCTCATCCAGCGTATCGATGCGGCAGAGAAGCGGAACTTCCTTCACCGAACCGTCGCTATAGGTGATCTTGGCGATCTTCTTTTCACGCGGCTTGATGTCACCTTCGAGACCATCGATCTCGACGATTTCGTCACCCTTGAGATCAAGGCTCGCCCAGGTCGTACCTTCTTCGAATACGAAGGGAACGACACCCATGCCGACGAGGTTAGAGCGATGGATACGCTCGAAGGACTGCGCGATGACAGCCTTGACACCGAGCAGGTTGGTACCCTTCGCCGCCCAGTCGCGCGACGAGCCATTGCCATATTCGACGCCGGCGAAGATGACGAGCGGAACGCCTTCCGCCTTGTATTTCATGGCGGCGTCATAGATCGACATCTCTTCCTTGGACGGATAGTGGATGGTGTAGCCACCTTCCTTACCGTTCGGGCCGAGCATGTGATTGCGGATGCGGATATTGGCGAAGGTGCCGCGCATCATCACTTCATGATTGCCACGACGCGTGCCGTACTGGTTGAAGTCGGCAACTCCGACCCCATGCTCCGTCAGGTAGGCGCCGGCAGGCGAAGCTGCCTTGATCGAACCGGCCGGAGAAATATGGTCGGTGGTGATCTTGTCGCCGAAGAGACCAAGGACGCGCGCACCCTTGATGTTCTTGAGACCCGTGCCCTTCTTGCCCATGCCGACGAAATAAGGCGGGTTCTGAACATAGGTCGACTGGTCGTCCCAGGCATAGGTCTGGCCCGGCGGAACCTGAACGGCCTGCCAGTTCGCATCACCCTTGAACACGTCGGCATACTTGGTTTCATAAAGCTCGCGGGTGACGTATTTCAGGATGAATTCCTGGATTTCCTTCGAAGTCGGCCAGATATCCTTGAGATAAACCGGATTGCCGTTCTGGTCGTTGCCGATCGGCTCCTTCGTCAGGTCCTTCTGGACCGTGCCGGCAAGCGCGTAAGCCACGACAAGCGGCGGCGAGGCTAGATAGTTCGCCTGAACATCCGGCGAGATACGGCCTTCGAAGTTGCGGTTACCCGAGAGAACACCTGCGGTGATCAGGCCCTTGTCGTTGATCGTCTTGGAGATCGCCGGTGGCAGCGGACCGGAGTTACCGATGCAGGTGGTGCAACCGAAACCAACGAGGTTGAAACCGATCGCATCGAGATCCTTCTGCAGACCGGACTTGTCGAGATATTCCGCAACCACCTGCGATCCCGGTGCAAGCGAGGTCTTCACCCATGGCTTGGACGTCAGCCCCTTGGCGACCGCATTGCGGGCGAGAAGGCCTGCCGCGATGAGAACCGAGGGGTTGGAGGTGTTGGTGCAGGAGGTGATGGCGGCAATCGCCACATCGCCATGGCCAAGATCGAAAGCTTCGCCTTCAACTGCGTAACGGTTCGAAAGCTGGCCGGGCTTCTTGTAGTCGTTTTCGAGAGCCGTCGCAAAATTCGGCGCGATGGTTTCGAGCGGCAGGCGGCCTTCCGGACGCTTCGGGCCGGCCATGGAGGGCACGACGTCGCCGAGATCGAGTTCCAGCGTGTCGGTGAAGACGAGGTCGGAACCATCGCCGGTGCGCCACATGTCCTGAGCCTTGGAGTAGGCCTCAACGAGGGCGATACGGTCCTTGGCGCGGCCGGACATGGTGAGGTAATTGATGGTTTCGCCATCAACCGGGAAGAAGCCGCAGGTCGCGCCATATTCCGGACCCATGTTACCGATGGTCGCACGGTCGGCGAGAGACATCGAATCGAGGCCCGGGCCGAAGAATTCGACGAATTTGGAGACGACGCCCTTCTTGCGCAGCATCTGCACCACGGTCAGCACGAGGTCGGTCGCGGTAACGCCTTCCTTCACCTTTCCGGTCAGCTTGAAACCGATGACCTCGGGCAGGAGCATGGAGACCGGCTGGCCGAGCATGGCTGCCTCAGCCTCGATACCACCAACACCCCAGCCGAGAACGCCGAGACCGTTGATCATGGTCGTGTGGCTGTCGGTGCCGACGCAGGTATCCGGATAAGCGACCGTCTCGCCGTCCTCTTCCTTCGTCCAGACGGTCTGGCCGAGATATTCGAGGTTGACCTGGTGACAGATGCCGGTGCCGGGCGGAACCACACGGAAGTTCTTGAACGCCTGCTGGCCCCACTTCAGGAAGCGGTAACGCTCGCCATTGCGCTCATATTCCAGTTCAACGTTACGGGCAAAAGCGCTCGGCGTGCCGAATTCGTCAACGATAACGGAGTGGTCGATGACGAGATCGACGGGAACCAGCGGATTGATCTTTTCCGGGTCACCACCAAGCGCCTTGATGCCGTCACGCATGGCGGCAAGGTCGACCACGGCGGGAACACCGGTAAAGTCCTGCATGAGAACGCGGGCGGGGCGGTAGGCGATTTCGGTTTCGGTCAGGCCCTTGTTGTTCAGCCATTCGGAAACCGCCAGAATGTGTTCCTTGGTGACGGACTGGCCGTCTTCGAAACGCAGCAGGTTTTCCAGGAGAACCTTCATGGAATAGGGCAGCTTGGAAACGCCCTTCAGGCCATTGGCTTCAGCCTTGGGAAGGCTGAAATAGACGTATTCCTTACCATCCACGGTAAGGACGGAACGACATTGAAAACTGTCGAGTGATTTGGGCATGGATCAAAACCCCGCTTACACTGATAGCCAACACGTTCGTGCGGACACCTATGCACTCATGCACATCAGGATGCGGGTACGACCATTTCCGCTGTCCGCACGTGAAAATTGCTCCTCGCAATCGTCAAGTCCGGCGCAAGATGATGTTCACGCCGGCCGCTGGCGTGGTTGACACCCATATAGATAATTTCGGAGAAACGTGCCAGACCATTCAACGAAGCTAATCGATTTTTTTATCGAGACGACGAAATCTTAAACGGAACCGCAGCATGGATTTGACGGCGGAAAATCTTGGCGTGCGACGCGGCGAAGATTTCATATTCATGAACATTTCCTTCAAGTTAAGCGACGGTGAGGCGCTGGTGCTGACCGGCCGCAACGGCTCGGGAAAATCCACGCTGCTGCGCGCGGTGGCTGGCCTGCTGCGCCCCGAACAAGGGCAGGTGAAGATAGCCGGCAAAGGAATAGACGCCGAGATGCGGCCGTCGGAGGCCTGCCATTATCTCGGCCATCGCAATGCGATGAAAACCGAACTGACGGTCGCGGAAAATCTCCGCTTCTGGAAGGACTTCCTCGGCGATTTTTCCGGCAGCACGGGCGTGGCGATCGACGAGGCAGCGGAGATCGTTGGTCTCGCCGGCATCACCCACCTGCCCTTCGGTTATCTCTCGGCCGGCCAGCAGCGGCGTTTTGCCATGGCGAAGCTTTTGATCGCATGGCGACCGGTGTGGATTCTCGATGAGCCGACGGCAGCACTCGACAGGGCTGCGGACGCCATGTTTACCGATCTCGTGAAAAGCCACCTTGGGAAAGGTGGGATCGTTCTGGCTGCGACCCATCAGCCCCTGGGGCTGGAGAAGGCGCGGGAATTGCAGATGACGGGTTTTGCGGGTGTGGAGGCTTGGGCATGAACGGTTTGCACGCGGGGCTTACCCCCCTCTGCCCTGCCGGGCATCTCCCCCTCAAGGGGGGAGATCGACCCGCGGCAAGGTCTCGCCCATCTCAATGCTGGAGAAAGAATTGGGGGGAGTGCGCCTTGCCGATCTCCCCCCTTGTGGGGGAGATGCCCGGCAGGGCAGAGGGGGGTAAGCTACACCCATCGGGGGCCCACCAATGACCGCCCTCTTCCTCCGCGATATCAAACTCTCCATCCGCGCCGGCGGCGGCGCGCTGATCGGCGTGCTCTTCTTTATGACCGTGGTTGCCGTCATCCCCTTCGGCGTCGGCCCCGATCTCAACCTGCTCGCCCGCATCGGCCCGGCCATCGTCTGGATCGGCGCGCTTCTGTCCGCCCTTCTCGGCCTCGACCGGCTGTTTCAGGCCGAGCGGGATGACGGTTCGCTCGATCTGATCCTGATGCAGGAAACCCCGCTGGTGCTGACCGTCTTCGTCAAATGCCTGGCGCATTGGGTCACGACCGGGCTGCCACTGGTGCTGGCATCACCCTTGCTCGGCCTGTTCATGAACATGGACGAGGTGGCGATCGGTGCGGTGATGCTGACGCTTCTCGTCGGCTCACCCGCCATCACCTTCATCGGCGCGGTGGGCGCGGCGGTTGCCGTTGCCCTGCCACGCGGCGGGCTTCTCGTTTCCATCCTCGTCCTGCCGCTCGCCATCCCGGTGCTGATTTTCGGCGTCAGCGCTTCCTACGCGGCGGTGCAAGACCCGGCCCCCTTCATGCCGCCATTTCTCATTCTCGGCGCGATCACGTTATTTTCAGCCGTGACCGGCCCTTTCTTTGCCGCTTTGGCGCTGCGCAATGTTATGGATTGACGAAACCGTGATGGACGATCTCCGATTGACAGGGATCAATTGCGGGACGGCCATTCTCGGGTTACACAAACGGCATGAACGAGCAGACCTTTACCATCACCAAATTCAGCGATCTCGCCAACCCCACGCGGTTTCTGGCGCTGGCGGCGCGCATTCTGCCCTGGCTCGCTGGGCTCACGGCACTGGTGCTGGCCGCCGGTCTTTATCTGTCCTTCACCACCGAAGGTGATTACCAGCAGGGTTATACCGTGCGCATCATGTATGTGCATGTGCCCTCCGCGTGGCTGGCGATGATGTGTTATTCGGTCATGGCGATCTCGGCCATCGGCACGCTCGTCTGGCGTCATCCGCTGGCCGATGTCAGCCACAAGGCCGCAGCCCCCATCGGTGCCGCCTTCACGCTGATAGCGCTCATCACCGGCTCGCTCTGGGGCAAGCCCATGTGGGGAACCTGGTGGGTGTGGGATGCGCGGCTCACCTCCGTTTTCGTGCTTTTCCTGATGTATCTCGGGCTGATTGCGCTCAACCGCGCCATGGACGATCCTTCCAGAGCCGCCCGTGTCAGCGCCGTGCTGATCCTCGTCGGTTTCGTGAATATTCCCATCATCAAGTTTTCGGTCGAGTGGTGGAATACGCTGCATCAGCCGGCAAGCGTCATCCGCATGGGCGGTTCCGCCATCGATGCGGAGTTTCTGTGGCCGCTTCTGACCATGGCTGTCGGCTTCACGCTGCTGTTCTTCACCTTGCACATCGCCGCCATGCGCAATGAAATCTGGCGCCGGCGCGTGGCCGCGCAGCGGCGGCTTGCCGCGCGCATGGCAAACCGGGAGGGCTGAGGCGATGACACACGCCTTTTATATCGGCATGTCCTATGCTGCGACCGGGTTTGTCGTTCTCTGTCTCATCGCCTGGGTCGTCATGGATGGCCAGGCGCGCAAACGGGAACTGAAGGAACTCGAAGCATCCGGCGTGCGCCGCAGGGCGAGAGCCGGTTCCGCAGGTGATGCGCAATGACGCAGACCGACCACGACACCAAGGCCAAATCGACGGGCCGCGCCCGTTACGCGCTGGCGCTGCTGCCGCTTCTGCTATTTGGCGGCTTTGCCCTCATCGCCGGCAAGATGCTTTACGATCAGGATGTGAACGGGCTGGATATCAGCGCCATCCCGTCAGCGCTGATCGGCACCAAGGCGCCCGCTTTGTCGCTGCCGCCACTGGAAGGCTCGAACCTGCCGGCGCTCACCGATGCCGCCATCAAGGGCAAGCTGACGCTGGTCAACGTCTTCGCCTCCTGGTGCATTCCATGTCGACAGGAACATCCGCTACTTCAGGAACTGGCCAAAGACAGCCGCATCACCGTCGTTGGCATCAACTACAAGGACAAGCAGGACAATGCGCTGCGCTTCCTTGGTGAACTCGGCAATCCCTTTGCCGCGATAGGCGTCGATCCGAATGGCAAGGCGGCAATCGACTGGGGTGTCTATGGCATTCCCGAAAGTTATCTGGTCGGCGTTGATGGCACGATCCTTTATAAAAAGGTCGGCCCCTTCGATGCCCGCAGTGTCGAACGTGACCTGCTGCCCGCCATTACGGCCGCAGCCGGGAAATAACCTCATACCGTAAGGCCTTACCCCTTGGTAACGACCCTCAGCGCCGGCCCTTCCGCAGGCAGGCGTATGCCTTCCAGCACGACCTGATCACGGCCGCCACGCTTTGCGGCATAAAGGCTGTCATCTGCCCGCTTGATGGCATCGTGAATGGAATGATCTCCCCTCGCGACAGCCGAGACACCGAAACTTGCGGTGATCTGGCTCATAACACCGCGATTGCGCCAATCGAGGGATGAGAGACCTGTGCGCATGCCATTGGCAAGCTGGCCGGCTGCAGCGGCAGTCTGCCCGGGCAGGAAGACCACGAATTCCTCACCGCCGAAACGCGCCACCAGCGCATTCGCGGGCGCGTTTCGCCTGAGAAGGTCGGAAAGGCCGATGAGCACGATATCGCCGGCCGCATGACCATAAACATCGTTGATGCGCTTGAAGTGGTCTATGTCGCAGGCGATGATCGCGCCTTCCGGCGTATCGTTGCGAAAATCGGGAACGCACCGGTCGAAACCACGGCGGTTCAACACATCCGTCAACGGATCATGTTCCGCCGCATGCAGGTGACGGTCAACGGTGACGGAAATCTGGCTTGCGAGCACAGACAGCGCGAGCAGGAAGCCGAAGATGCTCGCCGCAAGCTGCATGTAGAAGGCGTAATCCGACTCGAAGAATTCGCTGAGCTCGATCATCGAGCCGTTCGGCGTCATCACCAGCAGCATGCCGATGCGCACCAGCGTTTCCAGCACCACAAGCGAAGCGATGGCTACCATAAGCCTGTCAGCCAGCGCGACGGGCCGCCGGCGCACGAGCCAGACCGGAAAGGCAAGCAGCAGGGCACAGACGAAATCACCGATGACGAGTTCGCGTTTCAGATCCGGCGTGACGAAAACATGGAACGAGACCAACAATACCGCCACTGCCACGATCGACAGCCGCGCCTTGGTATAAAGCGGCCGCTCAAAATGGGTGAGCAGCGCATGGCCATACAGAAAGAAGGCGGAGAAGAACAGCAGGTTCGAAAGGATCGCCTGGACTTCGAAGGGCAGGCCGCCTAGCACCAGAGGCGTCGCGAAACCAAAAGCCGCCGCAAGATATCCGATACCCCAATAGCGCGCCGAAGCGTGGCCGATCCTCTGCAGGAACAGGAACACCACGCCGAATGTCAGCATGATGAAGGGAAGAAGATAGGCGAAATTATCTTGCAACGGGATCTGCCAGGAAGAAACGGGCCTTTGAAGCCGGACGTTACCGCAATGCCCTTAAGAAAGCCTGCATATAACGCGCGGTTTCTGAGCCTTTCCGGCCAAAATCCCGGCGAACCCGTTCACATTTGCGGGAGCGCGTTCTGCCATTCCTTGATCGCTTCGACGGGCCAGACCAGCATCACCACATTCAGCGTCAGATTATCGCGGATCAGCCAGCCGGTGAAGATTTCAAAGAAGACGGCGATCAGGACCGTCAGCCACACCGGCACGCGCGCGGCAAAGAGGAAACCCAGCGCCATGAAGACCGTATCCATCGCCGAGTTCAGGATGCTGTCGCCGGTGTAACCCAGCGCCATGGTCGCGGTGCGGTAACGATCAATGATGAGCGGGGAGTTTTCGAGGATTTCCCACGCCGCCTCCACCAGAACCGCCAGCGAAAGGCGCATGGAGAGCGGCTTGTTGCGGAACAGCAGCCAAGCGAACCAGTAGAACAGGAAGCCATGAATGATATGCGAAGGCGTATACCAGTCGGCCAGATGCTGGGAATTGCCCGGCGTGTTCACGCCCGGCTCGAACAGCTTCACATAACCGCATTCACAGATGGGAATACGGCCCATGGCATAAAGAATGACGATTTGCAGGAGAAGCAGCGCGGCGGCCACGCCGAACCATTTAAGCGAACGCGAACGGGAAGCCGGCATCTCCGCAACTGTCATTTTTCGTCCTTGTTAAGCGGTTCCAGCGAATGACGCATGACAAGCGGCATCTGCGCCATGGTGAAGATGATGGTGATCGGCATCGTGCCCCACACCTTGAAAGCCACCCAGGTATCAGTGGTGAACATGCGCCACACGACCTCGTTCAGCACCGCGAGGAAGAGGAAGAAAATGCCCCAGCGCAGCGTCAGCTTGCGCCAGCCCTCATCCGTCAGCCTGAAGGCCGAATTGAAGACATAACCCAAAAGCGATTGCCCGAAGAACAGGCCGCCGAGCAGGATGACGCCGAACAGCGTGTTGACGATGGTCGGCTTCATCTTGATGAAGGTGTCGTTCTGCAACCACAAGGTCAGCGCACCGAACACGAACACCACGATGCCGGAAATCAGCGGCATGATCGGCAGCTTGCGCGTCAGCACCCAGGAAACGGAAAGGGCAACGGCCGTGGCGATCATGAAGAGGCCGGTTGCGATGAAGATCGGCCCACCGAACTCCGTCAGCACCGGGAAGGTGGAAGCCAGCCATTCGCCGCGGGAATTGGCGAAGAAGAACACCATCAGCGGGCCAAGCTCGAGCACGAACTTCAGCAGCGGGCTGATTTCCGCCACCATCTTTTCGCTTTCCTTGGAATTGCTTTCAATATCCATACTCAAACTCCCGCAATGGCCTTGGCGAAATCTTCCGCCTCGAAGGGCTCCAGATCGTCAACACCTTCACCCACACCGATGAAATAGACCGGCAGCTTATGTTTGGCAGCGATGGCGACGAGGATACCGCCTCGCGCCGTGCCATCCAATTTTGTCATAATCAGGCCCGAAACACCCGCAACATTGCGGAATATCTCCACCTGGTTCATGGCGTTCTGTCCCGTCGTCGCATCGAGCGTCTGCAACACGGTGTGCGGTGCATCCGGGTCGAGCTTGCCGAGCACACGCACGATCTTTTCCAGTTCCGCCATCAATTCCGTCTTGTTCTGCAGACGGCCGGCCGTATCGATGATCAGCACGTCGCTTTTCTGCGCCCGCGCCTGCTCGTAAGCGTCGTAGGCGAGACCCGAGGCATCCGCACCGAGCTTGGTGCCGATGAATTCCGAACCCGTGCGATCGGCCCAGATCTTGAGCTGCTCGATTGCCGCCGCGCGGAACGTATCGCCCGCCGCCAGCATCACCTTGAGGCCGGAGCCCGAGAGCTTGGCGGCAAGCTTGCCGATGGTGGTCGTCTTGCCGGTACCGTTCACGCCGACGACGAGGATGACATGCGGCTTGTGCGAAAGATCGAGTTCCAGCGGCTTGGCGACGGGTTTCAAAACCTTGGTGATCTCACCCGCCATGATGCGCGCCACATCTTCGCCGCTCACATCCTTGCCGTAGCGTTCCGAAGACAGGGCGCCGGTGATGCGCATGGCGGTTTCGACGCCGAGATCGGACTGGATGAGAAGGTCTTCCAGCTCGTCAAGCGTATCCTCATCCAGCTTGCGTTTGGTAAAGAGCGCCGAAATCTGCGTGGTCAGCTGTGTTGATGTGCGTGCAAGACCGGCCCGCAGGCGCTGGAACCAGGTCAATTTTACCTGAGGCGCGGCAGGGGCAGGTTCCTGCCGCTCGCTTGCTGACGAAAAGCCCTTGGGCAGGACCGGAGGAATGGCAGAGGGTTCGGCCGCACTCGCGGCTTCCGCCTCATCAAGCAGCGCATCCATTGCATCCGCATCAAGCACGGCATCAGCGGGTTCCTGCAAAGGTTCCGCCGGCTCCTCGGCAGCGGCCTCCGCCTGCAGCAAGGATAAGGGCACGAGACCCATATCGCCGGAAAGCTCGGCGCCGGGCAGAAGCGGCGCGTCCTCTTCCTCGTCGTCTTCAGCGAGGGCAGCATCGACGGCCTCGTCAGCAGCCGGCCCGCCGGCCGTCTCCATTTCCAGTTCGGAAACCGGGTCCTTGTCGACAGGGTCATGCGCTTCAGCGTCGCTCAGCGCGGCTTCGAAGGAGGCGTTTTCATTGCCGCGCGCGGGTGCGGCATCCTCTTGCGGCCGCTCTTCCGTTTCGGCCTTGTCCTTGCCGAACGAAAAGACTTTTTTGATGAAGCCGAGGGCCATGATTGTTCCCGTGTCTTTTCTCTTTAGCCGCCTCAGGCCGCATCCGCCGCCAGAAGCTTCATGTTCAGATGTTTGCCGTTGTGGCCGGTAATCGCAACCTGCGCAAGAGTGCGCGGGGCGAGATCAGGCGTCTCCACCAGCGTGAAATTGTCGGTATGGGCAAAACCGTTGTTTTCGACCAGGATCGTCTGCACCGAACCGACCATGTTTTGCAGATGCGCCAGTCTCAGCGCCTCACCGCGTGCCCGAAGCCTGCCCGCCCGCTCCTTCACCAGAGAGCGGTCCAGCTGCGGCATGCGCGCCGCCGGCGTGCCGGCACGCGGGCTGTAGGGGAAGACATGCAGGCTGGAAATGCCGCACTCCTCAGCCAGCATCGCGGCGTTTTCGAACATCTCTTCCGTTTCGGTCGGAAACCCGGCGATCATATCCGCACCGAAGGCGATATCCGGTCTCAGTGATCGCACCTCGTAACAGAAGCGGATGGCATCGGCGCGCGAATGGCGGCGCTTCATGCGTTTCAGGATCATGTCATCGCCATGCTGAAGAGAGAGATGCAGATGCGGCATGAAACGTGGCTCATCGGCAATCAGATCCATCAGATGATGGTCAGCCTCGATACTGTCGATCGAAGAAAGCCGCAGGCGGAGAATATCAGGCACCTGCTTCAGCAAGGTCTTGGCGAGGTAACCGAGCGACGGCTCGCCGGGCAGGTCCGCACCATAACTCGTGGCATCCACCCCGGTCAATACGATTTCGCGATAGCCGCTTTCCGTCAGCCTGCGCGCCTGATCCACCACCGCACCCATCGGCACGGAGCGCGAATTGCCGCGCCCATAGGGAATGATGCAGAAGGTGCAGCGATGATCGCAGCCATTCTGCACCTGAATGAAGGCGCGCACATGCCCGTCAATATGCTTGACCATCTGCGGCGCGGTCGCCTTGATGCTCATAATATCGTTGACGCGCAGTTTTTCTTCCGCCGAGACGCCAAAATCCGGCAGCGCGCGATAGGAGACGCTTTTCAGCTTTTCCTCGTTGCCCAGCACCGCATCCACCTCGGGCATTTCGGCAAAGGTCTGCTTTTCGGTCTGGGCGGCGCAGCCGGTAACGATGATGCGCGCATGCGGATTGTCCCGCCGGGCACGGCGGATGGCCTGACGTGCCTGGCGCACCGCTTCGCCCGTCACGGCGCAGGTATTGACCAGCACGGCATTGTTGAGCCCCGCCTTTTCGGCCTCCGCCCGCATCACTTCCGATTCATAGGTGTTGAGACGACAGCCGAAGGTTATGACCTCGACGCCACTCATACGGCCCCCCGTTCGACCGCATCGCGCGACCACGCGCCAGTAACGGGATCGACGGAACCCGACCATTCCCATTCGGCCGGGCCGGTCATGATGACGTGGTTATCCTCACGCCAGTCGATGGTCAGCGGCACGCGGATGGGGCTCGAGGCGACATCGATGGTGACCTTCCTGCCGGTGCGGCCGGTGCGAGCGGCGGAAACGGCCGCCGCACAGGCGGCGGAACCGCAGGCAAGCGTCAGCCCGGCGCCGCGCTCCCAGGTGCGGGTGCGAAGCGCGCTGTCGGAAATGACCTGCGCCAGCGTGATATTGGCCTTTTCCGGAAACATCGGATGATTTTCGAGAAGCGGTCCGAAACGTTCGAGATCGAATTCCATCGGATCGCGATCCACCCAGAAAATCGCATGCGGGTTACCCATGGACATGACGGCGGGCGAATGCAGGATCGGTGCGTCGATCGGCCCGATCTGCAATTCGATGCGGCTCGTGTCGTGGAACTCCTCAGAAAGCGGAATGTCACTCCAGCGGAAACGCGGCAGGCCCATATCGACCGATATCATGCCGTCTTCATGCTCGACAGCGTTCAGAATGCCGGCGACCGTCTGGAAGGTGAAGCTGGTCTTGCCGGTTTCGGAAGATAGCGCCTGCACAACACAGCGCGTACCATTGCCGCAGGCCTGCGCCTTGGTGCCATCGCAATTGAGAATATCGATGAAGGCATCCGTGCCGCTGACACGCGGATCGTGGATCGCCATGATCTGGTCGAACTGTGTGGCGGGATCGGCGTTGAGGGCGATTGCTGCCGCTGGCGTGACCATCTCCTTGCGGCCGCGCATGTCGACAACGAGGATCTTGTTGCCAAGCCCGTTCATCTTCGCAAATTCGACCGTGTCCGCCATCGCCTTAAACCTGAAAACTGTCTGAAAACCGGTTTGCATACGGGATTTCCCCGCGCTTTCGCCCTATATGGCGGAAAGGACAGCAAATTACCAGACTGTTGCGGCGCAAACGCGGCAGCGGCTCAGGCGGCAGGCACGTCGAAAACCTCGCCGGGGCGCATCGGCCGGAAACGGCTCTCCTCCACCCCCTGCTCCGTCAGTGCTGTCTTAAGCGCCACAAGCGGTGCATCCACCGCCTCATCGGTGAGCTGCACCGTGCCCCAATGGTGGCCGCAGACATGCGCCGCACCGCAAAGCCTCATGCCTTCCACTGCTTCCGCCGGGTTCTGGTGCTGGCCCTTCATGAACCAGCGCGGTTCATAGGCGCCGAAAGGCAGGTTAGCGAGGCGGAATTCACCATGCTTCTTGCGTGCGGCGTGATAGTTGAGGCCTTCGTGGAAGCCGGTATCGCCGATATGGTAAATCTTGCCGCCCGGCGTTTCGATGACGAAAGCGGCCCAGAGCGCCATGCTCCGATCGTTCAAACCGCGCGCCGACCAGTGGTGGCACGGTTCGAAGTGAATTTTCACCGAACCCGTCTCCACCACATCGCCCCAGTCCCCCACCTCGATACGCGCCGCCTGAACGCCGGTACGGATGATGGCGTCATTGCCGAGTGGGGTGATGAAAAGCGGCTTGTGCGCCACATGCAGGCGCTTCAGCGTTTCCATATCCAGATGGTCGTAGTGATTATGCGTCACCAGAACCAGATCAATGGGCGGCAGGTCCTCGAAACGGATGCCGGGTGCATTGACCCGTTTGGGACCAGCAAAGCTGAAGGGGCTGGTGCGCTGCGACCACACCGGGTCGACGAGAATATTCAGTCCGGCCGTCTGGATGAGAAAGGAGGCATGGCCAACGAAAGTGACACGCATATCCCTACCTTCGATCCGGGCTTCCGGCTTTGCGAAGGGAAAGGGGCTCGGATAACTTTCCGGCCATGTGGCGCGCTCGCCATTGAAGCGCCATTTCAAAAGACCCATGAAATTGCCGGGCGGCGTGCCCCCGGGATTGAAAAAGCGTACCCCGTCGAAATGATCAGAGATCGGGCCGCTGTAACAGGCGCTGGCGCTCGAACGGCGTGCATAAAGGCCGCCGCCCGCCAGAGCGAGCAGGCCAAGTGCGGAAAAACGAAAAAAGTTTCGACGTTTCATGACAAAGGTATAGGAAGCGCAATGACGCCGTTCAAGCGCCGCCAATAGCGGCCTGCGACCGATCACGCAAAGATGAAATGCGGGCTTTGCCAGCCATAAACCGGCGCTGCCTTGACTTTTCCCGCACTTTCCTGTTTATCCCGCCCATTAGCTGGCAGTTTCATGACTCCAAGCCGCCGACCGGGACCCGCAAAGGTATAAAGAGATCCCGGAGGTCAACACCCGACAGCGCGATGCGCCCTCGGGTGCTTTTTGGCTTTGCGTCTTGTTTTTGCCAGCGAAAGCACCGACGTTTCGGAGACCCCGGAACGAAGAAGGAAGAAACGATGTTTGAAAACCTCCAGGACCGCCTTGGTTCCATTCTGAATGGACTGACCGGCCGTGGCGCGCTGACGGAAGCCGATGTTGCCGCCGCCCTGCGCGAGGTTCGCCGTGCGCTTCTGGAAGCGGACGTGGCGCTGGAAGTCGTGCGTTCCTTCACCGACAAGGTGCGTGAAAAGGCCGTCGGCGCGGCCGTCCTGAAATCCATCAAGCCCGGCCAGATGGTCGTCAAGATCGTCCATGACGAGCTTGTCGAAATGCTCGGCACCGAAGGCGTCTCCATCGACCTTCATGCCCCGGCTCCCGTCGTCATCATGATGGTGGGTCTGCAGGGCTCGGGTAAGACGACCACGACCGGCAAGATCGCCAAGCGCCTGACCGACCGCGACAAGAAGAAGGTGCTGATGGCATCTCTCGACACGCGTCGTCCGGCAGCACAGGAGCAGCTTCGCCAGCTTGGCGTCCAGACCGGCGTCGACACGTTGCCGATCATCGCCGGCCAGTCGCCGACCGATATCGCCGCACGCGCTGTGCAGGCGGCAAAGCTCGGCGGCCATGACGTCGTCATTCTCGATACCGCCGGCCGTACCCATATCGACGAACCCTTGATGCTGGAAATGGCCGACATCAAGAAGAAGTCCAACCCGCATGAAATCCTGCTGGTCGCGGATTCGCTGACCGGTCAGGACGCCGTCAATCTGGCGCGCAATTTCGATGAGCGTGTCGGCATCACCGGTCTCGTGCTCACCCGTATGGACGGTGACGGCCGCGGCGGTGCGGCCCTCTCCATGCGCGCCGTCACCGGCAAGCCGATCAAGCTAATCGGTATCGGCGAGCGCATGAACGAACTCGACGAGTTCCATCCGCGCCGTATCGCCGACCGTATTCTCGGCATGGGCGACATCGTCTCGCTGGTCGAAAAGGCCGCCGAAAACATCGATGCGGAAAAAGCCCGCGCCATGGCCGAGAAGATGGCCAAGGGCAAGTTCGACCTCAACGATCTGGCCGACCAGCTTGGCCAGATGAAGAAGATGGGCGGCATGGGCGGCATCATGGGGCTTATGCCCGGCATGGCCGGCATGAAGGACAAAATGGCTTCGGCCGGTATGAACGACAAGATGTTCGACCGTCAGATCGCCATCATCTCCTCCATGACCAAGGCGGAACGCGCCAATCCGGATATTCTGAAGCACAGCCGCAAGAAGCGCATCGCCGCCGGTTCCGGCACCGATGCCGCCGAAATCAACAAGCTCCTGAAAATGCATCGCGGCATGGCCGACATGATGAAGGCCATGGGCGGCAAGGGCAAAGGCGGCATCATGAAACAGATGATGGGCGGCCTTGCCGGCAAGATGGGCCTCGGTGGCATGATGGGCGGCGGCATGCCTGACCTGTCGAACATTGATCCGAAGCAGCTTGAGGCGCTCCAGAAACAGGCTGAAGCCGCCGGCCTCGGCAAGCCGGGCGCAATGCCAGGTCTTGGCGGCCTGCCGGGCGGGCTGCCCGGTCTCGGTGGGGCAAAGCTGCCGGGTCTTGGTGGCATGCCGGGCCTGCCCGGTTTCCCGAAAAAGAAGTGAGGTCGACGCCGATGAACAATGCAGAGGTGAAAGCCCAGCTTTCCGAATACCGCCAGTCGATCGACAATATCGATGCCGCACTGGTTCACATTCTTGCCGAACGTTTCCGCTGCACCAAGGCGGTGGGCGTATTGAAGGCAAAATACAGTTTGCCGCCGGCCGACCCGGCGCGCGAGGAATACCAGATCGAACGCCTTCGCCGTCTGGCGAAGGACGCCAATCTGGACCCGGATTTCGCCGAGAAGTTCCTGAACTTCGTCATCAAGGAAGTCATCCGGCATCATGAAGCAATAGCCGCTGAACATGGCGGTAATGAAAAGACCGCCTGAACGGCGGACAAGCCATCCTAAGGAGTAAATGACATGGCACTGAAAATTCGTCTCGCACGCGGTGGTTCCAAGAAGCGCCCGTACTACCAGATCGTCGTTGCTGACGCCCGCTCGCCCCGCGACGGCCGTTTCCTCGAGAAGGTCGGTTCCTGGAACCCGATGCTTGCCAAGGACAACCCGCAGCGCGTTGAGCTGAAGGCTGACCTCATCAAGGAATGGATCGCCAAGGGCGCGCAGCCGACCGACCGCGTTCTGCGCTTCCTCGCCGAAGCCGGCCTTGCCGAGCGCGCCGCTCGCAGCAACCCGGAAAAGGCAAAGCCGGGCAAGCGCGCTCTGGAGCGCGTTGCTGAAAAGAAGCAGAAGGCTGAAGATGCAGCCGCTGCTGCTGCGGAAGCCTCTGCTGCAGAATAATCTGCACGGAAACTTTTGAAGAACGGGTGGCGTGGTTTTCCATGCCGCCCGTTTTTTGTTTATTTTGGCGTCAACAAACCTTAAAGCTGACGCAACCAACACCAGAAGACGGACGGCCCGATGGCAAAGCTGGAAAACCCGGTACTCATGGCAAAGATCGGCGGCGCGCAGGGCCTGCGCGGCGAAGTCCGTGTCAGCACCTATACGGCCGACCCTCTGGCGCTTGGCGATTACGGCAATCTGGTCACCGCCGATGGCCGCATCTTCGAGATTCTGGAACTGCGCGAGGGCAAGAATGTCGTCGTCGTCCGCTTCCGTGGCATCAACGACCGCAATGCGGCCGAAAGCCTGAACGGGCTGGAACTCTTTGTCGAACGCGACAATCTGCCGGATGACGAACTCGATGACGACGAATTCTATTATGCCGATCTCGAAGGGCTGGAAGCCGTTGACGCCGAGGGAAAAAGCTATGGTGCCGTCAGCGCCGTCTATGATTTCGGCGCCGGCGATCTGCTGGAACTGAAAGGCGCCGGCCGCCGGCCCGCCCTTATTCCATTTTCAGAAGCGGCCGTGCTTGAGATCGATCTGGAAGCGGGGCGCATTCTCATCGATCCCATGGCCGCCGGCCTGATCGACAATCCTGACGACAAGAACGAAACCGGCGTACCGCCGTTCGGCAAGAAATAATCCATGACCTTCAAGGCGACCGTGCTGACGCTCTACCCGGAAATGTTTCCGGGGCATCTCCAATATTCGCTGGCCGGCAAGGCGCTGGAGCGGGGGCAATGGTCGCTGGATGCCGTGCAGATCCGCGAATTCGCCACCGACAGGCACAGAAGCGTCGATGATACGCCCGCAGGCGGCGGTGCCGGCATGGTGCTGAAACCCGATGTTCTGGCTATGGCGATCGATCATGTTTCAAATGGCGATACTCGACCACGGCTGCTGATGAGCCCGCGCGGCAAACCCCTGTCTCAGAACCGCGTGCGGGAACTGGCGGCCGGCGAAGGGGCGATCATCGTCTGCGGCCGTTTCGAAGGTGTCGACCAGCGCGTCATCGAGGCGCGTGGACTGGAGGAAGTGTCGATTGGCGACTACATCCTCTCCGGTGGCGAGCCGGCGGCGCTGACGCTTCTGGATGCCGTCGTCCGCATCCTGCCGGGCGTCATGGGCAACGATCTTTCCGGCGTGCATGAAAGCTTCGAGGGTGGGTTGCTGGAACATCCGCATTATACCCGCCCACAGCTCTGGGAAGGCCGCGATATTCCCGCCATCCTCACCTCCGGCAACCATGCCGCCATCGATAAATGGCGGCACGAACAGGCGCTGGCGTTGACGAAGGAAAGACGGCCCGATCTGCTGGAAAGTACTCAGACCGAGACGAAATAATAGGCCGTCAGCACCAGCCCGACCGCAATGACCAGCCAGCGGATGATCCATTGCGGCACCCGCCTTGCCGTGTGCACACCCACATAGCCGCCAAGTGCCGCCGCCGGGAACATGATGAGGGCGGCCCACCAGGACACGACCCCGCCGCTGACAAAGATCGTGATGGCTATGACGGCAATCACCACCGACAGCAGGTTCTTCAGCGCGTTCAGATGATGATAGCTGCCACCCGAGGTTATTCCGAGGATGGCCAGCATCATGATGCCCATGCCCGCTCCGAAAAAACCGCCATAGATGGAGGCGAGCCCCTGAAAGACAAGGCTCGGCAGATTGCCGGGTGAACGTTCCGCGCTCGCCTTTGGTCGCAGCCATGGGCCGGCCGCGAAAACAGCGGTAGCGGCCAGAAGCAGCCATGGCACCAGCTGACGGAAGGACGGATTGTCGAGCGACAGCAGAAGCAGCGACCCGGCAAGCCCGCCGACAATGGAGACGACAGACAGCGAGACCGCTTCGCGCCAATGTGCACGGATTTCCGGCCCATAGGCGATAACGGAAGTGATATAGCCCGGAAACTGCACGATCGCCGACGTGGCATTGGCGACGATGGGCGGCAGGCCGGCAAGCGTCATCGCCCCGAAGGTCAGGAAGGTGCCGCCACCGGCGATCGCATTGACGACACCCGACAGGAAACCGGTCGCAAACAGCATGAGAATGATAAATACAGACATGGCCCCTCCCAAGGTTCCCATGCCATAACCGGGCAGATGCGCCTTCGCAATCACCGTGATGCAGCGCGTAATTGATAAAATATTGTCATGAAAGGGATGACAAACGGCGCATCCTCGTGTATGTGCCCGCGTGGAATTGGGGTTTACCCCTTTAACCGCAAGCAAAGAATGGCGAACCCGCTCCTGCCGCAAGGCATAGTCTGAAGGCATTGACCGACAGACGACCGTTGAGCGCTCTGGCTGTTTCAGAAGAAATCAGAGGTTAACATGACCAATATCATTCAGCAGCTGGAAGCCGAACAGGCTGCCAAGATCGAAGCAAAGCGCACCCTGCCGGACTTTTCTCCGGGCGATACGCTGCGCGTCAACGTGCGCGTGACGGAAGGTAACCGTACCCGCGTTCAGGCTTACGAAGGCGTTTGCATCGCTCGTTCCGGCGGTGGCCTTTCCGAAAGCTTCACCGTTCGCAAGATCTCCTACGGCGAAGGCGTCGAGCGCGTATTCCCGATCTACTCCCCGCTGGTCGAAGGCGTTGAAATCGTTCGCCGTGGTAAGGTTCGCCGCGCGAAGCTCTACTACCTGCGCGACCGTCGCGGCAAGGCTGCCCGTATCGTTGAAAACACCGGTACGCGCGCACGCAAGCTGAACGAATCCGAGCGCCAGGCAGCTGCCGAAGAAAAGGCACGTCTGGAAGCTGAAAAGGTAGCAGCAGCACAGGCTCTCGCCGCCGAAAAGGCAGCAGCCGAAGCCGCAGAAGCCAAGGCAGCGGAAGAAGCAGCAAAGGCTGCAGAAGCCACGGCGGAATAAGATTCCATTTCGATGGATGCACGAAAGGCGACCTTCGGGTCGCCTTTTTTGTGGTGCCTGACGGCCAATCGGAAGTCGCAGCCCACAGATTGGGAATTCGATACCTGACCTGAACTATGCGCGACGGGCGATAGGCCAGAAAACCGAAAGAAAAGCCGCCATCCTTCCCGTCGGCCGCACGTCCTTCAGTCTTTTTTAATGGGAGGATACGGCAAATTCCAACAAGATAACGGATACTTACTTAAATTTTTCGTGCGGGTGTTTTAGCCCTTCCTCGAATAGCATTGCCTAATTCCTTTTATTGTGCAATTTTCTTGCTGTTTTAGGTGTTATTATGTTTTTCTTTAATTCTTTTTTAACAAGAAATAAGTCTGCCTTTTTCGCCGTTGGCCTCGCCAGCGCGTTGATGAACGTTCTCAATCTTTCCGGCTCACTTTTCATGCTGGAAGTTTACGACCGGATTCTGCCCAGCAAGAGCATTCCATCTCTTGTGGCGTTGGTCGTTCTGCTTGTCGTTCTCTACGCGTTTCTTACGGGGTTCGATGCATTGCGAGGCCGGATATTGGCGCGCATCTCCGACAATATGGACGACGCGCTCAATCGGAAGCTTTTCCGGGCGTCGATCAGCACGCCGCTCATCGCTTCCGCCAAAGTCGATGGTTTGCAGATCATCGGCGATCTCGACCAGATTCGTCAGTTTCTCTCCGGGCCGGGACCGGCGGCGTTTTTCGATATTCCCTGGCTGCCCGTCTATCTCGTGATCTGTTTTGCCCTGCATCCGTGGATCGGCTTTGCCGTGCTCGCCGGCGCCGTGGTTCTTGTCTTGCTGACGCTGCTGACCAATTGGCTGACCGAAAGAGCGACAAAGCAGGCCTATACCGTGCGGGGACACAGAAACGCGCTTGTCGGCAGCAGCCAGCGCAACATCGAATCCATCAGGACCATGGGCATGATGGGAGCGGTGACCTCGATGTGGGATGAGCTGCATTCCGGCTATCGCGCCATCACCCTGTCGACATCCGATACGACCGGCATGCTTGGCGCAATATCCCGAACATTCCGCCTGTTGCTGCAATCCGGTGTCATGGCGCTTGGCGCCGTGCTGGTGATCGACGGCCACGCATCGGCGGGCAGCATCATTGCCGGCTCGATCCTCTCGGCAAAGGCGCTTGGCCCCGTCGAACATGCGATTGCAAACTGGCGCAGTTTCATGACTGCCCGGCAGGGGTGGAAACGCGTCAACGAATTCCTTGAACTGGTGCCCGAACCCGCACCGCCTCTCTCCCTGCCGCGTCCGCAATATACCGTTGCCGTCGATCGCGTCACCGGTGGCCCGCCCAATGGTGCGCGCGATACCGTAGCCGATATCTCCTTCACGCTGAATGCGGGCGATGGTCTCGGCATCATTGGCCCAAGCGCATCCGGCAAATCCACGCTGGCACGTTTGATAGCCGGCATCTGGCCCTATGAACGCGGCTCCGTCCGCTTCGATGGGGCGGCACTGAACCAGTGGGATTTCGAGTTTCTCGGCAAATCCATCGGCTACATGCCCCAGCAGGTGGAGCTAATGCCGGGAACAGTGGCGCAGAATATCGCCCGCTTCGACCGTGATGCGACCGCGGAATCGATCGTCGCCGCCGCCAAGGCTGCCCAGGTGCATGAGCTGATTCTGAACCTGCCCAATGGCTACGACACCCACATAGGCGATCGTGGCGAGGCTTTGTCGGGTGGGCAAAAACAGCGCATCGGCCTGGCACGCGCGCTGTTCGGCGAGCCCTTCTTCGTTCTTCTCGACGAACCGAACTCCAATCTGGACAGCGAAGGCGAAGCGGCCCTACGCACTGCCATTGGCGATATCAGGGCGCGGGGCGGCATCGTCGTCGTCATTGCCCATCGCCCCAGCGCCATCGAAAGCATCAATCTGGTGATGGTGATGAGCAATGGCCGGATGCTGCGCTTCGGCACCAAGGAAGAGGTGCTTGCGCAAATCCTGCGACAGAATATCCGCCAGGTGTCGGAGGGGGAAGAAACACGCAAGATCGAAAGCCGGGTGAGCGAAAATGGCTGAGGCGGAAAAAGCCGGTATGACAAATCCGTCCATCGTCAGGCACTCGGCGGCGGTGATCGTTCTTGCCCTCGGCCTTCTGGTCGGATTGGGCGGCTGGGCGGCTCTCGCGAAGCTTGCGGGCGCCGTGGTGGCCACGGGCCGGGTTGTGGTTGAGGGCAACTCCAAAAAGATCCAGCATCTTTCCGGCGGGATCGTCAGCGAGATCGATGTCGCCGAAGGCGACAGGGTCGAGGCGGGCCAGGTCGTGGTGCGGCTGAGCAGCACGATCGTTCAGGCGAACCTCTCCATCGTTGAAAACACGCTCGCGCAACTCTATTCGCGCCGGGCGCGCCTGCGTGCGGAGATTGCCGAGGAACCCTCTTTCACCGTGCAGGAAGACCTGGCGGCGCTGACGACTTCCAAGGCCGCCAAGACCTTCATCGACAGTGAGCAGAACCTTTTCAGCAGCCGTCGTAACGCGTTGGTCGGGATGAAAAAGCAGCTCGGAACACGCAAGGATCAGCTGGCCGACGAGGCGCGGGGTCTCGAGGTGCAGGTGGAGGCGACGGGAAATGAGCTTGCCATTGTAAAGGACGATGTTTCCAAGACCGATGAGCTCTTCAAAAAAGGGCTCGTCACGCTTCAGCGCCTCAATCTCCTCAAGCGCCAGCTTTCCAATCTCGAGGGCCAGCAGGGCCAATATATGGCGGCTCGCGCGCAGACGGTGGGCAAGCTGAGCGAACTGGACCTGCAGTTGCTTCAGCTCGACGAAGACCGCAAATCGGAAGTCACGAAAGATCTGACCGCGATCGAAGCAACGGTCGCAGAATACGAAGAACGGCTTGCGGCAACGCGCGACCAGCTGGACCGCCTCGATATCCGCTCGCCGATTTCCGGTCGCATCTACCAGCTTTCAGTGCACAACATAAATGGCGTCATCCAACCGGGCGAAGTGCTGATGCTGGTCGTGCCGGAGCAGGATGAGCTTGCCATCGAAGCCAATATAACCCCGCGCGACATCGATCAGATTTACGTCGGGCAGCCGGTTACCGTTCGCTTCACGGCATTCAATCAAAGCACGACGCCGGATTTGAGCGCGGAAGTTGCTGTCGTTGCCCCCGATCTGCAGGCAGATCCCCGAACTGGCGCATCCTATTACGCGCTGCGCATCAAACCCGACAAGACCGGCATGTCTCATCTGCCAGGTGGGCGGTTGTACCCCGGCATGCCCGCTGAAGTATTCATACAGACCAGCGAAAGGAGTGTTCTTTCTTATTTTGTGAAGCCATTCCAGGATAGACTTAGAAAGACATTCGTTCAGGAATAATTCATCACCAAAAACGCGTTATCCAGTAAAAATTTCCATAAATATTATTATTATCAATTTTTATAAAAAACGAATTAATATATTGTACTATGAATTTTTATGGATTAGAAATTGCATGCAAATTTATCCAAAAGCACATTTTCACTTCAATTCATTCTCAAAAATTTATGGGAGAGTAACATGGCATTGACGGTAACTTTCGGTAACGGCGGCGCTTACACGGTCGCTTCGCTCACCAATCCGGTCGATCAGGAAACATACAAACTCCTCGATGAAGCGACGACGCAGACCAAGAACGGCTCCTCGCTCAATACCGGCATCGTTCAGGTCGACAACCCGGCCGCCAAGGTCGCTGTCGGATACAATGCCGATACCAACAGCTTCAATTTCGACGTCGTGACGGCGTGGAACTCCGTGAAAAACGTCCTCGCCAAATCCAACACATCCGAAAACCTTTCGTTCAAGGATTTCGTTCACGTCGACGTTCACCTCGGCGGCACGGGTTCCTCCAACGTTGAAGTTCTCAACGCCAAGCGTGGCAATATTTCCACGGGCTCGGGCAACGACACGGTCACCGTCTCCCTCGTTTCGAACGAGAAGTTCTGGGTAAATGCCTTCAACGTCGATACCGGCGCCGGCAACGACACCATCACTTTCAAGGCAGGCAAGGCGTTCAACGACACCTCCGCCGGAGGTACGGGCGGTATTGTCAGCGCCCAGGCTGTGAACGGCGGCGCTGGCGTCACCGACGGCAGCTTCACCACCGTCAAGATCGATGCCGGTGCCGGCAACGATACGATCGACCTGAGCGGTGTGAACCTTGCTTCCTCGCTGGTAACCGGCGGCAAGGGCATCGACAACATCAAGGCAAGCGGTGGCGCCGACACTTTCGTCTTCAATCTCGGCGACATGGCCAAGAGCCTTGCCACCGACAGCATCGAAGGCTTTGACGTCGTCAAGGACAAGCTCAAGCTGGTCGGTACGGTGATCGATAACTGGGCAGTATCGACGAGCGATAGCGACACCATCCTTACCTACAACGTCACTGGCGAGCACAAGGGCGAGAAAATCGTTCTTTCCGGCGTTCACCTGACCGGTAGCGACTGGTTCACCGCATAATTCCCTCAAAGGGATCGCATACAACAGTGCTTAAAATAGTCGTGGCCCGGACATATCCGGGCCACGATTTTTGTATGTATGAGAGCCGTAATTTACGGCTGTCGCTTTCTTCAAGGTCAGGCCATCTTGGCCTGGCTCCCCATTTTACGCGTGGCGATGATGACCAATACGCCCGCAAGCGCCAGGCACAGGGCGAGGAAGAACATCGGCGCGATGGTGCTGCCGGTCTGATCCTTGATCCAGGGCACGACATTCTGCGCCACGAAGCCACCCAGATTGCCGACGGAATTGATGGCGGCAATGCCAGCAGCCGCACCCGCACCCTTGAGGAAGCGGCCGGGCAGGCTCCAGAATACCGGCTGGCCGGCAAAGATACCCGCAGCGGCAACGCACAGGAAGGCAAACTGCAAGACGGGATCGCTGAGCAGCGCCGACATCAACAGGCAGAAGGCGCCAACGAAGGCAGGACCAACGATATAGGGCGTCTTGTTCTTTGCCTTATCGGCCGCCAAAGGCACGACGAACAGGGCGATGGCGACGATCACCCAGGGGATGATGTTGATGAAGCCATTGGCGGTATTGGAAACGCCGAAGCTCTTCACAATCGTCGGAAGCCAGTAGCTGAGACCGTAGGCCGCCAGCGGAAAACCGACATAACAAAGCGCCATGAACAGGACACGCGGATTGGTCAGCGCCTTGAAGCCGTCTTCCGCATGATCTTCCATGCCCTTGTTTTCTTCGGCCAGACGATTCTTCAGCCAGTCCTTCTCGTCCTGTGTCAGGAACTTCGCCTTTTCGGGCGTATCATCCAGATAAAAGAAGGTGGCGACGCCGGCGATGACAGCCGGAATACCCGTTGCCAGGAATACCCATTCCCAGCCGGCATAACCGAGGAAACCGTCGAGATCGAGCAGTATGCCGCCGAGCGGCGCGCCGATGGCATTGGCAAGCGCGCTGAAGATCATGAACAGGCCGATCATGCGGCCGCGATAATCACGCGGGAACCAGAGCGTCATCAAGAACAGCACGCCGGGGAAGAAGCCAGCCTCGCAAAGCCCGAGCAGGAAGCGCAGGATGTAGAACATCGTGGCGTTCTGCGTATAGGCAAGCGCGATGGTAACGGCACCCCAGGAAACCAGAATGCGGGCGAACCATTTGCTGGCGCCGAAACGGTTGAGGAACAGGTTGCTCGGAACTTCGAAGATGAAGTAACCGATGAAGAACAGCGAAGCGCCAAGACCGTAGGCATATTCGCTCAGGCTCAGCGCATCGACCATCTGCAGCTTGGCATAGCTGACATTCTGGCGGTCGATATAAGCGATGAGATAGAGAAGGCCAAGAAACGGCATCAGCCGCCAGGTGATCTTCGAGATAAGGGCTTTTTCGGATACCATATGCTTTTCCCTCCCTTCGATTTCTCGTCGAAATGCAGATGATAAGGGAACCCATCTATATGTGCGTCGCAAAATACGCAAGTTGCATCGCATCATGACAATGGGCGGAACCTCCGCAGAACAGGCAAGTCACGGTCGGAATAGCATGGTGCAGCGCATATAAGAGCCGCCCATCAACCGCTCTGCCGACAATACGCATCCATATTGCCGTAAAACCGGCGATCTGCTATGAAAGCTGCCATGGGATCTAAATTCGGATGTCTCGCACAGAATGTTTACGTGCTGCAGGACCACAAGCGTCTGCCGGCACGGTTCTTTGCGCGCGTTTCCGGGGCGCTCACCAGCCGACTTAGGCTCGCCTGACAGCACCCGCTGTCCACCGCCTTTTTGAACCCCGATTACCCTTTTTCATGACAAGGCATAGAGCCATGAGCGCACCCCGCACCTTATATGACAAGATCTGGGACGACCACGTCGTCAATCGTGACCCGGACGGAACCTGTCTTCTCTACATCGACCGTCACCTCGTGCACGAGGTGACGAGCCCACAGGCCTTCGAAGGTCTGCGTATGGCCGGCCGCCCGGTCCATTCGCCGACCCGCACGCTGGCTGTGGTCGACCATAACGTCCCGACCACCGCCGACAGGCTGGAAGGCATCAAGAACGAGGAAAGCCGTATTCAGGTGGAAGCGCTTGCGCAGAACGCCAAGGATTTCGGTGTGGAATATTATTCCGAGCGCGACAAGCGCCAGGGCATCGTCCATATCGTTGGCCCCGAACAGGGCTTCACCCTGCCCGGCATGACCATCGTCTGCGGTGACAGCCACACCTCCACCCACGGTGCTTTCGGCGCGCTCGCACATGGCATCGGCACTTCGGAAGTGGAACATGTTCTGGCCACCCAGACACTGATCCAGAAAAAGGCCAAGAACATGCTGGTACGTGTCGACGGCAAGATTCCGGAAGGCGTCACGGCCAAGGATATCATCCTTGCCATTATCGGCGAGATCGGTACCGCCGGCGGCACCGGCCATGTGATCGAATTTGCCGGCGAGGCAATCCGGTCGCTCTCCATGGAAGGCCGCATGACGGTCTGCAACATGACCATCGAAGGCGGAGCCCGCGCCGGTCTGATCGCACCGGATGAGACGACCTTCGACTACATCAAGGACAAGCCGCGCGCACCGAAGGGCGAAACGCTGGAACAGGCCATCGCCTATTGGAAGACGCTGAAATCCGATGAAGGCGCTCACTACGACAAGGTCGTGGTGCTGGATGCGGCCAACCTGCCGCCCATCGTCTCCTGGGGTTCGTCACCGGAAGACGTGACCTCCGTTCAGGGCATCGTTCCCAATCCGGACGATATCGCGGAAGAAAACAAGCGCACCTCCAAGTGGCGCGCGCTTGAATATATGGGCCTGAAGCCCGGCACGCGCATCACCGACATCGCCATCGACCGCGTCTTCATCGGCTCCTGCACCAATGGCCGCATCGAGGATCTGCGTGCGGCGGCGAAGATCGTTGATGGCCGCAAGGTGGCCCCCACCGTCTCGGCCATGATCGTGCCCGGCTCCGGCCTCGTGAAGGAACAGGCGGAAAAGGAAGGTCTGGACAAGATTTTCCTCGACGCCGGTTTCGAGTGGCGCGAACCGGGCTGCTCCATGTGCCTTGCCATGAATGACGACCGCCTGAAGCCCGGCGAACGCTGCGCCTCGACCTCGAACCGCAATTTCGAGGGCCGTCAGGGTTACAAGAGCCGCACCCACCTCGTCTCCCCCGCCATGGCGGCAGCGGCGGCGATTGCCGGTCATTTCGTCGACGTGCGCGAGTGGGAGTAAGAGCCTGAAGTCCGCTTAAGACGAGCCACTTGCCCCGCACAGGGGTGGGTGGCTTTTTATTGCGCCCCTTGCAAACGCCGCTGCGGCTGCGTCCCGTGCAGAAATACCGCAAAAGTATCCCAGGGCGGCGTGATGGCGAGCTGGCTCAAAATACGCGCAACCTCGCCCCTGTGAATGCCGGCATGCAGGACCATATGTGAGATCATCTCTGCGCGGGACATGTACCCCCTGTCGCCATCCGTAAAGGTGAAGGCGACGAACTCGCCGAGCGACGCCGGCGATGTTGCCTCGATATAATCGAGATACCAGCCATCAAGAGCGGCGACATCCTTCGCAAGATCACCCAGTTGCGGTGTTACCTCGGTATTGTCCGAGAGAAAACCGTGTGCCGTTCCGGTGAGGTGACCCGAAAAAATCCTTGCGACGACGTAATAGTGATTGATCAGCCGAATGGCGGCGTGGCGTTCGGATGCGTTTCGATCGGGATCGAGGTGTTGCAGCTTCTCGAACAAGTCCCTGTTCGCCCATGCGTGATAGCCGAGCAGGCTCCTGAGCAAATCCCTCATGACAATATCCTTTACATCTGAAAAATGTGAGCATTATGTTTATATTTTCGCCATGGAGGACGGCTTGTCTACTCGCATTGCCAAGCGGAAGACCGAGATGCGCAAGGAGCCGCGTCAGGAGCGTTCCAGGGCCACGGTCGATGCCGTCATCCACGCAGCGGCTCGCATTTTGAGCGATCACGGCTGGGCGGGCTTCACCACGAACAAGGTGGCAAAAACGGCTGGCGTCAGCATCGGCTCGCTTTATCAATATTTCCCGGACAAGGTTTCGATCGTGGAAGCGGTGCGCCATCGTCACCTCGAGGACTGCCTCTCGGTGATGAAGCGCGTTGCCGAACGGCAGCAATCGCTTGCCAAATTCGTGGAAGAACTCGTGACCGGCATGATCGCGGTCCACAGCTCCATCCCGGCCTTCACAAGGTCCTTCTGGATGACGCGCCGAGCCACGAGGGAATGAACGATCCGAACAGCGCCTTCGAACAGGAATATCTCGGTCTCTATGCGGCCGCGATCGCGGCACATATGGCCGGTTCGAAGGCAGAGAGCAGAACGGCGGCCCTGATCGTATCAGACGCCATCGACGGCATCATTCACAATGCCGCCCGCCGTGGAGAATTACAGTCACCCAAAGTCAGGCGGGAAATGATCGCACTCGTTCACGCCTATCTGTCGAAGGCAAGCGGCCAATAAAAGCTTCTCAGCTCATTCCGAAATAATCTTCACCCGCTGACCGGGCTGAATGGTGGCCGTGGCGCTCATCGCGTTGATCATGCGGAACATGTCGAGCTTCCGGTCGGTTCCCATCATCCGTGCCGCCATCGTCGCCACGGTTTCACCGGACTTCACCGTCACCACCCGCACTCTCAGCGGCTTCAGCGAGGCGATCTCCTGCGGCGTCATCTTGCGGAAGCTGGTGCGCAATATATTGGCGATGGAATCGAGCTGCGTATTGCCCTTCGGCACCGCCGTCAGGAACCGGAAAATCTGCTGCCCGACACGGATGACGGTCACGTCGAAATCCCATTTATCCGCGCTGGCGCGGGCTGTCGCGGCTTCCAGACCATTGATCTGTGTTTCCTTGACGGTTTCCGGCAACAGGCCGGCAACCCAGCCGCTGGTCAGGTAATTGGCAAGGCTCGTCTGTTTCGGATCGGCCACGCCGTCGAAACGGATCGCCATGTCGCCCGGCCCCGTCGCCAGAACGGCCTCCACCTTGTTGTCGATGACGAAACCTTCCGGCACATCGAAGCGGATACCCAGCGTTCCATGCAGGAATGTCTGACCGCGGACGTAACCTTCCTGCGGGCTGTCGCCATAAAGCAGGCCATCTATGCCATCCAGAAACCAGTCGCGGCCACGATCCCCGACCTGACCTTCCTGGCCGAAGGCGCGGGCATGACGGCGCGCCAGTTCGATGCGCTGCGGCGTATTGGGGTGGCTGGAAAGGAAGTCAAGGCTCTGATCGTTTTCGGGATCAGCCGAGGAGAACCGCGCATAGGCCGCCATGGAATCCAGAAAACGCGGCGATGCGAAGGGATCGTAGCCAGCCTCGCCCAGCATGCGAACGCCGATCACGTCCGCCTGCAATTCCTGTTGGCGGGAGAAGGCCGCAAGCCGCAGCTTGCCGCGGGCCAGTGCCTGCTTGCCGGCGAGATCGCTCGACAGCACCTCGGCGACTACGCGGCTCGCAATCACCTCGGCCTCTTCGCGGCGCTGGCGTTCGATGCCGTGGTTTGCGGTCACATGGCCCATCTCGTGCGACAGCACGGCCGCCACTTCAGAAGCATCATTGGCAAGCGCCAGAAGTCCGCGCGTCACGTAGAGATATCCGCCGGGCAATGCGAAAGCATTGATGGCGGGGGAGTTCAGAATGGTGATGCGATAGGATTGCTGCGGATTTTCCGAGACAGCCGTCAGCGCGCCGGCAATGCGGGCGACCAACCGCTCCGTCTTGGCGTCACGATATTCGCCGCCATAACTTGCGACGATGCGCGGATGTTCGCGCGCACCCATCTGGGCGCGCGGATCATTCTTCTGCACCTCTTCCACGGTCTGGGGATTATCCGAAGGACGCAATGTGGACTGGTAGGCCGGGCTGAAGAGGGACTGGCACGATGACAGCAACACGGCGGACGCCGTCAGCGCGGACCAGGCCGCAGCAAGCCGGCCGGAACGGCGAAGGCCTGAACCGGAGAAGAGCCTCCGCTGTGCAGTCATGCTATTTTTCATTCTCTATGCCTGCCCCTTAACGTTCCTGATCATCCGTTAATTGCAGACCAGAATAACAGATTCGCCCCAATGGGCGATGAATGCCAAAGCGGTAAAAACGATCCATCAAGTCCGGAATATTCCTGAAGAACGCAATAATTCCCATCTTTTCTCGGACAACAACTTGAAACTGGCAAGTGCAAATTAGCGCCATTGAAGTCATCTAAAGCGATTGCCAGCGGCGCGCGTCGAAAATAAGGCGATCAGCCATTCAGAAAACTGTCGACCGCCTTCACATTTTGTGTGGTGAAGAAATCTGCGGTCGAGCCTGCATAGACAACGCGGCCGCGCTCAAGAAAAACCACCCGCTGCGCCAGCTTTCTTATGTCATCGGGGTGATGCGTGACAATAATCACCGTATTTTTTGTTTCATCATGCAAGTCGAGAAGCAAAGAGGCCATGCCCGCCCGCAATCCCGGATCGAGCGCGGCGAAGGGCTCGTCGAGCAGCATGACCGGTTTTTTCCGCACCAGCGCACGGGCCAGCGCCGCTCTCTGTCTTTCCCCGCCGGAAAGTGTGCCCGGCAGACGCTTGTCGAAACCCGCAAGGCCGACGCGCGCCAGCGCCACCTCGATCCTCTGCCGGTCTTCCGCTCGCAATTTCAGCCCGGGGCTAACGCCGAGAGCGACATTGGTGAAAATATCGAGATGGGCAAAAAGATTATTGTCCTGAAAGATCGATGAAACCGGTCTCTCCGAAGGGTCTTGTGCCGTCATATCCTGCCCATCGATCACCACGCGACCGGAATCCGGCACCTCAAAACCAGCGACAAGATTAAGGAGAGTCGATTTTCCCGAACCGGAGGCACCCACAACGGCGGTCACCTGACCTTGCGGGAAGGCGCAATCGAGATCGAAATCCTGTGCTCCAAGCCGCAGCGTGACCTTGTCCAGCTCAACGGCAAAATCATAACCCGTCATATGCTCGCCCTTGCTGATTGGGATTGCCGCGAAACGCCGCCTGCGGCCAGCAGCAGGCAAACGACACCAAGGAGGAAGGCATAACCGGCGGCATCATTGGTGCGATAGCTGCCCATATTGCTATAAACCAGCCAGGGCAAGGTGACGAAACTTTCCGATCCGAACAGCGCAACCGCCCCGAGATCACCGAGCGACAGCGCCATGGCAAAGGAAAGCGCCATCAGCACGGGCCGCCACAGAACCGGCAGATCGGCAAACCGCAGCCGCGACAGGCCCTGAAGCCCGAGACTGGCGGAAAGCCGGCCAGTGCGCAGAAAATGGCTGGTAAAAGCCGGCTCCATCACCCGCATGGCAAGGGGTAAGGCCATCAACATATTGATGAGCGCCACGAGAACGGGCGCATAAAAGCTGACATCACCGAACACCCGCAGCAGCAGGAACCATCCGCTTCCCAGTACGACGGGCGGCACAAGCAGCACCAGCGACGACCCCGCCCCAAGGACTGCGGAAAGCAGGCGGAGAGGCCAGGCCACGCTACGTCTGGAGTTGACAGCCTGACGCGCGCCGATGATCGCCATGCAGCAGAGGACGACGAGAATTGCCGACAGCATGGCGATTGCAAGACTGGTCGCCGCGGCGCGCAGGAAGACCGGCGCGGTGAGCAGACGCGGCAGATCGGCCTGCAGCCCCGAAACCGCTATGGCGACAAGCGGCAGCCCGATCAGGAAAACGGCAAAAACGATTGCCGCCCCGTCCCACAGGCGCGCAGCGGTACTTTTGCCGTCGAAACGGCGGATGCTGCGACCAAGCGAAGAGATTTCCGCTTCCGGTGACGGCAGAAAGGCGAGCAGCCCGAGCAGGATTGCGGTGAGGACGATCTGCAGAACCGAGAGCGCGATTGCCCGCTGCGGATCGAAATCGAACCGCAGCGCCTGATAGATCGCCACCTCCAGCGTTGTCGCCGCCGGCCCGCCGCCGAGAAGAAGCACAAGCGTGAAGCTGGTGGCACACAGCATGAAAACCAGCCCGGCAATGCCGGGAATGAGCCGCGAGACCGCAGGCCATTCGATGAAACGGAAAACCGAAACCGGCCCCATGCCGAGACTTGCCGCCATGCGCCAATATTCCCCCGGAATACGCTCCAGCCCCGCCAGCATCAGCCGCACGCAAAGCGGCAGATTGAAGAAGACGTGAGCAATGAGAATGCCGGAAAGGCCATAAATGCTGAAAGGCTCATCCACACCGGCAAAAACAAGGGCACTGTTCAGCACACCCTGCCTGCCCCAGATGGTGATGATGCCGAAGGCGCCGACGATCACCGGCAGCCCCATTGGCACCGCCATCAGCCGGATGATCCAGATCCTTCCCGGAAACTCTTTCCGCCGGGCGAGCGCCAGAGCGACGGGCAGGCCAAGAGTGATGGACAAAAGGGTGGAGAGCGTGGCCTGGTACAGTGTGAAGCGCAGGATGCGCAACGTATAGGCATCCATGATACCGGCGGCGGATGCGCCAGCGTCAAATGACAGCAGCGCAAAAACCGCGAGCGCCATGAACAGGAAAACGGCGGCAAAAGCCGCCGTCCCGAAAATGATCGACCGCCGATAATCGCGACGCAGCATCATGCGCGGGCGTGCCTCTTCCTCAGTTCATGCTCATGGCGGCAAGCCATTCGTCGATCCACGCCTTGCGGTTCTTCGCCACTTCTTCCGGATCCATCAGGAAGGTCTTCTGCGGCACGACGAGTTTGGAAAATGCCTCGGGCAAGGGCGTCGAGGTTGCCGCGACCGGCATCATCCAGTTGTTTTCCGGGATGGCATCCTGAAAACCTGAGGTCAGCGTGAAAGCGAGGAACTGCTTTGCCAGCTCCTTGTGCGGTGCATTTTTGAGAAGGCCAGACACTTCGATCTGGATGTAATGCCCTTCGGAAAAGACCGCGGCCTGATAACGGTCCGACTTTTCGGCGACCATGTGATAGGCAGGCGAGGTGGTGTAGGAGAGCACCATCGGCACCTCCCCCTTGGTGAACAGGCCATAGGATTCCGACCAGCCCGGCGTGACGGTGAGAATGCGCTTCCTGAGCTTTGTCCAGGCTTCCGGCGCCTTGTCGCCATAAACCGATTTTACCCACAAAAGCAGGCCGAGCCCCGGCGTGGAAGTACGCGGGTCCTGAATGGCGATCTTCTGCGCAGGGTCACCTTCCACCAGCTCCTTGAGGCTCGCCGGCGGGTTTTTCACCGTCTGCGTATCATAGATGACAGCGAAATGCCCATAATCATAGGGCACGAAAACATCGTCGGCAAAACCGCCCGGCACCTTGGCCGCCGATGCATCGATGCCGCTGGCGTCAAAAAGGCCGGTCTGTTTGGCTTCCGCGACAAGATTGGTGTCGAGACCAACAACGACATCCGCCTTGGAACCGCTACCCTCAAGTTTCAGACGGTTGAGCAGCGCCACGCCATCCGCGACACCCACAAAATTGACCGTGCAGCCGCAGACCTTCTCGAAGGCTTCCTTCACCTTGGGACCCGGACCCCATTCGGAAACGAAGCTTTCATAAGTGTAGACGGTCAGTTCCGGCTTGTCCTGAGCCACGGCGAAACCGGGCAGGAACAGCGAGGCGGCAATGACGGAATTCAGGAAAAGACGACGGCGCACGGGTATCTCCTCAAAAACGAGAAGGGAAATAGCCGCCTGCCTTGAAGCCGTCTAATCCCTCCGCCGGTATGAACCGGATCAGGTTCTTCGGGTTGGCAAGCCTCTCAGCCCTCTGCACACGAGCACAGAAGACACCCCGTTAGATCAAGATGATGGTTTAGTCCCGCCGTCCCAGATTGGCAAGATGGCCGAAGATCAACCCTGCTCCGTCATATGCACCAGCTCCCAGACGTGCCCGTCGGGATCCTGAAAGCTGCCGGCATACATGAAACCGTGATCCTGAACCGGTTTCCAGCTGCCGCCGCCAGACGCAAGCGCGGTTGCGATCATCCGGTCGATCTCCTCTCGGCTTCCGGCGGAAAGGCAGGTCAGAACCTCGGTGCTGCTTTTGGCATCGGCGATATCGCCATTGATGAAATCGCGAAAACGTTCTTCCTGAAGAAGCATCACGAAGATGTTTTCCTCCACGATCATGCAGAGCGTCCGGTCGTCGGAATATTCCGGATTGAAGCTGAAACCGAGGGCCGTGAAGAAGCTTCTCGATGCCTCGATATTCTTGACCGGCAGATTGACGAAAATCATGCGCATTTTCAGACCTCCTTCAAACGAACGCGGTCATAGAACGGCAATTCCGCTTACCTGTCAAAGGCCGAAGAAAAGCTGGTGAACGGGCGCGTCTGGCTTCAGCTCTCCAGTTCCTCGCGCAGCATTTCCAGTTCCAGCCATTCCTCTTCCATGGTCTCCAGCTTGTCGCGCAGCTTTTCCATTTCCTGCGCCAGCTTGTTGAAGGTGGCCTGATCCTTGGCGAAAAGTTCCGGGTCAGCCATGCGCTGTTCTCGTTTTGCGATCTCTTCCTGGGCCTTTTCCATTTCCTTCGGCAGATTTTCGAGGGCGAATTTCTGCTTGAAGGAGAGTTTGCCTTTAGCCTTTGCAGGCTCCTGCGGCGTCGAAGCTGAAGATACCGCCTTGGCCTTTTCCTGCCTTTCGGCCTTGTGTTTTTCTTCGGCCGCACCCTTGCGCTGCGCCATCATGTCCGAATAGCCGCCCGCATATTCGATCCAGCGCCCATCCGGCTGATCGGGGTTGGCCGGTGCGATGGTGGAGGTGACGGTGCGGTCCAGAAAATCACGGTCGTGGCTGACGAGAATAACCGTGCCGGAAAAACCGGCGACGATCTCCTGCAGCAGATCGAGCGTTTCAATATCGAGATCGTTGGTCGGTTCGTCGAGGATCAGAAGATTGGTCGGCCGGGCCAGAATGCGCGCCAGGATAAGGCGGGCGCGCTCCCCACCGGAAAGATTGCGGATGGGCGTGCGCGCCTGCTCCGGCTGGAACAGGAAGTCCTTCATGTAACCAGTGACATGCTTCACTTCGCCATTGACGAGAAGATTGTCACCACGCCCGTCGGTTAGATAATGCGCGAGCGTTTCGGCGGGATTGAGATCCTCACGCTTCTGGTCGAGCGTGGCGATCTCCAGATTGGTGCCGAGCTTCACCGTGCCGCTATCGGGCTCAAGCTGGCCCGTCAGCATCTTCAGAAGCGTGGTTTTGCCCGCACCGTTCGGTCCGACGAGACCGATGCAGTCACCACGATGCACGCGAAGCGAAAATGGCGCGACGATCACGCGCTCACCATAAGCCTTGGTGATGGCATCGGCCTCGATGACCAGCTTGCCGGATTCCCGCCCTTCCGTGACGGTCGCCTGCACGGAACCCTGCGGTCCCTTGTGGCCGCGATATTCCGCGCGCATGGCCTGAAGCTCGCCGACACGGCGCATGTTACGCTTGCGCCTTGCGGTCACGCCGTAGCGCATCCAGTGTTCTTCGCGCTCGATGGCCTTGCCGAGCTTGTGCTGTTCAAGCTCTTCCTCTTCCAGCACCTTGTCGCGCCATTCCTCGAAATGGGCAAAGCCGCGATTGAGGCGGCGCGACTGGCCGCGATCGAGCCACACCGTGGAGGTCGAGACCTTTTCCAGAAAGCGCCGGTCGTGCGAAATCAGCACCAGCGCACTGCGCGTCTGCTGCAGTTCGCCTTCCAGCCATTCGATGGTGGGAAGGTCCAGATGGTTGGTCGGCTCGTCCAGCATCAGAATATCGGGCTCCGGCGCCATGACCCGGGCAAGCGCCGCACGGCGTGCTTCGCCGCCTGAAAGGCTCTCAGGATTCTCCTGTCCGGTAAGACCCAGATGTTCGAGAAGATAGGTCACGCGATAGGGATCGTCGCCCGGCCCGAGCCCCGCTTCCGCATAGGCCTGAATGGTGTCGTAACCGGCAAAATCCGGCGCCTGCTCCAGGTAACGAATGGTGGCGGCAGGATGCCGGAAAACCTCGCCCGATTGTGCCTCAACCAGGCCGGCAGCGATCTTCATCAGCGTGGATTTGCCAGAGCCATTGCGTCCGACAAGGCAGATGCGGTCACCGGGCTCCACCTGGAGGTTGGCGCCGTCGAGAAGCGGGGTCACGCCGAAGGTCAGCTTGATATCGTCGAGTTTCAGAATTGGGGGTGCCAAGGCGTCAGGCTCCGGTCAGATCATAGGGGCGGGCGAGCACGATGGCTTTGCCGCTTTTCAGCGAGAAATGCACAAGGCCGCCATTCGCGACATTGGAAATAGTGCGGGAGGAACCGAAAGCAAGCGCGAAATCATCAAGCGGATAACGCACATTGCCGATATCGAGCCCCTCCAGGGCGGTAAAGCCGGCGACGGAAAATAACGATCCGGCCGGCAAATCGATGGTAAGCGAACCGGCAAGCAGCGGCTTCGCCTCTTCCTCACCGGAGGTCAGCGTCACTTCGAAACCGCGCTCCGCAAGCGCTACGGCATAAAGAAGGTGCTGAAGCGCATGGTCGCTTCGCGCGCCACCGAGCGCACCCACCAGCAGCAGCGAATGCGCGCCGCGCGAAAGTGCCTCGGAGACCGCGATCTCACCATCCGTTACGGCCTTTGCGGCCGGATAGGGTTGCCGCCTCACATCCGGCCAGGCATCGAGCAGCTCTTGGCTGGCGGAATCGAAATCTCCGACCCACAGTTCAGGTGTGAGACCAAGCGGCGCGGCATGGCGCATGCCGCCATCGGCCGCAATCACGCGGCTATTGCCGACCGCCTGTTTCAGGCGATCGGTCACCGCGACATCGCCGCCAAGCAGAATGGTGAAGCGCTCTTTGTTCATGCCCTGCCTTACCGCACCTCGGCCGAAAATGGAAAGCCGAAACCCCGATGAAATCAGCCTATATTGATTTTCGCCGGCTTCGGGATTATGAAACGCCTCAGTGGTGATTTGCCGACCGGCTTGCAGCCACTTTAAAGAAGTCGCTAAAGGGTCGAGGAAAAGGGCAATTTCCTGGGACCGGCCGCGATTTCGCTGCCGGTTTTTTTGTTTTCGCAACGTTCTTTACGTGATCCGGAAAAGAGAGTTCGACATGCCGATCAAAATTCCCGATACGCTTCCCGCCTTTGAGACCCTCGTTCATGAGGGTGTGCGGGTCATGACCGAAACGGCGGCCATCCGGCAGGATATCCGCCCGCTCCAAATCGGGCTTCTCAACCTCATGCCGAACAAGATCAAGACGGAAATCCAGATGGCGCGCCTCGTTGGCGCTTCGCCGCTGCAGGTGGAATTGTCGCTGATCCGCATCGGCGGCCATCGCGCCAAGAACACGCCGGAAGAGCATCTCCTCTCCTTCTATGAAACGTGGGAGGAAGTACGCCACCGCAAGTTCGACGGCTTCATCATCACCGGCGCACCGATCGAGCTGCTGGACTATGAAGATGTGACCTACTGGAACGAGATGCAGCAGATTTTCGAATGGACGCAGACCAACGTCCATTCCACCCTGAATGTCTGCTGGGGCGCTATGGCCGCCATCTACCATTTCCACGGCGTGCCGAAATACGAGCTGAAGGAGAAAGCTTTCGGCGTTTATCGCCACCGCAATCTCTGCCCCTCATCGATTTACCTCAACGGCTTTTCGGATGACTTTCAGGTTCCGGTCTCGCGCTGGACGGAAGTGCGCCGCGCCGATATCGAGAAAAACCCCGAACTCGAAATCCTGATGGAATCAGAGGAAATGGGCGTGTGTCTGGTGCATGAGAAGGCAGGCAACCGGCTCTACATGTTCAATCATGTCGAATATGATTCCACCTCGCTGTCCGACGAATATTTCCGCGACGTGAATTCCGGCGTGCCCATCAAGCTGCCGCATGATTATTTTCCGCATAACGACCCGGAACTCGCTCCGCTCAACCGCTGGCGCAGCCATGCCCATCTGTTTTTCGGAAACTGGATCAACGAGATATACCAGACGACGCCCTATGATCTCCAAGCCATAGGCAAACTGGCCGCGTAAACTGCGGGATTGCGAATTGCCGGAAAATGACGCAACGTCCGCCCGGCAATTCGCGACACCAGGGAGAATGACGAGATGAGCGACGGCGCGGCACGGGAAGATTTCGGTTTCACGGCAACCGGTGAAAAGGTCGAACGCGTCACCATCTCGAAAGACGGTTTGACGGCGAAAGTCATCACCTGGGGCGCGGTCATTCAGGATCTGCGCCTTGACGGCCACCAGCCGCCACTCGTTCTCGGCTTCGACAAGTTCGAGGATTACAAATATTCCTCCTATTTCGGCGCCACGCCGGGCCGCAACGCCAATCGCATCGGCAATGGCAGGTTCGCCATCGACGGGCACGAATACCAGCTGGAGCTGAACGAAAAGGGCGTAACCCATCTGCATGGCGGCAGCGATGGCATGGGCAAGCGCAACTGGATGCTGATGGAACATGGCGAAAGCCATGCCGTCCTGCAGATCATCGATCCCGATGGCCGCGCCGGTTATCCCGGCAACTGCACGGTCACGGCCACCTATACGATCCGCGATGGCGGCGTGCTTTCGGTGGTTTATGAAACGGTGACCGACCAGCCAACCATCGCCAATGTCTGCCAGCACTCCTATTTCAATCTCGATGGCGCGGATACCGCACTTGGTCATGAGATCAGCATCGCCGCTGACTTTTACCTGCCGACAAACGAACAGCAGATACCGACCGGCGAAATCCGCTCCGTTGAAGGCACCGTCTTCGACCTGCGCCACACAACGCCGATGCGGCGCAAGGAGAATGGCGAACAGGTTCTCTACGACCACAATTTCTGCCTCTCGCCCGAGCGTCGCGCCAAGCGCAAGGTCGCCCGCGCCTATTCGCCCGCCTCCGATATCGCGCTTGAGGTTCACACCACCGAACCCGGCGTGCAGCTCTACTCGGCTTTCAAGCTGGATGTCCCCGTTCCGGGCCTCGATGGCCGCCATTACGGCCCCTTTGCCGGTTTCTGCCTGGAAACGCAGATTTGGCCTGACGCCGTCAATCACCCGGATTTTCCGCATGCGATCCTGCGGCCGGGCGAAACCCTGCGTCAGGAAACCGATTATATCTTCACGAAGGGCTGAGAAGCAGAGGGCCGGGATCAGTCCAGCACACAGCCGACATAGCCGCCCGAGGCACGGGCACGGCGCTCGATAAGGCCGGCCAGCCGTTGCAGGCCGCGCCCGGGCTTGCTCGCGACGCGGTCGATGGGATTGGGCAGGGAGACGGCCAAAAGCGCCGCCTGACGGGAGCTGAGCTTGGCGGCAGGTATCTTGAAATGATGCTGGGCCGCCGCCTCGATGCCGTAAATGCCTGGCCCCCATTCGGCAACGTTGAGATAGATCTCCATCATCCGCTTTTTCGACCAGACGAAATCAGCCGCAATTGCCAGCGGCAATTCCAGCCCCTTGCGCAGGAAAGAGCGGCCGTTCCATAAAAACAGGTTCTTCGCCGTCTGCATCGGAATGGTGCTTGCGCCACGGGTGGAGGCCCCGTCGAGTGCATTGCTGACCACGGACTGCATCTGGTTCCAGTCGACGCCGCCGTGGAAACAGAATTGCCCATCCTCGGACATCATTACGGATTGCACGAGGCGCGGCGAAATATCCTCAAGCGGCACCCAGCGCCTGTCATAACCCTGCAGGGTCACCAAATCGGCAAGCATCAGCGTTGAAACAGGCCGGATGAACGGCAACGCATAAACCGGGATCAGCAGATAGGGCAGGATCAGCAAAGCCAGCAAGGTCATGATGATGCGCTTTGCCAACGTGCGAAAATCCACCTTCGGACTGCTCCGGTCTTCCGCCAGCACGGCGTAATCTGCGTCGCTTTCAGGCGTACTGCTCAATATTCGTCAAAGCCCCGCACCAATTTAAGCCTTTCATAGTCCATTGCCGCCTTCAAGGCGAGTCCGGTCACACTGTTGCGGCGCTGGAATCACGAAAAGGTTTGCCTGCATTCGCGCGGCATGCCAAAGAGCGCGGCATGGACGCTCAGATGACGAATTTCGAAACAAGGCTACGCGAAAACGCGGCAAAAACCGAAGCGCTGCTTGGCCAACTGCTTTCCGGCAAGGCACGCGCGGATGAGATCACACGCCCGCAAAACCTGCTCGAGGCCATGCGCCATGGCGTGCTGAACGGCGGCAAACGCCTGCGGCCTTTTCTCGTCATCGAAAGTGTCGCGCTTCTCGGCGGAGATGCCGACGCCGCCCTTTTTGTCGGCGCGGCGCTCGAATGCCTGCATTGTTATTCGCTTGTCCATGACGATCTGCCGGCCATGGACGACGACGACCTGCGCCGCGGCCAGCCGACCGTGCACCGCAAATTCGATGAGGCAACCGCCATCCTCGCCGGTGACAGCCTGCTGACGCTTGCTTTCGACATCATAGCCTCGGATGAAAATCCGCTCGCGGCCGAGCGCAAGGCCGCACTCGTTCTTTCGCTCTCCCGCGCCGCCGGTATTGGCGGCATGGCTGGCGGGCAGGCCCTTGACCTTGCTGCCGAAAAGAAAGCGCCTGATGAGGACGGCATTATTACATTGCAGGCTATGAAAACCGGCGCCTTGCTGCGTTTCGCCTGCGAGGCCGGCGCGATCATTGCCGGCAGCGATCAATCCGAAAGGCAGCGACTGCGTCTCTTTGGCGAAAAGATCGGCCTCGCCTTCCAGCTTGCCGACGATCTTCTGGATCTGACCGCCGATGCCGCCACCATGGGCAAGGCGACCGGCAAGGATGCCGCACGCGGCAAGGGCACGCTGGTGGCTTTGCGCGGCGAAGACTGGGCACGCATCAAACTGCAGGAACAGGTGGCCGAGGCCAGCGAACTCCTGACCCCTTATGGCGAAAAGGCCGCGATTCTCATCGCGGCCGCAAGATTCATCGCCGAACGGAAAAGCTGAGCGGAACCGCTCAGCTTTTCATCATCCCATCAGCCCTTGAGCGGCGAAATCAGCACTTCGACGCGACGGTTCTGGGCACGGCCGTCCGAGGAGGCATTCGAAGCGATCGGCTGGGACGGGCCGTAACCGAGCGTCGAAATACGGCGCTGGTCGACGCCGCGTGCACCGAGATAATTTGCAACAGAGGCCGCACGACGCTCGGAGAGCGCCTGGTTATGCTGCAGGCTACCGGTGGAATCGGTGTGGCCGTTAATATCGATCAGCGTGCGGTTGAACTTGTTCAGCACGATGGCGACGGAATCGAGCGTCTGGTAGAACGGCGGAATGACCTGGTCCTGATCCGTGGCAAAGGTGATGTTGGACGGCATGTTGAGAACGATGCTGTCGCCACGGCGGGTCACCGAAACGCCGGTTCCCTGAAGCTGGGCGCGAAGCTCGGCTTCCTGCCCGTCCATGTAGTTGCCGATGGCGCCGCCAGCGAGAGCACCGATGCCCGCACCGATAAGCGCGGCGTTACGGCGACCAACCGGCGAACCGCCGACAGCCAGACCACCGAGAGCACCAACAACAGCGCCGATACCGGCACCGCCGGCGGTGTTCGACATCTTCTGCTCGCCCGTATAGGGATCGGTGGTGGTGCAGGCGGAAAGATAGGTGCCGCAAAGGGCGACGATCGCGATTTTTTTGATCATGTGTTTTGATGCTCCGAGAGGTTCAGGAGGTATGACAGTGGAATTCCGGCCTTTTCACGGTCGTTTTTACTCCGCCGCATCTTTCTGGCCAAAACGCTTTTCGATGTAATCGATCACAAGCGCTTCAAAATCGGCGGCGATGTTGGGGCCACGCAGGGTGAGAGCCTTTTCGCCATCGATGAAGACCGGTGCAGCCGGGCTTTCGCCGGTTCCGGGCAGCGAAATGCCGATATCGGCATGTTTGCTTTCACCGGGACCGTTGACGATGCAGCCCATGACGGCGACATTGAGCGCCTCGACACCGGGATATTTTTCACGCCAGATCGGCATGTTCTTGCGAATATCGTTCTGGATGTTCTGGGCGAGCTCCTGAAAGACGGTGGACGTGGTGCGCCCGCAGCCGGGACATGCCGCAACAACCGGGATGAACTGGCGGAAACCCATGACCTGCAACAGTTCCTGCGCCACCTGCACCTCACGGGTGCGGTCGCCATTCGGCTCCGGCGTCAGCGAAACGCGGATCGTATCGCCGATACCGTGCTGCAGCACATAACCCATGGCGGCGGACGAAGCGACGATGCCCTTCGAACCCATGCCCGCCTCGGTCAAGCCCAGATGCAGGGCGTGATCGGATCGTTCCGACAGCATCGAATAAACGGCGATCAGGTCCTGAACCTGGCTGACCTTGGCAGACAGGATGATGCGATTGCGCGGCAGGCCGATCTCTTCGGCAAGTTCGGCGGAAATCAGCGCCGACTGAACGATGGCTTCTCGTGTGACCTGACGGGCGGAGAGCGGAAAACCCTGCTCCTTGTTCCTGTCCATCAGCGTCGTCAGCAGTTCCTGATCGAGCGATCCCCAGTTGACGCCGATGCGGACGGGCTTGTCATAACGGATCGCCATTTCGACGATCTCGCCGAACTGCTTATCCTTCTTGTCCTTGAAACCGACATTACCGGGATTGATGCGGTATTTGGCCAGCGCCTCTGCACAGGCCGGGTGATCGGCCAGAAGCTTGTGGCCGATATAATGGAAATCGCCCACAAGCGGCACATCAAGCCCAAGGCGCAGCAGCCGCTCGCGGATTTTCGGCACAGCGGCCGCACTTTCGTCGCGGTCGACCGTGATGCGCACGATTTCCGAACCGGCCCGGAACAGCGCCGCCACCTGCTGCACGGTGGCGTCGATATCCGCCGTGTCGGTATTGGTCATCGACTGCACGACGACGGGTGCGCCGCCACCCACGATGACGCCGCCCACGTCTACGGCGACGGATGCACGGCGGGGCTTCGGGTCGTAATCGGCATGTGACGTCATGGCGGTCTCTGGAGCTTGCGGCAAGGTCTTGCAATTGAGGTGAAACAAGGGGGGCTACTTGTCAACACCCAACGCACTGGAGCTTCTACTTTACCGCAATCATGGCAAAATTCGAGACGCCTATTCCTTGCCCGCACCATCCGCATGGCGGGCGAGCCGCGAAAGCAGAAAAACCACCACATGCAGCAGGGGCAGCGCGATGAAGACACTGGCAAGGCCGGTATGTTCTGCAATGAAGCCGATGGCGGACGGTGCCACCAGAATACCGGAGTAACCCATGGTGGTAACGACCGAAAGGCCGATTCCCGGCGCCAGCCCCGGCATATTGCCTGCGGCCGAAAAAGCGATGGGCACCATGTTGGAAATACCGATGCCGGCAATCGCGAAGCCGATGATCGCAATGGTGGAATTACCCGCAAGACCGGCAATGACGAGGCCGATGATCGACATCGCCGAGCAGAACCGCAGGGTCGTCACGGCGCCGAAGCGGTCCCGCACCAGATCGCCGGCAAAACGCATCACCGCCATGGTCATGGAAAAGGCCGCGAAGGCAAAACCGGACTGCGATACGGAAGCGCCGAGCTCATTGCGCAGATAAAGGGCACCCCAATCGAGGATGGCCCCTTCCGGGATCATCGAGAACAGCGCCATCAGGCCGATGATCCACGGTAGCGGCGTCAGCGGCAGGCCACCTTTCGGACGCTCCTCCTCGGGGTGCGGACGATCCGCCAGAACCCGTGGCCATGCGATGACCAGAAGCACGAGCGCGATGACGGTGAGCGCAATGGCGTGACCCTGTACGCCGATGGCCGTGATGAGGTAACCGCCAAGACCGGCCCCGATGAGGCCGCCGAGGCTCCAGAAGGCATGGCAGGACGACATGATCGCCCGGCGCATATCGCGCTCCACAGCCACTGCGTTGGCATTCATGGCAACATCCATCGCCCCCGTCAGACCGCCGAACAGGAAAACTGCGATCACCCCTGCCCAGACGGTGCCGGCCCAGGAAATGAAAAGCAGCGTCGGCAGAAAGATCGCGGCGGTGACAAGGCTCACGGTACGCGAGCCGAAACGGGCGATCTGCGACCCGGCAATCGGCATGAAAACCAGCGAACCGATACCAAAAACCAGAATGATCAGGCCGAGCGCACTTTCGCTGAGGGACAGCCGTGCCGCAAATTCCGGAATCTTGGGCGCCCATGATCCCATCATGAAGCCGTTCATCAAAAACAGCAGCGAAACGCCAAGCCTGTGCCGCGTCAGATAGGATGAGCGTGTGCCTGTCGGCGAAAATGTCGTGGGGCCATTCATCGGCAATATCCTTCAGACTTGACCATGAGAAAACTGAGCAGCGTCATCGTCGCCGCAATGAACGTCTACGCCCTTTGCCGAGAGCGACTCGACCAATGCACGGTCGGCATCCCGTTCCAGCACGAGGCAAAGCGGTGGGGAAAAATCATGAACGTGGAAAGCGGCCTTATGGCCGAGCTTTTCCGTGGTGATTGCGGCGATGACCCGCTGGCTGGCACTACAGGCAAGCCTCTTGAACACCGCATCCTCGAAAACATCCGCCGAAAGGCCCGTCTCGGCCGCAACACCACAAACACCGAGCACGCAGAGATCGGGCCGCATCAGCTCAAGCTGCCGAAGCGCCATGGCATCGATTGCCGCACCGACGGCCGGATCGACCTTGCCGCCAATCAGCACCAGATCGATATCGGCCCGCCCCGTCAGCTCGGCGGCTATGGCGGGCGTATTCGTCACCACGGTCAGATTAAGGCCGACTGGGATCGCTCTTGCAATGGCAAGATTGGTCGACCCTGCATCGATGAAAACCACCATGCCCGGTTCAATGAGCGGAATGACGGCGCGCGCCAGCAGGGCCTTGCGGTCGGCATCCTCGGCAATCCGCGTTTTCAGCGGCACTGTCGTGCTGTCGGAAAGCAGTGCCCCGCCATAAACGCGAAGGCATTCCCCGCGCGCCGCCATCTCGCGCAGGTCGCGGCGCACCGTGTCTTCGGAAACACCGAAATTCTGGGCCAGATCCTGCGCCAGCACACGGCCGCTTTGCCGCAACTGCGCCAGAATGAGCGCCTGCCGCTCGCTGACAAAATGATCACTCATGGGGACTCATGCATAAACAAGAATAAACGTGCACGAACATGCATAATCAAGTTTCTGCCGGAGCGCAATAAAAAACGCCCGCCGGGAAGGCGGGCGTCTGTAACCTATTGCCGATAAGGTAAGCCGTTATTCGGCGTATGAGATCAGCAGATCCTTTGCATCGATCTGGTCACCGGGCTTTACCAGAACTTCAGCGATCTTGCCGTCACGCTCGGCATGCAGCGCGGTTTCCATCTTCATGGCCTCGATGGAGAGCAGCACGTCGCCGGCCTTGATCTCCTGACCCTGATTGACGAAGACCCGGCTGATCACGCCCGGCATCGGCGCGCCGATATGAGACGCATTGCCGGGTTCTGCCTTGCGGCGCACCGCGGAGCCGGAGGCGCCATGGGCGCGATCCGGTACCTTGATGCGGCGCGGCTGACCGTTGATCTCGAAGAACACCGTCACCATGCCCTTATCATCCGTGCCGGACGAGGCCTGATTGACGATGACAAGCGTCTTGCCGCGCTCGATATCGGCAAACAGCTCTTCACCATCCTCCATGCCATAGAAATAGGCATGGGTCGGCAGCACGGAAACCGGGCCGTAGGTCTCGGCAGTA
>NZ_JAPWDT010000008.1:0-321031 GCF_027212525.1 Agrobacterium sp. SOY23 | reverse complement strand
AAAAGCCCTTTGATTTGAAATACATGATGAAGGCGGCGCGTTTTTTGAACGCGCCGCCTTCTCTTTTTCGGCGATATGCGTAACATCGCCAGCGAATTTGCAGATGAAGCACATGGGAGAACCGCATATGACCGTCCCCTTTAAAAACATCGGTGTCATCGGAGCCGGTCAGATGGGATGCGGCATTGCGCATGTTTCCGCCATTGCCGGCTACAGGGTCCATATCTACGATCTTTCGAAGGAAGGCATCGAAGCAGGCCTTGCCACGATCAACGGCAACCTCGCCCGCCAGGTCACCAACGGCAAGCTTTCCGACGAGGCCCGCAAGCAGGCGCTGACGCTCATCAGCGGATCGACCGACATCAACGATCTGGCGCCGATGGATCTGGTTATCGAGGCCGCCACGGAAAACGAGGAGATCAAGCGCAAGATCTATGCGCAGGTCTGCCCGGTCCTGAAGCCCGAAGCACTTCTCGCCACCAACACGTCGTCGCTTTCCATCACCCGGCTTGCATCGGCCACCGACCGTCCCGAACAGTTCATGGGCATCCACTTCATGAACCCGGTGCCCGTGATGAAGCTGGTGGAACTGGTGCGCGGCATCGCCACCAATGAAAAGACCTTCGACGCGGCGAAGGACTATGTGCGGACGCTGGAAAAGGCGATCACCGTCGCCGAGGATTTCCCGGCTTTCATCGTCAACCGCATCCTGCTGCCGATGATCAACGAGGCGATCTATACGCTTTATGAAGGCGTCGGCTCGGTGGAAGCCATCGACACCGCGATGCGGCTTGGCGCAAACCACCCGATGGGCCCGCTGCAGCTTGCCGACTTCATCGGTCTCGACACCTGTTTGTCGATCATGCAGGTGCTGCATGACGGTCTCTCCGACAGCAAGTATCGCCCCTGCCCGCTGCTGGTCAAATATGTCGAGGCCGGCTGGCTCGGCCGCAAGTCCGGCCGCGGCTTCTACGACTATCGCGGCGAGACACCGGTTCCGACACGCTGACCCCGGACCAATTTAGCTTTTGCCTGAACTCTCCGTTCAGGCGACCAGCAGGTAAGTGACCGCTCCGACGCCGGCCGCGAGGACGGATGCAGCGGTGAGCAGCCCGCAATAAACCAGCGTTCCGGAAACGCCGGCGACGAATACGCGTCCTACCGCGTTGGTGGCGAGAGCGGCGAGGATCGCGCTCGCCACGATATCCGGCGAAAGATTCTGTGCGTTGGTTCGCAGCGCGCTGAGAACGGCGACATCCGCATCGAATATGGCCGACAAAGCCGTGAGGACGATGAAGCCACCCGCGCCGATCCAGACGAGAAGGACGGCATTCAGCGTTCTCGTCGCGGCAAAGAGCGCGGCGAAAATGGCGAGGGGCACGAGGTCGAACGGGTTTTTTGCGTGGATTGCCTGTCCGGACTGCATGGTCTGCAGCCTTATGAGACCGGCTCCGCTCAACCCCAGAACCAATGCAGCGGCCAGCGTTGCCGGTGCGATGAGGGAAAACGTCGTCAACGAAAGGGCGAGAACGATAACGAGAACCCGGAGCAGCGATACGGCAGCTGCCAGCGCCGCCACACCGGCCAGAGGCCACACGTTTTCACCGCTTTTTGCCTTCTGACCGAAGCTGGCGGTTACGGCCGTCGAGGAGACGAGGGCGCCAGCCAGCCCGGTCACCAGCAGGCCACGGGTTGACCCAAGGAGGCGCACGGCGATATAGCCGCAATAGGAAATCGTGGCGCTGATCACAGTGAACAGCCATATTTCCCAAGGGTTGAAACCACCCCACGGATCGATTGTCCGGTTCGGAAGGATCGACAGGCCAACGGCGGTCATCACGGCAAGCACCAGCGCGGAGCGCAGTTCTATCCATGTCAGCCGTTCCAGCAGACGGTGGAGAACTTCCCTGCCCGCGAGCAGGGCCGCAAGGGCCGCCCCACCAGCCGCCGCCGCCTGATATTGCTCCGTTACCGCAAGCCCGCCGAGGGCAAAAACGCAGAGCGCCGCAACGACGCCGGTGACACTGAAATCATTGTCATGGCGCGCCTCGCGCAGCTTGAACCATGAAAAACTGAATGCGAATCCGAGAAAACCCGCCGCAAAGGCGAAAGCATTGCCCTGCTCATCGGCCAGCGCACCAAACACACCTCCGAGCAATCCTGAAATGCCATAGGTCCTGATCCCGGCGGTACGGCTGCCGGCCGGTTCATCGCGTTCCCTCCAGCCCCGCTCGAGACCAACGAGCAGGCCGATGGCGAGGGCAAGACCCAGCCGGGGGATAAGCAACTCCATGTCGTCACCCATTCATGGCGAAGGCCGATCATTATACGAAGGGAACGCAGATTTGTCTGCATCCGCCTGCCCGGATGGACCACCTGTGCGGGAGGCGATTTGCGACCCGTGCCGCTCGCCAGCCCGCCACCGATGTCATTTTGCCGTCGCCGCCGATACCAGCGCCTTGGCATCGTCGCTGTCCCAGGCGGCTGGGCCGTTCATGGCGGCGAGCAGGCAGCCGTTTTCATCCAGCAACAGGGTTGCCGGCAGGCCAAAAGCAAGGCCTTCCTTCTTCAGGACGTTGAAGACGCCCATGGAACTGTCGCGGTAGTGCTTCAGCGCATCGATCTTGTATTCATCCATGAAGGCTTTCGGTTTTTCATCCCCGCCGACATCGATATTGATGGCCACGACCTCAAAACCGTCGCCGCCCTTTTCATGTTCCAGCGCGTTCAGCGCCGGCATCTCTTCGCGGCAGGGCACGCACCATGTGGCCCAGAGATTTAAAAGAACCGCCTTGCCCTTGAGGTCGGCAAGCGTCATGTCCTTGGCCTCAGGTCCCTTGAAGGACAGCGGAACGACACGCGGCTTATCCGCCGCCGACATGGCCGCCACCTGCCCCTTCAGAAACGGTTTCAGCGAAGTGATGCGGTTTGCAGCACCCTCACATAAACCGCCCTCGGCCACCGCTGCCCCTTGAACCGGGCTCTCAGACCCAATATGCCTGAACCAGACCGCGCCCGCGCCGCTTAAGAGACCGGCAACGGCAGCAATTGCAACCAATCTGGCGGAAGGAAGCCTGAACGGCCTTTTTTCTGTCATCGAATACTCCAGGGCACTGCGAACATGGCTGACGGCACAGATCAGAAATCCTCCAACCAGATGTGGGGCGGACGTTTCGCTTCCGGGCCATCTGCCATCATGGAAGAGATAAATGCCTCCATCGGCTTCGACAAGAAGCTTTACGCCCAGGATATCCGCGGCTCTATGGCGCATGCCGCCATGCTGGCGGAAAAAGGCATTATTTCGCACGAAGATAAAGACAAGATCACTCACGGCCTGAACACGATCCTGTCAGAGATCGAAAGCGGCAGCTTCGAATTTTCGCGCAAGCTCGAAGATATTCACATGAACATCGAGGCGCGGCTTGCAACATTGATCGGCCCGGCCGCCGGGCGCCTGCACACCGCCCGCTCGCGCAACGACCAGGTGGCGCTCGATTTCCGCCTGTGGGTGAAGGAAGAATTGCAGAAGACCGAAGGCATGCTGACGGCGCTCATCGCCGCCTTCCTCGATCGCGCCGAGGAAAATGCCGATACCGTGATGCCCGGCTTCACCCATCTGCAGACGGCCCAGCCCGTGACCTTCGGTCACCATTGCATGGCCTATGTGGAAATGTTCGGCCGTGACCGCGCCCGCGTGCGCCACGCCATCGAGCATCTGGACGAAAGCCCGATCGGCGCTGCAGCACTTGCCGGCACCGGTTACCCCATCGACCGCCACATGACGGCCAAGGCGCTCGGTTTCCGCGAACCGACCCGCAACTCCATCGACACCGTCTCCGACCGCGATTTCGCGCTGGAATTCCTGTCGATCGCCTCGATCTGCGCCACGCACCTTTCGCGGCTCGCCGAAGAAATCGTCATCTGGTCGACGCCGCAATTCGGTTTCATCCGCCTGTCGGACGCCTTCTCCACCGGCTCCTCGATCATGCCGCAGAAAAAGAACCCCGACGCCGCAGAACTGGTGCGCGCCAAGACCGGCCGTATCAACGGCTCGCTGATCGCACTCCTGACGGTCATGAAGGGCCTGCCGCTCGCCTATTCCAAGGATATGCAGGAAGACAAGGAACAGGTTTTCGACGCCGCCGAGAGCCTGGAACTGGCGATTGCCGCCATGACCGGCATGATCCGCGACCTCGAGGTACGCAAGGACCGCATGCGCGCCGCCGCCGGTTCGGGTTATTCCACCGCCACCGATCTTGCCGACTGGCTGGTGCGCGAAGCGGGCCTACCCTTCCGCGATGCCCACCATGTGACCGGCAATGCCGTGGCGCTCGCCGAAAAGAAGGGCTGCGATCTGGCCGATCTTTCGCTTGAGGATTTGCAGGCCATTCACCCCGGCATCACCAGCGGCGTTTTCGATGTTCTGTCCGTCGAGGCATCGGTCGCCAGCCGCACCAGCTTCGGCGGTACGGCGCCTTCGGAAGTGAAGAAGCAGATCGCCTGGTGGCGTGGACGCAACTGATAAAATCGCGTTACGCTGCGATCACAAGAAACAGGGTGCACAAGCGCCCTGTTTTTCGTTATCAGAGAGGCACATATTTCCTTTGGACAGGCCCATGCTTTCAAAAACCGCGCGCAAACTCATCGTTCCCATCGGCATGACGCTCGCCGTCAGCCTTGCTCTCAGCGCCTGCGGGCGTAAGGGCGATATCGATCCGCCGAGCACGCCGGTCGAAATGCGCAACAAACGCGCCGCCGATGGCAGTGAGCCGAAGCCGGCAACGGCGGAACGGCCCTTCATCCTCGACAAGCTTCTCTGACGGGTAAAAAGCCGTGAACCATTTTGGCTATATCGACGGTGTGCTTCACGCCGAAAACGTGCCCGTGCCTGAGATCGCCAAGGCGGTCGGCACACCCTTCTACGTCTATTCCACCGCGACGCTGGAACGCCACTACAAGGTGTTCTCAGGTGCTTTTGCCGATGTGGACGCCATGGTCTGTTACGCCATGAAGGCCAATTCCAACCAGGCGGTGCTGAAGACGCTGGCGAAGCTCGGTGCCGGTATCGATGTCGTCTCCGGCGGCGAACTGCGTCGCGCGCTGGCTGCCGGCGTGCCGGCAAACCGCATCATGTTCTCCGGTGTCGGCAAGACCGTCGCCGAAATGGATTACGCGCTGGAAGCCGGCATCTACTGTTTCAACATCGAATCCGAACCGGAACTGGAAGTCCTCAACCTGCGCGCCATCAAGGCCGGCAAGCGGGCGCATGTCTCCTTCCGCATCAACCCCGATGTGGATGCGCGCACCCATGCCAAGATTTCCACCGGCAAGAAAGAAAACAAGTTCGGCATTTCCTATGAGCGTGCGCGCGCGGTCTACGCCCATGCCGCCACCCTGCCCGGCATCGAAGTCACCGGCATCGACATGCATATCGGCAGCCAGATCACCGAATTGCAGCCTTTCGAGGATGCCTTCCGGCTGCTGCGTGAACTCGTCGAGGCGCTGCGCGGGGACGGCCATGCAATCAGCCACGTCGATATCGGCGGCGGACTGGGCATTCCCTACCGCGACGACAACAATCCGCCGCCGCTGCCGGATGCCTATGCCCATATCGTCAAGAACGAGCTGAAGAGCCTCAACTGCAAGATCGTCACCGAGCCGGGCCGCCTCATCGTCGGTAATGCCGGCATTCTGGTGACAGAAGTGATCTATGTGAAAGATGGCGGCGAAAAGACCTTCGTGATCGTCGACGGTGCGATGAACGATCTTATCCGTCCCACGCTTTACGAGGCCTATCACGGCATCCGCCCGGTGGTGCAGCCATCCGAAGACGCGCCGCGCATCAAGGCCGACATCGTCGGTCCGGTTTGCGAAACCGGCGATTATCTGGCGCTGGACCGCGAAATGGCGGCACCACAGCCGGGCGATCTGATCGCCGTCAGCTCCGCCGGAGCCTATGGCGCAGTGCAGGCCGGCACCTATAATTCGCGCCTGCTGGTGCCGGAAGTGCTGGTGAAGGATGACAAGTTCCACGTCATCCGCCCGCGCGGCACCTATGAGGAGCTGATCGCTCTCGATTCCGTGCCCGCCTGGCTGGACTGATACCGCCCGCTATCCGGCGTAACCGATCACAATCAAGCGAAGCTGCCTAAAAAATGGGGGTGAGGGCTTAGGTGCCCTCGTCTTCGCCATAAAGAATGTTATCCTTGCCTCCGTGATATGAAAAGCGCGTCATTCCACGAATGGCGTTCGACGTGGCCAGAACCGGGAGAACGGATTGATGACCACTGCCGGAGAGGACAAGACTGGCGGAGAGGACAGGACAGGCAGAAAGCGCCCGACCGGCGCATTCGCGCAGCGGCCGGACCTTGCCCGCCGGGTTGCCGCCAAGCGCTTCTTCGCAAAAATCGTCCTGCTTTCGGAAAAAATTGCACCGAAAACGCTCTGGCCACTCTCCATTGTCGCCGTGTTTCTGGCGCTCGCCTGGTTCGGTCTTTACCGGCACATGCCGGATTTCCTGCGGCTCGGCATCGTTTTCGTTCTGGTTTTCAGTTTCATCGCCACGCTTCTGCCGATCCTGCGGCTGAAATGGCCGACGGATCATGAAGCCTCCCGCCTTCTGGAAGATCGCAACGGGCTGGCGCACCAGCCGGTCGGCGTGCAGGAGGATGCACCGGCCTTCGACACCCCGTTTTCCCGCACACTCTGGAAAGAACACCAGATCCGCATGGCGGAGCGCATCGCTGCGCTTAATGCCGGCCTGCCGAAACCCGATATTGCCCGCTACGACCGTCTGGCACTGCGCGCCATCCCCGCCCTCGTTCTGGCCGCAGCATTCGGTTTCTCCTATTCGAATGGTGCGGGCACAATTGCAGATGCCTTCCGCAGCCGGCCGGCCGTCGGTCCGCTCAATCCCGATATTCGTCTCGATGCATGGGTCACGCCGCCCGCCTATACCGGCCGCGCGCCGATCTTCCTGACCGGACGCGATGCGAGCGGCCGCGACGCGGTTTCCGTGCCGCAATCTTCCAAGCTGACGATCCGCATGACCGGCGGTGATGGCGGCGAAGAAGTGACCTTCGAGCCGGAAATGGCGGGCGCATTGCAGAAGCTTACGCCCGAAGCGGCGCGTGCCGACAGCGCAAGCGGCGATGTTGCCGTTCAGGCGCAGGCGCGCTCGGCCGATCAGCCCGTTGCGCCCCGCACTTTCGCCATGGACGTCACCGAAAGCGGCATGATCACCGCCAATGGCGAGCAATGGGTGTTCAACGTCATTCCCGACCAGCCGCCCAGCATCGCCTTCGACAATATGCCGCGCCGCGCCGTTAATGGTGCGCTGGAAGTGGGCTTCACCGCCAAGGACGATTATGGGCTGAAGGAAGCCCATGCCATCATCGAACCTGTCGGCGTTGCGGAAGGCGCGACAGCACTTTACCCGCCGCCGGAATTCAAGCTCGATCTGCCGCGGCAGAACAATCGCGAGATCAAGGGGCTGACCAGCCGCAACCTGACCGAACATCCAATGGCCGGCAAACGCGTGCGCATCACGCTGGTGGCAACGGATGGCGCCGGCCAGACCGGCCGCAGCCCCGCGCATGAAATGGTGCTGCCGGGCCGCAACTTCTCCGAGCCGCTTGCTGCTGCCATCGTCGAACAGCGGCAGATCTTCTCGCTGGATACGCGCCAGATGCCCAAGGCGATCGCCTATAACGAGGCGGTGGGCCTGCGCCCGGAAGAGACCATTCCCAACACCACGCATTATCTCCTGCTGCAATCGGCGCAGACGCGGATGCGTCTCGCCTATAATCAGGAGATGCTGAAGAACACGGCGGATTATCTCTGGGAAATCGCGCTCGGCATCGAGGATGGCGATCTTTCGCAGGCGGAAAAACGTCTGCGTGATGCGCAGAACGCGCTTTCGGAAGCCTTGCAGCGCAACGCCTCCGACGAGGAGATCGCCAAGCTGATGCAGGAGCTGCGCGAAGCGATGCAGCAGTTCATGAGCGAACTTGCCCAGCGCATGCAGAACGCGCCGCAAGCCAACTTGAATAACCAGGCCCAGAACGTTCTGCGCCAGCGCGATCTGGAAAACATGATGAACCAGATCGAGAACCTCGCCCGTTCCGGCAACCGCGATGCGGCGCAGGAAATGCTCTCGCAGTTGCAGCGCATGATGAACAATCTGCAGGCCGGCAGGCCGCAGCGTCAGGGCCAGCAGGGGCAGCAGCAGAGCAGCAAGATGCGCCAGCAGATCGACAAGCTCGGCGAAATCCTGCAGCAGCAGCAGAAGCTGATGGACGAGACCTTCAAGCTTGATCAGGCGCTTCGCGACCGCATGCAGCGCGGCGACCCGCAGCAGGGCGGCGAAAACGAAGACGACCAGCAGATGGGCGAGAATGGTCAGCCGCCGCAACAGGGCCAGCAAGGCCAGCAGGGCCAACAAGATCAACAGGGTCAAAACGGCCAGCAGGGCGGACAGCAGCAGACCGACCAGATGACCGCCGAGCAATTGCGCGACGCGCTGAAAAACCTGCGGGCGCAGCAGGATGCGCTCGGCAAGCAGCTCGGGGAATTGCAGCAGGGCCTTCGCGATCTCGGCATGGAACCGGGCGAAAACTTCGGCAAGGCCCAGCAGGAAATGCAGGGCGCCGGCGAAGCGCTGGGCAAGGGCCAGGGCGAACAGGCGGTCGAAGGCCAGGGCAATGCGCTGAACGCGCTGCGACAGGGCGCGCAGGACATGATGGGCCAGATCATGCAGGCCATGCGCCAGCAGGGCCAGCAACCCGGACAGGGACAGGAAGGCATGGCCGGCCAGGGCGGACAAAATGGCCGCGACCCGCTCGGCCGCCCGCGCAGCACGACCGGCCCGGATTTCGGCGATCAGGTGAAGGTGCCGGATGAGATCGACGTGCAGCGCGCCCGTGAAATTCTCGAGGCCATCCGCGAAAAGCTCGGTAACAACCCGCCGGGTGAAGTGGAACGGCGTTATCTGGAGCGGTTGCTGGATATTCGGTGAGAGGTGCGCACGGATTATGGTGCGCTACGTTACGTTCTACCTAGAAGCTAAAGTTTCTCCGTCATGCCGGACTTGATCCGGCATCCAGCCGACGCGCGTCTGCGCGGCGAGAGGCAGTCCCTTCAGCCCAAGGGCTTGGGCTGGCTGGATTCCGGCTCAAGGCCGGAATGACGGAAGTGGGGAATTGCGCAGAACCGCAGACGAAGTCGGACCAACAAAAAAGGCGGCCCCTGGCCGCCCTTTCAATCTCTGTAATCTCGCCGTTCAGGCCGCAAGCGCACGCGCCACGGCCTTGCGAATATCTGGAAGTGCAAAAGGCTTCGAGACGACGTCAACGATCTTCTCCGCCAGATCATCGGCGCGTTCGCGCTGTTCGGCATAACCGGTCATCAGCAAAATGCGCATGGCCGGGAAGCTTTCGGCAGCGCGGTGCGCCAGCTCGATGCCATCCATGACCGGCATGCGGATATCCGAAAGAAGAAGATCGAAACTGGTTTCCTGGAGCTTCTCCAGCCCCTGCTCGCCATCTGCCGCCTCATGGGTCTCGTGACCGTCGAGACGGAGCGCCCGCGCCACGAAAGAACGCAGCGCATCCTCGTCTTCGGTAATCAGAATCTTCGCCATTACTCATTGCTCCTGGGCATCATTTCCAGCCGTGAGCAACATCGCAGGCTCCTCTTTTCAAGAGGTAAACACCCAGGCTTAGGCTGGGTGAATGGTTAATGAGGCGTCTCCGCCCTGTGCCGTTCCGGCACGGCAAATAAGCTCAGGCGTCGCCGGTCACGACGCCGACGAAGGGCAGTTCGCGGAAGGCATAAGCCACGTCCATGCCATAACCCACGACGAAATAATCAGGACATTCGAAACCGACATAATCGGCCTCCAGATCTTCCTTGCGCTTCACCTTCTTGTCGAGCAGCACGGCGATGGTGACGTTGCGGGCGCCACGCTCGAAAAGCAGTTCCTTGGCAAAACGCAGCGTGCGGCCGGATTCGAGAATATCGTCGATCAGCAGGACATCCCGGTCTTTCACGTCACTGTCGATATCCTTGACGATCCTGACGCCTTGGGAAACCGTGCCGGTGCCATAGCTGGACAGCGTGATGAACTCGACTTCGGGCGCTAGGCCGCTGTCATGCAGCGCGCGGATAAGATCGGCCGCGAAAATGAACGATCCCTTGAGCACGGCGATGACCAGCAAATCCTTGGTCGGGCCGCTGGCAATGTGCTTGGCCATGTCGCGATTGCGCTCGGCGATCTGCTCGGCGCTATAAAGCGGCTCGATGTTTTTTCCACGGACGACGGGCATTCTTACTCCTGTGCTGCGCCTTGCCGATTTTACCTTTCAGTAAAAATAGAAGACAGGCGTTAGCACAGTCAGCGTTCGGACGCACCCGCCTCAACGAAGGAAAGCTTGATCTCAGGCGTTTTTCCACCGGGATGGCGCAGTTTTGCCGAAAAACCGTGGCTGAAACCGGGCTGCATCTCTTTCACCGGCGGCTCGATGACCATGCTCGCCACCAGCTGTCCCTTGGCGGCGAAGAGATCGGCGCGAAGGGCCGGCACCTCTTCCAGATTGCCGCCATTGTTTTCCACAATGCCGCTGATGAGCAGAATATCCATGCCGCCCGCCTCCTGCGGGGTCACGGAGACATGGGAAATGGCGAGCGGGTTGACCGAAGCCGCAACAGCCGTCTTTTCCGGCACCACGACAGACAGGCCGCCCGAGCAGACGAAAACGAGAATGGCGAGCCCCGCCACCAGCGCCGAATAGGCATCCGCCGAAAGGCGCGACAATCTGCGATCCAGCCAGCCGATGAAAGCAAGGCCGAGCACACCGATGGTCACGGGTGGCTTTGCCATCTGCCGGCGCGCTGCGCCACGATTGTCATTTCCGGGCTGGCGCGCACGGTTTTCCTTGATGGTGACAAATTCCGCGTCTACCACATCGCGGTCGGGATTTGCCGCCCGTGCCGTTCGGCGCGCCGGTGTTTCCGGCATCAGGAGGTCAAAATCGAATGCCGCTTGCCGGCGAGATGAACGGAACATAGCCATAGAATTCCCCGGTCAGGTTTTCCGGCCCGCAAAACTGGGCATTGCAACGAATCCTGCCAAGTTTTAAATTTAATTGGTTAATGCTTCGCAAAAACGGCTCGCGCAGGCCACCGGAACCGGTTTAAACCCCGACATCCGAACCCACGCGCCGGCGGCTTGCGAACCACCACGAAACGAAGAGACTGGAAGTCCGTTGATCCATTTCGAAAATGTCGGGTTGCGTTACGGCATGGGACCCGAGATCCTGAGGGACATGACCTTCGACATTCCCAAAGGGTCGTTCCAGTTTCTGACCGGCCCGTCGGGTGCCGGCAAGACGACGCTGCTGCGCCTGCTCTTGATGTCGCTGCAGCCAACACGCGGCAATATCCGCATGTTCAACCGCGATGTGTCGCGCATTCCGCGCAGTGAGCTGCCGATGCTGCGCCGCCGCGTCGGCATCGTATTTCAGGATTTCCGTCTGCTCGATCATCTGACCACCTATGAAAACGTCGCCCTGCCGCTGCGCGTACGCGGCAAGGAAGAAAGCGCCTATCGCAACGATGTGATCGAGCTTCTGAAATGGGTTGGGCTTGGCGAGCGTATCAATGTTCTGCCGGCCATCCTTTCCGGTGGGGAAAAGCAGCGCGCCGCCATTGCCCGCGCGCTGATGGACCAGCCGGAAATATTGCTGGCCGATGAGCCGACCGGCAACGTCGATCCGCCCATGGCCAAACGCCTGCTGAACCTCTTCCTGGAACTCAACCGGCTGGGCACGGCCGTCGTCATCGCCACACACGATTTCGCGCTGATGGACCAGATCGATGCGCGCCGGATGATCCTGACCGAAGGGCGGCTCGATATCTATGAATGAGATCAACCGCAAAGCCTTGAAGCCCGAAGCGGCGCAGCCGAAGCGCCCGCCCATGCGCATCCGCCCCATGGCGCCCATCCTGCCGCCTTCCAACATTCAGGGCAATGCGCTGATGGTGGTGATTGCCATCATGGCCTTTCTCGCCTGCCTGACGCTTGGCGCGGTCTCCATGGTGCGCGCCACCGCCGCCACCTGGCAGAGCCAGATTTCCCGCGAGATCACAATCCAGATCAAACCCGAGGACGGGCTGGACATGAATGCGGCGCTCACCAAGGCGCGCAATCTGGCGCTCACTTTCGTCGGCACCCGCGACGGCACCATCCTCGACGATGCGGCGACCTCGCGCCTGCTGGAACCATGGCTCGGCAGCGGTCTCGATCTTTCCGAACTTCCCATACCGCGCCTCGTCGTCATCACCATCGATGAAAACAACCCGCCCGATTTCCAGGCGATGCGGGATATGCTGAAAACGGAAATCCCGCAGGCCTTTCTGGACGATCACCGCACCTGGGTGGACAGGCTGGTTTCCATGGCCAGAACCACCGTCATGATCGGCGTCGGCGTGCTCATCCTCGTCTTCACCGCCATGGTGCTGACGGTGGTATTCGCCACGCGCGGCGCGCTTTCCGGCAACCGGCACATTGTCGAGGTACTGCATTTCGTCGGCGCCGAAAGCAGCTTCGTGGCGCGCGAATTCCAGAAGCATTTTCTGAAGATCAGCCTCAAGGGGGCAGCGGCAGGCAGCGCGCTGGCCGCCGCCGTGTTCCTTTTGGCCGGATTCTGGCAATCGAGCACGGTCGCCACGCCGCAGAGCGACCAGGCGAGCGCACTTTTTGGCTCGTTTTCGGTCGGTCTCGGCGGTTATTTCGGCATCGCCATGACGATGATCATCATCGCGCTTCTCACCACCATTACCGCGCGCATGACCGTCATCCGCACCATTGACGATATTGACCGCGTCCGGTCCGATCCGTCGAAAAGCGATGGCCTTGCGTCGTGAGATTATCCTCCGAAATTCCGCAGAAAAACTGAAGCCGTCACACACCGGATGTAACCTGCGGACGGTGGACAAAATTGCCTGTTCCTTGCCTTAATCGGCGAGTATTCAGGAGGAATGTTTGTGAGTCGGATGGACCAGGATCAGACGACGGCGCGGCCGGGCCAAAAGGGCCTGTTGTCGCGGCGCGGTCCTCTGCGCCGTTTTATTCGCGGTCTCATTCTGCTTTGCGTCATCGCGCTCGGCGCATTTTCCGGCGGCTTTTTGTGGTTTGCCGATTCCGTCGCCTCCATGCGTCCGCCGGAGGGGGCGAGAGGCGATGCCATCATCGTTCTCACCGGCGGTTATCAGCGCATCGAACAGGCTGTCGGCCTGCTGAGAGACGGTGTGGGCAAGCGGCTCTTGATTTCCGGCGTCAACCCCGCCACCACCCGGGCGCAGATCCGCAAGATGACGCAAGGGTCATCCGACATGTTCTCCTGCTGCGTGGACATGGGTTACAAGGCGATCGACACGATCGGCAACGCCAATGAGGCGGCAAGCTGGATACGCGATCACAATTATTCCTCCATTGTCGTCGTTACCAATAATTATCACATGCATCGCAGCCTGCATGAATTGCGCAGCGCCAGCCCGCAGACGGAATTCATCGCCTATCCCGTCATCAGCGCCGATCTCGCCCGCACCAACTGGTTCGTGGAGCCGGATGTGGTGAGAACCATGCTCTACGAATATCTGAAGTTCGTGGCGGCGGCCGGACGCGACCTCACCGGCTTCGGCAAGGGCGACGGCCTGCGCAAGGTCGTCACGGACCACGCCCCGCCGAAAGTGACGGCGGCTTCGTCGTAAGCGTCCAGAAACACGCTTGCTGCCGCCCCTTGTTTTCGTGTAGGCGTCTGGCATCGGCATCCGGCACCGGGCTTAAGGCTTCGGACGGCTGCGTCCCGGGAAGGCTGTTGATGCTCAAGCTGCGCTCTTTTCTTTTCAATACGCTGTTTTACCTCAATCTGATTGTCCGCATGATCGTGCTGACGCCGATCTATTTCATCCTGCCGCGCAAGATCGCCTTCGAAATTCCCAAGAACTGGGCGCGGTCCAACCATTGGCTGATGAAAACCATCGTCGGCACCACCTTCGAGATCGAAGGGCTGGAAAATATTCCCGAGACCGGCTGCATCTTCGCACCCAAACACCAGTCCTTCTGGGATACCTACGCGCTGCTGCCCAACCTGCCAGACCCCGTCTACATTCTGAAACGGGAATTGATGTGGATTCCGCTGTTCGGCTGGTATGTGATGAAACAGCGCATGATCCCGGTCAACCGTGCCGCGCGCGGCAAGGTGATGCTGAAGGTGATGGAGCGGGCGAAAGAGGAAATGGCCGCTGGCCGCGAACTCATCATCTATCCGGAAGGCACACGCCGCCCGCCCGGCGCCGAACCCGAATATCGTTACGGCATCGCGAGGCTTTACCGCGATCTGCAGGTGCCGGTCATTCCCGTTGCCATGCATCCCGGCCTCTTCTGGCCGCGCCGGTCCACCATGCGTTATCCCGGCCACTTCAAGGTGCGCATCCTGCCGGCAATCGAACCGGGGTTGGACCCGGACGTGTTTTTCAAACGCCTGATCGATGTGACGGAAAAGGCGAGCGACGAGTTGCTGCTCGAAACCGTGCGCAACAACCCGCACCTGCCGCTGCCGCCGACCGCCGTGAAGCGGATCGCCGAACTTCAGGGCAAGGAAACCGCAGCCGGCTGAGCGGCGAGCGTGCCGACATTTTTGGCGATGCTCTCCAGGAGCGAATCGCGAATGCCCATCTCCTGCAGGTGCTGCACGGTGTTGAAGACATAATCCGTATTCGGTCCGGAGCGACCAGTCGCAGCCGCGATGATGACAGCCGATTCGGCAACGCCGAGACCGCCGATATATTGCTCATGCGCGGGATCGGCCACATAGGTCACCGCACTGCCGCGCCGGCCATTGGCGAGCGCGATGGAAACCACCCGCTCCTTGTAGACATTCGTCACCAACTCGCGCTCGCGCAGATAGGCCATGACGGGATCATGGTCCGCACCCCGCACGCGGAAGGCGACGCCGAGGCAGGAGCCACCACGCTCCAGGCCGAGAACGAGGCCGGGCTTTTCCTCCGTGCCTCTATAATAATTGGAACTGATGCAGAGCGAGCGCCGATACCCGTGCAGCCGCGCCTGCTGCCTCTCTTCAAAGGCGAAGCCGGGGTTCCACATCAACGAACCGTAGCCAAAGACCCAAAAATCGTCCATATCCCAAGCCAAATCGAAATTGTCTGAAGTCTGTTCATCGGAGATCAATATGGCAGCGTCAAGCCAATCCGGCACGGCCAAAAAATTCCTCTGGCTCGCCATCGCCATCGTGGTGGTAATCGGACTTTATACCGCCGGGTGGTTTTACGCCGCCGACAGGTTAAAGCAGACGGTGCTGAACGTCATCGCCCCCTCGCAGGCCCGCAGCGTCAGCGGCGAATGCGGCGATATCGCCTTCAAGGGTTATCCCTTCCGCATTGGCCTTTTCTGCTCCAAGGTGACGGTGGACGATAAGGAGAACGGCGTTTCCGCCTCCTTCGGCGAGCTTCGCTCGGCGGCGCAGGTCTATAATCCCGGCCATATCGTCTGGGAACTCGATTCGCCGGCGGAAATCCGGTCGGCCCACGGCCTGACAATTTCGGCTGCCTGGAAGAACATGCAGTCCAGCATCGTCACCAAGCTGAGGGGCATCGACCGCAGCTCGCTCGTCATCGACGGGCTGAAGGCGCAGGCGGTTTCTTCCGTCACCGGCCAGACCATCGATTTCGATGCCGTCAAGACGGAAATGCATCTGCGCCAGAACGGCGCCGATCTCGACGGCGCGATCACGCTCACCGATTCGGCAACCGTCATCAAGGACTGGCCGCAGGTTCTTCCCCGCCTCGACGCCATCGTTGACGTCACGCTCGCGGGCAAGGCGGGCATGGTGGATGGCAGCGACAAATCCGGCCTTTATGGCACGAGCGGTGAGCTTCGCCGGCTGGTGGCGGATATTGGCGAAGGCCGCACCATGCGCATCAGCGGCCCCTTCTCCTTCGACAATGAGGGTTATCTCTCCGGCCAGTTCAAGCTGGAAATCGAAAAGCTCGGCGCTTGGTCGGACAATGCCAAGCAGGCATTTCCGCAGCTGCAATCCACCATCGATACAGCCCGCAAACTGCTCGGCGCGCTTGCCGGCGGCGGTGACAGGGCATCCGTTGACCTCGTGGTGGATCGCGGTCGCGCCACCGTCAGCGGCTTCATTCCGCTTGGGAAAATCCCGCCGATTTGAGCTGTAGCGCCCCGCTCCGTCACCCCGGACCTGACCGGGGTCCAGCGCGATCAAGCCCTTGATCGCGTAAGACTCACCTCACGGCGCAAACGCGCCGTGGCTGGATGCCGGATCAAATCCGGCATGACGAAGAGAGAAGATCGCGCCTTGTCTTGCAGGCTTACTTCTTCTGATCCAGCGCATGACGCCCGAAGTCCGGCGTATCGACGTCCTGACCGGCCTCGATGATGGAGCGGCGGATGGAGCGCGTGCGGGAAAACAGTTCGAACAGCTTGTCGCCCTCTCCCCAGCGGATCGCCCTTTGCAGGGAAGCGAGGTCTTCGGAGAAGCGCGCCAGCATCTCGAGGATCGCATCCTTGTTGTGCAGGCAAACATCGCGCCACATGGTCGGATCGGAGGCGGCGAGACGCGTGAAGTCACGGAAACCGGAGGCGGAATATTTGATGACTTCCGATTCGGTCACCGTCTCCAGATCATCCGCAGTGCCAACGATATTATAGGCGATGATGTGCGGCAGATGCGAAACGATCGCCAGAACCTTGTCGTGGTGTTCGGCATCCATTTCATCCACGCGCGAACCGAGCGCCCGCCAGAAATCCTGCAGCCTTTCCAGTGCTGCAGCATCCGTGCCCGGCAGCGGCGTGAAGATGCACCAGCGATCGCGGAAAAGACCGGCAAAACCGGCATCCGGACCGGATTTTTCCGTACCCGCCAGCGGATGGCCGGGAATGAAATGCACATTGTCAGGCATATGCGGCGCCATCTGCGCGATGACCGAAGCCTTGGTGGAGCCGACATCGGTGACGATGGCACCCGGCTTCAGATGCGGCGCGGTCTGCTGCGCGACGCTTTCCGAAGCACCGACCGGCACCGAGACGATGACGAGATCGGCGTCCTTCACCGCTTCCGCCGCCGAAACCGTGTAATCCGTGCCGAGCGCCAGTTCTTCCGCCCGTTTCAGCGTGTCTTCGCTGCGGGTGGAAATCGTCACATGGCGGGCAAGCCCGAGCTCCTTGATATCCCGGGCAATCGACGAGCCGATCAGGCCGATGCCGATCAGCGCGATGCGTTCAAACATGATTTCACCCATCACGCCTGCCCCATGAACTCGGTGAGAGCCGCGATGACGCCGAGATTGGCCTCTTCAGAACCGACAGTCATTCGGAGCGAATTCGGGAAACCGTAACCGCGCACCGCACGCAGGATGTAACCGCGGCGGCTCAGGAACTCATCCGCATCCGTCGCGCGCTTGCCGTCCTGATCCGGAAAATGGATAAGGATGAAGTTGGTGACCGACGGCGTGACGGTGAGGCCGAGACCGGCAAAGGCCGTGACCAGCTTTTCCATCCACAGCGCATTGTGCGCCACGGCCTTTTCAACGAAAGCCTGATCGCGGATGGCCGCAGCACCGGCGGCAATGGCCGGCGCGCTCATGTTGAAGGGACCGCGCACGCGGTTCAGTGCGTCGATGACGGCGGCAGGGCCATACATCCAGCCGACGCGCAGGGCAGCGAGGCCATAGACCTTCGAGAAGGTGCGGGTCATCACCACATTGCGGTTGCCGGAGACCAGTTCAAGACCGGCCTCATAGTCATTCTTGCGCACATATTCGGCGTAAGCCGCATCCAGCACCAGCACGACATGCTTGGGCAGACCGGCCTGCAGGCGGCGAATTTCCGCGACGGGAACATAGGTGCCTGTGGGGTTACCCGGATTGGCGACAAACACCATCTTCGTCTTCGGTGTCACGGCGGCGAGGATCGCATCCACATCCACCGCGCAATCCTTTTCCTTCACCGTCACCGGGGTCGCGCCCGCACCCATGATCTGGATCTTGTAGACGAGGAAACCATGTTCGGTGATGATCGCCTCATCGCCGGAACCCAGATAGACGTGGCAAAGCAGGCCGAGAAGCTCGTCCGACCCGTTGCCGCACAGGATGTTCGCAATGTTGAGACCATGCACGTCGGCAATCGCCTGGCGCAGCGCAATCGCCTGACCGTCCGGATAGATTTCCAGATGGCTGGCGGCCGTGCCGAAAGCCTCGATCGCCTTCGGGCTCGGCCCAAGCGGCGTTTCATTGGAGGAGAGCTTATAAACCTTCGCGACGCCGTCCACATGTTCCTTGCCGGGAACATAAGCGGCGATATCCAGAATACCCGGACGCGGAACAGGTTGGCTAAGCTCTGCACTCATTTGATCGACCTTTGGAAAAACGCCGGAGAACCCGGCAACAGCAATGCCGGAGGCATTAGACCGGAATGGGCGCTTTGTCGAGGGTCAGCGCGGCTTTCCTTGGCTTGCAGCCGCGCGGGTGGTGGGCACGCCCTGCGGCGCGAGCACGGGCACAAAAACGCGGCGCGAGGCGCGCTGGGTGACGGGCAATCCCTGATAGAGACGTTTCTGGGCTTCCACCACGATGACGCCGGAAAACAGCGGCCAGAGGCGACGGCCGGTCAGTTCGAGGTAACGGCGGAATTTCAGCACCGGGCGGCTTGTGGTGGGGGGAAAGAACAGCGCCTCGGCGGAAGCACCCGGCGTAAAATTGGTTTCGCGCAGCAGCGCCGTCAGCTGCCCGCGCGAATAGGGCCGGCCGGAACCGAAGGGCGTATGCTCCATGCGCGCCCAGACCCCGCGCCTGTTCGGCACCACGATCACCAGACGGCCACCGGGCGCCAGCACCCGCCAGAGCTCCTTCAAACTCTCACGCGGATTTTCGGCAAATTCCAGCGCATGCACCATCAACACCCGGTCTATCGACGAATCGGGCAATGGCAGTTCCTCATCGAACACCAGCGCGGTGGAGGAAAATTCGCCCGCCGGCCAGTTCACTGCGCCCTGCCCCGCCGGCATGAAGGCGAAGGTACGCTCCGTATCGCGGCGGAACCGTTCCAGAAACGGCACCGCATAACCAAGGCCGACCAGCCGCTCTTCCGGCAAGGGCGGCCACAGCGTCGAAAGCGCCATGGTGATCGCCTGCTCGGCCGAGCGGCCAAGCGGTGAATGATAGAATTCGCGCAGATCGACGATATCGGTATTCATGGCGAGAATGTAGCATCAGGCGGTTGGACTTCAAGGCGTCAGCCCCTACATTGGAAGTCAGTTGGGAAAGTCAGGCGGGCGAATGCGCCGGTTTTGGCCGGCAAACGGAGAGGATACGATGAAACCTTTGGAAATAGACGTCTTTCTTTGCCGCAGCGACAATTTCGGGGTTCTGTTGCACGATCCCGAAAGCGGGGCGACGGCCACCATCGACGCGCCGGAAGAAGGCCCTATCCTGCTCGCTCTCGACGGCCACGGCTGGAAGCTCACCCATATCTTCACCACCCACCACCATCAGGACCATGTGGAGGCCAATCTGGCGCTGAAGGACAAGTTCCGCTGCGAGGTGCACGGCCCCTATGACGAGGCGATTGCGATCCCTGGCCTCGACCGCTCGCAGGCCGATGGCGACGAATTCGAATTCGCCGGCCGCCGCGTTCAGGTCATCGCCACACCCGGCCATACGGCGGGTCATATCTGCTATTATCTGCCGGATGACGGCCTGCTGTTTGCCGCCGATACGCTGTTCGCCATGGGCTGCGGCCGGCTGTTCGAACGCCCGGCGGCCGATATGTGGCACTCCTTCCAGAAATTGATGGCCCTGCCGGATGAGACCAAGGTCTATTTCGGCCACGAATATACGCTTGCGAATGCACGCTTTGCCCTCACCGTCGATCCCGACAATGCCGTGCTGAGCGCGCGTGCGGCAGGCATCGAGAAGGCGCGTCAGGCGAATGAATTCACTATTCCCACCACCATCGGGCTCGAAAAACAGACCAACCCCTATATGCGGGTGGCCGATGCCGGCATCCGCAGACATCTGGGCCTTGAAAGCGCCACGGACGCCGATGTCTTTGCCGAAATCCGTACACGCAAGGATAATTTCTGATGGCAACGGATCTGTCAGCGCAGGCGATCATTCGCGAACTGGGGCTGGAGCCGCATCCGGAAGGCGGATTCTACCACCAGACTTTCCGCGACACGGTCGGCGGCGAGCGCGGCCATTCCACGGCAATCTATTATCTTCTGGAAAAGGGTGAGCGTTCGCACTGGCACCGGGTCGCCGATGCGGTAGAGGTCTGGCACTATTATGCCGGCGCGCCGATCGCGCTGCATCTTTCGCAGGACGGCCGGGAGGTGCAGACCTTCACGCTTGGCCGCGCCATTCTGGAGGGAGAGCGTCCACAGGTGATCGTGCCGGCCAATTGCTGGCAATCGGCGGAAAGCCTCGGCGATTTCACGCTCGTCGGCTGCACCGTCTCGCCGGGCTTTGCCTTTTCGAGCTTCGTCATGGCCGAACCCGGTTGGTCGCCTGGGCATGTGCCCTGAACCTACAGAAATCGCCTGTGGAGTGAGTGAGCACCACAAGTTTCTTCTCCCCGAGGGGGAGAAGTCCGCGGCAGCGGGATGAGGAGGCTAGAGTCGTGAGATACGGCAACGGCGCCCCCTCATCCGACCCTTCGGGTCACCTTCTCCCCGGCGAGGAGAAGAAATACGCCGCAACGTCTGCTTTTCTTACGCCACCGTCAGCTTTGGTCAGCCGCCATATTTCGTAGCGGTAATATAAACCTGCCCCACCCGCGTCGGGATGATCGCATAAACGGGCGCATAGACATCCATATTGTTCGACTTGGCGAACCAGATCTCCATGGAAATGGATTTCAGATATTCGATATCCTTGCGTCCCTGCCGGTAACCCGACTTCGGCACGTAACGCGCCTTGCAGACGATGGCGTCGCCGCTGAAGCCATTGGTCTTGAACGGCTTGGTGCCGCTGGAGCTCAAAACGAGATCGAGTCGCGACTCACCGTCATAGATCGGCAGGCGCGTCGGGCAGATGCGGCCGCCGGCGGGAATGATGAGGCCGGAAATCGGATCGAGAACCGAGCGAAGATCACGGTCCTTCACGTCCACCCAATTGTCCGGCCGGGCCTTCGGTTCGGGTTTCACCGTCGTCGATGTGACGTTACCGTTGCGATAGACCACATCATAGGTTCGCACGCGCTTGCCGTCCTTGTAGACCAGCGAATATTCGTTGGCCTGCAGCCGGTGGCCGCGCTTGGCGCCGGAGACCGTCGTCTTGCCGGAAATATCCTTCAGAATGCTGGCAAGGCCGGCGGCGCTGAAGGAACCGGAGATCGAATAGTTCGGTCCGTCCATGCGAGTCGAAAAACTCGCCCGCGCGATCGGCAGAATGCCGAGATTGATGCTGTATTCGCTTGTGTGGCGCGCTTCGGCGGCGAGCGAGGGGGAGACGCCCGCAAACACCATAGCAGCGGCCACGAAAATGCTTTTTCCTCTGGCAATCATTTCGATATCACCTTAAAAGAGGCGCGGAAGCGGCCTTATCGGGCGATCATATACGCTGACTTGTGGCAATAAAAAAGCGGACGACGGTTGAAAACGCCGGAATTTCCTTTGATTTGATCGCGAGCGGCTTGACTGTTCAGTCTCGTCTGACTATAGAACCGCAACTTTCCAATCATGGCCAGTTGGATTGCCACCCCGGTTTTGCCGGTGGCGAGCCAGTGGCGAAACAGACGAAACGAAATAGGTGTACCCATGTCCCGTGTATGCGAATTGACCGGCAAGGGCGTCCAGACGGGCAACAACGTCAGCCACGCCAACAACAAGACCAAGCGCCGGTTCCTTCCGAACCTCTGCCAGGTCACGTTGATCTCCGATGCTCTCGGCCAGCGCTTCCGCCTGCGTGTTTCCGCAGCCGCTCTGCGCTCCGTTGAACACCGTGGCGGCCTCGATGCCTTCCTTCTGAAGTCCGGCGAAAACGAACTGAGCATGCGCGCTCGTCTCCTGCGCCGCCAGATCGCCAAGAAGACGGCTGAAGCTGCTTAATAGCGGTTTTGACATCATCTGATATTCAGAAGGCTTGAATGGCTTTTGCCGCTCAAGCCTTTTGTTTGTTCCAGATTTTAGGTACATCGGGTCTATGGAAACCGTTTGAGACGTTTCCTTCCGATGTTTGGCTCCAACTGGTGGCATCACCCAGGATAAAAAAATGCCCTATCTGCGCTTTACGCTTATCTATGTTCTGCTGATGACGCTCGTCGTCGTCGCCTCCAATATTCTGGTGCAATATCCGCTGTCGGGCTCGCTGTTTGGTATCAGCCTCGGCGACCTTCTGACCTGGGGTGCCTTCACCTATCCGATCGCCTTCCTCGTCACCGACCTGACGAACCGCCAGTTCGGCCCTTCGGTCGCGCGCCGCGTTGTGCTTGCCGGCTTCGTGGTTGGCGTCACGCTGTCCTTCTGGACATCCATCCCCCGCATCGCCGTCGCCTCCGGCACCGCCTATCTGATCGGCCAGCTGCTCGATATTTCGGTCTTCAACCGCCTGCGCCGCCAGCGCTGGTGGCATGCGCCGCTTGCCGGTTCCATGCTGGGTTCGGTGCTGGATACGGCCCTGTTCTTCTCCATCGCCTTTGCGGCAAGCTTCTCCTTCGTCGGCCCCAATGATGCCTTCGCCATCGAGAACGCGCCGGTGCTCGGCGTCTTCGCTCTGGAAGCCCCCCGGTGGATTTCCTGGGCGCTGGGTGATCTTTCGGTGAAGGTCCTCGTCGGCCTCGTCATGCTCCTGCCCTACGGCGCGCTGATGAACACGCTGAAGCCGATGCCAGGCGCCGCCAAATCGGCCTGACATCTCCGTTGACCGGGTTTGCAAGCGTGGAACAAATCGCGCTTGCAAACCCGCTGACGGCATTGCAGTCTGCCGTCCGTGACACAGCGCGGAGGCAGGCTGACATGCAGATCAAGGACGTTATCGACATTGTGGATGCGACGAGCGCCACGCTTTCGGGCTCCAGCTTCGATAACGTCAATCTGTCGGGGACGGTCTTCAACAATGCCAACCTGGCCGGCACGCGCTTCAACGACATCAACTTTTCCGGTGCATCGTTTACGGACAGCAACATGTCCGGCTGGTCGATTGATGACGTCAATTTTTCCGGTCTGAAACTGAGCAATTCAAATCTGTCCGGCACGCAGATAACGGCATGCCGGATGACCGGCATGAAGATCGACGGCATCCCTGTCGAGGATCTCCTGGCTGCCTACAAGGCCGCACAAGAGCAGGCCTGATATTCACTCCACCAGCTTGAATTCCAGCATCAGATTGCGCTGGAGAAACGAGTGGTTGTCATCGGAAACGATGATGAGACGCGTGGAGCCATCCGGCCCCTTCACCACATCCATGCCTTCCATATTGTCGATCTGGTAGGCCATGCCCGCTTCCAGCAGGACTTCGCCATCCACCACCGCACCCGGCTTGATGTCTCCCCCGCGGATGCGGCGGATACGCATGCCAACGCCTTCGGCGAAGTTGAAGCGTCGCTCCAGAAGCAGCAGATCACCATTGGGCAGGAAAGCGCCGTCCGTCACATCGAATGACGGGTGGTGGGTGACGGCAAATGTGCCCTTCAGCGGACCTTCCAAAATGGCGGCGAGAAGATTGCCATCCGCATCGATGCTCTTCTCAGCCACCACGACCAGAGCGCCAGCGAGCGGTGAATCGGTTGGCGATAACGCCAGGGCCTCCATGCCGCCATTATGGCGCAGCTCGTTACTGGGGATGAGATATGGCAGGCGGCCAAGCGGCTTTGACGTTGCAAAACCTGGATCGGGATAGATATCGATCCTGTGCCGCTGCTCGTAGCTGACGAAGACCCTGTCGCCGCGCAGGGCCAGCCCTTCCGCGTCCATCTCCATCTTGCGTGGCGGTTCGCGTCCGCCCATGTCCAGCATGGGGGTGATACGGACGTCAGCAAGTCCGGACAGCGCGCCGGCCGCATCGCGCGTGACCCTGCCCGTCAGCCAGTGGCCGGTATCCAGCACCGCAATAAACTCCTGCCCGTCGGGGCGGAAACGGATGGAGGATATCGCCCCGAACAGCTTTTCGGGCGCGCTCATCACCATGCCGCCGACAAATTCCAGTTTGCCGAAACGTTTTGTGCTGGTGCCGACCTCGAAAGAGGACAGGAGACGCGCGCTCACCGGCACATCGATGGTGGAGGCGCCGATGGAAACCGGGAATAGTGCTCCAGCCGCCAGAATAGCGGCCATCATGAAAGTTTTGCAGGCGGAAGAAGCCCGGCCCCGCTTATCCCGCACGGCGAACCCTGCGGGACGAACCGGAAGCACCGCTCGTATCCTCGAAGAGGGCCGCAAGCTGCTCGGTCATTGCGCCGGCCAGTTCGTCCGCATCCACGATGGTGACGGCGCGGCGGTAATAACGCGTCACATCATGGCCGATACCGATCGCCAGCAGCTCGACGGGCGACCGCGTTTCGATCTGCTCGATGACGGCGCGCAGGTGCCGTTCCAGATAGTTGCCCGGATTGACCGACAGGGTCGAATCATCCACCGGCGCACCGTCCGAAATCATCATCATGATCTTGCGCTGCTCGGGGCGGCCGATCAGGCGGTTATGCGCCCACATCAGCGCCTCGCCATCGATGTTTTCCTTCAGCAGGCCTTCGCGCATCATCAGGCCGAGATTGCGCCTCGAACGCCGCCATGGCGCATCCGCCGACTTGTAGATGATATGGCGCAGATCATTCAGACGGCCCGGCGAAGCGGGCTTGCTGTTCGCCAACCACTGTTCGCGCGACTGCCCGCCCTTCCACGCCTTGGTGGTGAAGCCGAGGATCTCCACCTTCACGCCCGAGCGCTCCAGCGTGCGTGCCAGAATATCGGCGCAGGTGGCTGCAACGGTGATCGGACGGCCGCGCATCGAACCGGAATTATCGATGACAAGCGAAACCACGGTATCGCGGAACTTGGTGTCGCGCTCCTTCTTGAAGGAAAGCGGCTGCATGGGGTCGATGATGAGCCTGACGAGACGGGCCGGGTCGAGATAACCCTCTTCCAGATCAAAATCCCAGGAACGGTTCTGCTGCGCCATCAGGCGGCGCTGCAGCCGGTTCGCCAGCCGCCCGACGGCGCCCTGAAGATGGGCAAGCTGCTTGTCCAGGAAGGCGCGCAGACGGTCAAGCTCGGCCTCGTCACAGAGTTCCTCAGCGCGGATTTCCTCGTCGAACTCCTCGGTGAAGATGCGATAATCGACCTTCTCGTTGAAATCGTCGAAGGGGCTGTTGGGGCGGCGGGTCTCGCCGGGCGTTTCGGAATCCTCGTCGAGATCGTCGGACATTTCCTCGTCCGACATCTCGGCGCCGTCCATCTCGCCTTCTTCCATTTCCTCCTGCGAGGCCTCGTTTTCATCGGCGGGCGTCGCATCGGAGCCGGCCTCTTCCTCGACCTGCTCTTCTTCGGTCTCGTTGGTGCGCGGCTGGTCCTCGTTGGACTCCGCTTCCTGGCTCTCAGGCTCGTTATCCTCGTCGCCGAAATCCTCCGCCATCTGCATGGAGGTCAGCATCTTGCGCACCAGCCGCGAAAACGCCTTCTGGTCGGTGATAACGCTTGAGAGATCTTTAAGGTCGCCGGCTGCCTTGTCCTCGATGAAATCGCGCCACAGATCGACAACCTTGCCGGCGCTTTCCGGCGGCTTCTCGCCGGTCAGCTTCTCGCGCACCAGAAGCGCCACGGCTTCCGCGAGCGGCGCATCATCCTTGTTGCTGATGCCGGCGAAATTCGCCTTGGCGTATTTCTCGGTGTTCATGGCATGGATGTTGGAGGCCATGCCCGGCATGCGCAGCGCGCCGATGGATTCCACACGCGCCTGTTCGACGGCATCGAAAATCAGCCGCGCTTCGGCGCCCTGCGGCGACATTACCGCATGGGTATCGGCATCATGGCAGGCGAGACGCAGGGCCATGGAATCGCCGAGGCCACGCGTGATGGCGATTTCCTGTGCGGTGGGTTTCTTGGAGATTTCCGGCAGGCGCATGCGCTCGCCGGCAAGGCCCGGCCGCTCATTGGCGAAAACGACCTCGACTTCGGCATCGCCGGCAACCGATCGCACACATCCGGCAATCGCCTGACGCAACGGCTCCGTATCGATCGCCGTACCCGGTTTCGCTCTGGAATTGTCGCCGCGCCCTGCCATTGTCTTTCCTGTCATTCGTCGGCGCCTGCGGCACGCCCATCCTCAGGATGCGCGGCCGGCCGGCGTCTTCAAGTCATCGGTGATCTTCTCCGGACAAGCCGGGGAGATCAGGCGCTGAGAACGATGTTCGCGGCGCTTTCCTTCAGCTCGACGCCGAAGGCGCGCTGATATTGCTCGGCCACCAGCGTGCGCTCCAGTTCATCGCACTTGTTGAGGAAGGTCACGCGGAAGGCAAAAGCGAGATCGCCGAAGATTTCCGCATTTTCCGCCCAGGTGATGACGGTACGCGGGCTCATGACGGTGGAAAGATCGCCATTGATGAAGGCCGAACGGGTGAGATCGGCCACGCGCACCATCTTGGAAACGGTTTCACGGCCCTTCGGATTGTCAAAGCTCTTCACCTTGGCGGCGATGATGTTCACTTCCTGCTCATGCGGCAGATAGTTCAGCGTGGTGACGATGGACCAGCGGTCCATCTGCGCCTGGTTGATCTGCTGCGTGCCATGGTAAAGGCCGGTCGTATCGCCAAGACCGATGGTGTTCGCGGTCGCGAAAATGCGGAAGGCGGGGTGAGGACGGATGACGCGGCTCTGATCGAGCAGGGTCAGGCGGCCGGAGGATTCCAGCACGCGCTGGATGACGAACATCACGTCCGGGCGGCCGGCATCATATTCATCGAAAACGAGCGCGACATTGTGCTGGTAAGCCCAGGGCAGGATGCCGTCCTTGAATTCGGTAACCTGCTTGCCGTCCTTCAGAACGATGGCATCCTTGCCGACGAGATCGATACGGCTGACATGGCTGTCGAGGTTGACGCGTACGCAGGGCCAGTTGAGGCGGGCCGCAACCTGCTCGATATGGGTGGATTTACCCGTGCCGTGGAAACCGGAAACCATGACGCGTCGGTTGTGAGCAAAACCGGCGAGGATCGCAAGCGTCGTATCGCGGTCGAAAAGATAGTCGGGATCGAGATCCGGCACATAGGCGTCGCCCTGCGTATAGGCGGGAACCCGCAGATCCGTATCAATGCCGAAAACCTCCCGCACGGACACCGTCGTGTCGGGCAGGTTGGAAATATCAAGGTCGATTTTGCTCATCACGTCTCCAAGGCGGGCGGCAGCCACCCGGCCACATCATCAATCAGGCGGTAAACACGTAAGTTGGCTTAGCAGAAACCTGACTGCTTTAACAATTGATATGCTTGAACAACAGCCCGAAAACGCTCTTCCGAACCACGATCGCCACCATTAGCATCAGGATGGTGCTTTTTGACAAGCTCCTTGTAGCGCCTTTTTATGTCTTCCTGCTTTGCGCTGGAAGAAAGACCGAGCGTATCGAAGGCTTTTGCCTCCAGCGTCTTCAGCTTGCGGTCCTGCTGCATGCGGGTACCGCCTGCCCTCGAGCCACCCGCAAAACCGCCGGCAAAGCCGAAAGGATCGCGGATACGGGCATTGCCGCTGGCCGTGCCGGAGCGCAGCGTGGAATGCAGCGGGCTGTCGCGGGCCGTCTTGTTCACGCCCACCGTCCAGGTGGGGCGATGGCCGGTGATCGCTTCCTTCTGGTAACGGGCGATCTCGCTGTCAGAGAGGCCGGAAAAATAATTATAGCCCTTGTTGTATTCCTTCACGTGCTCAAAACAGAACAGGAAGAATTGCCCCTCGGCATTGCGGCCGACGGGTGCCCGGTGAATACCCGGCTTGTCGCATCCGTCCCACTGGCAGGTCGGGGCCTGAACCTCAGGTTCCCGCTCCCTTTTCCGGCGCGTGCGGATGCGATCGAAATATTTCGAATCCAGTTTCATGATGCCCTGATTATGGGGTGCGAAAAGCCGCACAACAAGAATTGACAAAGCGGAATGTTACAGGCTTTTAGGGAGCCCCCTTCAAAGACCGGCAAACAGAATTGGAGCCCTTCAAATGTCCCTGCGAGAGCGCATAGAAACCAAGCTCAGGGAGAGCTTTTCACCGGAGCGCCTGAGGGTTGTGGATGAAAGCCAGATGCATGCGGGCCACCAGCCGGATATCACCGGCACGGGCGAGACGCATATGCGTGTTCAAATAGTGTCTGAAAGCTTTTCCGGCAAGTCTCGCGTCGAGCGCCACCGGGCGATCAACGCGCTTTTGAAGCCGGAACTCGACGCAGGGCTGCATGCGCTCGCGATCGAGGCGGCGGCACCGGGGGAAACGGTGCGGTTCTAGTCGCGCAGCATTGCTTTCGTATTTTCGGGCTAAGAATCCAGTTCGCTGAAAGATTCTGCATTACAAGAGAAACTTAACTCGACGGATGACCCGAATGTCGGCAGCAGACGCCTCCTCGCTCCGCATCGCCATAATCGGCAATAGCGGCTCCGGCAAAAGCAGTCTCGCGTCAAAATTCGGTTCGGCGCTGAAATTGCCCGTTTACGATCTCGATCACCTGCACTGGCAGGAAGACGGCCGCAAACGGGACGAGGAGGAAGCCAGACTTCTGGCGACCGGCCACGCCAATACCAGCGACTGGATCATCGAAGGCGTCTATGGCTGGCTGGTTGAAACGGCGCTGCCTAAAGCAAACGCGCTGATATGGCTCGACCTGCCCTGGGCCGAATGTCATGACGGCCTGTTGCGGCGCGGCACACAGCACGGCGAGACCGAGAGCGATCAGGCGGCACTTCTGGCATGGGCAGGAGATTACTGGACGCGAACGACGTCATCCTCCTTTGCAGGGCATCTGCAGCTTTATGAAGCCTTCGGTGGCGGCAAGATCCGCCTTAAAACCCGGGCCGAGGCTGCGGCGCTATCGCCTCAAGCGATAAAACGTCTGGCCAATGAGGCCGGGGCCTTCTGATCAGGGAGTGATTTCAGGTGGTTCACCCCGGATGCTTCTCCGTCAGGAAGGACTGCACCTCGGACGCCGCGACATCGTCGGCCACGAAGGACTGGCCGATGCCGTGGGTGAGGATGAAGGTGAGCTTGCCGCCCTTGACCTTCTTGTCCTGCGCGATTGCCGCCATCAGGGTTTCGACCGGCGGCAATTCGCCGGGAATGTCCTTCATCGTTGTCGGCAGGCCGACGGCCTTCAGATGCGCCTCGACGCGCGCGGCATCGTCAGGGCTTGCTAGGTTGAGGCGGGCGGAGAACTGGTGCGCCAGCACCATGCCGATGGCGACACCTTCGCCGTGCACCAGCCGCTTGCTGTCGTAATTGGTCGCCGCTTCCAGCGCGTGACCGAAGGTGTGGCCGAGGTTCAGAAGGGCGCGGACACCGTTTTCCTTCTCGTCGGCCACCACCACATCGGCCTTGGCCTGGCAGCTCGTGGCAATCGCCTGGATGCGGGCCGGGCCACCGGTGCGGATGTCGTCCCAGTTCTTTTCCAGCCAGAAGAAGAAATCCGGCTTGTCGATCAGACCGTATTTCACCACTTCGGCATAACCGGCGCGGAATTCCCGCGGGCTCAGCGTATCGAGTACCGCCGTATCCGCCAGCACCAGATCGGGCTGATGGAAAACACCGATGAGGTTCTTGCCGTGGCGGGTATTGATGCCGGTCTTGCCGCCGACGGAGGAATCGACCTGCGACAGAAGCGAGGTCGGGATCTGAACGAAGCGCACACCACGGCGGACGATACCTGCGGCAAAACCCGCAAGATCGCCGATCACACCGCCGCCGAGCGCGATGACCGCATCGTTGCGCTCCACCCTTGCGGCCAGAACCGCGTCGCAGACGGTAACGAGATGCTCGAAGCTCTTGGTCTTTTCGCCGGCCGGCAGGGTCAGCGAAACGGCCTCGATGCCGTCCGTCTGCAAACCGTCCATCAGGCCTTCGAGGTAAAGCGGCGCAACATGCTCGTCGGTGATGATCGCCGCGCGTCTGCCCTTCAGCCGCGCTGAAATCTCGCCGCCCGCCCTGCCGATCAGCCCCGGCCCGATCAGAATGTCATAGGCGCGCTCGCCGAGCGGCACATGGACGAGACGTTCATCGGCGTGGATTTCGGAAGGCGTCATGGTGGTCAGTCTTTCTGTTCGAGGCCGGCTATGGCCGTCAGCACTTCGGTCGCGATGATCTCCTTGCGGACATCCCGGGACATGATCGTCAGATCCGCTTCCGCATAGATCGGATAACGTTTCTCCATCAGGGAGGCCAGCGTGGCCTTGGGGTTCTCGGTCTTCAGAAGCGGACGGTGATCGCGCTTGTTGACCCTTTCCCACAGAACCTCGAGATCGGCCTTCAGCCACAGCGAAATGCCGCCGCGCCGGATATGCCCGCGGGTATTGTCGTTGATGAAGGCGCCGCCACCGGTGGAAATGACCTTGGGGCCGCCGCGCAGCAGGCGCTTGATGACCCGTGTCTCAAGAGCCCGGAACTCCTCCTCGCCATAGGTGGCGAAAAGCTCCGATATCGTCATGCGCGATACGCGCTCGATTTCGACATCCGTATCAATGAAAGGAACCTTGAGCTGCTGGGCAACCATGCGGCCAACCGCCGACTTTCCAGCCCCCATCAGCCCGACGAAGACGATGTTGCGCCGTCCGAGCTTTGCCCGTGCTTGCTCCCCGAGTGTGGCCGGGACGGATAAATTCGTTTCATTCATAAATTTGAAAGCCCGTTTGGCATGGATATCTGCAAATGTTTACGAAGCGTCAAGCCAAATTGCTGACTGAATTGCGGTGAATCACAATGATCGCCGCATGCGGCGCGGGGTGGAGCAGGCTTTTTGACCTTGTCGCCGCTTTCGCCGCACCGCATATAGATTTCGACCGCCACCTGCACGGAGCCGCCATGCCCACCCTCTTCCGCTTCACGATGATACTGGCGACCATCGCGGGGCTGATCTATGGCGGCATGGTGCTGCTTGTCATGGTCGTTCAGCCGCGCGACCGCGAGGTGACCGTGCGCATTCCCTCCGAGCGGCTGAACCCGCCCGCCACGGAACCGGCAAGGCGCACCCCATGAGCGGACAACAGACGGCAGGGCGCGACGGCGCGCGGCTTGAAAGTTTTCTGGAGATGATGAGCGCCGAGCGCGGTGCCGCCGCCAATACGCTCTCTTCCTATGAGCGCGACCTTTCCGACCTGCGCGAATTTCTCTCCGGTCGCGGCCAATCCCTGACGGAAGCGCAGACATCGGACCTTTCCGCCTATCTGACCCATCTTTCCGCTCAGGGGTTTGCCGCAACCTCGCAGGCGCGGCGTCTCTCCTCCATGCGGCAGTTCTATCGCTTTCTTTATTCGGAAGGGCTGCGCGGCGATGACCCGACCGGCATCATCGATGCGCCCAGGAAGGGCCTCGCCCTGCCGAAAACGATGAGCGTGGCCGATGTGAACCGGCTTCTTGGGCTTGCGGCACAGGAAGCGGCAACCGCAGGTCCCGGCCAACTTGCCCGCATCCGCATGCATGTGTTGCTCGAACTTCTTTATGCCACCGGCATGCGTGTCAGCGAGCTGGTCTCGCTCCCCGTCAAGGTGCTGCGCCAGGAAGGCCGCTTCCTGATGATCCGCGGCAAGGGCAACAAGGATCGTATGGTGCTTCTTTCGCGCGCCGCCATCGAGGCCATGGAAAAATACGAGGCCGCCCGAAAGGCGCTCGCACCGGAGAAAAGCAAAGCGGCCGCTTCGCAGAAAAAACCGGAGACACCGGAGAGCCCGTGGCTCTTTCCTTCGAGCGGCAAGGAAGGGCATCTGCCCCGCCAGGTCTTCGCCCGTGACCTCAAGGACATCGCCATTCGTGCGGGCCTAACCCCGTCCGCTGTATCGCCGCATGTGCTGCGCCACGCCTTCGCCAGCCACCTGCTGCAGAACGGTGCGGATTTGCGCGCGGTACAGGAACTGCTCGGCCATTCCGACATTTCCACGACACAAATCTATACACATGTGCTGGAAGAACGCTTGCAAGAGCTGGTACAAACACATCACCCCCTTGCCAAACAGGGCAAAAACCTTGATTAGAGCGACCGGAACCGCCGGATAATCCGGTCAAACCTTGCGCAAAACGATCGGAAACGGATCTCATGCACAATTATCTCGACTTCGAAAAACCTATCTCGGACCTTGAGGGCAAGATCATCGAGCTGAAGAAGCTTGCCGATGAAGACGAGAGCATAGACACCTCGGAGGAGATCAACCGCCTGGAATCGCGCGTCAACGACGCGATGCAGGACATCTATTCCAAGCTGAACGCCTGGCAGAAAACGCAGGTCGCGCGTCACCCGCAGCGTCCGCATTTCGTCGATTACGCCAAGGCGCTGTTTACCGATTTCACGCCGCTGGCCGGTGACCGCAAATTTGCCGAAGACGCCGCCATTCAGGCCGGCCTCGGCCGTTTCAACGGTCAGCCCGTCGCCATCATCGGCCAGGAAAAGGGCAACGACACCAAAAGCCGCCTGAAGCATAATTTCGGCAGCCCGCGCCCGGAAGGTTACCGCAAGGCGATCCGCGTGCTGGAACTGGCAGATCGCTTCTCGTTGCCGGTCGTCACCCTCATCGATACCGCAGGTGCCTATCCCGGCGTCGGCGCGGAAGAGCGCGGCCAGGCCGAGGCCATCGCCCGCTCGACGGAAATGTGCCTCAACGTGAAGGTGCCGATCGTTTCCGTCGTCATCGGCGAAGGCGGCTCGGGCGGCGCGATCGCGATCGCCACCGGCAACCGCGTCTACATGCTCGAACATGCGATCTATTCGGTGATCTCTCCGGAAGGTGCCGCCTCCATTCTCTGGCGCGATTCGACCCGCGCCAAGGAAGCCGCAACCAACATGAAGATCACCTCGGAAGATCTGAAGTCGCTCGGCGTCATCGATGGAATCATCCCCGAGCCGATCGGCGGCGCGCACCGCGCACCGGAAACCGTCATCAAAGCGACCGGCGACGTGATCGCCAAGGCGCTTGCCGATCTTTCCCAGCGTTCCGGCACACAGCTGCGCGCTGAACGCCGCCAGAAATTCCTGGATATCGGCCGGAATCTCTAGAGCATTTCCGTCAAAAGTGCGTAGCGGTTTTACGCCCGGCAAATGCGTTCAAAGAAAAAGTCAGATCGTTTGGCGGTTCGAAGAACAGCTAAAACAATCCGACTCCGGCCTTAATTTCCGGCAAGATCGCCCCAACTCGGCCATAGTCCGGTCACATCAACAGATGTATCGGCGGCCGCGGGGGCGGATCCGATTTGAGTTAAGAAGATGTAAACGGTTAATACCGTATTTAAATTGCACACGGAACGGTATAGAACTGCCGCCGTTTCGTGCCATCGTCTTTCGGATCAGATCATGCGTTTGACACATTTTGCACTTCTTGCCTGCACCGCGCTCGTTCTTGCCGGCTGCAACGATACGCTCGAAACCGTCGAACGCGACGTTTCCCACGTTAAGAACAAGGTCGATTACCCGCTGTCTCCGGCTATTCTGGCCGAGATCGACAAGCGGGGCATGGACCGCACCTCACCGATCATGATCCGCATCTTCAAGGAAGAAGGCGCGCTGGAAATCTGGAAGGCCAGGCGCGACAACCGTTTCGAGAAGATCGCCGGCTACGAGATTTGCGCCTGGTCCGGTAAACTCGGCCCCAAGGTGAAGGAAGGCGACCGCCAGGCGCCGGAAGGTTTCTACAACCTGACGCCTGCGCACCTTAACCCGAATTCCAAATATTACCTCGCCATCAATACCGGTTTTCCGAACCGTTACGATGCAGCCAATGGCCGCAACGGCACCAATCTGATGATCCATGGCGCCTGCTCGTCCTCCGGCTGTTATTCGATGACGGATGCGCAGATTCTTGAAATCTACGGTTTTGCGCGCGACGCCTTCAAGGGCGGCCAGAAGACCGTGCAGCTGCAGGCCTTTCCCTTCCGCATGACGGCGGAAAACATGGCCCGCCATCGCCAGAGCGAACATCTCGAATTCTGGAAGATGCTGAAGGTCGGTTACGACAATTTCGAAGTGACCAAGCGTCCGCCGGAAGTGAATGTCTGCGAGAAGAAATATGTCTTCAACCAGCAGACGGAAGGCGGCAGCTTCAACGCCGCCGCCCAGTGCCCGCCGATGAGCACGCCGCCGGCACTCATCAGCGCGCTTTCAAGCTACGAAAAGACCTATGATCTCGCCTATGAAAAGGCGATGAAGAAATATGACGGCATGGCCTGGTACGACCCGAGCGAGGCCGAGCGCAAGGCGCTGGTGGCCGAAAAGCGCAAGGGCCGCGAACCCGCATACGCCCCGACCGGCTCGGCGCTGAAGGCCGGCAAGCTGATGAAGGAAACAGAATATGCCGCGTTGATGGAGAAAAAGGCGCAGCAGGTTACGTCGTCCTCACCAGCGACGTCCGCGACCGCCTCTGCCCTGCGCGGCCCGCGCCCTTCGGCGACCCAACCCGCCGCCCCGCAATCGAACCCGGCGCCAGCGGCCCCGACCATGGTTGCCGCGGCTACCCCCGCAGCGGCTGGCCAGACCAGCACTGCCGCCCAGGGCGTACCGGTCCCGACCATGAACCCGCTCGCCTATTCCCCCGCCCCGGCACCGGAAGCACCGGAAAAGAAGCCCTTCTGGAAGTTCTGGGCCAAGGAATGAACGACACGGCCGAGATTGTTTATGATTTGAGGGGGCTTAAATGCCCCCTTCCGGTTTTGAGAAGCCGCAAGAAACTCGCCACCCTCAAGGCCGGCGATATTCTGACCGTCGAGACGACCGACCCTCTTGCGGTGATCGATATTACCCATATGTGCAATGAGGACGGGCATCGGTTGGTCGAGGCCGTTGCGGTGGACAAGGGGCATCGGTTTCGGATCGTGAAGGGCGGGTAAACCGACATTTGACGGCACCAGCCGCGGTTACCCCCTCTGCCCTGCCGGGCATCTCCCTCTCAAGGGGGGGAGATCAGCAAGATGTATCGTCGTCACTACAATCGCAACGGTGAAGTTGGGCGAAACCCAGCCGCGAGTCGATCTCCCCCCTTGCGGGGGAGATGTCCGGCAGGACAGAGGGGGGTGAACCACACCCGCCGACCTCGCCCATCACGGCACGACCTAAAACCGCAACCCCGAAACCGCCAGCGGATTATCCGTCATCGCCTGCCTGTCCGGCCGGTCAATGCCCGGCGTTCCCGTGAAGGCCGCAAACAGGTCCTTCACGAAGGCCTCCGGCAGATCCTTCGTGATCAGCACCATACGTGTGCGCTGGTCCGCCGGGTCCGGCCAGGCCGCGAGGCGTTCCGGCGTGTGGAAAATGTTCTGCACCCCATGCAGCACCAAAGGCCGGCCCGGATTGTCCGACAATTTGACGATGGCCTTCATGCGCAGCAGTTTTTCGCCATGGGCCGAACGCAGCAAATCTACAAACATATCGATCGCCATCGGCTCGATCGGCTTGTCATGAATGATCGAGAAGGAGCGGATCGACGCGTCATGCCGATTCACATCATGATGATGATCGTGGTCGCCATGATGGTGGTGATGGCCGTGCGCGTGATCATGCTCATGGTCTTGATCATGACCGGACTCTTCCCCCAGCCAGCGGCCGACATCGGCATTTTTGCTGGAAACATCGTAAAGGCCGTTGTCGAGAAGCCCTGCGGCACTCCAGTCGGTTTTGTCGCCATCCTCGATTGTCGCGCGCGGGTTCAGCGCCTCAAGGCGCGCCGTCAGTGCGGCAATCGTGGCAGCATCGGCAAGTGCCCGCTTGGTCATCACCAGCCGGTCGGCCACCGCCGCCTGTTTCACCGCTTCCTCGTGATTGTCGAGCGTGGACAGGCCGTTGACGGCATCCACCACCGTGACCATGCCGCTCAGCACGAAATTCTGCGCAATGACCGGATTACCCATGACCGACTGCATGACAGGGGCGGGATCGGCAAGACCCGTAGTCTCGATCACCACCCGCTTGACCGGCTTCAGCTTGCCGGTCTGGATACCATCCATGAGTTCCGCCAGCGTATCCACCAGCTCACCCCGCACCGTGCAACACAGGCAACCTTCCGCCAGCTCGATGATGCCTTCGCCGGCGCTTTCGACCAGCATGTGATCGATGCTGACATCGCCGAATTCATTGATGATGATCGCGGCATCGCTCATCTCAGGGTCTTTGAGAAGCCGATTGAGCAGCGTCGATTTTCCGGCGCCGAGAAAGCCGGTGATGATGGAAACCGGAATGCGATCGCGAGACATGCCTTGCCTGTATGGTGATGGCTGCCCCGGCATGCCATTGCGTAAGACAAGAGCCGGAACCGCACGGAACAAAAAGAAATCGCCCGGGGCAAAAGCCACGGGCGCCATCGTAATATCATAACATCAGCAAGCTGCGAATACATAAACCGCATCGCGGCGGCCGCGAAGCCCGTTGCCGGCGATCAGAATGTCGGACGCGGAATCGGGATCGGCACATTGGCCACTTCGCCCTTGCCGGCAGCGCCCTTGGCGGTATTCACCGCCACGGTCTCGCTGCCCGGAATGAGACCGGCGAAGGAATATTCCGGTGGCCGGGTCATTTCCTTGACATAGGGCGAATGGATGACCATACGACCCGTCTCATCGCGGCTTTCGCTGCGCACCTTGGCAGCCTTCGGGTTACAAATCTCGGCACTGACGTCGTTCACATCACCGGTCTCGCCATAGGGCGCGAGCGCGGCAAGCGAAACACCCTGACCGGAAGGCGCCGTCAGCCCCATCTGCAAGAGATCGGCGGACTGGTCGGTTCGCCCGGCAAGGCTATCCGCGCCCAGCACCACCGTGATGACCGAGCGGCCATTGCGCACGGCGGACGAGACCTGGTTGAAGCCCGAGGCACAGATGAAGCCGGTCTTCATGCCATCCGCACCATCGAAACGGCCGACCAGCATGTTGAAGTTGGCGTAGTTCTTCTTGCCGGTGCTGACACCTTCCAGCGAGAAATAGCCGGCATATTCCGGGAATTCCCGCTTGATGATCAGCGCCAGCAGCGCAAGGTCACGCGCCGTCGTATATTGCCCCTTGCCGGGCAGGCCGTTGGCATTGATGTAGTGGGTGGAGCTCATGCCCAGCCGCTGCGCCTGCGCATTCATTTGCGCCACGAAATTGTCGCTGGTGCCGCCGATGGTTTCGGCGATCGCCACGGCGATGTCATTGGCGGATTTGATCAGCAGCAGCTTCAGCGCGCTGTCCATCGTCAGCTTCTGGCCCGGCTTGAAATACATTTTAGAGGCCGGCTGGTCGGCGGCCTTCTTGCTCATCACCACTTCCGTCTGCGGGCTGATCTTGCCGGCCTTCATCTGCGAAAAGGCGATATAGGCGGTCATCAGCTTGGTCAGCGAAGCCGGATACCATTTGCGGAAGGCTTCCTGATGGGAAATCACCTTGCCGGTTTTGACATCCACCACCATTTTCGGATTGGCATTGGCCACGGGCACTGCTGCAACAAGGCCTGCGGTGACGATGGCAATGGTTGCGGAAAGCCGGCGGGCGGCGTTTGGCGATTTCACTGTGTTTGGCAAGGCTAGTCCTCGAATTCCCGTCTTCGGTCGGGGAATGGCAATATTCACCATATATGTCCTAGCAATGGCAAAGTACATTGATTACGTCAATTATGCGGCGCACTATCCACCACGGAGGATGGGCTTTTACCACATGCCGCACCGATGAACCCAGGAATGAACGAATGCCAATTTTGAACAGAGCCGCCGAACTTCAGCAGGAAGTCAGCGAATGGCGGCGTCACCTGCATGAAAACCCCGAGATTTTGTATGACGTCGACAACACCGCGGCCTTTGTCGCGGAGAAGCTGAAATCCTTTGGCGTTGACGAAATCGTGACCGGTCTCGGCCGCACCGGGGTAGTGGGCATCATCAGAGGCAATCTTCCGGGTAATCGTACCATTGGCTTCCGGGCGGATATGGACGCGCTGCCCATCCTCGAGGAAACCGGCAAACCCTGGGCCTCGAAAACGGCGGGTGCAATGCATGCCTGCGGCCATGACGGCCACACCGCGATGCTGCTCGGCGCCGCCAGATACCTCACCGAGACCCGCAATTTCACCGGCTCGATCGCTGTCATCTTCCAGCCCGCCGAAGAAGGTGGTGCTGGCGCGCTCGCCATGGTCGAGGACGGCCTGATGGAGCGTTTCGGCATCAACGAGGTCTACGGCATGCACAATATGCCGGGCATTCCGCTCGGCGCCTTCGCCATCCGCAAGGGCGGCATCATGGCGGCGCCGGACAAATTCTCCATCACCGTCAAGGGCCGTGGCGGCCATGCGGCACAGCCGCACCGCACCATCGATCCCATCACCATCGGCGCACAGATCGTCGGCAACCTGCAGATGATCGCCTCGCGCAATGCCGATCCGATCCGCTCGGTGGTCGTCTCCGTCACCCGGTTCCACGCCGGCTCCAGCCACAACATCATCCCCAACGAGGCGCTGATCGCCGGCACCGTGCGCAGCCTGGATGAAACGGTGCGCGATCTCGCGCAGGAGCGCATCAAACAGATGGCGGAAGGCATAGCACTCGCCAATGGCGCGGAAGCGGAAGTCGTCTATGAGCGTTATTGCCCTGTCACTTTCAACCATTCGGCCGAAACCGACCACGCCATCCTCGTTGCCCGTGATGTGGCGGGTGAACCGAATGTCGACCCCGATGTAGACCCCTCCATGGCGGGCGAGGATTTCTCCTTCATGCTGAAGGAAAGACCGGGCTGCTTCATCTTCATCGGCAATGGCGATTCGGCCGGGCTTCACAATCCCGGCTACGATTTCAACGACGACGCCATCGCCTACGGCATTTCCTACTGGGTGAAGCTGGCCGAACAGCGTCTGGCGAACTGACCGCCGACTTACGGAAAGAAAGCCGAGGAAGAGATCGACCGCGATGCAGAACGCGGTTGATCCGCAGGCATCGTCGGGTTAAAGAGCAATTCAGTGTCCACGTAGCTCAGCAGGATAGAGCACAGGATTCCTAAGGTAAATTGGGGGTTGCGCCCGGAAACGACGCAATCGATCTGCTCAAAGTCGGGGAAAGCTTCGCTGGTCTTCCAGCATGCCAATCCCGAGCCAAGCTCCGGAGAAATCCGGTGAAGGTGTAGAGACTGGATGGGCAGCACCTAAAGGCCGCAAGGTCCATGGTGAAGGGACAGTCCAGACCACGAACGTTCTGTCGTTAGCGGCAGGACGGCGGCTAAAGCCGAAGTGGTATGAATCCTGGGGTCGGAGGTTCGAATCCTCTCGTGGACGCCATTTCTCCTGAATTCTCCTCATAGTAGAGCTTAGGCACAAGGTGAAATTCACCTCACTTCTGAAAAATCTCGGAAAACAGAAGTAAAATAATAATATTTCCGGCTTTTATTTAGAATTAATCCATACAAGAAAAATACTACCCCCAGAAAACACCGAGATAACACAGTACAATTCTGTTATTTTCTTGATTTAATTAATAATATTTTACAGTTTTAGCATAAAAAATCGAATAAATATAATAATTTACGATTGTATTTCAATTTGTAAATTGATTTTACCGCCGACTGAGACGCGCGCCCTCAGGTGCAAACCCAATAAAACACGCCAAAGTTGACTAAGGATACAGAATCATCCTTACTACTGAGGATTTATTTTTTGGGGGGAATAAATGCAAAGATTGTTTTTAGCATTCATCGTCACCGGCATGCTTACCTCTTGCGAAAGTAGTAGCATTTTAGTTCGTCCTAATCCTTTTATTGGTCAGACAGCAGCGCAGCAGGCGTTGGACGGTTCCGCACACAATATTGCGCTCGTCAGCCCCAAAAAACTTCTTCCAGGCCATATTTACAAAGTAGCTGACAACGATTTCAAAGAAATTTGCGGAAAAGATATCGAGCAACAGAACAGGTTGAAAACACTCGCCCCAGTTAAGGTCGACGAGAAAACCGAGACTATTGCTGATCGTCCAAGAGATTTGGAAATCGAGGTATTGGGGCAATCCCTCGCGACTTACAATAGTATCAAAGTAAAAGGATATCAAACCTATGATGTCCGCGACGGAAATACGCCTGTCGATGCGTCCTATATCTTGTCCAATGTAAAACGAGGGAAAGATAGTTGTTTCGACGCCGTGTTGCCTCGCAACAAACCATATCTGGTTGTTGATCAGGTTGCCGTCGGCAGTGAGATCGAAACCTGGTATAAACGCGGCTTCGGCGCGAGTGTCGGTTTCGGTCCTTTTAGGGCTGGTTTCAAGCCGAAGGAAGAAAAAACTGGCACCCGCAGTGACCGAGTATTCGGAGCCACTGGCACTCTGGTGCGCTGAACAGAATCAGGCCGACGGCACGCGCCATCTTTTGTGCGTCGTAGAATTCACTCGACGAAAACCCGCACACTCGAGGCGCGGCCGTCGGCGTCGATTACCGTGAGCGTTGAAAACCCCTGCCCTTCCGGCCGCCATTCGCTGTTGCGGCGGTGGGAAGGGTCCGGCAGGGGCCTGCCATTGGCAAGCCAGCGGAAGGGCGCGCGGCCGCCCTGCAGTTTCAGCACCAGCGGTGAAATGCCGGACTGGCTGGAGAGTTCCACCCGCGCGCCTTCCGGCGGATACACGATGCGGGGGGCGCTTTCGCGTCTTGAAGCAGAAAGCAGACCGCTTGCGGTTGTCGTGAAACGTCGCTGGTTGGCGGGAAGATCGCTTACGGCTACGCGCGCAATGCCGGAGGGTGCGGCGGGCATCGGCGTCACCGCCACACCGGATTTCGCAAAAGCCTCGAAAAGGATCGGGGCCGCCGTCGCATAACCGGCAATGCCCGGCACCGCGCCATTATCGGCACGGCCGACCCAGACGCCGATGATGTGCCGCCCGTCATAACCTACCGACCATGCGTCGCGATACCCATAGCTGGTGCCGGTCTTGTAGGCGATGCCACGCTGTTTCACGCCAAGCGGCGGCAGCACGCCGGAGAGTATGTCGGTGACGTTCCAGATCGCGGCATCGGAAAACAGCCGGTCGCCCTCCAGCCGTTCGGGGATGGCGCGGACACCATCGCCGAGCCGCACGGGGTCGCCGTTGCCAGCAAGCCCGGCGTAAAGCTGCACCAGATCCACGAGAGAGATACCGGCACCGCCAAGCGCAATGGCAAGGCCGGGCGCTTCGTTGGCCGGAAGCACGAGCTTGACGCCCGCCCGCCGGAAACGCACCATCAGCGCCGAGGGGCTGACGGCATCAAGCAGCTTGACCGCCGGCACGTTGAGCGACAGTTGCAGCGCCTGCCGGATGCTGACATCACCCTGATAATGCATATCGAAATTGCGCGGCCGGTAACCGGAAAAATCGGCCGGCCGATCCTCGATGATGGTCTCCTGTCCGACAAGACCGTCTTCAAAGGCAAGGCCGTAAATGAACGGTTTGAGGGTGGAGCCCGGCGAACGAACGGCCCGGCTCATCTCCACGAAACCGCGCCTCGCCGTATCGAGATAATCCGCCGAACCTACTTCCGCCAGAATATCACCGGTCTGCGCATCAGCCATGAGGATGGCGACGGAGACCTTGTCGCCCAGTTTTTCCGCCGCGTGGCGGGCAACAGCTTCCAGTTCCCGCTGGATCGGCAATCTCAGCGTCGAATGCGCCTCTGCGGCATTTTGAAATTTGGCACGGGCGGCGACGGCCATGTGCGGCGCATAGGATGGCAGGTCCCGCCGGTTGACCGGCACGGCCGCCGATGCGGCCCGCTCCGCCTCTCCCTCGCCGACCACACGTTCGACGGCAAGCCGTTGTAACACCCGCTCGCGCGCCTGCCTTGCCGCCTCCGGGAAACGATCCGGGCGGCGTTTTTCCGGCAATTGCGGCAGCGCCACCAGCAAGGCCGCCTCCGCGGTGTCGAGCCGGCCCGGCTCCTTGCCGAACCAGGCAAGGCTTGCGGCGCGAATGCCTTCCAGATTGCCGCCATAGGGCGCGATATTCAGATAAAGATCGAGAATCTCCGCTTTACCGAGCCGTCTTTCAATTTGAATGGCCCGAACGGCCTGAAGAAGCTTGGCCGAAAAGGAGCGATCAGCGCGCGGCTCGATCAACCGCGCCACCTGCATCGACAGCGTCGAGGCGCCGGAGACGATCCGGCCGTTACTGGCCAATTGCCAGGCGGAGCGCAAAAGCGCCCAGGGATCGACGCCGTGGTGATCGTAAAAGCGCTGGTCCTCATAAGCGATCAGCATGCGCAGGAACTGCGGATCGACCTCGGAAGCCGTGGTCTTCAGCCGCCAGCGGCCATCCGGCGTCGCGAAGGCGCGCAACAGTTTTCCATCACGGTCCAGCACCTCGAAGGAGCGCTGTCGCGCAGCCTCCAGCGGCGGCGGATAGGCCTTGTCGAGCGCATCAAGACCGAAGGCCGCGCCGCCCAAAAGCAACGCGGCCGTTACGAAGCCGATGATGACAGCCTTTTTCCGCCTCATGGGGTTGCCGAGCGCACCTCCATGCGGCCGGTTGCCGTGCGGGCGGCAAATTGCGGCCGGTACATATCTTCAACCGAGGCTGCCGGGTGATCATAGGTGCCCGGGGTGACGGCGCGGACCACATAAGCGAGCGCAATCTCCGAACTGTCACCGGCCGAGCGATCGAAGGCCGCGACGAAACGGTCGTAGCGGAATTCGGTATGTGCGGCTTCCGTTTCCGGCAACCAGTCGAAATTCGACAGTTCGGCCGAATTAACGAGGCTCGGATTGTCGATTTCGAAACCGGAGGGCAAGAGATCGGTCACCAGAATGCGCGACTGCCAGTTATTCTGCGGCACCACATTCAGCACCACTACATAACGCTCGTTCTGCGTGACCTCGCTCGGGTTCACCTCCTCGCCATCCATGGAATAATAGGTGCGGGTGATGGTGAAGCCCTCGCCACCGGCGGCGAGCGGCTGTGCCGGCGGTGCCACCGTGGTGACGACCGCCGTGACCGGATCGGCAGAGGCATTGGCGATCTTCAAGGGAGCTGCCAGCAATTCATCGCCGCTCATCCGCTTGCCGAAGCCTCCCGTCTGCAAATCGCCGTTCACATCGAGGCGGATGTCCTTGTCCTCGCCTTTGACGGCGCGGGCGGCGAGCAGCATCCAGGCCTGTTCCTGCGTGCTGGTATAGGGCTTCTTTTCCCATTCCTTCGCCACGGCACCGGCAAGCTGCGGCACGACGGCCGGCACCGGCCGGCTTTCCGCCGCAAGCGCCAGCGTCGCTGCGCCATCGCGCAGGGCAGAGCCATAATCCGAACGCGCGAAGCTCACATTGGTGGCACGGCTTGCCATATCAAGCGAAGCGCCGAAAACGCTCTTGGACCGGACCTGATCGCCATAAAGCGAAAGGGCGGCGGCAACATGCGCCTTGGCCAGCGGCGTCGGAAAATCGGCCAGCGCCGTATCCGCATAATAACGCAGATCGTTGATTGCAGCCTTGCGGTTGCGCGCCAGCACATAGAGCGAATAGGCGATCTCGTTGCCGCGGTCCTTGACGTTGCTGTCATAGGAAAGGCCGTTCTGCAGGTTGTTCAGCGCCTGCACCATGGCCGCTTCGGGCACGTCGTAACTCTGCTCGCGGGCGCGGGTCAGGAAGTCGGTGATATAGGCATCGAGCCACAGATCGCCATAACCGGGCGACCAGAGGCCGAAGCTGCCCGAACTCGACTGGAAGGACAGCACGCGGTAGATCGCTTCCTGCACCCGCTTGCGGGTATCAGGGTCCTCAGCCATGCCACTGTCTTTCGTCAGTTCCGATACGTAAAGCAGCGGCAAAGCGCGGCTCGTCGTCTGCTCGGCGCAGCCGTAAGGATATTTATCCAGCATCATCACCAGCGCCGGAATATCGAAGGCCGGCGAACGCGTGACGTTGACCGCGACGGAGGAGCCAAGCAGCATGCTGTCGGCCAGAAGATCGCCATTGATCGTCAGGCTGCTATTGGGCGCAATCTTGATTTCGCGCCGCGTCGTGACCGGCAGAACGGCCGGGCGGACTGGAACATTCAGCACCTGCTCCAGCGAGACACCTGATGCGTTGGAGACCTTGATGGTGATCGCGCCATTGCCGGGTTGTTCACCCGTCAGGGGCACGGTCAGTGACGACTTGCCGCCTTTTTGAAGCGCCAATGTCTGCGACATCTCGCCCTGATCGACCGTTAGCGCCGTGTTGCTAGTCACATCCAGCCGGTAATCGCCGGCCTCGCCATCCGTATTGGCGATATCGAGCCGCAATTGCGAGACATCACCGGGGGCGAGGAATTTCGGCGCGCTGGCGATGACCACGACGGGATCACGGATGATGGCATCCGAGACCGCATGACCGACACCCGTCTTCGTCCAGGCCACCGCCATGATACGGGCCGTGCCGTTGAACTGCGGAATATCGAAGCTGATTGTCGCCTTGCCGTCACCGTCGAGTTCGACCGGACCGGCAAAGAAGGCCACCAGCTTTTCGGTGGGCGGGCTGCCCTGAAGGGCCGCCCCTGCGCCATCACCGCCGGTGCGCAACCGGCCGGTGGCACCAAGCGAACCATCGATCAGGCGACCATAAAGGTCGCGGATTTCAAGCCCCAGCCGGCGCTGGCCGAAATACCATTCATCCGGCTTCGGCGGCTCATAGCTGGTGAGGTTCAAGATACCGACATCCACCGCAGCAACGATGGCATAGGCCTTTTCGCCGACGCCGGCACCCGCAACGGTGATCGGAATTTCAAGCGGCTGGCGCGGCAGCGTCTTTTGCGGCGCACCGAGGGTGACGGCGAGCTTGCGCTCGGCCGGATCGACGGCAAGCCACTTAATGCCGATGGCGCGCATCGGCATGCGGCTTTCCTGCGCATCGCCAGGCCGGAACAGCGTCGCCGTCACATAAGCACCCGCTCCCCATTCCTCGGTGACCGGAATGTCGATCTCGCCGCCATCCTCACCGATCTCGGCATTCTGAACGGAAATCAGCTTCTCGGAACCGGAAGTGATCATCAACTCGCCGGCAAAACGCGAGGAAACCTTAAGTTTCGCCGTATCGCCAATCTTGTAGCTCTGTTTGTCCAGCGCGATTTCCAACGCATCGGGCGTTTCCGTCGAGCTTGCCTCGACGTAGAAACCGGCATCAAATTCGACGCTGGAAACCGGCGCGCCATTGCCGGCGCCCTCCACTTCCAGCCGGTAACGGCCCCAGGTGACGGGCACGGAAATCTCGCCGCCATTGGCATCGACGGACAGGGTGCCGGCTTCCTGCTGCTTGGTATATTCCACCGGCTCGTAACGCCAGGAATTGCCCTGACGGTACCACTGATAGTTCCGTTCGACCTTGATGAGCTTCCAGTTGAGGCCGCTCATCGCCTGCTTCGCCCCATCGGCGCTGACGCCGATGATATGGAAACGGCCAACGGAATTCTGGGCAAGATCGCCGGAAAATTGCGGCTTGATGCCGATGACCGGGGCATCCGCCTTGATAGGCAACGTCAGCGAGCGCTCCACGGCGCGGCCGCCGGCCTCTTGCATGCGGACGGTAATGTTGGCCGAAAGAAGCTGGGTGGTGGAAGGCAGATCGGTGAGATCGACGTTAAAGCTCGCCTTGCCCTCTTCGTCCAGAACCGGCAGCTCGGCAAGCGTGCTGCGGTTTTCCTCTTCGCTTTCCTCATCCGCCAGACCGAAGAAATAACCTTCGAAATCGGCACTCGTGCGCGTCGGTTTGATCGCCACCTCGCCTTCCAGCGTCAGGCCGGCAGCGGGCGCGCCATAGAGATAACGGCCATCGACGTCGATTGCCGTTTCCGCGCCCGGGTCGATCTGTTTTGCCTTGCTCGAGAGGTCGAACTCGGTGCGATCAGGCACAAAATCGTCGACAAGGAAGCTCTTTTCGCTGATGGCAGCCGTCTTTGGATCGGTATGAATACGCAGCGTCCAGGTGCCACGCATGGCATTTGCCTGCAGCGGCAGATCGACCGCATGGCCGCCCAGCGCCTTGCCATCGCTGACGAAACGCCGATCCTCGACGCCATCCGGGCGCGAGAAGATGAAGGTGAGCGGCAGATCCTCGATTGCCTTGCCATCGACATCACGGGCAAGCGCTGCCGCGTGCACGGTCTCGCCGGCGCGGTAGATGCCGCGCTCGGTCCAGCTGAACACGTCGATGGCACCGGGGGCTGCCCGTCCCGTCACGCCACGGTCTGAGAGGTCGAAGCCGGCGCGGGTCATGTAGAGGAAGACGTAATCCTCGTCGCCGTTGCGCGCGGTCAGGATTGCCGGTGCCTGTGCGGCCGTGCCGCGCATCAGGCCTGCGGAGAATACCGCGCGGCCATCGGCATCCGTCTTTGCCGTGCCCAGCACCTCGTTATTCTTGGCAAGCAGCTGCAGATCCACATCCGCGAGCGGCTTGGCGCTGCCAAGCGCACGGACGAAGACATTCAGCCCATCGGTGCCGGCGTAGGTGGTGATGCCGGTGTCAGAAACCAGGAACCATTGCGTGGCGCGGGAATCCCATGTTTCCGGTGCTACGCCCGGCGGCACTGCGGTCAGCACATAGATGCCGGGTTTGCGCTCCGGCAGGGCCTCATCCACCGGGAAGCTCGTCACCACATCCTTGTTGAGATCAGGCTTGATCTCGATCGAGCCCTGCCAGACGAGTTCACCGATCTCGTTTTCGATACGGTCGGCATTGTAACCGTCCATCTGCGTCAGGAACTGCGAATTTGTGAGCAGCGAGGTAATGTTGCGGTCGCCGACGCGATAGAGCTTCAGGTCGGCCTTGTCGGCATTGACCGAGACGATCGGGATGCCGCGGCGCGCGGTGCCCGGCAGCACGAAATTCTCACCCGTGAAGCGTACGGTCGCGGCGCGGTCACGCACGTAAATATCGAGATCGACCTGCTTTTCCAGCGGCTCTTCCACCGAAGACGGCAGGCCGGCGCGCAGCGCAATCTTGTAACGCTGGCCATGGGTCAGGCCTTCGACGCAAATCTCGCTGCCCTTCGCCTCAATGGCTTTGGGGGCTGCCCCATCCAGCGTGATGAAGGAGGAATAATCGACGCCATTCTTCACCAGCGGTTCGGAAAACTGCACGCAGGCGCGTGGGCTGACGCTGTCCGTATCCACGGTATTGTTGATGACGCGGAAACCCTGGCGGGTGCGCAGGTCGGCATAGGCGGCCTTGATACGTGCATTGTTGGAAAGCGCGAGGCTCTCCTTATAGGCGTTCAGTGCCGCGCGATAATTCTGGGTTTTCTCGAAGGCCTGCGCCAGCCGGTTCAGGGCTTCGGTGCGGGCGCTGACCGTACGGCTCAGCTGATAAGCATTGATGGCGGCGGAAGCGGCCTGACCGGCGATGGAGTAATTATCGGTGACCTGCGCCGCCTTTTCCGCGAACTCCGCCCAGAGCGCGCCATCATCCGGCGTGATTGCAAGGGCCGCCTTGTAGGTCGCCACCGCATCGGGAATATTGCCAGATGCCGCCTGCTGCCGCGCCGTCTCCACCAGCGCTTCCACACCCTGTCCTGTCTCGCCATCATTTGCCGCAAGGCCGGATTTCAGCCGGCGCGCTTCCTGCTGCAGGCTGTCAGTGACGAAAGACAGGCGCTGAGGCGCGCCGATATCGGCTTCCGTCGCCACTTCCACGATCTTGCCGGCAACAGCGCCGGGGAAGGCGTTCAGCTGATTGAAATCGGATTTGAGGAAGCACCATTTCACCTTGGGATTGTAGGTGAAGGCCTTGCAGGCAGCGTCGCCCACACAAATCTCGCCGCATTGCTCCAGCGAGACATTCTGCTCCGTTCTAAGATCGAAGCCGAAATAATCGCCGTTCTGGGTGGTTACCACCTTTCGAGACGGTTCTGCTGCCGTGACTGGAAGAAAAAAGAGGGCGGTAGAGACCGCAACCAACGAGATCCGGACAAGAGCGCGCAACGACATCGGTATTCTCCCCGCAACAGACATGTCGGGCGGGACTCTGGTCAAATCCACGCATGGTTGTCAACGCATCTTCGTCAATTTGCGACGTGACAATCGGTGGAGACCTGAAGACGGGGAGACTAGTCTTCTATTTTGCGCGCTTCGGAAATCAGCATGATCGGCACGCCGTCACGGATCGGATAGGCGAGCCTCGCGCTTTCGGAGATGAGCTCGTTGTGGGCGCGGTCATAGGAAAGGCGACCCTTCGTCAAAGGGCAGACCAAAAGCTCCAGCAGCTTCGGATCGACATTGCTCATCCTGTCGTCCATGGCGTCGATCCTATTGCAGCACGGTGCCGCCCTCGCCCGAACCCTGGGCAAGAACGATCTCGGTGATGGCGATCAATGTTTCAGCCCGCGTCTTCAGATCAGGCGCTTCCAGCAGCGCCTGTTTTTCGGCCGGCCCGAAAGGAGACATCATGGAAAGTGAATTGACGAGAACGCGATTGCCGGCCCTCTCCACGCTTTCCCAATCCGCTTCCAGCTGATTAGCATCCAGGAACGAGCGGAATACGCGCAGCAGGTTTTCACGGTCCACCGCCTCCTCGTCATATTCACCGGAAAGATCGGCGATGAAGGGCGCATGCCGGAAGCTGCGATAGGGCTCGCCCGCCTCGACCTCTTCCAGCAGGCGGAAGCGGCAGACACCGGTGAGTGAGATGATGTAACGGCCATCCCCCGTTTCGGAAAAGGAGGTGATGCGGCCAAGACATCCGACCGCGCTGAGCGGACCGCCTTCCAGCCCCGCCTCGATGACATGAAGCGCCGGCTGCACCATGCCGATGAGCCGGTGGCTCGCCAGTGCCGTGTCGATCATGGCGAGATATCGCGGTTCGAAAACATTGAGCGGAAGATGGCCTTCCGGCAGAAGCAGCGCGCCCGGCAACGGAAAGACCGGCACGGTTTCCGGCAGGTCGTCATTCTTCACATATCTTGCATTTCCGATATGCATGGGATCAAGCCCCCTGTTCACTGCTGCCCGGCCGGCGGCTCAGCCGCCACGGCCGGGATATGCCCGCATTACGAAAACAGTATCGCCGAAAGCTTCCTGCGGCCGGCAACCGTCGCCGGATCCTTGAAGCCCCAGGCCTCGAAAAATTCCAGAAGCTGGCGGCGCGCACCGTCATCGTCAAAGGTCCGGTCCTTGCGCATGACGTAAAGCAGATGGTCCGCCGCTTCGTCACGCCGTCCCTGCGCATTCAGCACCTTGGCAAGCTTCACCCGCGCCTCGTGGCGGTCGGGATCAAGCGCCAGATCACGTTCAAGCGCCACGGGATCACCAATCTTGCGGGCTTCCTCATATTGCGCGATCTTTTTCGAAACGAGCTGAATGCCCGCATCGTCATTGAGTTCCGCTGGAAGAGAGGAGAGCAATTCACCCGCCCGCTCATATTGGCCGGCGGCGATCATGCATTCGGCGATACCGGCAATCGCTGCGGGGTTTTCCGGATCGGCCTGCATGACGGCGCCGAAAAGCTGTGCCGCACCATTAAAATCGCCATCCGCCAAAAGCTGCTTCGCCTCGGCCAGAACGGCTTCGATCTCGGCCTTGGGGTCACCTGCGTCGGGCCCGGCAATCTTGTCGATGAACTGCTTGATCTGGCTTTCCGGAACCGCGCCCATGAAGCCATCCACCGGCCGACCATCCGCAAAGGCAACGATGGCGGGAATGGACTGGATGCCGAGCTGGCCGGGAATGGACGGATGATCGTCGATATTCAGCTTCACAAGCTTCACGCGGCCATTCGCCTCGTTGATGACCTTTTCGAGCACGGGCGTCAGCTGCTTGCAGGGGCCGCACCAGGGCGCCCAGAAATCCACCAGAACCGGCTGGCGACGCGATTCTTCAAGAACGTCCCTGGTAAAACCCGCGGTCGTCGTGTCCTTGATGTGGCCGGAGGCCGCGCCGTTCAACTCGCCATTGTGATGAACGCTTGCGGTCATCTGCCCGCCATAGGAACCGCCGTAAGGATTATTCGTGCCGCTCATGCCGGTCTCCTGAACTCTCTGTCTGTGTTAATTGAAGCAAAGATCGTATTTCACTCGCTGACTTTCAAGACGAGCGGCGCATGTCCGGTCGCCTCCAGAAAGCGAATGAGATCGCTCGACGCGATCGTCGTCGTCTGATCGTTGGAAAGCGGATGGCCGTTGACCAGCTCGTTTTCCAGGAGATCGCTGTCGAGCACGAAGGTGACCTGCCTGTCCGTATCGTTGATGGCCCCGAAGACCGTGACCGAGCCCGGCACGACGCCCAGATATTCGAGCATCTTTTCCGGCCTGCCGAAGGAGACGCGACTTGCCGCGCCGATGGTCTTGTGGACGCTTTTCAGATCCACGACGGCATTTTCCTCAACAGTCAGGACGAAATACTGATCCTTCTTGTCCTTCACGAAGAGGTTCTTTGTATGACCGCCGGGAATGAGATCGCGCAGCGACTGGGATTCCGCGACGGTAAACACCGGCTCGTGCTCTTTCGTGGTATGAGAAATGCCGAGCCCGTCGAGAAACTCGAAGAGTTCCGTTGCCGTCTTGGGAGAATTTTCTGCCATATCCTGCCGCCTGCCTCTGTCGATTCCATTGTCATTCCTTACCTGATTAAGGGGGTGACCGGCACTTGGCAACGCTGGAAAAAACGGCGAGATGAAAAATTCTCAATCATTTCCGCTGCTTGTCGCATTTCTCAAAGAAATTTTCGCGTTTTTGTCATTTCCCTGTTGCATTCCAAAATCGATTGAGCGATATAGCGCCCGTCGCCACTTGGCGGCCCACGGTTCAGCGAACTACCCCGGACCGGTGGATTTGAGCGGGTGTAGCTCAGGGGTAGAGCACAACCTTGCCAAGGTTGGGGTCGAGGGTTCAAATCCCTTCGCCCGCTCCAAATTTCCCTAGGAAAATCGATATTTGGGCGATCGTCTCTTAAGATGTCGCGGTTTTGGCTTGCAATCGGCGTTTCCATTCCACGCTGCCGAAGAGCGCCCGCCCGCCCATCGCCATCTTGATATCTACATTGACCGCTTGTGCACCACGCAGCACCGTTGACTGAACGCCCCGCGAGGCGGAGGTTGTTCCTCGAAATACGGATTTCGTATGGGAGATGCCGGATGTCAAATATCGAAACATTCCCCGCTTCTATCGAAATGAAGCCCAACCCCACGATCACTGTTTTTGAACGCTCTCCCGATGGTGGCCGCGGTCTCGCGCGTGATATGCCGGTGCGGTGGGCGCTCGAGGAAGTAGGCCAGCCCTATCATGTCCGGCGCCTGTCGTTCGAAGCGATGAAGGAAGCTTCGCACCTCGCTTGCCAGCCTTTCGGCCAGATACCCTCCTATGAGCAGGGCGACCTCATTCTGTTCGAGTCGGGGGCGATCGTGCTCCATATCGCGCAAAATCATGCGGGCCTGCTGCCGGAGGACGAATTGCGACGAGCCCGGACCATTGCCTGGATGTTCGCCGCATTGAACACGATCGAGCCGCCCGTCCTCAACTTTGGTACGACCTGGCTTTTCGAGCGCGACGAGCCCTGGCACGAAGCCCGCCTTGCCCGGGTCAAGGAGCAGCTCCTGAAGCGCCTTGACGAATTGTCCGCATGGTTTGGCGAGCGCGAATGGCTCGAAGGTTCTTTCAGCGCTGCAGATATTCTGATGATCTGCGTATTACGCCGGCTGGAATCATCGGGCATATTGAAAGGCTATGGAAACCTTTCGGCCTATGTTGAACGAGGCAAGGCCCGTCCGGCGTTCAAGCGGGCCTATGACGCCCAACTGGCGGTCTTCACCGAGGCCTCAAAGAACTGACCCCTGTGCTGCCCAGCTTCTGATCCAAAATCAGCCAAGGGCCGCGACGCATCACAAGAATATATTCGCCATGATCTTGCCATATTTCATTTCATGTGCTTTTGTGCAGCCGCCCTTGTGGGAGGGGGTAGAGGTTGAGACCCGCTAGCTGCATTTGACAGCAAGCGGGTTTCCCTTTTTTAGGGCAAGACTTATCGGCTAATGTTACGCGTATGAGTACTTATTTGCCTTTGACGGACGATAGCGCCTCGGAGCCTCTCAATTACAATGTGTGTAAGTTATCGCTTACTTTCCATTATTGAAGGCCTGCGCCCTTCTTCTCCATCCTCTGCACAATGACCTTGATTTCCCGAAGGCCGCCAGATTGGGCGGACACGGCTTGCCGGAATAACCCTGATTGTCTGTACCAAGCCGCCCGCAGCTTGCTAGCCGCTCCAGAAGCCATCTTGGCATTGCCGGGAGCATTGTCTGTACAGGGGAAACCCGAGCGCACGCCATCAGCCTGCTGATGATGCCGATATCGGTTGAACAGCGAGAGACCAAGAAGCGTTCGGGTGCCGATAGTCAGTTCTTGTCTAGTCTGGATAAATTGCCCGACCATTTGGCAAGATAACTGGCGCATTCCCTGAATCGCGGCCGTTTCTGGCGCTAGGCTCTACGCGGGGCTGCACCCGATCGCGCCACTCCGTTTGGTTCCGTTCTCGGTCTCGCCACTCTCTGCGGTCGCGATGATCGCGCCATTCTCTCCGTTCGCCCCAGTACCGGCGATCGTAATCGCGATAGTAGCGATCACGATCATAAGACCGATAATAGACGCCGGATGAATAATATCCACCTCGGTATCCGCTATCGTCGACGCATCCAGTCAGGACACCCAGCGACACCAGACAAATAGCTGCGCTCAATAGCTTCATGATTTTAGCTCCCAATGACCGACTCAAACGCATTGCAAATGCAGCGGTTCCATTGGCCAATACTGACGCACGCGATGTTAATCGGGCCTGAACAGCCAGGTGAACGTTTCAATTGGAGGGGTTGGAAGCGCCCAACCGCATTTCCCGTGACATGGCCGACCTTGCGCATATCCACAAGGCGCTCAAATTCTGCGGTGTCGAAATGCACCGTGTGAATGGCGGCGGCGTGGCTCGCGTGCAGAGAATTGATCGCAAGCGTCATCTCACACCTGAGAAAAACAGGCGAAGACTATATGGCAGATCAAGGTATCTATCGGTTTGATGCAGCCCGAATATCGGCTGTTGTTTGGTAGCGGGAGAGGGACTTGAACCCCCGACACGCGGATTATGATTCCGCTGCTCTAACCACCTGAGCTACCCCGCCACAGGGGAAACGTGACAGTCATGTGACTGGCCGCTCCATCAGGATGAGCGGCTTATAAGGTGCCGCTCCCCAAAGTGTCAAGCGCAAGATGCGCAAAAAATTCGCTTTCCGCAGTGCTGCAAAAAGTACGCTGTTTCAGGCGGCAACCGGCTTTTCCAGAAGAGCCTTGAGCGAAGCTTCCGCTTCCGCCGAGCGTTCCGAACGTTCGATGAAACCGCCGCCGTAAACACGGGCATCTGCGCCCGGCGCGGAATAGAGCACGCAGGCCTGCCCTGGCGCAACGCCGGCCTCGCCGGTCATCAGCTCCACATAGATACCGTTTTCGTCCGCATGCAGCACCGCTTCCGTCGGCGGGCGGGTGGAGCGCACCTTGGCAAAACAGGCAAAGCCCTGCCCGGCATCATTCGCCAGTTCACCATCGCCAAGCCAGTTCATGTCACGCAGATAGACGCGACGGGTTTCCAGCGCCTCACGCGGGCCAACGATGACCCGGCGGCCCCGTGCATCGAGATGTACGACGTAAAGCGGCTCGCCCGTCGCAACGCCGATGCCGCGGCGCTGGCCGATCGTATAGTGCACGATGCCATCATGGCGGCCGAGCACGCGGCCGTCGAGATGCACGATATCACCCGCCAGAGCCGCATTCGGCTTCAGCTTGTTGATGATGTCGGTATATTTGCCCTGCGGCACGAAACAGATGTCCTGGCTGTCGGCCTTCTTGGCCACGACAAGCCCCATTTCTTCCGCCAGCGCCCGCGTTTCGGCCTTGGAGAGGCCGCCGAGCGGGAAGCGCAGATAATCGATCTGTTCCTGCGTGGTCGCAAACAGGAACCAGCTCTGGTCACGGTCGCTGTCGATCGGGCGATAGAGCGCGCGCCGCCCCGGTTGGCCGGGAACGGGATTGGGGCGCGAGCGGATGTAATGACCGGTCGCCAGCGCATCGGCGCCCAGTTCCTGCGCCGTGGCCAGCAGATCGGCAAATTTTACAGTCTGGTTGCAGGCAACACAGGGGATCGGCGTTTCGCCCATCGCATAGGCTTCGGCAAAGGGATTGATGACGGTTTCACGGAACCGCGCTTCGTAATCCAGCACATAGTGTGGAATGCCGAGCGTTTCGCAGACTCTGCGCGCATCATCGATATCCTGCCCCGCGCAACAGGAACCGGCGCGATGCACGGCAGCACCATGGTCGTAAAGCTGAAGCGTAATGCCGAGGACATCATAGCCCTCGCGCTTGAGGATACCGGCCACCACGGAAGAATCGACGCCACCGGACATGGCGACAACGATCCGGGTATCTTCCGGCCTCTTGTCAAAATCGAGCGTATTCACGTTTTTTCCCATCGTCAGTCATAACGGGGGTAAAGGCCCCGCCGCCTGTCGGTCATCCGCCGCGAGAAAACTGGCCATCAATCGGGCCGTCCTGTCTCGCCATCCTGCGGATTTAAGGGCTGCATATAGAAAGGAATGGCCGCGCACGCAAGTACGGGGCGGAAAACCGCCCCGTAAAGCCATCAGATTCGGGTCGTGACGGGCCGTTAAGCGCCGGCCGTCTTCTGGTCGCTGCTGCCGAACCACCTGTCGCGTTCCCGCCACAGAGCGGGCAAAGCCAGCAATCCGATGGCCGTGAAGGCGATCAGCGTCTTGTTGAGCTGCGACAGTTCCGCCGTACGGCCATCCAGATAATAGACGCCATAAACGATCGCCACGTGCCAGACGTAGACCTGCAGCGAATGACGGCCGAGCAATTGCAGGAACTTCAGCGAAAGCACCCAGATAACCCCTTCGGCAATGGAACGCACGAGCGGGCGGTGGTGCTTCGGACCGGCAATCACCAGCCAGGTCAGGCCGACACCGACGGCGAGGAAGTTGATGAGATAGACCGGGCCGAAATCGGCGCGGATTTCCATGGTGGAGAATTTGCCCATCATGAATTCCGGCATCAGGCCCCAGGCGGTGGCGATGCGCAGCGGCATGAAGAACAGGCAGATGACAAGGGCGGCCTTCGGCAGCCATGTATGCTCAGGCGAGAAGATCGCCTTCCACGGAATGCGGTTCTGCGCCGTCATCGCGCCCATGACCAGCGCCGAATAGAAGACAAGCTGCCAGCCGAGCAGGTTGAAGCTGACGCGAATGCCCTGCTCGTCAGCACCCTTGACGAGTTCATTGAGCGGCGTCGTCACGATCTGCTGCAGGCCGAGCTGGCCGGCCATCCAGACCAGCAAAGAACCGGCCATCACATAGGCCCACTTGCCGTCGAGGCAAAGCTTCACCAGCAGCGGAGCAAAAATCATGTAGACGATATATTGCGGTAGGATATCCATGAAGGTCGGCTGGAAAAGGAATGTCGCAATCGCCGCCAGACGCAGCGGGTCGTCAAACGTCGTCATGCCGAGCCAGTTGTACCAGATATAGGGCGCATGCGGGATGACCATACGGAAGAACAGCACGGCAATGACGAGGCCCATCGCATAACGATAAAGCTCCATCGCCCGGTTCCAGATCATCTGCTTACCGGCATCATAGCCGTATTTCATCATTTTCCGCGCATAAACCATGCCGATCAGGAGGCCAGACAGGAACACGAAGCCCTGCGCATCCTCAACAAAGGCAAACTGCCGGTGATTGATTTCCACCAGCCAGAAACCGCCGGCAAACACCAGATGATTGATCAGCATGAAGACGAGGAAGTAACCACGCATCCCGTCGATCAGGTCAAAGCGTTTCATCTCGATAGCTCTCCGTTCTCGCGGACCGCACATTGCCGGGCCACCCAGCCCGGCTTGGGAGGCGCCGGGGATTGGATTGTCAACGCTGTTTTGCGGCTGAGGTTCCCTTTCCAAAGCGGTTTAGAACCGGCGCGAAAAGTCACATTGACGTGTAGGCGTTCTGGTTAGGATGCAGGGACTGAATGCCGGATGAATGAAAAAAGGCAATTCCGTGGAGTGACCAAGCCATGCGTTAGCGATATGCCTCGACAAACAGGACTTAAAGCCTTGCATAGCAGGGCGAAGTCAAAATCGCGACCCGTCATTGGCGGAGATATCACCCGTTAGATTTATCAGTCGATTTTTTTACCGCCTGCCGGTCTTGCGCGGGGCGAAGCTGAAGTGTGGCCAACCTCGGGACGGAGATCATTGTGAGTCCTCACAAACAAAAGCCCGGAGGTTGGGGAACCTCCGGGCCGTTTCATTCAATAAAGATCGAATCCTTCGCCTCAGGCAGCGGCCTGAATGGCTGCGACCTGCCAGTTGTCATTGCCCGCGCGGCGTACGAAGGTCCACATCTCGACCGCTTCGGACGGATGCTGCTCGTCGCCTTCGATCACCTTGCCGGAGTTGCGGTCGCGCATCACATCGATGGCGGAATAACGCATCGCCACCGTCGCATAGTCCTGCCCCTCTTCGTGCCAGGCTTCGGCGACATCGCCCTGCAGCAGCGTCACGTCACGCACGTCGTTCTTCACGCCGCTGGTGGCATTGTCGCTCAGTTCTTCGGCGAGGTAGGACATGGCTTCCGGCGTCGTCAGCTTGCGCAATGTGCCGTAATCCTCGGCGGCATAGGCAGCCTGTACGTCTTCCAGCATCTTCTGGAAGGTTTCGAGGTCACCCTGGGTAATGCCGATTTCATCGCCTTCCGACACGGCATTGGCATGCGGCACCGGCTTGGCCGCAGTTGCAGCAGCCACACCGCCCGCAGCGCCGGCAAGCGCGCCGATCTTCGGGATCTTGAACGAGGATGCGGAAGAGCCCGCCTGCGAACCACCGTTAAAGGAGGAACCGGAGTTATCCGTGCGCTGCGATCCGCCTGCCGAACCATAGGCCGGCTGGCCCTGACGGCGCGAGGCGAAGAAACGCATGGCGAACATGACCAGAAGACCGATCAGCGCCACCTGCAGCAGCATGCCGAAGAAACCGGCCATGCCGCCAAAACCGCCGCCCAGCAGCATGCCGAACAGGCCGCCCATCAACAGGCCGCCCATCAGACCACCCATCATGCCGCCGAACAGGCCACGGTTCTGCTGCGGGGCCTGCGCGCCGGGGCGTGCCGGCTGGGCCGCGCCCGGTGTCGCCTGGTTCTGGTTCGTATTCGGGGTCATGCTGCGGTTGATCGGCGCGGTCTGGCCGGGTGCCGTGCTGGTCGAAGGCGGAGCGGAATAGGTCCGCGTGCCGCGGCTGCCGAAACCGCCGCTGGCGCGGCGCGCCTCTGCCATGTCAACGGCAACGAAAGACACCGCGATACCAAGCGCGGCGACTGCGAACAAACCCTTGAAGCGCCGAAAGGCAGCAAACATTGTTATCTCCTGTTGGCCGCCCTCCCATGAGCGGCATGTCAGCAGGCGATATAGCAACTCATGATCATCATTTTTAGACCACTCGGCTTAAATTTTTTGTGATATGCAACCAATGCGATAATCTCACGCATTTTGCGACGAAACAGTCATTGGAAAAACGAAAAACCCGGCACAGGGTTTCCCCTGCACCGGGCCTTATTGTCCCCTTGGGAGGAACGATAGGCGTATCAGTCGACGTTAAACGTCAGCGGCTTGACCTGGCGGATCGCCGGGTTGGCCCGCAGCTTGTCGAGCACGGTTTCAGAAACCGGGCCATCGACATAAAGAAGCGCGATGGCGTCGCCGCCTTCCTTTTCACGGCCGAGCTGGAAGTTGGCGATGTTGACACCAGCTTCACCGAGCGTGGTGCCCATGAAGCCGATCATGCCGGGAACGTCGGTATTGGTGATGTAGATCATGTGCGATCCGACATCGGCATCCATGTTGATGTTCTTGATCTGGATGAAGCGCGGCTTGCCATCCGAGAAGACCGTGCCGGCGACAGAGCGGATCTGGTTTTCCGTCTTCACCGTCAGCTTGATGTAACCGTCGTAGACGCCGGTCTTGTCGCGCTTGACCTCGGACAGGATGATGCCCTTTTCCTTGATCATGACAGGGGCGGAAACCATGTTCACATCCGCAACCTGGCTGCGGATGAGACCGGCCAGCAACGCGCTGGTCAGCGCCTTGGTGTTCATGTTGGCAGTTGCGCCATCATAAAGGATTTCGATTTCCTTGGTGGCGCTTTCCTGCACCTGACCAACGAAAGAGCCGAGAACATCCGCCAGACGGATGAAGGGCTTCAGGCGCGGCGCTTCTTCCGCGGTGATCGACGGCATGTTGATGGCGTTGGAAACGGCACCCTTGACGAGGTAATCCGACATCTGCTCGGCAACCTGCAGGGCAACATTTTCCTGCGCTTCGGTGGTCGAGGCGCCAAGGTGCGGCGTGCAGACAACGTTCGGCAGGCCGAAAAGCGGGCTCTCTGTGGCGGGCTCGACTTCGAACACGTCGAAACCGGCACCGGCGACATGGCCGGACTTGATGGCTTCGGCAAGAGCCGCTTCATCCACCAGACCGCCACGGGCGCAGTTGACGATACGCACGCCCTTCTTGGTCTTGGCAAGGTTTTCAGCGTTCAGGATGCCGCGTGTCTTGTCGGTCATCGGCACATGCAGGGTGATGAAATCGGCCTGGGCCAGCAACTCGTCCAGCTCAACCTTGGTGACGCCCATTTCCTGCGCGCGCTCCGGCGAGAGGAAGGGGTCATAGGCGAGAACATGCATCTTGAGGCCAAGCGCACGCGAGCAGACGATGGAGCCGATGTTGCCGGCACCGATGACGCCGAGCGTCTTGCCGGTGATCTCAACACCCATGAATTTCGACTTTTCCCACTTGCCGGCCTGCGTGGAGCTGTCGGCGGCCGGAAGCTGGCGGGCGACGGCGAACATCAGCGCGATGGCGTGTTCGGCGGTGGTGATGGAGTTGCCGAAGGGCGTGTTCATGACGATGATACCGCGGCGCGAAGCAGCCGGAATATCGACATTGTCGACGCCGATGCCGGCGCGGCCGATGACCTTGAGATTGGTCGCGGCTTCGATCAGCTTTTCGGTCGCCTTGGTGGCGGAACGGATGGCGAGACCATCATAATTGCCGATGATTTCGGCAAGCTTGTCCTTGTCCTTGCCGAGCTTCGGCTGGAAATCGACTTCGACGCCACGATCACGGAAAATCTGGACGGCGGTTTCCGACAGTTCGTCGGATACGAGTACGCGAGGTGCCATGGTTCACGGGCTCCTTGAAGGAAGTGATGGAAATGTACGAATGGGGAATGTGCGGCCCTGCATCCGCGCAGGGCCGGTATCAAAATCAGGCGGCAGCTTTGGAAAGCGCTGCTTTCTGCGTCTGGTAGGCCCAGGCGAGCCAGGGCATGACGGCTTCCATATCCGCCGTCTCGATGGTGGCGCCGGCCCAGATGCGCAGACCGGACGGTGCGTCACGGTAAGCGCCGATATCGAGGGCGACATTTTCCTTTTCGAGCAGGGCGACGACGCCCTTGGCGAAGTCCGCCTGCGCGGCGGCATCCAGCGCCTGCACCTCGGGATCGACGATCTTCAGGCAGACGGAGGTGTTGGAGCGGGTTTCCAGCTTGACGGCCAGATTGGCGATCCAGTCATTCTTCTCGATGAAGTCGTAGATGACCTTGGCATTGGCATCGGCACGGCCGATCAGCGCCTTCAGGCCACCGAGGTTCTTCGCCCACAGCAGAGCGTCGATATAGTCTTCAACGCAGAGCATGGACGGCGTGTTGATGGTTTCGCCGGTGAAGATGCCTTCGATCAGCTTGCCGCCGGAAACCATGCGGAAGATTTTCGGCAGCGGCCAAGTGGGCGAATAGCTCAGCAGACGCTCGACAGCACGCGGCGACAGAATGATGACACCATGGCCGCCCTCACCGCCCAGAACCTTCTGCCAGGAGAAGGTGACGACGTCGAGTTTCGTAAAGTCCATGTCCTGTGCGAAAGCCGCCGAGGTGGCATCGCAGATAGTCAGGCCCTTACGGTCGGCCGGAATGAAATCGGCATTGGGAACGCGAACGCCGGAGGTCGTGCCGTTCCAGGTGAAGACCACGTCACGGTCGAAATCGACTTCGGCGAGGTTCGGCAGCAGGCCGTAATCGGCCTCGAACTTGCGCACGTCCTTCAGCTTCAGCTGCTTGACGACATCGGTGACCCAGCCGGCACCGAAGCTTTCCCAGGCGAGCATATCGACACCGCGTTCACCGAGCAGCGACCAGAGCGCCATTTCAACGGCGCCGGTGTCGGACGCGGGAACGATACCGATGCGATAATCGGCAGGAACGTTCAGAATTTCACGGGTGAGATCGATGGCCTGCTTCAGCTTGGCTTTGCCAACCTTGGCGCGATGCGAGCGACCGAGCGGTGCATCGGAGAGAGCATCTAGCGACCAACCGGGACGCTTCGAGCAGGGACCAGAGGAAAAATGCGTATTGCCCGGACGGACGTCCGGCTTCACTATATCTGTCATTTAACTACCCTTTCAGATAGGCGCCTCTCGTTAGGGAGAGGTGTCCTGACGCCGTTGCTATTCCTGTCGCCGACCTCAGTCAAGCGGAATATGTCGCTACGCAGAAGAATTTTGGTCCATATGCGTCATGCGTCGGGTCAGATGCCGCCAAAACAAAACCGCCCGCACCCGGAGGATGCGGACGGTTTGAAACTACCAGCAGGGCGTGACGTTTATTTATAAACGGCAGGCTGCAGTGGAATATCGGCAGGCGGCATATATTGTGCCGTATCGCAGCCATTGAAGACATAACGGCCGCCAACGCGCACCTCGTGCGAATAGAGACCCTTGTCACGGCCCGGGCCGCCACCATTCTCATAAGCGAACATGTCACCCTTGTTGATGTGGCGGAAACGATAGCCGATATCGGCCTTCAGGTTACAGGTGACGTCGATGGATGCGCCGGCCATCAGCGCGTAAGCGAAGCGCCACTTGCCCTTGCCGCCGTGCTCGGTGGTCGGATCGCAGCCGAGACCATTAACGCTGCACGAGGTGTTGCGCAGCTTGTCCCACTTGACATAGGAGCCGCCGATACCACCGCCGACATAAGGCGTGACGCGACCATAGGTGCCGAGATCGACATAGGCGTTGGCCATCAGCGTATAGGCGCTCAACGAACTGAGATCAGCCGAGACGCAGCGACCGGGAACGGAGCCGCAGAAACCGCTCGTGGAACCGCGGAAATCCGATTTCCCCATATAGTCAAAGGTCACATCGCTGCGGAGATAGTTGTTGAACTGATAACCGACACCACCACCGATGACATAACTGTCCTTGATTGTCGCGGTATCGAAGTCCCGGAGATAACCACCCGGTCCGCCCTGATAATAATGGGCGCCGCGCAGCTTGTTGAAGGAATAACCGACATCGCCGCGCAGATACCAGCCGCTCGCCTGGGTGATCGCAACTTCGGGGGCCTCGACATAGGCCGGCGCAGGCTCGGCTTGATAAAGATCGGCAGCAATAGCGCTGGTGCCGGTCAGCAGGACGGCCAGAAATCCGGCCAGGGCGTTTTTCATGACTTCCACTCCAGAAGAGGCACGTGCGGTTTCGGCAGCAGATGCCAGTGAACGGTTCAGTCATGGAGATTGACGTAAAATGGTTAAGTCCCGATTAACCACGATCATTCACTATATTTATTAGCGAATACTCAAAGAAAAAGCCGGCGTCGGGGCCGGCTTCTTGTTGCGTTATTATCAGTAAGCCTTACGCGGCCGATCGGGCATTGGTAATGACGCCAACGAGATCGTTGACGATCTGCTCCACCTTCGCACTGTCATCACCCTCCGCCATGACGCGGATCAGCGGCTCGGTGCCGGAAGGGCGGATGACGAGACGGCCATTATTGGCCAAGGCGCTTTCCGCATCCGCAATCGCCTGCTGCACGACAGGGTTTTCGAGCGGCTTGCCGCCGGAAATTCGCACATTCTTCAAGAGCTGCGGCACCGGCTCGAACTTGCGGCAAACTTCGCTGACCGTGCGGCCGGAGCGCTTGACCTTGGCGAGAACCTGCAATGCCGCCACGAGGCCATCTCCGGTTGTGCCATAATCCGACAATACGATATGGCCGGACTGCTCACCACCGACGTTGAAATTGTGATTGCGCATATGTTCGACGACATAACGGTCGCCGACCTTGGTGCGGGCAAGGGTGAGGCCCTTGTCGCCTAGGAAGCGTTCCAGGCCGAGATTGGACATGACGGTCGCGACAATGCCGCCACCGCGCAGTGTGTTGTCAGCAGCCCAGCTATCGGCGATGACCGCCATTAGCTGGTCGCCATCGACGATTTCGCCGCGCTCATCAACGATGATGACGCGGTCCGCATCCCCATCGAGCGCGATGCCGATATCGGCCCGCACTTCGTGCACTTTCTTCTGCAGGGCTTCCGGGTGGGTGGAGCCGCATTCGAGATTGATATTGATGCCGTTCGGCTCGTTGCCGATGGTAACGACTTCAGCACCCAGTTCCCAGAGCGCTGCCGGCGCCACCTTGTAGGCGGCACCATTGGCGCAATCGATGGCGATCCTGAGCCCGCTCAGCGTCACATCACGCGGCAGGGTACGTTTGACGAATTCGATGTAACGATAGATGTCGCCATCGACACGCTTGGCGCGACCGATTTCACTCGGCTTGGCCAGCTGGGCGTAGATGTCCTTGTCGAGAAGATCCTCGATCTCAAGCTCCAGCTCATCGGAGAGCTTGTAGCCATCCGGTCCGAAAAGCTTGATGCCGTTATCGGAGAAAGGATTGTGCGAGGCCGAGATCATCACGCCGATATCAGCGCGCAACGAGCGCGTGAGCATGGCAACTGCCGGTGTCGGGATGGGGCCGAGCAGGAAGACATCAAGGCCGGCTGCGGTGAAACCGGCGACCAGCGCGTTTTCCAGCATATAGCCCGAAAGGCGCGTATCCTTGCCGATCACGACGCGATGGCGATGATGGCCCCGGCGGAAGATCGTGCCAACGGCAATACCCACGCGCATCGCCAGATCCGGCGTCATGGGAAAGACGTTCGATTGTCCACGGATACCATCGGTTCCGAAATAACGGCGTGCCATTTGAACTCCAAATCTCTCGGGCATTCCGGCAAAAGATAAAAATAGCCGGAAGCGTTTTTGGCTAGATGCCACAAACCACGATAAACAGCACGTAAATTAGCGCAAAAATGGCTTATATCTTGTTACCAAAATGAAAAGGCCACCCGGAAACCCGGATGGCCTTTCACAATCATGCGTTTGCGAAAGCGATCAGTGCGGCTGCGGCTCCATGCCGCCTTCGGCTTCGCCGTCACCCTTGGTCTCGCCATCGCCCTTTGCTTCGCTGGGGCCGTCCTTTTTGGTGCCGGCCTTCGGAACCGCAGAACCACGGCTGCCCGGAGAATCGTCGCCCAGATCGCGGGCGGGCTTTTCGCCCTTCAGCAGCGCCTTGATTTCGTCACCCGTCAGGGTTTCGTATTCGAGCAGCCCCTCGGCAATCGCAACGAAACCATCGTGGTTTTCCGTCAGGATACGGCGTGCCTCGGCATAAGCCTCGTCGATCAGGCGGCGAACTTCCGTGTCGATGGTCTGGGCCGTCGCTTCGGAGACATTCTTCGACTGCGAGACGGAGTGGCCGAGGAAGACTTCCTGCTGGTTTTCGCCATAGGACACCTGGCCGAGAGCATCGGAGAAGCCCCATTGCGTAACCATGGCGCGGGCAAGCTTGGTGGCCTGCTCGATATCGGAAGACGCACCGGAGGTAATGTTCTCCTTGCCGAAGGTCAGTTCCTCGGCGACGCGTCCGCCCATCATGATGACGAGACGCGAGACCATCCACTTGTAGCTCATGGAATAGCGGTCGCCTTCCGGCAGCTGCATGACCATGCCGAGTGCACGGCCGCGCGGAATGATCGTCGCCTTGTGCAACGGGTCAGCCACGGCGACCTTCAGCGCGGTGATCGCATGGCCGGCCTCGTGATAGGCAGTCAGCTTCTTTTCGGCTTCGGTCATGGCGGAAGAGCGGCGTTCCGCACCCATCATGATCTTGTCCTTGGCGTCTTCGAACTCCTGCATGGTGACCACGCGCTTGTTGCGGCGGGCGGCCATGAGGGCGGCTTCGTTGACGAGGTTCATCAGGTCAGCACCCGAAAAACCGGGCGTACCACGGGCCAGAACCTTAAGATCGACATTCGGCGCCAGCGGCACGTTGCGGATATGCACCTTGAGGATGCGTTCGCGGCCGACAATATCCGGGTTCGGCACGACGACCTGACGGTCGAAACGGCCGGGACGCAGAAGTGCGGGGTCCAGAACGTCGGGACGGTTGGTGGCGGCGATGAGGATAATGCCTTCATTCGCCTCGAAACCGTCCATCTCGACCAGCAGCTGGTTCAAGGTCTGCTCGCGCTCGTCGTTACCACCGCCGAGACCGGCGCCACGGTGGCGGCCGACGGCGTCGATTTCGTCGATGAAGATGATGCAGGGCGCGTTCTTCTTGGCCTGTTCGAACATGTCACGCACGCGGCTTGCACCGACGCCGACGAACATTTCAACGAAGTCCGAACCGGAAATGGTGAAGAACGGCACATTGGCTTCACCGGCAACGGAGCGCGCGAGAAGCGTCTTACCGGTGCCTGGAGGACCAACGAGCAGCACGCCGCGCGGAATTTTACCGCCGAGACGCTGGAACTTCTGCGGATCACGCAGGAATTCCACGATTTCCTCGAGGTCCTGCTTGGCTTCGTCCACGCCTGCAACATCGTCAAAGGTGACGCGGCCATGCGCTTCCGTCAAAAGCTTGGCCTTGGATTTGCCAAAGCCCATCGCGCCGCGCGAACCACCCTGCATCTGCCGCATGAAGAACAGCCAGACGCCGAGGATGAGGAACATCGGCAGAAGAGTGCCGAGGTAGCTCAGGAAACCGGACGAGCCATCGCTTTCGGGACGCGCCACGATGGTGACGTTCTTGCTCTGCAAGCGCTCCATCAGGCTGTCGTCGATGACGGGGGAATAGGTCTGAAAGGCCGTGCCGTTTTCGGTATAGGTTCCGAGAACCCGGTTACCGGTGACGGTCACGTCGCGAACTCGCCCGGAATCCACATCGCGAAGAAACTGGGAATACGGAATTTCCCGCGAACCCGTTTGCGTCGGCGACGTCTGGAACATGCTGAACAACGCGATCAGCAAGAGGGCGATCACGGCCCACAAGGCGAAATTTCTGAAATTTGGGTTCATCGAACTCCCCGAACTCACACGGGCATATCTGCTGCCCGCCATTATGTGCCCCTAACATAAGGACGACATATGCCCTTGCCAAGGCAAAGCGCATTATCTGATGCGTTTTGGTGTAAAAACTATTCCATGGCAATTCACGAAAAAGAGGCCGGATTTAAACCGGGGGCTGTGGATAGGCCGGCCGCCCGAATAAATTGGCGATTGCATTCGCCAACTCAAGGTCGAAACGCGGCAGGAAAAGATCGAAAGGGGCAAGCCTTGGCGTGATGACGGCGACCTCCGGCATGGAAACCCTCCCTTCGGCCGCTGCGGCAATTTGCGGCAGACCCGCCATTGCCGGTTTCGCCACCCCGGCGGGCGCCGATGGAAAGAGCGCCGCGGCCTGCTCAGCGGTGCCAGCTCTGCCCGCCATAACATCAATTGCAAAGTCCGCTCCGTTTTTCACCAGGAAACGATCATCCCAAAGGGCCTGCCCGGACGGCTCGATTTCAAACTCCGGCAGGTTTCGCTGTTCACGAAAAATATAGAGCCCGTCCCGCCGGCGCTCGAGCAAAACCCGGCCGACGGTCATTCGCCCGTTTTCACCCGTTTTGAGAAAGAGCAGAACGCGCTCCATACTGCTTGCAGCCGGAAAATAGGATCTGCCGCCAAGTGTGGCGATCAACGCCGCCAGTCCATGCCGAAACTCGGGAAGATCGGGATTGACGTTATCGCCGGCCAATCTGGCAAGGGCGGCATGAAAAACCTCGGCATGTTCGTGCAGGAAAACGGCTGTTCTTTCGGAAAGCATCCGCCTTCTGACGGCAGCGCTGTCATCAAGCGCAATCGGGGAGTAGGGCAGCACCTGCCGCACGCGGACCCGCTCATATCTGACATTTTCATTGCTCGGGTCGTCCAGCCAATGCCGCGAGCGTGACGATACGTAATCACGGATCGCCTGTCTCTCGCAGGTGAGAAACGGCCGCATGATCCAGAGATGTGCATCATATAGGACCGCATCCGCCATGCCGGAGAGGCCGAGATTGTCACTGCCGCCGCTACGCGCAGCGCGCATCGCCACGGTTTCGCGCTGGTCGCCGATTGTGTGCCCGGTCGCAACAAGATCGGCGCCGGTTGCCCGGGCAACGTCGGCAATCAGGCGATAACGCGCAAGCCGGGAGGCTTCGGACAGGCCGGAGGCCGGCTTTGCGCCATCCCATCGGCGTGTCGTGTGGGGAATTCCAAGTTCGGCGCAGAGCACGGCGACCTTGCGCGCCTCATCGGCGGATTCTGCCCTCAGCGCATGGTCGATCGTGACGGCGGAAAGTCGCAGCCCATCGCCGCCAGCCGATCTTGCCTCGTTTAATGCCAGCAACAGGCCGGTGGAGTCGCTGCCGCCTGAGATTGCAACGAGGATATGGGTGGGTTTGTGGAGATTTTCGACAAAAGACTTCACCGCCGCAAGCGGCGCGACTGTCTCTTCATTCGAAATGCGGGCATCAACCGGCATGGAAATACCCGCCATGGCAGGAAAAAATCAGCAGCTCAGCCGTTTCTGTTCGCTGGCAACCTTGGTCAGCACGGTCTTGGAGGCATTGGGATAACGCTTCGGCACCTCGCGCAGCGTGGCGCAGGCGGTTTCGGTATTGTCGAGAGCAGCAAGCGACATGCCGAGCTTCATCAGCATTTCCGGCGCCTTCAGAGATTTGCCATAGGCCTGATGGCCGTTGAGGAAAGTCTTCGCCGCCTCGTTGAACTTGCCCTGCGAATATTGCGCCTCGCCCAGCCAGAAGCTCGCATCGGCCGCCTTGGCGCCCTTGGGGTAGCCCTGGAGATATTGCTGGAAGCCCTGCTCCGCCAGCTTGTAGTCCCCGGAAAGCACATGGCCATAAGCGGCCTGATAGATATCGCCTTCGCTGGTCAGCGCCGCCGTATTGACCGGATCGGTCTTGCGGGTGCTGTTACCGGTGGTCACGCCGGGAAGGCTGCCGGAGGAATTGTTGGCGCCCTGGTTCAGCGTGCCGCCAACCGGCATTCCTTTGGAATCGAGCTCGATCGAACCGAGCGTCGTTTCTCCCGGAGCGCCCGTTGCGCCATTGGACGGAGCGGAGGACGAAACGGAAGCGCCACCCTCGGGTGGCGTTTCGATGATCGTTGCAACGTCGTCGGTCGGCGGCGAGGCCGGGTTGACCGGACTGGCTTCCGCCTTCTTTTTCGGTGCAGCGGCCGGGCTTGCACCCTTACCACCGCCATTGCCGCCTTCCAGTTCCTGGAAGCGGAACTCGTTGTCTTCCTGTGCCTTTCGGATCGTTTCCTGCATCTGCAGGAGCTGGAAGCTCATTTCTTCGATACGGCCGTTGAGCTGCCGGATCTGTTCTTCAAGCTGCTGAACCCGATAGGCTTCATTGGCCTGAACCCGGACGACCGGGGGCTGTTGCTGAGAGTTGATCGTGCCGAAGCTACCCCCCGCACCAAACAGCGGACCCGAAACGGCGATGCCGCTCAAGCCGGTGCAGGCTGCAAGCCCCAGCATTCCCGCCACGACAAGTTTCTTCATCTCATTCGTCCTGCCTTAACTGATTTGCACCGGAATGGCGCAAGCCGGATTTTTTCCATATCAACCGAAAAAGCAACTTAACTTCGGCCAAACTATGAAAAAAACAAAAGGCGGCCCGAAGACCGCCTCTCGTTCACGTTCACAATAACGTCAGGCAATCACATGCCCGCGCCACCGAGAACCGTCACAGCGCGGCGGTTCTGGGACCAGCAGGAAATGTCGTCGCAAACCGCGACCGGCTTTTCCTTGCCGTAGGAGATGGTCTTCATGCGGTTTGCCGGAACACCCTGGGAAGCCAGGAAGTCACGGGTTGCAGCGGCACGACGGGCGCCGAGCGCCAGGTTGTATTCACGCGTACCGCGTTCGTCGGCATGGCCTTCGACGGTGATTGCGTAGTTCGGGTAACGGGCCAGCCACTGGGCCTGACGCTGCAGGGTCTGCTGGGCGTCGGCGCGGATCGAGGTGGAGTCGGTGTCGAAGAAGATGCGGTCGCCGACATTGACCGTGAAGTCCTGCTGGGAGCCCGGCGTTGCGGAACCCGCGCCACCAAGGCCAAGTTCACCGGCGCTGTTCGGCATGTTCTTCTTGTTCGCGCAGCCTGCAAGAGCAAGCGCGAGCGTCATGGCGATGACAGCCGGGTTACGGGCCAGTTTCTGCATGGGGCTGAGTGCCGAAATGTGTGTACGGCTCATCGCCGGTCTCTCCTTAGGATTTCAATAACGTTGTCGGACACTAACTGATCGCGGTTAATAGCCGACAAACGCTTATGGTTAACAGAAAGGAAATGTCCCACTTTTTTGCTCCCTCACAACACTTTGCGGCAAGAAAGAGGCGCACTTCCCCATGGCATGCGTAAAACATGACGGCGCCGGTTCAGACCGGCGCCGCTGTGGCAGTCAATATCAGTCCAGAAGCGGCGACCAGGCCGGATCCGAAGCGAAGGTCGGCGTCTTGATGAGCTGTTCGTTGTAGCCCGTCAGATCGATCGAATAGAGCTGCGGACCACCCGCACCGGCGTTCTGACGGAAGAACATCAGCACGCGGCCATTCGGCGCCCAGGTCGGGCCTTCATTGTGGAAACCGCTGGTGAGGATACGTTCGCCCGAGCCGTCGGTCTTCATCACGCCAATCGAGAACTTGCCGCCCGACTGCTTGGTGAAAGCGATCAGATCGCCGCGCGGAGACCAGACCGGCGTGGAATAGGAACCATCACCGAAGGAGACGCGCTGCTGGCCGGAGCCATCGGCATTCATGACGTAAATCTGCTGGCGCCCGCCGCGGTCGCTTTCAAAGGCGACACGCTGACCGTCAGGCGAATAGGAGGGCGCGGTATCGATCGCGGCCGTATTCGTCAGACGCGTCGTGGTGCGCGAGCGCAGGTCCATGGTGTAGATATTGGCATTACCGTCCTGCTGAAGGCTCATGATGACCTTCTGGCCATCCGGCGAGAAGCGCGGCGAGAAGGTCATGCCGGGGAAGTTGCCGACGACTTCGCGCTGTCCGGTTTCCAGCTGCAGCAGGTAAACGCGCGGCTGCTGGCCTTCGAAGGACATGTAGGTCACTTCCTGGCGGTTCGGCGAGAAACGCGGCGTCAGAACGATATCGTTCGAATTGGTGAGGTTGCGGACGTTGAAGCCGTCCTGGTCCATGATCGACAGCTGGCGCTTGCGGGCCGTCTTCGGGCCGCTTTCGGAGACAAAAACGACGCGGGTATCGAAATAGCCCTTTTCACCGGTGACGCGCTCGTAGATGGCGTCCGCGATGATATGGGCGACACGACGCCAGTTTTCCGGCTGGGTGAAGAATTGCTGTCCAGCCAACTGCTGGCCGGCGAAAGTATCCCACAGGCGGAATTCGGCGCGCAGACGACCGTCGCTCTCGCGCGTCACGCGGCCGGTGACGAGCGCCTGTGCGTTGATGACCTTCCAGTCCTCGAAACGCGGCTGCTGATCCGGATTGCTGATCTTTTCGATGAAGGCATTCTTGTTGACCGGCGCAAACAGGCCGGAACGCTGCAGGTCGGCGGCGATGACGGCCGAAACCTGCGCACCGATGCCGTCACTCGACATGAAGTCGGTGATGGCGATCGGCAGCGGCTCGACGTTGCCCTTGTTGATGTTGATTTCCACCCGTGCAAAAGCCGGTACGGAGAAAACCGACATGAGGGCCGCGACAGCGAGCACCAGCCGGATCGGCGAAAATATCTTCATGTTGCCAGGCCTTTCAGCATTCATAGCAATTCACTGGGATCGAAGTTCACGACAACTTCGCTCCATGCATCGTATTTTTCGGCGGGAAGGTTCGTGAACGGAGCAGAACGCATGATGGCGCGATAGGCTCCGCCGGAAAGAGCACGGCGCGTTCCTTCCGAACCGCCGGTTGCCTCGATCTCGGGCCGACCAATGATGGTTCCGTCACGGTCAAGCTTCATGGTCACCCGGACGCGAACGTCCGAAGCATCCGCCATACCGGGAATGATCTGCCAGTTCTTCTGGATCGCACCGCGTAGCGCATCCATTTCCGTCTGGCTGAGCGTCGAGCCGCCGGTCGATTTTTTGCCGCCAAGGGCTGCCTGCTGGGTGGAGCGCTTGGCACCGCCACCGGAGGGCGCCTGCTTGTTCAACAGGGCGGCAACGTCATCGGCGTTAAAATCGCTCTCCTTCGAAGAGGCGGATTTTGCAGTCTCCTGCTTCTTCTCGCCCGGCTTCTTGTCGGAAGGCTTGTCCGTGGACTTTGCCTGATCCGGCTTTTTCTCAGCCGGTTTTTCGGCCGGCTTCTGCTCGGCGGGCTTGGTCTCAGCCTGTTTCGGCTCCTCCGGCTTCGGCGGCTCCGGGCGGGAATTTGGGCGCGGAACGTTTTGCGGCACGGGAATTTCGGCCGGCTCCTGCGTTGCCGGCGGCGGCTCTTCCGCCTTGGTTTCCTGCGGTGGCGGTTCCGTCTTCGGCTGCGGCGCTATTTCGGGCTTGGTCTGCGGCAAGGCGGCCATTTCCTGCGGCTTGGGGGCCGAGGTTTCTTCCTTGACGATTTCCTTCACCTCGTTCGCCTTGGTATCGACGACCGGCTGCGGCTTCTCCTGCTTGGGCGGAGCGGCTGCGGCGATATTGTCGTTGGGCTTGGCGGTCGGGGTCGGAGGCGCTTCGATATCGGCGGTGTTGTTGCCGATATTCTGCGCATTCTCGATGATATCAGGACGCGTGGTGGGAACAGGGGCGGACTTCTCGGCCTTCGGCGCGTTCTTGTCGCCCTGCTGGATCTGGGTCAGTTCCTCGATCGGCACCAGCTCCACCGGCAGTGCCTCGGCCTGTGACACGTCGAGCGGTTCCGGCGAGCCCAGGGAGACAAGGGCGAAAGCCAGAAGCGACGCGTGCACGATCGCGGATGTGGTAAGGCTGCCCTTCATCGTCTTACGTCAATTGTCCTGTTTCTGCTGGGTCACGAGGCCGATATTCTTGAAGCCTGCCGCCTGGATACGCGCCATCACATCGGCAACGACGCCATAGGCGGCAACGGAATCTGCGCGCACGAAGATGCGTTCGTTATAACCCGTGGTGGCGATCGCCTGCAGCTTGTCGGCCACTTCGGCTGCCTGGATTTCCGTTTCCTGCAAATGGATCTGGCCATTGGCATTGACGGAAATGGTGATCGGTTGGGTGTCCGAATTCAGAGCATTTGCGGAGGTCTGCGGCAGGTCGATCGGCACACCGACCGTCATCATCGGCGCTGCCACCATGAAGATGATGAGCAGCACGAGCATGACGTCGACCAGTGGCGTCACGTTGATCTCGCTGATCGCGCCACCTCTGCGCCGTCCGCCGCGCCCACCCCGGCGTCCACCGGAACCGCCGCCGCTGCCACCTGCTGACATACCCATATCATCTACTCCATTTTGCCTTGCGGCAAATTACTGCACGGCATCTCAATCGCGGCCGCTTATTGGGCGGCCTGCCGCGTCTGAAGTTTTTCATCGATCTGGCGCGACAGGATCGCGGAGAACTCGTCGGCAAAACCTTCCATGCGAGCGGAAAGCTTGTGCGCATCGGCCGTGAACTTGTTGTAGGCGATAACCGCCGGAATAGCCGCGACGAGACCGATAGCCGTCGCCAGAAGCGCCTCGGCGATACCCGGTGCCACGACCGCAAGGTTGGTCGACTTCGAACCGGCGATCGCCTGGAACGAGGTCATGATACCGACAACCGTACCGAAAAGACCGATGAACGGGCCGGCCGAACCGATCGTTGCGAGCGAACCGAGGCGGGCCTCGTATTGTTCGCCTTCACGCGCGATCGTCACATCCATCGCCCGGTCGATACGCATCTGCAGGCCGATGGGCGAACGTGCGCCACGCTCGAAGGATTTTTTCCATTCCCGCATGGCAGAAACGAAAATCGCCGCAAGACCGCCATTCTGGCGCTCCGCCAGCGTGCGATAAAGCTCCTCGAGCGACTGGCCGGACCAGAAGACCTGTTCGAACTGGTCGAACTGGCGCTTCGCCTTACCGAAAGTCACATATTTGTCGAAGACGATCGCCCACGTCCAGACCGAGGCGGCGATAAGTCCGATCATCACGAGCTTTACGATGAAGCCCGCCTGCATAAACAGCGCCCAGAGACTTACATCATGCGTCGCCGCTGCCAAACCTGCCTGTTCCATAAATAATCCAATCCCCGAATCCAAACGCCCGGTACGGGACCGGGCGATTCAAACGCGTGTTAACGCTCGAAGTCGTACGGCCGTAGCCGTTAACCCCTTAGCCATACCCCGATACTTGCCAGTAAGCCTTACTTGCCAATAAATTTGGTGAAAGGAAGGCGTGCGCCGCACAAATGCCAGTTGCTAAAGTAAGACACCATTATGGTTAAAGGAGTGTTACAGCCGGGCCACGCCGGGTGGATTTACTGCGCCCGGCCGTCAATTACTTCAGGAATTTTTCCGCCACCGTCTCCGGAAGCCGCCTTGGGCGGCCATTGGCATTGATGACGGCGATGATCACCTTGGCGGCGACGAGCAGCGTTTCGCCACGCCGGATTTCCTGATTGAGCACCATTTTCGCGCCGCCCGCCTTCTCGGTCACGGTGGTGATGGTCAAGACGTCGTCCATCCGTGCCGGGGTCTTGAAATCGATCTCCATGCGGTGAACGACGAAGACCAGACCTTCCTCATCGGCGGTCAGAAGCGCGCTCTGTTCGCAGCCGAGGCAACGTAGATAATCGGTGCGGCCACGCTCGAGAAAATGCAGATAACGCGCATGATAAACGAGACCGGAAAAATCCGTATCCTCATAATAGACCCGCTGCGTCAGACGATGGCCATGTTCGATAAGCTCACCCGAAAGCGAAACCACAAGCCCGCTCATACTGTCTCCTTGAGAATTTCGGCCGCAGGGGAACGACCTTCGCAGACGATAAGATGCTCGTGACGCTGAGGTAGCACCCCGATGCGCTCCGCGATAAACCGGGGCCGCAGATCGTTTTTGAGCAAGACGGAAGGCTGAGCCGGCAGCCAGCGGAACTCCACCTCGGTGCCATCCACAATCCGGTGCACAATATCGTTTTCATGGAACGGAAAAGGTGCCGCAAGCGAGATGAGATAATAAAATGCCAACTCGTGCGCAGCATAACCGTCATAGGCAAAAAAGTTTTCGGCCGACCAGAGAAGGCGCTCGACCGAGCAATCCCGCTCAAGTTCCTCGCCGATCTCGCGGATGATGGTTTCTTCGGAGCTTTCGCCGATTTCCGCCCTTCCGCCCGGCAAGGCCCAATAATTGTCCTTGGTGCCGCGCTGGACGAGAAGATGATCGTTCTGCAAGATCAGCGCCGCAACCCGCATGCTGAAGAGCTGCGGTTTCCGGTCCAGCCGGATCATGTGGCGTTCAGGGGCAGAAGTCATTTATCGTCCAGATCGCCGTCATGCCAGACGAGGTGTCTTGTGGTCTGCGGCAGGTGTTCTATTTCGTCGGCGATGAAATAGGGCGGAATATCAAGCTCCGTCAATGCCTGTCGCGTGGCCTCGACCCAACGGAACTCCAGTTCGTTATCACCGTCCTGAACGCGGTGAATGACAGCCGTGGGATGAAAGGCCAGCGTCTGCGGCAGGTCCATCAGATAATAAAAGCCGAGTTCGTGCCAGTCCTTGCCTTCATAGTGGAAAAAATTCTCCACCGCCCAGAGAAGCCTTCCCACCTTGGCCTCGACACCCAGCTCCTCCACCATTTCCCGCGCCAGCGTTTCTTCGGAGCGCTCGCCCATTTCGGCGCGACCACCCGGGAATGTCCAGAATTTTTCATGCGACGCCCGGTGCACCAGCACGTGGCCATCACGAAACGCCAATCCCGCAACGCGCATCTGGAAGATGCGCTTCGGCTTGAATTTCATGCGAATGCGGGTGTCCTGTTTTTTCGTATCGTGCGTCATTGTACTGACCTGCGGGCCGGAAACATCAAATCGGGTTCCGCCCATCCTAACGCATCCATCTCGACTTTTCTCGCCTGTGCATCATCTCCCACAATGAATTCATCCAGTTGCGGCGGTTTTACCGCAGTGTCGGACAGCATCGCATGCACCTGCCCGCGATGATGCGTCTGATGCTGGAAGAGATGGGAGAGGACATCGTCGCAACGATCCTGCTGGATGCGCGCGCCGCGGTGAATATTGACGGAGGCCGCGAGATCTCCCTCATCGAGCCCATCGACAAATGCGATCAGCACCTCGTCAAGCTCCGTCTGGGCGTCGTGCAGCGCCGCCATGGTGGCGAAGGGCTCCACTACCGCAAAGGCGGCAAAGCCGAGCGTTCCACCCTGCAGGGCGTCAATATAAAAACGGTCGACGGTATGGATGTGGTTCAACGTCGCCCGGATCGTCGCGAAGAAGCTGACGCGGCGCGCAATGAAGGCCTCCTGCGGAAGCTGAAGACAGGCCTGATGCAGCCGGAAATTGGCCAACCGGTTGTTGCGCGCGAGTTTGCGAAAGACCCGTAGCGGATCGTAAGCCATCACTATTCCTCCATCCTGCAAAAAGCCGGCCTCGTTCAATCGGAGTGCTCAAGCTCCGGCCTGCGTTCAGAACCTTTGCACCGTCTTCCTGCCCGGTCAGATAGGCAGGCCCCCGTGGGCATGCCGGCTTTTTTCTCAATCATCCTCCAGCGTCAGCCGGAACTGCGCCGCCTCGAGATCCTTCGGTGGCTGCATGCCGAGATGTTTCCAGGCCGTCGCGGTCAGGATGCGCCCGCGCGGCGTGCGCTGGATGAAACCCTGCTGGATCATGTAGGGTTCGATGATGTCCTCAATGGCATCACGCGGCTCCGAGAGACCGGCGGCGATGGTTTCGATGCCGACGGGGCCGCCGCCGAAATTGACGGCGATCATGGTGAGATACCGCATGTCCAGCTGGTCGAGACCCATATTGTCGACCAGAAGCCGCGTCAGAGCCTCATCGGCAATCTCGCGGGTAACGGCTTCCGCGCGCGCCACCTCGGCGAAATCGCGCACCCGGCGCAAAAGCCGCCCGGCAATACGCGGTGTGCCGCGGGCACGCCTTGCCACTTCGCGTGCGCCCTCGTCGGTCATGTTGAGCCCCATCAGCCGCGCCCCGCGCCGGACGATCCGCTCCAGTTCATCGACCGTGTAGAAGGCCAGCCGGACGGGAATGCCGAAACGGTCGCGCAGCGGCGTCGTCAGCAGGCCTAGACGGGTGGTGGCGGCCACAAGGGTGAATTTGGAAAGATCGATCTTCACCGAGCGCGCCGCCGGTCCCTCACCAATGATCAGATCGAGCTGAAAATCCTCCATGGCCGGATAGAGGATTTCCTCCACCGCCGGATTGAGTCGATGGATTTCGTCGATGAAGAGCACATCGCGCTCCTCGAGATTGGTAAGGAGGGCCGCAAGATCGCCCGCCTTGGCGATGACCGGTCCCGAGGTGGACTTGAAATTGACACCAAGCTCCTTGGCCATGATCTGCGCCAGCGTCGTCTTGCCGAGGCCGGGCGGGCCGACAAACAGCACGTGGTCCAGCGCCTCGCCACGGTTCTTGGCCGCCTCGATGAACACCTTGAGATTGGCGCGGGCTTCCGCCTGGCCGGTAAAATCATCCAGCGACTGCGGACGCAGCGTGGTGTCGATATCCTCGCCGCGCTTTTCGGGGGTGATCAATCTTTCCGCATCGCTCATTCAGGGCATTCCATTGTTCTCGTCAAATTCATCAGGTGACCGCCGTCGCTATATCACGACTATCGCGACAACGCGCTTCACGAAATTCAGGATATGTATGGGCTCTACGTCCGATTGACAGACCGTCCTTACCGCGAAAGCTCCTTCAGCCCAAGCCGGATGAGCTTGGCGCTGTCGCCACCCTCCCCGCCATTCTTCAGCGCGGCGGCAACCGCATTGGCGGCCTGGTCGCGCGAATAGCCGAGATTGGTGAGTGCTGAAACGGCATCCGCCACCGGCGCGGAGGCGACACCCTCTCCAAGCTCCTGCTTGAGGCCGATGGAGGCAGAGGCCTCTCCGGCAAAGGCGGGTGCCTTGTTGCGAAGCTCGGTCACGAGGCGCACCGCCACCTTGGGCCCGACGCCGGGCGCGCGCGAAATCATCACCTTGTCCTGAAGCGCGATGGCATTGGCGAGTTCCGAAGGAGAAAGCGTGGACAGGACGGCCAGTGCCACTTTCGAGCCAACCCCCTGCACACTTTGCAGCAGGTTGAACCATTCCCGCTCCAGCGCCGAGAGAAAGCCGAAGAGCTTCAGCTGGTCCTCACGCACGTAGGTTTCGATGAACAGCACCACCGCTTCCCCGACGGAGCCGATTTTCGACAGGGTGCGCGCCGAACAATAGGCGACGTAACAGACGCCATGCACATCCACCAGCACGTAATCCGCGCCGATTTCTTCGATGCTGCCCTTCAATTTTCCGATCATGATGCCGCCCGCTCAATGAGACTTATATTCAACCGGCCGCCAAGAGCCGCCGCATCCTGTCACCGCCGCGATTATGGGCGTGGCAGATGGCGATGGCGAGCGCGTCCGCCGCATCGTTACCCTTAAATTCGGCCTTCGGCATCAGGATTTTCAGCATCATGTGAATCTGCTGCTTTTCGCCGTGCCCGACGCCGATGACGGCCTTCTTGACCGCATTCGGTGCATATTCGAAGACCGGCAATCCGGCGCGCGCCGGAACCAGCATGGCAATGCCGCGCGCCTGGCCAAGTTTCAGCGTGGCGACAGCATCCTTGTTCACGAAGGTCTGCTCCACGGCCGCTTCGTCGGGCTGATGGCTATGCACGATATCCGCCAGCCCGTCATGCAGCTGGCAGAGCCGGGAGGCGAGGTCCATATCGCCATCCGACGTCACCGTGCCGGAAGCGACAAACCTGAGGCTATTGCCGAGGGTGTCGATGACACCCCAGCCGGTGCGCCGCAGCCCGGGGTCGATGCCGATGATTCGAATCGTCTTTTGCATGAGCTACCTTATCTTTCCGGTTGCGACCCTGCCAGCGATAAGTGAACAAAACGACAACATTCATCAAATTTGCAGTGCAGCATTTACCTCTGCTTAAACCGCGTACCGCATTGTTCTCCACAAAATCAAAAAAGGGGAGCTGCGGACATGATGATCCGCAGCACAATAGTTTCGCCATATCAGCCGTCCGATGGCGCCATCCATGCATGGCGTAGGAACTGATCCGGCATTGGGGGCTGTATCGGCCATGCTGAACCGTTTTCATTCCATATCCACCAAGGTGCTCGTCATTTTCCTGGCGCTGATGGCGATCTCGACCGGGGCTCTCACGCTTCTCGGTTATCAGAGCAGCAGCGGCGTTCTGGAAGAACAGGCGTCGAAATCCACGGAGAGCATTCTCGTCTTCCGCGGTGACATGCTTCAGGAGCGTCTTGAACAGCTGAAGACACAGGCGGATTCCATTGCCAAGATCGAAGCCCTGCAGATGGCTGTCGTTTCCATGCGCAGCGGCTGGGCGACCGTGCAGAAAAATTCCGGTGACGCGAAGGCGGAGTTGCAGCGCGTCTTCGTCAAGGAGAACCCCTTTGGCGACAGGGAAAAGCTGATCAAGCCGGAAAGCCCGAGCGGCTTTTATTATTCCACCCATGAAAAGACCCAGACGGATATAGCCGGTTATCTCAAGGGAACGCCGTTCAGCGACGTCCTCTTCATCGATCCCGCCGGGGCGGTCTATTATTCCTATCTGAAAGGACCGGCTTTCGGAGAAACCGTAACGTCCGGCGTCTGGACGGAAAGCGGCCTTGGCGCAGCCTTTGCGCGCGGCGCGACGAATGCGGAAAAGGCGGTCAACGATGTGGCGCAGACCAGCTTCTCCGGGTTGCGGATCGATGCTGCGACAAAGGAGGCCGGTATTTATTTCGGCGTTCCGGTCGTCAAATTTGGCGCGTTCAAGGGCATCGTTCTTTTCCGCGTCAAGGAGGGCGTTTTCGGCCAGATACTTACCAAAGGCATCGCGGTCGGCAGCTCCGAACAATCCGCCATCATATCCGCCGATGGCAAGGTTCTCGGCGTGGAAGGCGAAAAGCTGGTGAACCTCGACCCTGTCGTCTACGGTTTTCATGGCGAAGCGCTGAACGCGACCGGCATGACCATTGCCAAGATCAATCGCGCGGATGGCGAGGCCAATGCCTATGCCCGCCCCTTCTCTTTTGCCGGCGAGAAATATCTCGCGGTCGAAAGCATGCTGCGCAGCGAGTTGAATGCCGGCTCCGTCTCGATTGCCGGTACGCTTGCCGTGATCGGCCTTTGCGTTCTGGCCGCCATGTGCGCGGCGACAGCCTTTTTCGCGCGGCGCCTGTTCGCACCACTGGAAAAACTTGCAGGGTTAACCGGTGAGGTGGCCGCCGGCCGTCTCGATATGGAAATCGGCAATCAGGATCGCGGGGACGAGATCGGCCGGATGGCGCGTGCGCTCGGCAGTTTCCGTGAAAAACTCATCCTGCAGCGGGAAATGGAAGAGACCGCATCGCGCACGCGGGAGGAAGCCGAAACGGCGCGGCGCGCGCATCTTGCTGAGCGCGAGGCCGAGGCCGGCACCCTGCAGATGGTCGTGCAGTCTTTGGATGAGGGGCTCGACCGGCTGGCGAACGGCAATCTCGCCCATCGCATAGAGACCGTTTTTCCAGATGATCTCGAAAGCCTGCGCCACAACTTCAATACGGCGCTTGCCCGGCTCAGCGAGACCATGGAGGCGATTGGCGGCAACTCCGCCGCTGTTCGTGGCGGCTCCGAGGAAATGCGGGTGGGGGCCGATCAGCTGGCGGAACGCACCGAGCGGCAGGCGGCTTCCATCACCGAAACGGCAAGCGCCATCAAGGCGATTGCCGAGGCCGTCCGCGACCAGATCGAACGCGCCGAACAGGCAACCCGGATCGCGCGCGACGCCAGCACGGAGGCAACCACATCCAGCCGCGTCATGGAACAGACCATCGCCGCCATGGAGGCGATCCAGACCTCGTCGCGCCAGATCAACCAGATCATCGGCGTCATCGATGAAATCGCCTTCCAGACCAATCTCCTTGCCTTGAATGCCGGGGTGGAAGCAGCACGCGCCGGTGATGCCGGCAAGGGTTTTGCCGTCGTGGCGCAGGAGGTGCGCGAACTGGCGCAGCGTTCGGCCGCCGCGGCGAAAGAAATCACCAGCCTTTTGAAACGCTCCACCGACGAGGTTTCCGCCGGCGTGGCGCTGGTGGAAAAAGCCGGCGCTTCGCTGACCGGCATCGGCAAACATGTGCAGACCATCAGCGCGCGCATCGAGGAGATCATGGAATCCACCCGCGAGGAAGCGCATACGCTCTCGGAAATCAACAGCACCGTCACCAGCCTCGATACCATGACCCAGCAGAATGCCGCCATGGTGGAAGAGACGACAGCGGCCATTCACAATCTCGCCTCCGAAGCGGGTGAAATGGATGGCAGGCTCGGAGAGTTCGTGCTGGCCTCGGAGCAACAAACGGCGCGGCATCACGAGAACAGGCAATTCCGGCGGGCGGGCTGAGGCGACCGGCAGGCGAAAGCAGGGGTCTCTCCGGAGGCCCCAATTTTTTTGAACCATGCTTCAATTCTGCGCGACTTCTCTGGTAAATCAGGACACGCGCCCTACATCCGCAGCAAAGACTTAAACTTCTGCAGGAGCGTCCGATGATCCCCTTTTCCATTCTCGACCTTTCGCCGATCGGCGAAGGCGAGAGCGTCAGCGCGGCGCTCGAAAATTCCCGCCGCATGGCCATCAAGGCCGAAGAGCACGGTTATAACCGCATCTGGCTGGCGGAACATCACGGCATGCCGGGCATTGCAAGTGCCGCGACCTCACTCGTCATCGCCCATGTGGGTGCTGCGACGAAACATATCCGTGTCGGTTCCGGCGGCATCATGCTGCCCAACCACTCACCGCTCGTCATTGCCGAGCAGTTCGGCACACTTGCAGCACTTCTGCCGGGCCGCGTCGATCTCGGTCTCGGCCGCGCGCCGGGAACCGATATGCGCACGGCACGAGCCCTGCGCCGCAACCTCGATGCCGGCGCGGAAAATTTCCCGCAGGATATCATCGAACTGCAGCGTTACCTCGGCCCACCGCAGCCGGATCAGGCGATCCTGGCCGTGCCCGGCATGAATTCCAACGTGCCGCTCTGGCTGCTCGGCTCCAGCACCTACAGCGCGCATCTGGCCGCAGCGCTCGGCCTGCCCTATTCCTTCGCCTCGCATTTTGCCCCTGATATGCTGATGGAGGCGATCCACATCTATCGCGAGCGGTTCCAGCCTTCCGAGGTGCTGGACAAGCCCTATGTGATGGTGGGTGTGATGGGTGTCGGCGCCGAGACCGACGAAGAGGCGCAGCATCTCTTCACCTCGTCCCAGCAGCAATTCGTCAATCTGCGGCGCAATGTGCGCACCCAGTTTCCGAAACCGGTGCACAGCATGGACGATTACTGGAACGAGATGGAACGTTTCTCCGTCGAACACACGCTGCGTTTCGCCGCTGTTGGTTCACCCCAGACGATCGAGCGCCATCTCGACGGTTTTCTGGCCGAAACGCAGGCGGATGAGCTGATCGTCTCGATGCCGATCCACGATATCGAAAAGCGGCTGCGTTCCGTGGAGATTTTCGCCGACGTGCGAACCTCCATCAGGAAGGCCGCCTAGACTTTTCGCATTTCCTGGAAGCGCTTTAAACAAAAAGCCCCGGAGCCATGTGGCTGCCGGGGCTTTTTCTTGGAATATCAAACGTCAGGCGGAAAGCTTGGCGAGAATTTCTTCGGAAACTTCGAAGTTGGAATAGACGTTCTGTACGTCGTCATCATCTTCGAGGTTGTCGATGAGCTTCATCAGCGACTGCGCCTTTTCTTCATCCACAGGCACCGTGTTCTGCGGCTTCCAGATGGCCTTCACGCTTTCGGCTTCGCCCAGCACGCCTTCCAGCGCCTTGGAAACCTCATTCATCGCTTCGAAACCGCAGATGATGGTGTGGCCGTCTTCAGACGATTCGACATCATCGGCACCGGCTTCAATAGCCGCTTCCATGACCTTGTCGGCATCGCCGACTTCGGCCTTGTAGGCGATCTCGCCAACGCGGTCGAAGGAGAAGGATACCGAGCCGGTTTCGCCGAGCGCGCCGCCTGCCTTGGTGAAGATGGAGCGTACGTTGGAGGCGGTGCGGTTGCGGTTGTCGGTCAGGGCCTCGACGACGACAGCCACGCCACCCGGGCCGTAACCCTCGTAACGGACTTCATCGTAGTTTTCGCTGTCTGCACCGGAAGCTTTCTTGATCGCGCGCTCGATATTGTCCTTCGGCATGGACTGGGCCTTGGCGTTCTGGATTGCCAGACGCAGGCGCGCGTTCATGTTCGGGTCGGGCATGCCCGACTTTGCCGCAACGGTGATTTCACGCGCAAGCTTGGAAAACATTTTGGACCGTACGGAGTCCTGCTTGCCCTTGCGGTGCATGATGTTCTTGAACTGTGAATGACCAGCCATGGAAAACCCGATTGTCTTAATTTGGAGATTGCGGGCCTTATAAGTGCGATAAGCGCATCGTTCAAGCCCGCAGGCGCTTTCTCTTGCCGCAACGATGGAAGGAACTGATTTATCCGCTTCTCGTTCTGGTCATGAACGCGAAGGAGCCGGCCCTGTTCACCCGCTCCGCCGCCGTATCAAACCGGAAGGAGAAAACACATGGTCAGCCTGACTGAAGCAAGAGAAACCCCGGCCCGCCAGCTCTGGGACGAGGTGAACTCTGTCCATGCCGGGATGCTCGGCCTCGAGGGCCTGCACAACCATATGCAACCAATGGCGCCGCATGCCGACCCCAGGACCAACACCATCTGGTTTTTCTCGAAAAAAGACGCCCATCTCGTAAAATCACTGAAGTCCGGTTCCCGCGCGCATTTCTGCCTCGTCGGCAAGGATCATGATTACCACGCCTGCCTCTTCGGCATTCTGGAAGCCCGTGACGACAGGGCAAAGATCGACGAATACTGGAATTCCGTCACCGCTGCCTGGTACGAGCACGGCAAAGTCGATCCGCAACTCGCCATGCTCGCGCTTCATGTCGATGACGCCGAAATCTGGGCCTCGACCGACAGCACGCTCAAATTCGGCTGGGAAATCGCCAAGGCCAACATGTCGGACGACAAGACGCCTGATGTCGGCGTGCGCCAGCACCTCACCTTTGCCTGATCGTGATGCCCGACCAGCATCTCTCCCGGCCTCGTCGCCGGTTGCCAGCTACATGCCTTTCGGCACCAGTATCTGCGGTTGGCGGGGAAGGTTTCTCATCGAAACCCGGATCACCGGATCGCCGGCATAGGCAATCCGGAAATTCTCACCGAACATCGTCAGAAACTGTTCGAGCGGCGGCCCGGTGCGATGCATCGGCAGGATCAGCGCCGAGCGCAGGCGCTTGACCACCCGGCTCATGCTGTCAGCCCCCATGGTCAGGCCGCCATCCACCGGCACCATCAGCACATCCAGACGCCCGATCTCGGCATAATGTGTATCCGTCAGCTCGTGATGCAGATGGCCGAGGTGACCGATGCAGAGGCCCGCAACCTCGAAGATGAAGATGGAATTGCCGTTTTCCTGAAAGGATTCGTAGTCGCCCCAGCGGTTGCGAATGTCGGTCGCGACGTTGCGGATATAGACGTCGCCCACCAGCACCTTGTGCTCGGCCTTTTCTCCCGGCGTATCGCTCCAGCCATGCAGGACATATTGAATGGCCGAATCCGGATTGAGGGTGAAATGGGTGGAGTGGGCCCGGTTCATCGTCACCACCGTCGGCGTGACGGGCGGACGGTAGACGCCATTATAGTCGGTGGCGATCGTCACGCCACCGGGGCTTTCGATCAGATAGGTGGAATGGCCGATGAAGCTGATCTTCACCTCTTCCTTCGCCGCCGCCTGGGCAAGCTGGACACCGGGCTGATTGAAGCTCGCGAACGTGACACCGGGAATATTGCGGGCAATCGCCTGGCACTGGCTGACGGGAGGCCGGCTTTCCGTCTGGGAAAAGGCGGCTCCCGCACAGGCGATCAGCCCGGTCATTGCAAGCATTAGCACGCGCAGCATCATGCCACTCCCCTGAACTTGCGAAGGTTGAGAGGATGAGGCAGGTTTTGCGGGGCGTCCAGTTACAAGAACGGCGGAATGCTCACACTCTCGTCATTGTGAACGCTTCCGGCAGACGTTCAGGCCCAGAAGGAGGGCAATGTTTCCGAAAGACGCGGGCCGATGCGAAGCGGCGCGATCTTTTCCGCAAGCCCGGTGCGATCGGAAATTTCGACACCGACGCCGCAGATCGTCGCCGGCCCGCTTGCGGCCTCGAAACGGCCCTTCGGCATTTTGGAAATGAAGCGGTTGATCGGCTCTTCCTTCTCCATGCCAAGCGAGCTGTCATAGTCACCGCACATACCGGCATCAGACATATATGCCGTGCCGCCGTTGAGGATTTGCGCATCCGCCGTCGGAACATGGGTGTGGGTGCCAACGACGAAGCTCGCGCGGCCGTCGACGAAATGGCCGAAACACTGTTTCTCGCTGGTCGCCTCGGCGTGGAAGTCGAAGATGATGGCGTCGGCCTGTTCCTTCAGCGGACAGGCCGCAAGAATGTTTTCCGCCGACTTGAAAGGATCGTCCAGTTCCGGGTGCATGAACACCCGGCCCATGATGTTGGCGACGAGGATACGCGCGCCGTTGCGGGCATAAAAAATGCCCGAGCCCTTGCCCGGCGTGCCGTCCGGATAATTGGCGGGCCGCAGGAACTGGTCGTGCCGCTCGCAGAAGGAAACGGCCTCCTTCTGATCCCAGACATGGTTTCCGGTCGTCACCACATCGGCGCCGGCATTGATGGTCTCGAGATAGATATCCTCGGTGATGCCGAAACCGCCGGCGGCGTTTTCACCGTTGACGATGACAAAATCGAGCTTCAGATCGGAAATAAGCCCCGGCAATCGCTCCCAGACCGCCGTGCGTCCGGTCTTGCCAACCATATCTCCGAGAAAAAGAAGCCTCATTCACCCGCCCCGATCTTGCGCATGTTGTTTGAATTCCGCTCCCTCTAACGGGTAAGCGGTCATTTAAAAAGTGCTAAAGCGCCTTTTGCCCATTGTCCGGCATCGATGGCGGCTCAGAAAACCAGCGCAGACCGCTCTCCGTCAGGACGGCGTGCAGCGGCACGTCATGCGGCTCGGCCGGCACCGAGGGCACTTCCTGACAATCGAAGGCGATGCCGATGAGAACGGGCTTTCGACCTTTGTCATGCAATCGCGCGATGGCGCGGTCATAGTGCCCCGCACCATAACCGATACGGCGGCCCTCCGCATCGAATGCGGCAAGCGGCACAAGCAGTATATCCGGGTCGAGAACCTCAGCCTCTTCTCCCGGCCCCATCGTTCCGAAACCGGTCTTGACGAGGGGCGCATCCGCGGCAAACGCCCGGAACACGATGGTTTCGCGTGTCAGCACCACCGGCAGGACAAGGCGCCCGTCCTTGTGGCGCAGGACATCCATCAACGGACGCGTATCAACCTCGGTGCGGATGGGCATGAAACCGGAAACAATGGTTCCCGGCTCGAAATTTATGCCGGAAACCGCATAGGCCGCGACGGCCAGACTTCTTTGCCGGCGATCCGCCTCGCTCAAGGCGTCGCGCGCGGCAAGCCGCTCACCGCGCAGTCTGGCCTTTTCCGCAACATCGCCCGACATCATGCAGCCCGGCTCACAAGAACCTTGTCGATGCGGTGGCCATCCAGATCAATGACCTCGAAACGCCAGCCGTTGCGGGTCACATGTTCGCCCAGTTCCGGCAGGCGGCGGAACTCGTCCAGCACCAGACCGGCGACGGTTTCGAATTCGGCATCCTCGTCGATCTGGAAACCCATGCGATAAGCGAATTCGTCGGCGGGCATCCAGCCGGCGACGAGGAACGAACCGTCCTCACGCTCGACCATGGCCGGCTCCTCGTCATCTTCTTCCTGGAAAGCGCCGGTAATGGCCTCCAGCACGTCGCCCGAGCTGACGATACCTTCGAAATGGCCATATTCGTCATAGACCAGCACCATATGCACGGTGGAACGGCGCAGCGACTGGATGACATCCACCGCGCTCGTCAGGTCGGAAACCACCGGAACCTCGCGCAGAAGCTCGCGAATATTGAGTTCCTTGCCGGACGCCAGCGCATCGAAGGCATCCTTGGCGAAAAGCACGCCCAAAATTTCGTCGGAGGCGCCGTTGCGCACCGGCAGGCGCGAACGCTGCGTCTGGCGAAGCTGCTCGCGGATCTCCTCGGCGCTGTCTTCGATATCGACCACTTCCACGTCACGGCGCGGCGTCATCAGGCCGCGGGCATTGCGGTCGGCAAGGCGCATGACGCTGGTGATCATCGCCGATTCCTCGGTCTCGATCACGCCGGCGCTATGGGCTTCGGCCAGAACCGTGCGGATTTCATCGTCGGTGACCGACGCGTTGGACTCGCCGCTATGGCCAAGAAGCGCCAGGACGGCCTTGCCGGACCTGTCGAGCAGCCAGACGAGCGGCGCACCGATTTTGGACAGCAGCGTCATGGTGGGCGCAACGCGGGCCGCGACCTTTTCCGGGTCGCGCAGCGCGATCTGCTTGGGCACCAGTTCGCCGACGATCAGCGACAGATAGGTGATGGCGACGACCACCGAGCCGACGCCGAGCGCATCGGCCGCACGGTCGGGCACGCCCTGCTCGGCAAGCCAGGTCGTGAAGCGGGCGCCGAGCGTGGCGCCCGAAAAGGCGCCCGAAAGGATGCCGACCAGCGTGATGCCGATCTGCACCGTGGAAAGAAAACGTCCGGGATTTTCGGAAAGGCTGAGCGCCAGCGTTGCACCCCTGCTGCCCTGCGCGGCAAGCACCTTGAGCCTCGCCGGTCTGGAGGAGACAACGGCAAGCTCGGACATGGCAAGCACACCGTTCAATACGGTGAGCAGGACCACGATCATAATTTCAGTAAACAAGTTTAGCTCTTTGGGCTGTTGAACGGCACGTCGCGGTTTTGGCCGCAGCGCCCTTTTTTAAAGGGCATGACAGACATACCAATTCGAATAATAGGCAATTGTTCCGCCATTGCAATGACGACGGTATAAAAAAGCCGCCTCCGGCAGCGATGAAAATGACTGTCGACAATATTAAAGGTCAGGAGAAGCATCGGCGGGTGATCCGAAACTTCAAGCGCGATCCACGGCGACCGATGGAGATTTACGATCCTGGGTGCCTACAAAAGTAGGTGGGCACCGTGTGTCCAGCCCCACGGGACTGGCCAGGGACAGCTCCCTTTGGATCGAGTATGGCCCCAGGGATTGTGGTTCCTGTCGGGAAGCGCAGAACGCTAGCAAGATATAGGACGGATCGGAGAAAACCGCCAGAGGGCGCGGCGCGAAATTTTGCCGCCGCAGAACCCTTCAGGCAATCAATGCGCCGCGGGCTTCGGCCGCGCCAGCAGTTTTTCGGTAATGCCGTTCAGCCGGTCGGCCAGATCGCCGATGGCGAGCGCCACCATCTCGTCCGATTTCGCCTTGTGCTCGGCCATGCCGTCGCGGTTGTGGGAAAGGGCAGCAACCTCGCCTTCCAGTTTCTCGATCTTGCGATTGAGTTCGGAAAGCTCGTCCATCACCATGATGCCGGCCATGACGGTGAGCCTCAGATCGCCGATTTCGCCGAACTGGCTCTTGAGATGCCCGACATAACGATCAAAACGGGTGGCAAGATCGGTCAGGTGGTCTTCCTGCCCCGCCTCGCACGCCATGCGATAGGCCTTGCCGTCGATCATAACAGTGACTTGCGCCATGAAACCGCTCCTATCGATCCAGCACCGCGCGGATCGTCTCCATCGCCGTCACCAGCCGGCGGGAAACCTCGCGATTGACTTCCTCAAGACGGTTGGCGCGAAATTCGGCCTGATCCAGCTCGTGCGCGAGCCTTGCGCGGTCGACATGGACCCGCTTGACCTCGTTATCGATCTCGCCCGTCTCCCTTTGCCGCTCGATACGCATATCGATGGCATTTTCGAGATTCGTGATGGCAGCATTCAGCTCCGTCAGCGCAGATTGTACGGTCTTCTCAGCCGACATCGTTTTTTCCAACTCGCAAGCAACCGGCCGAATCGTCCGGTTTCAGGCCTTTTCCACGTTCACGAGGTTATTACCCGATTTACCATCCCGTCAATCAAACCAGTGCATTGAAGCGTTTTGCTCTGTGGATGAACGAAGCAGCGCGGCCCATATCGCACGATTTTTGTCGGGACAGCCGATTTTCTAAACGATTTTTATCCTTGGGCGAACCGCAATTGCCCGTGGATTTATTGACTTGCCTGCCTCACCTGCTATGGATCAACCCGCTTTTTGGATAGTTGCGTAAAACTATCTCCTTTCACCCGGAACAGACGGAAAAGCCATGATTTCTCGCGACAAACACAACCGGATGGCAAATGCGATCCGCTTTCTTGCCATGGATGCAGTGGAGAAGGCCAATTCAGGCCATCCCGGTCTGCCGATGGGCGCCGCCGATGTCGCCACCGTTCTCTTCACCCGTTACCTGAAATTCGATCCCAAGGCACCGCTCTGGGCGGATCGCGACCGCTTCGTGCTGTCGGCGGGCCATGGTTCGATGCTTCTTTACTCGCTGCTCTATCTGACGGGCTACGAGGACATGACGATCGACGAGATCAAGCGTTTCCGTCAGTTCGGTTCCAAGACCGCCGGCCATCCCGAATATGGCCATGCGACCGGCATTGAGACGACCACCGGCCCGCTCGGCCAGGGCATCGCGAATGCCGTCGGCATGGCGATTGCCGAACGCAAGCTGGAAGAGGAATTCGGCTCCGACCTGCAGAGCCACTTCACCTATGTTCTGTGCGGCGACGGCTGCCTCATGGAAGGCATCAGCCACGAAGCCATCGCGCTTGCCGGCCACCTGAAGCTCAACAAGCTCGTTCTGTTCTGGGATGACAACAACATCACCATCGACGGCGAAGTCGGTCTTTCCGACAGCACCGACCAGATCGCCCGCTTCCAGGCCGTTCACTGGAACACGATCCGCGTCGACGGCCATGATCCGGATGCGATTGCCGCCGCCATCGAAGCCGCGCAGAAATCCGACCGCCCGACCTTCATCGCCTGCAAGACCGTGATCGGCTTCGGCGCGCCCAACAAGGCCGGCACCCACAAGGTTCACGGCAACCCGCTCGGCGCCGAAGAAATCGCCGCTGCCCGCAAGAGCCTGAACTGGGAAGCCGAAGCCTTCGTCATTCCGGAAGATGTCCTCGATGCATGGCGCCTTGCCGGCCTGCGCTCCACCAAGACCCGCCAGGACTGGGAAGCCCGCCTCGAAGCCGCTGAAGCCGGCAAGAAGGCAGAGTTCAAGCGCCGTTTCGCCGGCGACCTGCCCGGCAACTTCGACAGCGCCATCGATGCCTTCAAGAAGAAGATCATCGAGAACAACCCGACGGTTGCCACCCGCAAGGCTTCCGAGGATGCGCTCGAAGTCATCAACGGCATCCTGCCGGAAACCGTTGGTGGTTCGGCCGACTTGACGCCGTCCAACAACACCAAGACCAGCCAGATGAAGTCCATCACCCCGACGGATTTCTCAGGCCGCTACCTGCATTACGGCATCCGCGAGCACGGCATGGCTGCGGCGATGAACGGCATCGCACTGCATGGCGGTCTTATCCCCTATGCCGGCGGCTTCCTGATCTTCTCGGACTATTGCCGTCCGTCGATCCGCCTTGCCGCGCTTATGGGTATCCGCGTCGTCCACGTTCTGACCCATGATTCCATCGGTGTCGGCGAAGACGGCCCGACCCATCAGCCGGTCGAACAGATCGCAGCACTGCGCGCCATTCCGAACCTGCTCGTCTTCCGCCCGGCGGATGAGACCGAAACGGCGGAATGCTGGCAGCTCGCCCTTGAGCAGAAGCATCGTCCGTCCGCGCTGGCGCTTACCCGCCAGAACCTCGCGCCTTCGCGCAAGGAATATGAAGAAAAGAACCTCTCCGCTTACGGTGCTTACGAACTCGTATCCGCAAGCGACGCCAAGGTTTCGATCTTCGCTTCCGGTTCGGAAGTCGAAGTGGCGCTGAAGGCTGCCGCAACGCTGAAGGACCAGGGTGTTTCCACCCGCGTCGTCTCCGTTCCCTGCTTCGAACTCTTCAAGGAGCAGCCGGAAACCTATCGCAACGCCATCATCGGCAAGGCTCCGGTCAAGATCGCGGTGGAAGCCGCCATCCGCCAGGGCTGGGATTACTTCATCGGCAATGACGGCGCTTTCGTCGGCATGCACTCCTTTGGAGCCTCTGCGCCGGCGAAGGATCTCTTCAAGCACTTCGGCATCACGGCGGAAGCCGTCGTCGCCGCAGTCGAGGCAAAACTTGCGTGAGGGCTTCCCAGGCCCTCACCATTCAGCAAAGACCACGCCCATTCTTGTTCGGGAGACTGTAAATGACTGTAAAAGTTGCCATTAACGGCTTCGGCCGCATCGGCCGCAATGTTCTGCGCGCCATCGTCGAATCCGGCCGCACCGATATCGAAGTCGTTGCCATCAACGACCTCGGCCCGGTTGAAACCAATGCCCACCTGCTGCGTTACGATTCGATCCACGGCAAGTTCCCGGCCGAGGTGAAGGTCGAAGGCGACACGATCATCGTTGGCGGCGGCAAGCCGATCAAGGTAACGGCCGTTCGCGATCCGGCAACGCTGCCGCACAAGGAACTGGGCGTCGACATCGCGCTCGAGTGCACCGGCATCTTCACCGCCCGTGACAAGGCCGCTGCCCACCTGACGGCCGGCGCAAAGCGCGTCATCGTGTCCGCTCCGGCTGACGGCGCTGACCTGACCGTCGTTTTCGGCGTGAACCACGACCAGCTGACGAAGGACCATCTGGTCATTTCCAACGCGTCCTGCACCACCAACTGCCTCGTGCCGGTCGTGAAGGTTCTCGATGACGTTGTCGGCATCGATCATGGTTTCATGACCACGATCCACTCCTACACGGGCGACCAGCCGACGCTGGACACCATGCACAAGGATCTGTACCGCGCCCGCGCCGCAGCCCTGTCCATGATCCCGACCTCGACGGGCGCCGCCAAGGCCGTTGGCCTCGTTCTGCCGCACCTCAAGGGCAAGCTGGACGGCACGTCGATCCGCGTTCCGACCCCGAACGTTTCGGTCGTCGACTTCAAGTTCATCGCCAAGCGCGACACGACGGTTGCGGAAATCAACGAAGCGATCAAGGCCGCCGCCGATGGCAAGCTGAAGGGCATTCTCGGTTACACCGACGAGCCGCTGGTTTCCCGCGACTTCAACCATGACAGCCATTCGTCGATCTTCGCGAACGACCAGACCAAGGTCATGGAAGGCAAGTTCGTGCGCGTTCTGTCCTGGTACGACAACGAGTGGGGTTTCTCCAACCGCATGTCGGACACGGCCGTCGCTTTCGCGAAGACCATTTAAAGCGGGACATAGTCCCGTCAAAAAGCCGGCAGGAGCAATCCTGCCGGCTTTTTATTTGTAAAAAATGCCGACGGAAACGAGGAAACCCGCCGGCACCGATCCAGAAGCAGGGCGACGGGCGCTTCGGATCGAAAACCATTGCAGCCGCGAGACGGACCAAACCGTCCCCCAGCCGGCCGGATGCGGCAACCGCCTCCGCTACTTTCTATTGTTAATGATGACCGGACCCGAATTGCGGGCGCTGCTCCAGATCGTATCGAAAGTCTGTTGCCTCAGTTCGCTTTGCTGCATGGACAATTTCATCATGCAGTCGGCGAAGTCCCGCGAGCCTTCGTAATAGCCAAACACCCGGCAACGTTCGCGTTGCGCGGCCATGTTTTCAGCCGTCTGTTCGGTGCTCGAGCAGCCCGAAACAATCGAGCCCGCCGCCAGCAATATAATCAATGTAGATATCCGTTTCATCCGATCGCTCCGGTCATGGTGAAAAGCAATTCGGACGCGAGAACTAACGCAGCTGCATTGTCTCTATGTTACGTTGAAGCACCGGCAGGCGGATTGTTTCAGAGCCACATCCGCCACGCTGCGCGCTGTCTCCGTTTTCACTCGCACGCCGAAAAAATTCCCATTTCCTGCCTTTGTCTGGTCCATTTTGAGACGGACAAGAAACATAGGGATAACGGTCGTGCGCAATGCACTTCGGCCCTGCCGTATCATTCGATACACCCCGCCTTGCGTCGCCTTTCAACGCCACCCAGACAGCGCTGACAGACCGCAACCCGTGGCGCATTGACTGCAGACGCGCAGAGCGGCGATTGCGGCGATCAAAGCGGTTCGAATGAGGCGGTGGACGTGGAATCATTTTATCTTCTGTTGCTGGTGGCAACCGTTCTGGTTCTCGTCGCAGCCTTTTCCAGCCTCATCGCCTTCCGCTTCGGCGCGCCGCTGCTGCTGCTGTTCCTGATGATCGGCCTTGCCGCGGGCGTGGATGGCCTCGGCATCGAATTCACCAACAATCCACTCGCCTATATGCTCGGCTCGCTTGTGCTTGCCGTCATTCTTTTCGATTCCGGTTTTGGCACGTCGATACAATCCTTCCGGCTTTCCGCAGCACCCGCCGTCGCGCTCGCCACCGTCGGCGTCATCCTCACATCCGTGTTCTTCGCGGGTGCGGCTGCCCTGCTGCTCGGGCTCTCCTGGCTGGAGGGCCTGCTGCTCGGCGCCATCGTCGCCTCCACCGATGCGGCGGCCGTCTTCTTCCTGCTGCGCATCGGCGGCATTCACATCCGCGATCAGGTCCGCTCGACGCTGGAAGTGGAATCCGGCACCAACGATCCGATGGCCATCTTCCTCACCGTCGCGCTCGTCGAAATCATCGCCAAGGGTCAGGGGCTGGCGGGCATCGACGGCGGTTTCCTGCTGCTTTTCATCGAGGAAATGGGCCTTGGCCTGGTGCTCGGCCTGCTCGGTGGCGTCATGATCGCCACCGTCGTCAACCGTTTCGCCGCCGACCGTGGACTGGCGCCGATCTTCGTGCTGGCGCTGGCGCTGCTCGTCTTTTCCTCTACCGGGGCAATCGGCGGCAGCGGCTTTCTGGCGGTCTATGTGGCGGGCATCGTTGCGGGCAACCGCAGGATCTTCGCCAAGGAGACCATCCGCCGTTTCCACGAGGGGCTGACATGGCTTGCCCAGATCATCATGTTCCTGATGCTCGGTCTCCTCGCCACCCCGTCGCAATTTCCGGCGATCGCCATTCCCGCCGTGCTGCTGGCACTTTTCCTGATCTTCGTCGCCCGCCCGCTCGCGGTTTGGCTTAGTCTCATGCCCTTCAACTATACCCAGCAGGAAACATCCTTCGTGGCCTGGGTGGGCTTGCGCGGCGCCGTCTCGATCCTGCTCGCCATCATGCCGATTCTCGGTGGGCTCGACGATGCGCAGATCTATTTCAATGCCGCCTTCATCATCGTGCTGGTGTCGCTTCTGGTGCAGGGCTGGACCATCAAGCCGGTGGCCACAAGGCTCGGGCTGATCGTGCCGCCGCGCATGGGCGAGGTGGACAAGCTGGAGGTCGATCTTCCGGGCACCGCCAATCACGAGCTGATTTCCTACCGCGTCGCCAAGGGCAGCGCCATCATGCAGGGCGAACGGATTCCGCGCTGGGCCATGCCGTCACTGGTTGTGCGCGACGGCAAGTCGATCCGCTACCAATATGCCGGGCGGCTGCGGGAAAACGATCTCGTCTACCTTTTCATCGCGCCCGGCTATACCCGCCTGATCGATCGGTTGTTCGCAAGCGCACTGCCGGTTGCCGATGACGACGCCGATTTCTTCGGCACCTTCGCGATCTCGCCCGCCCGTCCGGCAAAGGAGCTGGACGCGGCCTATGGTCCCGGCCTGCTTTCTCCCGCCGAACTGGCGATGAGCGTCGCCGAACTTATCGAGGCACGCCTTGCCGGAAAGGCCGATTATGCCGACCGCGTGCGCCTTGGCTCCATCGTCCTGATTGTCCGCACACTCGACGAGCATGAGGCAATTACCGGCGTCGGCATTTCCCTCGAGCCGGTGGAGCCGGCAACCAGCCTGCCGATCTTCATCAGCTTTTCGGAAATTCTCGGCCGCGTGCGCAACTATCTGGCGCAGAGGCGCCAACAGCAGCCCGCCGACACCGAAGAAGGCATCCCCGCCCCTGCCAATACAGTGCGAGAAAATGACGCCTGACCGGCTTGCGTCGGCATTCAGGCATAGTATGGTCCGTGCCGAACTCGCAACAACATCAGGATCGACCTATGCCCGCTTTCAAGACCCTCGACGACCTTAACGACATTGCCGGAAAACGCGTCCTCCTCCGCGTTGATCTCAACGTGCCGGTCGCGGATGGGAAAGTGACGGACAAGACCCGTATCGAACGTGTTGCGCCGACCATTCTGGAACTGTCCGGAAAGGGTGCGAAAGTCATTCTGCTCGCCCATTTCGGTCGCCCCAAGGGCGAGCCGGTGGCGGACATGTCGCTTTCCCAGATCGTACCCGCCGTCGAAGAGGTGCTGGATCACGCCGTTTCCTTCGCAGCCGATTGCATCGGCGCGGCGGCGGCGGATGCGGTCGCAAAACTGAATGATGGCGATATCCTGCTGCTGGAAAACACCCGTTTCCACAAGGGTGAGGAAAAGAACGATCCCGCTTTCGTCGAGGCCCTCGCCGCCAACGGCGATATCTATGTGAACGACGCCTTCTCCGCCGCGCACCGCGCCCATGCTTCCACCGAGGGTCTCGCCCGCCACCTGCCCGCCTATGCCGGCCGCACCATGCAGGCCGAGCTTGAGGCGCTGGAAAAGGGCCTCGGCCAGCCGGTGCGCCCGGTCGTCGCCATCGTCGGCGGCGCCAAGGTTTCGAGCAAGATCGACCTCCTGATGAACCTCGTCAAGAAGGTCGATGCCCTCGTCATCGGCGGCGGCATGGCCAATACATTCCTCGCCGCCCGCGGCGCGCAGGTCGGCAAGTCGCTCTGCGAGCATGATCTGGCAGAAACCGCAAAGCAGATCATGATCGAGGCCGCGACATCCGGCTGCGCGATCGTCCTGCCGGAAGACGGCGTGGTCGCCCGCGAATTCAAGGCGGGTGCCGCCAATGAAGTCGTCGACATCAACGCCATTCCCGCCGACGCCATGGTTCTCGATGTCGGCCCGAAATCGGTTGAAAGCATCAAGGCCTGGATTTCCCGCGCGGAAACGCTGGTCTGGAACGGCCCGCTCGGCGCCTTCGAAATCGAGCCCTTCGACGCGGCGACCGTGGCTGCCGCAAAACATGCGGCAGAATGCACCAAGGCCGGCAAGCTCGTCTCCGTCGCCGGCGGCGGTGACACCGTTGCAGCACTCAACCATGCCGGGGTTTCCGAGGATTTCTCCTACGTTTCGACGGCTGGCGGCGCCTTCCTCGAATGGATGGAAGGCAAGGAATTGCCGGGCGTTGCCATCCTTGCCGCCGCCAAGTAAACTTCTTCCACTTGCCTGACACGAGGCCGGACAAGCCATGCTTGTCCGGCCTTGCTTTTTGGTAAGCGGCACCTTGATAAAAAGTTTCAAACGATTGAAATCATTTCAATCGTTTCAATGAGTTAGCGTGCCATTTCCCTGCCCTGGAACTTCTGTTATCGGGAATTTATTGTGCCTTGGGAGAATAGCAAATGACCGAACGTCTCGAAGACATTGCAATCAAGATGGTCGCCGACGGCAAGGGCCTTCTTGCCGCCGACGAATCCACAGGAACGATCAAGAAGCGTTTCGACAGTATCAATCTGGAGTCCACCGAGACCGCCCGTCGCGACTATCGCGAGATGCTGTTCCGCGCCGACGACGCCATGAAGAAATACATTTCCGGCGTCATCCTTTACGAAGAGACCCTGTTCCAGAAGGCCGCCGATGGCACGCCTTTCGTGGACATCATCAAGGCAGCCGGCAGCCTGCCGGGTATCAAGGTGGATATCGGCGCCAAGCCGATGGCCTTCCACCCGCATGAATTCATCACCGAAGGCCTTGACGGTCTTTACGAGCGCCTGCGCAAATATCACGAGGCGGGCGCCCGTTTCGCCAAATGGCGCGGCGTCATCACCATTGGTGAACAGCGCCCGAGCTGGGGTTCGATCAAGGCAAACTCCCAGTCGCTCGCCCGTTACGCAGCTCTCTGCCAGCAGGCCGATATCGTGCCGATCGTCGAGCCTGAAGTGCTGATGGACGGCGAGCCCGGCACGCATGACATCGATCGTTGTGCGGAAGTCACGCAATGGGTTCTCCAGACCGTGTTCGCCGATCTGTTCGACGCCCGCGTCAACCTTGAAGGCATGATCCTCAAGCCGAACATGATCATCGACGGCAAGAACGCCCGCAAGGCGTCCGTCGAGGAAGTGGCGGAAAAGACCGTGAAGGTTCTGAAGGCCACCGTTCCTTCCGCCGTTCCTGGCATTGCCTTCCTTTCCGGCGGCCAGTCCTCCGAAGAGGCGACGGCTCATCTCTCCGCCATGAATGCCGGTTACAACCTGCCCTGGTCGCTGACCTATTCCTACGGCCGCGCCCTTCAGGATACCGCTCTCAAGACCTGGGGCGGCAAGCAGGAAAATGTCGCCGCCGGCCAGCGCGCCTTCACGCACCGCGCCGCCATGAACAGCCTTGCCGCCAAGGGCAACTGGAAACAGGAACTCGAAAAGGCAGCCTGAGGCTTTCGCCGCAGACATGCGCTAAAATGAAGCCGCCCTTCCGGGCGGCTTTTTCTTTGGAACCAATGGCAAAGGCCATGCGCGGTTTCGCCACCCGCTTTTGTTCCGGCCTATGGCCGCAAGAGCAGCGTCGCCGACCAGATGACAAAGGCGGCAACCGCAATCTTCCAGCAATCGCCTCTTTTTTTCAGGCCCGGCAGGCCCAAAGGCCGGATGATCTGGACCATCATGGCCAGCAGTAAAAAAAGGCCGATTGCCTTCGTCATTTATTGAGCCTTTTCTTTATTTCTGCATCGTCACAGGCTGGACATTTTTACCGTTCACCAGAAGAGTGCAACTCATTCGGGTAACCCCGTTCAATGGCCTGTCCGACCGTCCGCCGAACGCATGAGAGTGTCTTCATGAGCAGAAATCTTCTACCCGTATTCGCTCTTTTATCCAGCACTCTGTTTCTTTTTCTCGGCAACGGCCTGCAGGGCCTCATCCTGCCGGTGCGCGGTTCGGCGGAAGGTTATTCCAACGAAACTCTGGGCTTTCTCGGCACCTCCTGGGCGGCGGGTTTCGTCATCGGCTGCTTTGTGGCGCCCGCCATCGTCCGCCGCGCGGGGCATGTGCGGGCATTCGGATCCTTCGTGGCGCTGGTGTGCCTGACGGTGCTGATGACCGGCCTGATCATCGACGATGCCTCGTGGATCGCGCTGCGTGCGCTCACCGGTTTCTGCACGGCCGGCACCTCGATGATCATTGAAAGCTGGCTGAACGAGCGCGCCACCAATGAGAGCCGTGGCATGATCTTTTCGCTCTATATCGCCATCACGCTGCTCGGCGTCGTCGCGGGACAGATGATCGTGCCGATGGGCGATATCAGCAATACATCGCTGTTCATGATTTGCGGCATCATCTATTGCATCGCCATTCTGCCGGCCACGCTTTCCAAGGCCGCCAGTCCCCAGCCGTTACAAAAGGTCAAGCTGGATCTGCCCGCCCTTTACCGCAACTCGCCGGTCTCCTTCGTCGGTATCCTGATGATCGGCATCGCCAATGGTGCTTACGGCACGCTCGGCGCCGTCTTCGGCGCAAGGGCAGGTCTCGACCCGACCATGATCGCCATCATGGTCTCCGTCACGATTTTCGTCGGTGCGCTGGCGCAATTTCCGGCGGGCAGGCTTTCGGACCGGATAGACCGCCGTTACGTGCTGGCTGGCCTCGCCGGGCTTGGCGCCGTCGCTGGCCTTGCCGTCGCCTTGGTGCAGCCACATGACGTCTATGTGCTGATTTCCATGATCGCCATTTATGGCGCCGCCGCCAACGCGCTTTATCCCATCGCCGTGGCGCATGCCAATGACTTCGCCGCATCGGAAGATTTCGTCAAGGTCTCCGGCGGCCTGCTGCTGCTTTATGGCATCGGCACCATTATCGGCCCGACGCTCGGCGGCACGATCATGACCTACTCCGGCCCCTATGCGCTGTTTCTGGTGACGGCGGTGGCGCATCTGCTGATCACCGCTTATGCCATCATCAGAAGTCGCCAGCGCGCCGCCCTTTCCACCGAGGAAAAGGACAATTTCTCGACCATGATGCCGACGACGCCCTCGCCACTCGTCACGCCGGAAAGTATTGCACTTGACCCGCGCGCGCCGCAATATTCCGAGGAGGATGGCGACTATGTGGAAAAAGGAGCAGGCATATGAGCCTCTTTGACGACGACCGCCCGCAAAAACCCGTGGCACACGAGATCGGCGGCGATCTCAGCCTTCTTTCGGTGGACGAGCTGAGCAGCCGCATTGACCTCCTGCAAGCCGAAATCGCCCGACTTGAGGAGGAGAGGAAACGCAAATCCGCCGGCCGGCTGGCGGCGGAGAATCTCTTCCGATCCTGATGCGCGCCTCAGAATAGATACGGGCTGCACGTCTTCCAATGCTGGTTAAGGCGCCCCGACAGCGTCTTAAAATAAAGATCCTGGCGCAGTCTTTCGTTTACCATTAACCAAAAATTAAGCTTTCTGAGAGATTACTATACATGTCCAGTTCTTCTGGACCTCAGGCATCTTCTCCATACGGCGAATTGGTCTGATTTTTCTCCCTGTTTTACCTTGAGAGCCGCTTTCGCGGCTCTTTTTTTGCCGCCCTGCGGATTCTGTAAAACTGTGGGTATTAACCCTTCTTTAATAATTGCCTTGCGCATTTCGGGTAAAGATACCATCCTGAAAACACTAAAGACCGGAACAAAATATCCGGGTCGTCGTTGCCTGACAGTGTGGTGCGTGAGCAGGGATTTAAAGAAAATGTCGGAACAGGTTTTAAATACCATAAGCTTTGCGGGTCGCGCGGCTGCTTCCAACCAGTTCAAGACCCTCTATACCGAAGGCATGACCTTGGTTGAGGAGACGGCAAGTTATCTCGACGGCGCCGGCCGCGCAGCCTCCAAGGTTCTGCCGCGCATGGCATCGGTCCTCTATGCGGCAGAATCGATGCGCCTCACCACCCGCCTGATGCAGATGGCCTCCTGGCTGCTTCTGCAGCGCGCCGTCAACAATGGCGAGATGACGCGCGATCAGGTTCTGAGCGAAAAGAACAAGGTACGTCTCGACAGCTTTAATGTCGACCGCAACGCGCCCGGCTGGAACGACCTGCCTGAATCCTTCCGCGACCTCATCGAGCGCTCGCTGCGTCTTCAGAACCGCATCGCCCTGCTCGACCGCGAAATCTATCGCCCGTCCGAAGCCGCCAAGGTGCCGGACAACGAAAACAGCGTGCAGGCGCAGCTCAACCTGCTGCGCACGGCTTTCTCGATCAACTGAGAAAAGACGACATTATCCGGACAACTTGAAAGCAGGCTCACGGGCCTGCTTTTTTGTTTGCGATGGCAAAGCAGTCGCTGCCACCCAAGTATTGCCCAGATTCAAATAAATACGTGAGATTGGTATTCAATTTTTTATGTGTATTTCAGCTTACCGGCACACCTAAAGAGGGAAAGGATGAGGACCCTAAAGTATATCTCAATCGCGTCTTTATCGGCGCTGCTCGTTTCTGTCTATATTTATGGAAAACCACTTTGGGACGCCAACGAGAGAATCGACCGATGTTTCGATGACTACTCTCCGGCATATATCCACGATGACGCCGCCAGAGCCGCTGCCTGCGCCGATTAGTGCCAGGCCGAAGCGGAACATGAGAACGAGGGTCGCCATACAGAAAGATATTGTAATGGCAACAAGCCAGGCGGGACGAGGCAACAAAAAAGCCCGGCAAAGCCGGGCTTTTTTAAATGATCCGTCCACAAGGGGATCAGAGGCCGAGGCCGCCGAAACGCTTGTTGAACTTGGAAACGCGACCACCGCGGTCCATAAGCTGCTGGTTGCCGCCCGTCCATGCCGGATGGGACTTGGGGTCGATTTCAAGGTTCATGACGGCGCCTTCCGAACCCCAGGTAGAGCGGGTTTCGTATTCGGTGCCATCGGTCATGACCACCTTGATCGTGTGATAATCGGGATGGATATCAGCCTTCATGACAATCTTCCTGGTTAAGTGACGTGCGGTCCATTTGCCGCAATTGCGTCAACTGAGCCATTTCAATAAATGAAGCCATAGACCAGATGGGCTATGGCTTCCCAATTCGATGCGGAGCCTATACATGAAGGTCGCCCAGATAACAAGAGCCTGCTATCCCCTTGTGAAAGGAGATGGCCAAAGGGGCGGGAATTTTACCGAACATCGGAAATTCGCCCACAAAAGGCCGAAAACGGCGTGGAACGAGGAGCATACGGGACGTGGCAGATATAGAAGCGCAGAAAGTGGCAAAACAGAGAAGCCTGAAACCGCTTCTTAGCCTGTTTCCCTATCTCAGGCGCTATCGCGGCCTGATGGCGGCAGCCCTTTTTGCGCTTGTGCTTTCCTCCGCCACAACACTGGCCCTGCCGCTTGCCGTCCGCCGCATCATCGATCACGGCTTTCAGACGCCGGATGGCGGCATGATCAACAGCTATTTCGCCATGCTTCTGGCGATTGCCGTTGTCCTCGCGCTCGCCAGCGCCATGCGTTATTATTACGTGATGACTATCGGCGAAAGGGTCGTTGCCGATCTCCGCCGCGATGTCTTTGCCCACCTCACCACCCTGTCCCAGCAGTTTTTCGATACCAACCGTTCCGGCGAACTCACTTCGCGGCTGACCGCTGACACGGTGCAGATCCGCTCCGCCTTCGGCTCTTCCGCCTCGGTGGCGCTGCGCAACATCATCATGTGCTGTGGTGCCGTGGCGATGATGATCTATACCAGTCCCGGCCTTTCCGGCCTCGCACTGCTTGCCATTCCCTTCATCGTTTTTCCATTGATCGCCTTTGGACGATCCGTTCGCGCCCGCTCCCGCATCACGCAGGATACATTGGCCAATTCCGCCGCCTATGCTTCCGAAACGATCGCAGCAAGCCGCACCGTGCAATCCTTCAATGCCGAGGCACTGGCGAATGCCCGTTACGGCGCCTCCGTAGAAGCCGCCTATCAGGGCGCGCGGGCGGCGATCGGTGCCCGTTCCATTCTTACCGCTGTCGCCATCGCTCTCGTCTTCGGCAGCGTTGTCGGCATTCTCTGGTATGGCGCGCAGAACGTTCTGTCGGGCAGCATGACGGCGGGTACGCTTGGCCAGTTCGTGCTTTATTCCGTCATCGCAGCCAGCGGCCTCGGCCAGCTTTCGGAAGTCTGGGGCGAACTCGCCCAGGCGGGCGGCGCGGCCGAAAGGCTTTCCGAGCTGCTGAATGAACGCTCACCCGTTGCAGAGCCGGCAGCCCCCGATGCCATGCCGCAACCACCGCGGGGCGAAACGGAATTCGACAATGTCGATTTCGTCTATCCGCTCGCAACAGGGCGGCCGATTGTCTCCGGCCTCTCCTTCAAGATCGCTGCCGGCGAAACCGTTGCCATCGTCGGCCCTTCCGGTGCCGGCAAAAGCACGGTCTTTTCCCTGCTGATGCGGTTTTACGATCCGCAGCAGGGCCGCATCACCATCGACGGCATGGATATTCGCAACGTCAGCCTAGCCGATCTGCGCGCGCGGCTTTCCATCGTGCCGCAGGATGTCGCGATCTTCGCCTCCTCCATCCACGACAATATCGCCTTTGGCCGGCCCGAAGCGACACGCGAGGAGGTGCGCGCCGCCGCCATCGCCGCGCAGGCCGACAGCTTCGTCGAGCGTCTCGGCGATGGTTACGATACGCAGGTGGGCGAGCGCGGTGTGACGCTTTCCGGCGGCCAGCGCCAGCGCATCGCCATCGCCCGCGCCATCCTGCGCAATGCGCCAATCCTGCTGCTAGACGAAGCGACCTCGGCGCTGGATGCAGAAAGCGAAACGCTGGTGCAGAAGGCCCTCGACGAGCTGATGAAAACCCGCACCACCATCGTCATTGCCCACCGCCTCGCCACCGTGCTCAAGGCCGATCGCATTCTGGTGATGGATGAAGGCCGTATCATCGAGGAAGGCACGCATCAGAGCCTCATTCGCCAGAACGGCCTTTATGCCCGCCTCGCCCGGCTGCAATTCCAGACCGGACCGGACGAATTGCGCGCCCAGGCCTGATTTGGAGCATTTCCAGCAGAAGTGTACTCGGTTTTGCGTCCGGAAATGCGCAAAACAAAGAGTTAGAGCAATGGAGGTGGACCGGTGTTCACCGGAATTGCTCTAGCCCAACACCCTGCGTCCCGCAACGCGGCCTGAAAACAGGCAGCCGCCAAGGAATGTGCCCTCCAGCGCATTATAACCATGCATGCCACCGCCGCCGAAACCCGCCACCTCACCGGCGGCATAAAGGCCCGGCACCGGTTGACCCGTGGCATCCAGCACCCGTGCTTCGAGATCGGTATGCAGGCCACCGAGCGTCTTGCGCGTCAGCACATGCAGGCGCACGGCAATCAACGGCCCCATTGCCGGATCAAGCAACCGGTGCGGTTTTGCCGTCCGCATCAGCCGGTCACCCAGATAACGGCGCGCGCCATGGATCGCCGTTACCTGCACATCCTTGCTGAAGCCGTTTTCGATTTCTCGGTCCCGTGCTTCTATCTGCCGGCGGACATGATCGATATTGAGCCGGTCCCCACCGCTGACGGCATTCATTCCCATCACCAGCTCTTCCAGCGTATCGCGAACGACAAAGTCTTCGCCCCGCTCCATGAAGGCCCGCACCGGACCCGGCGGCTCCTTGCCCAGCCGTTTTAGCAGCAGCCGTATATCCTTACCCGTCAGATCCGGATTTTGCTCCGAGCCTGAAAGCGCAAACTCCTTCTTGATAATCGCCTTGGTCAGAATGAACCAGCTGTGGCCGCTGTCGCGCTCACCCAGCATCTTCAACGTGCCGAGCGTATCGAAGCCCGGCATGGCGGGAGCATCGAGCCGGTTTCCACCGGCATCGCACCAGAAGGATGACGGGCCGGGAAGAATACGAATGCCGTGGTTCGGCCAGATCGGATCGTGGTTTTTCACGCCCTCGGTATAGTGCCACATGCGGTCCCGATTGATGACGGCCCCGCCAGCGGTTTCAGTAATGCCGATCATGCGGCCATCCACATGCGCGGGCACGCCACAGACCATATTTTCCGGCGGCCTGCCCAGACGTTCCACCGGCCAGTTGCGCCGCACCAGTTCCTGATTGCCACCGATGCCGCCGGAACTGACGACGACCGCGGAGGCAGAAAGGCGGAAGTCACCCTCGGCATCGCGGCTGCTTTTTTGACCACGAAGAACCGGATCAGCGGTAAGCACGACGCCGGAAATGCCTGCGATCCGGCCATCGGTCGTTTCCAGACGGTCGACCTGATGGCGGAAGCGGAAAGTCAATCGACCGCTTGCCGCCATGTCCTGTGCTTTCTTGACGAAGGGCGCCAGCACTCCGGGACCGGTGCCCCATGTGACATGAAAGCGCGGAACGGAATTGCCGTGACCATCCGCCAAAGAGCCGCCGCGCTCGGCCCAGCCAACCACGGGAAACCAGCGCATGCCCATGCGATGCAGCCATCCGCGTTTCTCGCCGGCCGCGAAATCAAGATAGGCCTCCGCCCAGCGACGCGGCCAACGGTCCTCGGGGCGATCGAAACCGGCCGAACCAAACCAGTCCTGCCGGGCAAGATCGAGACTGTCTCGCACCCGCATCCGGCGCTGCTCGGGACTATCGATGAAAAACAGTCCGCCCAGCGACCAGAAGGCCTGGCCTCCGAGGTTCTGCTCCCCCTCCTGATCTACGACACAGACGCTGAAACCACGCTCGGCCGCCTCAGTGGCCGCCACCAGCCCCGCAAGCCCCGCGCCGACGACAATCACATCATAGCGTTCCATCAGCCCCTCCCAGATATGACGGAATTACTTTTACGCGAACGTAAATTTACTTTCGCCAGAAGGCAACGGTCATGATGGGGCCGTGATTCAGCGCTCGGTCAGCTTGAGTTCGATACGGCGGTTCTGCTGGCGCGCTTCCGGTGAGTCACCTTCGGCAATCGGCTGATATTCGCCGAAACCGGCGGCAACCAGCCGGTTTGCCGGTACGCCCCTGGAGATCAGGAATTTCACCACCGATGTCGCACGGGCAGAAGAAAGCTCCCAGTTGTCGCGGTAGCGGCCGGAACCGGAAAGCTGGACATTATCCGTATGGCCATCCACGCGCAGCACCCAGTTGATCTCGGCCGGAATTTCCTTGGCGAGATCGAGCAGCGCAACCGCCAGCTTCTCCATCTCCGCCTGCCCTTCCGGATTGAGTTCGTTGCCACCGGAAGGAAAGAGCACCTCCGACTGGAAGACGAAACGGTCACCGACGATGCGGATGTTTTCGCGGTCCGAAAGGATTTCACGCAGCCGACCGAAGAAATCCGAGCGATAACGGTTCAATTCCTGCACGCGCTGCGCCAGCGCGACATTGAGGCGACGGCCGAGATCGGCGATCTTGACCTGAGACGAGGCATCCTTGGCCTCCGATGCCTGCAGGGCAGCTTCGACGGAAGCGATCTGCGCCCTCAGAGCCGCAATCTGCTGATTCAGCAATTCGATCTGCGCGGAGGCGCGGGAATTCGCCTGCCGCTGCTCATCCAGTTCGCCGGTCAGGCTGCCGATGCGGGCATTGGCGTTGGCATTATTGCCCGATCCCGCATCGAGAAGTGCCTGCAGGCGCGAACGCTCGTTTTCCGAAGCCGCAAGTGTGGATTGCAGGCTCGCAAGCGCGTCCTCGATATCCTGCTTGTTGCCCTTTTCCATGGCCAGAAGCTCGGTCAGTTCGGCAATCTGGCTATTGAGGCGGGTCAGCACCTCGTCCTTGCCGGTAATTTCCCGCGACAGCACGAATTGCGCCAGCACGAAAACCGTCAGCAGAAACATGATGGCCATGAGCAGCGTCGACAGCGCATCGACGAAACCCGGCCAATAATCCACACCCCTGTCGCGGCGGCGGTTGCGCGCAAGCGCCATGGCTACTCGCTCCCGTTATCGTGCCGGGTGCGTCCGGGGGATTTTGTCTCGCTGTCGATACGCGTCGAAAGCCGGTCGAGCGTGCGGCGGAGCGATTTCGATTCTTCCTGCTGCGCCTCGATCCAGTCGCGCAGCATCTGCTGTTCGCTGCGCATATTCTTGACGAGGCCCTGAATGCCTTCGGCAAGGCTGGTCATGGCCGCCAGCGAGCGCTCGGTGCTGACCACGGCGCCCGGTTCAGCGGCCTTGAACTCCCTCGGCCCCTCCGCCGACGTATCCGTTACCGATGAAAGCCAGTTTTCCAGCTGGGTATAAAATCGGTTCTGTGCGCGACCGGCCTGAAGATCGAGGAAACCGAGAATCAGCGAGCCCGAAAGACCGAGCAGCGAGGAGGAGAACGCCGTTCCCATGCCCGCCAGCGGCGCGGTGAGACCAGCCTTCAGCGAGCTCAGAATATCGTTGCTGTCGCCCGCGCTCGGATCGAGCGACTGGATGACATTGCTGATGGCGCCGATGGTGCCGATCAGACCCCAGAATGTACCGAGCAGGCCGAGAAACACCAGCAGGCCGACGAGGTAACGCGATGTGTCACGCGTTTCATCAAGACGTGTGGCGATGGAATCGAGGATCGTGCGCTGCGTGACGGTGGACAGCCGGACTTCGCCGCGCTTGCCGATAAGCGTGCTCATCGGTGCCAGCAGTTTTGGTGCACGGCCGACCTTTTCGACGCTGCCGGCGGCGCGGAAAGCGTTGAACCAGCGAACTTCAGACCGCAGGCTCATGGTCTGCGTAAACACCAGAATGATGCCGATGGCGAGCACGCCGAGAATGAAGCCGTTGAGCCCCGGATTGGTCATGAAGGCGGTGTGCGCCTGCCGATAGAGAATGGCCGCCAGAAAGCCGACGAGGATCAGAAACAGAACCATCGTCCAGAGAAAGGGTGTGGGGCTGGACAGCTTGTGGCTGTATTGCCGCGTGGTCACCGGTTTCTCGACACCAAGATCGAGCAGCTCCGAATCCGCCATAACGTTCGCATTCCCTCTGGTCACGTATCAAGCGGAAGCTATTTGAAAATTGCGACGATTTGAAGCGAAAAGCCGGTCTTTCGTCACAGGCATTTCAGGAAACTGGATGAGCAGTCGGCAATGGAAAACGAAAACGCCCGGCGAAAATTCACCGGGCGTCTAAAACTTACAGAAAACGGCAGGTTATCTGCCGAAAATGCATCAGCGACCCGGCACCGGGCGATTGGCGACCTCAACAAGCGCCTTGTGGATATATTCGTTACCGGCAGCAACGCTGCCGCTGCCGAAGATATCCGCACCGCCCTTGGCATCGGAAGCAAAACCGCCGGCTTCACGAATCAGCACCAGACCGGCCGCCATGTCCCAGGGCGAGAGGTCCGCTTCCCAGAAACCATCGAGACGGCCCGCCGCAACATAAGCGAGGTCCAGCGAAGCCGCGCCCATGCGACGAATGCCTGCGGCCTCACCCATGACATGGCGAAGCTCGACCAGGAACTTGCCGTGATTGCCGCGGCCAAGATGCGGCACACCGCAGCCGATGATGCAATCGGTCAGCGCCTTGCGCGCGGCAACGCGGATGCGGCGATCGTTGAGGAACGCGCCGCCGCCGCGCTCGGCGGTGTAAAGTTCGTCGGTGGCCGGGTTGAAGATCACGCCGGCAACAACTTCACCGTTCCGCTCCAGCGCGATGGATACCGCAAAATGCGGAATGCCGTGCAGGAAATTGGTGGTGCCATCAAGCGGATCGACGATCCAGCGATGCGCGCCATCGGTGCCCTTTTCCTCGCCGCCTTCCTCGCCCAGGAAGTCGTAGGTCGGGCGGGCCTTCATCAGCTCTTCACGCACGATCTTTTCGGCCTTGAGGTCTGCCTGAGACACGAAGTCGCTCGGTCCCTTGACCGAAACCTGAAGGTTCTGCACTTCACCGAAGTCACGCGACAAAGACTTACCCGCCTTGATGGCGGCCTGAACCATGACATTGAGAAGGGCTGAACGGGCCATCGATGTTGTTTCCTGGAAAGCTTGCGAGCCGCCCGAAGCGCAACGGGCAGGCACGTCATTATTTTCTTGAATTGAAAGTTTGCGGTTCAAGACCACAAAACGCGCGGAAATTCAAGGCAAAAAGCCCGAATGAGAATGTCGGCAGCGAAGGAAAGGTAGCTGCATCACGTCGGGCGGAAACGATTTGCCGCTTCGATCGCCTTTTTCTGCTGCTCGTCGGTGATGCCGAGATAAAAGTCCTCGAGCCTCGGATCCTTCAGACCGGCGCGGCGGGAAAGCACATACCATTTGGCCGCCTCCACGGGATCCGGCCGGGTGCCGAGCGCCTGCACGTAAAGATGCGCCACCTTGTTCTGCGCCACGACATTGCCGCGTTGTGCCGCGCCATAAAGCCAGCGGAAGCCCTCATCCAGATTGCGCTCGCCGCCAAAACCATTGACGAGCCAGATGCCGAGATCGACCTGCGCCGTATCGTAACCCGCCTTCGCGGCCCGCATCAGCCAGTCCCGCGCCTTGGCTTTCTTTTCGGCCGGCACATCCTTGACCGTCCAGTAGATCTGCGAGACCGCATATTGCGCGTCAGCAATGCCCTGATCGGCGGATTTTTCGTAGAACGGCAAGGCCATCAAGAGCCCCTTGGCACCGGGATTTTCCGAAACCAGAATCTGGCCCCAGTTGAACTGGGCAGAGGCATTGCCGGCTTCCGCCGCACGCCGCATGAAATCGTCAGCCTTTGCCTTGTCACGGGTGACGAATTTGCCTTCCATCAGGATCAACGCGAATTTGAACATGGCGACGGGATCGCCGCCGCCAGCCGCCTGCTGATACCAGAAAGTGGCGGTCTTTTCGTCGCGGGCGATGCCGAGACCCCGCGACATCATTTCCGCCACCAGCGTCTGGGCGGCCGCATCGCCGTTCTGGGCGCGGTTCAGTGCCTTGTCGAGCGCCTGCACATATTCGCCGCGCTGGAAATGGCCATAGGCTTCGTCCACCCGGCCCTTGAATTCCTTTTCCGGCGGCAGGGCCGGCAGATCCGCGCCCATGCGCTGATAGACATTCACGCCTGCAGAAGGCTGCAAGTCCTTCTGCTCTTCGGATTGCACCCTGCCCTGACGGGTCGGCTGAGCCTCACTTTCCAGCTGGCGGGAAAGCGCATTGCTTTCGCTCTGCGGCCCGGATTGGGCAAAAGCGACACCCGCCGGCACGCCGAAAGCGAGCGCCAGCAGCAAAACGGAAATGCGGAGGTGAACCGAGCGCATGATCATCGCCTGTATCAACCGTCCAACCGTGGCGCTTTTTCGTCAAGCAAGGCGTTGATTTCAGAAACGGCCTGGGCAGCGCCGGACGCATTGTCGAAAACGCCGCTGCGCATGGCCACGAACTCCACGCCGGTTTCGGCAACGGCAAGCACCGACGACGGATCCGTGCCGCCCATGACGATGGCCGGGATTTCGATCATCGACGCCCACCACTCGCCGAGCGCCAGATTTTTGGGATGCGCCTCCGGCTTGATGTCACCCTCCAGCTTTCCAAAGAACACATAGTCCGGATTGCACTCGCCCTGCTCCAGCGCCTTGTGACGGTCGTCCGCAGTGCCGCCGCCAACGATCAGCTTCGGCGTGAATTTTTCCACCGCCTCGGCAAGCGCCTCGGCATTGCCGACCACATGCAGGCCATCCGCCTTCACTCGACCGGCGACTCGGCTGTCACCGGCGATGAGCGCTGCCGCCCCGGCCTTCTGGACGACGGGCACAATCAGTTCCGCGCGTTTTTGGAAGGCGGCGTCATCCAGACCATATTGCGGAATGATGACCGAAGCGACATCGCCGCCCCGCAGCGCGTCTTCCACATCTGTCACCTGCTTTTGCACATCGTCCGCTTGCGGAACGATCAGGACAAGGCGGCAACGGTCTTCAACAATGCTCATCGTTTCGTCCATTTCAGGCAGAGGACGCTTATGGCGCGATCTGCACTCGTTTTCATATGACAAATCCGATAAACCGGACCGGCGAAAGGATCAACCATACATCCATGCTGACCGATTTTCATTTTTATCTCGTCGCCATCCCCGCAGTCGTGCTTGTCGGCCTTTCCAAGGGGGGGCTTGGCGGCGCGCTGGCGCTGATGGGCGTGCCACTGATGGCACTTGCCGTTTCGCCCGTGCAGGCGGCGGCGATCTTCCTTCCGATCCTGATCGTCATGGATATCGTGGCGCTCTGGGCGTGGCGAGGGCACAATCACCGGGAAACGCTGCTCATCATGCTGCCCGGCGCCATCGCCGGCATCGCACTCGGCTGGGCGACATCCAGCCTCATTTCCGCAAATGCCATGCGGCTTGTCGTCGCCTCGGTCACGATCCTGTTCGTGCTGCGTTATTTTTACGAGAGCTTCAAAAGCCGCAAAGGCCAGGAAATTCCGGCCAAACCGCAAAGACCGGCCGCCGCGACACTCTGGTCCAGCCTGTCCGGTTATGCGAGCTTCGTCGCCCATGCCGGTGGACCGCCCTTTCAGATTTATGTCCTGCCGCTGAAGCTCGATCCCAAGACCTATACCGGCATGAGCGTGCGTTTCTTCGCCATCATGAACGCAATCAAGCTCATCCCCTATTTCGCTCTCGGCGCGCTCGACGCAACGAACCTCAAGACTTCGGCCACCCTGCTGCCGGTGGCAATGCTGGCGACGCTTGCCGGCGCAAGGGTGGTGAAATATCTGAAACCGGCCGTGTTTTACCCGCTGATGTATGCGATGGCGCTGATTGCGGCGCTGAAACTGCTGTGGGACGGGCTGCCGTTCTAAATCCGGCAATAAAAAAGCTCTGGCAGCAGGTTTTCGCCGCCAGAGCTTGAGAGGCTCAGACCGCCCGCTCCTCATTCATCGAGGGCCGGCGGCCTGGCATAATTCAATGTCTTGTCGAGGCTTTGAGCCTCTGCAGTTCATCCTTCAGGCGCAGTTTTCGACGTTTAAGGTCCGCGATCTCTCTATCGTCAGACGACGGGGAAGCAAGAATACTTTCGAGCTCCTCCTCCAGAGCACCGTGTTTCTTTTCGAGCGATGCAATATGAGCCTGAATGGTCATGCGGCACGTCCTTCCTTTTTGAACCTACCTCCAGCTCTCCATCGCTGGAGTTTCAGGTTTACGACGGCAATGTGACACGGATCGCGCCGCTTGTCGAAGGCGAAATGAAGGCAATAAGTGGGCAATTTGGTCGCAAGGGATAACTTCCCGTTCCCGCGATTTGATGATAGAGCCTCCAGAACGGATGACATACACGCCGGAGCCGATCCGGCGGCATAAAATGGGGATGACGAGATGCCCGATCAGGACCAGGCGGACATCAGGCTCACGCTGGCGCGGCTGCGCCAGGAGCATGAGGATTATGACGCGGCGATCAACGCGATGATCCAGACCAGCTGCGATGCGCTGAGAATACAGCGCATGAAAAAGAAGAAGCTGGCCGTCAAGGACAAGATGACCCAGCTGGAAGACCAGGTCATTCCCGATATCATCGCCTGAGCCGGAGAGATTACGTGACAGCAGAAACGCCCCCCGTCGCCATCATCATGGGCAGCCAGTCCGACTGGGAAACCATGAAGAACGCCGCCGATACGCTGGATGCGCTCGACGTGGAATATGAAGCCCGCATCATTTCCGCCCACCGCACCCCGGACCGGCTTTATGACTTTGCCAACGGCGCAAAGGACGAGGGCTTCAAGGTCATCATCGCCGGCGCGGGCGGTGCCGCCCACCTGCCGGGCATGACGGCCGCCATGACCCCGCTTCCGGTCTTCGGGGTTCCTGTACAGTCAAAGACCATGTCCGGTCAGGACAGCCTCTATTCCATCGTGCAGATGCCCGCAGGCATTCCGGTCGGCACGCTTGCCATCGGCAAGGCCGGCGCCATCAATGCCGCCCTTCTTGCAGCCGCTGTCCTGGCGCTCAGCGATGAAGACCTCGCCGACCGGCTGGATGCCTGGCGCGCCCGCCAGTCGGCAGCCGTCGCGGAATATCCCATGGATAGCGCCCAGTGACGAAAAACGTGATGGCAAAGACGACCAACCTGACCATCGGCATCATCGGCGGCGGGCAGCTTGGCCGCATGCTCGCCATGGCCGCAGCCCGCCTCAACCACCGCACCATCGTGCTGGAGCCGCAGGCCGATTGTCCGGCCGCGCAGGTTTGCAATGACCAGATCGTCGCGGAATATGACGACGAAAAGGCGCTTGCGGAGCTCGCAAGCCGCTGCGATGTCGTCACCTACGAATTCGAAAACGTGCCTGTCGCGGCCGCCGAAAAACTAAGCGCTTCCGTGCCCGTCTATCCGCCGGCGCAGGCGCTCAGCGCTTCGCAGGACCGGTTGACGGAAAAACGTTTCCTCAACGGTTGCGGCATTCCGACCGCCGATTTCCACGCCGTGGACAGTCAGGATGAGCTGGAAGCCGCTCTCGCTGCGTTTGGCGGCAAGGGCGTGCTGAAAACCCGCCGCATGGGTTATGACGGCAAGGGCCAGCGTCTCTTCCGGGGCGGCGAAGACCTTACAGGCGCCTTTGCAGCCCTTGGCGGCGTGCCGCTCATCCTCGAAAGCTTCATTACCTTCGAGCGGGAAATTTCGATCATCGCCGCCCGTTTCAAGGACGGCACCGTCACCTGTTACGACCCGGCCGAAAACGTTCATCTGAACGGCATTCTGCACACCTCGACGGTGCCGGCCGCCCTTTCCGATGCAGCGAAAGCTGTTGCCGTACAATCGGCGGAAAAACTTCTCGCCGCGCTCGATTATGTCGGCGTCATCGGCATCGAATTCTTCGTCCTGCCGGATGGTTCGCTGGTTGCCAATGAGATGGCGCCACGCGTTCACAATACCGGCCACTGGACGGAAGCGGCCTGCGTGATCTCGCAGTTCGAACAGCATATCCGCGCCGTTTCGGGCCTTGCCCCCGGCAGCACGGATCGCCATTCCGATTGCGTCATGATCAACCTGATCGGTGACGACATCAACGATGTGCCGGCATGGCTTTCGAAAAAAGACTGTCTCGTGCATCTCTATGGCAAGACGGAAGCACGGCCAGGCCGCAAGATGGGCCATGTGACCGAGCTTCTGCACACAGGAAAAGCCTAGTCTTTTAAGGCAAAGACGCGGCCAAGTGTTGACAGGCATGGCTCAAACGGGTATCTGCCTGCCAACCGAAAAGAGCGCGCCCCGTTGCGCGCTTTTGATTGTTTGAATAAGCACGGCAGAAACCGTGCAAAACTGCGGACCAGTAAAATGAAGATCAAGAATTCGCTTAAAGCGCTTAAGGCCCGTCATCGCGATAACCGCCTGGTTCGCCGCAAGGGCCGCGTCTACATCATCAACAAGCAGAACCCGCGCTTCAAGGCTCGTCAGGGCTGATTGATCGCGACTGCGGTTCGCGATCAATCTCGCGGATCACTTTGTTGACAGTGCAGAAGTTTGCATTTGATATTGGGCGCAGCCGGGTTAAGCTTTAACCCATGCGCCCAAATCGTTTTTGCACGGCTATCATCCTCGCTCAGGGTTTCCTGCTTTCCGGCCTCCCGATTTCGGGAGCGGTCGCCATTGGTCATGCGGCGGACGGACAGCCTGCTGCAGCGGTAGAAGCCGCGCCTTCCCCCGCCAAAACCATCGACACGCTTTTCGCATCGTTGAAAAAAGAGCGGAATGCCGTCAAGGCGCGCAGCATCGCCAACCAGATCGCCTCCGAATGGAATGATTCCGGCAGCGCGACCGTCAATCTCCTGATGCAATGGGCCGGCGAAGCCGCAGACGAAAAGCGGAACGCAGCCGCTTATGATTTTTTCGACCAGGTCATCCTGCTCGACCCGACCTATGTGCAGGCGCCCTATCGTCGCGCCATGGTGCATTTCGCCGATGGCGATACCCGCAAGGCGATGGCGGACATCAACCTGACTCTGGAAATGGAGCCGCGCTATTTTCCGGCGCTGGCGAGCCTCGCCAACATCCTCGAAGCCTCCGGCCGCGACGAGCTGGCACTGAAGGCCTGGGAACGCTATCTGGCGGTTTACCCCGCAGACAAGGACGCCCGCAAGGAAGCCGCCGACCTCTCGGAAAAGCTGGCGGGCACGCGCGGCTGAATTTGACAAAAGCACAAATAAAAATCGCCGCAAAAGCGGCGATTTTTCATTGAGGCGTTCTCAACCGATCATTCCATGCCGAGCGCGGCCATATAGGTCTGGAGAATCGTTTCTTCCTCGATACGCTCGTTGGCGTCCTTCTTGCGCAGGCGGATGATGGTGCGGATCGCCTTGGTGTCGTAACCACGGCCCTTCGCCTCACCCATGACATCCTTGATATCACCCTGAATGGCAGCCTTTTCTTCTTCGAGGCGCTCGACGCGCTCGATGAACTGACGCAGTTCTGCGGCGGCGACGGTTTCTGTGGTGCTGGTTTCGTCCATCATATCATCCTTTATTGGCGGCCCGCATCTGAGCCCTGTTCATTATATCCGGACGAAGCCTTCGCCGGTCGCCGCCAGCCGGCGGCAAAATTCAGCCCTGTGAACTGCCCACTGAAAGGCGTCCAGTCAAGTCGTTTCCGTCGATAAGGGGCTATTCCCTGGGTCGGCTCTGCTCAAAGGCGGCTTTCTGGGCATCGCTCGCCTCCGCCTGATATTTCTCTTTCCAATCCTCATAGGGCATGCCGTAGACGATTTCCCGGGATTGATCCTTGCTGATCGAAACGCCGGCTTCCTCGGCGGCTTCCCGATACCAGTTGGAAAGACAATTGCGGCAGAAGCCCGCGAGATTCATCAGGTCGATATTCTGCACATCGTGGCGGTCACGAAGGTGCTTGAGGAGGCGGCGGAAGGCGGCCGCCTCGAACTCGATCTGCCTGTTGTCGTTCTCATTCGTCATGGCAAAACTCCAGGATCAATAGGGGCCGGTGCGAGAGGCGAACAGCTGATATTCATGTAAAACGGGATCGTCATTCATTGCGGCGAAAATGGGAGCAAGCCGGTCCGACCATTCGGCGATCCCCTTCTCATCCGCGATCAGATCCTGCCGAACCTCCAGCAGCGCATGCGGTATGCCCTTCATCATGCAATGGCGATACATGGTATCGCCCTTGAGCGCCCCGTCATAGGGTTCGTTGTCGCCAACGAGGATGTCGCCGGTGGCGCGCAGATGTGCCAGAAGCGGATCGACCGCACGGTGATCCGTATCCCACAGAACGGCCGCATGCCATGGCCGCGGCGTTTCTTTCCAGAACGGCGTGTAGGAATGCAGAGACAGGACGAGCGGCGCTTCTTCAGACGCTTGCGCCACGCCGGTCAGCACTCGGTCCACGGCATTGTGATAGGGCCGGTGAAAAATCTCGATGCGCCTTTGCCATTCCTCATCCGAAATCGGATGGTTGCCAGGGACGATCGCCCCGTCCGAAATCTTCATGATGAGGGTGGGGTCGTCCTCGCCGCGATTCGGATCGATCAGCAGCCGTGAGAACCGCCCGAGCACGGCCGGCACGCCAAGGCGTGCGGCAAGCGAGCGCGTCAGCCCTTCTATGCCGATATCAAATGCGATGTGGCGATGAAAAGCGGTTTGCGGAAGGCCAAGATTGCCGTAGTGTGCCGGCAGGAGGTTCATGGCATGGTCCGCCAGAAGAACCATGCCTTTGTCATAATCGCCTTCTATGATTTCATAGGGTATGAAGTCGTTCATCGATGATTTTCTGGGGCAGGATTGAGGAGAGAAGCTTGATGGCATGGCTTGAGGCCGGGCGCAAGTTGCGGCGAAAGAACAGCCATCTACCTTATCGCACTCATGATCCCACGAACAATATAATCGATTAAACTCGCGTTGACTTTCTTTGGCGGCCACGCCAAGAAGTGTGTTCATTATAACCATGGAATCCGGATGGAAGCCGTGACTCAGTCATCTCTCGCTCTTCCTCGCCACTTTCGGCATATCGCCCGTCTTTTTTCCGCAGCGGCATTGTTTCTGACCCCGTTCATGATGGCGGCACCCGCCCATGCGGATTTTCGCGTGTGTAATAGCACGCAGAATCTCGTGGGGGTCGCAATCGGCTACCGCGCTCAGGAAGGCTGGGTCAGCGAAGGCTGGTGGCAGGTTCCCTCTTCGACCTGCGCAACGCTGATCGAGGGTGAGCTGCAGTCACGTTATTATTATCTCTATGCAGAAGATGCCGCCCATGGCGGCCGCTGGACTGGTGACGTCAACATGTGCGTGGCGGAGAACGAGTTCAAGATCGCCGGCGTAGATGATTGTTATGCCCGCAGCTTCCAGAGAATGGGTTTCAAGGAATATGACACGGGCAGACAGGGCAGCTGGATGGTCCAGCTTTCCGATACGCCAGGCACACAGGGAAATCAAAACTGATGAAGCGTAACCGCAAAGTCAAAATTCTTGCAACTCTCGGCCCGGCCTCTTCCGAAGAGGCCATGATCGAAAAGCTGCATCTTGCTGGCGCCGATCTTTTCCGGATCAACATGAGCCATGCGAGCCACGACGTGATGCGGACGCTCATTCAGCGCATCCGCTCCGTTGAGAGCCGTACCGGCCGTCCTATCGGCATTCTGGCCGACCTGCAGGGTCCCAAGCTGCGCGTCGGAAAATTCGCCGAGACGAAGGTCGATCTGGTTCCGGGCCAGACCTTCACCCTTGATAACAAGGACACCCCCGGCGACAACACCCGCGTTTTCCTGCCGCATCCTGAAATTCTCGAGGCGGTGAAGCCCGGCCACCGCCTGCTGATCGATGACGGCAAGCTGCACCTGCGCGCTGAAAAGAGCGACGGCAAAAGCATCGTCACCACGGTCGTTTCCGGCACCCGCATTTCCGACCGCAAGGGCATCAGCCTGCCCGACACCCTGCTCGGCGTCGGTGTTCTCACGGACAAGGACCGCGTCGACCTCGATGCCGTTCTGGAGACCAACGAAGTGGACTGGGTTGCCCTTTCCTTCGTTCAGCGCCCGGAAGACCTGGCGGAAGTGCGTAAGATCGCGCGCGGCCGCGTTGGCCTGATGTCCAAGATCGAAAAGCCGCAGGCTGTCGAGCGTATCGAAGAAATCATCGAGCTTTCCGACGCATTGATGGTCGCCCGTGGCGACCTGGGTGTGGAAATGCCGCTGGAAGCCGTTCCCGGCATCCAGAAGCAGCTGACCCGCGCCTGCCGCCGCGCCGGCAAGCCGGTCGTTGTCGCCACGCAGATGCTGGAATCGATGATCACCGCCCCCGTGCCGACCCGCGCCGAAGTCTCCGACGTCGCCACCGCCGTCTTCGAAGGCGCTGATGCGATTATGCTGTCGGCTGAATCCGCCTCCGGCGACTACCCGGTCGAAGCGGTTTCCACCATGGCCTCCATCGCCAGCACGGTGGAACAGGACCCCTATTATTCCAACATCATCTATGCGCAGCGCGCCCAGCCGGAGCCGACAGGTGCCGACGCCATTTCGCTCGCTGCCCGCCAGATCGCCGAAACGCTGAAGCTTGCGGCGATCGTCACCTATACGTCCTCGGGCACGACCGGCCTGCGCGCCGCGCGCGAACGCCCGCAGGTGCCGATCATTGCCCTGTCGCCGATCATCCAGACCGCACGCCGCCTGTCGGTCGTCTGGGGCCTGCACTGCGTCGTCACCGGCGATGCCAGCGATCTGGACGACATGGTGAACCGCGCTTGTCGCATCGTTGTTTCCGAAGGTTTCGGCAAGCCGGGTGATCGCATCATCATCTCCGCCGGCGTGCCGCTCGGCACCCCCGGCGCAACCAATATGGTACGCATCGCCTATATCGGCTCGGACGGCCAGAGCGGCGTCTGACGCCGCTCACAATACCGCATGAAAAAACCCGCCGTCGCCGGCGGGTTTTTTATTGGCCTTTCGGCCATCTGATAAAACTGGCTCAGTGCATCTTCACCGGCGTGCTGAAGCGGCTGGATTCGATGGCCACTGCACCCGGCTTGAAGCTCGCCGAGGTGGCGGAAGCCGACATGGCATTGCTGAGCATACGGTTGGCGACAACACGTGGCGCCTTTACCGAGCGTCCGGTCGTACCCTTGTTCTGGTTGAGCGCCCAATCCGAAATAAGATCCTGCGTCAAGCGACCACCGCCCACCATCGCCTGCTCGGAAACGGCCGCATCCTGCTTGCTCGGGCGCGAACCCTTGGTCGGCATGCCGGCGCTGAGACCGCCATTGATGGCGGGTTTCAGATCGAAGGCATCGCCGAAGCCCTGCTGCGGCTCGGCCTTGGCGGTTTCGGCAGGCGCGACGGTAACCTTGTGGTTGACGGCAGCCGGGAATTGCGCGGCCGTCGGCATGGCGGCAGACTGGACCTGCGACCGGGCAGCTTGACCGCTCTGTTCAAGAGCCGCAACCACGGTCGGCGAAAGCGTATCCTGTTGTGCCTCGGCAAGATCGTCTTCGCCTTCCGGATCGGCATTGGCCGCCGCCAGCAGGGCTTCCGCCACGGCCGGACGATTGGCCGGAACCGGAACGGAGGCGAGTTCGCCGGTCGCGGCTGGCGTCGCACCATCAGCAGAAGCCGTCAGGATCGACCCTTCCGCATCACCCTTCATGCCACGCGGGCCGAGAAGTGTGGGCACAGGCACCGAGACTTCCGCGAGATCAGCAAATTGCTGGCGCTCGGCCGGAGCTGAGGTCGGCGTCGGCGTCGTCGCCGCCTGCAGGGCATCCTGCGCGGCATTGCGGGCCGGAGAATAAAGGGCAGTCGCAAGGCCGGTATTGGCTGGCGGCTGGTTGCCAAATGCGGGACGAGCCGTCGGCAGCGGCGCATCGTTCACGCCGGGAAGTGCCTGTGCCGAAGCAACGGCGATAGTGGGTTCAGGCTCGGGAGCCGCCTGCTGCGGTGCCGCCGGGCGAGCGACAGCCGGGCGTTCTGCGGGCTCCGGCGCTGCGATGCTATCGGGATCTTCATCCTCGTCACCACCACCAAAGAGAGCCTGCAACAGGGTCTTGCGCTTGCCCTCACCGGAAGAAGCGGGGCCGGCTCCGGCACTGGAAGCAACCTGAATGGAGGACGAGCTGACGCGCTTCTTGTAATCGGCGAGCGCCTGCTCATAACCTGGAAGCGGCTTGCCGTCGGAAGGAAGATGCAGCGTATTGCCGTTCGGGAAGATGCGGACGAGCTCCTGACGGCTCATGCGCGGCCAGGCGCGAACGCCGCCAACATCCATGTGCACGAAGGGAGAGCCCGATGTCGGATAGAAGCCGACGCCACCGATCTGCATCTGCATGCCGATTTCACGCAGGCGGGCAAGCTTCACGCCGGGAATGTAAAAGTCCATGGCCTTGCCAAGCATATGCTGGCTTTTTTCCGCAACGCCCTTGGTGCGCGTGCGCAGCAGTCCATTGGTCTCGGGCGAACGGAAGGCCGAAACGACATTGATGTAATCGGTCGCGCCGCTGCGGCGATAGACTTCCCAGACAAGATCGAAAAGTCGCGGGTCCATCCGCGTCGGCTGGTTGCGGCGCCAGTCACGCAGGAAGCGGTTCAGTTCCTGCAGGCCTTTCTGATCATATCTGCCATTGCGCTTGAAGGTGATGACCGCCTTCTCGCGTGTATGGATATAATACAGTTTGAGGCTACGCGTCTCGGCGGCGGCTTCCGTCGCCGAAACACCTACGAAAGGCATTGCGGCGAGCATCAGGCAGGCAAAGGTGACAGCGCGCGCCGACAGCTTCGTGCATATATCCTTGATCAAGCCGCGCGCGATCCTGGTCGAAAGCGCGTTATTCCGATGCAGATATGGCAATTCGATCCCCGCCTGGAAGACAATTTCTGTCACATTGCCTCAAATGAACGTCAAATACGGTGACACGATGGCAAAATTGCCACACACATACAACCTTCCTCTACATAGTGAATCAGCCACTAACAAGAGGTTTATAGACGGTAAGCGGATATCCTTGCTCAGAAGTTAACGAATTTCACGATCTGCCTTGGAATAAGCGGTTTGGGCCTCAGGCGGCATCTCGAAGCGGATCATCCGGATCGATGCCATAATCCTTGAGCTTGCGATAAAGCGTCGAGCGGCCGATGCCGAGCTTTCTTGCGACCTGGCTCATCTGACCCCGATAAAAACGAAGGGCGAAACGGATGAGTTCCTCTTCGATCTCGGCCAGTTTCCGGATATTGCCCGAATCGTCCATGCTGGAGATCAGGTTTCCGCCCCGATAGATGGTGGTGGAAATATCCGACTGTTCGTCGATGACGGCATGGCTTTCGGCAGCCGGCGGCGGGGGTGGCGAATAGGCCGCAAGCTTCAACGACGACCCGGATGGCGAGTGGATGACATCGTCCCCATCATCGCCGTTCGAAAACTCCGGCAATTGCAGCGCGATCTGCGGAAAATCAGAATCCGACAATTCCTCGCCCTGCGACAGCACCACGGCGCGGAAAACGGCGTTTTCGAGCTGGCGGATATTGCCCGGCCAGTCATAGGCCGTCAGCAGCGCCAGCGCGCTGGCATTAAGACCGACGGAATTGGGCAATTTCTGTTCCGCCGAAAAGCGTTCGGCGAAAACCCGCGCCAGATGCGGAATGTCTTCCTTGCGGCGGCGCAACGCCGGGATGGTGATCGGAAAGACGTTGAGACGATAATAAAGATCCTCGCGGAAGCGGCCTTCCTTCACCTCTTCGATAAGGTTCTTGTTGGTGGCGGAAATCAGCCGCACATTGACCTTCTGCACCCGCGCGGAGCCGACGGTTTCGATTTCGCCCTGCTGAACGGCGCGCAGAAGCTTCACCTGCACGTCGAGCGGCAGATCGCCGATTTCATCGAGGAACAGCGTGCCGCCATCCGCCTCCATGAACTTGCCGACATGTTTTTCCGTCGCACCCGTGAAGGCGCCCTTCTCGTGGCCGAAGAGGATACTTTCCACGAGATTATGCGGGATTGCACCGCAATTGACGGTGATGAACGGCTTGTTCGCCCGGTCACCGGCCGACTGGATGGCGCGGGCGACCATTTCCTTACCCACGCCGGATTCGCCTTCCAGCACCACGGGAATGCTGGACTGGGCGGCGCGCTGCGCGAGCTCAATGACCCTCAGCATTGCGGGGCTTGCGGAAACGATATCGGTAAAATTCACTGCATTGCTCCGTCCGCGCCTGCCCGTGCGGGCCTTTGCCTCTCTCCTGTCCAGCTTGAGCGCATTGGAGATGGCGGCGCCGATCCTTTCCGGCGAGACCGGCTTGACGACAAAATCGAAGGCGCCAGCGCGCATGGCCTGCACAACGGTCTCGATGCCGCCCTGTCCTGTCTGAACGATGACGGGAACATCGGTGCCGAGTTCGCCGACGGCCTTCAGAAAGGTAAGCCCATCCATTTCCGGCATCATCAGATCGAGGACGATGACGTTGATCTCACCACTATATTGCTTGAGCAATTCCAGCCCCGCCTTGCCGTTTTCGGCAAGCAAGGCCATATGCCCATAACGTTCCACCGCATTTTTGAGCAGGCGGCGCTGGACGGGATCATCGTCTATCACGAGAACATGCGCGGTCATTTTTAGCTCCGGTTTCCGGTTTATGGACCTGCTTCATGCGGTCCCTTATTCCGCACTCTGGCATGGGAGACTTGAACATCCAGTTTTGAGAATTGCTTGCATTTTATCCATTGCCGCGGGAAACAAGGTCCCCATATGCTTCGCACGCATAATCAGAAGGACACGTTCGATGACCCTCAACCTCGCCACCCCGCAACCCGTATTCTCCCTTGCCGAAACCGCCGGTCCGGCGCTTGGCGATCTGCCCGGCTGGAAGCTCTCGGACCTTTATCGGTCGGGGGATTCGCCGGAATATAAAGGCGATCTCGACAAGGCGGCATCGATGGCGACGGCTTTCGAGGAGAAATGGAAGGGCAAGCTTGAAGCTGCCGCGAAGGCCACGGGCGAAAAGGGCATCGGCGCCGCGCTGAAGGACTATGAAGCGCTGGACGACCTCATCGGCCGCATCGGCTCCTTTGCGGGGCTCACCTATTTTTCCGACACTTCCAACCCGGCAAACGGCAAGCTTTACGGCGATGCCCAGGCGAAACTGACGGATATTTCCGCGCATCTCCTGTTCTTCACGCTGGAACTCAACCGCATTGACGATGCCGTGATGGATGCCTGCATGGCGAATGATGCCGCGGCCGGTCACTACCGCCCCTGGCTGGTGGATCTGCGCAAGGACAAGCCGCACCAGCTCGATGACCAGCTGGAACAGCTTTTCCTCGAAAAATCGATGACCAGCGCGGCGGCCTTCAACCGCCTGTTCGACGAAACCATGGCCGATCTGCATTTCGACATAGATGGCGCAAGCCTTCCGCTGGAAGTGACGCTCAACATGCTGCAGGAGCCGGAGCCGGAAACCCGCAGGAAGGCGGCCGAAGCGCTGAGCGCCACCTTCAAGGACAATCTGCGGGTCTTCACCCTCATCACCAACACGCTTGCCAAGGACAAGGATATTTCCGACCGCTGGCGCAAGTTCGAGGATATCGCCGACAGCCGTCATCTCGCCAACCGCGTCGAGCGGGAGGTAGTCGATGCCCTGGCGGCAGCCGTCAAGAAGGCCTATCCGCGCCTTTCGCATCGTTATTATGCCATGAAGGCGAAATGGCTCGGCATGGAGCAGATGAATTATTGGGACCGCAACGCGCCGCTTCCCGATACATCGAACACGATCATTCCCTGGGATGAGGCAAAGGACACGGTACTTTCCGCCTATGGCAATTTCGCCCCTGAGATGGCCGATATTGCCCGCAGATTCTTCGATGAAGAATGGATCGACGCCCCCGCCCGCCCAGGCAAGGCGCCCGGCGCATTCGCCCACCCAACCGTGCCCTCGGCTCATCCTTATGTGCTGGTCAACTATCTCGGCAAACCACGCGACGTGATGACGCTCGCCCATGAGCTTGGCCATGGCGTGCACCAGGTGCTGGCAGGCCAGCAGGGCGCACTGATGTGCGCCACGCCGTTGACGCTTGCCGAAACCGCTTCCGTCTTTGGCGAAATGCTGACCTTCCGCAAGCTGCTCGACGACACCAAGGACATCAGGGAACGCAAGGCCATGCTCGCCCGCAAGGTCGAAGACATGATCAACACGGTCGTGCGCCAGATCGCCTTTTACGAATTTGAGCGCAAACTGCACACTGCGCGCAAAGAGGGCGAGTTGACTTCGGAACAGATCGGCGACTTGTGGCTCTCCGTTCAGGCCGAAAGCCTCGGCCCGGCTATCCGGATTTCCGAAGGCTACGAGACTTGGTGGACATACATCCCCCATTTCATCCACTCGCCCTTCTATGTTTACGCCTATGCCTTCGGCGATTGCCTGGTGAACTCGCTCTATGCCGTCTACCAGAAGGCCGAGACGGGCTTTCAGGAGAAATATTTCGAACTTCTGAAAGCCGGCGGCACCAAGCATCATTCGGAGCTTCTGAAACCCTTCGGCCTCGATGCGACCGATCCTTCCTTCTGGGACAAGGGGCTTTCGATGATCGAAGGGCTGATCGACGAGCTGGAAGCGCTGGACAAGAAACAGGCTTAATCTCTTCCGCCGGCAGAGCTATCCTGTTTCGGACAGGTTTGCCGGTTGATATTGCCGGCAAAGCCACCGGTAAACAATTCAGGCGACGAGCATGGCCATGAAACGCAAACCCGCCGATCTGACCTTGAGGGAAACCCTGCGCTGGGAGCCGCAAACCGGCTTTCAGCGCATCGACCAGCATATGCGCCGGCTATTGCGTTCCGCTGATGCGCTTGGTTTTCGCGCGCCCGTCAATGCGGTTCAGGTGCTGGAAAAGAAGGTGGGTGGTGAAAACCCGCTCTGCGTCAGGCTGGTCATGAACTACAAGGGCGAGCTGGATATCGAAACGGCCGAATTCCAGCCATTGCAGGAAAACACCGTCTGGCGCGTCCGCATTGCCAGACAGACCACACTCGATTCCGCCGATACTTTCTATCGCCACAAGTCCTCACGCCGCGAGCCCTATGATGCCGCCCGCGCCGAATTTTCGGCCAAAGAGGCAGACGAGGTGCTGCTGCTCAACGAGCGCGGTGAGCTGTGCGAGGGATCGTCGACCAGCATCTTCATCGAAATGCCGGATGGGCAATTGCTGACGCCGCCGCTCGACAGCGGCATTCTGCCGGGCGTGCTACGCGCCGATCTGATCCGCGAACGCAAGGCGCGCGGACAGGCGCTGAAGCCGGAGGATATCGCCGGCCGGAAGCTTTTCGTCGGCAATTCGCTGCATGGTTTGATTGCAGCGGAGCTTGTTTAGGCCGTTACCGACAGAAGCCGGTCGCGGCCTTTCTCCTTGGCCGCATAAAGGGCCTGATCGGCACGCATGAACACATCGTCCGCGCTTTCCCCTACCCGATATGCCGTCAGGCCTGCCGAGCAGCTATAGGAGAAATCCGGGAATTCCGAGAGAGGCCTGGAAAGGCGCACCTTCTGCAGCAGCCGCTCGACGATCTCCCGGCCTTCGGCCACTGTGCTGCGCGGCAGGACAAGCATGAATTCCTCCCCGCCGATCCTGCCGAAACAATCCACCCGCCGGATGACGGAATGGGCAATGCCGACAAAATCGCGCAGCACCGCATCGCCGCTCCTGTGACCGAAACGATCGTTGATCTGCTTGAAAAAATCGATGTCGAGCGTGCACAGGCAAAAGGGCGCTTCAAGCCCCTTGGAAACCCGTTCCACCTGCAGGGCGAGCTTGGCGAAAACGAAGCGACGGTTCGCCGTGCCCGTCAATTCATCCGTCTGCGATGCGCGCACCGCCAGATCCCGGTCCTGCCGCAGGGTTCTGTAACCCTGGCGCAATTCGGTAACGTCGCTTGCAACGCAGAGCATCCAGCCATCCTGCTGCACCGTCTCGGTCATCCAGAACCAGCGGCCGTCATAGAGGTCCATCTCAAAGGCACGATAGGGCAGCTTGCCACGCCGGGATTGCGCCGAGAGCAGCCATCCCTCGAAATCATTGTTGCGGATGACGACACCGGTGCTCAGCCGGTGGTTCAGCCGCATGATATCCGCCCAGGTCGGGAAATCATCGGCGGCAAGCTGAAAGCTTTCCCGAAACGACGGGTTGGCATGGCGCAACCGGTCCCCGGAATCATAAAGGGCAATAAGAACGGGAGTGGCATCCTGAAGCGCTGCGACACGCTCGATAAGATCATTCAACAGGCGGCTCCCTGCGCTGGCGAAAATTTCCCGTCGTCATCCGACCAAAGTCCCCCAAACCTTTGGGCCTATGAACGAGAAGAATACCTCGATTATAAACGCACTCCCTCAAATGCGAAGAGGCAGAATGCGGTGGAAAGAACGCCGGCGCCCATCTCTCCCCCGCCATCGTCATATCTCCGTCATCCACCTGCCCTTTATTGTGGCACGCTTTTATGATCTAGCTTACTTATTGGCTGAAAAAGGAAAATTGACGAATGACGGACGCAAACTACCCGATTTACGGTGATATTGACGGCCCCATCATCATGATCGGCTTCGGCTCCATCGGGCGCGGCACTCTTCCGTTGATCGAACGTCATTTCAATTTCGACAGAACCCGCCTCGTCGTCATCGATCCGCGCGAGGACATCGCTGCATTTCTGGCGGAGAGAAATATCCGTCACGTCCAGACGCATCTGACCAAGGCGAACTATAAGGAAGTTCTCAAGCCGCTTCTCAAGGGCGTGCAAGGTCAGGGCTTCTGCGTCAATCTTTCTGTCGATGCCGCCTCCGTTGATCTGATGCGGATCTGTCGCAAGCATGGCATGCTCTACATCGACACCGTCGTGGAACCATGGCCCGGTTTTTATTTCGACGCCGATGCCGACAATGGCGCCAGAACCAATTATTCGCTGCGCGAGACCATGCTGAAGGAAAGGGCACGCAAACCCGGCGGCACGACCGCGGTTTCCACCTGCGGTGCCAATCCCGGCATGGTGTCGTGGTTTGTGAAGCAGGCACTCGTCAATCTTGCCAAGGACACCGGCCTCGACATCGAGGAGCCGCAGCCGCAGGACCGGGAAGGCTGGGCAAGGCTGATGAAGCAGCTTGGCGTCAAGGGCGTTCATGTGGCCGAGCGTGACACCCAGCGGGCGAAGGAGCCGAAGCCCTTCGGCGCTTTCTGGAACACCTGGTCCGTGGAAGGTTTCATCGCCGAAGGTTTTCAGCCGGCCGAACTCGGCTGGGGAACGCATGAAAACTGGATGCCGAAAAACGCGAAAAAGCAGAAGAAGGGAAGCAAGGCGGCGATCTATCTCGATCAGCCCGGCGCCAATACGCGGGTGCGCACATGGTGCCCGGGGCTCGGAGCGCAATATGGCTTCCTCGTTACCCACAATGAGGCGATCTCGATTTCGGACTATTTCACCGTCCGCAACGATGATGGCGACGTGACCTATCGGCCGACCTGCCATTATGCCTATCACCCCTGCAACGACGCCATCCTGTCCCTGCATGAACTGTTCGGCAATGGCGGCAACCCTCAGCCGATCCAGCATGTGCTCGGCGAAGACGAACTTGTCGACGGTGCCGACGAACTGGGCGTTCTTCTTTATGGCCATGACAGGAACGCCTATTGGTATGGTTCGCGGCTGAGCCTCAAGGAGGCGCGCTCGCTTGCCCCCAGCCAGAATGCGACCGGACTGCAGGTCAGTTCGGCGGTTCTGGCCGGCATGGTCTGGGCCATCGAAAACCCTCAAGCCGGCATCGTCGAGGCCGACGAGATGGATTATCGCCGTTGCCTCGAGGTACAGCGCCCCTATCTCGGCCCGGTCGAGGGCCATTATACCGACTGGACGCCGATCGACGGTCGCCCGGGCCTGTTCCCCGACAATATCGATACGTCCGATCCCTGGCAGTTCCGCAACATACTGGTGCGCTGAGGGATCGGCGTCACATATTTGTCACGCCGGGCTTTCCTTACGCGACGACAGGAACCGGGGAGAGCGAACAACGTTGCCTTGAAATAAGCAACGCTTCACGGCATGGTCGAAGCACGGAAGGTTTCATCGAATCGCAGGAGAACAGGCTCATGAACTTCAAGACAAGCGCTGCATTGCTTGGTGCCGCCATCGCGGTGTCTTCATGCGTCGCGCCGGGTCCCTCGCAGCAGACCTCGATGGCGCCTTCGCTGGCACGCGGGCCGGCCGTCGACGGCCGCTGGATCGACAGGAACGGCATCGTATCGACATTCCAGAACGGCGCCTTCTCCACCCGTTCGACCGACACCAACACGCTGCTGGCCTCCGGCACCTATGTCACGATTTCGCCGACGCTTTACGAGATCAACATGACTTCGTTGGTGCGCAACACGCAGTCGCGCGTCAACTGCGCTCTCGTCTCCCCGTCACAATTGAATTGCACGACGGACACGAACAGCCAGTTCTCGCTGACGCGTCAGGGCTGATAACCTCGCCTTTTCAATAAGATGATATTCTGAAACGCACGCCTCAGGCGTGCGTTTTCCTTTATTGCGAACCTGTCATAATTTCGCTTGCGGCGGCTGTCGCTAAATGGAAACATCCCGCTTTGAAAGACTGACATGTTTTCGGATTAGGAATGAGCACGGCCGGAGGATGATCGACCGGTCCGGGCTTCCGCTTTGAAGAGGAGAGAGGGACCATGAAGAAAATTCTGAGACTGGGCATGCTGAGCGTTTCGGCGATGACGCTTTCGGCTGGGGCGGCCCTGGCCGACTACGAACTCAACATTCTTCACATCAATGATTTTCACTCCCGTATCGAATCGATCAACAAATTCGACTCGACCTGCTCGGCGGAGGAAGAGGGCAAGAACGAATGCTTCGGCGGCGCAGCCCGCCTGCTGACCGCCATCAACCAGACGCGTGATGCCCTGAAGGCTGAGGGAAAGAACGTTCTCCTGCTCAATGCCGGCGACAATTTCCAGGGTTCGCTGTTCTACACCACCTACAAGGGCACGGTGGAAGCGGAAGTGCTGAACGCCATGAAGTTCGACGCCATGACCGTCGGCAACCATGAGTTCGACGATAGCGAGGACGGGCTTGCTGGCTTCCTCGACAAGGTGCAGTTCCCCGTCGTGACCGCCAATGTGGTGGCCACCGCCGCCTCGAAAATCGGCGACCGCGTCAAGCCGTCCATCGTGCTTGAGGTCGGCGGACAGAAAATCGGCATCGTCGGTGCGGTTGCCAACGACACGGCGGAACTGGCAACGCCCGGTCCCAATATCACCATCGCCGAAGATGTCGCCAAGATCAGCGAACAGGTGCAGAAGCTGAAGCAGGACGGCGTCAACAAGATCATCGCGCTCACCCATGTCGGTTATCCGCGTGACCTCGAATTCATCGCCAAAATCCCTGATGTCGACGTCGTGGTCGGCGGCCATACCCATACGCTGCTGTCCAACACCGACCAGAAGGCCGAAGGCCCCTATCCGACCGTCGTCGACAATCCCGGCGGCTACAAGGTTCCGGTGGTTCAGGCCGGGCAGTACAGCAAATATCTCGGCGACCTCAAAGTGGTCTTCGACGACAATGGCGTGGTCAAGGAAAGCAAGGGCGACCCGATCCTCATCGATTCCGCCTTCAAACCCGATGAAGCCACGCTGAAGCGCATCGATGAGCTGAAGGCGCCGATCGAAGCCCTGAAAGCAAAGGTCGTCGGCACTTCGGAAGGCCCGATCGAGGGCGACCGCAAGGTTTGCCGCGTGAAGGAATGCTCCATGGGCAATCTGGTGGCCGATGCGACGCTGGCGCGCGTCAAGGATCAGGGCGTCACCATCGCTTTTGCAAACAGCGGCGGCCTGCGCTCCTCCATCGATGGCGGTGATGTCTCGATGGGTGAAGTGCTGACGGTTCTGCCGTTCCAGAACACCGTTGCAACCTTCCAGCTCAAGGGCGAGGATATTCGCGCTGCCCTCGAAAACGGCGTCAGCCAGATCGACGATGGCGCGGGCCGCTTCATGCAGGTTTCCGGCATGAAATATTCCTTCGACCGTTCCAAGCCGGCCGGCAGCCGCGTCGTTTCGATCGAGGTCAAGGAAGGCGATGCCTTCGTGCCGCTCGATCCCGCCAAGACCTATATCGTCGCGGCCAATAATTACGTGCGCACCGGCGGCGACGGCTTCAAGGTCTTTGCGACGAAGGCGATCAACGCCTATGACTTCGGCCCCAACCTCGAAGAGGCGGTCGCGGCCTACATCACCGCCAACAGCCCCTATAAGCCCTATACGGACGGCCGCATCAGCGAAGTGACGCCTGCCGGTTATGTGGCTCCGGCAAAGCCGGCGGCACCTGCTGCAGCCGCGCCAGCCGCCGCACCGGCCCCCGCCACCGCCGCGGCACCTGCACCCGCTGCAACCGCGCCGGCATCCCCAACACCGGCCGCAGCCGCTGCAGCAGTCAGCAAATATGTCGTCGCGAAGGGCGATTCCCTCTGGAAGATCGCAGCGGAGAAATATGGCGACGGCGCGCTCTGGACCAGAATTGCCAAGGCAAACACGCTGAAGCAGCCGAACCACATCGAAATCGGCGAAGAGCTGGAGCTGCCGGCGCAATAAGCCGGACGTGAACGGACAGGGCAATTTGCCGCAGATATGACGCCGGCCCCGAACATCGGGGCCGGCTTCTTATTTTCCCTTAAGAAACAAATCACTACGCGTCGCATGCCGACAAAGGATAGCCCGCGGCTCCCCCTGCCCCCGAAATAGCCTCCGCTGGTGGTTTAATCCTGAAAAATTTCGTCTAGAACACGTGAACAAATAGACGGCCCGAGCGTATAGCTTGGGCATTTCCGGCAAAACCCGTCACGGTGCGCGTCCGGCATGCATAAAACACACGATGGAGCGTTTCGCCCTTCCCAGGCGGAACCGCTCCTCACACAACCAGTCCGAGTTTCAGGGTATCATTCATGGCGACAGAACTATCCGCACTCCCCGCAAACCATCCCCGCACAGCTTTTGGCAAGGTGGGTGTCCTGCTCGTCAACCTCGGCACGCCTGACGGTACGGACTATTGGCCGATGCGCCGTTATCTCGCGGAGTTTCTGAGCGACAAGCGCGTGATCGAATGGTCGCGTCTCTACTGGTATCCGATCCTTTACGGCATCGTCCTCAACAAGCGCCCGCAGAAGGTCGGCAAGGCCTATGAGGAAATCTGGAATCACGAGCGCAACGAAAGCTACCTGCGCACCTATACACGCAGCCAGGGCGAGTTGCTGGCAGAAGCATTGAAGGACCTGCCCAATGTCGTGGTTGACTGGGGCATGCGTTACGGGCAGCCCTCCATCGCCTCGAAAATCGATGCGCTGAAGGAACAGGGCTGTGAAAAAATCCTTCTCTTCCCGCTTTATCCGCAATATGCCGCATCGACCACGGCAACCGTGAACGACAAGGCTTTCGAACATCTGATGAAGCTGCGCTGGCAGCCGGCCATCCGCACCGTGCCACCCTACCACGACGATCCGGCCTATATCGAGGCGCTCGCTGCTTCCGTCAAAAACCATCTGGCGACGCTGGACTGGGAGCCGGAGATGCTGATCACCTCCTTCCACGGTATTCCGCAATCCTATTTCAAAAAGGGCGATCCCTATTATTGTCATTGCCAGAAATCCGCCCGCCTGCTGCGGGAGGCTCTGGGGCGGACCGAGAAGGATTTCATGATCACCTTCCAGTCACGCTTCGGGCCGGAAGAATGGCTGCAGCCCTATACCGACAAGACCGTGGAAAAACTGGCCTCCGAGGGTATCAAGCGCATTGCCGTCATGAATCCCGGCTTCGTTTCGGATTGTCTTGAGACGCTGGAAGAAATCGCCGGTGAAGCCGGCGAAATTTTCCTGCATAATGGTGGAGAGAAATTCACCCATATTCCCTGTCTGAACGACAGCGCCGAGGGCATGAATGTTCTCGAAAAGGTTGTAAGACGGGAGTTGCAAGGCTGGGTGTAATCTTGCCATAAGGTTGTTGGGATAAATCCCGGACGTTCTGATCCTAGGAGGAAAGTGATGATTGCATTGGGCGGTTTCGACATCGTCGTCATAGCGGCGGTTGTTCTGGTTATTCTGGTGCTGTTTGCCGGCATCAAGACCGTGCCGCAGGGGCATCGTTACACGGTTGAACGCTTCGGGCGCTACACCCGCACGCTCGAACCCGGCCTGAACCTCATCGTACCGTTCTTCGAAAGCATCGGCTCGAAAATGAATGTGATGGAGCAGGTGCTCCACATCCCGACGCAGGAAGTCATTACCCGCGACAATGCCAGTGTCTCGGCCGATGCCGTCACCTTCTATCAGGTGCTCAATGCCGCACAGGCCGCTTATCAGATATCCAATCTGCAAATGGCGATCGAAAACCTTACCATGACCAACATCCGCTCGGTGATGGGTTCGATGGACCTCGACGAGTTGCTGTCGAACCGCGATGCGATCAACGATCGCCTGCTGCGCGTGGTGGACGAGGCGGTGGGACCATGGGGCATCAAGGTCACCCGTATCGAAATCAAGGACATCGCACCGCCGAAGGATCTCGTCGATTCCATGGCGCGGCAGATGAAGGCCGAGCGCGAAAAACGCGCGCAGGTGCTGGAAGCCGAAGGCGCCCGCAATGCCCAGATTCTGCGCGCGGAAGGCGCAAAACAATCCGCCATTCTGGAGGCGGAAGGCCAGCGCGAGGCGGCGTTCCGTGATGCCGAAGCACGCGAACGTCTGGCCGAGGCCGAAGCCAACGCCACCCGCATGGTCTCGGAAGCCATTGCCGCCGGCAATGTCCACGCCATCAACTATTTCGTCGCCCAGAAATATACCGAAGCGCTTGCCGAGATCGGCACAGCCAAGAATTCCAAGATCGTACTGATGCCGATGGAAGCCTCGGCGTTGATCGGCTCTCTCGGCGGCATCGGCACGATTGCGAAAGAAGTGTTCGGCGACAAGGGCGATGCGCCGACTGCGCCCGCCACCTCCACATCGTCCCGCTCCGTGCCGCCGGCCCGGCCTTCCGGCCAGAGCATTAACGTCACGATCCCCGGTAATCCCTTCGGCTCTTCATCGGAGAAGTGACGATGCTGCAACGGCTTGCCACTGAGCTGGGACCCTGGAGCTGGTGGATCGTCGGCTTCGTGCTGCTGGCCGCCGAACTCATCGCGCCCGGCGTTTTCCTGATCTGGATCGGGATTGCCGCGCTGGTCATCGGTGCGTTTTCGCTGTTTTTCTGGGAAACGGCATTCTGGGCCTGGCAATTGCAGCTGGTGCTGTTTGCCGCGCTCTCCGTCATCTTCGCCCTGCTCGGCCGGAAATATTTCGGCCGAAACCGTGCGGCAAGCGATGAGCCCTTCCTGAACCAGCGGGAGGCAAGCCTTGTCGGCCGCACTGCGACCCTCCAGGAACCGATTGTCGAAGGGCGCGGCCGGATAAGGCTGGACGACACCTGGTGGCCGGTGAATGGTGAAGACCTGCCCGCCGGAACCCGTGTCAGGATCGCGTCTGCACGCGGGCGCACCCTGACAATCGAGCCGATTGACCGATAGGTTTTCAGGGTCAGCGATGGCTTCAGGCCACGCCGATCCTCAAGAGATCGTGGAAATGCACCAGCCCAACCGGCCGGTTGTCGTCATCAACGACGATCAGCGCGCCGATGTGGAATTTTTCCAGCGTCGCCAGCGCACTGGTCGCCAGAACGGATTTTTTGACGGTCTTCGGGGTGCGGGTCATGATATCGTCAACCGTCAATTCGGCGAGGTTGCGCGACAGGTTGCGCGCCATGTCGCCCTCGGTGACGATGCCGCACAGGCGCCCATCTTCGTCCAGAATGCCGACGCAGCCGAAATGCTTGCGCGAGAGAACGCCCACCGCTTCCGGCATCGCAGTTCCCTTGCTGACCAGCGGCACACGATCACCGGTATGCATGATATCGCTGACCAGCGTGAGGCTCGCACCCAGCTTGCCGCCGGGATGAAACACCTTGAAATCGCCGGCGGTAAAATTGCGCGCCTCCAGCAGCGCAACCGCAAGGGCATCACCCAACGCCAGCTGCATCAATGTGGAGGTGGTGGGCGCAAGACCGAGCGGGCAGGCCTCCTGCTCATTGGGCACCAGAAGCACGATATCGGAGGCCTGCGCCAGCGATGAAGTTTCCGAACAGGTGAGCGCGATCAGCGGAACGGAAAAACGGCGCGAATAATTGATGATGCTGCGCAGTTCCGCACTTTCGCCGCTCTTGGAAATGGCCAGCACGACATCATCGCCGCCGATCATGCCAAGATCGCCGTGATTGGCCTCCGCCGCATGCACAAAAAAGGCAGGCGTTCCGGTGGAGGCAAAGGTGGCCGCAAGCTTTGCGCCTATGTGGCCGCTTTTACCGACCCCGGTGATGATGAGGCGGCCATTCGACTGGCCGATGGTCTCGATCGCCTTGCAGAAGGGGTCGGAAAGACCGTTCCTCAGGGCATCCTCAAGGGCGGCAAGGCCAGCCCGCTCCATCGAAATCGTCCGCACGGCGGATTCGATGGCATTGTCTTCAACCAGTTTGACGGCGCGCGTAATCATGGCCGACTGTTACTCTTTCAGCCGGAATAAGTCCACTCTTCAGCCGGTCAGCGCTAGGTTTTCGCAAATGCGGCCCGAAATTGTGCGGCAGCTTCGGGATCAATGGCGCAGATCCGGTGGAGAAATCTCCTCCATCGTTCCAAGCCGTTTGAAGGGGATGTTCTCCTCATCGACCAGATATCGCCCGAGCGTCCTTACCCACAAGACGGAGCCATCGCTACGGTGAACGGCATATTCCTGATTATAAAAACTCGCCGCCTTCAGGGTGGTCAGTGCCGTCTCGATCACGCGATTTCGATGATCCAGATGCACTTTTTCGAGCATCTGAAAAATGCTGATGCCCTGCATCGCCTGCCTCAGCGAAATCCCGAAGAATTCAGCGCATATCTCATCCATATAAAAACGGTCGTTGGTAATATCCCAACAATAAAAACCGACCTGCTTGATGTTCAAAACGGGATTCATAAATCGAGGCGTCACACAAAATAAATTCAATACGATTTGCTGAGCAAAAGAGGATCAGCTCCTCTAAATCATAGGGCGATTCCGCGCCAAATTGAAACGTTTTAATCTTCTCATATTAGAAATATTTTGCACTTATGACCATTTTCCAACAGCAATCGAAATTGCTGAAATCAGGCTGCCAAGACGGCCGACAGGTCTCGCCGATATTTCGCCCCTGCGGACGCGCTGAAATCCGGGTGATCTTTATCAACTGTTAACCATAAAAAACCTATTGTTAAAGCGATGTTAAAACTTGCGTCGCCTGTCTGGTCCCTGGTTCGTCAATGTCATTTCACCGGCCTCATTTGGGCTGAGGCGAGACATTGGCAAATCTTCGATCCGGCATCGGCCAAATTCGCCGGGTGAAAAGGAATGAGTGTGAAGGGCACCGCCACACGTCTGCCGACGTCGCGGAAAGCAGCAACCCTGCTGCTCGCCTGCACGTTTTTTTCCCCGAGCGCTTTCGCGCAGACTGCGGCGACAGCCTTGCCGGGCGCTGTTCCCGCCGGCAACGGGACATTATCAGCCACACCCACAACGGAACCAGGGGCGACCACAGGCACGACGCAGGCGGCGCCTGCGCCTGCACCCGTCCCGCAACTCTGGCGTCCCTCGAGCAATCCCGGCGATCCGATTTACGAACAACCGGACGAAGCTGGCCAACCCTATGCCGATGCCGAGAACCCCTATGAGCCGACGGTAGATGGCGGTGAAAACCCGCGAATGGCAACCGAACCAGGGCAAACGCCCGGCATCCGGCTCGGCACATTGGTTCTGCGACCTTCGATCAGCCAGACGATCAACACGGAAAAACAGACGAATACCGGCGGCCCTTCCAGACGCAACTATCTGACGACAGGCATACGCGGTACGTTGACCAGCGACTGGTCCCGCCACGCGCTGACAGTGACGGGCGATGGCGCCTGGGAGAGAAACTTCGGCAGCGAGAAGGATGGCGAAGAGCCAAGGGCACGGATTGAGGCCGATCTGCGGCTCGATCTCGGCGCGGAAACAACCGCCAATCTCAAGGCGGGTTATGAATTCAGCCGCGAGGACACGACAGACCCCAACGCCCTGACCGGCGCCGCCGTGCAGGGCGGCGAACACCGCTTCACCGCCGGCGCATCGATAGAGCGCGATTTCGGCAAGCTGCGCGGGCTGGCAGCGCTCGATCTTTCCCGCACGGTCTATACGGATGCCAAGGGCATCGACGGCCGGCCGATCAGCCTCAGCGACCGCGACCAGAACGGCGCGAACCTGCGCGGACGCATCGGCTATGAGTTATCACCGGCCTTGATCCCCTTCCTCGAACTTAATGTGGGGACGACCCAATATGACAGGCGTCTCGACAATTCGGGCTATGCCCGCTCCTCCAATGCCTATGGGGCGAAGGTCGGCGCGGAAGTCGATCTTGGCGAGAAGACCCGCGGCGAAGCCGCCATCGGTTATCTGCGCAAGCAATATGACGATGATCGCCTGGCCTCGATCGGCGCATTGACGCTGGATGGCAAACTTAACTGGTCACCCCAGCGCGGCACGAACGTCAATCTCGGCCTGCGTACGACGATAGAGGACTTCGCCGGCGGTCCACAGGGCGGCTGGGTTTCCTATCGGCTGGATGCCGGCCTGACCCACGAATTGCGCAGCAATCTGGTCGCGCGCCTGACGGGGCAGATCGTGCATCGCACATTCCCCTCCTCCAACACGGAGGATGCCGTGGAATATACGGCAGGCGCCGGCCTGACCTGGGGGCTGAACCGCTATCTCGACCTGACCGCTGACGTCAGCTACCAGTGGACGCCGGTTTATGACAGCAACGAATTGCGTGTCGGCGCCGGACTTGTCCTGAAGCGATAATGAGCCCCAAATGAAAATCCCGGCACGAAGGCCGGGATTTCCCTGTGTGTTCGGTCGATTATTTCAGACCGTCGATCAGAGCCTTGATCGGCTCCTCGATCGCCGGGCGGATATCGCCGCGTTCCAGTGCAAAAGCAACGTTGGCCAGGATGAAACCATCCTTGGCGCCGCAATCGAAGGTCTGGCCACGGAAATGATAGCCGGCGAACTGCTGCGACTGTGCGAGCGTCAGCATGCCGTCCGTCAACTGGATCTCGTTGCCGGCCCCGCGTTCCTGATTTTCGAGAATATCGAAAATTTCCGGCTGGAGGATATAACGGCCGTTGATGAAGAAATTCGACGGCGCCGTACCCTTGGCCGGCTTTTCGACCATTTCGGTAATCTTGAAGCCTTCGCCGACGGCATCACCTACGCCGACAATGCCGTATTTATGCGTCTGGTCGGGAGCGCATTCCTGCACCGCGATGACGTTGCCCCGGGTCTGGTCGTAAAGTTCGACCATGCCTTTGAGGCAGCTTTTCTGCGAATGCATGATCATGTCGGGCAAAAGCACCGCAAAAGGTTCATCACCAACGATGTCGCGCGCGCACCAGACCGCGTGGCCGAGACCAAGCGGCACCTGCTGGCGCGTGAAGCTTGCGGTGCCCGCCTTGGGCAGAAGGCCGGCCAGCAATGTCAGCTCGGCATTCTTGTTGCGCTCGCGCAGCATTTGTTCGAGTTCAAATTGAATATCAAAATAATCTTCGATCACCGCCTTGCCACGGCCGGTGACAAATACAAAATGCTCGATGCCCGCTTCCGCCGCCTCATCGACGACGTATTGAATGACCGGCTTGTCGACGACAGTGAGCATTTCTTTCGGAACTGCCTTGGTTGCGGGCAGGAAACGGGTGCCAAGACCCGCGACCGGAAATACGGCCTTCCGAATTTTCTTCTGTTCTACCACATATCCCTCCTGAGAGATAAAACTTGATCACAATCCCCGCACGCTGTTGTTATTTCAAAAATAACAACGTTTTGTAAAGGGTGACGCTACCATCTATTAATGGTAAAGAATTTGTTGACGTTCTTTTGTTATCCATGACGACGCCCGATGCGTTTTCGCAATCGAAATGACATTCGAGAGAACGAAAGACAGACGATGACAAAGATGATCCTTTCAGGTGTCCGCAAATTCGGCTGCATGATGGTTGCAGGTCTGGCAATCTCGCTGGCTCCCGTCTCGGCCCGGGCCGATCAAGGGTTCAAGCAGTGGATCAACCAGTTCTACGCAACAGCCGCCAAAGAAGGCATTAGCAAGGCGACCTATCAGAAGGCCTTTGCCGGTGTCAGCGAGCCGGATCCGGACGCGCTGCGCAAGGCAACCTTCCAGCCGGAATTCACCACCCAGATCTGGGATTATGTCGATTCCCGCGTCAATCCGTATACGGTGCGGATTGGCCGCGAAATGAAGATGAAACACGCGACGACACTCAACTGGATCGAGCGCAACTTCAACGTCGACAAACACATCATTCTTGCCATCTGGTCGATGGAGTCCAATTACGGCGCGGTTCTCGAAAAGCCGGAGCGGTTGCACAACATTCCGCAGGCGTTGGCGACGCTCGCCTATTCCGATCCCAAACGCGCCAAATTCGCCCGCACCCAGCTGATCGCCGCACTCAAGATCCTTCAGGCCGGCGATGTCACGCCGAAACAGCTGACGGGTTCCTGGGCGGGCGCGATGGGCCACACCCAGTTCATTCCGACCAGCTACCTGCTCTATGCGGTCGATGCGGACGGCAATGGCAAGCGTGATATCTGGCATTCGGTTCCGGATGCGCTGGCGACCGCTGCCAACCTTCTTTCCAAGAATGGCTGGGAACCCGGCCGGACCTGGGGTTATGAGACCGCCGTACCACGTGGCGGCGCCCGTTACGAAGGGCAGACGAAGACCATCGCGGAATGGTCGAAGCTCGGCTTCACCCGCCCGAACGGCAAGACTTTCACCCGCGGTTCTGATCGCGCCATGCTGAAACTGCAGGGCGGAGCGAACGGCCCCGGTTTCCTGATGATGAAGAACTTCTTCACCATCAAGAAATACAACGCCTCGGACAGCTATGCGCTGGCCGTCGGCCTGCTTGCGGACGAAATCGCCGGTTATGGTGGCATGCAGCAGAAATGGCCGCGCCCGGACGGCACACTGGATATTCGTGAAAAATTCGAACTCCAGACCCGCATGAAGGAACTCGGTTATTATGATGGCGAGATCGATGGCAATTTCGGCTCCGGCTCCAAGGCCGCCATCAGCGCCATCCAGTCCCGCATGGGCATGGAAAAGGACGGCGAGCCGTCGCAGCGATTGCTGAAAGCATTGCGCAATTGATAATGTGCCGGCGCATTCGGCGACGTCATGGACGCCGCCGATGCATCCGGAAGGGTTGATGTCATGAGTAGGAAACCTGCGGCGAGAAACGGAAAGACGGGTTGGCGTTTCTGCGCCATCATTCTTTCCACCGTCCTCTGTGTGCCGCTCGTTCCTTCCGAGACCTTCGCACAGGAGCAGCGACGCACCCTTTTCGAAATGCTGTTTGGCAAGCCCGTGGGCCGCGACGGTGGCTCAGGCCGCGAATATCAGCCCCGCAGCCGCCGGGATTTTCCGGCTGCTCCGCGTGAAAGATCGGTCACCCGCCCACAGCCAACGCGGAAAGCTCCCTCGGTGGTTCAGATGCGAACCGCAAAACCGGAGCCTGCCGCCAAGCTTGAAAATGCGAGACGCGTTCTGGTCATCGGCGACTTCCTCGCCGGCGGCATGGGGGAAGAGCTGGTCAATGCCTTTGCCAGCTCGCCGGCGATCGCCGTCGATGTGCGTGCCAACGGTTCCTCCGGCCTCGTCCGCAAGGATTATTACGACTGGTCTACCAATCTGCCGCAATTCATAAGCGAGACCAATCCGGCCACCATCGTCATCATGATGGGCTCGAACGATCGCCAGCAGATGCAGATCGGTGATGTCAGGGAAAAATTCGGCACCGAAGTCTGGTTCAAGGAATATGAACGGCGCATCGACGAGCTTCTGACCCTTGCAGGCCGCCCGAAGGTGCCGGTGCTTTGGGTTGGCGTGCCCGCCTTCCAGTCGCCCTCGCTTTCGGCCGATCTCGTCGGCTTCAACCGGCTTTATCGCAGCCATGTCGAAAAATATGGCGGTGAATTTGTGGATGTATGGGACGGCTTCGTCGACGAGGCCGGGAAATTCGTCATTACCGGTTATGATATGAACGGCCAGCAGGCCCGCCTGCGTGAGGCGGACGGCATCGGCATGACGCAGGCCGGCAAGCGCAAGCTCGCCTTTTACGTCGAGAAATTCGTGCGCAGGCACCTCGACAGCGCCGGACCGGACCTCGTGAAACTCGACGGCAGCAATTTGCCGGCGCTCACCTCCCTGCCGGCGCTCGGCATCGATGCGGGGCAGGTGCGCACCCAGCCGATCAGCCTGACCGATCCCAATCTCGATGGCGGCGACAAGCTGCTTGGCGATACCCCTTTGACGGCTGGTCCGTCACGCGTATCCGTGGTGGAATCGCCCCGCGAAAGGCTGACCAAACGGGGCGAGATGGCGGATGCCCCGGCAGGCCGTATCGATGACTACCGCGTGATACCGGATACCACGCAGGCGAAACAATAGACGCTTTTTCCGTGGCCTGACGGCCCGTGACAGGCGTAATGTTTAGGCAATCCGACCATGGCAGGATAAGTATAGCTTTGCAGGAATGTGGGGTTGGTGGCCTGCCTTCTCCCATCCTCCTTTTGCATGGCTATATTGACCCAACGGCGGCGCGCCACTCGCTCAGAGCGTCAACGGCGCCGTCGTTTTTTGACTTCACGCGCGTTCTTCCTCTTCGGGAGACGAAGCCGGACATTGCCGAGACGAATTCATGCGCCTGCTGCTTGTTGAAGACGAACGCGAAATGGCAGCAGCCCTGTCCGCCGCGCTCCATCGGTTCGATATTATCGTGGATACGGTCGGCACGCTCGATCTTGCCCGTCATGCCATCATGGACGGTGTTCACGATCTTGTCGTGCTCGACCGGCAATTGCCCGATGGTGATGGCATCGAGCTTATCGAAGATCTGCGTCTCCTGCCCGTCACCCCACCCGTCATCGTGCTGACGGCCCAGGGTGCGCTTGCGGACCGGATCAACGGCCTCAATCTCGGCGCGGACGATTATCTGGCCAAGCCTTTCGCCGTTGAGGAACTGCTTGCCCGCATCCGTGCCCTGATGCGCCGGCCGGCTGGCGCCGTGACGATGACGGCGAGACTGGGCAGGCTGGAATTCTGCTTCGAAACCCGCGAAGTGCGCATCAAGGGTGAATTCCTTCCCCTGACGAGACGGGAGCTGCTGATCCTCGAAGCATTGTTGCGGCGACAGGGCAGAACGGTGCTGCGCCCGCTGCTGGAGGAGGCCGTCTATAATTTCGATGATGAAATCCAGTCCAATGCACTCGATTCCCATATTTCCCGTTTGCGCCGCAAATTGGCAGCTGCGGATGCGGGCCTTGAGGTTCACGGCATTCGCGGTGTCGGTTATCTCCTGAGGGCGACCGCGTGAAGAGGAAATCGCTGAAGCGCCGCCTGACCATTCAATTGCTGCTGTTTCAGATCGGCAGCCTCTTCGTCGTCACCGCAGCCATCGTCACCTCTTTGTCGACCGGCGGGGCTGGAAGCGCCCTGCTGAGCCCCGAGGCGGCCCAGATTACTGCCAAAGCAATCGTGCGGGATAAGGATGGCCAGCTGGTTCTCAAAGAAACACCAGAATTCACCCAGCTCCGCAACAACACGTCCGATTTCTGGTTCACCGCCGTTAGCGAAAAGGGAGAAGTCGTAAAGGCCGGGCAGGTACCGGATGCATTCAACATGGACCAGCAGCTGAGCGATATCAGGATTTCCGACGTACGCGACGCGGCACTGTCCTATTCCTATCTCGCCGTGGTACGAATAGCTGTCGTGCGGCGCGCTTCGGGGCCGGCTGGAGAGTTCGTCATGATCGGCAAAGGCGGGCCGTTCAGCATGACCTTCCCCGTCCTGCTATTCTCCAATATCTTGATCATGCCGGTTCTCATTCTCATGTCGATCGTGACGATCGTAACCATTCCCTGGATCATTCGCCGGGAATTTCGCGCCCTCTCGACCATCGCGCGCACGGCGGAAACCATCGATATCGACAAACGCGGATATCGATTGCCGGACGGCAACATTCCACGGGAGGTGCAGCCACTCGTGCATGCCGTCAACGGCGCATTGCAGCGGCTGGACGATGGCTATGAACGGCACAAACGTTTCATTCTCGATGCCGCCCATGAATTGCGCACCCCTGTCGCCATTCTCCAGACCCGTGTTGAAACGCTGCTGGAAGGCCCGGCCCGCAGCAGGATTTTGGCCGATGCCAGCCGTATTGCCGTGCTGGCCGAACAATTGCTCGACCTGCAACGTCTGGGCGGCCAGAAAGCACCGCTTATTCCGCTTGATCTCGTCAGCCTTTGCAGATCCGTCGTTGCGGATATGGCGCCGCTTGCGATCTCACAGGGATATAATCTCTCTTTCGAGCCGGAAGAAGAGCCGATCCTCGCCCTTGCCGACGACGCCTCGCTGCAGCGCGCGCTGATGAACATCGTGCAGAATGCCATCGAACATGGCGGCAATCGCGGCACGATCACCGTCAAAATCGCGGCGAACCGCGTGATCGACATCTCCGACGAAGGCAACGGTATTCCCGAAGAGGACAGGGAACTGGTGTTCGACGCATTCCATCGCCTGCGGCCAAAGGATCGTGGCACCGGGCTCGGTCTCAACCTCGTTCAGGAAATCGTCCGCTACCACGGCGGCGAGATCACCATCAGCGATTCATCCACCGGTGGCGCCTGCTTCCGCATCAGCCTTCCCTATTGCTGGACCCATCCCGTATTACTGGCAAAAAACTGCTTTTCGGGAAACGCGTAATGTCCTTGCAATTCACAGGCGCGATATCTTGCCCGTCCCCATGAAAGCGACGCCCCAATCGCTTTTTTGGTCGTCCAGTCAGACAAAAGGCCTGTTGTATCTGACAACAGGCCTTTTGTTATGGTTCGTGCGGCTTATGCCGCATTCATTCGCTTAGCGCGGCAGAACGGTGGCACCCATCAGCGCCTCGTCGATCGCACGCGCCGCCTGGCGGCCTTCGCGGATCGCCCAGACCACCAGGGACTGGCCACGGCGCACATCGCCCGCAGCCCACAGCTTGTCGACCGAGGTCCGGTAATCTGTTTCGTTGGCAACCACATTGGTGGAGCCGCGGCGGTCGGTGTTGAGCGTCAGCTTGCCGTCCATCTCCTTCAGCACGCTGTCGGTGAAGGGACCGGAGAAGCCGATGGCGATGAAGGCGAGATCGGCCTTGATGATGAATTCCGTGCCGGCGATCGGCTTGCGGCGGTCATCCACCTGGCAGCACTTCACGCCTGTCAGCACGCCGTCTTCGCCGACGAATTCAAGCGTCGCCACCTGGAACTCGCGAATGGCGCCTTCGGCCTGCGAGGACGAGGTGCGCATCTTGGTTGCCCAGAAGGGCCAGACCGCAAGCTTGTCTTCCTTTTCCGGCGGCATCGGGCGGATGTCGAGCTGGGTGACTTTCACCGCGCCCTGACGGAAGGCCGTACCGACGCAGTCGGATGCGGTATCGCCACCACCAACAACGACGACATGCTTGCCACCGGCAAGGATCGGATCGGCAGGCCAGCCGATGCTGTCGATGTTTTCACGGCCGACGCGGCGGTTCTGCTGCACGAGATAAGGCATGGCATCGTAAACACCAAGCAGATCGGCGCCACCGATACCGGCCGGACGCGGGGTTTCCGAACCGCCGCAATAAAGAACCGCATCGTGGTCGGAGAGAAGCGCCTCAACCGTCACATCAACGCCGACATTGACGCCACAATGGAAGGTGACGCCTTCGCCCTTGATCTGCTCGACACGGCGATCGATGAAGTTCTTCTCCATCTTGAAGTCCGGGATACCGTAACGCAGCAGGCCGCCGGGCTTGGATTCACGCTCGTAAACGTGCACCTCGTGACCGGCGCGGCCAAGCTGCTGAGCCGCCGCCATGCCCGAAGGGCCGGAACCGATGATGGCGACCTTCTTGCCGGTGTGGATCGTCGCCGGCTTCGGCACGATGAAGCCCAGCTCATAGGCCTTGTCGGCAATCGCCTGCTCTACGGTCTTGATGGCGACCGGTGCATCCTCGAGGTTCAGCGTGCACGCTTCCTCGCAGGGCGCGGGACAGACGCGGCCGGTAAATTCCGGGAAGTTGTTGGTGGAATGGAGGTTACGGATCGCCTCTTCCCAATTGTTGTTATAGACCAGATCGTTCCAGTCGGGGATCTGGTTGTGCACGGGACAGCCCGTCGGGCCATGACAGTAGGGAATGCCGCAATCCATGCAGCGCGCCGCCTGCTTCTGCACCTCGGCATCCGACATCGGAATGGTGAATTCGCGGAAATGGCGGATACGATCCGATGCGGGCTGATACTTGCCCACCTGCCGGTCGATTTCCAGAAAACCTGTAACCTTGCCCACGTTTATGTCCTCACATCAAAGCGGAGCGCCTGTCGGGCCCCAGTACCAGTAGGCGAAACCGAAAGCCGCCCCCAATACGATGAACTCAAATCCGGTCTCGCCGCTCGTCCAGTAGATCGCCGTGGGAACGGCGGCCGCGATCATCAGCGAGACCAGTTGGTGTAGTGTCCTCACGCGGCGGATTATTCCGCCGCCACGCCCATGCGCATGCGCTCCATTTCCTCAAGCGCACGGCGGTATTCGACCGGCATGACCTTGCGGAACTTCGGACGGAACTCGCTCCAGCGGTCGAGTATATCCTTGGCGCGCGACGAATTCGTGTAATGGAAGTGGTTCGAGATCAGCTGGTATAGGCGCTCCTCGTCGTGGCGCGTCATGTCCTCGGAAACGTCCACACGTCCCTTGTGCATGAGGTCGCCGCCGTGATGGTGCAGCTTTTCCAGCATGTCGTCTTCTTCCGGAACCGGCTCAAGCTCGACCATGGCCATGTTGCAGCGGGTGGCGAAGTCACCCTTCTCGTCGAGAACATAAGCCACGCCGCCGGACATGCCGGCCGCGAAGTTACGGCCCGTCTCACCGAGAACAACGACGATGCCGCCCGTCATATATTCGCAGCCGTGGTCGCCCACGCCTTCGACAACAGCAACCGCGCCGGAGTTACGCACCGCGAAACGCTCACCCGCGACACCGCGGAAATAACACTCACCGGTGATCGCGCCGTAAAGCACGGTATTGCCGACGATGATCGAGTTTTCCGCAACGATGCGGGTGTTTTCCGGCGGGCGCACGATGATGCGGCCACCCGAAAGACCCTTGCCGACATAGTCGTTGCCGTCACCCACCAGATCGAAGGTGATGCCGCGGGCAAGGAACGCGCCGAAGGACTGACCGGCCGTGCCCTTGAGCGTGACGTGGATCGTATCGTCCTTCAGGCCCTTGTGACCCCAACGCTTGGCAAGCGCACCCGAAAGCATGGCGCCTGCGGAACGGTCGACGTTCTTGATCGGCACTTCGAAGACCACGGGTTCGCGGTTTTCGAGCGACGGCAAGGACTTCTCGATCAGCTTGCGGTCGAGAATATCGTCGATCGGATGCTTCTGGCGTTCGGTCCAGAAGGTTGCTTCCTTGGGTGCCTCAACCTTGTGGAAGATGCGGCTGAAATCCAGACCCTTGGCCTTCCAGTGCGCCAGCATCTCATCCTTTTCGAGCATCTCGGAAGCACCGATGATCTCATCCAGCCTGGTAACGCCAAGCGAGGCAAGAATTTCGCGCACTTCTTCGGCCACGAAGAAGAAGTAGTTGATGACATGTTCCGGCGTGCCCTTGAAGCGCTTGCGCAGAACCGGGTCCTGCGTCGCGACGCCCACCGGGCAGGTATTGAGATGGCACTTGCGCATCATGATGCAGCCCGCCGCAATCAGCGGCGCAGTGGCGAAGCCGAATTCATCCGCACCGAGCAGCGCGCCGATGATGACGTCGCGGCCGGTCTTCAGACCGCCATCCACCTGCAGGGCAACGCGCGAGCGAAGGCCGTTCAGCACCAGCGTCTGCTGGGTTTCGGCAAGGCCGATTTCCCAGGGCGAGCCCGCATGCTTCAGCGAGGTAAGCGGCGAAGCACCCGTGCCGCCGTCGAAACCGGCAACGGTGATATGGTCGGCACGCGCCTTGGCGACACCGGCAGCAACCGTGCCGACGCCCACTTCCGACACCAGCTTCACCGAAACATCGGCTTCCGGGTTGACGTTCTTCAGGTCGTAGATCAGCTGTGCCAGATCTTCGATCGAATAGATGTCATGATGCGGCGGCGGCGAGATGAGGCCGACACCCGGGGTGGAGTGACGGGTCTTGGCAACCGTCGCATCCACCTTGTGGCCGGGCAGCTGACCACCTTCGCCGGGCTTTGCGCCCTGCGCCACCTTGATCTGCAGCATATCGGCATTGACGAGATATTCCGTCGTCACGCCGAAGCGTCCGGAAGCGATCTGCTTGATGGCGGAGCGTTCCGGGTTCGGCTGGCCGTTCAACAGCGGCATGTAACGGTCGGATTCTTCGCCGCCCTCACCAGTGTTTGACTTGCCGCCGATACGGTTCATGGCGATGGCGAGCGTGGTATGCGCCTCGCGGCTGATCGAGCCGAAGGACATGGCCCCGGTCGAGAAGCGCTTGACGATATCTGCCGCCGGCTCGACATCATCGATGGAAACCGGCTTGCGGCCGAGCGCTTCCGCCGACTTTACCTTGAACAGGCCGCGAATGGTGTTCATGCGCAGCGCCGTCTCATTCACCATGCCGGCGAATTCGCGGTAACGATCCTGGCTGTTGCCGCGCACGGCGTGCTGCAGCGAGGCGACGGCATCCGGCGTCCAGGCGTGGCTTTCACCGCGCATGCGATAGGCGTATTCACCGCCGATATCGAGCGTGTTGGCAAGGATCGGATCCTTGCCAAAGGCCGCCGTGTGGCGCGTTACGGTTTCTTCGGCAATCTCCGTCAGGCCGACACCTTCGATGGAGGTGGCGGTGCCGAAGAAATACTTCTCGACGAATTCCGAGGAAAGGCCGATGGCGTCGAAGATCTGCGCGCCGCAATAGGACTGGTAGGTGGAAATGCCCATCTTGGACATGACCTTGAGGATGCCCTTACCGACCGCCTTGATGTAGCGATAAACCACTTCGTCGTCGGAGACTTCCTTCGGGAAGGCGCCGTGCTTGTGCATGTCGAGCAGCGTGTCAAAGGCGAGATAGGGGTTGATCGCCTCCGCGCCATAACCGGCGAGCAGGCAGAAATGATGGATTTCGCGCGGCTCACCGGTTTCCACGACGAGGCCGACCGAGGTGCGCAGACCCTTGCGGATCAGGTGGTGGTGCACGGCGGCGGTCGCCAGAAGGGCGGGGATCGCAATGCGGTCCGGGCCAAGCTGACGGTCGGAGAGAACGATGATGTTGTAACCGCCACGAACGGCGGATTCCGCCCGCTCGCACAGGCGTTCCAGCATTTCCGGCATGCCTTCCGCGCCACGCTCCACATCATAGGTGAAGTCGAGCGTCTTGGTGTCGAAACGGTCTTCCGTATGGCCGATGGAGCGGATCTTCTCCAGATCACCATTGGTCAGGATCGGCTGGCGCACTTCCAGACGCTTGGCGCGGGCGGCACCTTCATGGTCGAGGATATTCGGGCGCGGACCGATGAAGGACACGAGGCTCATGACAAGCTCTTCGCGGATCGGATCGATCGGCGGGTTCGTCACCTGCGCGAAGTTCTGCTTGAAATAGGTGTAAAGCAGCTTCGACTTTTCCGACATGGCCGAAATCGGCGTATCGGTGCCCATGGAGCCGATGGCTTCCTGGCCGGTCGTCGCCATCGGCGACATCAACAGCTTCGTATCTTCGCTAGTGTAGCCGAAGGCCTGCTGACGGTCGAGCAGCGACACGTCGCGGCGAAGCGCGCGCGGTTCGACCGGCTTCAGCTCTTCGAGGATGAGCTGCGTGCGGTCGAGCCAGGTGCGGTAGGGGTGCTTGGCGGCAAGTTCATGCTTCACTTCCTCATCGGAAATGATCGCACCCTTTTCCATGTCGATCAGCAGCATCTTGCCGGGCTGCAGGCGCCACTTCTTGACGATGCGCTCTTCCGGCACCGGCAGCGTGCCCGCCTCGGACGCCATGATGATGCGATCATCATCGGTGACGAGATAACGTGCCGGGCGAAGACCGTTGCGGTCGAGCGTCGCGCCAATCTGCTTGCCATCGGTGAAGGCAACGGCGGCCGGGCCGTCCCACGGCTCCATCAGCGCTGCGTGATATTCGTAGAATGCCTTGCGTTCGGCAGACATGGACTGGTTGCCGGCCCAGGCTTCCGGGATCAGCATCATGACGGCGTGGGCCATGGAGTAACCGCCGCGCACGAGGAATTCGAGCGCGTTGTCGAAACAGGCGGTGTCCGACTGACCTTCATAGGAAATCGGCCAGAGCTTGGAAATGTCATCGCCGAACAGCGCCGACGAAACCGAGGCCTGACGCGCCGCCATCCAGTTGACGTTGCCGCGCAGCGTGTTGATTTCACCGTTATGAGCGACCATGCGGTAGGGATGCGCCAGCTTCCAGGACGGGAAGGTGTTGGTCGAGAAACGCTGATGCACGAGGGCAACGGCGGATTCGAAGCGCGGATCGGCCAGATCCTTGTAATAGGCGCCAACCTGATAGGCGAGGAACATGCCCTTGTAGACGATGGTGGAGGAGGAAAGGGAAACGGGATAGAAATCCTGCGTTTCCTTGCCGCCGCCCTCATCATAGATGCGGTTGGAGAGAACCTTGCGGATTAGGAACAGCTTGCGCTCAAAATCATGATTGGTCGCGGCATCGCGGCCTGCGCCGATGAAGACCTGAACATGGTGCGGCTCGGTCGCAGCAATATCCGGCGCCTTCGACAGCGAGGAATTATCGACAGGCACGTCGCGGAAGCCGAGGAACTGCTGCCCCTCTTCGCCGATGACGTCGACGATGACCTTCTTGTAATGCTCGATGCGGGAAGGATCGCGCGGCATGAAGATGTGGCCGACGGCGTATTCGCCGGCCTTCGGCAACGTCACGCCCTGCGCCGCCATTTCCTCGCGGAAGAAACGGTCGGGGATCTGCACGAGAATGCCCGCGCCATCACCCATCAGCGGGTCAGCGCCAACCGCACCGCGATGGGTGAGGTTTTCGAGGATGAACAGGCCGTCACTGACGATCTGGTGCGACTTGACGCCCTTCATATGGGCTACGAAGCCGACGCCGCAGGCGTCATGTTCGTTGGCGGGATCGTAAAGACCCTGCCGTTCCGGCAAGCCGCCCGCGAAACGCGCTTTCGCAGAAACGGGTGCGGCCGCAGCCGCGGTGGGACAGTCTGTGGTCAGGGTTGCGGCGGCGATATCCGCCTGCGGCTTGTTCGTCATTTTTGTCCCTCCTGCAAAATTACTTGCACGGTTTCATGCGAAGATCCGGCTCGATGCGGATTTCTGCTTCCCGCAAAATCCGCATTCAGGCCGGCTGGATCAAATTTAGGACAGCAAGACTGTCTCAATTCCCGCTGATTTTGGCAGAAACGACTGAATTTTGCAAGGGTCCGAATCCAATTAGTGAATGCCCCGATTTGCAGCGAAGTTTCGATACTGACCTATTGTGCGAAACTTTCTTGTCGAAGAAGCCGCTGGGCCATTGCTTTCATTGCCCGATTTGCCAATCGCGATCTTAGGTCCTAGAACTTTGTCCGTCATAGCTTCACGCAGCCCAACACAGACCCTCAGCTATCGGAAAGCCTTCAGAGATGTTTTTTGCTTCAGACAATTGGGCTGGCGCCCATCCGGCCGTCAATGAGCGGCTGTCTCGGGAATCCACACGCTTTGCCGCCGCCTACGGCACCAGCGAGCTCGATCTCTCCATCGAAAAGCGCTTCAACGAAATCTTCGAACGCGAAGTCGCAGTGTTTTTCGTCGCCACCGGCACGGCGGCCAATTCGCTTTCGCTGGCCAGCATCGCCCGCGCCGGCGGCCTGACCTTCTGTCATTCCGAAGCGCATGTGATCGAGGATGAATGCGGCGCCCCGGATTTCTTTTCCGGCATGCGCATGGTCGCTGTCGAGGGGCCGAATGGCAAGATGCTGCCGGAAAACCTGATCGAACGCATTGCGCGTTATCCGCAGGATGCCGTGCACCATGGGCGCGCCGCTGCCATCACCATGACACAGGCAACCGAGGCCGGCACCGTCTACACGCTCGATGAAATCGACGCGATATCGAAGATCGCCAAGGAAAACGGCCTGCCGCTGCATATGGATGGCGCGCGGTTTGCCAATGCGCTTGCCGCCCTCGGCACCACGCCCGCCGAAATGACCTGGAAACGCGGCGTCGATGTCCTGTCTTTCGGCGGCACGAAAAACGGCTGCTGGTGCGCGGAAGCGATCGTCTTCTTCGACCCGTCGCTCGCCCGGGACTTCTCCTTCCTGCGCAAGCGCACCGCCCAGCTCTTTTCAAAATCGCGCTTCATCGCCGCGCAGTTCGAAGCCTATCTGCAGGACGATCTGTGGCTCGGCCTCGCCGGCCACGCCAATGCCATGGCCAACCGGCTGCGCGCCGGTTTCGGCTCACTGAACAGCGCCCGCCTCGCCTGGCCGACCCAGGCCAATGAAGTTTTCGCCATTCTGCCTAAGGCAGCTGCGGAAGCAGCGACAAAAAAGGGCGCGAAGTTCTATGACTGGCTGGAGCCGCGCGACATGCCGGAAAAAGTCAGCAAGGACGAAGTGCTAATCCGCATGGTCACCAGCTTTGCGACGACCGAGGCCGATGTGGACGAATTCCTGTCGATCTGCGCTGCCGTTTGAACTATCGGAGGGCGTCGCCTTGCGGCGCCCTCAAACCTCCTGCAACCGGTAACCCACCCCGGTCTCCGTCAGTATATAGCGCGGCTGATCCGGAATTTTTTCGATCTTCTGGCGCAACTGGCGCACATAGACCCGCAGATATTGCACGTCGGTCAATTCATCCCAGACATGTTCCAGCAGGAAACGGTGCGTCAGCACCTTGCCGGCATGCTGCACCAGAACCCGCAGGATATCATATTCCTTGGGCGAGAGCTTCACCTCGCGATCCTCCACCTTGACGATGCGCCGGACAAGATCGACCGAGAGATCACCGGTCTGAAACACCGGCCTTTCGCCCTGGCTCTGGAGGCGATGGCGGAGCGCGACACGGATGCGAGCGACAAGCTCGTTCATGCCGAAAGGCTTGGTGATGTAGTCATCCGCCCCGAGTTCCAGCGCCCTGACGATACCCGCCTCATCCGTGCGGCTGGAAAGGATGATGACCGGCAGCGCCAGCCCTTCTGCCCGCCACTTTTCCAGAAGATCACGCCCCGACATATCCGGCAGGCCGAGATCGAGAACAACGAGATCGGGCCTGTCTTCCCGGACCAGCTCCACCGCCACCTTCGCATTCATCGCTTCGCTCACCGCATATCCCTGCGTCGACAGGCCCACCCGCAGGAGCTTGCGGATCGGCGGCTCGTCATCGACGATCAGAATACGAACGGCGGAATTGGTCATTCCCGATCTCCTTCAGCGGCATGGCAGAATGCATGACCATCTCTCACCGGCAATAGCGCCTTAATCATGATCCAGCACCGGCGTATCGACGGCGACGGGCAGGCCTATGATGAATTGCGCTCCGCTACGGCCCGATCTGTTTTCCGCGCGGATCGAGCCACCCATCGCCTCGATGAAACCCTTGCAGATGGAGAGACCGAGCCCCGTTCCCGCCTGCACATGATCCGCCTTTCGCACCCGGTAGAAACTGTCGAAGACCCGCTCGATATCATCGGGCGGAATGCCCGGCCCCTCGTCGGCAACCGACAGGAAGATATTTTTTCCCTGCCGCCAGCCGCGTATCGCAATGATCGTGTGTTCGGGTGCGTATTTGGCCGCATTGTCGATGAGGTTGAACAGCACCTGTTCGAAAAGCACGGGATCGACCTTCAGCATCGGCAGGTCGGAGGGTATATCGAGAACGACCTCGTGCCGGACGACGATCTTCGCCGCACGCGACAACGCCGTTCCGACCATGTCGCCGAGGAAATGCAGACCGTAATTCGGCTCCATCGCGCCCGAACCGATCCTCGTCATATCGAGAAGGTTGGAGATGAAACGGTTCAGCCGTTCGGATTCCTCGACGATCGTCGACAGCAGTTCGGCGCGCGCATCCGGCGGAATATCCTCGGCAAAATCCTTCAACGTTCCAGCCGAACCCAGAATGGCCGCAAGCGGCGTCTTGAGATCATGGGAAATGGAGGTCAGGAGCGCCGTGCGCAGCCGGTCGGTTTCCGCCGCAAGCCTTGCCCTGTCGACATCCGAGACGAGTTGAATGCGCTCTATGGCAAGCGCCGCCTGATCGGCCAGCGCATCAAACAGCCGTTGCTGTTCCGGCGTCAGCAGCGGCCCGAGCCGGTCGTCGTCCAGCCCCACCACACCGACGGCGCCACTGCCGGTGCGCAACGGCAGATAAAGCCGCTTGGCGCCGGGAAGCGTATCTGCGCCCCTGCCCGCAGCCTTGTTGTGTTCCCATGCCCACTGGGCGGCGGCAATATCGGCATCCACCAGCGTATCGTCGGGCGGATATCCCGCCTTGACCGCTATCGTATTGTTTTCCGGCAGAAGCAAAACGATCCGAACCTTCAGCATCGAGGCCATCTGGAAAGCGGCGGCCCACAACACGTCGTCCAGCGTTCCGGTCACCGAGAGCTTCTTTGAGAACAGATACAAATCTTCCGTCGTTCGCGCCCTTGCCCGCGCGGCAGCGGCCTGCCGTTGCACAGCCGCCGTGAGATTGGAGGCGACAAGCGCCACACCAAGGTAAAACAGCAGCGCCACGACGCTTTCCGGATCGCGAACGGTCAGCGTGTAACGCGGCTCAAGGAAGAAAAAATTGAAGGCAAAAGCGCCAAGCAGCGAAGCATAAAGCGCCGGCCCCAGGCCGCCGCGCACGGCAGCGGCCAGAACCGCCATCAGGAACACCAGCGCCAGATTTCTAACATCGAGCGTCTGGTCAAGCACGATGCCGGCCACGATTGCCAAACCGACAAACAGCGTGCTGTTGAGATAGGGCCTTATGGAACGATGCGATTGGGCCAGCGCCGGCTTTGCGACCTGACCCGGCTTCTCTTCTTTTTTATCGCCGGAAATGACATGCACGCTGATATCGCCGGCGTGGTCGATCAGATCATGCGTCAGCGAGCGCTGAAAAATCCTCTGCCACCAGGATTTTCGCGGGCGGCCGATGATGATGTGGGTGAAATTATTGGCGTTGGCGTAGGAGATGATCTCGCGTGTGAGATCAAGCGCCGGCAGGATCACCGTTTCGCCGCCAAGCTGCTGGGCAAGCCGCATGGTGCCGGCCAGCCGGTCCTTCTCCGCCTCCGACAATTGCTGTGAACGCGGCGTGTCGAGATGCAGCGCCGTCCACGGTGCACGCAGGCGGTCCGCCTGCCTTCGGGCATAACGCACCAGCCCCGGCCCGTTGCCGCCATGGTCGAGGCAGACCAGAACCCGGTCTCCCGCCGCCCAGGGGCCGGAAATGGCATGGGACTGCATGTGGTTGAGCAATTGCTCGTCCACCCGCTGCGCCGTGCGGCGTAGTGCAAGCTCGCGCAGCGCCGTCAGGTTACCTCGGGAGAAATAGTTCTCGATGGCGCGCCGGGCGGTACGCGGCAGGTAAACCTTGCCATCGTGCAGCCGCTTGATCAGGTCGTCGGGAGTAATATCGATGATTTCCACATCGTCGGCCCGGTCGATGATGCTGTCAGGCACCGTTTCGCGCACGCGGATGCGGGTGATCTGCGCCACCACATCATTCAGGCTTTCGACATGCTGGATGTTCAGCGTCGTATAGACATCGATGCCCTGCGCGAGGATTTCCTGAACATCCATATAGCGCTTGGGGTGGCGGCTGCCGGAGGCATTGGTATGGGCAAGCTCATCGACCAGAACCAGAGCGGGGCGGCGAGCGAGGATGGCGTCGAGATCCATTTCCTCCAGGACCTGACCGCGATAGTCGATGCGCCTGCGGGGGATCACCTCCAGCCCTTCGACCAGCGCCTCGGTTTCCCGGCGGCCATGGGTTTCCACGACACCGATAAGAGTATCGACACCATCCGCGAGCTTCGCCCGGCCGGACATCAGCATCTCATAGGTCTTGCCGACGCCGGGGGCAGCGCCCAGAAAAATCTTCAGCCGGCCTCGCGCCTCGCGCCGGGCATTTTCCAGCAGCGCATCGGGCGACGGTCGGCTCGGCATATCGCGATTGTCGTCAGGCATTTAACCACCAGTGGTCGAGGCTATGGCTTCCAAAGAAGCCATAGCCATTTCAGTTTATGAGCCGGCTGCGTCAAGTGCCATATTGAGCGCCAGTACATTTACGACGGGCTCACCCATGAAGCCGAGTTCCGGCGCTTCGACATGACGCTCAATGAGGGCACGCAGCGCGGCCTCATCCATACCCCTTGCTCTGGCGACACGCGGCACCTGGAAATAGGCGGCCTCAGGCGAGACATGCGGATCGAGACCGCTGCCCGATGCCGTCACCAGATCGGCGGGAACATCGGCTGCCGGATTTTCGGCTTTTGCGGCCTCGTAATCCGTCTTCACCCGGTCAATGAGCTTGGCACTCGTTGGGCCGAGATTGGAACCGGATGATGAGGCCGCGTTATATCCGTCGCCGGCGGCGGAGGGGCGCCCGTGAAAATAGGTCTCGCCGGTGAAGGCCTGACCGATCAATTGCGAGCCAACCACCTTGCCATCCTTCTCGATCAGGCTGCCATTGGCCTGAACGGGAAAGAGCGCCTGCGCCAGACCCGTCATGCCCAGCGGATAGGCAAGGCCGGTAATGGCAGTGGTGGCGAGGATCAGCACCAGTGCGGGACGAAGCTGTTTGAACATTGTCTTTACTCCTCAGGCGAGACCGAGCGCGGTAATGGCGAGGTCGATGGCCTTGATGCCGATGAAGGGAACGATGATGCCGCCGAGGCCATAAATGACCAGATTGCGCGACAGCAGCGCGCCGGCACCGATCGGGCGATATTTCACGCCCTTCAGCGACAGCGGGATAAGCGCGATGATGATGAGCGCGTTGAAGATGATGGCCGAGAGGATGGCGCTCTGCGGCGTTGAGAGCCCCATCACGTTCAGGACGCCAAGCTGCGGATAGAGCGCCAGGAACATCGCCGGGATGATGGCGAAATATTTGGCGATATCGTTGGCGATGGAGAAGGTCGTCAGTGCACCGCGCGTCATCAGCAATTGCTTGCCGATTTCGACGATCTCGATGAGCTTGGTCGGATCGCTGTCGAGATCCACCATGTTGCCGGCCTCGCGCGCCGCCACCGTGCCGGTGTTCATGGCGACGCCGACATCGGCCTGTGCCAGCGCCGGTGCGTCGTTGGTGCCGTCGCCGCACATGGCGACCAGCTTGCCCTTGGCCTGCTCCTCGCGGATCAGTTCCAGCTTGTTTTCCGGCGTTGCCTGGGCAAGGAAATCATCGACCCCTGCTTCCGCAGCGATGGCAGCCGCCGTCATTGGGTTGTCGCCGGTAATCATCACGGTGCGGATGCCCATGCGGCGAAGCTCGGCGAAACGTTCGCGAATGCCGCCCTTGACGATATCCTTCAGCTGCACGACGCCGAGCAACTTACCATCGCGCACCACGGCAAGCGGCGTGCCGCCGGCCTTGGCGATATCTTCCGCTATTCCGCGGATAGCGCGCGTGGCATCCGTTTCGGTTTTGAGGGCAAGCGCCGCATTGCCATGTTGCAGAGCGCCGCCATCGACATAAGCGAGAACCGCATCAACCGCACCCTTGCGAATGGAGGCGCCTTCAAAATCGACGCCGCTCATGCGGGTCTGGGCGGTGAAGGGCACGAAGCTGGCGTGCAGCTTCTGCATGTCGCGGGCGCGGATGCCGTATTTTTCCTTGGCCAGAACCACGACGGAGCGGCCTTCCGGGGTTTCGTCGGCAAGCGAGGCGAGCTGCGCGGCATCGGCAAGTTCCTGTTCGGAAACGCCGGGGATGGGGCGGAACTCGGTCGCCTGCCGGTTGCCAAGTGTGATGGTGCCGGTCTTGTCGAGCAGCAGCGTATCGACGTCACCCGCCGCCTCGACGGCGCGGCCGGACATGGCGAGCACGTTGAAACGCACCAGCCTGTCCATGCCGGCAATGCCGATGGCGGACAGAAGCGCGCCGATGGTGGTTGGGATCAGCGTGACGAACAGCGCCACCAGCACGATGATCGGGATGGAACCGCCGGCATAGGTCGCAAAGCTCGGAATGGTCGCAGTGGCGAGAACGAAGATCAGCGTCATGCCGGCCAGCAGGATGTTGAGCGCGATCTCGTTCGGTGTCTTCTGGCGCTCGGCACCTTCGACCAGCGAAATCATCCGGTCGAGGAAGGTGGAGCCGGCAGCAGCGGTGATGCGCACCCTTATCCAATCCGACAGAACCTGCGTGCCGCCGGTAACAGCCGAGCGGTCGCCGCCGGATTCGCGGATGACGGGGGCGGATTCGCCGGTTATTGCCGCCTCGTTGACGGAGGCGACACCCTCGATGACTTCACCGTCGGAGGGGATGATATCGCCTGCTTCGACGAGAACGACATCGTTCACCTTCAAGCTGTCGCCCGCAACCATTTTATACTGGCTGCGATCATCGCCGGTCAGAAGTTTCGCCTGGGTTTCCGTGCGGGTCTTGCGCAGGGAATCCGCCTGCGCCTTGCCGCGCCCTTCGGCGACGGCTTCGGCGAAATTGGCAAACAGCACTGTGAACCAGAGCCAGAGATTGATCTGGAAGGAAAAGGCGAGATTGGCGCCGCCGATGATGAGATCGCGGATGAACAGCACTGTTGTCAGCACCGACACGGTCGCCACCACGAACATGACCGGGTTGCGCGCAAGCGTGCGCGGGCTGAGCTTTTTGAATGCGTCGGCGATTGCCGGCACGAGAATGCGAGAATCGAGGATGCTCGCTTGTTTGGACTGGCTCATGAAGAGGCTCCAGCGTTTGAAACAGGGCGACCGATAAGGATCGATCAGCCCGTGATAACTTCGAGGGCGACGACGGCGGCGAACAGAGCCGCCATCATCGCAAGAATGAGATTGGAGGCGCACCAGCCGCCGGGCGTGGCGCTCCCCTTGCCGGGAGCGCCGTTGCGGGCGGGAACGATGCGGTTACTTCGGGACTTGCCGTCATTCATGGCATCACCTCAGAAGAGCTGGCCTGCCGCCATCACCAGATGTTCGGCAACGGGGCCAAGCGCGAGCGCAGGCAGGAAGGTGAGGCCGCCGACAATCAGGATCGTGCCGACAAGCAGGCCAACGAAGAGCGGGCCATCGGTCGGGAAGGTGCCTGCCGATGCCGGAACGGTCTTCTTGGTGACCAGCGAGCCAGCAATGGCGAGTGCCGGGATGATGACCAGAAAACGCCCCATCAGCATGCCGAAACCAAGGGTGATGTTGTACCAGGTCGTATTGCCCGTCAGACCGCCGAAAGCCGAGCCGTTATTGGCGGCCGCCGAAGTATAGGCATAGAGGATTTCGGAGAAGCCGTGCGGTCCGGCCGTGCCGATCGACGCCACCGCCGAGGGCAGAACCGTGGCCGTGGCGGTGAAGGCCAGCATGGCGAGCGGCAGGCAGAGAATGGCCAGAACCGCCATCTTCATTTCCTTGGCTTCGATCTTCTTGCCGAGATATTCCGGCGTGCGGCCGACCATCAGCCCCGCCACGAAGATGGCGATGACGATGAAGAGCAGAATGCCGTAGAAACCCGCGCCGACACCGCCGACGATCACCTCGCCCAGCTGCATGTTAATGAGCGGGACGAGACCACCAAGCGCCGTGAAGCTGCCATGCATGGCATTGACCGCGCCACAGGATGCAGCCGTGGTGATCACCGCAAAGAGTGACGAAAGCGCCACGCCGAAGCGGACTTCCTTGCCCTCCATGTTGCCACCAGCGAGACCAAAGCTGTGCATCAGCGGGTTTCCGGCCGCTTCCGCCCAATAGGTTACGGCGACGCCAGCGATGAACAGCACGCCCATCGCGGCAAGGATCGCCCAGCCCTGACGCTGGTTGCCGACCATGCGGCCGAAGACATTGGTGAAGGCGGCACCGATCGCGAAGATCGACACCATCTGGATCATGTTGGAAATGGCGTCCGGGTTCTCAAAGGGATGCGCGGAATTGGCGTTGAAGAAACCGCCACCATTGGTGCCGAGCATCTTGATCGCCAGCTGCGACGCCACGGGGCCGACGGCAATCGTCTGCTGCGCGCCTTCCAGTGTCTGCGCCGTGACATAGGCGCCGAGCGTTTGCGGCACGCCGAGCCACACATAGACGAGTGTGAGAATAATGCAGAGCGGCAAGAGCACGTAGAGCGTGGAGCGGACCATATCCACCCAGAAATTACCGATCGCCTTGCCGGAAGCGCGCGAAAAAGCGCGGATGAGGCCGATGGCGATCGCCATGCCCGTGGCGGCCGAAACGAAATTCTGCACCGTGAGACCGGCCATCTGGGTCAGATAGGACAGGGTGCTTTCCCCGCCGTAATTCTGCCAGTTGGTATTGGTGACGAAGCTGACCGCCGTATTGAAGGACAATTCAGGCCCGACGGCCGGCATCGCCTGCGGATTATAGGGCAGCACGGCCTGAAAGCGCATCAGCGCATAAAGCAGAGCGAAGCCGAGCAGGTTGAAGAGAAGCATGGAGAACGCATAGGTCGTCCAATGCTGTTCCTCGCGCTCGCTCGTGCCGGCAACGGCGTAGAGACCGCGCTCGACGGGTGCGAGAACCGGCGACAGCAGGGTGCGTTCGCCATTAAAGACACGCGCCATGTAGAAGCCGAGCGGCTTCACCAGCGCAAATACGATCCCGCAGAAAAGCAGGACCTGAAACCATCCATTGGGGGTCATGGTATTGAACTTTCAATAAAGCATCGGACCGAAAAGTGTCATACGGTTTTCGGATAATCCGATGCTCAGACAGAAAGAGAGAGCGGCGGATCCGATTCCGTTTATCTCCGCCACTCGAACCGCCGCTTCCCGATCAGAAGCGTTCGGGGCGAATGAGAGCATAGGTGAGATAGGCGGCGACAAAGACGGTGACGGCACCACTCAGGACATAATCGAATATCATCGCGGCCTCCATCTAAAGCCGGTCGCAGGCGCGCGTATAGGCAAAGCAGAGGGCGAAAAACACCGTCGCTGCGCCGATCAGAACAAGATCCATCATCGATGGGACTCCTTTTTCATCTGGGAGCCGGACAGGAAGAAAAGCGCCGTCATGTGGGACGTCGCTTTTCATTCTTTCTGGCTGAGAAGGGAACACCATCCCTTCCCGCACAGAAGAATGCACCCGAACCGCATAAAGGTTCGAGACGGCGACAGATGGAATAAAATAGGAATCCTATAGGAATTTTGGTGCCCGCGGAAACGGACACCCTTACCGCTTCCTAATGAGAGAGCGGCTCGCCAAAGGCGGACATGATGGTTTCCGCCGGGCTTTTGCCGGCGAGCAGCGCCGCCAGCAGAATACGGGCCTGCCCCGGCCGAAGTGTGGATGAATGCACGGCACCCGCCGCGACGAGATCATGTCCGCCGCCGCCGCCGCCATAACTTGCAACCAGCAGGCCTTCCGGCACACGGCTGGAAACCACGACCGGAACGCGGCGCTCTGCGCAGCGCTTTACCGCGTCAGCGATAAGCGGATTGGCATTGCCGGAACCGAGTGCGGCAAGCACGATACCTTTTGCACCGGCCGCAAGGCTGGCATCGATATGGGTCGCGTCACAGCCGGGATGAATGGCGACGATATCGACCCTGATATCCGTGACGGGAGCAGCAAGCTTCGGCGCTGCGGCGTGGATAAGCGGCCGCGCCGAACGGAAGGCATCCGCCGCATCCGCACTCAGCTTGTAAAGCCCCCAGGCCGGCAGACAGCGACCACCGAAGGAAAGGAGTACACCCTGTTCGGCATTCCGCTGATCGAGCGCGGTTTCTATCGCCTTCGCCAGATTGGTCGGCCCATCCGCATCCTTGTGATCCGCCGTAAATTGCGCGCCGGTGAAAACAACGGGCTTGGCAAGGGCGTGCTGCAGATGCACCAGCAGCGACGATTCTTCCATCGCGTCGGTTCCATGCAGAATGACGATGCCCGCCACGGCGGGATCGCTGAGTTCGATGCCAACGGCATCGCTGATGCGCTGCATATCAGCCAGGGTCAGGCTGGACGAATCCTTCGCCATCAGGTCGACCGGCTTCAGCCGGGCGTTGACATGCGGAACCAGCGCCAGCAGGTCCTCGCCGGAAAGGCTGGGGGTGCTGGCGCCATCGGCGCCACGCCGGCTGGCGATGGTGCCACCGGTGGCGATGACCGCCACCAGTGGAGCTTCGCCCTGCCCGCTCAATGCAATGCTCCTGCGCCCGCACGTTCGCCCGCAAGGCGATAGATACGGTCACGCAGCAGATACCAGCCGATGATCAGTGCCGGGATGATGACGAGCAGCGAGGCGATGGTCCAGGAGCCGACGGGATAATCGAAGGCCATCAGCACCAGCACGCCGAACAGGAAAATGAGCGTGAGAATACCGGTATAGGGCGCGCCGAACATGCGGAAATCCGGACGCACGAGTTCACCCCGCTTGGAAAGCTGCCAGAGCTTCAGCTGGCAGAGCACGATGACGGCCCAAGCGCAGATGATGCCGAGCGCCGAAAGGTTGAGCGCGATTTCGAAGGCGGCAGAAGGAACGACGGCGTTGAGAGCCACGCCGAGAACCGTGACGACGGCGGTGACAGCAATGCCGCCATAGGGCACGCCGTTCTTGTTCATCTTCGCAAGTGCTGCCGGCGCCGAGCCGGAAACCGCCATCGAATGCAGGATGCGTCCGGTGGAATAAAGGCCGGCATTGAGCGAAGACAACACGGCGGTGAGAACAACGAGGTTCATGATCACGTCGGCGCCCTGCACGCCGATGGAACCAAAGAAGGTCACGAACGGGCTCTCGCCGGCCTTGTAGGCGGTGTAGGGCAGAAGCAGCGCGAACAGCAGCACCGAACCGACATAAAAAACCACGAGGCGCAGAACCACGGCACGGATGGCGCGCGGCATGACCTTGCGCGGATCTTCGGTTTCGCCCGCAGCCGTGCCGATCAGCTCGATCGAGGCGTAAGCGAAGACGACCCCCTGTATGATCACGAAGGCGGGAAGAATACCGTTCGGGAAGAAGCCGCCATTATCGGTGATGATGCTGAAACCGGTGACATGGCCTTCGATCGGCGTGCCGAAAATGACGAAATAAATACCGACGACGAGGAAGATTGCGAGTGCCAGCACCTTGATCAGGCTGAACCAGAATTCAAGCTCGCCGAAGACCTTCACCGACAGCATGTTCATCGCCAGCACGACCAGAAGTGCCGTCATCGCGAATACCCACTGGTCGATACCGGCGAGCCACGGAACATATTGCTTGAAGAAATTCATATAGAGCGCGACGGCGGTCACGTCCGCCACCGAGGTCATGGCCCAGTTCAGCCAATACATCCAGCCGGCCGCAAAGGCCATCTTCTCACCGTAGAATTCACGGGCATAGGAGACGAAGGAACCGGAGCTCGGGCGATGCATGATCAGCTCGCCAAGCGCGCGCAGCACCAGAAACGCGAAGAAACCGCAGAGCGCATAAACGAAAACCAGCGCCGGGCCAGCCTGCGCGAGACGCCCGCCCGCACCCAGAAAGAGACCCGTGCCGATGGCGCCACCGATGGCAATCATCTGGATTTGGCGCGGCTTCAGGGCTTTATGGTAACCGAGATCCTCTTCGATGAAGACCTCACGTTCGGCGGGTGCCGTTTTTCCAGAATGCATGGATTTATCCTCCCGATAAAACGCTTGTAATCGGCAATAAGCCGGAAATCAAAGTGGAACTGGCGTCGTCCCCAAGGCTGGAAATATGGCCAGCGAATGCATGCATGCTGTAAAGCTGCATGACAGATTTTCGCCCTCATAATGGCAGATAATGCCGTTCGTCAAGGGTATTCGATATGATTGACCTTCTCCCCCACCACGATTAAGGTCGAAAAATCTGCAAGACAGCTTTACAGATATTGCAACGCTTAAAAGCCAGTGGAGGAAAAAGTGAGCGTGACGCGCAGGGAGCATGATTTGCTCGGAACGAAGGAAGTTCCGGCAGATGTCTATTGGGGCGTGCACACGGCACGCGCGGTGGAAAACTTCAAGATCACCGGGGTGACCATTGGCCACAACCCTTATCTCATCAGGGGACTGGCCTATGTGAAGGAGGCGGCCGCACGCGCAAATCACGAACTCGGCCTGCTGGACACGGAGCGTATGGAAGCAATCGCGGAAGCCTGCCGCGAAATTCGCGCCGGCGCGCTGCACGAGCAATTCGTGGTGGATGAAATTCAGGGCGGAGCCGGCACTTCCACCAATATGAACGCCAATGAGGTCATCGCCAACCGCGCGCTTGAACTGCTTGGCCACGAAAAAGGCGATTACGCCCGTCTTCACCCGAATGACCATGTCAATCTCAGCCAGTCGACCAATGACGCCTATCCGACGGCGGTCAATGTCGGCCTGATCGAATCAATCGACGATCTGGCGGCGTCCATGGGCGTGCTGAAGGAGGCCTTCGACCGCAAGGCGCAGGAATTTGCCGGTTTCATCAAGATCGGCCGCACGCAGCTGCAGGACGCCGTGCCGATGACGCTCGGCCAGGAATTCCGCACTTTTGTGGTGATGCTCGGCGAAGATCAGGCCCGCCTGATCGAATCCGCCGCGCTGCTGCACGAGATCAATCTCGGTGCCACCGCCATCGGCACAGGGCTCAATGCGCCGCGCGGTTACGCCGCGCTTGCCTGCCAGCATCTGGCTGAGCTGACCGAACGGCCGCTCGTGACAGCTGCCGACCTGATCGAAGCCACACAGGACCCCGGTGCCTTCGTGCATCTCTCCGGCGTGCTGAAACGCGTTGCCGTCAAGCTGTCGAAGACTTGCAACGACCTTCGCCTGCTCTCCTCCGGCCCGCGCGCCGGCATCGGCGAGATCACCCTGCCCTCGGTTCAGGCAGGGTCCAGCATCATGCCGGGCAAGATCAATCCGGTCATTCCCGAAGTGGTCAACCAGGTCGCCTATGCGGTGATCGGCAACGACATCACCATCACCATGGCCGCCGAAGCCGGGCAGCTGCAGCTGAACGCTTTCGAGCCCATCATCGTGCGGGCGTTGTCGCAGAGCATCAGCCAGCTGAGCGCCGCCTGCCGCACCCTGGCGGAACGCTGCGTCGAGGGCATCGTCGCAAATCCCGCCATCATGGCACAGCGTGTGGAAGAATCGATCGGTCTCGCCACCGCGCTTAATCCGCTGATCGGTTATTACGCGGCGACGGAAGTGGCGAAGGAAGCGCTTGCCAGCGGCCGCACCGTGCCGCAGGTGGTTCTGGAACGGGGGTATCTGACGGAAGCGCAATTGCAGCAGGCGCTGAGCCCGCGGCATCTTGCCAACCTGCCGGCCGTCACGGCTGGCGAAGCCGATCTTCGCCAATGATCGTCGTCACCACCTGCTTCACCTGGCCGAGGTGAATTTCCATCGCCTCACGCGCCTCGGGTGCTGAACTCCGCCGGATTGCCTCGACGATCCGGCGGTGCTCGAAATTCGAGGCTACACGGCGGCCCGCCATCAGGTTCACCATCTCGGACTGCTGGGAAAGGGCTTCGCGGGCATCTGCCACGACCTTGGCGAACAGCCCGTTGGCCGAAGCCTCCGCAATGGCGCAGTGAAATTGCCCGTCGAGCAGCACCCAGGGATGCGGCCTCTCTTCGGCCTCCATCCGGTCGCAAAGATCCAGAAGGGCCGCCAGTTGCGCATCCGTGCGCCTCAGCGCCGCCCAGCCGGCGGCCGGCACCTCGATGAAGGGGCGGGCCTCGATCAGATCGCGGGCGGAATAGGCTCCGTAATTCAGTTCGGAAGGCGGCGCCAGCGTCATCACATAAGTGCCGCTGCCCGTGCGGGTCTGCGTCAGTCCCAGCGTCTGAAGCGAGCGCAGCGCCTCACGGATGATCGGCCGGCTGACGCCATATCGCACCGCCAGATGGGATTCGGCAGGCAGCCGGGTACCGACCGCAAGCTGCCCCGAGGTGATGGCGGAGCGGATATCCTCGAACACCGCTTCCGCGGCATTCTTGCGATTGATCGGCTGTGCCTCCGCAAGCCAATCCGACAACCCGCCCATCTTCAAACCCTCCGGCACCCAATGTGATCCGCAATATCGGCGCAAAATCCTGAAAGGTTTTACAAGGCGCGACATGCGGATTCGATAAGCAAGTTCATGCGACCGCCCGTAAACGAAAGGACGGCCGCCGCTCTTACGGCTAAGCCGAACTTCCTAACATTATCCTGCCCATGGGAACAACGATGGCGGATATTTTTATGGGGAGTGAGGAAACCTGCCCTCACTCCGTTTCAGCCGTCACACCTTTACTTCCGCTCCCTCCGGCTTCTCATCCTCGCGCGGAATACGGAACCACGCGACATAGAGCGCCGGCAGGAAAAGCAGCGTCAGCGCCGTGCCGATCACGATACCGCCCATCATGGCATAAGCCATCGGACCCCAGAATACTTCCCGGGATATGGGAATGAGGGCAAGCGTGGCCGCCGCCGCCGTCAGCATGATCGGTCGCATGCGGTGCTCGGTCGCCTCGATGACGGCACGCCAGGCCGAGACCCCCTCGCTTCTCAGATGCTCGATCTGCACCACGAGGATGACCGAGTTGCGGATCAAGATGCCGATCAGCGCCAGCACGCCCAGAATGGCGACGAAGCCCATCGGCGCATTGGAGAAGAGCAGCGCCACCACCACGCCGATCAGCGCGGTCGGCGCCACGGCGAAGACCAGGAACAGCCGGCTGAAGCTTTGCAGCTGGATCATCAGGATTGTCGCCATCGCAAACAGCATCAAGGGCACGACCGCAACGATCGGCGCTTGCGAATCCGCGCTGGATTCAACCGAGCCACCAATCTCAAGCTTGTAACCGACGGGAAGCATTTTCTCGAAGGCTTCGAGTTTCGGCTTCAACTGCTCCACAATCGTCGCAGGCTGGGTCGGGCCGATAATGGCAGCCTTGACGGTAACCGTCGGGATCCGGTCACGACGCCAGATGGTGGGCTGTTCCAGTTCGTAGCGGAAATTGGCAATCGCCGAGAGCGGCACGGCCTTGCCGTTGGTCGCGGGCAATTGCAGGTTCTGCAAGGTCTCGATGGAACCGCGTTCCGCCAGCTGCGCCCGCGCCACCACGTTGACGAGATAGATATCATCCCGAACCTGGGTGACAGTGGAGCCCTCGACGATGCTGTTCATGGCATTGGCGATGTCTTCCGAGGAGACGCCGAGCTGGCGGGCCTTGTCCTGCAGAACATCGACCTTGACCACGCGCGTCGGCTCGTTCCAGTCCATGACCAGATTGGACAGCAGCCGGTGTTCTCCAACGATGCCCGACAATTCCTGGCCAAGTTCACGGACTTTCTGGATATCGGGACCGCTCAGGCGATATTGCACCGGTTTTCCGACCGGCGGGCCGATATCGAGCAATTTCACGAAGGCGTCAGTGCCGGTGAATGTACGGTCCAGATAATCCTGCAACTCGGCGCGCACCTTGTCGCGCACGTCCAGCCCCTTGGTGACGATGACCGTCTGGCCGAAAGTGACGTCAGGCGTCTGCACGTCGAAAGACAGGATGAAACGCGGCGCACCTTCACCGACATAGGTCGTCCAGTGATCGATATCCGGATTCTTGGCCAGCATGTCCTGCTCAAACTTGGCCATCTGCCGGTTGGTTTCAGCAATCGAACTGTTCTGCGGCAGGTTCCAGTCGACGATAAGTTCCACACGGTCGGATGACGGGAAGAACTGCTGCTGCACCAGGCTCATGCCGCCGATGGACAGGGCAAACAACGCAACCGTGGCGATGATCGTCACCCAGCGCCACCGCAGCGCCCGGCCGAGAAGCCAGGAAAAGGCGGAGGCAAAACGACCCTTCTTCTCATGGTGCGATTTCATCGTCTTCGGCAGGATCGTCACGCCGAGCAGCGGCGTAAACAGCACCGCGACGATCCATGACACGACGAGCGAAACGGCGATCACGACAAAAAGCGTGAAGGTGAACTCACCCGCCGCGCTGTTGTTGAGACCGACGGGAATGAAGCCGGCAACGGTGACCAGCGTACCCGTGAGCATCGGGAAAGCGGTGGACGTGTAAACATAGGTCGCCGCTTTCCTGAGATCGTCTCCGACCTCAAGCCGCGCCACCATCATCTCGACCGCGATCATCGCATCGTCGACGAGAAGCCCGAGCGCGATAATGAGCGCACCCAGCGAGATACGTTGCAGCGAGATGCCGGTATATTCCATGTAGACGAAAGTGATCGCCAGCACGAGCGGAATGGAGACGGCAACCACCATGCCGGCCCTGAGGCCAAGGCTGATGAAGCTGATGACGAGAACGATGGCGATGGCCTCGAACAGAGCCGAGGTAAAGCCCGAGACCGCCTCATCGACCACGGCCGGCTGATCGGACACGCGGTGCACATCGACGCCGATCGGCAGATCCGCAACGACGCGCTTCATCTCCGCATCCAGCGCCTCACCGAAATGCAGTAGGTTCGCACCGGTTTTCATGCCGATCGCAAGGCCGATGGCCGGCTGGCCGTTAAAACGGAACAGCGAGGATGGTGGATCGGCATAACCGCGCCGGATCGTCGCCACTTCCGTCAGCGGGAAGAAGCGGTTGTTGACGCGCAGATTGATGGATCGCAGGCTGTCTTCCGAGGTGAACTGGCCGCTGACGCGCAACGCCACGCGCTCCGGCCCGGCATTAACGAAACCGGACTGGGTGACGGCGTTCTGCGATTGCAGCGTCTTGATGATCGATTGCTGATCGATGCCGAGCGCCGCGATCTGCCGTGTGGAAAATTCCAGATAGATCGCCTCATCCTGCGCGCCGATGACATCAACCTTGCCGATATTGTCGACGGTCAGCACCTTCGCACGCGCATCTTCCACCAGGTCGCGCAATTGCCGCTGGCTGAGGCCATCGCTGGTGAAAGCATAGATATTGCCATAGACATCGCCGAAACGGTCATTGAAGAAGGGGCCGACGACGCCCGAGGGAAACTCTCCCTTGATGTCGCCGATCATGTTGCGCACCCGAACCCAGGTGGGCTCGACATTGCGCGCCTTGGTTTCCGGCACCAGCTCCACGAAGATCGTCGTGCGGCCGGCCACCGTCTGGCTGCGCAGATAATCAAGATTGTCGAGTTCCTCGAGCTTCTTCTCGATCCTGTCGGTCACCTGGCGGGCCACTTCTTCCGCCGAAGCGCCCGGCCATTGCGCGCTGATCACCATGGTCTTGATGGTGAAGTTCGGATCTTCCTCACGGCCGAGGTTGAGATAGGAGAAAACGCCGGCGAGAAGGAAAACCAGCATGAAATACCAGATGAGCGAACGGTGTTCGAGCGCCCAGTCGGAAAGGTTGAATTTCTTCACTGACGGACCTCCTGATCGATCCTGATGGCTTGTCCATCCTTGAGCTTGTGAACACCGGCGCTGGCGACGCGTTCGCCAGGCTTGACGCCGCCGGTGATGCGCACGCTGCCGCCCTCGGCGGGTTCACCTTCTATCGTGACCGGGCGGTAGGTCACCGTCGCCGTATCGGTATTGACGATCCAGACGCCCCAGCCATTCTCGGTTTTCAACAGTGCTGACGCGGGAAGCGTGATTTGCGGTTCGGAGGCGGCAAGCGCGAGCGCCGTGACGACGGAGCCCAGCCGGAAGGTCGGCGGGGCATCCTGCAAGCTGATTTTCGTGCGGCGGGTACGGGTTGCCGTTTCGGCTTCCGGAGCGATCTCGCGTACCACGCCGGTGGTGCGGATTTTCGGATCGAGCTGCAGGGCGATCTCGAAGGTGGAGCCGATTTCCAGCCGCTGTGCCGCAAATTGCGGAACATCCACCACCACGTCGCGCACTTCCGGGCGAGCAATGGTCACCACCGTCTGGCCGGCAGAAACGACCTGACCGATTTCACCTGATGTGGCGGTTACCACGCCGTCAAATTCCGCACGCAGCTGCGCATAACCCAGCTGCTCCTCGGCCTTGTCCAGATTGGCGCGGGCCTTGGCGACGGAAGCGTTGGCCGTGCGTGTGGCCTGCTCCGCCTCTTCAAGTGCCGCTTCCGTGCCGCTGCGGGCTTCTGCCAGCACACGCTGGCGCTGTTCGGTCGTCACCGCATTGGCGAGCTGCGCCTCTGCATTAGAAAGATCGGATTGCGCGCTTTTCACCGAAAGTTCCAGCGCCAGCGGATCGATCGACGCCACAACGTCGCCTTTCTTGACCAGATCGGCCACATCGACATTGCGGGCGATGATGCGGCCGAGAACGCGAAAACCAAGATCGGTCTGAATGCGCGATTCCACCGTGCCCGTCAGACGAAGCGCATCCGCCGACTTTTCCTCCACGACAACGGAGAGCACCGGACGTGGCGCTTCAGCGGCCGCTTCCTGCTTTTCCTGGCAGGACGAGAGCGCAATGGCCGGAATGAGCAAAAACAAGCTTCTGTTTATCCTGAACATTATTGTGCCTGCCCCTTTTCATAGGCGACCTTTTCACCGGTGCGGAGAAATTTGGTACCGACAGTGACGACGAGATCACCCGGATTGAGCCCTTCCGTGACAACAAATTGACCGGTCTCGTAATCGGCGACCTGAACCGGGCGCATCGCGACTTCCGAGGATCGCGGATCGACCAGCCAGACGGCGGGGAGGCCATCCTGCGAGGTCATCGCCGACCACGGAAGCTCGATCGCGTCGACCTGCTTGAAGCGAAAATGACCGGATACGGGCGCGCCGAGCGGCATGGTCATGTTGCCGTTCAGCCCGACCTTGACCCGGATCGTTCCGTTATCCGGATCGATCGTCGGGGAAATTTCGCGCACCGGCGCCGCAACGGTTTGGCCAGGATCCGAAAGGAGGCTGACATTGACGATATTGTCGATATCGCGCTCGAGAAAGAGGGATTCGTAGACATCGAAGACCGCATCGCGCGGCCCGTCATGCGCCAGCGTGAAGACGAGCTGGGCGGCCTGCGCCACCTGGCCAACCTCGACATTGCGCGCCGTGATCACGCCATCCGCATCGGCCTTGAGCTCGGTATAGGACAGCGCATCGCGCGCCGTATCGAGCTGCGCCTGCGCCGATCTCACCGCCCCTTGTGTGGTGAGCAGGGTTTCCTGGGCCTTGTCGACCGCCGAGCGCGAGGTCACCTGCGTCCTGAACAGGCTCTGCTGGCGGTCGAACGTCAGCTGCGCCTGCGTCTGCTGCGCTTCGGCCGATTGCAGGTTGGCCAGGGCAACATCGATGTCGGCCTTCTGTTCTTCGGGGTCGATGCGGGCGAGCAATTGCCCGGTCTTCACCCGCGCCCCCACATCCACCAGCCGCTCGGTTATCTTGCCGCTGACCCGGAACGACAGGTCCGTCTGGACCCTTGCCCGCACTTCTCCGGTTATGACGCTGCCGCGATCGACGGGCTTTTTCTGGACCGCCACCACATCGACGGTGCGAAGCGGCTTTTCGGCGGGCGGTTCTTCATTACTGCAGGACGACAGGGCGAAAATGCCGCCAAGCGCCGCCGCGATAAGGATGGTTTTCATGGTGACCTCTTGATCTTCGCCTCATCCTATAATATTTGACTAACTGAATAGTCAATGAAATTCTCATGCCGCCGATCGGGGATTTGGCCGGATATCGGGCCAGCTTCCCGAATGATCATTTCCCGTCGTCCGGCACATCCCTGCGGGCGCATCGGCGATGTTCCGGCATATTGAACCATGCGTGCGCCTCCACAAAAATCCATTCCGGTTTTTGCGCCGGTGCTATAGGCAACCATCACTCGTTTCCGCCAATCGACGGACAAAAGGGGCACGCGCCAAAAACAAAGAAGGATCCGGGGCCATGGCGAAAGAAAAACTGACACGCGCTGAACAGAAGATACAACGTCCGCTGCAAATTCTCGACGCCGCATTCGAGGAATTCATCAAAAGGGGATTCACGGCGACGCGGGTGGAGGACATCGCCGAACGGGTGGGGGTGACCAAGGGCACGGTCTATGTCTACTTCGAGACCAAGGAGGCGCTGTTCGAGGCGATGGTCAAACATGCCTCGTTGCCGTTTCAGGAGGCCTTCAAGGCCTATACGCATAAATCCGACGATCCCGTCGAGGAGCTTCACTCGCTGCTCGAATTCCTGTTCGATGCCTTGGTCGACAACCGGAAAATGCGCGAATTGTTCCGCCTGATCGTCGCGGAAGGCGCAAAATTCCCTGAACTCATCGACCAGCACCATGACACGCTTATGGTACCGGTCTTCGCGCGCATCGATACGATCCTGGATGAGGGCGTGGCGAAGAAAAGATTCAGGGCCAACCCCCCTGAACTCGCCAAGGTGGTGATGTCCCCCATGGTGGGAACATTGGTGTTCCGGCTGATCTTCGATGACCGGCGCAGCCTGGACAGGCGGGCCGTCCTGTCGATTCATCTCGATCTGATCATGCGCGGGCTACTGGCCTGATCGTCAAAGGCGCCGCAGCATTTTGGTAAGATCGAGGGCTATTCCTGGCTTTCGAGCCGGTATCGCGAACCGGGATACAACAGCCGCACGGATGTGACGGCACGGCTTGCCGACCAGGTTCGGCGGCGCACGAGAAGGCAAGGCTCGTTCCGGCTGATGGCCATCAATTTACATTCCCATGGCTGGGGCGATGCGGCCTCGATGAATTGCTCCGTCCGGGAAATGGGTGCCGCCGCCGTCAGATAGGCATTCGGCGTGAGCGTATTGAAATCCTGCATCAGATAATCCGGCGCAATCTCCGCATTAACGAAACGATCCTCCAATTGGATCGGCACATCATCCTCATGGTGGACGATGATGGAGTGAAACACCTTCGCTCCCACAGCAATCTCCAGCGCGGTTGCGAGATCCGGCCCGCAGACCTCCGTCTGAGCCAAAATCAGGCTCGGCCGATGCGTGGAACCGCGCTCCTTGATCTCGTCAGCGATGTTTCGCACGCCCATCATGCCGGCGCTTCGCTTTTTCGGGGCGACGAAGGATCCGCGCCCCTGCACGCGCACGATCACACCCTCGGTTGCCAGTTCCCGCAGGGCACGGTTTGCCGTCATGCGGCTGACACCCAGCATGTCGACCATCTCGTTTTCAGAAGGTATCCTGTGGTTCGTCAACCACTCTCCGCTGGCGATCTTTTCCTTGATCTGTTCTTTCACACGCTCATAGAGCGGCAGGGAGGAGCGATCACCCGGGACAGAAAACTCGCTTTCGGTGACGGGCAGCATTGAAACTCCTAAAAATCGGGCGACTGCACAAAACGCAGCCAGAATCCGTACGAGCACAAAATTATCACATCCTATCTTGCTTGTCTTTTGTAAATGTGTGAAGTTACATATACAACTTGAGGGAAAAATAATGGCGAGCGAGGACTCGATCTCTAACAGCCGCAAGTCAGCCGCCGGCGTTCGGGGCGAGAGCCGCATGCCCGCCCAGCGCCGTGGCGGGAACTGCCTAGGCAAAGCTGCCGCCGCATGGGCGGCCGAACCAGTTCGTTGCCCGCCGCAAGATCATTCTTCCCAAAACCAGCCCACCGCATGCGCCGCGGCCGCAATATTTCCAAAGCATCCGCGCCATGCGAATATTTCAAAGTTGTATAGTGAACTTTCAACAAGCCGATTTACGGCGAGCTTCGACTTCCACAGCGATTCGATGACAACCGGCCCCAAGGCTTATCACTTGAACGGAGTGCCCGGCCGAACCTGAAAAACGCATGCCAGCAAGTTGCCAATCATCAAACCAAAAGGGGAATGCAATGCTGAATTCAAAACTGAAAATCGCGCTGGCCACGACCGCGCTTGTCATGGGAGCATATGCCGGCGCCGCCAGGGCGGAAGGCTATTGCAGCGCCGGAAAGACCATCACCTTCGCCGGTATCGACTGGGAAAGCGGCGCCTTCATCACCGAGGTCATGAAGGAAATCCTGTCCAAGGGCTATGATTGCAAGGTCGATTCCATCCCCGGCAATTCCGTGACGCTCGAACAGGCGACCGCCAATAACGACGTGCAAATCTTCGCCGAAGAATGGATCGGCCGTTCCGATGTCTGGAACAAGGCCGCCGAAGCCGGCCAGGTGAAGTCGGTCGGCAAGACCTTTGTCGGCGCCGCCGAAGGCTGGTTCGTGCCGGAATATCTGGTCAAGGGCGACCCCGCAAAAGGCATCGAAGCGAAGGCTCCCGATCTGAAGAGCGTCGACCAGCTTTCCGATCCGAAGATCGTCGAATTGTTCAAGGACCCGGAAGAGCCGACCAAGGGTCGGTTCCTCAACTGCCCGTCGGGCTGGACCTGCGAAGGCGTCAACACCGCCAAGCTTCAGGCCTACAAGCTCGAAGGAAACTATGTGAACTTCCGTCCCGGCACCGGCACCGCGCTTGATGCCGCAATTGCCGCCGGCTACCTTCAGGGCGAGCCGATGCTGTTCTATTACTGGAGCCCGACGGCGATCATGGGCAAATACAAGCTCATCCAGCTGCAGGAGCCCGCCTATAGCGACGCCTGCTGGAAGGAACTGACAAGCGCGGACGGAAAGCGCGATGCCGGCTGCGCATTCCCCTCCGTCGAGGTGGCCTATGGCGTGAACAGCACCTTTGCGAAGGACGCGCCGGAAATCATGGCGATCCTTGAAAAGGCGACTTTCCCGCTGGCGGAAATCAACGCCAGCCTGGCCTATATGACGGACAAGCAGGTCGATGCGACCGCCGCTGCCAAGACCTTCCTGCAGACCAAGGCCGATATCTGGGGTGGCTGGGTTTCGGCCGACGCCAAGGCGCGTATCGAAGCCGCCGTCAAGTAAGGATGGCAGGCGCGCCGGGCTTCCGGCGCGCATTTTCCCGTCAGGACAGGGGTCGGCTCCGCAGATCGGAGTCGGCAGGCGCGAGGACTACACCGATGTTTCCTGAAGTTTTCCATATTTCCATCCGCGGCCCGATCAATGAAATCGTGCGCTCGCTGGTGGTGAACTACGGCTACGTTTTCAAGGCGATCTCGCAGACGATCCTGCAGGCGATCCTCTTCGTAGAATGGGCCCTGCGCGGGCTGCCGTGGTGGGCCATTTTTCTGGTCTTTCTGATGCTCGCCTGGTTTGCCGCGAAAAAGATTTCGCTGGTCATCATGGTCGCCGTCATGCTGTTCATCGTTGGCGCGCTCGGTCTCTGGGACCTGACGATGCAGACACTGGCGCTGATGCTGATTGCCAGCCTCATCTCCATCGTCATCGGCGTGCCCATGGGCATCCTGCTTGCGAAAAGCGAATGGGCGCGGCGCATCACCCTGCCGATCCTCGATGTCATGCAGACCATGCCGAGCTTCGTTTATCTCATCCCCGCCATCATGCTGTTCGGCCTCGGCAAGGTTCCGGCCGTGCTTGCCACCATCATTTATGCCGTGCCGCCGCTGATCCGCCTGACCGATCTCGGCATCCGGCAGGTGGACCGGGAAGTGGTGGAGGCGGCGACCGCTTTCGGTGGCAGCCCGAGACAGATCCTTTTCGGTGTCGAATTGCCGCTTGCCACACCGACCATCATGGCCGGTCTCAACCAGACGATCATGATGGCACTCTCCATGGTCGTCGTCGCCTCGATGATCGGCGCGCGCGGCCTTGGCGAGCAGGTGCTGAACGGCATCCAGACGCTCGATGTCGGCAAGGGTCTGGAAGCAGGTCTCGGCATCGTTATTCTCGCAATCGTGCTCGATCGCATCACCCAGGGTTTTGGCCGATCCAGCCGGAAGGAAATGGGCAATGACTGATATCCATATCCGCAACGTGTCCAAGATATTCGGCGGCAACTGGAAAGCTGCGCTGAGCATGGCCCAGCAGGGCGCAGAGAAAAGCGAAATCCTGGCAAAGACGGGATGCAGTGTCGGCCTCGACAATGTCAGCCTCGACATCGAAGCCGGCCGCATTTTCGTGATCATGGGTCTTTCCGGCTCCGGCAAGTCGACGCTGGTGCGCCACATCAACCGCCTGATCGAACCGACAAGCGGCGAGATTCTCGTCGGTGGAGACAATGTTCTCGCCCTCAAGGCGAAGGAGCTGCGGGATTTCCGCAACCGTCGCGTCAGCATGGTATTCCAGAATTTCGGCCTGATGCCGCACCGCACCGTGTTGCAGAACGTGGTTTATGGCCAGCGCGTACGCGGGCTGACCAAGGCGGATGCACGGCCCATCGGCATGAAGTGGATCGAGACCGTTGGACTTTCGGGCTATGAGGACAAGTTTCCGCACCAGCTTTCCGGCGGCATGAAACAGCGTGTCGGTCTCGCCCGGGCGCTCGCAGCCGATACCGATGTCATCCTGATGGACGAGGCCTTTTCGGCGCTCGACCCGTTGATCCGCGCCGACATGCAGGACCAGCTGCTGCAGCTTGAAAAGAACCTGCACAAGACCATCGTCTTCATTACCCACGATCTCGACGAGGCGCTTCGTATCGGTGCGCAGATCGCGATCCTGAAGGATGGCAAGCTGGTTCAGGTCGGAACCCCGGACCAGATCCTCAACAGCCCCGCAAACGACTACGTCGCCCGTTTCGTGGAACGCCGCGCGGGTGCGGCGGGAGAAAGCCAGCATGGCTGAGACGATCACCATCGATCGCCCTCTCACCTGGCAGCAGATTGCCGCTGTCGCAAAGGGTGCGACGCTTCACCTGTCGGATGATGCCTGGCAACGCATTGCCCGCGCGCGCGCCATCGTCGATGCCCTCGTCGAAAAGCGCGTGCGCGGTTATGGCATCAATACCGGTGTAGGCGCGCTCTGCGATGTGATCGTGGATATTCCCCAGCAGCAGGCGCTCTCCCGCAACATCCTGCTCAGCCATTCCTGCGGCGTCGGAGAGCCGCTCGGGCGCGAAGAAACACGCGCCATCATGGCCGCCCAGATCAACAACTTCGCGCATGGTTATTCCGGCGTGCAGGTGGAGACAGTGAAAACACTGCTGACCCTGCTGAACGGCGATATCCTTCCCCTCATTCCCTCGAAGGGTTCGGTGGGTTACCTCACCCATGCCGCGGCCATAGGCCTCGTGCTGATCGGCGAAGGCCGGGCCCGCCACCGGGGCGAATTGATCAGCGGCAGGCAGGCGCTCGAAGCGCTTGGCCTGGCACCCATGGTTCTGCGGGCGAAAGAAGGGCTGAGCCTCGTCAACGGTACACCCTGCGCCACGGGCCTCGCCAGCCTCGCGCTTGCCCGCACCACCCGCCTGCTTGACTGGGCCGATGCGGCAGCGGCCATGAGCTATGAAAATCTGGGCGCACAGGCAGACCCCTTCGCTGCGGGACCGCTCGCCTTGCGTATCTCGCCCGGCATCCAGGCCGTCGGCGAAAACCTGCGCCGTCTTTTGGCGGCAAGCCCGCTTCTCGCCCGGTCGGCCGGTTCCCGCACGCAGGATCCGCTGAGCCTGCGCGCCGTGCCGCAGGTGCATGGCGCCGTGCGCGACAGCGTGGCGCAGATCGCCGACGTCGTGAACCGAGAACTCGCAAGCGTCACCGACAACCCTGTCGTCGCCGGCACGTCGCAGGCGCCCGAAGTCCACTCCCAGGCCCATGCCGTGGGTGCTGCGCTTGGCCTCGCCATGGATGGGCTGGCAACGGCCACGGCCGAACTTGCGGCGATTTCCGAGCGTCGCATCGACCGGCTCGTCAATCCACTCGTGAGCGGTCTACCGGCCTTTCTCGCGGATGGTGACGGTGTCTGCTCCGGTTTCATGATCATCCAGTATACCGCTGCAGCGCTTGCCGCGGAAAACCGCCGCCTCGCTGCGCCCGCCAGCCTCGATGGCGGCATCACCTCCGCATTGCAGGAGGATATATTAACGCACGCCACAGCCGCTGCCGACAAGACGCTTTCGATTATCGGCAATCTGGAAACCATTCTCGCGATCGAGATCATGTGTGCGGCACAGGCTTACGATATGCAGCCCGACCGGGATGGCCGAGCACCCGGCACGGATGCGCTCTACCGGCGTGTTCGGATGACGGTGCCGTTCTACCGTGACGACCGTCCGCTCAACGATATGGTGACCGCCGTTCGTGACCTGCTGCAAGAAACCCGTGCGACTGAAGCCTTCAACTGAAGGCATCATCGCTCTCACCCTGTTCCAACAGCGGGCAGCGCGTTCCTATGTCCAGATACTTTCGGGCGTCAGTATCTCGAAAGGAACGATCCGCTGTTCGACGGAGGACGAATCTCCGTTTTCGATACGCCGTAACATCACGTCGATCAATTGATGCGGCATCTTGTCGAGGGGAAGCGGAAGCGCGGCGGTGATCAGCCCTTCGTTCAGGCCCTTGCGCGTTTCCGGACCGATATCGTTGCAGACGATCTTGATGCCGCGCTGTTTCTCGGCCGGCAGTTCCCGGAGCGCACGCAGGACCCCCGATATGCCGCCGCCATTGACATAAATCCCTCTGAGGCCGGGTTCGGCAGCAATCATGTCCCGGATGATGACATAGGCGTTTTCCGGCTCCTCGTGGGTCAGCAGCGTTTCGGCCACCTGAAGTTCGGGCGTGTTTTCGCGCATATAGGAGCGGAAGCTTGCGTCCGAGACATCCTGGGTCTGATAGCGGTTGCTGCCGATCAGCGGCACCACCACTCCCTCCCCCTTCACCGTCTGGCTGAGAAACCATGCCGCCGTGCGGCCGCGTTTCCAGCTGTCGGTTCCCACAAACCCCGCACGGCTCGCCGCCGACAGATCGGACACATAGGTGACCACCGGAACGCTCCTGCTCCGCAGCTCGTCAATCGCCTGGCTGACGAGCGGGTGATCGGCCGTGATGACCGCAATCGCGCTGCAGGATTGCCCCATCTTCAGAAGATTGGCGGAAACCGCCTCCGGTGAGAGATCATCTTCGAAAACGACATCCGGCTCTATGACACTGTCCGTCCTCTGGCGCGCCGCCGTAACAATGCCTTCCGCCCACAACCGATAAAGCGGCCGATGGGATTGCTGCAACAGGAAACCTAGCCGGAAATGGGGCATGGCCTCGCGGCGCCGGTCCCTGATGGTGCCAAGACCATAAAAACCGATCTCCTCCGCCGCCTGCAATATCTGGTCGATCGTATCCTCACGCACGGCGCTCGAACCGTGCAGCACCCGGTTCACCGTGGAAATGCTGACGCCGGCGGCTTTGGCAAGATCGGCAATGGTCGGTCGATTCATCTGGCCTCACAATCGTATCATTCGTGAATGACATGAAATGATATTAAATGCAACATCAAATGAAATATAAATTCCATTTCCGAAGGAATGAAAGATATAAATCATCCTGTCATTTTCGTCCGTCGGGAGAACGGACAGGGAGGAAACAATGGCATTTTTCAGGAAATTTCTCATAGCGGGCGCCGCATCGCTGGCGCTGGCATCCGGCGTATCTGCGGCCAATATCGCCGTCGTTGGCGGCAAAAATGACGATGCGTTCTGGAACCTCATCAAAAAAGGTCTGGATGACGCGCGCCTCGTGGTCGAGGCGAACGGCGGCAAGGTCAATTACCTGCGCCTGCAGACCTATGACAATTTTGCGCCCGATGTGGTGCAACTGATCCAGACCGCCATCAGCCAGAAGGTCGACGGTCTCGTCATTCCGAACTGGGTCCCGGAAGGTGAGGACCCGGCGATACGGGAGGCCATCAGTGCCGGCATCAAGGTCATTCTCATGAATGCCGGAGGGCACGAGAAGGCCAGGGAACTCGGCGCGATCAACTATGTCGGCTCCGATGAATATATTGCCGGCGTCGCGGGCGGCGAATATTTCGCGAAACAGGGCAAAAAGAACGTCATCTGCGTCAACACCGTTCCAGGAGCCGCCAATCAGGAGACGCGTTGCAAAGGCGTCATCGACGGCATCACCAAAGCCGGCGGCGCCGGCAAGCAGCTGCCGCTTCCGGCCACCAGTTTCGGCGATGCTACCGCTGTGGCCGAGGCGATCAAGGCAACCTTGCTTCAGGACGGCAAGATCGATGGCGTCCTCACCATTTCGGCAGGCGACGCGGATTCCGCCGCCATCGGCGTCATGCAGGCCGGGAAGACCGAAGCCGCCCTGCTCGGCACTTTCGACCTCAACCAGTCCGGCCTCGACCGCATCAAGGACGGCACGCAGGGTTTTGCAATCGACCAGCAGCCCTATCTGCAATCCCTGCTCGCCGTGACGCTGCTTGCCTCGGCCATCGATTTCGGCACCGACCTGCCAACCGCGCCGATCCTGACCGGACCCAAAATCGTCGACAAATCCAACATCGAAGCCACGCTTGCCGGCGTCGCCAAGGGTGCGCGCTGAGCGATGACCCACGCCCTGTCCCGATCCCGAATTCGGGCTCGGGGCAAGGCGGCAGGAACATCGCAGCAAACCCCAGCATCAATAGTGGAGTGAACGACGTGAAAAATCTCTCTTTGGGCGACCTTCTGCGCCGCCCGGAATCCGGCGCCTTTCTTGGCCTTGTTTTTGTTCTTGTCTTCTTCGTTGTCTTCGGCAGCATTGAATTCCTCAAGCCCGCAGGTGCCGCAAGCTGGCTGAATGTCGCCGCCAATCTCGGTATCGTCGCCATTCCCGTCGGGCTGCTGATGATTTCAGGCGAACTGGATATTTCCATCGGCGCGATGATCCCGGCCGGCGCTCTGACCGTCGCCATCATCACCGGTTATTACGGCATGCCGATCTGGCTCGGCATCATCGGCGCGCTTGGCCTTGGGGTGCTTGTCGGGCTTATCAACGGCTTTCTGGTGATACGGACCGTGGTGCCGTCACTGATCGTCACGCTCGGCACGCTCTTTGCGGTGCAGGGGCTGATCCTCGGTTTTTCCGTGCTGCTGACCGGCACGACCAGCGTGGCGTTGAGCCCCGCCCAGTCCGGCCCGATTGCCAAATTCCTGTTCGGCCAATTCATCGGCGGCAGTTTTCAGGTCAGCATCGTCTGGTGGCTGCTGCTAACGGCGATCTATATCTTCTATGTCCACTATTCGCCCTTCGGAAACTGGATATTCGCCATGGGCGGTGATCGGGTGAGCGCCCGCAACGCCGGCATCCCCACCGACAAGCTGACGGTCACGCTTTTTGTCCTTTCCTCCGTCAGCGCCGCCTTCGTCGGCGTCTGCCAGGCCATATTGTTCAATGTCGCCCAGGTTTCGGCCGGCATGACCTTCATCTTCAACTCCATCATCGCGGTCGTCGTGGGCGGGGTGTTGCTGACCGGCGGCTTCGGTTCGGTCATCGGCATATTTCTCGGCACCATCACCTTCGCCATCGTCAATCAGGGCATTTATTTCACCTCGTTTGACCGCAACTGGTCGAGCCTCATCATCGGCGTCATGCTGCTTTTGGCGGTGCTGATGAACAACACCTTCCGCGTCATGGCGCTCACCTATTCACCGAAGAAGAAGTGAGGCCGGACCATGACGACACCCATTCTCGAACTCAGAAACGTCAACAAATCCTTCGGCCCCATCGACGTGCTTCACGATATCTCGCTGAAGGTGCGGGCAGGCGAAGTGCTCTGCCTGCTGGGAGACAATGGCGCGGGCAAATCCACGCTCATCAAGACGCTCGCCGGCGTCTACCAGCCCAGTTCCGGCGAAGTGCTGATGGATGGCAAGCCGGTTCATTTCGACGGGCCACGTGATGCGCAGCGCATGGGCATTTCCACCGTACACCAGTTCGGCGGAACCTTTCCGCTAATGAGCATCGGCCGCTCTTTCTTCGTCGGCGCTGAACCCACCAAAGGCTTCTGGCCTTTCCGGGTCTACGACCGCAAGAAGGCCAATGAAATTGCCGTCAAGGCGGTGCAGGAATTCGGCATTACCCGCATCGACGACGGCGACCGGCTGATCGGCGGGCTTTCCGGTGGCGAGCGGCAATCACTTGCCATCGCCCGCGCCGTACATTTTGGCGCCCGTGTTCTGATCCTCGATGAACCGACGGCGGCACTTGGCGTGAAACAGGCGTCCCACGTTCTGCGTATCGTGCTGGAAGCGTGCAAGCGCGGCATCGCGGTGATCTTCATCACCCATCAGGTCACCCACGCCATCGCCGTAGGCGATCATTTCGCCGTGCTCATCCGCGGTGCGGTCGCTGCCAATTTCCGCAAGGGCGAAAAATCCCGCGAGGAAATCACCGATCTGATGGCCGGCGGCGAGGCGCTCGCCGATCTCGGTGCCGAGGTGGAAAATTACATGGCCAGCCATGACGGCCACCCGCCGCAGCAGCCATCCAATTAAGACGTAGAGAAGGATCAAGACCGATGAAAATCGCCATCGACCCCCACATGCACCGTTTCACCAGCCTCGATGAGCTGCCCGCCAAGGTGAAGGAACTCGGCTACGACTGGATCGAACTCAGCCCACGCGCCGATTTCCTTGAATGGTTCAAGGCGCCGCGCGTCTTTCCCGAGCGCATCCGGTCGTTCAGGAAGGCGCTGAAAGACGCCGATGTCGGCATCGCCTCGCTGCTGCCCATGTATCGCTGGGCTTCCAATGACGAGACCGAACGCCAGGCAGCGGTAAAGCACTGGAAACGCGCCATCGAGATCGCCATCGAACTCGAGGTCGACACGATGAACTCCGAATTCGGCCGCGGACCACATCCCGACAAGGGATCATGTTACTGCTGCCATACCGGCTCGATGATCGAGGCCTGCGAGGACGCCTGGTGGCGCTCGATGGAAGAACTGGTGCCGATCTTCGAGCGCGAAGGCATCAATCTGCATGTCGAGCCGCATCCCGAAGACTGGTGCGAAACGCTGCAGCCGGCGCTCGATATCATCCGCACCGTCAATTCGAAGAACGTCAAGTTCCTCTATTGCGCCCCGCATACCTTCTATTTCGGCGACGACACCAAGGCGATGCTGCGGGAGGCGAAGGATGTGCTCGCCCATGTACATGTGGGCGACACCTTCAACCATAAGGCCAGTTCCGGGCTGCGTTACATCCTCAATCCGCCCGGCACGCAGGCGCGGGTGCATCAGCATCTCAATATCGGCCAGGGCGAAGTGCCATGGGACGACTTCTTCGGCACGCTTTCCGAAATCGGCTTCGACGGCATCATGACCTCCTGCGTTTTCGCCTGGGAGGACAGGGCGGATGAATCGAGCCGGTTCATGCGAAGCAAGATGCAGGACTATATCGACCTCTATTTCAAGAAATAGCGCGGCAAACCGGCACCGATGCCGAGGCGGAGCTTGCCTGCGGCCACGGGCCATTCGGAACATCCAATCAAAAGGCGACTGACATGATCAATGGAGAAAGACTGATTTCGCGCCCGCTGCGCTGGGCCATGGTAGGCGGCGGACGCACGGGACAGGTGGGCTATAAACACCGCACCGGCGCGCTTCGTGATGGCAACTACCAGCTCGTTGCAGGCGCCTTCGATCTCGATGCCGAAAGGGGCCGCGATTTCGGCGTCAATCTCGGCGTGGCGGCGGAACGCTGCTATCAGGATTACAAGGCGCTGATTGCCGGCGAAACGGCACGCGAAGACGGCGTGGATGTCGTATCCATCGCCACCCCCAATTTCACCCATTACGAAATCACCAAGGCCTGCCTTGAGGCCGGGCTGCATGTCATCTGCGAAAAACCGCTATTCTTCACCGTGGTTGAATGCGACGAGGTGGCGCGACTGGCCGAACAGAAGGGCCTGATCGTTGGCGTCACCTATGGCTTTACCGGGCACCCGCTCGTCCAACAGATGGCGGCCATGGTGAAAAAGGGAATGCTGGGCGATATCCGCATCGTCGACCTGCAATATACCCACGGCTTCAACGCCGGTGACGATGTGGGCGCGGGCGAGGCCGTCAAATGGCGCACCAATCCCCGCACCGCCGGCCCGACCTTCGTTTTGGGCGATATCGGCACGCATCTCTATTATCTCTCGGAAGTCGTCCTGCCCCATATGCGGGTGGAACGCCTGCTCTGCGACCGCAAGGCCTTCATCCCCACCCGCGCGCCGCTGGAAGACCACGCCACCGTTCTGATGCATTATGACAATGGCGCACGCGGTCGCCTCTGGGTCTCCTCCATCAATGCCGGCAATATGGGATCGCAGCGTTACCGTTTCGTCGGTTCCAAGGCCTCGCTTGAATGGTCCGATTCCCATCCCGACCAGCTGATCTACGAGGTTCAGGGGGAGCCCGGCCGCATCCTGCACCACGGCATGCCCTATCTGGAACAGGAAAGCCTCGCCATCGACCGTATGGGCGCGCTGCATACCGAAGGTCTCGGCGATAGCTGGTCGAACATCTATCTCTGGATCGCCCAGGCGATCGACGCGGCCAATCGCGGCGACAGGGCCTTTCTGAAGACCCACCATTATCCCGGCATCACGGCTGGCACCGAAGGTGTTCGCTGGCTGGAAAACTGCGTCCGCTCAGCCGATGCCGGCGCCGCCTGGATCGATTTCGCATAATCGGCTTGGGGACGCGCCGGACAACTCTCCCGTCCTCCTCCTCAAGCGCGTCCCCATTTTTTTCAGAAAGACGACACGATGAAACTCGCGATTTGTACTGATGTCATGGCAAACCTGCCCTTCACCGAGATGCTCGACAAATGCGTCGCGCTTGGCGTCGAAGGCATCGAGATGACCGGCGGCGGCTGGTCGAGCGGCCCGCATTTCCGCGCCGACGAACTTCTGGCGGACAAGGGGCTTCTCAGGTCCAGGCTGCAGGAAATCGAGGCTCGCGGCCTCGAAATCGCTGCGCTGAATTGCTCGGCCAACCCGCTCGATCCCAGCGATATGGGCAAGCGCCACCTGAAGGAGATGCAAGACACCATCCGGCTGGCGGGCGAAATCGGCGTGACGAAGATCGTCACCATGTCCGGCCTGCCGGAGGCAGCGCCTGGCGACACCGTGCCGAACTGGCTCGTCTACACCAAGAGCTGGCCGAACGAGATGCCTGAGCGCGACCGTTACCAATGGGAAGATCGCGCCTTCCCGCTCTGGCATGGGCTCGTGAAGCTCGCCAAGGAAGCCGGCGTCGAGAAATATGCACTCGAGAATTTCTCGGCCATGCTCGTCTGGAACCCGGAAACCCTGTTTCGCCTGCGCAACGAGGTCGGCCCGACGGTCGGCATGAATCTCGATCCGTCGCATCTGATGTGGATGGGGGCCGATCCCATCGCCTCTGCCCGTGCACTCGGCGGCGCAATCCATCATTGCCACGGCAAGGACACCCGCATCGAACGCGGGTTGGCGGATGTCAACGGCCTCTTGGAGCTGAAAGAGGTGACTGATGTCGCCAACCGCAGCTGGAATTATGTGGCGGTGGGCGCCGGCCGCGACCTGCAATGGTGGAAGGAGTTCTTCTCCGTGGTGCGCATGGCCGGTTACAACGGCTGGGTCAGCCTGGAAATGGAAGATTTCACCATGTCCACCGAGGCGGGCATCCAGTCCTCCATCGATGCCCTTCAGGCCACCATCAGCCGCTGAGACCCGCTCCGGGCCGCAGAAATGCGGCTCGATACCGATCGCGCCACGAGGACGCCATGACCAACCCGATCACCATCACCACCGCTCCCTGCTGCTGGGGCGTCGACGACGTCAAGAACCCCCATCTGCCCGATTGGGAAAAAGTGCTGGACGAGGCAAAGGCCGCCGGCTTCGGCGGGCTGGAACTTGGTCCCTACGGCTATCTGCCGCTCGATCTCAGCCGCGTTTCGCAGGCGCTGGACGAGCGTGGTCTGAAGATCGTCGCCGGCACGATCTTCGATGATCTGGTCTCACCGGAAAACCGCAACAACCTGCTGCGCCAGACCGACGAGATCTGCGCACTGATTACCCGCCTGCCGAAACCGGAAACCCATGCCTGCCAGCGTTTTCCTGCCCCCTACCTGACAGTGATGGACTGGGGCCATGACGAACGCGATTATGCCGCCGGCCATTCAGACCGCGCGCCGCGCCTCGATGAAGCCGCATGGAACGGCATGGTCGAAAACATCCGCGCCATCGCAACGCTCGCGCGTGACAAATATGGCGTGCGCGCCACGATCCATCCGCATGCCGGCGGCTACATCGAATTTGCAGACGAGCTGCAACGGATCATCGAGGATATTCCCGCCGATCTTGCGGGCCTCTGCCTCGATACCGGCCATATGACCTATTCCGGAATGGACCCCGCCGCCACGCTTCGCCGCTATTGGGGCCGTGTCGACTATATTCATTTCAAGGATATCGACGCCGCGGTTTTTGAAGAGGTGACGGGAGAACACATCCGCTTCTTCGACGCCTGCGCCAAGGGCGTCATGTGCCCGATCGGCCGCGGTTCGATCGATTATCCGGCTATCCGCAGCCTCCTGACGGAACTTGGCTATGGCGGCTACATCACCATCGAGCAGGAGCGCGATCCGCGTAACGCCGGCGGCGTTCTTGCCGATCTGGCGGCCAGCAGGGCATTTCTCTCCGCAAACGGATTCTGAAGCGCAGTCACGCCGGACACCGCCCATCCCGTGGTGCCGGATCAAGCCCCGTTTGCTCGATAAAGCGAAACCTGTCTGCGCCGCCACGTTGCGTCAGGCCGCGCCCTCGGCAGTTTTCCACGCCCACCCTCCGGCAAAACCATCCCTGATCGCACGTCAGAGCGAGAGCGCGATTTCCTCTTTTTAAATTCAAAATACTAGTATAATAGTTCCTCTCACAGTCAGGTGGAGGATGACATGAACAGGATTGATCTCAACGGACAGGTTGCCGTGGTGACCGGCGGCGCACAGGGAATTGGCCTTGCCATTGCAAGGCGACTTATCGAATCCGGGGCGAAGGTCAGCCTTTGGGATATGAGCGAGGCAGCGATCGAGCAGGCCTGCGGCGTGCTTGGGGAAAGTGCCAGCGGCAAGGTCGTTGATGTCACCGATTTTGCCGACCTTGCACGCGTTCATGCCGAGGTCGAAGCCGAGACCGGTCCCGTGTCGATCCTCGTCAACTCCGCCGGAATTGCCGGGGGCAATGCCACCCTTGAGGACTATGACATTGAGGAATGGCGACGTGTCGTCGAGGTGAACCTGAACGGCACCTTTTATGTCAACAAGACCGTGATCCCTTCCATGAAGGCCAGGAATTACGGCAGGATCGTCAATATTTCTTCGGTCGCCGGCAAGGAGGGCAATCCCAAGCTCTCAGCCTATTCCGCAGCCAAGGCTGGCGTGATCGGCCTGACCAAATCGCTCGGCAAGGAACTTGCCGGACATGATATTGCCGTCAACGCGATCACGCCGGCAACGGCACGCACCCGGATTCTCGAAACGCTGACGCCGGAATTCATCGATTACATGCTGACGCGAATTCCGCGTGGTCGCTTTCTGGAAGTCGAAGAGGCTGCCGCAATGGTCGCATGGCTGGTGAGCCGCGAAAACAGCTTCACCACCGCCTCGGTTTTTGACCTTTCCGGCGGCCGGACGACCTATTGAGGAACCTCCGATGACGCGCATGGGATTTTGCCTCAACCTCAGGCCCGGTACGGTCGAGGAATATAAGAGGCTCCACGCCAATGTATGGCCGGAGGTACTGGAGGCCATCACCCGCGCCAATATCACAAATTATTCGATTTTTCTGAAAGAACCGGAGAACCTGCTCTTCGGCTATTGGGAATATACGGGAGATGATTTCTCCGCCGATATGGCGGAGATGGCGAAGGGCCAACGGATGCGGGAATGGTGGGCGATCTGCGAGCCTCTGCAATTGCCGTTCCCAACGCGTCGGCCGGAAGAATGGTGGACGCAGATGACCGAGGTCTTCCACATGGATTGACCACGGCACCGTCCTCTTCCGGGCCCGCCTCAAACGCCGGCAAGACCACTGGCTTCAATACTGCCGAGCAGTTTCAGCGTATTGCTGAGCGAGGTCTCCAGATGTTCCTTGATCGCCCTTTCGGCCGCTTCCGGGTCATGCGCCTCCAGGGCGTCAACAATGGCGCTGTGTTGCTCGATCGTCGTTTCACCTGCTCCCGGCGAAGGCAGCGACAGAAGGCGGCAACGATCCATCTGCGCCTTGGTAATGTCCACCACGCGCCACAGCATGGAATAGCCGTTGACCTCGGCAATGACCCGGTGAAAGGCATCATCGTGATCGATCGCATCCTCGAAGCGACCTCTTTTGACTGAAAGGGCATGGAGATCGATAATGTCGCGCAGGCGCTGCACCGCATCCGCGCTGATGGTTTCCGCCGCACGGCGAACGCTTTCCCGCTCCAGCGCTATGCGGATGATATAGGCTTCCTGCACCTGCCCGCGGCTGATGGGTCTGACGAAGGTTCCGGCCTGGGCGCGGACGTCGATCAGCCCCTCATCTTCGACACGTTTCACGGCCTCGCGTACCGGCGTGCGCGACGTGCCGAGACGCTCGGCAATCTCTATTTCATTGACCGGTGAACCGGGCGCAAGCCTGCCGGTCACGATGGCGCGGCGAACGAGCTGGTAGATCTGGTCGCGAAGCGGCATATTCCGCGTGATCGTCACGCCATTGAGGAACCCGGTCAAATCGGATTTGTCCTGCAAGGAACGGCCGGCATTCGCCTCTTCTTTTGACACGTCCGTATTCTCCCATCAAAAACCGGACTCACCGGCAGAAATTTCTTTAGCCGGTTTCTGGCCCGCAACCAACCTCCCTCATGATTTCGAAGCAAGCCGTGCATGGAAGAAGACACGATGAACCCGGCGGCTTTTGATTTTCACCGCCATCCTCTTGGAAGTGCCCGGTCCCGTCATGGCAGTCCTGCGTCGATGCTCCTCATGTTTCGGTCAAGACCGGCATCGGCGCCAGCAGGCCGTTTTCCTGCAAGGCCTGCCACAATTCTTCCGGTATGTCCGTCTCGAACCATCCGACCGATTGCAACAGCTTATCGGGATGTTTGGCCCCCACCAGCACCGAAGCGACCGCGGGATGAAACAGCGGGAACTGCACCGCCGCCGCCCCCAGCGGCACGTTAAAAGCGGCGCAGACCCGCGCCAGTTCCTCCGTGCGCCGGACGATCTCGGCAGGCGCATCCTTGTAGTTGAACTTGGCGTTGGCCGCTGTGCCCGTCGCCAGAATGCCGGAATTGAAGACCCCGCCAATGACGATGGCGGTGCCCTGCCGCCGGGCGCGATCAAGCAACGGCACCGCATCCTGTTCAAGCAGGCTGTGCCGGCCGGCCAGGAGGCAGCAATCGAGGCGAACCTCATCCATGGCGGCGGCGATCACCTCCGCCTCGTTGACGCCGAGCCCGAAGCCGGCGATCAGGCCCGCCTCACGCAATTCCGAGAGTGCCCTGAAACCGCCCGACGTCAATTGCCGCCAGAGCGCGGCATTTCTTTCACCGTGGGTGAGGACGCCAATGTCGTGGATAAAGAGAATATCGAGATGATCGGTACCCATGCGCTGCTGGCTGTCGTCAAAGCTGCGCATGATGCCGTCATAGCTGTAATCAAAGATTTCGCGAAACGGCAGCCCATTCTGCCAGCCCGGATCCAGCGGATTTTTCGGCGGCTCCGGTGGCAGGCGGTGACCTGGCCGGTCGTTGGCGAAAAGCCTGCCGACCTTGGTGCTGACGACAGCCTCATCGCGCAGCGGTTCCTCACGCAGAAACTGCCCGAGCAGATGCTCCGCCCGGGTGAGCCCATACATGGGTGCCACATCGAAATAACGGATGCCGCTATTCCATGCCGCCTGAAGCGTCGCCAGCGCATCGGCGGCACTCACCGGCGTATAAAGCCCGCCAAGCGACGCGCAGCCCATGCTGAGTGCCGTTACGGAAAGCTTCGTGGCTCCCAGACGTCGTTTATCCCTTGCCCGCATCGCAATCTCCTGTGCATTGGCGTATCGTTACACTAATATAATATGAAATCAAGATTCTTTGGAGGAAGCCGCCGATGCAGGTGTAGCGCCCGCTTCATGTACTGAAAATGCTTGCGTCGCCACTTGCAGGCACCTCTTGACCATGTTGCATTATACTAGTATTTCAATATACAGCGAAGACCGAATTTCCGGTTTCCGCCTGTTTCATGCAGAGAAATCATGGCTCGCTACATCCAACTGACTGAGACCGATAACATCATCGTCGCCGTAGAACCGATCGCGCCGGGTGAGACCGTGGCGGAGATTGCCGTTCGTGATCGTATTCCGCGGGGTCACAAAATGGCCGTGCGGGCAATCGCAAGCCGTGCGCCCATCATCAAATATGGCCAGATCATCGGCTTCGCCACGCAGGATATCGAGCCGGGGCAATGGGTCCACGAACATAACGTGACGATGCAGAGCTTCGAACGCGGTTATGCGAGCGGTGAGGAAGCAAAGCCCACGCGTTATGTCGAGCCGGAAAAGCGACGCAGCTTCGATGGCTTCCGGCGTGCCAGCGGGCGCTTCGGCACCCGCAATTACATCGCCGTCCTCACCTCGGTGAACTGTTCCGCCACCGCCTCGCGCTTCATCGCCGACGAGATCAATCGCTCGGGCATTCTCGGCCAGTTCCCGAATGTGGACGGCGTCATATCGCTCGTTCACGGCACCGGATGCGGGCTGGATATTCATGGCGAGGCCTATGAATTGCTGAAGCGTACCCAATGGGGCGTGGCGCAGAACCCGAATATTGGCGGCGTGCTGATGGTGGGGCTGGGCTGCGAGGCGTTTCAGATCCCGCGCTGGATGGATGCTTTCGGCGTCAAAGAAAGCGAGACCTTCCGCACGTTCACCATTCAGGAACTCGGCGGCACGCGCAGGACGGTGGAGGCGGGCGTCGCGGCCATCCGCGAGATGCTGCCAATGGTCAATCTTGTCAGCCGGGTTCCCGCCCCCGCTTCGGAACTGATGCTTGCGCTGCAATGCGGTGGCTCAGACGGTTATTCCGGCATCACGGCCAATCCGGCGCTTGGCATTGCCGCCGATATATTGGTCGCCGAAGGCGGCACCGCAATCCTCTCGGAAACCCCGGAGATCTATGGCGCGGAGCATCTTTTGATCCGCCGGGCGGAACGGCCAGAGGTGGGCGAGAGGCTGGCCGAACGCATCCGCTGGTGGGAGAACTACACCCGACGGCACGATATGGAGATGAACAACAATCCCTCTCCCGGCAACAAGGCGGGCGGCCTGACGACCATTCTCGAAAAATCGCTGGGAGCGGCGATGAAGGGCGGCTCGACCAATCTGACAGCGGTGTTCAACTATGCCGAACCGGTAGACGCCAAGGGACTGGTCTTCATGGATACGCCCGGTTACGATCCCGTTTCAGCAACCGGCCAGGTGGCGGGCGGGGCCAATATCCTGTGCTTCACCACCGGGCGGGGCTCCGCTTTCGGCTGCAAGCCCACCCCCTCGATCAAGCTCGCCTCCAATTCCTACATCTTCGACAAGATGGGGGAAGATATGGACATCAATTGCGGTGACGTGCTGGACGGCACGACCTTACAGCAGAAGGGCGAGGAAATCTTCGCCCGAATACTGGCCGTCGCCTCCGGCGAGCGCACGAAATCGGAGCTTCTCGGTTATGGCGACAGCGAGTTCGTTCCCTGGTCCATCGGCGCGACGATGTAAGCCCATTAAGCAGGAGATGTCATGAAACTCGTCCGATATGGCACAGCCGGCGCCGAAAGACCCGGCCTGATCGATGAGACCGGCATTCTGCGCGATCTCTCAGATCATGTCGGGGATATCGCCGGAGAAACGCTTGCCCCGGAAAAACTGGCGCAGCTTGCCGCCATTCCCGCCGACCGGCTGCCACCGGTGGAGGGTACACCGCGTTTCGGCCCCTGTGTTGCGGGCACCGGCAAATTCATCTGCATCGGCCTGAATTATGCCGATCACGCCGAAGAGTCCGGCATGGCGGTGCCGCCCGAGCCTGTCATTTTCATGAAGGCGACCTCGGCGATTGTCGGTCCGAACGACGATGTTCTTATTCCCCGCAATTCGGCCAAAACCGACTGGGAAGTCGAACTCGGCGTCATCATCGGCAAGACCACCAAATATGTGAGCGAGGCTGAGGCGCTCGACCACGTCGCCGGTTATTGCGTTTTGCACGACGTCTCCGAAAGGTCGTTCCAGACCGAACGTTCCGGGCAATGGACCAAGGGTAAATCCTGCGACACGTTCGGGCCGGTCGGGCCATGGCTGGTGACGAAAGACGAGATCGTCGATCCGCAAAATCTTAGGCTTTGGCTGAAGGTCAATGGTGAGACGATGCAGAACGGATCGACGCGCACCATGGTCTATGGCGTTTCCTTTCTGGTCTCCTATCTCAGCCAGTTCATGAGCCTGCATCCCGGCGATATCATTTCCACCGGCACGCCGCCGGGTGTCGGCATGGGCATGACGCCGCAGCGCTGGCTGAAGCCCGGCGATATCGTGGAACTCGGGATCGAAGGGCTTGGCACGCAGATCCAGCGTGTCCGGGCCGATATTTGAAGGGCAAGCGCATGGATGCCGCCGTCATCGATTCCCATCAGCATTTCTGGCGGATCGCACGCGGCGATTACGGCTGGATGTCGCCGGCGATGGGCGAGCCGCTCTATCGGGATTATCTGCCGAGCGATCTCACCCCGCTTCTGCGGCGCGCCGGCGTCCACCGCACCATCGTCGTGCAGGCAGCAGCGACCGAGGCGGAAACGGCTTTTCTTCTCGATCTGGCCGCCAGCGAAGATTTCATCGCCGGTGTCGTCGGCTGGCTCGACATGGAAGACCCGGCCTTTGCCACCAAGCTGGATGCACTCGTCGACCATCCAAAATTCGTCGGCCTGCGCCCGATGCTCCAGGATATCGATGATGATGCCTATATTCTGCGTCCGGCGGCGCTTTCCAGTCTCAGCGCGATCCGCGACCGTAACATCGCTTTCGATTTCCTGACCTATCCGCGCCATCTTGCCCATGTGGCCAAGGCGCTGGAGGCGGTACCTGGCCTCCGCGCCGTCATCGACCACCTGTCGAAGCCGCCTATCGCGACCGGGATGACGCAGGGCTGGGCGGATGACCTGCACCGTGTCGCGCAGCATCCCAATGTGTTCTGCAAACTGTCGGGAATGATCACCGAGGCCTGCCGTGACAGCTGGTCGCCGGACGACCTTGCGCCCTTCGTCGCACATGCCGTCTCGGTGTTCGGGGCAAAACGGCTGATGTTCGGCAGCGACTGGCCGGTCTGCCTGCTTGCCGGCTCCTATGCGGAAGTCATCAATGCGCTGCGCGCGGTTTTGCAGAACCATATTTCCCATGACGAGATGGCCGGCGTTCTGGGAGGCAACGCTGCGCGATTCTACCGTCTGAACGGCGCGCGGAAATAAGTTCCGGCGGCACGCGGGCGTCCGCTTGCCATAACTATTATATTAATGTAACAAAGCTTGGAATGCTCTGGGAGGAGAACATGGCGGCAACGGCGAGTGCGCTGCGCATGCGGGGGATCAGCAAGATTTTTCCCGGCGTGAAGGCGCTGTCCAACGTCAATTTCACGGTCGAATACGGACGCATTCATGCCGTCGTCGGTGAAAACGGCGCGGGTAAATCGACGCTGATGAAAATTCTGAGTGGCAGCTACGTGCCAACGACCGGCACGACGGAAATTGCCGGCGTGGAGGTGCATATGCGCCGGCCGGCCGACGCCCAGAAACTCGGCATCCGCATGGTACATCAGGAACTGAACCTCGTCCCGGACCTTACCGTTGCGGAAAATATCTATCTCGGCCGCATGCCGCGCCGTCACTTTCTGGTCGACAGGCAGGCCATGCTGCGTAAGGCGGCCGCGGTTCTGAAGGAACTGGAAGCGGCAATCGACCCGAAAGCGCGGCTCGGCGATCTGACGATCAGCCAGCAGCAACTCGTCGAGATCGCCAAATCCTATTCCGCCGATCCACGCATCATCGTCCTCGACGAGCCGACATCCAGCCTGAGCGAACACGAGACTGCAGCGCTGTTTTCCATCCTGCGCAAGATGAAGAGCCAGGGCATCGCCATCATCTATATCAGCCATCGGCTGAAGGAAGTGCTGGAGATTGCCGACGACGTGACCATCCTGCGCGACGGCAGCATGATCGAAACCCGACCGGCCGCCGGCATCACCGCCGCCGAAATGATCCGCCTCATGGTCGGCCGCGAAGTTGCCAATGTCTTTCCCAAAACGCCATCGAAGATCGGCCCGGTGGCCTTCAAGGTCACGGGACTGAGCGACGGCGACAAATTCCACGATGTCGGTTTCGATGTTCGATCGGGTGAAATCCTTGGGCTGACCGGCCTGGTAGGGGCCGGTCGCACCGAGGTCGCCCAGGCGATTTTCGGCTTTGCGCCATTGACGGCCGGTCACATCGAGATAGACGGCAAGGCCGTTACCGTCGGCTCGCCGGCGGCAGCCGTCAAGGCCGGCATAGCCTATGTTCCCGAAGACCGAAAAGGCGACGGCATCGTGCCGTCCATGAGCGTGCGCGAAAACATCAGCCTGCCGGTGCTGCGGCGCTTAAGCCGCCTCGGCCGCATCGGCATGAGCGGGGATCGCGGGCTGGCGGCGAAATATACGCGCGATTTTTCCATCGTTCCGCCCGATCCGGAGCGGCGGATCAACCTGCTTTCGGGCGGCAACCAGCAAAAGGCGATCATTTCACGCTGGCTGGCGGCGGGGCCGAAGGTGCTGATCCTCGATGAACCGACACGCGGCGTCGATGTCGGCGCCAAGGCGGAAATCCACCGCATCATCGGCGAACTCGTGGCCGGCGGCATGGCGGTGGTGATGATCTCCTCCGAACTGCCTGAAGTGATGGGGGTCTGCGACCGGGTGGTGGTCATGCGCGACGGACGCGCTTCCGCCCCGATTGCACGTGGAGACTTGACGGAGGAGCGCATCATGGCGCTTGCAACAGGGGAAGAACCAGCGTGAGCGACATCACCGCAATCACCGAAAAACAGAATGTCGCCCCGCGCTTTCATAGCGGCGGGCGGCTGGCCGGCCTGTTCGCCAAAGGCGGCCTCCTGCTGGCCATTCTTCTCGTGACCTTATACGGCTCGCTTTCAAGCCCGGTCTTCTTCACGACAGGCAATTTCATCAACATCCTGACATCCATGGCCATCGTCGGCATCGTGGTTGTCGGCATGACCTTCGTTCTCGTCACCGGCGGGCTTGCCGATCTCTCCGTACCGGCGACCATCGCCTGTGGCGCGATCCTGTCCCTGGCGTTGCAGCCGGAGATCGGCGCCGTTCCGGCCTTCCTGGTCGCGGTCGCACTCGCCGGCGCCTGTGGTCTCGTCAACGGATTGCTGATCGGTTATGTCGGCGTCAATCCTATCATCGCCACCCTCGGTCTCGGCACCATCATTCTCGGCATCGTGCAGGCGGCGGTCGGCGGTGTCATCGTTTATGGGACCGATCCTGCCATCGCCGCCTTCGTCAAAATCCGCATCCTCGGCATTCCGCTTGTCGTGCTGGTATTTCTCGCCGTCGCAGCGGCCGGCCATTTCGTCCTGTCGAGCACCATCTGGGGCCGATGGACACTCGCCACCGGCGGCAGTTACCGGGCGGCGCGGGCCAGCACCGTGCCGGTCAGGGCGGTCAAGGCCGGGGCTTTCGTCATCACCGGGCTGGCGTCCGGCCTCAGCGGCGGCCTGCTAGGCCTTACGCTGCAAAGCGCGCGTCCACTGGTCGGAACAGGTTATGAGTTCAGTGCCATCACCGCCGTCGTAGTTGGCGGCATCTCGATCATGGGCGGCTTCGGCTCCGTGCCGCGCGCCATCGCCGGCCTCATCCTCGTCCAGCTCTTGACCAATGTCATGGTACTGCAGGGCGTTCCCACCCCCATTCAGGGCTTCGTCCTCGGGCTGCTCATCGCATTCGCGGTTGCCCTCGACGTCGCGCTTCGCCGGAAGGCCGTGGCATGAACGGATTATTGTCTGCACTGTCGCGCTATCGGGTGGCGATCATATTGGGCGCGACGCTGGTCATCGCCGCGTTCACCGTGCCCGGCTTCGTCAGCCTTACCACCGCAAGCCTTGGTCTCGATCGCGGCGCGTCGATCGGCATCGTCGCCATCGGCCTGACGGTGCTGCTTATCGCCGGTCAGATCGATCTTTCCGTCGGTGCGGTTTTTGCCCTCTCCGGCATCGTGGCGATTTCCCTGCAGGCTGAGCTTGGCATATGGCCGGCGGCCGCGCTTGGCGTGCTGACGGGCGTCGCCGCGGGTGTCTTCAACGGCATTCTCACCGTCGGGTTGAAGATTAACGCGCTGGTGGCGACGCTCGCCAGCATGCTGATTTTCCGCTCCCTGGCGCATTGGGTGACCGGCAGCCAGCCGGTCTCGGGCACCGATATCACCTTCGCCGTCACGCTTTCGCAGGTCTATGCGGAGTTCTTCACGGCCCGCAGCGCCCTGTTTCTGGCCGGCATCGTGCTGCTCGATTTCTGGCTGAGGCGCACCGTTTCAGGCCGCAACCTGTTCGCGGTCGGATCGAACCCCATCGCCGCCGAGGCGAGCGGCATACCATCCGGCAGGACGCTGTTCCTGAGCTTCGTTTTCGCGGGCGCGCTGGCCGGTCTGGCAGGCGTTTTCGAAAGCCTGACGACCAATACGGGTTCGCCGGTCTTCGGTGCGGAAATCACCGTCGTTATCATTGCCGCCGTGGTGGTGGGAGGCACCCGGCTGGAAGGCGGCCGCGGTTCAGCGCTTGGCACGCTCGGCGGGGTTCTGACGATTGCAGCGCTGACCACGGCAATGGAGTTCCAGTCCGTACCCGCCTATGTCCAGCAGATCGTCAACGGCCTGATCCTGATCCTGCTGGTCGTGCTCGACCGCACCGTGCGCGCAAGGCCGCGCCCGGCAATGCCGATACTGAAATCCCTTTAACCAGACATGTCACTTAAGGAGGAGTTTGTGATCATGAATAAAAAGACCCTGTTTGCCGGTATGGCAGCGCTTATTGCCTCGGCCGGTTTCGCCGAGGCCAAGACGGTGTGTTACGTTACGGCCGCTGATTCCCACGCCTATGTCACGCCGGCCAACAAGGCCATCGATGCGCGGGCCAAGGAACTCGGGGTAGAGGTTCTCAGCCTCAGCCAGAATTTCGACGTTCAGACCGGCGTGCAGCAGATCAATACCTGCATCGCCCGCAAGGCCGCCGGCATCATTTTATGGCCGCTCGATCCGCAGGCCTATATTCCCGGCCTCGCAAAGGCCAAGGCGGCCGGCATTCCCGTCAATCTCATCAACTCGCCGATGAATGACGCTGCCAAACCTTTCGTCACCTCCTTCACCGGCCCGGATGTCCATTCCGAAGGTGAGATGGCGGCCGAAGCGCTTCAGAAGGCGCTGGACGGCAAGGGTTCCATCGTCATCATCGCCGGCCAGGCCGGCAACGGCACCACCATCGGCCGCGTCGACGGCTTCAACGCCAAGCTGAAGGCGCTCGGCAGCAAGATCGAGGTTCTCGATACCGTCAATGCGGATTTCGACCAGCAGAAGGCGCTCGTCGCCAGCCGCGACCTGATCACCCGCTTCGGCGACAAGATCACCGGCGTCTACGCCAATGACGACACCATGGCGCGCGGCTTCATCGACGCCTGGAAAGAAGCCAAACCCGGTAAGGCCACGCCGCCCATTGTCGGCATCAACGGCCAGAAGGACGCCTTCGAGTCTATCCGGAACGGCGAAATGTACGCCACCATCGTGCAGTCCCCGATCGAGGATGGCCTGCTGGCGATCAACGCCATGGCGGATGTGCTGAACGGCAAGACGATCGACGCCCGCCTGCCCATTCCGCTGACGGTTGTGACGAAGGCGAATGTGGAGAAGGAAAAGCCCGCCTTCTGAACGATGCGCATCGGAGATAAGCGGGGTCTTCACACCAGCAGATAGAAAAGGGCCGCGCAACAAGTGGGTTGCGCGGCCCTTTTAATGTCATTGGCGGGAACCGGCCTTGCCGACTTCAGGCGTCGGCAGGTTCGCGAACATCATCCAGAAGAAAATATACCACCACATAGCGCGTCGTATATTTCTGACCGCTATCAGAAACGCTCTCGACGCTGCCGCCATCGGAGGGATGCCATTTCTGGTAGTGCGGGTTGTTGGCGATCAACGTGATCGCCTTGCCTGAAAACCTGCCGCTCAGCCGATAGCGAGCCTCCGCGAGAGGCCAGATTTTCTCAAAATCCTGCTGGCTGATACGGGCCTTCAAGGCCTTTCTGGATATCATTTTCCCCGGCGAACCATCGTCATGTTCTGCCGATGGAATATGCAGGTCAACCTCTTCCGCATCATCCAGCAGAAAGGCAAATTCGTCTGGCCACATCCGTCTCACGTATCACTCCTCCCAAAGCTCACCGTCCTACAGCATGGTCATGATAACGCCTCTGCCACGAGAGGCAATGGCACAGATAAAACTGCGCCTGCTCTTTCGCTCGATCCTGGATATGACGATATCCAAAGGATTGAGCCTTTTCAGTCCGGCAGGAAATCTTCCTGAAGGTTTCGACTTCAGGAAGTTCCTTACCGGCAGTCCCAAAATTAAAGAGGCGGAAGCTGAAAAGGATAAACCCCGGGAAAACAATAGCTTCTTAAGCCAAGGAGTGCGCCAGTAGTGTGGCCCTAGACAACCTGTAGGACCCGCCTCAACGGCCAAGGCCAACAGGACGATTTTTGTCGTTTGCCCTTTCCGGTGTCGTCCTTGCTTTTGATAGTTTTCGTACCAAACCAAACATCACCGACATCCAGACTCATATGCTCAAACACAGATATTTAATCTCCGTGTAATCATCGAGGCCGTATCTTGAGCCTTCGCGCCCCTGCCCGGATTGCTTGACACCGCCAAAAGGCGCGACTTCTGTCGTAATCAACCCGGTATTGATGCCGACCATTCCGTATTCCAACGCTTCCGCCACGCGAAACACTCTTGAGAGGTCTCTGGAATAGAAATAGGAGCCCAGGCCGAATTCCGTATTGTTCGCCATGGAGATAACCTCCTCCTCAGTTTCAAAACGGAAGAGCGGGGCGACGGGACCAAATGTTTCTTCCCGCGCGATCCTCATGCCGGCATTCACGCCGGTTAGAACTGTCGGCTGGAAAAACAGGCCACCGAGCACATCCCGCCTTCCGCCAACGGAAACGGAGGCACCCTTGCCGAGGGCATCGGCAATATGCTCCTCCACTTTGGCCATGGCCTTCTCGGTAATGAGAGGACCGGTACTGACGTCCGGCGCGAAACCATCGCCGACCTTCAGCGCCGACACTTTTGCGGCAAGCTTTTCTGCAAATGCCTCGTAGACCCCCGCCTGGACATAAATCCGGTTGGCGCAGATGCAGGTCTGACCGTTGTTTCGGTATTTCGAAACCATGGCGCCTTCGACTGCGGCATCCAGATCGGCGTCATCGAAAACGATGAACGGGGCGTTGCCGCCGAGTTCCAGCCCCAGTTTCATGACCTGGTCGGCCCCCTGTCGCATCAATATCTTCCCGACATTGGTCGAACCGGTAAAGGTTAGCTTGCGCACCTTGTCGTTGGCAGTAAATTCCTTGCCGATCGCCACCGCATCCTGCGAGGTGATGACATTAAAGACACCGGCCGGCAGGCCTGCGCGTTCGGCAAGCACGGCAAGCGACAGTGCCGAAAGTGGCGTTTCCGCCGCCGGCTTCGACACCACGGCGCAGCCAGCCGCCGCTGCGGGGGCAAGTTTGCGACACAGCATGGAATTCGGAAAATTCCATGGCGTGATTGCCGCAACGACACCAACCGGCTGTTTGATGACGATGAGGCGCTTGTCCTGCTGATGTCCGGGGATGGTATCCCCATAAACCCGCTTGGCTTCCTCACCGAACCATTCGACATAAGCGGCGCCGGAGAGAATTTCGCCCTTTGCTTCGGCGAAGGGCTTACCCATTTCCATGGTGAGGATCGTTGCGAGATCGTCGGCGTTGGCCACAAGCAGATCATAGAGCTTGCGCAACACCATCGCCCGCTCTTTGCCGGTCTTTTTCGCCCACTGTTTCTGGGCCTGATAGGCCGCGTCTATGGCTCGTGCCGCCTCAGCGCTGCTCATATCTGGCAGCGTTGCGATGACCTCACCGGTGGATGGGTTGGTCACCTCGAAGGTCTTTCCGTCATCACTGGCACCGACCCACGCGTCACCGATGAGCGCCCTGGCCGTTGCAAGCGACGGGTCCTTCAGTTTTGACAGCAGCTTTTCGGAAATGGTCATGGGTCAGGCCTCCGCAGCACATTGCCGCAATGTCGTTTCGAGAATGCCGAGCGCTTCGTTGAAAATCCCGTCCTCGATGGTGATCGGCGCCAGGAAACGAATGACGTTTCCATAAACCCCGCAGGTCAACAGGATCAGACCGTTCTCCAGTGCCTTCTCGCGCACCTTGTTGGCGAAATCCGGGTTGGGCGCTGCCGAGCCGGGAACATTGAACTCGACGGCATTCATGAAACCCGGGCCGCGAACATCGGCTATCTGCGGAACGGTGTCGGTCAGCGACTGCAGTCTCTGTTTCAATCGGTTGCCGAGTTGCGTTGCCCGCTCGCTCAACCCTTCTTCTTCGATCACATCCAGCACGGCATTGCCGGCAGCGACGCCGATCGGGTTGCCGCCATAGGTTCCACCCAGACCACCCGGCCCCGGCGCATCCATGATCTCGGCGCGACCGGTAACAGCCGCAATCGGAAACCCTCCACCAAGCCCCTTGGCCATGGTGGTGATATCGGCAACCACGCCGAAATGCTCCATGGCAAAAAGCTTGCCCGTGCGGGCAAAACCGGTCTGAACCTCGTCGGCAATCAGCAGGATACCATGTTTGTCGGCGATTTCGCGCAGCTTCTGCATGAAGGCGCGCGGCACTTCGTAAAAGCCGCCCTCCCCCTGAACCGGCTCGATGATGAAGGCCGCGACACGACCGGGATCGACATCCGCCTTGAACAGCTTGTCGAGAACCGAAAGCGAGGCCTCCACCGTCTGGCCATGCAATTCGACGGGAAACGGAACGTGAAAGACATCGGGCATCATGGCGCCGAAACCGGCCTTATACGGAACGACCTTGCCGGTCAGCGTCATACCCATGAAGGTGCGGCCGTGGAATGCGCCGCTGAAGGCGATGACCGCGGAACGGTTGGTTGCCGCGCGGGCAATCTTGACGGCATTTTCCACCGCCTCGGCACCGGTGGTGACGAAAATCGTCTTCTTCCTGAAATTGCCGGGAACGGCCTGATTAAGGCGCTCGGCCAGACGCACGTAATTTTCGTAAGGCACGACCTGATGGCAGGTGTGGGTGAAATGATCGAGCTGATCCTTCACCGCAGCGATGACTTTCGGGTGCCGGTGGCCGGTGTTGACGACGGCGATGCCAGCCGCAAAATCGATGTAGCGCCGACCTTCGACATCCCAGATTTCAGCGTTCTGCGCCTTGTCGGCATAGATTTGGGTGGTAACGCCGACACCACGCGAAATCGCGTCGGCCCTGCGGGCGGCTATAGCCGAATTCGACATTGCTGTTCCTCCAATTGACCTGTGAGTGTTGGGCAGGCGCTTTTCCTCGTCGCCCGCGTCTGTTCTTGCGTGCCGCGCCAGCGGCTCAGCGCCGATCAATAACCGATCGCGCAACCATCCTTGCGGTGGTCGGATGCGCCGAGCAAAGACCCGTTATCCCAATCGATCCAGATTGCCTGCGCGCCGCCAATTGCCCAATTGGGCGGCTGCACGCTGAAACCACGCTCCGTGAAGACCTCGCCGACCTTGAGGCGAATATTTTCCTCCATCTCCACCTTCGCGGTTCCCGGCAGGGGAAACAGGCGCGGCAACTCGATTGCCGCCTGCATGTCCATGCCGTAATCGAACAATTTCGACAGGAACTGGGCGTGGCCCATGGCCTGGTAGTGGCCACCCATGACCCCGAAGGACAGCACGCTCCTGCCGTCTTTCGTCACCATGCCTGGAATGATCGTATGCATCGGCCGCTTGCGAGCGCCGATCGCATTCGGATGCCCCTCCTCCACAACGAAGCTCTGGCCGCGATTATGGAAAAGCACGCCGGATTTGGGGGCCATCAGGCCGCTGCCGTAAGGGTGGAAGATGGAGTTGATAAAGCTCACGCAATTGCGATCCTTATCGATGACCGAAATATAGACCGTGTCTGAGTGGGCAACCCCACCGACTATCGTCCTTGCATCGACCGGGCGCTTGAGATCGATCTTCGAGGCCAACTCGTCGGCGAGCGCATCCGAAAGCAGGAAATCCGTAGGCACACCCGATGAAGAAGGGTCGGCAAGCCACCGGTCACGGGCAGCATAGGCAAGCCGCGTCGCCTCCACTTCCCGCATCAGATTATCGGCATCAAGCGGGTCTCCAGCCGGCCTGTGCCGTTCCAGAATTTTAAGGATCATCAAGGCGATGATGCCCTGCCCGTTCGGCGGGCATTCATGCACCGTCCAGCCGCGATACTCCGCGCTGATCGGCGTCACATATTCGCCCGCTGCCTCGGCGAAATCCTCTTTCGTGTGAAGGCCGCCCTTCTCGCGCAGATAAGAAACCATCTCCTCGGCAACGGAACCGCGATAAAAAGCGTCGCGTCCATGTCGGCCGATCGCTTCAAGCGTATCGGCGAGTTCGGGCTGATACTGCACGGCTCCGACCTGCGGCACCTCATCGCCTGCAAGGAATGTGCGGCGCGTTGCAGGTTCGCGCAGGAGCATGGCCTTCTGGTGCGAAAGGTCCGACGCGACACGCGGCGTGATGGCGTACCCGCCCCGTGCAAGCGCGATCGCCTGCGACAGGATTTCGGACATCGACATGCGCCCATGGTCGGCGACAAGCCGCGTCCAGGCATCGACCGCCCCCGGAATGGTCACGGCATGCGGGGAAGAACGGTCGATCGCCTGAATGCCATTTTGCCTGTACCAGGAGAGCTCGGCCGCCGCCGGTGTGCGGCCGGAACCATTGAAGGCTGTTATCCTGTCGCCGCCGTTTGCCGCCAGAAGGGCGAAACAATCGCCGCCGATACCCGTCGATCCGGCTTCGACCACGCATTGAACGGCACAGGCTGCGACCGCCGCGTCGATTGCGGCACCGCCTGCCTTCAGGATTTCAATCGCGGCGAGCGTCGCCAGGGGATGAGAGGTGGCAGCCATGCCGTTGCGTGCAACGACAAGCGAACGTCCGGGCTGTTCAAAGTTCCGCATGGTTTTCCCCGTCAGATGAGATTGCTGGTCTTTGCCCAGTCATATGTTTCGTCGAGCGCTTTGGTCGAACGATCGAACATGTCGTCGATCTCCGCTTCGGTCATGATCAGCGGCGGGCAGAAGGAGAAGTTGTCGCCGAGCGCGCGTGTGATGACGCCGTGCGCCTGCGCGCGCTTGCCGGCATAGATCGCAACACCATCAGTGGGCTTGAACGCCTCCTTGGTCGCCTTGTCACGAACAAGTTCCAGCGTACCGATCATGCCGCGCCCGCGCACATCACCAACCAGCGGGTGATCTCGAAGCTCGTGCAGCCGTCGCTGAAACAGCGGGATGACGGAATTGACGTGGCCCAATATGTCCCGCTCTTCATAGATCTTCAGCGTTTCCAGCGCGACGGCCGTCGCAACCGGGTGGCCACTATAGGTGAAGCCGTGTCCGAAGGTGCCGATCTTCTGGCTTTCGGCTACCACCGCCTCGTGCACCCTGCCATTGATCATGACGGCAGAAATCGGCTGATAGGCCGCCGACAATTGCTTGGCCATGGTGATGATATCAGGCTTCATGCCGAAGCTTTCAGAACCAAACATGGTACCCAGCCGACCAAAACCGCAGATCACCTCGTCGGCGACCAGCAGGATGTCATAACGCGACAGGATGGCCTGGATTTTTTCGTAATAGGTCGCAGGCGGCACGATGCAGCCGCCCGATGCCATCAGGGGCTCGGCGAAAAAGCCACCGATGGTTTCCGGACCTTCCTTGAGGATCAGTTGCTCGAGCGATGCGGCACATCGGCTGGCAAATTCCTCTTCGGTTTCCCCTTCATGGCCATAACGGTAAAATTCAGGGCAATCCGTGTGGAGAATCCGGTCTATCGGCAGATCGAAGTCGCGGTGGTTGTTGGCAAGGCCCGTCAGGCTTGCGGAAGCGATCGTGACGCCGTGATAGGCCCTCTGCCGCGAGATGATCTTCTTCTTCTCCGGTTTGCCGATCGCATTGTGATAATACCAGACCAGCTTCATCGCCGTGTCGTTAGCTTCCGAACCGGAATTGGCGAAAAACACCTTCGACATCGGCACCGGCGAGAGCTTGATCAGGCGCTCGGCCAGTTCAATCGCCGTTTCATGCGATTTGCCGCCGAAGCTATGGTAGAAGGGCAATTCCTTCATCTGCCGATAGGCAGCGTCAACGAGACGCGCTTCGCTGAAACCCAGCGACGCGCAAAACAATCCACCCAGCGCCTCGATGTACCGGTTGCCATCATTGTCGATGACATAGACGCCTTCACCCTTGGCAATGACCATCGGGCCATCCTTCAGGTGTTGCGAGGCATTGGTATATGGATGAAGCACAAAGGCGGTATCGCGTGCTTCCAGTGAATTTAGCAGAGCCGTCACGTCGGTTTCTCCATCGGTCGTTCAAGGCGCGGGCGCGCATTCGGTCAGCCCGGCAATCTCCCAAGGTGCCTGCCGGGCCTTTATCTTGGTTACGATCGTCCGTCTTAGTTGACGGTCGTCTTGATCCATTTCTGGGCAAGCCTGTCGATCGTCCCGTCGGCCTTTGCCGCATCGATCGCCGTGTCGAACATCGACTTCAGTGCCGCGTCGTCCTTGCGCAGACCAACGCCGATGCCCTGGCCGAAGACGCCGCCGGTAAATGTCGGGCCGGCCAGCGTGTAGTCCTTGAATTCGGCTTTCCCGAGCGTTGCGCTCAAAGCCGTCTTCTGGGCAACGACGGCGTCGATACGCCCGGACTGAAGGTCGAGATCGTGCTGTTCGGTCGTCTTGTATTCGCGGGTTGTCACCGCATCCTTCAGATATTTGTCGAGGAATGCGACGTTGGCGGTCGAGACCTGGGCTCCGACGCTGCTGCCCTTGATGGCATCGCGCACCGGCTTCAGGGCGGCATCGACGGCAGCGGCGTCACCGTTCAGATCGACCGTTGTGCCGGTTCCCGGCAGCTTTGCCAGTGGTCCATCCTTCTGCACCATGAAGGTCGCAGCAGTGGACGCATAGGGCTTGCTGAAGGAAATAACTTCGAGTCGTTTCGGCGTGACGATCATCGACGCCATGATCGCGTCGAACTTCTTGGCGTTGAGCGACGGGATCAATCCATCCCAGTCCTGGGCAACAATGGTGCACTTGACCTTCATTTTGGCGCAGAGGTCGTTGGCGAGATCAACTTCGAAGCCGGCGAGCTTGCCGTCAGGCCCGGTGAAGTTCCATGGCTCGTAAGCACCTTCCGTCGCGATGGTGATTTCTTTGGGTGCCGACTGTGCATGGGCGCCGGTTGCTGCAAGCAGCATCGCGGCAGAGATGAGTTTCATTTTTTTCATTATCATTCCCCTTTGTTGGCCTCGCATCGATGCTCGGCGGTTGAATTTCAAATGTTCAGGCATTTCTCCCTGGTACTTTTCTGATTGTGAAAGCCTCCGCCGTCAGGCAAAGCAGTTCGAACAGGACCTGTGCGGCAACCTGCGCGGTGTTCGTCGAGGGATCGTATTGCGGCGCTATCTCGACCACATCGCCGCCGACAATATCGAGACCCTTGAGACCGCGAAGAATTCCGAGCGCCTGCGCAGAGGTGAGGCCACCCACCTCCGGCGTTCCGGTTCCCGGCGCAAACGCCGGATCGAGCGAATCCACATCGAAGCTGACGTAAGTGGGGCCGTCACCGGCGATTTCACGCGCCTTGGCGATCACCGCCTTCAGCCCCATTTCATCCACTTCCTCGGCGTGGATGACTGTCATTCCGGAAGCGTAGGAAAACTCCCAGAGATATTCGGAATTACCGCGAATGCCGATCTGGATCGTCCGTCGCGGATCGAGAACGCCGTCCAGCACGGCCTGCCGAAACGGGCCGCCATGGTGGAATTTGCACCCTTCGAAGGAGCCGCCCGTATCGCAATGGGCATCGATATGGATCATGCCGACCGGCCTGTCGCGCCCGATGGCGCGCAAAATCGGCAATCCCATAGAATGATCGCCGCCAACGGACAGTGGCACCACCCCGGCAGCAACGATCGAACCTATGAAGTGCTCGATATCTTCATGTGATGCGGCAAGATCGAAACGGCTGCGAAATGGCACATCGCCAACATCGGCAACACGGACATGGGCCGTCGGCACCGCCCTCAGAACATGTTCGTAGGGACCGACGCGCTCGACATTGCGGACCGCTCTTGGCCCGAACCGCGCACCTGGACGGTTGGTGACACCGAGGTCCATCGGCACACCCAGAAGCGCCACATCCAGCCCTTCGAATGAAGGCGCCAGATCCGGGCGATAGGGCGCGCGCAGCAGCGACGGCAACCCGCAATAGGGTGCCTGCCGGCTATCGCCCTCACCAAAAACGAGCCTGGCCACCTGCGCGAATTCAGGATCGAAGACATCCCCGCCGGATGCTTTGCCGAAGCGGGCGCGAAGCGCGTCCATGTCCAGAATTTCCGTCATTTACCCTCCCGAAACTCGTCTTTCAGCATCCGAACGAGCGCCGCAACTTTCATCTCTCAAGACCGAGAAAAGATGATTGATTGATGTGCTCAATGTTGTATACATATTTGTACATCAATTTGGATGCAAGCTCGAAATTTGAACCGGCCTTGCCGAAACGAACCAGAGCAAGCGACGGAAAGCTTCGCCAGTGGCGAGAGAAATGAGGCGACGGTGTCCGCAAAAGTTAACGAGCCCAAAGTTTCGCTGCGGGAAGCGACATATAGCCAGTTGAAGGATCTGATCCTCAACGGGCAGCTTCGCCCATCGGAGCGCCTTTCGGAAAACACGCTCGCCAAACGTTTCGGCGTGAGCCGGACCCCCCTTCGCGAGGCACTGATGAAGCTGGAAGAAGAAGGCCTGATCACCGGCCAGCGCAATCTCGGCTATACCGTCGCGGATCTCGATATAACCGGCTTCTGCAACCTTCTCGTCGTGCGCGAGGCAATTGACGTGTGTGCGGCGAAACTGGCCTGCGAGAAGGCAACCGACGAGGATCTGGACCGCCTGCGGGACGTCATCGACCAGATGGTGGCGCTGAAGGATACCGACACCATGGCGCCCTCGGCAGCGGCGGAGAACCTTCATCTCGGCCTCCACATCCACCGTGTCATTGCCGAGGCAACAAAGAACGACGCACTCGTCCGGGTAACGGACCAGATTTACCAGCAGCTTCGGCTGGCGCTGTGGCTCGAAGTTCTCTGGGTGGATCTCGAACATACCGACCTCGACGAGCACCGGGCAATTGCGGACGCCATTATCGCCCGTGACCCGGAAGCGGCCGCCAAGGCGGCCAGCGCGCACATACAAAGCTCCCTCAAGAACATGTCGAAGCTTGAGAGGATATGGCAGCACCGGCGACTATCCGGGCTGGCCTGAATTATAAAAAAAGGGGAACCAATGGATGCAATCAAAAACTATGTCGCGCTTGTCGGCTTCGGACAGGGAGGATGGGGCGGCCTTCTGGCCTCGGCAATGATGGTGACGATCGCCGTATCCGTGTGCGGTTTTCTAACCGGATCGGTGCTCGGCACGATCGTTGCCGGCATGAAGCTCTCATCGATCGCCCCGCTGCGCTGGATCGGCGGCTGCTACACGACCGTGCTGCGTGGCGTGCCCGATCTTCTCGTGGTCTATCTCTTCTATTTCGGCGGCGGTGCGCTGCTCAGCTACATCGGCGCCTTTGCCGGCTATGATGGTTACATCGGCATGCCGGCCTTCCTCACGGGAACGATTGCCCTCGGCATTGTCTCGGCAGCCTATCAGGCAGAAGTCCTGCGCGGCGCCTATCGCGCGGTTTCACGTGGAGAACTCGAAGCGGCGGATTCGGTCGGCATGCGGCCATGGCGGAAATTTCGCCGCATCGTTGTTCCGCTCGTGCTGCGTTACGCCACACCCGGGCTTGGCAACACCTGGCAACTGGTGCTGAAGGAATCGGCGCTGATATCCGTCACAGGCCTCGTTGAAATCCTGCGTCAATCGCAGATAGCCGCCGGTTCGACACGCAAACCATTCGAATTCTACCTCACGGCACTTGTCCTTTATCTGGTGATCACCTGGGTCTCCTCGATCCTGTTCGGGCGATTGGAAAACCGGACCATGCGCGGCTTCAGGAGGGCAATCTGATGGAAATCACCTTCCTTCTGGAAACCTTCGAGACACTTATCAAGGGATTGCCGCTGACTTTGAGCATGGCGGCGATTTCGATATCGGCGGGAACGCTGCTCGCAACAGGCCTCGCTGTCCTTGCCGTTTCCGGTGGCGTGGCCGGCAAGAAATTCGCCAGCGCCTATGTGTTCGTGTTCCGCGGCTCGCCTCTTCTGGTGCAGATATTCCTCATCTATTATGGGTTGGGACAGTTTCGCCCGACGTTACAGGCATGGGGCCTCTGGACGATCCTGCGCGAACCCTATTGGTGCGCCGTCATTGCGCTGACGCTCAACACCACGGCCTATTCCGGCGAGATTTTCCGCGGTGCGTTGCAATCGGTTCCGGCACAGCAGGTGGAAGCGGCACGCGCCTGCGGAATGTCCGGCCTCCTGCTTTTCAGGCGCATCATCTTCCCGATCGCCTTCCGGCAGGCGCTGCCCGGTTACGGCAACGAGATCGTCCTCATGGTCAAGGCGACGGCACTCGCCTCTGTTATCACGATCATGGAGGTAACGGGACTGGCCGGAAAGCTGATTGCCGACAGCTTCAGGGCCTTTGAAGTGTTCTGCGTCGCTGGTGCGATCTATCTGGCAATCAACCTAATACTCACGCGCATCGTCGCAATTGTCGAATACGGACTTTCACCGCACCTGCGTCTGCAACCGGCGCAAGCCGCATGAAGGAGGGAATAATGTCCAGCACAAAGCTGAACCCCGTCGCCGTCGAAGAAAAGAATGTGGCCGCTGTCTCGGTGCGCAATCTCCACAAGTCGTTTGGCCCGGTCGAGGTCCTCAAGGGTATCAATCTCGAAGCGCGGGAAGGAGACGTGATCTCCATTCTCGGTTCGTCCGGTTCCGGAAAATCGACCATGCTTCGCTGCGTGAACATGCTTGAGACGCCCGACAGCGGCGATATCACCATCGCCGGTGAAACCATCAGAATGAAAAAGCGCGGCAACAAGGCGGTGCCCGCGGACAGACGGCAGGTGGACCGTATCAGGCAACATGTCAGCATGGTTTTCCAGAGCTTCAATCTCTGGTCACACATGACCATTCTGGAAAACGTGATCGAGGCGCCGATCCACGTGCAGGGCCGTGACCGCGGCGAATGTATCGCGGAAGCGGAAGCCCTGCTCGAAAGGGTGGGGATTGCCGACAAGCGGCATGCCTATCCCGGCCATCTCTCCGGCGGCCAACAGCAGCGCGCTGCAATCGCCCGTGCGCTCGCCCAGCGGCCAAGGGTGATGCTGTTCGATGAGCCGACATCGGCGCTCGATCCCGAACTCGTCGGCGAAGTCCTGAAAGTCATGCGCTCACTCGCTGAAGAAGGACGGACCATGTTGGTGGTGACGCACGAAATGGCTTTCGCACGCGAGGTTTCCAACAAGGTCGTTTTCCTCCACAAGGGGCAAATCGAGGAAGAAGGCGAACCCGCGCAGATGTTTGCATCTCCGACGTCCGCACGGTTCAGTCAATTCCTGGCAACGGAACGACTTTAACGAGTAGAGCGACTGCTCACTACACCACTCTCGACCTGCCTCGCTGCGCTACAATATCTAGAGTGACGGCAGATGGAGAGACAGCCTGGTAATGAGGCCCGAGCTAGGCACCCGCGATCATATCGGCGAGACACTTGCCGAGCACCGAAGTTGGGTCGCCGAGTTCGAGCACGACGCTCATGTGGTTGCGGTGGGGCACATCCATGATCCTTGCAGACTGGCTTTGGTCCCGCAGCATCGTGTGAAGGCTGGCGGCCTGATCGAGGAAGGGTGATGTTTCATCGGCCCCGAATGCGATGAGCCGCATCGGGCATTCGACTGGGATCGCAGACAACGGCGACCATGCCTCCGCCTCCGCAGGCGTCATCCTCGCCTCGTCGCGCAGGAAACTGTCGGGTATTCCCGAGAGGTCGTAGATGCCGCTGAGCAGGAGAAGACCCTGCAAGGCCGGCAACGGTGCCGTTTCTACCTCCCTCGGGCCTCTCGCCGCCAGGAACGAGGCGAGATGCGCACCCGCGGAATGGCCGCTGACGGTGAGGCGTCGGGGATCGGCGCCGAAATCGCCGGCGTGCCGCTGCAGCCAGGAAACACCCCGTCGCACCTGATCGACCAGCACCTGGAGCCGCGCGCCGGGCATGAGGTCGTATTCGATCAGCGCCGCAACGCCGCCGGCAGCAAGAATGGGCGCTGCCACAAAGCGATAGTTTTCCTTTTCGCCCGAACGCCAGTACCCGCCGTGGACAAAGACGTGCAGAGGTGCTTTGGCGCTCGGCCGCTCCGGCAGGATGATGTCAATAACCTCCCGGCTGCCGGGACCATATCGTATGTCGGCCCGCACCTCCGCCCTGGCCGAAAGCTCCCGGCTGCGCGCCGCGAATTCGGCCGCAATTGCGTCAAAGTCAGGTACGAAGTCACGAATCCGGTAGAGGTCCTGTGGCGTCATCGTCTGTTCCTGCACGATCAATAATCCACTGCGTAATACTTTGCCTCCATGAATTCCAGTATGCCGGTAACGCCGCCTTCCCGGCCAAGGCCGCTCTGCTTGACACCGCCAAAGGGTGCGGCCGGATCGGACATCAGGCCCCTGTTGATACCAAGCATGCCGGTTTCCAGGCGCTTGCCCACCGCCAAAGCACGTTTCAGGTCACGACTGTAGATATAGGCGGCAAGACCATATTCGGTATTGTTCGCCAGCCGGACGGCATCATCCTCGCTCTCGAATTTGTAGACCGGCGCGACGGGGCCGAAGATTTCCTCGCGCGCGATTGCGGCATCGGTCGGAACGTTTTCGAGCACGGTCGGCGGATAGAAATAGCCGTTTTCCGCAAGCGGTTTGCCGCCGGTCGTCGCGCGCGCGCCCAATGCGATCGCGCCAGTCACGAGCCTGTCGATCTTGCGCACGGCGTTGGTGGTAATCATTGGGCCACATTGCGTGGCCGGATCATAACCCGGACCGATCTTCAGCGCCGCCATGCGCGCCGTGAGACCGGCGACGAAGGCGTCATGTATGCCCGCCTGAACATAGAAGCGGTTGGCCGCAGTGCAGGCCTCGCCGGCATTGCGCATCTTGGCAATCATCGCACCGTCAAGAGCGGCTTCCAGATCGGCATCGTCGAAAACGAGGAAAGGTGCGTTGCCGCCAAGTTCCATCGAACAACTGACCACCGACTTGGCGGCTTCAGCGAGAAGCGTGCGACCGACACCGGTCGAGCCGGTGAAGGAGAGTTTACGCACACGCGGATCGGCGAGCATGGCATTCGTCACCCCGCTCGGATTGCTGGTGGTCAGCACGTTGACGACGCCGGCCGGCACACCTGCCTCCTCGCCAAGCCGGGCCATGGCATAGGCCGTCAACGGCGTCTCGGAGGCGGGTTTCAGAATCACCGTGCAGCCTGCCGCAAGTGCCGGGCCGATCTTGCGGGTCGCCATGGCGGCTGGAAAATTCCATGGCGTAATCAGGACGGCGATCCCAATCGGCTCGTGGTCGACGAGGATGTGGTGCGAACCGGAAGGAGTGTGCCGGAATTCGCCTGGAATGCGCGTTGCCTCTTCCGCATACCAGCGGAAAAATTCGGCGGCATAGGCCACTTCGCCGCGTGCATCGGGCAGCGCCTTGCCGTTTTCCAGCGCAATGAGCGTGGCGAGTTCCTCGGCGTGCTGCGTCATCAGCTGGAACCAGCGGCGCAGGATTTCCGAGCGCTGCCGGGCCGGGGTGGCACGCCATGCGGTGGCCGCCGCCTCCGCCGCATCAACGGCGCGCATGGCGTCTTCGACGGAGGCATCAGCCACTTCAGCGAGCCTGTTGCCCGTCGATGGATCCATCACGGCTATTCCGCCGCCCTTGTGCCATTTGCCCCCGATATAAAGGCCCTCGGCGTGAAGGGCGGGATCGGCATAACCGGTGATCTTGGTGTGGAACGTCATGGCGGAGATCCTTGTTGATTCAGTTCAGGCGTGACCGGTCGCCATTATAGGCGGCGGCGACGAGGGTGTGCATTTCTTGCGGGTTCAGGGGCCGTGGATTGTTCTGTATCAGACGGGTGATGCCGATACTTTGTTCCGCCACCCAGCCGATCCGGCTCTCCTCAAGACCGAGCTCGCAGAGCGTCGACGGAATGCCGATCCGCGCAAACAGCGACAGGAGTTCGGGAATGACATCATCCGGCCCGTCGAGACCGGCGGCCTGCGCTATCCTCGCAAGCTCGGTTCGGATGACCGGCGCGTTCCAGGTCATGACATAGGGCATGAGGCAGGCGACGCCGAGGCCGTGGGCTGTATGGGTAAGCGCCCCGACAGGATACTGGATGGCGTGGGCAGCGGCGGTTCCCGCCACGCCGAAGGCAAGCCCCGCAAGCGTCGCGCCCAGCATCACCTTTTCACGCGCTGTCTGATCAGCGCCATTCCGGCAGGCGGCTTCAAGGCCCTGCCACAACAATGTTATGGCACTGAGCGCGAAGTGATCCGACATTTCGTTCTTGCCGACGAAAACGCGCTGCTGCGCGATGCCCGGAAAGGGGTCGCGCCGGATCGCCGTGAAGGCCTCGATCGCATGTGTCAGCGCGTCGGCACCGGCAATTGCCGTCAGTCCCGGCGGACAGGACAGGGTGAGTTCCGGGTCGCAGATGGAGACGGTCGGGATCAGATGGGGGCTCGAAATACCGACCTTCAGGCTGCGCTCGACATCGGAAAGCACGGCGACGGGTGTCACCTCCGAGCCTGTGCCGGCGGTGGTGGGAATGGCGATCAACGGCATCACAGCCCCCGGCACGGTGTGCTCGCCATAATAGTCCTGCGGCCTGCCGCCATGGGTGAGAAGCAGAGCCAGGCATTTTGCCATGTCCAGGCATGACCCGCCGCCGATGCCGATAACGAGATCGGGTGCAAAGCTGCGGGCACGCGCGGCGCTGCTTGCGGCGGAATCGACGGGAACGTCCGGAAGGGTGGAGCTGTCGACCAGGATTGCAAGACCGGCATCTTCAAGCTGCCGCACAAGCAGGAGGAAATCGTCATCCGTCGCGAGGCGTGTATCCGTGACGATCAGCGCCCGCTTACCGAGCCTCACGGCGATGCTGCCGAGGGCATGCCGCTGCCCGGCGCCGAAAAGCAGTTCGCGCGGCGCCCTCAATGTGCCGAAAAGGTTCATTCCGTGTCTCCTCCGATAATTCAGGCGGCCTCGAGCGCCATAAGCTGATCTAAAAGCGGCTGCGGCAGCTCTATTCCCGCGCATTGCGTCTCGGCGCGGCGCTGACGCGCGCCGTCCCCCGGGATTGCGACCGGACTGGCGGGATCGGCCGGGCGGGACAGGCGCAGACGGTCGAGATAGGTCGCAAGCGACCGGACGCTGCCATCTCCCGCTGCCGTATCGATAAGAATGAGAAGATCGCCCTTGTTGGCCGGATAGGTATCGTCAAGCGTTCCATGAACGTCGGGCGCGAGATCGGAACCGGCGAGCGCCGCGACCAGAAGTTCGATCGCGAGGCCGAGGCCGTAACCTTTCGCACCACCGAAAGGCGCTATCGCCCCGGTCTTGGCCGCCCGAGGGTCGGTGGTCGGGTGGCCTTCAGCGTCCATGGCCCAGCCAGACGGGATCGGCACTCCGCGCATTGCGTGATTGTTGATCTTGCCCATGGAAACGACACTGGTAGCGAGATCGAGCACGAAAGGCCGGTCACCAGCGGGTATGCCGATTGCGATGGGATTGGTGCCGAGCATTGCCTGCGTCCCGCCGAAGGGATGCACGAGCGCCTCACTGGTCGACATGACGACGCCGATCAGGCCGTCCCTTGCGGCGGCCTCCGCATAATAGGCCAGCATACCGATGTGATTGGCGTTGCGGATGGCAGCGACAGCGATTCCCGTTTCGCCCAACACGCTTCGCATGGTCTGCATCGTGTGCATCACCACCACGGGTCCGAGGCCACGGTCGCCGTCAACGCTGAGAAAAGATTTCCTGTGCCATGTCGCGGTCCCGTGTGCCCGGGCGTCTGCAATTCCCTTGTCCAGCCGGGAAAGAATGAGCGGCAGCCGTTGCAGGCCATGCGAAGGCAGCCCGCGCAGTTCGGCCTCGATAAGCAGATCAGCCTGGAGGCAAGCACTGTCGGGCGGGACGCGCCGCCCTTCGAGCAGGGCCGTCGCCAGACGCCGGAGCCGTTCCGGTTGCAGCTTCATCTTAAAATCCTATATCAGATCATATACGATATTGTATTTGACATACGATATCTTATTTGTAACAAATGCCGACGTGTCAAGAAGCAATTGGAGAGTGAAAGTGGCATTTACGGCGGAACGGGAGGCGAAAGCGGCAAGCATTCGCCCGAGCAGCGTGGTCGATGGCGTTTACGACAACATCTACCATCGGCTGATGTCCCTGGAGATCGCGCCCGGCGCGCGTATTCCGATCGATGTGCTGGCCCGCGAAATCGGCGTCTCCCAAACGCCGATCCGCGAAGCCTTGAGCCGTCTCGAGCGTGAAGGGCTTGTGCGCAAGGAGCATCTGGTCGGTTACAGCGCGGCGCCGCAGTGGACGAAAAAGCAGTTCGAGGATCTTTATGCCTTCCGTCTTCTGGTCGAGCCGGAAGCCGCAAGGCTCGCAACTCTCAACATGACCCCCGAGGCGTTGCGGCAGCTTGAAAATTCCGCAGCGGATATGGGCAATGGCGAGGCACCGGTTGACCGCAACACGCGGTATTCGCGCTTTGCCCGTGCGGACGCACAATTCCACGACAAGATTCTCAAGATTGCCGGAAACGATGTGATCCGCAGTACACTGTCGAACCAGCATGTCCATCTGCACATCTTCCGGCTGATGTTTCATACACGCGTGACGCAGGAGGCTCTCGAGGAGCACGAGAATTTGCTTGCGGCATTTCGGTCTGGTGATCCGCAGGCGGCGGTCGATGCCATGCGCATCCATATCGAACGTTCGCGCGACCGGTTGCTTTCGGCTTTCGAATGAACGCGGTCCTGTCGCCCCACCCCCTGGCGTCGCCGGAAAGTCCGGCGGTCGCAACCCTTCGGGCCGATGGGCTTTGTAAAGCCTATGGCCCGATCACCGTCCTGTCGGACCTGACGCTCGATGTCCGCGCCGGAGAGGTTCACGCCATCATCGGCGAAAACGGCGCCGGCAAGTCAACGCTGATGAAGCTGTTGTCCGGTCACGTCGCGCCGACGGAAGGCCGGCTGTTCATGGATGGCCAGCCGGTAGAGTTTCGCAACGCAGTGGAAGCGGAAAACGCCGGCATCGTGCTGGTGCATCAGGAAATCCTGCTCGCCGCGGACCTTACGGTTGCGGAAAACCTGTTTCTTGGACGTGAAGTCGGCCGTGGCCCGATGGTCGATGACCGGGCGATGAACCGCCGCACGGCCGAGCTGCTGGCAAGGGTCGGCTCGACGGCGCGCCCGCGTGACCGTGTCAGTGAATTGCCGCTTGCCCAGCGCCAGCTTGTGCAGATTGCACGTGCACTTCTCGACGACCGCAAGGTCGTCATTCTGGACGAGCCGACGGCGGTTCTGGCCAATGACGAGGTCACGGCGCTGCTCGATATCGTCAGGAGGCTGCGCGATCACGGTGTGGCGGTTCTTTATATCTCCCATCGTCTGGATGAGGTGCAGGCGCTTGCCGACCGCATCACCGTCCTGCGGGACGGCTGCATGATCGGCACCTGGCCGGCCGCCGGCCTCAGCCAGCGTGAAATGGCCGAACTCATGGTCGGGCGGGAACTGGAGATGCTTTATCCCCACAAACGCCCGCCTGCGGAAGGCGCGCCCATTCTCTCGGTCACGGATCTGGCGGTCGACCACGGCGCAGAAACCGCGAGCTTCAGCGTCCGTCCCGGGGAGGTGCTCGGCATCGGCGGCATGATTGGGGCCGGGCGTACCGAACTGATCGAAGGGCTGATGGGCCTTCGTCCGTCACGGGCAGGCAACGTCATCCTCAACGGCAAGGAGATCAAACACCGCTCGGTCCGAACGATGATGGAGGCTGGCCTTGTCTACCTGACTGAGGATCGAAAGGGAAAGGGCCTGCTTCTGGAGGAGAAGCTTGGCCCCAACCTGACGCTTCAGGCACTGGATACCGTCAATCCGCGCGCGGTTCTCGACAAGCGGCGCGAGCTTTCCCGCCTCGCGGATGCCGTGGCGGACTACGATATCCGCGTCCGGTCGCTGCGGCTGGAAGCTGGAAAACTTTCGGGAGGCAACCAGCAGAAACTGCTGCTCGCCAAGGTCATGCTTACCGACCCTTCGGTGGTGATCATCGACGAACCGACGCGCGGCATCGACATCGGCAACAAGAGCCAGATCTACGAATTCATCGACGCGATGGTGCGGGGAGGCAAGGCCTGCATCGTCATCTCGTCGGAAATGTCGGAGCTGGTGGGGCTCGCCGACCGCGTTCTCGTGATGCGGGCCGGCAGGATCGTCGCCGAACTTTTCGGCGCTGAAATCAATGAGGAAAATGTCGTCTACGCCGCCACGGTCGGTGGACGCGACGTCGTCGGGGAGGACGAACATGACCGCAGCGACAGCAACAACGACAATCATACCCGTTGACGAGGGCAACCGCATCCGCTGGGCGGATCTGGCACCCTTCATCGCGCTCGCCGTGATCGTCCTCATCGGCGCGCTGGTGAACTCCAATTTCGTGGCGTCGGCCAACCTGATCAACGTCATCACACGCAGCGCCTTCGTCGCCATCATCGCCGTCGGAGCGACCTTCGTGATCTCGTCAGGCGGTCTCGACCTGTCGGTCGGCTCCATGATGGCCTTCGTGACCGGCATCATGATCATGGTAATGAACCATCTCGCCCCGTCTTTCGGCGGCTGGGCCATCCCGATGGGAGCGGGCGTGGCGCTGATGGTCGGTGCGCTCTGCGGACTGTTCAATGGCCTGATCGTGACGGTGGGACGCATCGAGCCCTTCATCGTGACGCTCGGCACAATGGGGATTTTCCGCGCCTTCATCACCTTCATGACGAATGGCGGTTCGCTGCCCATCGACCGTGGTCTGCGCGATGCCTATCGGCCGGTCTATTTCGGCAGCATTTTCGGCATTCCCTATCCGGTGCTCATTACCTTCGTCGTCGTCATGATCGGCGCGTTCCTGCTTTACAAAACCAAATATGGCCGCCGCCTGACATCGGCCGGCTCCAATGTCGAGGTCGCGCGCTTTTCCGGCGTCAACGTCGCGGCCGTGCGCACCGGCGCCTACGTCATTCAAGGTGTCTGCGTGGCGATTGCGGCGATCTGTTACGTGCCGCGCCTGGGTGCAGCGACGCCGACGACCGGACAGCTGTGGGAACTGCAGGTCATCACCGCCGTCGTGATCGGCGGCACCCTTCTTCGCGGCGGGCGTGGGCGCATCGGCGGCACGGTGGCCGGCGCGCTCATTCTCGAGGTCATCGCCAACGTCATGGTCCTCTCGGACATGGTCTCGGAATACCTCGTCGCCGCCGTACAGGGTGCGATCATCATCATCGCCATGCTGGCGCACCGCTTTACTGCCAACCGCTGAAAACAGCACTGACTTCAAAAGGAGGAGAAAATGAAGTCTATTATCCAGAAAGCCGGACTGTTGTTATCAACTGCCGCATTGGCCCTTGTCCTGCCTCTTGGCGGTGCTCAGGCCGAAGACAAGAAGGTGACGATCGCCGTGTCGATCCCCGCCGCGACGCATGGATGGACGGGGGGAGTCGTCTATCATGCCGAACAGGCCGAAAAGGAAATCGAGGCCGCCTTCCCGAACATCGACGTGGTGCTGTCGACGGCGGCTTCGGCCACCGCGCAGGTCTCGGCGCTTGAGGATCTTTCGGCAAGCCGCAAACTTGATGCGCTCGTCATCCTGCCCTTCACGTCCGAGGAACTGACCGGCCCGGTAGAGCAGATCAAGCAGAAGGGCACCTTCATTTCGGTCGTTGACCGTGGTCTGACCGATCCGAGCGTGCAGGATCTTTATGTCGCCGGCGACAACATCGCGGTCGGCGCCAACACGGCCCACTGGCTCGTGGACAAGCTGGGTGGCGAGGGCCAGATCGTCGTGTTGCGCGGTATCCCGACTGTCATCGACGACGAGCGCATCAAGGGCTTCTCTGACGTCGTCAACAAGAGCAATATCAAGACCCTCGACATCCAGTATGCCAACTGGAACCAGGACGAAGCCTTCAAGCTGATGCAGGATTATCTGGCGAAATATCCGAAGATCGATGCCGTCTGGGCCAATGACGACGACATGCTGCTCGGCGTTCTCGAGGCTGTCGACAATGCCGGACGCAAGGACATCAAATATGCTCTCGGCGGCAACGGCATGAAGCAGGTCATCGAGATGGTGAAGGAGAAGAACGTGCGCACGCCGATCTCGACACCTTACCCGCCATCGATGATCAAGTCGGCAATATATATGACGGCCGCGCAGTTCAACGGACAGGCGCCGGTGCGGGGTTCGTTCCTGCTCGGAGCGCCGCTGATCACGCCGGAAAATGCCGATCAGTTCTATTTCCCCAATTCCCCATTCTGATCCGAAACGGTGCCCGGCCGGCTCCGGGCACCACCCAAAATCAATGACAACAGGAGACATGACATGAGTGGCAAGAAAATCCTCATGCTGACAGGCGAGTTCACCGAGGAATATGAAATCTTCGTGTTTCAGCAGGGGATGGAAGCAGTGGGCCATACAGTCCACGTCATCTGCCCTGACAAGAAGGCCGGTGACCGCATCAAGACCTCGCTGCACGATTTCGAGGGCGACCAGACCTATACGGAAAAACTCGGCCATTATGCCGATATCAACAAGACGTTTTCCGAAGTCCGGGTCGAGGATTATGATGCGGTCTATGCCGCCGGCGGTCGCGGTCCGGAATATATCCGCACCGACAAGCGCATTCAGGCCATGGTTCGCCATTTTCACGAGACCGGAAAACCGATCTTCACCATCTGCCATGGCGTGCAGATCCTGATGGCCGTGCCGGGCGTGCTCAAGGGCCGGAAGGTCGCGGGTCTCGGCGCCTGTGAGCCTGAGGTGACGGCCGTCGGTGGCATCTATATCGACGTGAAGCCCACCGAAGCCCATGTCGACGGGAACCTGGTTTCGGCCAAGGGCTGGACCGGGCTTGCCGCATTCATGCGCGAATGCCTGAACGTGCTGGGTACCAAGATCACACACAGCTAGCCGCCAATGAACAGCAACGCGGCCGCTGGGTATCCGCCCGGCGGCTAAGGTTCGTCCTTCCGGGCCTCAATTGGAGAAGGCTCACGAAGTCCCGAGATCCATATCGACGGCATTCGACACCATTCATGTTGCAGCTTGCCCGGATAGCCGAAACGGCGGCATCGGACGACGTGATGCCCGGGGAACCTATGGCGTTTCGGCCAACGGTCTCCCTAAGACCCGGTCATCCATTGGCGCGGGCCGTGGAGGAACTTCGAAGCGATGCAATTCGCCACTTTGGAACAGGGCGACTGTTCAGCCACCGACGCCTCCTGGAGCCCACCGAAAACATACCGTCAGCCGGAACCGAAGCACAGAAGCACAGAAGCGTAGCATGACGTCATTCTGAACGCACCAGCCATGGCTGCATGACTTAAACCAAATGGCCTCCGGCAAACCCGGTGTGGTTCGCCTTGTCGTTTAAGGCCGGCCTTGGACGATTCAGACTAGATAAGGTTTGCCTTGAGCCGATTTTCTTCGGTAACGTCGATCGAGACTATCGAATAGCCGATCTCCTTGCCGCCGAGGTCGAGAACCCTGGTATTAATGACTTGAATGTCGCGGGTTCCGACAACATATTCCCGAATGACGGGCTCCCCTGTTGCCGCTGCTTCCATCAACACCGTGATGACTGATTCCAGCACTTCACCTTCCAAGAGGTCATAGATCGTCTTGCCTTCAATTTCCACGCCGGTCAGACCCAGTATGCTGCCAAAGCGATCATTGACGCGGACGTGCCTAAAGTCCATGTCCAGGAAACACAGCCCGACCGGTGCTTGCTCATAGAGGCTGGCAAGTTGGTGGAATTGCTGGAACGGCGAGATATCTAAGGATCGGCCGCTTGCGTTGACGACACCCCGGCGATTGAGCTTGCAGAGTGCTTGGTGAGCCGGCAAGCCCTTGCTGTAAAGCCATCCCTGCGCAAGATCGCAACCGAGATTGCGCAAGATGGATTCTTCGTCCGCAGTTTCGACTCCTTCGGCAACAACGGTCATGCCCAGGCTTTGGCCAAGGCCGATCACTGCCGCCGCGATACGGCGCTTGCTCGGTTCGACGTCGAGAGTACTCACGAAACGTTTGTCGATCTTCAGCTTATGAAAGGGGAAGGATTCCAGGCGGGCAAGGCTGGAATAGCCAGTCCCGAAATCATCAATGCCGATCTTTACGCCGAGGGCGTTCAGTTTATGCAGGGTTCTATAAGCCTGATCATCGTCGGAGAGCAACGACCCTTCGGTGACTTCCAGCTCTACCCGATTCATCGGGAAACCAGTGGTAGCGATGATTTCGGAAAGACGGTGCGGAAAATCCTCGTTTGTGAGTTGAAGCGGCGAGATATTGAAGGCGAGTGAGAATTGGCCTGGCCAGCCGATGGCCTCGCGGCAGGCACGGCTTATAAGGGCGTCCGAAAGGATATCTATCAGGCCATATTGCTCCAGACGCGGGATGAAGGTCATGGGGCTTGTTTCAGCGGTACTCGGTTCGCCCCAGCGGGCCAGGATTTCAAAGCCAGCGACGTTGCCAGATCGAATATCCACGATCGGTTGAAAGGCCGGCCACACATGTCCTTGATCGATGCCAGCCATGAGCAGCTTGTGCAGAGCGGTCTTGCCGGCGGTTTCGACTGTGGCGATTTCAGGATTACTTTGCATGGCACTGGCGCTCTATTTGCATGGCGGGTTGTTTCAACGATCGTGATCTACCCGGCCCCTCGCGATCTGGTCGAACGGAGAGTGCTGGCCAGGCGGGAGGGCGACGGCCTCCAAACCCCGCCCGCAGCGCTATACTGTTCATTCATCAGAACTCCTCCCAGTTGTCCTGCTTGAGGGCGGCATTCCCCGCAAAAGCGCTGGCGACCTTGCGGACGATAGCCCTTGCCGGTGAGGCAACCGCTTTCTCAACTGCTGCCGAAGGGTGAACGGCAGCTCGCACATGTGTTGGTCCCGAGAGTTTGAAAAGTCTCAGGAGCTCGTTGAGCGAAACTACCTCGCGCGACAGGCTGTGGGTCGCAGCGGTTGTCTCCTCGACCATGGCCGCGTTTTTCTGCGTGTTCTGATCCATTTCGTTAATGGCGGTGTTGATTTGTTGAAGACCTGAAGACTGTTCCTGTGCGGCATCGACAATTGCACTGACGTGTCGATTGATCTCCTGCACCTCCGAAACGATAGTCTCAAGCGCGCGGCCTGTCTCATCAACAAGCTGGACACCCTCCTGTACCTGGCCGTTGGATGCATTGATTAGTGTTTTGATCTCTTTGGCGGCACTGGCAGAACGCTGGGCAAGCTCACGTACTTCCTGGGCGACGACAGCAAAACCCTTTCCGGCATCGCCCGCGCGGGCGGCTTCGACACCCGCATTCAGGGCCAACAGATTGGTCTGGAAGGCGATCTCATCAATCACGCCGATGATGTTGCTGATCTCGCTGGAGGACTTTTCAATCTGCCCCATGGCGATGACAGCGCGCCGTACGACCTCACCAGATTGTTCCGCACCGACTTTGGCTCGGCTGACAAATTGACCGGCTTCCTGCGCACGCCTGGTTGAATCTCTAACAGTGGTGGTGATTTCTTCGAGTGCGGCGGCAGTCTCCTCGACGGCGGCGGCCTGTTGCTCGGTACGTCTGGCAAGATCGTCGGCCGCAGATCGGATTTCGTTCGAGCCACTTTCGATAGCACGGGCATTCTCGGCCACCTGTGTCAGCGCGGTTTCGAGCTTCTCCGCCGACCTGTTGAAGTCCTGCCGAACGTGATCCATCTGGCCGACAAACACGTCAGTGATGCGATAGGAAACATTGCCATCGGCAAGGGCTGCGAGGCCTGCGGCAACATGGTTAGATGCGAATTCGATATCGCCAGCATCTTTGGCACGCTGTTGTTCGCGCTCAACCCGCTCTCGCTCCGACAGGCTGCGATTGACTTCAACCTCCCGCTCCAGTCGGATGCGCTCCAGGGCATTGTCGCGGAATACCGCGACGGCTTTAGCCATCTGGCCGATTTCGTCCCTGCGATCCGCTCCGTCGACCTCAGCACCCGTCTCGCCGCCTGCCAGCGACGTCATTCGTTCCCGAAGGCGCGCAACGGGCGTCGTGATACCCCGCGAGGAGATGAACAGGCCAAATCCAATCAAGACTAGAGATACAAGGATCAATCCAGCTATACCGATAACAATCGTGGAGTTGGTGAGCTGCGTCAGGCGCTCACGACCTTGGTTCATCGACGCTATCAGTTGCTCGTTACCGGCGCTGATCTTCGGTGACACTTCTCCCAGTTTTTTCAGGAGATCCAGAGCCATTTGCTGAGCCTGAGCTTGTTGACCAGCCTGGACCAGACTGATGACCTTATTGCCGATTTCTTCTACTTCAGCGACACCCTTCAATATATCACGCGCAGCATCCGCGCGCGCGGGAACCAATTGAACGATCGTGTTCTGCCGCTCTTCAAGCTGTTTCCTGTCGGCTCTAAACGTCTTGACGGCCGCTTCGAAATCACTGCCCTTTGGATCTGTCAGGCTGGCGCGGAGCATCTGCATTCCCAGCGCGTTGAGATTGCCACTTGTCCTGGCATTCAACACTGCCGCGAGCGCGTCATTTGCGATGAAGTTACTGTAGTTGCTGTCCGTATTCTTGTATTGCAGGCTGACATAGGTCAGGCCGAGCAGCGAAGCCAGGCTTGTTAGCGCGATAACGGCCACGACTTTCGTTTGGATTTTGGTGTTTTTCAGGAGCGACATTTCAGACCTCATGGCAAACTTCGTCAAGCTGCCGGAAAGGCACTTGGCTGGAGACAGAGAAACATTGCAGATGATTGCGCTCGGTCATCGGACGCCAGTCGCCAGACAGTTGCTCCACCAAAAGCAGTCGCAAATCTGAGTGACATTTTCGCCCCAACGATACAGTGAGGCCTGCCTTTGCAACCTTTACGAAATTTCTGAATTAAGTATTACTATTGTTGATTGTTGACGAGAAATTCGCGCGCCAACTTCAACGAACACATTGGAGGTGCCTGGACATGTACCGAAAGGTGTACCGGGCGCGATACCCGCATGATTTTCACTCTTCAAGGGCCGCTGGCGAGCAGATATTTTACGAGGAGATCCAAGGCTTTACAGGTAGCTGGCGGAGAGTGATCAGAGCTTGGCGGAGAGGGTGGGATTCGAACCCACGATACCCTTGCAGGTATGCCGCATTTCGAGTGCGGTGCATTCGACCACTCTGCCACCTCTCCGCATGCGCGAACGCTTGCGTTGCGCGCTCCTCTTAAACATCAATGGTCAGGCTGACAAGGGGAATTTCGTGTTTGTGTCACAAATTATTCGTCATATGCGGGACCATGGAAGCGCTTCCGAGTTTTGCTGTTTCAACCGGTTATTTTGACGTGGCGCGCATCGGTCTTTCCCGTGCTGGTCACATTCTGCACCGGGATCACAGCCGTCGATAGCGCCGCAGGATTTCCAGAATTTTTGCATCCTGTTCCTGATCCGGCAGAAGGGCCGGCTGGCGGCTGGCGCCGACGGAGGGGTCCTGGAGGTAAAGTGAGCGCTTGACCATGGCGGGTGCGAAACCGAGGGCGTAGAGATCGGTGCGGAAATCGGCATAGATCGCCTGTTGGCGTTCAGCTTCGGCGATGTCGCCGGCGTTGAAAGCGTTGAGAATGCCGGCAAGCACATCCGGCAGGGCGTTGCCGAGGCCGGAGATGCAGCCCGCAGCGCCGTTCTGCAAGGACCAGAGCACAAGGTGATCCGGCCCGGAATAGACCTCGAAACCGGGCATGTCCTTCGCCACCTGAAGATAGGCTTCGAGCGTCTGCTGCGCGCCGCCGGAATCCTTGATGCCGGCGATATTGCCATGGGATGCGAGCTTGCGCGCCGTTTCCGGTTCGATGTGGTTCTGGGTGCGGGCGGGAATATCATAGAGATAGACCGGCGTTTCAACGGCATCGGCCACCGCCGAGAAATGGCGGATCAAGCCATCCTGCGTGCAGGCGATGAAGAAAGGCGTGATGACGGCGATGCCGTCGACGCCTATACGGTCAAAGGCTTTGGCGAGTTGCAGGGTTTCGAACGTGGCCGGCATGCCGGCATTGACGATCACCCTGGCGCGGCCGGCCACCTCGTCCACCACCTCTTCGGTCAGCCGGATTTTCTCCTCGTGCGTCAGCGCGGTGAAATCGCCGTTTGTGCCGGCGCACATGATGTTGTTGCCAGCCGCCACCTGGCGGCGCACCTGCGCGCGGGTCGCCTCGTAATTGATGGTTTCGTCCTCGTTGAAACAGGTGACGAGCGCGACGAAAGCTTGTTTGCTCATGGAAGAACTCCGCTTGAATTTTCAATGGCGTGGCCGGCCGCATGATGATGCCGGGATTGCATATCGGGATCCGGATCGAGGCTGGCGGCAAGCAGCGCGTGGGTATAGGCCTCGCGCGGGGCTTCGAACACCTGCCGCACCGTGCCGAACTCCACGACCTCTCCCCGCTGCATGACCATGACATGATCGGCAAAATCCCGCACGACAGGAAGGTCATGGGCGATGAAGATGAAGGAGAGGCCCATGTCGCGGCGCAGCCTGTCCAGGAGTGTGATGACCTGCGCCTGAACCGAAACATCGAGCGCCGAGACCGCCTCGTCGCAGATGATGAGCTTCGGCTCCAACGCAAGCGCACGGGCAATCGCGATCCTCTGCCGCTGGCCGCCGGAAAACTGGTGCGGATAACGGCGCATGTGCTCCGGCGAAAGGCCAACCTGCTGCAGCAATTCGCCGACCCGTTCGCGCCATTTCGCTTTCGGCAATATATCGGGATGGATGACCCAGGCTTCGGAGATGAGCTGGAACACCGTCATGCGGGGGTTAAGCGACTGGGTGGGGTCCTGGAACACCATCTGAAGATCACGCCTCAGCGCGAACAATTCCGCCGGCGACAGCTTGAACAGGTCCCGCCCCTTCCATACGGCGCTGCCCGCATCCGGCTCGTCGAGCCGCAGTAGAATGCGCGCCAGCGTCGATTTGCCGGAACCGCTTTCGCCGACGACGGCAATGGTCTCGCCTGCCATCAGGTCGAAGGAAACACCCTTCAGTGCTTCGAATGCGCCGTAACGCTTGCGCACATCGCGCACGCTGAGCAGCGGTTCGCCCTTCGCGTCCGGCTGATGCATGTCGCCCTTGCCCGGAGCGGCATTGATAAGCTTGCGGGTATAGGGATGCTGCGGATTGCGATAAACCTCGCGAACCGTGCCGGCTTCCACCAGCACGCCCTTTTCCATCACCACCACCCGGTCGGCGATTTCGGCGACAACACCGAGATCGTGGGTGATGATGAGCACAGCCATGCCAGTTTCGCGCTGCAATTCCTTGAGCAGCGAAAGCACTTCCGCCTGCACCGTCACGTCAAGCGCGGTGGTAGGCTCATCAGCGATCAACAGATCGGGCCGCAATGCAAGCGCCATGGCGATCATGACACGCTGGCGCTGGCCACCCGAAAATTCATGCGGATATTTCAAGAGCGCCCGGTCAGGATCGGGAATGCCGACACGGGTGATAAGCCGCCTCGCCTCCGCTTCAGCTTCCGCCTTGCCCATGCCGTGGGTGGTCATCGCCTCGCGGATCTGCCAGCCGACAGTATAGACCGGGTTGAGGTGGCTGAGCGGATCCTGAAAGATCATGGCGATGCGCCGGCCATTGATCTCGCGGCGCGCCTCGGCGGGCATCGTCAGCAGGTCCTTGCCGTCGAGCAATATCTGACCGCCGCTGATGCGACCGGGCGGCATGTCGATGAGGTTCATGATGGCCGAGGAGGACACCGACTTGCCCGAACCGCTTTCGCCGAGGATCGCCAGCGTTTCACCGCGGTCGATATGGTAGGAAACGTCCTTCACCGCGTGGACGACACCGCTTGCGGTGTGGAATTCCACGGAGAGATTTCGCACGTCGAGAAGATGATCAGCCATTTTTGCGGCCCTTCATTTCCAACCGCCAGCGCTGCACGGGGTCAAGCGCGATGCGCAGCCAGTTGGACAGCAGGTTGAGCGACAGGGTGGTGAGAATGATGGCAAGCCCCGGCCAGAAGGACAGCCACCAGGCATTGGTGAGATATTGCCGCCCCTGGGAAATCATCAGGCCCCAGGTGATTTCCGGCGGCTGAATGCCGATACCGAGGAAGGACAGTGCACTCTCCGCCAGCATCACATAGGCGAAATCGAGCGTCGCAAGCGTCGTCAGCGTCGGCAGCACCACGGGCAGGATGTGGCGAAACAGGATGCGCTTGCCGGATGCGCCCATGACGCGCGCCGCCTGCACGAACATGCGTTCGCGCACCTCCAGCACCTCCGCCCTCGTGGTGCGGATGTAAACGGGAATGCGGGTGATGGCGAGCACCAGCATGAGGTTAAGGATAGAGGAACCGAGCAGATAAAGCACGATGACCGCGATCAGCAGCGACGGAAACGACATGATCACATCCGCCAGCCGCATGATGATCTGGCCGACGCGATTGGAGGAAAAACCGGCGATCAGCCCAAGCACGGTGCCGGTGACGGCGGAGAGAAGCACGGCACCGGCGGCGATCATCAGCGTATTTTGCGTGGCGGCGACGATGCGCGCCAGAAGCGAACGGCCGAGCGCATCCGCTCCCAACCAGAAATACCATTCGCGCTGCCAGTCGAAGGGCGCGAGGTTACGCCCGCGCAGGTTCTGTTTCGTCGCGAGATCACCCAGCCAGGCCGGACCGACAAAAGCGAGGACGACGACAATAACGAGGAAGATCGCAGCGCAGAGCGCGAATTTGTCCGCCCATAACATACGCAGCATGCGTGTTGCGAAGGAGGGCTCGTCGATGATCTGGGTGTCGGCGTTCAAAAGGCTCATGGCTGTATGACCTCCTCAGTGCCGGATACGCGGATCGAGCAGCGCATAGGCGATATCGATCAGAAGGTTCATCAGGAAGATGGCCAGCGCGGTGACGAGAATGGCGGCCAGCACGACGTTGAAATCCCGCTGGAGGATGGAATCGATCATCAGCTTGCCGACACCGGGAAAACCGAAGATGGTTTCGACGATGACTGCACCGTTGAGAAGGCTTGCCGCCTGATCTCCGATGACGGTGATGACCGGCAGCATGGCGTTGCGCAAAGCATGGATGAAGATGATCGGCCCAGATTTTACGCCCTTGGCGCGTGCCGTCTTGACGTAAGCGGAAGACAAGGCGCCGATCATCGAACCGCGCACCACCTGCACGATGATACCGAAGGGACGCACGAAGAGTACTGAAATCGGCAGGATCCAGTGCAGCACCGAGCCAGTGCCTGATGTGGGCAGCCAGGCGAGATTGACGGAAAAGACCACGATCGCCACGATGGCAAGCCAGAAATCCGGAACCGAGGCACCGATGAGGGAAATTGTCGACGCCATGCGGTCGAAGAAGCCGCCGGACCGGAAAGCTGCAAGCGAGCCGACAACGATGGCCGCCGTGGTGACCAGCGACATGGTGATGACCGCGAGCCAGAGCGTCCACACGAAAGCTTCCAGCACGACATCCAGCGCCGGACGGGCCTTTCTGAGCGATTCTCCCAGATCCCCTGTCATCACATCGCCCGCATAACGCAGGAACTGCACCATCAGCGGATCATTCAGGCCGTGCAGCGCCCGAAACTGCTGCTTCAACTCCTCCGAAGCCTCAACCGGCAGAAACAGCGCGGCCGGGTCCCCCGTCAGGCGGGAGAGGAAGAAAACCATCACGATGAGGCCGATCAGGGAGATCAGGCTCGCAACGGAACGTTTTCGGATGAAGCTCAGCATGGTTGCCTCCGGTTTTTCAACGAGGGCGGCGAAGCTTGAGCTCCGCCGCCGCTCTTTGGCTCATAAGATACCGGCTTACTTGATGCCGATTTCCGAAAGCTGCAGCATCGAGTTGGTGGCGATGGTGGGCTTGAAATCCAGCCGTTCAGAGACGCGGGAGAAACCGACCATGTGGAACAGCAGCACGTCCGCCACCACGTCATCATGCAGGTAGGCGATGAGTTCGGACCACAGCTTGGCGCGCTCGTCGCCGACGGCCGCGGAAGCACGTTCGATCAGGTCATCCACCTTCGGGTCAGAGAAGCCGGACTGTGTGCCCTTGGTGGCGTATTTGAAGAACATGGTGAAGGACGGGTCGCCCTTGGAATTGTCGTGCATGGCGGCGACGATCTGCGGTCCGCGCCCTTCCTTGAAAGGCTTGGAATAATAGCTCTCGTGTTCGGCCACTTCCACGAATTTCAGGTCGATCTTGAAGCCGACTTCCTGCAGCTGCTGCTGGATCGCTTCCATGATCTCGGTGACATTGGGGAAGTTCGCCGTACGCGCGATGATGGTGATCGGCGTATCCACCTTCACGCCGGCAGCCTTGGCTTCCTCGAGCAGTTTTTTTGCAGCATCAGGATCGTAAGGGAAGACCTTGACGTCGGGGTTCCAGCCAAGCGTGGTCGGCGGAACCAGCGCCGTCGCCAGCACCGCACCTTCAGGTACCAGTGTGCCGAGGAAGGCCTGCCGGTCGATGGCAAGATTGAGCGCGCGGCGCACCCGCACATCGTTCAGCGGCGCGATATTGTGATCGAGGCGCATATAGACCGTTTCACTGTCGAGATAGGAAAAATCAGTCTTCGAATTTGTTGCGTCGAGCTGGGAAATGGAGGGCGAAAGATCGGCTTCACCGGTCTGCACCATGGCAGCACGTACCGAGGGATCGGCGCGGAAGAGGTAGGTCGCTTCCGTTACCTCAGGCTTCTTGCCCCAATAATCATCACGCGCGGTCAGTACGATCTGCTGCCCGGGCGTCCAGTTGGTCAGCTTGTAAGGCCCGGTGCCGACAGGCTCGCGGATAAATTCCATCTTGGTTTCTTCCGGAACGATCGTGACGAGCGACATCAGGAGCGGCAGGATGGGCTGGGCCGGATCCGTCTTGAAATCGATCGTGTGGTCGTCGACAACCGTCGGCGTCACCGTCATGCCGCCGAAATAGCGGCGGGATTCGCAGGCATTCTTGTCGCTCATGATGCGCTCGAAGCTGTGCTTCACATCCTTGGCGTCAAAACCCGTACCGTCGGAAAACTTCACGCCCTGGCGCAGATGGAAACGCCAGCTGCCATCCGAGTTCTGTTCCCATTTTTCGGCAAGGCGCGGCTGCACGCCGTTCTTGCCGCGTACATCAAGCTCGGTCAGCGTCTCGCTGACATTTTCCATGATGATGCGGCCAATATTGGAACGCGTGGCCATGCAGGGTTCCAGCAGGTCCGCCTCTTCCGCCAGCACGATCTTGATCGGCCCCGATGCCGCAAGCACCGGCGAAACCGTGGCGCTGAGCGAACCCAGAACAAGGGCGCTCGCAATCAATGACTTCTTCATTCCGTTCTCCTCCCAGATCAGAAATTCAGCAACATGGCGGCGCACCGCAAGGGGTATTCTGAAAAGCCCCATCTCCTGCATCGAGGAGCATGGCGTGCGGATGACTGTCTCCTCCACCCGTGAACAGAGCATCGGCGTTATCACATTTTTTGTCAATTTATTTTTCGAAAGCAATTTTTATTCGCAGCAAATCACATACTTTTATCATTTAAAAACAAATATTTAAGTTCATAAATCAAAAACAAACGACGCTCCTTTTATATCAAATAAACTTGACAACTTTTCAAATATGTCATTTTCATCAGGGCAAGAGGAGACCACGATGACCCCTGATGACATCGCTCACGCCATGACCGGAGCCATGCACGCCGTGTCGGAAAACCGGCAGGAAGCCTTCCTTCCGTCACCGATGATCCAGAACCATGCGAGCTTCCTGCACCTTCTCGATGATGGCACGCTGCTCTGCGCCTGGTTCGGCGGCACGCTGGAAGGCAAGTCGGATATTTCGATTTTCGCATCCGCGTTGACGCCTGACGCTACCCGCTGGGGAGCCCCGCAGCGCCTCAGCCACGACCCCGCCCATTCAGAACAGAACCCGGTGCTCTTCACTGCGCCGGATGGCGGGTTATGGCTGTTTCATACCTCCCAGCCTTCAGGCAATCAGGATGAATGCCGCATCCGCATGGCGCGCATTCACCGCGACGCGGCGGAAGCGGAAAAACTCACATCCGAGGAAGGGCGCTTCCTTGATCTTCCGAAGGGCTGCTTCATCCGCGCGCCGCTTCGCATCCGCGATGACGGTGCCTGGCTCCTGCCGATCTTCCGCTGCATCCAGCGTCCCGGCCAGAAATGGAACGGCAGCCACGACACCGCCGCGCTCGGCATATCCACCGACAACGGCGCGACATGGACATTGCAGGATCTACCTGACTCGACCGGCTGCGTGCATATGAGCCCGGTCGCGGCAGAGGAGGAGCGCTACGCCGCCTTCTTTCGCCGTCGCCAGGCCGATTTCGTCTATCGCACGGAAAGTGCTGATGGCGGCCGCTCCTGGTCGAAACCGCAGCCGACCGACGTGCCCAACAACAATTCGTCCATTGCCGTCATCAGGCTCGCTGACGGCCGGCTGGCAATGATCTGCAATCCCGTCAATGCACAGGAATCCAGCGACCGGCGCGCTTCGCTCTATGACGAGCTGGGCGAAGAGGACGACAGGCCGGATGCCGATCCGAGCGGCGGATGCGTGCCGATCTGGGGCGTGCCGCGCGCTCCGGTCTCCGTCTGCCTTTCCAATGATGATGGGTTGAGCTTCCCCACCCGGATACTGATCGAGGATGGGCCGGGCACCTGCCTGTCAAACGATTCGACGGATGGCCGCAATCTGGAAATGTCCTATCCATGGCTTCTGGAAGCGCCGGACGGTACGCTGCACGCAAGCTACACCTATCATCGCCGCGCAATCAAATATGTCCGGCTGGCGCCCGGCTGGGCCGACGCCACGGACGGGAGAAAAAGATGAGCAACATCATTGGCATCACCATGGGCGACCCGTGCGGCGTCGGCCCCGAGATCACCGTTCGGGCGCTGGCGGACATGTCCGCTGCCGATCGCGCCGCAACCCGGATTTACGGAAACCTCCCCACGCTGGAAGCAGCACGGGAGGCGCTCGGTGTTGATATCGATCTCACCTCCCATGTGGTCGACCTGCCGGTGGAGGGCGCGCCGCTCCCATGGGGCACGCTGTCGCCGGTGGCTGGCGACGCCGCCTTCCGTTTCATCGAAAAAGCCGTGCGCGATGCCGAAGCCGGAACAATCGGCTGCATCGTCACCGCGCCGATCAACAAGGAAGCGCTTAATCTGGCAGGCCACCATTATGATGGTCACACCGGCATGCTGCGCAGCCTAACCGGCTCATCCGCCGCCTATATGCTGCTCGCTTCCGAGCGACTGAAGGTGATCCACGTATCGACCCATGTTTCCCTGCAGGACGCCATTCGCCGGGCGACGACGGAGCGGGTGCTGGCGACCATCCGCGCCGGCAATGCCCATCTGAAGCGCATCGGTTACGAGCGGCCGCGGATCGCCGTTGCCGGCATCAATCCGCATTGCGGCGAAAACGGCCTGTTCGGCACGGAAGATGACGATCAGATCGCACCGGCGGTTGCAGCCGCCCGCGCCGAAGGCATCGAGGTGCAGGGGCCGATTTCCGCCGATACCGTGTTTCACCGGGCCTACTCGGGCGCTTTCGATCTCGTTGTCGCGCAATATCACGATCAGGGCCATATCCCGATCAAGCTTGTCGCCTTCGATACCGCCGTCAACGTCTCCGTCGATCTGCCGATAGACCGCACCTCCGTCGATCACGGCACCGCCTTTGACATTGCCGGCAAAGGCATCGCCAATCACGGCAACATGAATGCGGCCATCGCCTATGCGCGCAAGCTCGTGTCGAGCAAGGCCCGGAAGGGATGAGCACCATGTCCACAGCTCCCATTCTCATCCACCAGCCGCGCAGGCTCGCCGTCGGTGCGGGCACGATTGCGCAGGTAGGGGCCTTCGCCGGCAAAAACACCTCGACCCTGGTGATCGCCACGCCTTTGACGGCTAAATTTGTCGACCGGCTGCAATTGCAGGGTCCCTTCACCGTATTCGACGCCATTCCCGGCGAGCCGGATACCGCGACACTCGATGCAGCGCTTGCTGCCGCGCACGCGGCCAAACCCGATCTCATCGTCGGCCTCGGCGGCGGTTCCGTCATGGATGTGGCAAAGCTTGTCGCGGCGCTGTGGAATTCCGGCCAGAGGCTTGAAGACGTCGCCGGGCCGAACAGGGTTGCCGGGCGCGATACGCGGCTCGTGCAAATCGCCACCACCGCCGGCACCGGGTCAGAGGCGGGTATCCGCTCGCTCATCACCGACCCCGTCAAGGGCAGCAAGATCGCGGTAGAAAGCCCTTATCTGATTGCGGATTTCGCCGTTCTCGATCCGGAGCTCACCTATTCCGTACCACCGGCCGTGACCGCGGCGACGGGTGTGGATGCCATGGCCCATTGCGTGGAGGCTTTCACCAATCGCAAGGCCCATCCGATGATCGACGGTTTTGCCCGCATGGGCTTTGCGCTGGTCGGCAAATATCTGGCGCGCGCCGTTCGCGATGGCGCGGATACGCAAGCGCGGGAAGGCATGATGCTCGCCTCCTATTACGGCGGCATCTGCCTCGGCCCGGTCAATACGGCCGCCGGCCACGCCATCGCCTATCCGCTCGGCACACTTCTCAACCTGCCGCACGGGCTGGCCAATGCCATCGTCTTTCCGCATGTTCTGGCCTTCAACCAGCCTGCCGTTTCGGCGAAGACAGCGGAAGTGGCCGGCGCGCTCGGCCTTCGCGATCATCTCTCGCAGGACGATCTCCGCAAGGCGGCGACGGATTTCTGCGCCGGGCTCGGCATTGAAATGTCACTCGCGCGGCATGGGGCGACGGAGGGCGATCTGCCCCGTTATGCCGAGGACGCACATGCCATCCGCCGGCTGATGGACAATAACCCGGTGGATATGAGCCTTGAGGACGTGCTCGGCATCTACCGCCACGCCTTCTGAGGAGAAAGCCCGTGCGTGGCTAGGCGCACCGGCCCTGGGCGCAGCCTTAATCCGCATGGGACGATTCGAACAGGCGGTCACGCGAGCCCGTCAGGTGCTGGAGCATCAACTGGCGGGCCGCTTCCGCATCACCATCGGCGATCGCCTTTGCAATGGCCTCATGTTCGGCGAAAACACGCGTCAGGCCGGATGCCTCCCGCTTTACCGACATACCGTGGAACTTCATCCCAACTGCAATATGGTCCTTCAGCGCTTCCATGGCGGTGGAGAAATAACTGTTCCTGGCCGCCCGCGCGATTGCGAGGTGAAACTGGTAGTCGGCATCCTCGCGGTGGGACTGGCGATTGGTGGCGTCCCGCATCAGTTCAAGCGCCTTCCTGATCGCCGCCAGCCTTTCGGCATCGTGCCGCAATGCCGCCGCAGCGGCAGCGGCCGGCTCCAGCGTCAACCTGAATTCATAACAGTTCAGAAGATCCGCGACATTTTCCAGCTGGCCGAAACCGAGCGGCTCGCGCAGGCCAAACGCCCTGACATAGCTGCCGGAACCCCTGCGGGAATAGATGAACCCCTGCTCGCGCAGGCGCCGCAGCGCCTCGCGCACGACCGGGCGCGAGACTTCGAATTCCATGGCGAGTTCATGTTCGGTCGGCAGCCGCTCATCCGGCTTATAGGCCCCGGATTTGATCGCCCGGTGCATTCTCTCGAAAATAATGTCCGGAAGTGCCTTGCGCGCCGTTTCTTTCATCAGCCCCATCTGGTCAGCTCTCTCCAGCGTCGTTTTCGCCAAGCATCATTTTCGCAATCCGTTTCAACGTGTCAGCTTGCCCAAAACCGCCGGACTTCGCAATGATGCATTGGTCACCAGCCCAGCCAACCCCCAGGCCCGGCAGGCATTCGCCGGCAAGTCGCAAACGCGAAATGCCCATGGCCCGCAGCACGGCTTCGGCAGTCGCCCCGCCCGACAGGAGCAGTCTTTTCGCCCCGACGGTGAAATGCGGCACAACGCCTTCTGCCAGATGATCGGAAACCGCAAGCGGCGAGAGATCGTCCGCACCCTGTGTTGCCTGAACCAGTGTCAGATCAGAATCATCGCTGGCTTGATGTGGCACCACACCATTGGGCGCCTCGATGATCGAGACATTCCCGTCACTCCTGAGAACGTCGATCTGCCCGACCGTGATCGGATCACGCGAGCCGATGACAAAAACACCCTTGCCGGGTGGAATGGTCGCCGCCTGCGGAGCGCGCTCGGCCGCCATCGTCTCGGCCAGCGCTTCGGCAAGCCCGCGCGCACCCACCAGAAGATCGACCCCCTCTGCCTGCGCGGCGATGAGGGCTTCGCGAATATCACCTTGCGAGCCCGTATCCGGTATCGTACAGCGCGCGGCATGCCCGCCGAGTTTTGCAGCAACCGGAATGGCGGTTTCGACACCGAAGCCGGAGACGGCGCCGCCGGTGACGATACGTCCGAAATCGGGAATGGCGGGGGCGACCAGTGCCTGCCGATAGGAAATCGCGTCCATTTCCGCCGCAATATGTCCCTTCAACCGGGAATCGATCTTCTTGAAAAACATCGTACCGGCCGGAACCAGCGCCATCAGGTCCCGCGTGCGGCGGTGGGCCTCCTCCGCTTTTCCATCGCGGCAGCCGAGGTTGACGCTAAGGATCGCGGGCGCATCCACAAGCGCTTCGCGAACACCATCAAGCCCGATCGCAACCTCGGTTGCCAACCCGCGCCCGGCGAAAGGGGCGGCGGCATCAAGAGCACCGGTCAGATCATCGGCGAAAATCAGCAGCACGGGCAGAGCCTTCAAAAAAGTTGTAATGTTTTACCTCGATAAATTTATTTATAATCAATAGATAAAAGGATGTGAATAACAAAAATTGTCATGTTCATGCAAAAGGCCGACGGCCTCCGCATTGCCGCGGAGCGGGCGAAAGAAGGAAAGCAGATATAGCCGCTAGATGAACCGGAAAGGCAGGCCCGAGATGAGCGCCTTGACGAAGCGCTTTTTCTGAAAGCGTCCGTTCAACGAAACGCGCGGCAGCTGGGCCGGCTTTTCGAGGCTGTGAGGGCCGAGAACACCGGCCTGCGTGGTGACCGCCACGGAGAAGCCCGCATCCGATACCGCTTTTGCTTCGCGCTCTCCCACGGCCCGGACCCAGCCATAGGGATAAGAGAAGGATTGCGGCCGCTGGCCCACATAAACTTCCACCCGGCACGTCGATTCCTCGATCTCATGGGCGAGGCGCACCGCATCGATCTTGCGCATGTTCACATGTGTCATGGTATGCGCGCCAAAATGCACGAGCGGATCGTCCGACAGCGTCCTGAGTTCGGCCGCATCCATGACCAATTCGTCCACCATCGCGATGGGGTCGAGGCCATGCTGCCTTGCGACGCGATCGATCCTTTCCACCGCGTCATCTTCCGCGGATTCCTGGACGAAGTTTTCAAGCCGGGCGAATGCCTCCAGCTTCTGTGATGGCGTGGCACATTCCACCTGCTCCGGCCCTGCCCCAAAATCAAATTCGAACGATGCGGCTTTCTGCGTCAGCGCCGCCGCGGTTTCCCACCACAGGCTGCGGCTACGCTCAACAAAACCTGGCGTGACGAAAATCGTGTAGGGAACCGCGTATTTACGGAAGATCGGCGCAGCATGTTCAGCATTGTTGCGATAACCGTCATCAAGCGTGAAGGCACAGAACGACCGGCCTTCGCCGCTGTCGGCAAGCAGAGCCGGCAGATCATGCAGATGAACGGGCACGAGACCGGATTCGAGCGCGGCCTCAATGGCCTCTTCCAGAAATTGTGGCGTGACGGACAATTGCACATTGGGCGCAAAAGCCGAAACCGGCTGCCCCGGACGCACATGGTGAAGCGTGAAAATCACACCCCGTCCGGCAAGGGATGGAAATGCCGAGCGGACAGCCGGAAGAGAACTCACCTCCAGCCCCGCCCTTATGGCCCCATATTTCACCAGGCGTTTGACCGGCGGCAACATGGCCCTTGCCGATTGCCCCGACGCCAGGCCGGGAAGAATACGTTTTCTCAGCACCCGCAAGGCGGTCAGCGGCAGATCGATCAGGCCCGGCAGGGGATCGTTCGGTGCAAAAGCGGCCCAGCTGCGGATCTTGCCGAGGGAGGCAAGATAATCGCCAAGTCTCGCCTGTCCCCTCCGTACCAATGTGAAGGCGGCAACGGTATCGCGGATGAGATAGGACCAGGAAGTGCCCTGCCGCGCAGTGACCGCCTGCCCGGTGGGCATGCCATTGGCCACCTGCCATAAAAGCCCGCCAAGATCGATGCCGGCAGCCGAACAGAGGCCGAACCACGACCACGGGCGCGGATTGACATCGAGAAGTTTCAGCGACCCATCCCTGCCGTCGAATTTGAATTCCACTTCGACCAGCCCGCTGTGACCTGCCGATTTCAATATTTTCCGGGCCGCTTCGACCGCTTGCCGATTGTCGACGACCTCGACACGCGTGCTGGTATAACCGAAATCAACGGGATATTGCCGGGCGCGCCGCGCGGTGAATTCGGCAACGGGTTCCCCGTCCAGCCACAGGGCCGCATAGGAAAACTGGCTTTCTCCTCCACCCGGAATGAGTTCCTGCACGACGACATTGTCGGGGCCGATCTCTCCACTGGCATCGGCGAAAGCGGCTTTCAGCCCTTCTCGGTCATCGGCGCGGATAACTTTCGCCCGGGCGATCGAAGTGTTGCCGCCCCCCATATTCGGCTTGAGAATGACGGGAAACATCACATCCAGCCCATCGACATCGGCAGCCGATGTCAGCGCATAGGTTCGGGGAATGCTGACGCCGAGTTCGGCCGCACGTTTGTAGAGCAGCGGTTTTTCACACAGCCATTGCAGGTTCGTCCATTCCGGCAGAATGATTTTGTAAAGCGCCGAAAGCTCCTCGCGATGCTGCGAAACAAGCTGAACCTCACCATCGCCCGATGGCACCAGCAGGCAGCCCTTCAGGCCTGGTTTTTCAGCCATTTGCCGCAGAAACGCCATCGCCCCATCATCATGCGGACCGGCCCAGCGGATTGTTTCCCGCACGAAGCGCGACCAGCCCGGCAACGGTGAATCATGGGTAAGGTAGTAGACCGGCACATTCAGGACACCGAGGCTGCGGGCAAGGGCAAGCGTGCCGTGAGCGCCGCCGATAATAACAACACCTGGAATGGTCAAAGCCTGATCCCCGTCCTATTCCACATCTTGATCGCAAAAATTGATAAATAAATTGGATATTTCTAAAGTATTGGGCGGACGATTGTCGAATGACGAGAAGGCCAAAGCGCCTATGCTCTTCCAGCAGGCGCTTCGGAATTTGCTTTGAAAAGGCGCTGGCCTTACGCTTCCTTGCGCACCTCCTTGCGCACCGGGCGTGGCTCGCCATTCTCATCCACGGCGACCATGATGAAGACGGCCTCCGTGACCTTTTCGCGCGAATCCTGATAGTGCCTGCGGGTCCAGGCCTCGATCTTGAGCGTGACGGAGGTGCGGCCGATCTTTTCGATCCGCGTGTAGACGCAGAGCGTATCGCCGATCTTGACCGGCTTCTTGAAGACGATTTCATGGACCGCCACGGTGACGGTGCGGCCGCCGGCCACATCATTGGCGCGGACGAAAGCCGCAAGGTCCATCTGCGACATGACCCAGCCGCCGAAAATATCGCCCGCCGGATTGGCGTCGGCGGGCATGGCAAGCGTTCTGAGCGTCAGTTCCATATCGGCGGGCGGTTGCTGGTCCATGTCTCGAATTCCTTTCACAAACCTCCCGCTGCCGGACTTAAAACAACCGCGCCCCATCAGCCAATAGCCGATTTGTCGCGGCAGCCCTTCCAAAACAGCAAGGAATCACAGGCCAATCGTAAGCTTCGGTTAACCATGATGGGGCACGATTCCAGAAAACGCGAGGGCGTGCGAATGGCCTATGACTGGAGTGGAAACAACACGATACAGCAGCGCTACGACCGTATCGTACTGGCGGTCGCCAGCATCGTCGCCATCAGCCTGGCGACCGGCACGCTGGCGCTCCGTTCGCAGGTGGAGCCGGACACCACCATAAGCATTGCCAAGCAGCAACGGCTCGGCTCGGACAAATGGCATTTACGGCTTTGAGCCAAAGCGATCAGGCCGGCCACGCCTGACGATATTTACTTCTGTGAAGCGTGGTCCAGATGGGCCACAGCCGGGGTAAGAACCGACAGGAATGTCTCCGACCGGCCGATATAAACGATCGCCGCACCGTCTATCCCGTTCAGAACCTCCGCCAGCGTATCCTGTGTCTGTTTTTCCAGACCTTCCAGCAAATCGTCGACAACGACGAATTTCGGCTTCAGCAGCAGGGCATTGGCAACGCGGATGCTGGCCTGCTCATCCGAATCCAGCTTCTTGTCCCAGCGGATGTTTTCATCCAGACGGGAAACCATTTCGCCGAGCCCGCATGCGTTGAGCGCCGAGAGGTAGTCCGCATCGGTAAACCGCTGGGGCGCACGCGGATAGGCCAGGATCTCACGCAGCGAACCCGCCGGCAGATAACCGTGCTGGGCAATGAAGAGTGTGTCGGATTGTTCGGGCATCTCGATCCTGCCCTGTCCCCAGGGCCAAAGCCCGGCCATGGCAGCAAATAACAGCCGCCGATTCACCCCCTGCTCGCCATTGATCATCAGCCGCTCGCCCGGCCCGATCTCGATATCGGCCTCGCGCAACCGGAAGCCGCGCTCCATGTCCTGCCCGCCCGCATCACGGCAGATGGTGACCGATTGCAGGCGGATTTTTTCATTCTCCGCACTGCGCTGCAGATCAATCGTGAGGCCGTGCTGCTCCACGCTGTCCATCTGGATAAGGGCGTTGCGGAACACCGAAACGCGCTGCAAGGTCGCCTTCCAGCTGGCAATAGGGCCGAAATTGTCGATATACCAGCGCAGCGCCGTATTGACCTGGTTAAAAGCGCCGACAGCCATCATAAGCCCGCCGAAGGTGAGGTTGCCGGAAAAATAGACCGGCGCGGCAATCAGGATCGGCGCCACCACCGCCAGCCAGCCATAACCCGCCGATACCCATGTCAGATGCGTCAGCGCCATGGCAAGCCCGCGGATGACACCGAGCACCGCATCAATATCGATGCCGATCCGCCGCCTTTCGTTCTTTTCACCGCGTGCAAGGGCAATGGCGGCAAGGTTTTCGCTGGCCCGCATCAGGGAAAAGCGCAGTTCCGCCTCTTTGGAATAACGCTCGGCATTCAGCCCCACCAGCCGGTAACCGACGAGATTGCTGAGCAGCGAGGCGGACCCGGCATAAAGGATCGCCGCCCAGACCATATAGCCGGGGATCGCATAGGTATCGCCGCTGATGGTGATGGCAAAACCCGCCGAGAGCGACCAGAGGACACCGATGAAGCTGACGAGCAGGATCGTCGCATTGACGAGGCCGATCGAAAGCGCCGTGCTGCTTTCGGCAAGATTGCGGACATCGTCATGCAGGCGCTGATCCGGATTGATCGCAATCGTGCCAAAACCGGCAAGACGGGCGGCGCGCCCCGGTTTCAGCCATTGATCGACCATGTCCTTGGCAAGACCCTCGCGCATGTTCAGCGCCGTCATCTGGTTGAGCCATGTCTGGATGACGTTGAGGAGAAGCAGCAGCCCGGCGATGATCGCGAAAACTTCGAGCTGATGAATGAAGGCATCAAGATCGCGCCGCTCCAGCGCGTTGTAAAACGGCGCATTCCATTCATTGAGCCTGATCTGCCCATAGGCGGTGAGCAAGATGACCGTGAGCAGTGCTATCGACAGCATGATCAGCCGGTTGCGCACCGGCGACGTCCAGAAGGCACGCCCCATCATCCGCAGCTGCGCCGGAAAATCGAGATCGAAACCCGAAAGGTTCGCCGCGCTCTTGCGCTGGTCGTCGGTCACCGTTGTTGCCATTCATTCCATTCCGAAACGTCAATCGGCAAAGAAAGCGGGTCGCGAATCTGCGCCTTGCGATGCCAAGCAATAACACGCCGTTGAACCTTGTCCACAATCCCGGCGAAATCTGAGCGGCGATGATTAAAAAGCCCCAGGCCATTCTTCCAGCGGGCAGACATCACGGCCTCAACCAACAATGCAGTTACCCCCGGAAATGATCCTTGCTTTCTTTTCCTGCATTGCACAAAATCCCGATAATTTCAGAGGGGCGGATAACCGCATAAACCGGAAAAACCGGGCAAGGCAGATTAATGGCGATCAAAGCGAGCATCTATCATCTGACGCATTATAAATATGACAATCCGGTTCGCCTTGGACCACAAATCATCAGATTAAAGCCCGCCTCGCACTCCAGAACCCGCGTCATCAGCCATTCGCTCAAGGTTTCGCCCTCCAATCACTTCGTGAACCTTCAGCAGGACCCTTACGGCAATTACCTCGCCCGCTTCGTTTTTCCCGAGCCAGCGACGGAGTTCAAGATCGAGGTCGATCTTGTCGCCGATATGACGGTTTATAATCCATTCGATTTCTTCGTGGAGGAAGAGGCGACCAAGTGGCCCTTCGATTATCCGCAGGAATTGCGTGACGATCTTTCCATCTACATGAAGCCGGAGCCGACTGGCCCGTTGCTCGCCGCCTTCATGGCCACCGTCGACCGGACCCCGGAGCAGCCGACGGTGGATATGGTCGTTGGCCTCAATGCCCGCCTGCAACAGGAGATCGGTTACGTCATCCGCATGGAGCCGGGCGTCCAGACGCCGGAGGAGACGCTCGCTTCCGGCAAGGGCTCCTGCCGCGACACCAGCTGGCTGCTGGTGCAGGTGCTGAGACATCTCGGCCTTGCTGCCCGTTTCGTGTCGGGATACCTCATTCAGCTGACACCCGACCTCAAGGCGCTTGATGGCCCCTCCGGCACCGAGGTGGATTTCACCGATCTGCACGCCTGGGCCGAGGTCTACATGCCCGGTGCCGGCTGGATCGGCCTCGACCCGACCTCCGGGCTCTTGACGGGTGAAAGCCATATTCCGCTGGCGGCGACACCGCATTATCGCAATGCCGCCCCGATTTCCGGCGGTTATTTCGGCCATGCCAATACGGAATTCGCCTTCGACATGCAGGTCCGGCGCGTTGCCGAGACACCGCGCATCACCAAACCCTTTTCGGATGAAAGCTGGGAGGATCTCAACGCGCTCGGCGAAACGGTTGACGGAGTTCTGAACGCCAATGACGTCCGCCTGACCATGGGCGGCGAACCGACCTTTGTTTCCATCGACGATTTCGAATCCGATGAGTGGAACACCGGCGCGGTGGGGCCAACGAAACGTGAAAAGGCGGACACGTTGATCCGCCGCCTGCGCGAACGTTTCGCCCCCGGCGGTTTTCTGCATTACGGGCAGGGCAAATGGTATCCGGGCGAAAGCCTGCCGCGCTGGACCTTCTCACTCTACTGGCGAAAGGACGGCCTGCCGATCTGGCAAAACCCCGCGCTGATCGCCGAGGAAGGTGCCAACACCGGTGTGAAGGCCGAGGATGCGCAGAAGCTCTTGGGCGGCATCGCCACCCAACTCGGCATAGATACGGAGCTGGTGCTGCCGGCCTATGAGGATCCGGCCGAGTGGATCGTCAAGGAAGGCAGCCTGCCTGACAATGTCGATCCGTCAAATTCGAAGCTGAAGGACCCGGAAGAGCGCAACCGCATCGCCCGCGTCTTCGAGCGCGGTTTGACGACGCCCACCGGCTACATCCTGCCGGTACAGGCGTGGAATGCGCGCGCCGCCGGCAAACGCTGGATCAGCGAAAAATGGAAGACGCGGCGCGGCAAGATTTTTCTCGTTCCGGGTGACAGCCCCGTGGGTTATCGCCTGCCGCTCGGCACCCTGCCCCATGTGCCGCCATCCGCCTATCCCTATATTCACGAGGCCGACCCCTCGATCCCGAGGGGACCTCTTCCCGATGTGTTGACGCCTACGGGCCGTGCCATGCCCGAAGCCTCCTTCCACGCAAGCGAAGGGGCCGGGCAGGAGCGCATCGAGCAGACGCTCGGCGAAATCGGCGGCGCGGTGCGCACCGCCCTGTCGGTGGAACCGCGTGATGGAAGGCTTTGTGTCTTCATGCCGCCGGTGGAGCGTATCGAGGATTATCTTGAACTGATCGCCGCGGCGGAAGCGGCCGCCACCGAGCTTGGACTTCCGGTCCATATCGAGGGTTATGCGCCGCCGCATGATGAGCGCATCAATGTCATCCGTGTCGCGCCCGATCCCGGTGTCATCGAGGTCAACATCCACCCCGCCTCCAGCTGGAAGGATTGCGTCGATATCACCACGGCAGTCTATGAGGAGGCGCGCCAGTCGCGTCTCGGTGCCGACAAATTCATGATCGACGGCCGCCATACCGGCACCGGCGGCGGCAACCATGTGGTGGTGGGTGGGGCAAGCCCCAATGACAGCCCTTTCCTGCGGCGACCCGATCTTCTGAAAAGCCTCGTTCTACACTGGCAGCGGCATCCATCGCTCTCCTATCTGTTCTCCGGCCTGTTCATCGGCCCGACCAGCCAGGCACCGCGCATCGATGAAGCCCGCCACGACAGTCTCTACGAGCTGGAAATCGCGCTTGCCCAGGTGCCCGCTCCCGGCGGGGGCGTTCCGCCTTTGCCATGGCTCGTCGACCGGCTGTTCCGCAACCTGCTGACGGATGTGACGGGCAATACTCACCGCGCCGAAATCTGCATCGACAAGCTTTTCTCCCCTGATGGACCGACCGGCCGCCTCGGGCTGGTGGAATTCCGTGGCTTTGAGATGCCGCCGAATGCCCGCATGTCGCTCGCGCAGCAATTGCTGGTGCGCGCGCTGATTGCCCGCTTCTGGAAAAATCCGGCCGCCGGCAAATTCGTGCGCTGGGGAACCGCGCTCGCGGACCGTTTCATGCTGCCGCATTATATTTGGGCGGATTTCATGGATGTGCTTGCCGATCTCCGGGAAAACGGCTTCGACGTGAAACCGGAATGGTTCACCGCCCAGCAGGAATTCCGTTTCCCCTTCTTCGGAGAGGTGGAATATGAGGGTGCGAAACTGGAACTGCGCCAGGCGCTGGAACCCTGGCATGTGATGGGCGAGCAGGGCGCCATCGGCGGCACCGTGCGTTATGTCGACAGCTCCGTCGAGCGCCTGCAGGTGCGGCTGGAGACTTCCAATCCGGCCCGTTACACCGTGGCCTGCAACGGCCGCGCCGTGCCGCTGACGCCAACGGAAAACCGCAGCGTCGCGGTGGCCGGCGTGCGCTTCAAGGCGTGGCAGCCCGCTTCCGGCCTGCATCCCGTCCTTCCCGTCAATTCACCCTTGACCTTTGACATTTATGATACATGGTCGAGGCGATCGATCGGCGGATGCATCTACCATGTTGCTCATCCGGGCGGACGCAATTACGAGACGTTTCCCGTCAACGGCAATGAGGCCGAGGCACGCCGCCTCGCCCGTTTCGAACCATGGGGACATACGGCAGGGCAATATCCGCTTGCGGCGGAAACCGTGTCGCCAGAATTTCCGCTGACGCTTGATCTGCGCCGGCCTTACGGAGTGTAAATTGTCCAAAGCCCCGGCAACGGAACGCAAGACGGAAACGAGCGCGCAACCGCGCGGGCTTGAATATTCCCCCCTGCCGGGCGTTGCCGACGAAATGCTCGATACCAACGGCAAGGTGAGGCCGGTCTGGAAGACCCTGCTGGACGCCCTGTCACGCATGTCGGAGCGGGAGCTGCATGAGCGTTTTGCCCGCACCGACCGTTACCTGCGCGATGCCGGCGTCTTCTACCGCGACTATGGCAAGGGCAGCAGCGAAAGAAACTGGCCGATCTCCCATATTCCGGTGCTGATCGACGACAGGGAATGGGCGGTTCTTTCGGAGGGGCTGAAACAGCGCGCCAATCTTCTGGAAGCCATGGTCGCCGATTTTTACGGCGAGAACCGGCTGGTGAAGGAAGGTTACGTGCCGCCGGCGCTGATCGCCTCCAATCCGGAATATCTGAGGCCCATGGTCGGCGTGAAACCGGCAAGCGGCCATTATCTGCATTTCTGCTCCTTCGAGATCGGCCGTGGCCCGGACGGCAACTGGTGGGTGCTGGCCGACCGCACACAGGCGCCTTCCGGCGCAGGTTTCGCGCTCGAAAACCGGGTCGCGACTACCCGCGCCCTTTCCGATATCTATGCCGAGAGCCACGTCCACCGGCTCGCTTCGTTCTTCGGCGCTTTCCGCGACGCGCTGCAGGCGCACCGGAAACATCCCGACGACCGGATCGCCGTGCTGACGCCCGGTCCCGCCAACGAGACCTATTTCGAACACGCCTATATCGCCCGTTATCTCGGTTTCATGCTGCTGGAAGGCGAGGACCTGACCGTCGTCAACGGTCGCGTCATGGTCAGGACCGTGGCCGGGCTGAAGCCGATCGGCGTGCTGTGGCGGCGTCTCGACGCCTCCTATTCGGATCCGCTGGAACTCAACCAGCACTCCCACATCGGCACGCCCGGCATGGTGCAAGCGTTGCGCAATGAGGCGCTTACCATCGTCAACGCGCTCGGCAGCGGCATTCTCGAAACGCGGGCCCTGCTCGCCTTCATGCCACGCATCTGTCACCACCTTCTTGGTGAAGAACTGAAGCTGCCGTCGATCGCCACCTGGTGGTGCGGACAGGAATCCGAGCGCCGCCACGTTGCCGGAAATATTGAAGGCATGGTCATCGGCCCAGCCTATTCGCGGCTGCCTTTCTTTGATGACAACGGCCAATCCGTGCTCGGCTCCTCGCTGCGCGAGACGGCAAAGGAATCGATCAGCGACTGGCTTGCCTCCGACGGTCACAGGCTGGTGGGCCAGGAAGTGGTGAAGCTTTCAACCACCCCGGCCTATATCGACAACAAGCTCGTGCCGCGCCCGATGAGCCTGCGTGTCTTTGCCGCCCGTACCCAGGATGGTTGGCAGATCATGCCGGGCGGCTTTGCCCGCATCGGCAGCGGCGACGATGTCTCCGCAATCGCCATGCAATCGGGTGGCAGCGCGGCGGATGTCTGGATCGTCAGCGACAAACCTGTGGAACGCACCACGCTTCTGCCGGCGGAAGAGAGCTTTATCCGCAATATGCCGGGCAGCCTGCCGAGCCGCGCAGCGGATAATCTCTTCTGGCTCGGGCGTTATATCGAACGTTCGGAAGGCGCGTTGCGCATCCTGCGCGCCTGGCACGGACGTTACGCCGAATCCGCCGATCCGCGCCAGCCACTGCTTGCCCATGTGACGCGGTATCTCGAAGCGCTCGACGTGGAGATGAACGATGCCGTGCCGGAAAGCCTGCTCAACAACATCAACAGCGCACTTTATTCCGCCAGCAACATTCGCGACCGCTTTTCTCCGGATGGCTGGCTGGCGCTGAACGATCTTGCCAAGACCGCCCGCCGTTTCCACGCCAAGGTGGCCCCGGGTGATGACGCCACCCATGCCATGACGATCCTCTTGCGCAAGCTCGCGGGCTTTGCCGGTCTCGTCCATGAAAACATGTACCGCTTCACCGGCTGGCGTTTCCTGTCGATCGGCCGTTATCTCGAACGCGGCCTGCATATGACGCGGCTTCTCGGCCATATGACCGGACCGGATGCGCCTGATGGTTCCTATGACATGCTGCTTGAAATCGGCGACAGCGTCATGACCCATCGCCGCCGCTACAACGTCAATACGGCGGGTCTGACCGTGACTGATCTTCTTGCACTCGATCCGCTCAATCCACGCTCGATCCTGTTTCAGCTGAACGAAATCCGCACCGAGGTGGAGCAGCTTCCAAATGCCTTCGTCAACGGCCAGATGTCTCCCTTCTATCGCGAGGCGATGCGTCTGCATTCCGGGCTCGCCGTGATGACGCCGGAAAACATGAACGGCGCGATCTATCGTCAGCTCGAAACCGACATGGAACATCTCTCCGATGTTCTGGCCCGGACCTATCTCGGATAATCCTATGCTTTACGATCTTTCCCTGCATATGGGTTACACCTACGACACGCCGGCCCACGGCGCGCGCCACATCATCCGCGTTCTGCCGCTCTCCATCCCCGGCCGGCAGCGGCTTGTTGCCGGTTCCATCGATGTTTCACCCGCGCCGGAAGAACGTGTCGGTTTCGAGGATTTTTTCCATCAATCGGCTACCTCGGTGCATCTGCGGGCCCCGCATGAGAAGCTCGATATCCGCATGCAGGCCCGCGTGATGGTGGAGGCACCGGCGCTGACGGCCGATTTTTCGCCCGAGCTTTCGCGCCTGCCGCAGGAACTAGCCGAAGTCTGGTCGCTCGATTTCCAGTCGCCGCACCATTTCATCGGCACCAGCCCCAGAATAGGCACGGACGCTGCAATTTCGGCCTATGCCCGGGACTTGCTGAAGCCGGGAATGACCATTCGCGAAATCGCACTGGCGACGTGCAAACGCATCCATGGGGATTTCACCTATGATGGCGAGGCAACGACAGTGGATACGACACCGTCGGAAGCCTTCAAGCTGAAGCGCGGCGTATGCCAGGATTTTTCGCATATCATGATCATGGCGCTGCGCAGCCTCGGCATTCCCGCCGGTTATGTCAGCGGTTTCCTGCGCACCATTCCTCCGCCAGGCAAGGAGCGGCTGGAAGGTGCTGATGCCATGCATGCCTGGGTCCGCATCTGGTGCGGCGAGGCAACCGGCTATCTGGAACTCGACCCTACCAATAACATCGTGGCCGGAAGCGACCATATCGTCGTCGGTTATGGCCGGGACTATTCCGATGTCGCCCCGGTGATCGGCGTTTTGAAAAGCTATGGCAACCAGCAGATAAAACAGGCCGTCGACGTCATCCCCGTCCAATAACGATACGATGTGTATTATTGCGGGCATCACACAAAACAATTCTTGGAAAATACTTCAAAACTGCGCCAAATTGAACGATGCGTAAAATTTAACCCATCGTGTTAGCGGATTTTACATCGTTTGCGGGTCTCCTGCGCTCAATCTAATATTTCCAATCGGTGAGCCCGTCATGACCGCTTCCGCACCTCACAAACTCAAGCGCCGTTTTCTTGCCGATACGAGCGGCAATTTCGGCATGATGACGGCCATCCTGCTACCGGTTCTGCTGGGTGTCGCCGGTGCCGGCCTGGAGCTTGCGAATGTCATGCAGGCGAAAGCGGACATGCAGAATACGGCGGATTCTGCAGCTCTTGCAGCGGCCACCGAGGCTCGTCTAAAAAAGGGCGAACTGAGCGACGAACAGCTCAAGGAAATCGCCAAGGCCTTCATTGCGGCCCAGATGGAAAAGACCCTGACCGAGCAAGAGAAAAAGGAACTGGACCAAAACTCTCCAACCATCATCTCAGCAACGGAAAATGCGCGCGGCAAGACCTATACCGTCGAGACGACGATCAAGCGCCAGATACAGCTCAATCCGCTGCTCGGCTTCATAGGGGTGACAACACTCGACCTCTCGGTGACCGGCACCGCAAGAAGCACCGTCAACAAGGGCGCACCGATCTCCATGTATCTCGCGCTCGACCGCTCGGGATCGATGTCCTTCAAGACGGATACGGTTGATACCAAAAAAACGTCGTGCCAGAACTATACGGCTGATAATTGGGTTAAATATCCCAATCTGGCCAAGACTTCCCCCTGCTATGTCAACAAGGCCACATCGCTGAAGACCGCCGTTGGTTTTCTTGTCGCGACGTTGAACAAGGCTGATCCGACCTATACCGCCAGCGGTGGTTCAGAACTCGTTCGCACGGGCGCCTCGGTCTATACACACGAGAGCTATAACGCTCAGCCCATCGGCTGGGGTACCAGTGGCGTTGTCAGCTATGTCGACAAACAGATCCCGGAATTTCCCTCCGGTGGCACGGATGCCCGCAGCAGCCTCAATGCCGCTTACAACGCCCTTAAAAAAGCGAACCCCGACGAAGCGAAATACCATAAAGATCAGGGCAATGAATCCTTCGAGCGCTATATCGTCCTCATGACCGATGGCGAAATGACGGGAAACAGCGCCGCGTGGAATTTCAGCATCGACCAGGCCGTGCGTACCACCTGCGAGACCGCCAAAAAGGACGGGATCAAGATTTTCAGCGTCGCCTTCATGGCGCCGGACAAGGGCAAGTCGCTGCTGCAATATTGCGCCTCGAGCGCCGATAATTATTACGCGCCGGAAAATATGGAGCAGATCGTGACAGCCTTTGGCGAAATCGCCCGCAAGGCCGCCGGCAGCATAGCCACGCTCACCAACTGACGGCGAGCGCCGAAACCTTCGACGGGCTATGAGCGCGTGTTTTCCCTGCATGGCTGACAGGACAAGCACGACAGGTGACAGCGGCGGCGGCCCGTGGCATAGGAGGGCCGCTCCCATTCATAGGCCCTGTCATGATCCGCATCGAAAATATCAGCAAGTCGAACAGCCACCGCATTCTCTATATCGAGGCCTCCGCCGCGCTCAATCGCGGCGAGAAGATCGGCCTTGTCGGCCCGAACGGCGCCGGCAAGACCACCCTGTTCCGCATGATCACCGGCGAAGACCAACCGGATGAAGGGCAGGTCGTCGTCGAAAAGGGTATGACGGTCGGTTATTTCGATCAAGATGTCGGTGAAATGTCCGGCCGCTCCGCCGTGGCGGAAGTCATGGAGGGCGCGGGCCCGGTCAGCGAAGTGGCAGCAGAACTTCGCGAATTGGAAGCCGCCATGTCCGATCCCGACCGGATGGACGAGATGGACACCATCATCGAGCGTTACGGCGAAGTGCAGGCGCGGTACGAAGAACTGGATGGCTACGCACTGGAAGGCCGCGCCCGTGAGGTGCTGGACGGGCTGAGCTTCAGCCAGGAAATGATGGACGGCGATGTTTCAAAACTCTCCGGTGGCTGGAAGATGCGCGTGGCGCTTGCCCGCATTCTCCTCATGCGTCCGGATGTGATGCTGCTCGACGAACCGTCGAACCATCTCGATCTCGAAAGCCTGATCTGGCTCGAAGACTTCCTGAAGAACTATGACGGCGCGCTGCTCATGACCTCGCATGACCGCGAATTCATGAACCGTATCGTCACCAAGATCATCGAGATCGATGCCGGCAACCTCACGACCTATTCCGGCGATTACGGCTTTTACGAACAGCAGCGGGCACAGAACGAAAAGCAGCAGCAGGCGCAGTTCGAGCGCCAGCAGGCCATGCTCGCCAAGGAAATCAAGTTCATCGAACGCTTCAAGGCGCGTGCCTCGCACGCCTCGCAGGTACAGAGCCGCGTCAAGAAACTCGAAAAGATCGACCGCGTCGAGCCGCCGAAACGGCGCCAGACGGTGGCTTTCGAATTCGCCCCCGCTCCCCGGTCGGGTGAGGATGTCGTTGCGCTGAAGAAGGTGAACAAGGCCTATGGCAGCCGCACCATCTATGGCGAGCTCGACTTCATGGTGCGGCGCAAGGAGCGCTGGTGCATCATGGGCGTCAACGGCGCCGGCAAATCGACCCTGCTGAAACTGGTGACCGGCACGGCCGAGCCGGATTCCGGTAATGTCACCCTCGGCGCCAGCGTCAAGCTCGGCTATTTCGCCCAGCACGCCATGGATGTCCTGGATGGCGACAGCACCATTCTGGAATGGCTGGAGGAACGCTTTCCAAAGGCGGGCCAGGCGCCGCTGCGCGCCCTTGCCGGCTGTTTCGGCTTTTCCGGCGACGATGTGGAAAAACGCTGCCGCGTTCTTTCCGGCGGAGAGAAAGCCCGTCTCGTCATGGCGGCCATGCTGTTCGATCCGCCGAATTTCCTGGTGCTGGACGAACCGACGAACCATCTCGACCTCGACACCAAGGAAATGCTGATCAAGGCCCTGTCGGACTATGAAGGCACGATGCTGTTCGTTTCGCACGACCGCCACTTCCTGGCCGCCCTTTCCAACCGGGTGCTGGAGCTGACGCCGGATGGTATTCAACAATATGGCGGCGGATATACCGAATATGTCGAAAGCACCGGGCAGGAAGCGCCTGGCCTTCGCAGCTGAGGCACCCGCCGGACACATCGCCCTGTAACGGCAGCTTTCGTTTGGAGACTGGAGAAACAGATGCGGATCGTGGTCTACAGCGCCAAGCCCTATGACAGGCAGTTCCTTGACGGGGCGGCAAGCCCCGGCATGTCGATGCAATATTGCGAAGCGCGCCTGTCATCGGAAACTGTGGCGCTGGCAGACGGGGCGGCGGCGATCTGCGCCTTCGTCAATGACGACCTGTCGCGGCCGGTGCTCGAAAAGCTTGCGGAAATGGGCGTGCGGCTCGTTGCCTTGCGCTGCGCCGGTTTCAATCAGGTTGATCTCGCCGCCGCCGAAACGTTTGGCCTCACCGTTGCGAGGGTGCCGGCCTATTCGCCCTATGCGGTCGCCGAACACACCATGGCGCTCATCCTGTCGCTCAACCGCAAGATCCACCGCGCCTATAACCGCGTCCGCGAAGGAAACTTCGCCCTTGACGGCCTGCTGGGTTTCGATCTCCATGGCAAGACGGTCGGTATCGTTGGCACGGGCAAGATCGGCGCGATTTTCGCACGTATTGCCGCTGGCTTCGGCTGCCGCCTCATCGGCCACGATCTTCGACCAAATCCCGATTGCGAGGCGCTGGGCATGAGTTACGTCACGCGCGAGGAGCTGTTCCGGACATCGGATGTTCTCGCGCTGATGTGCCCGCTCACGCCGGAGACCCGGCACCTGATCCGCAGGGAAACTCTGCCCCTTCTCAAGAAAGGCGTGATGCTTATCAATACCAGCCGCGGCGCCATCATCGACACGCGGGCTGCGATTGCTGGTTTGAAAGACGGCACGATCGGCAGCCTCGGCATCGATGTCTATGAAGAGGAAGCCGATCTCTTTTTCGAGGACCTTTCCAATGACGTGCTGCGCGACGATGTCTTCGCGCGACTGCTGACCTTCCCCAATGTTCTGGTGACCGGCCATCAGGGTTTCTTCACGCAGGAAGCCCTCAAAAACATTGCCGACACGACGATCGGCAATATCGAAAGTTTTTTTGATACGGGCAAAGCCCTTTATGCCGTGTCGAGGGAGCAGCTTGCTGGCTCTGCCTAGCCGGTGGCTTTCGGCCAAACGCCTCGGTGCAGAACAGTTCCTGCCATTCCTTTCCGGAGCATTCATCGCTTTGAACCTGCGAAAATCGTCGGCAGCATGATTGCCCGGCCCAAATCCCCGGTATAGGTTTCCGACAATCTTTTGAAAGCGTTCAAACCGGACCGGTCGAGCAACAGATGCAACTTAAAGACTGCTATAATTTCCACGATTTTCGCCGCATGGCCAAACAGCGTCTCCCCGGCCCGATCTTCAATTACATAGACGGCGCGGCCGATGACGAGGTGACATATCGGCGAAACACGGCCGCCTTCGAAAATTGCGATCTCGTTCCCGATGTACTGCGGGGCGTGGCGGATGTGGACATGTCGGTCACCGTCATGGGGCAAAAGCTGTCGATGCCGGTCTATTGTTCCCCGACGGCGCTGCAACGCCTCTTCCACCATCAGGGCGAGCGCGCGGTCGCGGCAGCAGCGGGGAAATACGGCACGATGTTCGGCGTCTCCTCGCTCGGCACCACCAGCCTCGAGGAAGCGCGCCGGATCAGCGGCGGCCCACAGGTCTATCAGTTCTATTTCCACAAGGATCGTGGCCTCAACCGCGATATGATGGCACGTGCCAAGACCGCCGGCGTTGAGACGATGATGCTGACCGTCGACAGCATCACGGGCGGAAACCGCGAGCGCGACAAGCGCACCGGCTTTGCCATTCCCTTCAAGCTCAATCTTTCGGGAATTGCGCAATTCGCCATCAAACCGGCCTGGGGCATCAATTACCTGACGCATGAGCGCTTCAGCCTGCCGCAGCTCGACGACCACATCAAAATGGATGGTGGCGCTCTCTCGATCAGCCGCTATTTCACCGATATGCTCGACCCCTCCATGAACTGGGACGACGTGGCGCAGATGGTGCGCGAATGGGGCGGCCCTTTCTGCCTGAAGGGGATCATGTCGGTGGACGACGCCCGGCGTGCGGTCGAGATCGGCTGCAGCGGCATCGTGCTCTCCAATCACGGCGGACGCCAGCTCGATGGTTCCCGCAGCGCCTTCGACCAGCTGGCTGAAATCGTCGATGCGGTCGGCGACCGGATCGACGTGATGATGGATGGCGGCGTCCAGCGCGGCACCCATGTTCTGAAAGCGCTGTCTCTGGGGGCAAAAGCCGTGGGGCTTGGCCGCTATTACCTTTTCCCGCTCGCCGCTGCCGGGCAGCCCGGAGTTGAAAGGGCACTCGAATTGATGCGTATCGAAATTGAGCGCGGCATGAAGCTGATGGGCTGTACTACCGTTGATCAGCTCACTCGGCAAAATCTCAGGTTCCGCTGAGGGACGGATACGAAGGCGCGTTCAGGGCGCGACGCGGTCACAATCGAGCGCTGGAGCCGCATGCCGTGTCCGCCGCATTTTGCCAATGTTCCTGAAGCGCAGCGCCGATGTTCCAGACGAGCGCGAGGCACACCAATCCGCAAAAACCCGCGGAAATCAGTGAACGATGGCGCCTGACGCCGGAGAGAAACATCCAGCCGATAATTGCGTAGACCGCAAGTGCCGGTACGGCTGCAATCAGGACGGACGTGGGCCCGTCGCAATCGACGGCCTCGATGCCGACAGCACGATATTCATTCGGCGTTCCCACCAGGCCCATGAATGCGACAGGAAACATTGCGGCCAAAACGGCGTAGCGGAAAAATCGTGGCGTGTCAGGCATGCCTTCTCCATAGCCGGATAATCAACTATCGCGAAGCGCGATCTCAGAGAACATCATCTTTCCGATAATCGCAATTTAAGTGTCCCGAAGGGCGGATTGCCCGCTTTCGCGGAGAACGCCAGTATTTTACGCAGCCGCAATCTTGGCAAGTCAGATGAAATGTGATTATGGTTGCATCATGCAACCATAATGGATTGAACGTGTACCAGCAACCCTTTCCCATAAATGACATACGCTCCACCTCACGCCGGCTTGTGCGCGAACTCGGTTTCATGGGGGGAGATTTTGCCGGCACCGATTTGCCGCCTTCAGCCGTGCATGCCCTGATCGAAATCGAGGCACGCCCCGGCATCACGGCGCGGGACCTGGGAAAATTGCTGCGGCTTGAAAAATCAAGCATCAGCCGCATGCTCCGCAAACTCGTCGTCTCGGATGATATTCTCGAAGAAACGGATGAAAAGGATAGCCGCATCAAGCGGCTGCGCCTCACGGAACAGGGGCGGGAGCGGGTCGGCGCCATTCACGGCTTCGCGAACCGGCAGGTGTCGGGCGCCCTGACGCAGCTTTCGTCAGCGGATGCCCAGACGATCCTCGAAGGGCTTCGTCTTTACGCGGACGCGTTGGGCAACCGGGTCAAGGCCGCTGCTACCGGCATAGAGATCGTTGAAGGGTACAGGCCCGGCCTCATCGCCCGCATCACGCAGATGCATGCGCTTTATTACGCCCGGACATCCGGTTTCGGGCAACGTTTCGAATCCGTCGTCGCCGAAGGCCTCGCCTCCTTTTGCAATCGGCTTGAAAACCCGCAAAACGCAATCTGGGTCGCAATGCGCGGCGAAGAGATCATCGGCTCCATTGCCATCGATGGCGAGGATCTCGGAGCGAATGTCGCCCATCTGCGCTGGTTCATCGTCGATGATGGCGTGCGCGGCGGTGGTGTCGGACGCGGGCTGCTGGCGACCGCACTGGCCTTTGCCGATGAAAAGGGTTTTGCCGAAACCCATCTTTGGACATTCAACGGTCTTTTGGCCGCACGGCATCTTTACGAAGCCCATGGTTTTGCATGCACGGAGGAGTATCCGGGTAGCCAATGGGGAAGCGAGGTTCTGGAACAACGCTTCGTCCGGCCACGGCCCGAATGATCTTTTAATCCGGACGGCGCTTCAGCATTGGTGAGTGAGGGTTCTTGCGGAGCGATACGGTACACGCGATCGCCACCGCTGAAGCCCTGCATTCTCACGGCAAGCGCAAAGCACTCCAGAACCCGCGCAGTTGCTCGGTCAATTGCGCGTAGAGGCCGTAACGCCGCCTGTAGTGCGAGACCTGCGCGGCGTCCGGCCGGTAGGCATTCGCCACGCGCGTCATCGCCGCGACGGCCTCCTCATAGCCCGGATAGAGCCCCGTCGCCACGGCTGCACCGATCGCCGCACCGAGCGCGCCCGTCTCGCGGGCTTCGGCAACGCGAAGGGGGATTTCCAGAACATCCGCCATGATCTGTGGCCAATGCTGGCTGCGGGAACCACCACCGGACATGACCGCACTTTCGACCGGCAGCCCCGCATCCCGCAGGACGCCGATATGGCGGCGATGCTCGAAACACACCCCTTCAAACAGGGCCCGCACCATATGGCCTTCGCCATGCCAGCCGGCAAGGCCGTAAAAGCCGCCGCGGAATTCTGCTCCCAGCCGCGAGCCGAAGATGAAGGGGTGAAAAAACGGATCGTCGGCACGCGGCTTGACGGAGCCGACCAACTCGTTGCAGCGCTCGAAGGCATGTTCGCCATGATCCGCACGAACACGATGCACGTACCATTCGAGATTGGCGGCGGAAGTGGCGCTGGATTCGATGTTGACATAGCGGTCACGGCCAAAGGTCGTGACCATGAAGACATCCGGACTGATGACCGGCCTGTCCGCAAAGACCTGATTGATGCTCCAGGTGCCAGCGATGATGGATGCCTCCCCGGCATTGATGACGCCCGAACCCATGGCACTGGAAACGACATCGAAGAAACCGCCAATGACGGGCGTGCCTTCGGAAAGCCCGGTCAGGCCGGCAGCCTCCCGCGTCACCTGGCCGACAATATCGGCCGATTCCACGAGGCGGGGGAAGAACGCCAAGGCATCCTCAAGGCCGTAAAGTGACAGGAGTTCGCGGTCGAGCCGCGCTTCCGGCAGGGCCAGCAACCCCGCACCGCTGAGATCGGAAATATCGTTGGCAAGGCAGCCCGTCAGGCGGAAATTGACGAAGTCCTTGCAGAACAGCACCGTGCCGGTCTGCGCATAGAGATCGGGTGCATGTCGTTTCACCCAGGCCAGAAGGGTGGGCGTCTGCGCTGGCCACGGCCGCTGCAGGCAACGGGCCTGCAGCAAGCTTCCGCTTTTCCGGTCGAGCTCGGCCGCCACATCGGCGGCGCGGCTGTCGAGCGACTGGATGCCGAGGAGCGGTTGCTGTTCTTTATCCAGAAGGTAGAGGCCATTGCCATGGCCGGCACAGCCCACCGCCGCGATGCTGCGGGGATCGACCGCCGATTTAACCAGAAGCTGGCAGATCGCCTCACAGCCGTTCCGCCACAATTCCTCAAGATCGCGCTCGACGTAGCCGGGCTGCGGGAATGTCGAATGTCCGTCGATGGCGTGCTGGGCGATCTGCCGGCCCGCCGTGTCGAACAGCACCGCCTTGATGACCGTGTTGCCGACATCGAGACCCAATATATGATTTTTCTCAGCCACGATTATAGATGTCCCATGCCTCTTCGCCGCTCGCACCCTGATGGATGATGGCCATCAAGGCCGCGACCACGGCCTTGGGATTGTCATGCTGATAGATGTTGCGGCCATAGACCATCCCGTTCGCGCCCTCCGCCATCAAGGCCGCCGATTTTGCCAGCACATTGCGCAAATCCTCACGTCCCCCGCCCCGCACCAGCACCGGGCAACGCGCCGCCTCGATCACCCTGTGGAAATCCTGCGGGTTGCTGGTCGGATCGGCCTTGATGATATCGGCTCCCATTTCCGAGGCAAGGCGTACCAGCGTGACGATCTTCTCGGCATCGCCATCCACCTGGTACCCGCCGCGCACGTCATTGGGCAGCATCACCAGCGGCTCGATCATCAGCGGCATGCCGAAACGGTGGCAATCGGCCCGCACCCGGCTGATATTCTCGACGCATTGGCGGAACAGTTCCGGCTCATCCGGCAGCATGAACAGATTGACGACGACGCAGGCCGCATCCATCTCCAGCGCACCGATGATCGGGTCATGATAATTCTGAAGCTGCGACCACATGGTTCTGTGACGGGTGGAATTATAGGGATTGCCCATATCGATGCGCATGACGAGGGCCGGCTTGTCGCGCTCCGGTCTCTGCTGCAGCAGATCCGCCTGCCCATAGGTCATCTGGATCGCATCGGGACGCGCTTCCACCAGCTTCTCGACCGTCTGCGCCATATCCTCCAGCCCGACGAGGAAGCTCGGCTCGTTGCAAACCCCGTGATCGATGGCCACATCAAGGCAACCGCCATTGCGGAACAGCCGGTTCATGCGCGCCTTTTTCGAAATCCGCATCATCATGCATTCTCCTTGCATCTGTGTTGAAGCATTACCGGGGTGACCCCGTAAAAAGTCTCCAGCTCCTCAATGAGCCGCTGCCGCTCCACTGCGGCCCGGGTGGATGACCAGCCCAGTTCGCGCGCGGCAACATCGAGGATGGCGTCGATCAGACCGGCATCGATGAGGCCGGTGATGGCGAGTGTCGTGCGCCGCAGAATGAGGTCCGTCAGGTGCCGCACATGTTCTGAGCGGATCAGCCAGAGGACTTCCGCGGCCGTTATCGACGATTTTTCCGAAAGCGGCGCGTCATCCGCTCGTCCCCGGCAAAAGCCCATCAATTCGAAGGCACGGGAGCCATAGGCCAGGGCGAGATGTTCCGCCCGGCGCCGGTCGATAAAAAACTGCTCCGACAGCAAAGCGGGCAGGCGCCCTGCACCCGTGGGGAAGTTCCTGCCGCCACCAATAGGGCGGTTCATCGTGCCGGTCAGCCGCTTGCGCCCTAGAAAGGCCAGAACCTCATCGCTCACCTGTTCGCCGAAAGCCCTGAAGGTCGTCCACTTGCCGCCGATCATGCAAAGCTGTGGCGGATCGCCGGCGACACGGTGGATAAAATGGCTACGGGAAATTCTACCGGTAAAAGCGGCATCGCTGCGCGGCAGCGGGCGTATGCCGCTGAAACTGAAGACAATGTCCGAGGGATCGACGGTAATGTCCGGAAACACCTGGGCAACCGCTTCGAGAATATAGTCCCGCTCCTCCGGCTCGCATCGCACCCGTTCGGGGCGGTCCACCTTGATATCGGTTGACCCTGCAAGAACCCGACCGAGATAAGGAAAGAGGATGCAGACGCGATTGTCGGCATTTTCAAAGAAGATCATGTGGCCGTTCAGCGCCTTGAGGAGCGCATCATTGGCGATGATGAGATGTGACCCCTTGGTGCCGGAAACGGTCGGTTTCTGCTTCTCCGCGGCCGGGGCGGCGGAAAGCGTGCTGATCGTCTCGTCGATCCATGCCCCCGTGGCGTTGACGATGATGCGCGGCCGGATGGGCAGCATTTCATCCGTTTCCTCTGCCCGGAGATGATATTCGTTGCCGTTGCGGATAAGCTCCGCATAGTTGAGCGCGATGCTTTGCGGCGCATCTGCCGAGGTATCGATCAGCAGTTCCAGTGCAAGCCGCTCCGGCTGGCTTATCCATGCATCGTAGTAGGTGGCCGAATATCGGATGTCAGGCGTCAGACCCGGCCAACGCTTCAGCGTCTTGCCGGCGCCGCGAAACTCATGGCGAGGCAGGATGCGGTTCTTGCGGGTGACGAAGTCATAGAGGGTAAGGCCCGCCTTGATGGCGAGCGCTCCCCGGCTTGCGGGTTTGCCGCCGGAGCCGAAAAATGTCGCGGCCGCATTGAATAGGCCGCTGAACATCGAAAAAATCGGGATCGTCGTCGGCAGCGGCTGCACCATATGCGGCGCGAGCGTCAAAAGAGCATCGCGCTCGCGCAAGGATTCCGCCACGAGGCCGAATTCGCCATTTTCAAGATAACGCAGGCCGCCATGAATCATGCGCGAGGGTGCTGCGCTGCAGCCGGAGGAAAAATCATTGCGTTCGACCAGGAGCACCCGCAACCCCTGCAGGGCCAAATCGCGATAGGCTGCGATGCCGTTGATACCGCCACCGATGACGACGGCGTCGAAATCACCGTCTTGCCGGATGCGGCGGAGAGCGTCCTCGCGAAAACTGGGCATAGGAATACCGTTCGCTGGCTAATGACCAGCGTCCCAATGGTGTTGATCGTTTAAAGCGATGGGAGAGACGGGAGGCGAAAATTATGTGCTGTTCGCCAAAAGCCCCGCCTCACCTACATGTTTCAGCTATCGAGCCCGACGAGATGCTCGGTGACGCCAGCGCTGATGAGGGCCAGCTCACCCGCTGTAAGTCGCAGGCGGGCGGCAGCGGCGTTTTCCACCGCCTGCGCCGGATCGCGCGCGCCGCATAGCGAGAATGTTATGCCCGGCTGGGCAATCGTCCAGGCAATCACCACCTGTGCGACCGAAGCCCCATGCGTGGCCGCCACCGGCTCCAGCACCGCCATCAACCGCGCGATCTTCTGACGGTTCGCCTGGCTGAAACGCGGATTACCGTGGCGCTGATCGTCCTCCGCAAACACGCGCTCAGGCCCGACCTTGCCCGACAGGAGGCCGAGTGCCAGCGACGAATAGCTGAGGACGGAGACAGAATTCTTCCGGCAAAGCGGCAGAAGCGTCGTCTCGATATCACGCTTCACCATGGAATATTCTTCCTGAATGGCATCCAGCGCACCGGTGGCAATATAAGCCTCCAGATCGCCCGGCGAGACGTTGCTTGCGCCGATAGAGCGGATCTTCCCCTCCTCCTTCAGCCGAACCAAAGCCTCGACCGTCTCGGCAACCGGCGTCGTGGCGTCCTGCCAATGGGTGACGTAATGGTCGATATAGTCGGTTCCGAGCCGCTTCAGGCTTTCTTCGACCTCGTAACGGATCGAAGCAGCGCCGAGATAACGGTGAACGGGCTTACCATCCTGATGGAAGAAATAGGCACCCTCGTTGACATGCCAGACGAGACCACATTTGGTGACCAGCACCACCTTGTCGCGCCGGCCGGCAATCGCCTTGCCAACGATGGTTTCCGCAAGCCCCATGCCATAGGCCGGGGCGGTATCGATCAGGGAAATGCCGGCATCGATAGAGGCCTCTATGGCGGCGATGGATTGCCGCTCATCCGTGCCGCCCCACATCCAGCCGCCGATGGCCCAGGTGCCCAACCCCACGGCGGATGCGCTGATGCCGCTGCCGCCGATCGTCCGGGTCAATATTGCGTTCTCCGTCACGACGTTTCCCCTTCCCCTTGATTCAATAAATAACCGGCAATCGCCTCATCCACGACGAGCGAGGTTAGATAACGGCCGGCAAGCGTGGCCGCCACCGGTCCGGCCTTGATCGCGCCAGCCGCCACGCCGATGATGTTCGGGCACCGGGCAAGCTGCCGGGGGTCCAGCGCCACCACGCGTGAGTTGAGATCAATCCGCGCCAGTTGCCCGTCCGACATGGTGAGATGGGCAAGGAATTCGCCGGCAATGCCCACATCCATCAGCGCCTGTCCGCCACGTGCCGCATCCGGCAGGAGATCGTAATAACCGGAGCCCGGAGCCTCCACGGAACCGATGCCGACCAGTGCCACCTGCGCCTGCCGCGCCAGATCGAAAACTTCGCGGATCGACGCGACATTCATCAAAAGATCGCGCTGTTCCTCATCCTCGGCAAACAGCGGCGCATGCAGGAGCGAGGCGCTGCCACCGAGCTTTTCCGCAAGCTGCGTGGCGAGATGATTGACGTCCGTATAATGCTTGCCCTGCACACCGCCGGTCAGCGGCACCACCCGCACATCGAAACGCCGCTCCGCCTCCAGATTATCAACGACGGCGCTGACCGCCTTGCCGCCGGTAATCGCAATCACGTCGCCATCCCGGATTGTCTCCAGCAAATGGTTGGCCGCCACCCGCCCGACCATCTGCAGCACGGTTTCCGGATTGTCGGAGACCGTTGGCGTCACCACCGACTGCGTGAGGCCATAACGGCGACTGATCTCGTTTTCGAGATCCACCAGCCGCTGATAGGGACTGGCGATGGTGATCTTCACCATGCCCGCCTTGCGGCCCGCCGCGATCATACGGTTCACCTTGGTATGGGAAAGATTGAGCCGCTCGGCGATCTCCGACTGCTTCACCCCCTCGATGAAATGCAGCACCAGGACGGAATACATCTGCCTCTGTTGATCGAAGTCGTCCTTGATATCCAGCATGATCGTCTTTCTCCAGTTACCCTCGGGCGAGCGAAGGGCGCTCACCGGCGGCGCCTGACCAGATAGTGGTCGAACAGGACCGCTGCCAGCAATATGCTTCCCCTGATGATGTCCTGCCAGTAGACAGACACGTTGAGCAAGGCAAGCGAGCTGGAAACGACGGACAAAAGGATCGCGCCGAGGATTGCACCCAGAATGGTGCCCGAGCCACCGGAAAGGCTCGCGCCGCCGATGACCGCCGCGGCGATGACATTAAGCTCCATGCCGACGCCGAAGCTCGGCTGGGCGGAACCGAAGCGGGCCATGTAGATGACACCGGCAATGCCGCACAGCATCGAGCAAAGCGTGGTGGTGGCAAACACCACCCGACCGACACGAATGCCGGAATAGGCGGCCGCCTTGGGATTGCTGCCGGTATAAAACACCTTGCGGAAGGCGGTCGTGCGCCGCAGCAGCAGGTCGAAGACAACGACGACAACCGCGAAGATGATGAGCACCAGCGGAATGCCGCCAAGCGCGCCCTGGCCGATGAACTTGAATTCCGGCGGCAGAGAGTAAAGCCCGAGCGGCCGCCCGCCAGTTGCCAGCAGGCAGACACCGCGCGCAATGACCATGACGCCGAGTGACACGATGAAATGATGCAGACCAACCACCGTAGTCAGAAATCCCATGACCATGCCGACCAATGTCGTGAGGCAGATTGCAAGACCCGCCGCGACCCAGGGATCGATACCATTGAGGAACAGCCAGCCGGCCGCCACCATCGCAAGTGCTGTAACGGAACCCACGGAAAGATCGATACCACCAGAGATCAGCAGGATCGTCATGCCCACCACGACGATGCTTTCGATAGCGAAGACCATGGCCATGGCCCGCAGATTGTCCACCGTCAGAAAGTAAGGCGATATGAAGGACATCACTGCAAAAAGCGCGAGAATGATGACGATCAGCCCGGTTTCGCGCGCCTTGATCGCCGGCTCCCACCAGGCCGTGCGGCGAACCGCCGCCTCGGCAAGGCTTGAAGGTGTTTCCGATGTTGCCATTTTCCCGCTCCCTCAGGCTTCCGCCGCATTCTGCATGATATTGATCGATGCGAGCTGCATGATCTTTTCCTCCGTCATGTCGTCTCCCGCGACCTCGCCGGTGATGCGCCCCTCGCGCACGACGAGTACACGATCGCTGACGCCGATAAGTTCCGGCAGCTCCGAGGAGATGACGACCACGCCAACCCCTTCCCGCGCCAGTTCCCGGATCTGGCGGTGGATTTCCGCCTTGGCGCCCACATCCACCCCGCGGGTCGGCTCATCCAGAAAGATGACTTCCGGTTCCACCGACAGCATCTTGGCCAGCGCCACCTTCTGCTGGTTGCCGCCGCTCAAGGTCGAGACGGCGTCACCGACGCTGTTCGCCCGCAGTTTCAGCCGGCGCCCCAGCTCATCGGCACGCTTCATCTCCTTGCGCCGCTCGATAAAGCCGATGCCGTTCGATATCCTGCCGATATCGAGCGCCGAGACATTGGAAGCGATGGACATGTTGAGGAACAATCCGTCGCCCTTGCGGTCCTCGGAGAGATAAACGATCCCCTCGCGGATGCTGTCGCGATAATCCTTGAGCTTCAGCGGCCGGCCGCGCAGCGCGACCTCGCCTTTCGGTTTTCCCTCCAGCCAGCAGACAGCCCGCGCAATCTCGCTGCGGCCGGCACCGATAAGCCCAGCAAACCCTAAGATTTCGCCACGACGCAGGTCGAAATCGACGTCGAAAACACGCTTTCCTTCGTTCAATCCCCGAACCGAAAGAATGACCTCGTCCGATTTTTCATCATCCGCCAGTTTCGGTGGGTAGAGCTTGTCGAGAACACGCCCCACCATGCTGTTGACGACCTCTTCCGGGGAGATGTCGGCAATATTCTCCGTCCTGATATGGCAGCCGTCGCGCATGACCGTGATGCGGTCGCAATGTTCGAAAATCTCCGCCATGCGGTGGGAGATATAGATGATGGCAATGCCACGCGCCGCCAGCCGGTGCATGATCCTGAAAAGCGTCTGTGCCTCGGTCTCGGTCAGCGCCGCCGTCGGCTCGTCGAGGATCAGGATACGGCAATCGAGCGTCAGCGCCTTGGCGATCTCGACGATCTGCTGCTGCGAAATCGACAGGTCGCCCGCCCGGCGGGCGGGATCGATATCGCCGATCTCCCGCAGCACCGTTGCGGCCCGTTTTTCCAGATCGCTATAATTCATGAACCAGGAGCGGCTCTGGCCGGTCTCCGACATGTACATATTTTCGGCGACCGAAATCTCCGGGCAGAGCGCGATCTCCTGATGCACGAAACCGATGCCCAGCCTGTTCGCCGCATTGGGCGAAGATATGCGGACCGGTTTGCCATCCAGCAGGATTTCCCCGCCATCCGGCTGCAGAATGCCGTCGATAATATGCATCAGCGTCGACTTGCCCGCACCGTTTTCACCAGCGAGCGCGTGGATTTCGCCGCGCCGCAGTTCAAGTGCGGCACTACGCAATGCGCGCACGGGCCCGAACGCCTTGTGAATATTCGTCATGCTGAGGATGACCTCACCCATAACGCCCTCCCGAACCTGCTTCCCTTGTGACCGGCGAGGCAAAAAAACCTCGCCGGTTTTTTAAGAGCGACGCGTCAGCGTCCTTTCATATACTCATTGAGATCGAAGGAAGCGGCATTCGCCTTGGTGATGACAGCGAAACCATTGTCCATCGAAGGTACCTGCATCGGATTGAAGCCGGAAACCTTATAGTCGTTGAATGGATCGATCAGGTCCGAATGGGCGCCCAGAAACGTGTTCATGAAACCCATGAAACCCTGAACCCCCTGATTAGGATTGATGGACATGTAGATATTGCCCTGCTTGATGTGTTCCAGCGTCGCCGGCGTGATATCCGCGTGCAGGATGAGCACTTTCTTTTTCGCTTCCAGAACCGCAGTCGTCGCACCTTCGGCAGAACCAGCTTCCGGAATCCAGAGCGCGCCCAGATTGGGGTTTGCCTGCAGGAGAGCGCCGACCGCCTGATAGGCGACATTGGCGTCCTGGTTTGTGGCCTGCCTGCCAACCAGCTTCATCTGAGGATAGGTACGCCCCATATAGTCGATGAGGGCGGTGACGCGCAGATCGTGATTGCTCTGGCCCGGATTTTCCAGAACCGCATATTCACCCTTTTCACCGAGCTTCTTGACGATTTCATCGGCCGCAAATTTCGCCTCGGCAACATTGTCCGAAGTGATATAGGCGGTGCGCTTCGACTTCGGGGAATCCGCTGCGAAGGTCGTCACGGAAATACCGGACGCAATTGCCTTGTTGATGGGTTCGATAAAGGGATCCGCCTGCATCGGGTGCAGCAGGATGCCTTTCGGCTTCTTCACCAGCTCCTGCTCGAAGGACGCGATCTGCTTGGTGATGTCATATTCCGGCGTACCGGTGAAGACGGCCTCGCAGCCAAGCGCCTTGGCGGCCTGCTTGAACCCCTCGAAGACCGGCACCCAATAAGGGTGGCTGGAAACCATGACGTTCATCACATAGGTCTCACCCGGCTCGCACGCGAATTTGCTTGCAGCGGTGGCCGGCGAAGCGGCACCAGCGGTCATCGCCACGGTCAAAACACCCGCGGCAGCGGTCGATTTCAGAAAAGCCAACATATTCCCCTCCCAAGGACAATGACTTAGTCCGCAATAAATTTTACTATGCGTAATTTATTGCATGACCACTGAGATAGCGGGAAAAACCGGGCACGTCAACGGCTTTGAATTTTATTTTGTATTGTGAAATTTATTGCAAAAGAGCATTAAGCGAAAAAGCCGATCACCAGCGACCATGTGGCCAGCGTGAATAGTGAGTGCCGCATCGGCTATAGGTTTGCTCACGGATAAGAAGGGCTGGACCATGGCTGAGCCAGAAACGCAAAAAGGGTTTCTGATTGCTCAGAAACCCTTTTCATAAATTCGGATGGTGGGCGTGACAGGGATTGAACCTGTGACCCCTACGATGTCAACGTAGTGCTCTCCCGCTGAGCTACACGCCCTCCGTGGCGGCGGATAGACCACAAAACCGGTTCATGCGTCAACTGCTTTTTTTCGGTTTTGTGAAGGTTTTTTGAGAGGCCCTACGCCACAAGGAGTTTGTTGACCTCATCCACGAGATCACGCAGATGGAACGGCTTGGAAAGCACCTTGGCGTCCTTCGGAGCCTTCGAATCGGCGTTCAGTGCAACGGCCGCAAAGCCGGTGATGAACATCACTTTCAGGTCGGGGTCGAGTTCGGTGGCGCGACGCGCAAGCTCGATGCCATCCATTTCGGGCATGACGATATCGGTCAGCAGCAGCGAAAAAGGCTCTTCGCGAAGCCGGTCATAGGCGCTTGCGCCGTTGTCGAAGGAAGAAACCTTGTAACCGGCTTTTTCCAGCGCCTTGACGAGAAAGCGGCGCATATCGTTGTCGTCTTCAGCGAGAAGAATTTTCTGATTCATCATAAGTGACCGTAACTGCTCAATGTTTGGAATACCCTAGCCCGATTATAGGATTTTCACGGTAAATATCCTGTGAACGCGTGAATCGGTATAGCGCTGCTTGGGCGATAGTATGGACTTGCCGCACCGTAACTGGCAACATGAACATCCTGATAGTTTGCGACATGGTAAATGGCACGGAATGGACTGGGTCACGGGTGAATATGAGCTGTTTGAAGTAACGGAACCTGCCGTTCAAACCCTGCCATTTGTCTATAATTCACCCCATAGCGGCCGTTGTTATCCCATCTCCTTCTTGGAATCGGCGCGGCTCGATTCGCATGAAATCCGCCGTTCCGAAGATCACTTCGTCGATGAACTGTTCGCTGTGGCGCCCGAGATCGGCGCCCCGCTTCTGAAAGCGAATTTTCCGCGCGCCTATCTCGACGTCAATCGCGAGCCTTATGAGCTCGATCCGCGCATGTTCGAGGGCACGTTGCCGCCTTACGCCAATATCGGCTCCATGCGGGTCGCCGGCGGCCTCGGAACCGTGCCACGCATCGTCGCCGAAAATATGGATATCTATGCCCATCGCCTGCCGGTGGACGAAGCGCTCTCGCGGATCGAAACGATCTACAAACCCTATCACGCCTGCCTGCGCCGACTGCTTTCACGCACCCATGCGCATTTCGGCATGGCCGTGCTGATCGACTGCCATTCCATGCCGGGCAATATCCGCGTCGCCGGCTCGAATCTGAGACCGGACGTGATCATCGGCGACCGTTACGGCACCAGCGCATCCCAGGAAGTCTCCCGCGCCGCCCTGCATTTTCTCGAGGAGCTGGGTTTCGTCGCAGTCTGCAACAAACCCTATGCCGGCGGCTTCATCACCGAACATTACGGGCGGCCGATCCGATCCCTCCACGCACTGCAGATCGAGGTCAACCGGGCGCTTTATGTGGATGAAAAGACGCTTCTGAAAAAAGCCGATTTTCCCGCCATTCAGGCATCGCTGGAAATTTTCATGCGCCAGCTCGGCGCCTTCGTTTCGGAATACGCGATCGAAACATCGCTCGCCGCCGAATAGCACCCCGAATTACCGGTATTCCAGCTCGTTATCCCGCATCGCCCGCCCGTGTCCGGGCAAAAAAAACCGCGCCTTGGCGCGGTCAAGTCTAGGGAGGAAACACCCAAGGAGGGTATTTACAGTCAAAGACTGTAGGGTGAATTTACGCAGCCACTGCACAATTGTCAATCACTTTATTTTTTGCCTATTTTTTATGCTTATGCCCAAAAATATGGAAACGCCGGCTCCGGCATCCGTATGAGTGGACGGCGGGCGTGATTCCGGTTTATGCATTGCGCCACAGAGTTTAGGCCACCATTCAGGCAATGAGGTTTCGCATGCTGCTGCCCGATCGGGATTTCTTCTTCAAACTTGCCGATGCCGCCAGCGCCGAGACGCTTCCCCGCTTCCGCACGGGCATTGCCGTCACCAACAAGCAGGATGGTGGCTACGATCCGGTGACGGAAGGCGATCAGGCGGCGGAAACCGCGATTCGCGCGCTCATCGAAGACCGTTTTCCGCAGCACGGCATTCTTGGCGAAGAACATGGCAATGTCGGTCTCGACCGCGATCATATCTGGGTCATCGACCCGATCGACGGCACCCGCGCCTTCATTTCCGGCGTACCGGTCTGGGGCACACTGATCGGCTTCCAGTCAGCCGGGCGCGCCACGATGGGCATCATGGACCAGCCCTTCACGAAAGAGCGTTATTTCGCCGATGGCGAAGCGGCGTGGTATTTCGGACCCGACGGCGAAAAGAAGATCCACACGCGTGATTGCGCGTCTCTATCGGATGCGGTGCTCTTCACCACAAGCCCGCATATCTTCACCGCGGAAGAAAGACCCTTGTACGAAAAGGTGCAGGGCCAGGCTCGCCTTTTCCGTTACGGCGTGGATTGTTACGCCTATTGCCTGCTTGCGGCCGGACATGTCGATCTGGTGATCGAATCCGGCCTGAAGCCCTATGATGTCGGCGCGCTTATTCCCGTGATCGAGCAGGCCGGCGGCATCATCACCACCTGGGATGGTGGACGTCCGGAAGATGGCGGCCGCATTCTGGCCGCCGGCTCCAAGGCCGTGCACGAACAGGCGCTTGCCATTCTCTCAAAACTCTAGGCGCTTGGCTCAAGCGGCCATCACTCCGGCGCGAAAAACGCGTCGATGGCCGCCAGTGCCTGTTTGCGGAAAACGTCACGCTCATGCAGCAATTCGTGGCGCGCACCGGTGATGGGAAGAAGCTGCGCCGCCCGGAAATTGCGCGATAGCTCTTCCTGCGCCTTGTAAGGCGTGATCGTATCCAGCATCGGCGCCAGAATGAGGGTGGGAATATTTATGTTCGTCAGGTGATCCTGACGAGTCACCCGCCCCATGGTCTTCAGCGCTTCATGGACCCACCGCGCTGTGGGGGCGCCGATAAACAGTTCCGGAAACTGCCTGTGCAGTGAGAGATTTCGGGCAAAACGCCTTGCATCCGAGGTCAGCGGGTTGCCATCGAAATCCCGCTCACGCTGATCCTTGCCGAGTTGAATCCTTCCCAGACCGACAAGGCTCAAGGCCGTCGCAACCACCCGGATGACGGGCGCGGGAACGGATTGCTGGTTATCCAGCTCGATGAATGGCGAACACAGCGCCAGACGGTCAATCCGGTTCGACAGGCCGGATGCGGCGGCAAGTGCCGCGAGCGCGCCGGTGGAATGGGCAATCATGAAGAAAGGTAGCCGCGTATCCGGCAGCACCACCTGTTCGAGAAAAAGGCTTATATCGCGCTGATAGTCTGAAAAGCGCCGCACATGCCCGACGCCCGGTTTTTTCAGGAGCCTTTCGGAGCCGCCCTGCCCGCGCATGTCGAAGGTTGCGACCCAGAAGCCCATGGCTGTCAGATCGGTGACGGTCTCGAAATATTTTTCGATGCATTCGTTCCTGCCATGCAGCAACACCACCGTTCCGCGGGCAATGTGGCGGCTGGAACGAAAGATCGCATATCGAAGCTGCTTGCCGCCATGGCCGGTAAAATATCCGACAGTATGGTTGTCGGGAACCGGGTTGTCTTCACTGGCGCGCAATGTGGCTTCGATCATCGGTCTTTTCCGGCTTTTCTGCCCTTTCGGGATAGGTCGGCGGCGCGGGAAGGTCAAAGAAAAAATTGCCGGAACCGTCGGTTAAAGCAGTCGCGGTTCCGGCCAGTAAGACAGAAGAAGAAGGGACGTTATTGCTTCTGTCCACGGAGAATGTCTCCGATGACCGAAGTTTTATGGCTCTCAAACTGAACGATGCCGGAACCGGATGTTCAGCCATGGTTCATGTCGCGCCCACCCCTTGACGCGATGCCGGACCATTCCCATCTCCTTCATGCGGTCGCCAGAACGGGACCGCGCCCAATGTCCGGCCGTCGCCAGAACGGGACGCCGGACTTAACCGCAAACAGTCGCTTCTTAAGGAGGACACCATGCGTCACGTTGATTTTTCCCCCCTCTATCGTTCCACCGTCGGCTTCGACCGTCTTTTTTCGATGCTCGACGGCCTCGGCCAGCCCGAACAGGCACAGTCCTATCCGCCCTATAATATTGAGCGGACCGGTGAAAACACCTATCGCATCACCATGGCGGTCGCCGGTTTCGATGAAACCGAACTCAGCATCGAATCCCGCGCCAATGCACTGACGGTGAAGGCCGAGAAGTCCGCAGATGAAAAGGCCACTGAAGGCGAGTTTCTCTATCGCGGCATCGCCACGCGCGCTTTCGAACGCCGCTTCCAGCTTGCCGACCATGTCGAAGTCCAGACCGCTTCCCTGAAGAACGGCCTGCTCCATATCGACCTCGTCCGCAATATTCCGGAAGCCATGAAGCCGCGCCGCATCGCGATCTCGTCCGACAGCGCCGATGCGCCGAAGACGATCGAAGCCCAGATTTCGCCGGCCCAGGTCAACTAAGCTTTTCTGACATGTAAAACGAACGGCCCCTTCACGGGGCCGTTTTTGTTTGTGGAAATCCCGTCAGCGAGCGGATGCCGTCACACCTTCCGCAGCCGTCGTTTGCGCGATCGCGGCCTTTTCATGCGCCTTGCGGGCATAACGCTGGGCCAGCACCGCACAGACCATCAGCTGAATCTGATGGAAGAGCATGATCGGCAGAACGATTGCACCAATGCTCTGGCCGGCGAAGATCGCACCCGCCATGGGCACGCCGCTGGCAAGGCTCTTCTTCGAACCACAGAAAGTGATGGTGATTTCATCCGCCTTGTCGAAACCGAGCAGACGGCTGCCGAACATCGTTACGCACAGAACCAGCGCCAGAAGCAGGATGTTGATGATGATGACCACGCCGATATCCCGGAGAGAAAACGTGTGCCAGATACCCTCGATAACGGCATCGGAAAACGCCAGGTAAACAACCATCAGGATCGAACCGCGATCGACGGGGGAGAGCAGTTTCTTGCGCGCCCGGATCCACTCGCCGATCCACGGCTGCAGCACCTGACCAACGATGAAGGGCAAAAGCAGCTGCAGGAAGATTTGCAGGAAGGCATCCAGCGAAAATCCGCCGCCATGGCCGCCCACCGTGAACAGAAAGCCGACCAGCAGCGGTGTCAGGAACATGCCGAAAATATTCGAAGCCGAGGCCGAACAGATCGCCGCCGGCACGTTCCCGCCCGCCATGGAGGTGAAGGCGATGGAGGACTGCACGGTGGATGGCAGCACGGAGAGAAACAACACGCCCATATAAAGCGGGGCCGGCAGGATGCTTTCGGGAATGAAGCCCAACGCCACGCCGAGAAGCGGGAAAAGGCCGAAGGTGACAAGCAGGATCGCCAGATGCAGGCGCCAGTGCAGAATGCCCGCAATCACCACATCCCGCGAAAGCCGCGCACCGTGCAGGAAGAACAGCAAAGCGATCGCGAGTTTTGTCGCAAGCCCGAAATATTCCGCCGGCTCGCCGCTGATTGGCAGGATGGAAGCCAAAATCACGGTGGCCACCAGCATCATGGTGAAACGGTCGGGCAAAAAGCGGGTCATGGGAGGTCTTTCCGGCATCGGTTTTGCTTGAAACGCGCGTCACTATCGCTCATCATGATTTCCGATGCAAAGATTAACAGTTATCATGATTTGAGATAATGCTGAACCTTCAACATCTTGCCAGCTTCGTCATGCTTCAGCAAACCGGCAGTTTCACGCTCGCTGCCGAGCGGCTGGGCATTGGCCAATCCACTGTCAGCCAGCATATCCAAAGGCTTGAGGCCGCGCTTGGTCGCCGTCTGATTGCGCGCAGCACCCATCAAGTGAAGCTGACTGGCGAAGGGGAGGCGCTGCTCGGTTACGCCCGCAACATGCTTGATATCGACAGCAAGGTCTCATCGCTGTTTAGCGAAACCCGCCTGCGCGGGCGATTGAGGCTTGGTGTTTCAGAGGATTTCGTGGCCAGCCGCCTGACGGCCATTCTGGAGGAGTTCATCCGGCTTTATCCGCTGGTGGATCTGGAGCTGACGGTTTCGCTGAGCGGCGTGCTTTACCAGATGCAGGACAATGGTGAGCTGGATGTGGTGCTGGCCAAACGCCGTCTCGGCGACAAGCTCGGGCATTTCCTCTACCGCGAACCGCTCGTCTGGCTGGCGCGCGACCCGGAGCGCATGCTCGCCCAGCCGGATGCCCTGCCGCTGATCGCCTTTCCGCCGCCGAGCATTACCAGAAAGGCAGCGCAGGAAGCATTGGACCGAGCCGGCCTGTCCTGGCGGATCGTCTGCACCTGCGGCAGCCTGAGTGGACTTACTGCCGCTGCAAGAGCGGGCATGGGCATTCTGGTGCAGCCCCGCAGCATGGCGCCGGCCGGCCTCAAGGAAATTGCACCCGGCTTGCTGCCAGCTCTGGAAGATGTGGAATTCGTGCTCCAGCCGAGCAAGGGCGCGGATGCGAAGCTGGTGCGCGCCCTTTCCGACCTTGTGTCGAGCAAGAGCATCGCACCCGGCAGCTTCGTATAGATTTCCCTGCGTGTTACCCGAACATAAAACCGCGACGCACTTTTGCTGGAAATGCTCTAGTTTTCCCGTTTCGAAAGGCAGCGGCCGACGCTGTCGCGCCAGCCGGCAATGGCGTTTTTCCGCTCGCTATCCTCCATATCGGGACTGAATCGGCGGTCACGCCGCCAATGGTCGGCAAAGGCCTTACGGTCCGGCCAGATGCCCGCGCGGGAAGCCGCAAGCCAGGCCGCACCGAGAATGGTCGTTTCAAGAAAGACTGGCCGGTCCACGGGTGCCGCAAGAATATCCGCCAGCCGCTGCATGGTCCAGTCGGAGGCGACCATGCCGCCATCGACCCTCAGCACCGTTTTGCCATTGTCACCCGCCCAGTCCTTGCGCATGGCATCCAGAAGGTCAAAGGTCTGGTAGGCAACGCTTTCCAGCGCCGCGCGCGCAAATTCCGCGGGACCGGTGCCGCGCGTTAAGCCGAAAATCGCGCCGCGCGCCTCGGCATCCCAATAGGGCGCGCCAAGACCGGTAAAGGCCGGCACCAGATAAACACGCTGATTGGGATCGGCCTTTTCGGCAAGCGCGCTGACTTCAGACGCAACCGAGATGAAACCAAGCTCATCACGCAGCCATTGCACGGCGGCACCGGCAATGAAGATCGAACCTTCAAGCGCATAGGTCGTCACGCCATCGAGACGATAGGCAATCGTTGTCAGCAACCGGTTGGTGGATGCTACCCGGTCTGTGCCGGTATTAAGGAGCGCGAAGCAGCCCGTGCCATAGGTGGATTTCATCATGCCCGGCTCGAAGCAGGCATTGCCGATCACCGCCGCCTGCTGGTCGCCGGCGACGCCAAGGATCGGAATTTCCGCGCCCAGCAGCGATTTGTCCGTGACGCCAAAATCGGCGGCGCAATCAAGCACCTCCGGCAGCATCGCGCGCGGAATGTCGAGGATCGACAGCAGTTCGTCATCCCAGGCGTTGTCTTCGATATTGTAGATCAGCGTGCGCGAGGCATTGGTGGCGTCGGTCACATGGCGTCGGCCGCCGGTGAGACGGTAGATCAGGAAACTGTCGACCGTGCCGAAGCAGATTTCTCCCTTCACGGCTTTTTCGCGAAGGCCACTGACGCTGTCGAGAAGCCATTTCAGCTTGGTGCCGGAAAAATAGGGGTCGAGCAGCAGCCCGGTCTTTTTGGAAAAAAGCGGCTCCAGTCCGCGGCGTTTCAGATCTTCGCAGATGGGTGCGGCACGCCGATCCTGCCAGACTACGGCACGATGCACGGCCTCGCCGGTGTTGCGGTCCCAGAGCACGGTCGTTTCGCGCTGGTTGGTGATGCCGATGGCCGCAATATCGGACGCGGCGATACCGGCATCGGCAAGCGCCAGCCGGATCGTTTCAAGCACGCTTTTCCAGATATCCTCGGCATCGTGTTCGACCCAGCCGGAGGCCGGGAAATGTTGCGGAAATTCTCGCTGTCCGACACCGATGACCCGCATGTCGCGATCAAAGACCATCGACCGGGTCGATGTCGTTCCCTGATCGATCGCCAGAATATAACCGCCCATCATGTCACTCCCTTTCAAACACAATGACGGGGCGGCAAAGCCGCCCCGGTTTAAGATTTCATGCAGAATTATTTCTGCCAGCTTTTGACCAGTTCGTCGTAATTGACGGTGACCGGCTTTTCCTTTTCGTTGGCGATCTTCAGCTGCGGCGCCAGATTGCCCTTCGAAACGGCGTCCTTGTTCCAGTATTCGATATCATGTTCTTCCGCCAGCTTCGGGCCAATATCGCCCTGCACACCAGCGCGTTCCAGACGGCTCATGACCTTTTCCTGCTCGGCGCAGAGAGAGTCCATCGCCGCCTGCGCGGTCTTCGCACCCGACGAAGCATCGCCGATTGCCTGCCACCACAGCTGCGCCAGCTTCGGATAATCCGGAACGTTGGTGCCGGTCGGCGACCACTGCACACGGGCCGGCGAGCGATAGAACTCGATCAGACCACCGAGCTTGGATGCACGGTCGGTAAAGCTCTTGTGGTGGATGGTGGTGTCACGAATGAAGGTCAGACCCACATGGCTCTTCTTCACATCCACGGTCTTGGAGGTCACGAACTGCGCATAGAGCCAGGCGGCCTTGGCGCGGTCGTCGGGCGTGGATTTCATCAGCGTCCACGAACCCACATCCTGATAACCGAGCTTCATGCCGTCCTTCCAGTAGACGCCATGCGGCGAAGGTGCGACGCGCCATTTCGGCGAACCGTCCTCGTTCACGACCGGCAGGCCGGGCTTGGCCATATCAGCGGTAAACGCCGTGTACCAGAAGATCTGCTGGGCGATATTGCCCTGCGCCGGCACCGGACCGGATTCGGAGAAGGTCATGCCCTGCGCTTCCGGCGGCGCATATTTCTTCAGCCATTCAAGATATTTCTCGATGGAATAGACCGAAGCCGGACCGTTGGTATCACCGCCGCGCGCCACGCAGGAGCCGACCGGCTGCGACTTGTCGTTGACCTTGATGCCCCATTCATCGACAGGCAAGCCGTTCGGCAGGCCCTTGTCACCGTTGCCGGCCATGGAAAGCCAGGCATCGGTGAAGCGCCAGCCGAGCGACGGATCCTTCTTGCCGTAATCCATGTGGCCGAAGACCTTCTTCCCGTCGACATCACGGCCGGTGAAGAATTCAGCAATATCCTCATAGGCCGACCAGTTGACCGGCACGCCGAGGTCATAACCATATTTGGCCTTGAAATCGGCCTTGTTCTTTTCGTTGTTGAACCAGTCGTAACGGAACCAGTAAAGGTTCGCGAATTGCTGGTCGGGAAGCTGGTAGAGCTTCTTGTCCGGGGCCGTCGTAAAGGCGCTGCCGATGAAGTCCTTGAGGTCGAGGCCGGGATTGGTGACGTCCTTGCCTTCATTGGCCATGAAGTCCGTCAGGTTGCGCACCTGCTGGTAGCGCCAATGGGTGCCGATGAGGTCGCTGTCATTGACCCAGCCGTCATAAAGGTTCTGGCCGGTCTGCATCTGGGTCTGGATTTTTTCGACGACGTCACCTTCCTGGATCAGGTCGTGCGTGACCTTGATGCCGGTAATGGCGGTGAAGGCCGGAGCCAGAACCTTGGATTCATATTCATGGGTCGTGAGCGATTCGGAAACGACCTTGATTTCCATGCCCGCGAAAGGTTTCGCGGCATCGACAAACCATTGCAGCTCCTTTTCCTGATCGCCACGCGAAAGCGACGACATGTCGCCGATTTCCTTGTCCAGAAACTGCTTTGCTTCCTCCATTCCGGCGAAAGCGGAACCCGTCATTGCCAGCAGCATGGCTGCCGTCGTCGTCATCAGATGCCGTCGCATATCAATCCTCCCAAGGGTTGCGATTGCATGAAGTCTCCCGGGTGCGGTTTTCCTCCGCCGCACCTTTCTTTTCTGCTCTAGACAAAACGGAAAACGCCGATGGCGTAGACCAAGGATAGAGCAAGAGCCCACCACAGGTTCGGGCCAACCAGCCCGAGCCATGCGAGATGAATGAAGGCGCTGCCAAGCAGCGAGATGAACAGCCTGTCACCGCGCGTTGTCTCGAAGCGCAAAAGGCCGAAGCGGGGATTGCCGCCGGGCGAAAGATATTCCCAGAACCACATGCCGACGAGCAGCAGGGCAATGGCGGCGAAGAACGCAGCCGTCTGCCAGGTCCATGCCATCCAGGTAAAATCGGGCATCTTCGTCATGGTCAAACCCTCCCCAGCGCAAAGCCCTTGGCGATGTAATTACGCACGAACCAGATCACCAGCGCGCCCGGAATGAGCGTCAGTACGCCGGCAGCGGCAAGCAGGCCCCAGTCCATGCCGGCGGCGGAGACGGTACGCGTCATCGTCGCGGCAATCGGCTTGGCGTCCGTCGTCGTCAGCGTGCGGGCGATCAGAAGCTCGACCCACGAGAACATGAAGCTGAAGAAGCAGGCGACACCGATGCCGGAAGCAATGAGCGGCATGAAAATCTTCACGAAGAATTTCGGGAAGGAATAGCCGTCAATATAGGCGGTCTCGTCGATTTCCTTCGGCACGCCGGACATGAAGCCCTCGAGAATCCATACCGCGAGTGGCACGTTGAAGAGGCAATGTGCGAGTGCCACGGCGATTTGCGTGTCGATCAGCCCGAAGGCCGAATAAAGCTGGAAGAACGGCAGCGCGAAAACGGCGGGCGGCGCCATGCGGTTGGTCAAAAGCCAGAAGAACAGGTGCTTGTCGCCCAGGAACCGGTAACGCGAGAAGGCATAGGCCGCCGGCAGCGCCACGGCCACCGAGATCACCATGTTCATGACAACGTAGATGATCGAATTGATGTAGCCCGAATACCAGGACGAATCTGTGAAGATCGTCCTGTAGTTCTGCAGCGTCGGCTGGTGTGGATAAAGCGTCATGGAAGACACGATTTCCGTGTTCGTCTTGAAGCTCATATTAACGAGCCAGTAGATCGGCACCAGCAGCAGCAGAATATAGATCGTCGGCACCAGCCAGGAAAAACGCGACGGCCCATGGTGGCGACGCCGCGCATTGACGGCGAGGCCGGAACGCCCTGTGGCTGCCGCTCTCACCGGCGAATTGCCGATGCCGTTGCGTTCCACACCTGTGGTGACATTGGAGGCACTCATGTCTCAGGTCTCCGCGTCGTGGCTGGTCATCACGGTGTAGAACACCCAGGACAACAGCAGGATAATGAGGAAGTAGATCAGCGACATGGCCGCCGCCGGCCCGAGGTCGAACTGGCCGAGCGCCATCTTCACGAGATCGATGGACAGGAAAGTGGTCGAGTTACCCGGACCGCCGCCGGTGACGACGAAGGGCTCGGTATAGATCATGAAACTGTCCATGAAACGCAGCAGGAAGGCGATCAGCAGAACACGCTTCATCTTCGGCAGCTGGATGAACCGGAACACCGCAAAACGCGACGCGCCGTCGATCCGTGCCGCCTGATAATAGGCATCAGGTATGGAGACGAGGCTGGCGTAACACAGGAGGACCACAAGGCTCGTCCAGTGCCATACATCCATGATGACGACCGTGATCCATGCATCGACCGGATCGTTGACATAGTTGTAGTCCAGCCCGAGCTGATTGGCATAATAGCCGAGCAGCCCGATATCGCTGCGGCCGAAGACCTGCCAGATTGTACCGACGACGTTCCACGGCACCAAAAGCGGCAGCGCCATGGTAACGAGGCAGATCGGCACGCCGATGCCGGATTTCGGCATCTTGAGCGCAATGAAGATGCCGAGCGGAATTTCAATCGCCAGGATGATACCGGAGAACAGGAGATTGCGCCCAAGCGCATCCCAGAAACGGTCCGATGCCAGAATTTCCTCGAACCATTGCGTTCCTGCCCAGAAGAACTGGTTGTTGCCGAAGGTATCCTGCACCGAATAATTCACGACGGTCATCAGCGGAATGACGGCGGAGAAGGCGACCAGCACCAGCACCGGCAGCACCATGAACCACGCCTTGTTGTTCCAGCTTTTTTCCATGGTCAGGCTCCCATCTTCACACGCCAGGAATCAGCGAAGACGCCGATCGCAGCAGGGTCGAAGCGCACACCCGCTTCCGCCGGAATTTCCTCGTCTTCAGCGACAACGATTGCCAGCTTCTGGCCGGCAAACCGGGCACGGACGATCTTCTGTCGGCCGATATCCTCGACCTTGTCGATGCTGATCGGCATGCCGCCGCGCTCCAGCCGGACGAATTCCGGACGGATGCCGATCTCGATGCGTTGCGCCGCGTCAACCTTTGGCGCACCGGCAAGCGGTACACCAAGACCGCCGACCACAGCCGTCGTCCCCTCGATGCTGGCGGGCAATACATTCATGCCCGGCGAGCCGATGAAATAACCGACGAATGTATGTCCCGGACGCTCGAAAAGCTCGGCGGGCGTGCCGATCTGAACGATCTGCCCGTCATACATGACCACCACCTTGTCGGCGAAGGTCAGCGCCTCGGTCTGGTCATGCGTGACATAGACCATGGTGAAACCGGACTGGCGGTGCAGGCGCTTCAGCTGCGAGCGCAGCACCCATTTCATATGCGGATCGATGACCGTCAGCGGTTCGTCAAAAAGAATGGCGTTGACGTCCGAGCGCACCAGACCGCGCGCCAGCGAAATCTTCTGCTTCTGGTCTGCCGTCAGCCCGCGAGCATGGCGTTTGGCCATGCCGGAGAGATCGGTCATCTCAAGGATTTCCCGGACCCGTCGGTCGACCTCCGCTTCCGGTACATGCCGGTTGCGCAACGGAAAGGCGAGATTGTCATAGACCGTCATCGTGTCATAGACGACCGGGAACTGGAACACCTGAGCGATATTTCGGTCCTCGGTGGCGAAATCGGTCACGTCGGTTCCGTCGAAGGCGATGCGGCCTTCGGAGGGGCGCAGCAGGCCGGAAATGATGTTGAGCAGCGTGGTCTTGCCGCAGCCCGAAGGCCCGAGCAGCGCATAGGCCCCGCCATCCTCCCATTCGTGATGCACTTCTTTCAGCGCATAATCGCCGGCAGCCTGCGCCTTGGCATTATAGGCGTGGCGGATATGATCGAGCGTGATACGTGCCATGACCGATCTCCCCTCAGGCCGCTTCGCCGATGGCGCGACCATTCGCGTCAAAGGCCATCAGGTGTTTTGTATCGAGAAACAGCTCGATATCCCTGTCCGGTTCAATGTCGTGGATACCATGCGCCAGCATCACCCAGCGCCGGCCGAAAAATTCCACATGCACGAAGCTCTCCGATCCCGCGATTTCCGAAATCAGCGTCCGCGCGCGGATGGATTGCCGTGCCTCGCCCTTCGCATGCGGGAAAAGATGATGCGGCTGGAAGGCAATGGTCAAAGGTCCATCCGGCACGGCGGCAAGATGCGCCGGCACCGCAACCACAGCCTTATCGGCGCGCGTGAAGGCGTTACCCGTCTTGATGACCTCGATGGTGTTGAGCGGCGGATCGGCAAAGATTTCCGCAGTCACAATATCCACCGGCTGCCGATAGACCTCGATCGTGCGGCTGAACTGCGTCACCCTTCCCTCGTTGAGGGTCGCCGTATTGCCGCCCAGAAGCAGCGCTTCGGAAGGTTCCGTCGTAGCATAAACGAAGATCGCGCCGGACTCTGCGAAGATGCGCGGCAGCTCCTCGCGCAATTCCTCGCGCAGCTTGTAATCGAGATTGGCGAGCGGCTCATCGAGCAGCACCAGATTGGCGTTCTTGACAATGGCGCGGGCAAGCGCCGTGCGCTGCTGCTGGCCGCCAGAAAGATTGAGAGGCGTGCGGTCGAGATAGGGCGTCAGCCTCAGAAGCTCGGCGGCCTTCCTCACCTCCCGGTCGATGGTCGACTGATCCTTGCCGGCAACCCGCATCGGCGAAGCGATATTCTCATAAACGCTCAGCGCCGGGTAATTGATGAACTGCTGGTAGACCATGGCGACGTTGCGCTTCTGCACCGGCCAGCCGGTCACATCCTCACCATTAAAGATGATCGAGCCGCCGCTCGGCTTGTCCAGCCCGGCCATCAGCCGCATCAGCGTCGTCTTGCCCGAAAGCGTCGGTCCAAGCAGGACGTTCAGACTTCCGCGCTGCAACGTCAGATCGGTCGGATGAATATGATATTCACCACCCACCATCTTCGAGACGTTTCGCAATTCAAGCATGGTGATCCAAAGCCTCCTCCGCTTTTCGATCGGATCGTCAGATTGCCTTCAAGCGTTCACCTGCAATGTCTTCGATATAGCTTTCCAGCCCGCGCACCTCTTCAGAGGTCAGGAAAAGCCCCTGTTTGGTGCGGCGCCACAGAATATCTTCCGCCGTCAGCGCCCATTCCCGCGCCATCAGCCAGCGAACCTCAGCCTCATAAAGCGTGCCGCCGAAATGCCGGCCCAGCGCTGCCACATCTGCCGCATTGCCGATCATCGCCGCCGCATCCGTGCCATAGCAGCGGACAAGCCGCTTGGCATGACGCTCGTCGAGAAAGGGATAACGCGACCGCAAGGCGGTAACCTCCGCGCCATAGGCCTCGGCACCGAAATTCCCGCCTGGCAGATGTGAACCCGCCGTCCAGGGCGCGCCCTTTTTACCCAATGCATCGCCGATTTTTTCAAGAGCATGTTCGGCAAGCCGCCGATAGGTGGTGAGCTTGCCGCCGAAAATATTGAGAAGCGGCGCCTCGCCCTCCGCCCCTTCTGTTTTCAGCACATAATCGCGGGTCGCCTCCTGTGCCTTCGAAGCGCCGTCATCAAAAAGCGGCCGCACGCCGGAATAGGTCCAGACGATATCGGCCGGCTTCACCGGTTCGGAAAAATATTCGCTCGCCGCGCTGCAGAGATAGCTGATTTCCTCATCGCTGATCTTAACAGCCCGGGGGTCACCGGTATAGTCGCGATCCGTCGTGCCGATCAGGGTAAAGTCCTGTTCATAGGGGATGGCGAAGATGATGCGGCCGTCCGGATTCTGAAAAAAATAGGCGCGCGGATCGGAAAATTTCTTGCGAACGATGATGTGGCTGCCCTGCACGAGGCGGACATTGTGGACATTGTTCTTGCCGAAGGTCGAAGACAGAACCTTGTCGACCCATGGGCCTGCAGCATTCACCAGCATACGCGCCCGGTGGGTCCTGCTTTCGCCGTCCGCATTTTTCGTTTCGACCCACCAGAAGCCGCCTTCGCGCCGTGCGGAAACAACCTGTGTGCGGTTAAGGATCAGGGCACCGCGATTGGCGGCATCGCGGGCGTTCAGCACCACCAGACGGGCATCGTCCACCCAGCCGTCGGAATATTCGAAGGCGCGGGCAAAAATCGGCTTCAACGGCTTTCCGGCAGGATCACGGCGCAGGTCGAGCGAGCGGGTGGCCGGCAGAAGCTTGCGGCCGCCGAGGTGATCGTAAAGGAAAAGCCCGAGCCGCACGAGCCAGGCCGGACGCACGCCCCCCTTCTGGAACGGCAGCACGAAGCGCATCGGCCAGATGATGTGCGGCGCCATGGCCCACAGGACCTCGCGTTCCATCAGGGCTTCACGCACGAGGCGGAATTCATAATGTTCGAGATAACGCAAACCGCCATGGATGAGCTTGGTGGCGGCGGATGAGGTGCCGGAGGCAAAATCGTTCATTTCCGCAAGTGCGACGGAATAGCCTCTGCCGACGGCGTCGCGCGCAATGCCGCAGCCATTGATACCGCCGCCGATCACGAAAATATCGTGAATTGCCTCGTCAGACATGCACCCTCCCGTGCTTTCATCGATGCTCTCCTCATCGATATATTGAAAGCATGACCATCTAATTCGAAGACAAAACGAATGTCAAACGAAATTCCGACGCCCCGTGAATCAGGCGTCGCGGGCCTCTGTTTCGATCAACCGGACATCATGATCGGCACAGATGCTGCGGATGGAATCAACCGGACAATGATCGGTAATGAAGGTGTGAACCTGCGAAAGATGGCCTATGCGTACCGGCGCGGTGCGTTCGAATTTCAGCGAATCCGACACCAGAATGACATGGCGGGCATTGGAGATGATCGCCTGCGCCACCTTGACCTCCCGGAAGTCGAAGTCCAGCAGAGCCCCGTCCTCATCGATCGCCGAAACGCCGATGACGGCGAAATCGACCTTGAACTGGCGGATGAAATCCACCGCCGCCTCGCCGACGATACCACCATCGGAGCCCCGGACCACGCCGCCGGCAATCACCACCTCTATGCCCGGAAATACCCTTAACCTGTTGGCGACGTTTATATTATTGGTGATCACCATCAATTCGTGATGGTCCGCCAGCGCTTCGCCCACCGCTTCGGTCGTCGTGCCGATATTGATGAAAAGCGACGAGTTGTTGGGGATGAGAGCAGCGGCAGCGGCCCCGATTGCCTGTTTCTCGACAGAAGCAATCGCCCGGCGCGCCTCGTATTTGACGTTTTCATTGCCGCTCGGGAAAAGCGCGCCGCCATGGATGCGCGTCAGCACCCGCGTATCGCAAAGATCGTTGAGGTCCTTGCGGATCGTCTGGGGGGTGACGGAAAACCGCGCCGCCAGCTCATCGACGAGCACCCGCCCGTTCGCTTTCGCCAGCGCAACGATTTCATCCTGACGCGGTGTGAGCAGCATTTCACCCTCCCTCCTCTTTCAAATTTTTCGTTTTATTGAAGAGCGAACGAAAAACCAATGTCAAGGGAGGGTCTTGTGGCGGCAAAAACAACCAACTTGCGGGCACGCGCGAAAGACACGCCCGTACCACCTGGTAAACTTATTAGCCGGCTCTTTGAACTGGTGCCGCAACCGACCCCTCAGTACCAAGGCCCGAAACTGCCGGGGATGCGACACCAAACGCATCACCGATGCCGATCAGCACAGGCTCGTTCACGCCCAGCCTCTCAATCGCTGCAGCCAATTGCTCGAGCGAACCGCACCAGCGCCGTTCATTTAAACGGCTGACGGAAATCATGATCGCAACGGGCGTTGAGGCAGGCATGCCATGAGCAAGCAGGGAGGATTGAATCCCGGCTGCGGTTCGCCCGCCCATATAAAAGACGGTGGTTATCGAGGGGTTGGAAAGCGATTTCCAGTCGATATTCTCCGGCAGCTTTCCCTGCCGGGAGTGGCCGGTGACGAAGCGAACCGACTGGGCATGATCTCGATGTGTCAGGGAAACACCAAGGCGCGAGGCCATGGCGCTTGCGGCAGTGATGCCGGGCACGATCTCGACCGGGATGTTTTCGGCCTCCAGCGCCGCAATCTCCTCGCCGGCGCGACCGAAGATCATCGGATCGCCGGATTTCAACCGCACCACCCGTTTGCCGGCCTTGGCGAGACGGATCATCATATCGTTGATGTCTTCCTGTTTGCAGCTTTCCCGGCCGCCGCGTTTGCCGACCAGCATGCGCTTGGCTTCCCGCCGCGCCAGTTCCAGCACCTCTGCCGAGACGAGATCGTCGAACAGGATGACGTCCGCCGCCTGCAGGGCGCGCACCGCCTTCAGCGTCAGCAGTTCGGCATCCCCCGGTCCGGCGCCCACCAGCGTCACCCTTCCGCCAGCCGGCTCCCTCCGCCCGGCCTGCGTTGCGATATCCGCAAGCAGCCGCTCTTCGGTGTCCTCATCCAGCCTTTCGGTAAAGGCGCGATCGACGAATTTTTCCCAGAAAGACCGCCGCGCCGGTCCGGGCGCGAGACGTCGATTGGCGCGCTCGCGGATTGTCTGGGCAAGCGCGCCCCAATCTTTCAGCGACAGCGGTAACAACGTCTCGATGCGCCGGCGGATGGCCTGCGCCAAGATGGGGGCGGCGCCATCGGTGGAGATCGACACCACCACCGGCGAGCGATTGACGATGGAGCCGAACTGGAACTGGCAGAATTCCGGCTTGTCTATGACATTAACGGGCACACCGGCCCCCCGTGCGGCGGAATAAAAGGCTTCAGCCTCCACATCCGTTTCGCAATCCGCCAGCGCAAGTTCGGCATTTTCGAATATGCCCGGATGCCAAGGCTGGTCATGGATGTTCAGGCATGAGTTTCTTGCGACAAGAGCCGCAAAAGTCTCCGACAAATCGCCTTTGCTGCAATAGACATGCACCTCCGCCCCGCAGGCCAGCAGAAGTTCCGCCTTCCAGGCGGCGCCTTCCGATCCGCCCGCCAGAACCACACGCTTGCCCTCGAGCCCCCAGAAGACCGGCAGCTTGGCCAGTCTTTCCATGCGGGCCGGTTCATTCCGCTGCGGTTTTAAGGCATCCATCGATGATCCCCCTGATTTCGGCGCGGCAGGAGCCGCAATTGGTTCCGGCGTTCAACGCCTTGCCGATGGCTTCGACACTGTGACAACCATCACGGATGGCGGCGGTGATCTGGTTCACCCCGACATTAAAGCAGGAGCAGACAGTTGCGCCCGGATCGGCACGGCCGGCACCGGGACGGCCGGCGACCAGCGCAAAACGCATGCGCAAATCCTCGTGGCGCTCGTTCAACTGCGATATCGCCCAGCTGCGGGCAACGGCGACCGGCTCTTTGGCGATAAACAATGCCGCAAGCAGTGTCTCACCATCGAAGAAGGCGAGGCGCAGGTCACCCGTCTGCCGGTCGTTGTAACCAAGCGGTTCGATGCGGACATCGATGCCGAAAACCTGCCGCGCCCAGAGCGTCCAGTCCTGGGGCTCGCTCTCGAAAGCAAGCTCCATGCGATAGCCGCCATCCGCTTTGGCCATGGCCCAATAGGCACAATCCGGTGCGTTGGGCTGGCTGCGGCAAATGGCAAAACCATAGGCATTCGCTTCGAAACGCCTTGCCTTCACCGCCACGTTTTTCGAAGCGGGCTGACCGGAATGCGGGTCCGTTACCGGCGCGACCACCACATCGATCCGCGCTTTCGAGGCAAACTGATCGTTCCAGTGCATCGGCGCGAAGACCGAGCCGCGCGCCTGCCTTTCGCTTACCAGCGCCCGCAGCAGCACCTTGCCATGCGGGCTTTCCAGCTCCACCAGATCAGCACTTTTTATGCCCAGTGCCTGCGCGTCGCGCGGATGAAGCTCGGCGAAAGGCTCGGCGATATGGGCGGTGAGGCGGGCGCTTTTGCCGGTGCGGGTCATGGTATGCCATTGATCGCGAATGCGGCCGGTATTCAGCGTCAGCGGATAGTCTGCCGATGTCCTGCCTGTCTTCGGCAAGGCGGTGGCGATGAAGCGGGCCTTGCCATCGGCATGGTAAAACCGACCATCCGCGAAAAAGCGGGTCACTTCAGCCTCGCCGGGGCCGACTTTCGGCCATTGGAAGGGTGCCATCCCATCGTAGGAATTCCCATCGATGCCGCTGATATCGAAATCGCGGCTCCCTGCATTCTCGAAACCGGAAAGAGCCGCATGCTCTGCAAAAATCTCCGATGCCTGACCAAAAGTGAAGGCAGCGTCGAAACCCATGCGCCGGCCCACTTCCGCCATCTGCCACCAGTCGGCCTTCGCTTCGCCGGGCGCATCGAGAAAGCCGCGCTGGCGGGAAATGCGCCGCTCGGAATTGGTGACGGTGCCGTCCTTTTCGCCCCAGCCGAGTGCGGGCAGAAGAACATGGGCGTGGCGGGCGGTATCCGTATCGGCCGTGACATCGGACACAACGACGAAAGGACAGGCCTTGATCGCCGCCTCGACGGCACCGGCATCCGGCATGGATACGACCGGGTTTGTGGCCATGATCCACAGCGCCTTGATACTGCCATCGGCCACCGCCCGGAACATATCCACCGCCTTGAGGCCGGGTTTCTGCGCGATGGCAGGTGAGGCCCAGAAGCGCTGCACGCGGTTGCGATCTTCAGCACTTTCGATGGCCATATGGGCGGCCAGCATGTTCGCCAGCCCGCCGACCTCGCGTCCGCCCATGGCGTTCGGCTGACCGGTCAATGAAAACGGCCCCATGCCCGGCCGGCCAATGCGGCCAGTGGCGAGATGGCAATTGATGATGGCGTTGACCTTGTCGGTGCCGCTTTCAGACTGATTGACGCCCTGGCTGTAGCAGGTGACGGTCTTTTGCGTGCGCTCGAACAATTCGTAAAAGGAGATAAGCTCCGCAAGCGTCAGGCCGGTCGCCTCGGCGATCTCCGGCAGGCTGTGCTCGCTTGCGGCCCACATCGCGGTTTCAAAACCGGCCGTGTGGCTTTCGACATAAGCGCGGTCTATCGCACTACCGCCCGAGAGATGTGCCAGCAGGCCGGTAAACAGCGCCACATCTCCATCCGGGCGGATAGCAAGGTGCATATCGGCAATATCAGCGCTCATCGTCCGGCGCGGATCGATGACGACCACCTTCATCTCCGGCCGCGCGGCCTTGGCTGCGGCAAGACGTTGATAGAGAACGGGGTGACACCATGCGAGGTTGGAACCGGTGAGGATCACCAGATCGGCAAGCTCCATATCCTCATAAGTTCCCGGCACCGTATCCGCCCCGAAGGCGCGGCGGTGGCCGGCGACGGAGGACGACATGCAGAGCCTTGAATTGGTATCTATATTGGCCGAGCCGATGAAACCCTTCATCAGCTTGTTCGCCAGATAATAATCTTCCGTCAGCAATTGGCCGGAGACGTAAAAGGCGACTGAATCCGGGCCGTGTTCGGCAATTGCCTTGGAAAACCGGGAAGCGACGAGATCGAGCGCTTCATCCCATGCCACCCGCCGGCCGGCGATTTCCGGGTGGAGGAGGCGACCGTCGAGATCGATGGTTTCCGCCAGAGCCGAACCTTTGGAACACAGGCGGCCAAAATTGGCGGGGTGGTCTTGATCGCCCCTGACGGAAACGACGCCATTATCGTTAACGGTAGCGATAACCCCGCAGCCTACGCCGCAGTAGGGACAGGTGGTTTTTGTTTCAGCGGGCATGGGCTTGCCCTCTCAGTCTGCGGCTTGCACCCCCCTCTGTCCTACCGGACATCTCCCCCACAAGGGGGGAGATCGACAGGCTGCGGCCTTTCCGCCTCATCTCTATGGTCGGCGACGCAAATTGTAGAGCGAAGTTTGTTCGGCAATAGATCTCCCCCCTTGTGGGGGAGATGTCCGGCAGGACAGAGGGGGGTATCTTCGCCATCGCCGCCATCGCAATTCACTCCGCCGCAATCATCAAAGTTTCAAGCGCGATGGAAAGCCGTCCATCCAGATTGCGCACCGGAATGGTCCGCACCTCGCCCTCGTCTGCCCCCAGCGCCTTGCCGGTCTCCAGCGAAATGACCCAATTATGCAGCGGACACGTCACCGAAGCCCCATGCACGATGCCCTGGCTCAGAGGCCCACCCTTATGCGGGCAATGGTCCTCGATGGCGAAGACCTGATTTTCCGCCGTGCGGAACACGGCGATCTTGCCCATCGGCGTCTTCACGCAACGCGCTCCGCGCAGCGGAATATCGGAAATGTCGCCAATATCGATCCAGTTGCTGTCCATCGTTCTCACTCCGCTGCCTGATTGAAACCGATTGCCGCCATAGGCCTGAATTCATGCTTGTCGTGGCCGGAGACACGTTCCGACCAGGGATCGACCTGCGCGAATTTCTGGCTGAAGACGAAGCGGTCGAAATAGGCCTTGCGCTTTTCGGCATCGTCCATGATCTGGCGGCGGACTTCGTCGTAACCGATGCGCTTGGCCCATTTGTAGATGCGCTCAAGATACCGCGCCTGTTCACGATACATCTGGGTCAGCGCCACGATATGCTCCAGCGCCTCGTCCTCGGTATGGACAAGACCCAGAACTTCCGTGCCCTTGATATCGAGACCGGCGGCACCGGCGAAATGGATCTCGAAACCGGAATCGACGCAGATGACACCGATATCCTTGCAGGTGGCCTCCGCGCAGTTGCGTGGACAGCCGGAAACGGCAAGCTTCAGCTTGGCGGGCGTCCATGAGCCCCACATGAATTTTTCGATGCGGATGCCGAGGCCGGTGGAATCCTGCGTGCCGAAGCGGCACCATTGCTGGCCGACACAGGTCTTTACCGTGCGCAACCCCTTGGCATAGGCCTGCCCGGAGATGAAACCGGCCTTGCCGAGATCCGCCCAGACGGCGGGCAGATCCTCTTTTTCGATACCGAGAAGATCGATGCGCTGGCCGCCGGTCACCTTCACCATCGGGATATCGAACTTGTCGACCACATCCGCAATTGCCCGAAGTTCGGAGGAGGAGGTGACCCCGCCCCACATGCGCGGCACGACGGAATAGGTGCCGTCCTTCTGGATATTGGCGTGGACGCGCTCATTGATGTAACGCGACTGGTAATCGTCGGCATATTCGTCGGGGAAATCGCAGACGAGGTAATAATTGAGCGCCGGCCGGCACTTGGCGCAGCCGCAGGAGGTCTTCCATTCCAGTTCCTGCATCACCGCGGGAATGGTTTTCAAGCCCTTGGCCTTGATGAGACGGCGCACATCGTCATGGCCGAGATCGGTGCATTTGCACATGGGCTGCACGGCGGCGGGGTTGTAGCTGTCGCCGAGCGTCAGCGTCATCAGCTGCTCGACAAGGCCGGTGCAATTGCCGCAGGAGGCGGAAGCCTTGGTGTGGGCGCGCACATCATCCAACGAGGTCAGCCCCTTGGAGGTGATAACCGAGGTGATCTTACCCTTGCAAACGCCGTTGCAGCCGCAGATTTCCGCATCATCCGGCAAGGCTGCAACGGCCGCCATAGGGTCCAGCGGTGACCCTCCCTGATAGGCCTGGCCGAAGATCAGGGTTTCGCGCATGGCGGAAATATCGGTCGATTTCTTCATCAGATCGAAGAACCACGATCCGTCCGCCGTCTCACCGTAAAGCACCGCGCCGATGATACGATTTTCCTTGAGGATCAGGCGCTTGTAGACACCGGCGGTAGCGTCGCGCAGCACGATTTCCTCGCGGTCGTCACCCTCCGCGAAATCACCGGCGGAAAAAAGGTTGATGCCGGTGACCTTCAGCTTCGTATTGGTGACGGAGCCGTGATATTCGGCCGAACCGCCGCAAAGCCGGTCGGCGAGCACGCGGGCCGATTCATAAAGCGGCGCGACCAGCCCGTAACACATGCCACGATGCTCGGCGCATTCGCCGAGCGCGTAAATCGAAGCGTCGGACGTCATCATGCCGTCATCCACGACGATGCCACGATTGACGGCGATGCCGGCTTCCTTTGCGAGACCGGAGGCGGGACGGATGCCGACCGCCATCACCACCATATCGCCCCTGATAACGCGGCCGTCTTCCAGCTCTATGCCTTCGACCTTATCTTCACCGAGGATGCATTTGGTGTTGGCCTTGGTGATGATGTCGATGCCACGCTCGTTCAGCGCCTTTTCCAGGAGATAGGCCGCTGCCGGATCGAGCTGACGCTCCATGATCGTCGGCATCAGGTGGATGACGGTGACATCCATGCCCTGACGCTTGAGGCCATAGGCCGCTTCCAGCCCAAGAAGACCGGCGCCGATGACGATGGCGCGGCCTTTCCCCTCGGCGATTTCGAGCATCGTCGTGACGTCGTCGAGATCGCGATAGGCGAGTACGCCAGACAATTGATGGCCGGGAACGGGGATGATGAAGGGCAAGGAGCCGGTGGCGATCACCAGTTTGTCGTAGGAAACCGTGATGCCGTTCTCGCTGGTGACGGTCTTTTTGTCCCGGTCGATGCCGGTGACCTTCGCGCCCTTGTGCAGGGTCACATTATTGGTCGCGTACCATTCGTCATTATGGATGACGATATCCTCATAGCTCTTTTCGCCGGAGAGCACCGGCGAGAGCATGATGCGGTCGTAATTGACGCGCGGCTCGGCATTAAAAATGGTGACGTCGTAAAGGCCGGGGGCGGTCTCGAACAGGTTTTCCAGCATGCGCCCTGGCGCCATGCCATTACCGATGATGACGAGTTTTTGCGTCATGGTCGTTACTCCGCAGCTTCGACGAAGCGGTGACGTTCGTAAAGGAACTTCAGCACGGCCTCGCGGCATTTGAGGTAGGTCTTGTCGGATGCGAGCTCGATACGGTTGCGCGGGCGGGCCAGCGACACATCAAGCACTTCGCCGATATGGGCGGCGGGGCCGTTGGTCATCATCACGATGCGGTCCGAGAGCAGCACCGCCTCGTCGACATCATGGGTGATCATGACCATGGTGTTGCCGAGCCGGGCGTGAATTTCCATCACGGCATCCTGAAGATGGGCGCGGGTCAGGGCGTCGAGCGCACCGAAAGGCTCATCCAGCAGCAGGATTTTCGGCTCCATTGCGAGCGCCCGGGCAATGCCGACACGCTGCTTCATGCCGCCGGAAATTTCGGACGGCTTCTTGTCCTTCGCATGGGCCATCTGCACGAGGTCGAGATTGCGCATGACCCAGTCGTGCCGCTCAGTCCGGGTCTTGGTGTTGCGAAACACCTTGTCGACGGCGAGATTGACGTTTTCATAGACCGAAAGCCACGGCAGCAGGCTGTGGTTCTGGAACACGACGGCGCGCTCCGGACCCGGCTCGTTGACCTCGCGGTTTTCGAGAAGCACGGCACCTGCCGAAACCTTCGTCAAACCGGCGATGAGGTTAAGCATGGTGGACTTGCCACAGCCGGAATGGCCGATGACGGAGACGAATTCGCCTTTTTCGATGGTGAGGTTGATGCCTTTCAGCACCTCAGCGCGCGAACCGCCCTTGTCGAAATATTTGTCGATATGATCGAGCTTCAGATAAGCGTTCATGATGGTCGCCCTCTCAGTTGGCCGCAGCGCCGCGGGTGATGACCTTGCCAAGCGCCGCCACCAGCTTGTCGAGCATGAAGCCGACGACGCCGATGTAGGCGAGTGCCACGATGATGTCGGGCAGGCGCGAGGAGTTCCACGCATCCCAGATGAAGAAGCCGATGCCGACGCCACCGGTCAGCATTTCCGCTGCGACGATTGCGAGCCAGGAAAGGCCGACACCGATGCGCAGACCGGTGAAGATGTAGGGTGCTGCCGATGGCAGCATGATCTTGAAGAAGAATTCGAGCTGGTTGAGCCGCAGCACCTTCGCCACGTTGCGGTAATCCTGCGGAATGTTGCGCACACCGACCGCTGTATTGATGATGACCGGCCAGATGGAGGTGATGAAGATCACGAAAATGGCGGAAGGGTTGCTGTCCTGAAATGCGGCCAGCGAAAGCGGCAGCCAGGCGAGCGGCGGCACGGTGCGCAGCACCTGGAAGATCGGATCGAGACCGCGCATCGCCCAGACCGACTGGCCGATCACCGCGCCGAGCACGATGCCGGCGATGGCAGCGAGGCCGAAACCGTAAGCCACCCGTTCGAGCGACACCAGCACACGCAGACCAAGCCCGATATCCTGCGAACCATTATGGAAAAACGGCGATACGATGAGATCGTAGCTTTCCTCGAAAACCTGGCTCGGCGGCGGCAGGGATGCGCCGGTGGCGGAACAGAGCAACTGCCAGATACCGAGCAGGATGGCGAGGACAACCAATGGCGGGATGACATTGCGCGCGGCAGCGACGCCCCATTTACGCAGGTCGATCCGCGATGCGGGTTTCGGTGCAAGCGCCACGACGTTTGCCTTCTGCGCCACCGGCTGCTGCGGCTCTTCCTTGAATTTTCGGGCCAATGCGGACATGGGCATTTCCTCTTGATTTCGGTTGCGGTCTGGGGCTCGCCCCTCATCCGGTCTTCAGTTTCGGCCGTTGACCGGCAGGCGCTGGCGGATGAAGGGCGACCCCCGGGTCTCCTCCTCAGGAGGCCGCCTTGATGGACAGGCTTTCGAGATAAGCCGACGGGTTTTCAGGGTCGAAGACCTTGCCGTCGAAGAAGGTTTCCTTGCCGCGCGAGGTGGAGGCGGGAAGATCGGCAACACCGAGATCCTTGGCCGCCGCGCGCCAGATATCCTCGCGGTTCACCTTCTCCACCAGCGCCTTCACATCGGTGTCAGAGGCAAATTTACCCCAGCGGATGTTTTCGGTGATGAACCAGCTGTCGTGACTACGGAAAGGATAGGAAGCGTGGTCCTGCCAGAACTTCATCTGCAGGCCGGTATTTTCCAGCACGCGGCCGTTGCCGTAATTGATATTGCCCTTGAGGCGGCCAAGAACATCCTTCGGCGGCACGTTGAACCATTGGCGTTTGCCGAGAATGGTGGACATCTCCTCCTTGTTCGCCATCTCGTCGCACCATTGCTGCGCTTCCATGACGGCCATCAGCAGCGCCTTGGTGGCGTTGGGGTTCTTTTCCACCCAGTCGGCGCGCATGCCGAGCGCCTTTTCCGGATGGCCCTTCCAGAGTTCGCCGGTGGTACAGGCGGTAAAACCGATGCCCTGATTGACGAGCTGCTCGTTCCACGGCTCGCCGACACAGAAGACGTCCATATTGCCGACCTTCATGTTGGCGACCATCTGCGGCGGCGGAACGACGATGGTGGAAACATCCTTGTCGGGATCGATGCCACCGGCGGCGAGCCAATAACGGATCCACAGATCATGCGTGCCGCCGGGGAAGGTCATGGCAGCCTTGATTTCCTTGCCTTCGGCCTTCTTCTTCTCGAAAGCCGCCTTCAGCCTGGAAGCATCGAGCTGGACGCCGGTCTCTGCATATTCCTTGGCGACGGAAATGCCCTGGCTGTCGAGATTGAGGCGGGCGAGGATTGTCATCGGCACCGGCACATTGTTCTGGGTCACCTTGCCGGTATGCATGAGATAGGGCATCGGCGTCAGGATATGCGCGCCATCGATGCCGTTCGATGCACCGCCGAGTACCAGATTGTCGCGCGTCGCACCCCAGGAGGCCTGTTTCAGAACCTCGACGTCAGGCATGCCGTGCTTGGCGAAAAGTCCCTTCTCGGCCGCGATGATGAGCGGCGCGGCATCGGTGAGCGCAATGAAGCCGAGTTTAGCGCCCTTCACTTCAGGCTCTGCAGTGGCCGCAAAAGCACCGGATGGAAAGGCCGTGCGCACGGCGCTGACAAGGGCTGCGGTGGCTGTCGTCTTCAGTATCGTGCGGCGGCTGACAGTGCCGGAGAATATCTTTTTCATTCGCATGTTCCCCTTATTGGGCCACCTCTGCGGGTGACGTTTTCGCTTGCGAAAAAACCTGAAAATAAAAAAACGCCGCTCGGTGTTTGCACCGGCGGAACGGGAGGTGTTCCGGGCAGCAAAACCTTGCGACGTCTGTGTCTTCTGAAGGCGCCTATGCCGCGCCCTGCTTGCTCCGATCGCCGTTGACCGGTGCAAACAGGAAGAAGCAAGAGCCGTGCCAGTTTAAAAAATAAATTATAAGATATTGAAAATAGATGGTAATTTGCGAAAACAAAATACGTGATTAAATTTTAATCAGCGATTTTTTTGTCTTCTGTTTGTGCAAACTGGAAAAATTCACGCTTGAAATTTGCGCAGCCTGCGAAGCGGGAAGCCAATCATGCCTCTCCCGAAGCAGGAGAAACCGGCGCGGATGTGCGCACGGAAAAGCCGTTCACATAGCCCTCGATGTCAGCAGGGTTGAAGACCATACCATCCACGAAACGGTCTCCCCCTTCCTGCCCTTCGATGCGGATATCGGCATCGTCAGGCGCTTTCCCGTCGCCCAATGCCGCCCGATAAATATCCGGGCGATAGGCGGAAAGAGCGGCATCTGCGCCCGCCTGAGACAGTTCTGCCTGCCCCCAGCGGATCATCTGGCTGTAAATCCACAATGCCTGACTTTGCCGGGGATAATTGGCATGGTCACCATGGAAGGTGAAATATTTGTCGATCACCCGTCGGTTGCCCTGACTGTCGATGCTGAATTCACCGGCAAGCACATGACGGATGATGCTTTCCGGCGCGCCGATATAACTAGGGTCGGCCAACGCCCGGCTCAACGCATCGTGGTTGTCCGCCAGGTCGCACCAGCGGGCGGCGGCGTCGAGCGCTGTCAGCAGCCGGCCGACCGTTTCCTGCTGACTTTCCGCCCATTCGGGTCGCATGCCGATGACCTTTTCCGGTGCGGAAGGCCACAAATCCTGCTTGGCCGCCACAATCCGGCCAACGCCACGCTCGGCGGCGACGATGTTCCACGGCGCACCGACACAGAAACCATCGATGGCCCCCGCAGCGAGCGCATCCGAGGTCAAGGGCGGCGGCACCACCACCAGCTTGACGTCATGATCTGGATGAATGCCGCCGGCAGCAAGCCAATAACGGAATTCGTAATTATGCGAGGAAAACGGATAGGTCATACCAAGCGTCGGCGGCGGTTCGCCACGCGCCCGCATATCATCGAGCACCCGCTTCAAGGCCTTGGCATTTTCGAGCGCTCCCGCCACCTCGGAAAGCCCGGTCAAGGCCTTCATGCGGGCAAAGAGACGGGTCGAAAGCGTAATCGCGTTGCCGCCGCGTCCAAGCGAAAAGGGCGTGATCGTCGGCGACGGATTGGAGCCGAGCCCAAGCATGGAGGCGACCGGCATGGGCGACAGCATATGGGCGATATCGAATTGCCGGAAGGCCAGCCGGTCGCGCACATTCGCCCAGGAAACATCCTTGACGAGATCGAGCACCAGTCCTTCGCGTTCGGCAAAACCAAATTCGGCGGCGGCAATCAAAACGGATGCATCGACGAGCGGGATAAAACCGGCGCGCAGGATTTTCTGTCGGTCGCTACCCACCAGCGTGGGTGCGCCGAGGGCCGACGTTGCCGCGCTTCCCGATCCAGCCGTTTTTTCCGGTGCCGCCATATCCTACACTCCACACTGTCCGACCGGCGGGTTCGTCACATCAACAGACCGGCCGCGGTGACCACGCTTTGCGCGATCTCGGAAATCTTCTTTTTCTCGTTCATCGCCGTCTGCCGCAGAAGCGCAAAGGCTTCCTCTTCGGAAAGGCCGCGCATCTTCATCAAGATGCCCTTGGCCCGCTCGATGACCTTGCGTTCCTCCAGCGCCGATTTGGCATCGGCAAGTTCCCGCTGCAGGCGGCTGAAGGCATTAAAGCGGCTGACCGCCATATCGAGAATGGGTTTCACCCGCTCCTTCTTCAGCCCGTCGACCACATAAGCGGATACCCCCGCCTCGACGGCAGCCTCGATGGAGGCGGTATCGGAACGATCGACGAACATGGCGATGGGGCGGCCGACCGTGCGGGTCAGCTGGAACAGATGCTCCATCATGTCACGGTTGGGATTTTCGAGATCGATGAAAATGACGTCGGGCTGCAGCGTCTCGATGGTGCGCGCCACCCCGTTCACTTCATGGATGACGGTGACGCGCTGATAGCCGGCCTCGCGCAATCCCTCCTCGATGATGGAGGCGCGGATCGCGTTTTCGTCTATGACAAGAATGGTCAGGTCGCGAAGCGTCATGTCAGCATTGATGACGCAGCGCAGCAAACTTGGCAATCGCCTGAGCGGGCAAAAATGGAGCGGAGCGGCAAGGGAGGTTTTCCCACCTGCCGCCCGTCATCTCAGGATGCGTGTTCGACAGCGCGCTCAAGCGCCTTCAGGACAGTGCGCTCGGAAAGATTGAGATAGATTTCCATCTCGTCGCCCGCTTCCTGCGCCTTGCCTTCCTCCATCAGCGACAGGATCTTGCTGTTCATGTCGACAAAGGGGGAATGAAGCTGTTCGGGATCTTTCAAGAGGCCGAAACAAAGCCTGAGTTCGGCGGCGATGCGCTCGTAAAAATCGCTGAGCCGGGCGCTGTCGAGGAGATCGACCACCGCCGCATGAAATTTCATGTTGGCGCTGCCCACACCCAGCCAATCGGCAACCTCGCGCTTGACCTTGGCATCCTCGACGGCTGCACGCATCGCCTTTATGGCGAGGTGCTTGTGCCAGGCCTGACGCAGCGCGCCGCATTCCACCATGCGCCGCACACGGTAGATATCGATGACCGAAGACATGGTGGGCACGGCGACGAACACGCCGCGATTGGCCTCGTGGCGCAACAGGCCATCCTTGGTCAAAAGCCGGAAGGCTTCGCGCAGCGAATTACGGGAGACGTCGAAACGTTCGCTGAAGGCTGCCTCTGAAAGGCGCTGCCCCGGCGCCAGCTCGCCGGAGATCAGCAGGGTGCGGATACCCTTGGCCAATCGATCCGCAAGCGGCAGACCCTCTATCGTTTCCGTCATGGCGCTCCTTTCTTAAGAGCAATGCAGCATCGGGAATTCCGTGACAGGCATGTTCGGACACGGCATGATCTGCCCATAGCACAAAGCATTAGCAAAGCACGAAAAAAACGTGATGAATTCATGCGCATACCGTCCAACAAATAGACAAAATGAGAGAACGATTATTATTTATTGTTGAACAATGTTGACAATTTCACGGAACAGGACAAACTCGACCGCATAAAGCATCCGCGAGGGGCGGATTGCGATTGGAGCGGAGAAAATCCATGGAGCAGAAAATGCCCACGCCCGCCGACCCGAACGAGGTTGCGCGCAAGGCGAAGAATCAGCGTTATGCCTTGCTTTCGGCAATGTTCCTGATGTCGATGTCGGCCGTCGGGCCGGGCTTCATCACCCAGACTGCGAATTTCACGGTGAAACTGGGCGCCGCATTCGCATTCGCTATCATCATTTCCATCCTGATCGACTTCGTCGTGCAAGCCAATATCTGGCGCATCGTCACCATCACCCGCATGCGGGCGCCGGCGATTGCCAATGCCGCCATTCCGGGCTCGGGTTACCTGCTTGCCATCCTCGTGATCATCGGCGGCCTGTTCTTCAACATCGGCAATATCGGCGGCGCCGGCCTCGGCTTCAACGCCATGATCGATCTCGATCCGAAGATCGGCGGCGCCATCGGCGCGCTGGCGGCCATCGGCATCTTCCTGTCGCGCCGGGCGGGCATCGCCATGGACCGCGTGGTTTTTGTGGCTGCCTTCGTCAAACTGGCGCTGATCCTTTATGCGGCATATGTCTCCGGCCCGCCGGTGGCGGAAGCCTTCCGTCAGACCTTCCTGCCTGATACCATCGATTTCGTCACCATCACCACCATCGTCGGCGGCACGGTGGGCGGTTACATCACCTATGCCGGCGCGCATCGCCTGCTGGACAAGGGCATGGTGGGCGTTGAAAATATCAACGCGGTCAATCGCGCGGCGCTGAGCGGCATCGCCATCACCGGCGTGCTGCGCTACATCCTGTTCCTCGCCATCCTCGGTGTCGTCGCCAGCGGCGTGGTCATCGATCTCTCGGGCAAGGCAGCAAACCCCGCAGGCCAGGCCTTCCATGCCGCTGCCGGCGATATCGGCTTCCGCCTCTTCGGCGCGGTTTTCCTCGCCTCGGCCATGACAAGCATCATCGGTGCGGCCTATACCTCCGTGTCGTTCCTGACCGCTTTCAAGCCTGACATAACGGAGCGCCAGCGCAATCTGGCAACGGTTGGCTTCATCGCCATCTCGCTGATCGCCTATATCATCATCACCACACCGCCTGCAGCCATGCTCGTCTTCGTCGGCGGCCTCAACGGTCTCGTTCTGCCAATCGGCCTTTCGATCTTCATGTATGCCGCCTGGAAACGCGCTGATCTGATGCACGGGTATCATTACCCGCGCTGGCTGCTGGTGCTTGGCGTGCTGACCTGCGCACTCACCTGGTATATGGCCTATAAGTCGGCGGGCGCGATCTTTGCCCTGCTCGGCTACTGATAAAATCAAAGGGAGGCAAACATGGCCGCTATCGATCTCAACAGCGATCTTGGCGAAAGCTACGGCGCGTGGCGCATGGGCGATGACGAGGCGATGCTCGCCATCGTCTCCAGCGCCAACATCGCCTGCGGATTTCACGCCGGTGACCCGGCCGGCATCTACCGCACCGTCAAGGCCGCTGCCGAAAAAGGCGTGGTTGTCGGCGCCCATGTCTCCTATCCGGACCGCGTCGGCTTCGGCCGTCGCGATCTGGACGCAACCTCGGAAGAGCTGATTGCAGACGTCATTTACCAGATCGGCGCGCTGAAAGGTGTCGCCGCAGCTGCCGGCACCACGGTGCGTTACGTGAAGCCACATGGCGCGCTTTACAATCGCATCGCCAATGATGCGAAACAGGGGCAGGCCGTGATCGACGGCATCAAGGCCATCGATCCTTCACTGGTGCTGATGGGCCTTGCCAACGCGCCCATTCTCGATCTTGCCCGCAAGGCGGGCCTTGCCGTCGTTGCCGAGGCTTTCGCGGATCGCGCCTATACGCCTCAGGGCCAGCTCGTCTCCCGCCGCGAAGCCGGTGCCGTGCTGCATGATGCGGCGAAAATCGCCGACCGCATGGTGCAGCTTGCCCGCGAAGGTACGCTGGAGGCGATCGATGGCAGCATCATAAAAATCGAGGCGCAATCCATCTGCGTGCATGGAGACAGCCCCGGCGCGGTCGCCATCGCCCAGGAAATCCGCCGCCGTTTCGAAGCTGATGGTATCGCAATCCGCTCCTTCGCTTCCGATCGCTGAAAGGATAGCCGATGACGATACCAACATCCTATCTCAACCACACGGACGCCGAGGCCGCGCGCAAGGCGCGTGCCACCTATCGCGACGGCCTTGTCGCCCCCACATCAGGCATCGCACCCGGCTTCACGCAGGCGAACATGATTGTGCTGCCGCGTGACTGGGCCTTCGATTTCCTGCTTTATGCCCAGCGCAATCCCAAACCCTGCCCGGTGCTTGACGTCTCCGATCCCGGTTCGCCCACCACGCTTCTGGCGCCCGGTGCCGATCTGAGAACCGACCTGCCGCTCTATCGCATCTGGCGCGACGGCAAGCTTGCCGAAGAAACCGCGGATGCGACGGCCGCCTGGGCGGAGCGCGACGATCTCGTCGCTTTCCTCATCGGCTGCAGCTTCACCTTCGAGACGCCGATGGTGGAAGCGGGTATCGAAATCCGCCACATGACCGACAAGAGCAATGTGCCGATGTATCTGACGAACCGACCCTGCCGCCCGGCCGGACGGCTGAAGGGCAACATGGTCGTTTCCATGCGGCCGATCCCGGCATCGCGCGTCGCCGATGCGGCCACGATTTCCGGGCGTTTTCCGGCCGTGCACGGTGCGCCCGTGCATGTCGGTGCGCCGGAGGAAATCGGTATTTCCGACCTTGCCAAGCCTGATTTCGGTGATGCGGTGCGGATCGAGCCGGGTGAAGTTCCGGTCTTCTGGGCCTGCGGCGTGACCCCGCAGGCCGCCGTGATGGCGTCGGGTGTGCCCTTTGCCATCACCCATGCGCCGGGCCACATGTTCATCACCGATATTCCCGATTCCGCCTATCACGCGTGAGGATATGATGCGTTTTCTCCCCGTCAGCCTCACCACCATTCTTGTCGAACTCGCCGATCTCGATGAAACGCTGGCGCTTTTCGCCTCGCTTCAGAGTGACCCGGTCGAAGGCATCGAAGAAACCGTGCCGGCTGCCCGCACCCTGATGATCCGTTTCCGCCCCGAAAAGATCGGCGCGGAGATGCTGGCCACGCAGCTCGCAAGCCGCAATCTTTCGGCAAAAATTGCGCCTTCGGACAATCTCGTTGAAATCCCCGTCCATTATGACGGCGAGGACCTCGCCGACGTCGCCGAACTGACCGGCATGAGCGTCGAAGAGGTCATCCGCCGCCATACCGAAAGCGAATTCACCGTCGCCTTCTGCGGTTTCGCCCCCGGTTTCGGTTATCTGGTCGGCGGTGACCCGACCCTGCATGTGCCGCGCCGGCAAAGCCCGCGCACCCGCATTCCCGCCGGTTCCGTGGCGCTGGCCGGTGCTTTCAGCGGCGTCTATCCACAAAACAGCCCCGGCGGCTGGCAGATCATCGGCACCACGCCGGTCAAGATGTGGGATATAGATCGTGATCCCGGCGCGCTGTTCCAGCCGGGTTACCGGGTGCGTTTCTTCGACATGGACAAGGCCGGCAGAACGGTCGAAATCCCTGCCCCGGCACCGGACAGGAAAGAACCGAAAAAGGACAGCCCGCATTTCGAGGTGCTTGCCGCACCCATGCCCGCCATCTTTCAGGATCTCGGCCGTTTCGGACAGACCGGCCAGGGTGTTTCCGCCTCCGGCGCGCTGGATCGCGGTGCGTTCAATGCCGCAAACCGCATCGTCGGCAATCCGGTCAATACGCCGTGCCTTGAACTGACGCTCGGCGGCTTTTCCTTTAAAAGTACGAGCCGCGCCGTCATCGGCATAACCGGCGCCCCCTGCCCCGTCACGATCAAGACGGCGGAACGCAGCTTCGCCGCCAAAACCCATGGCCCGGTCTCTCTTGAGGCCGGTGACGAGGTCACTTTCGGCCAGCCGCCCAAGGGCATGCGCTGTTATCTTGCCGTCCGTGGTGGCTTCGATGTCGAGCCGGTGCTCGGCAGTTTTGCGACGGATACGCTGGCTGTCGTCGGCCCAGAGCCGGTGGGTACCGGTGCCATCCTGCCGCTTAAGAACGAAAAGTCTGGTCTTTCCAGCGTATCGATCGGCGAGATTCCGGCCTTTGAACCACCGGCAACCGGCGAAGTCGTGACGCTCGATGTCGTACTAGGGCCCCGCGCCGACTGGTTTACGCAAAAGGGTATCGAGACACTGACCGGCCAGCTCTGGCAGGTCACCCCTCAATCGAACCGCGTCGGCATTCGCCTTGCCGGCGACGTGCCGGTGGAACGCAAGGACAGCGCCGAATTGCCGAGCGAAGGCACCGCGACAGGGGCGATCCAGATTCCCCATAGCGGTCAGCCGGTTCTTTTCCTCGCCGATCACCCGCTGACCGGCGGTTATCCCGTCATCGGCGCGGTGGCGGAATATCATCTCGATCTTGCCGGGCAGATCCCCGTCAACGCCAAAATCAAATTCCGCCCGATCGGCCCCTTTGCCGAAATCGCGGCCCAAAACACAGAATTCCGAGGAGAAAAGCGATGAAAAAAGTGCTGATTGCCAATCGCGGCGAGATCGCGGTGCGCATCATCCGCGCCTGTCGCGATTACGGCCTGCAATCGGTCGCCGTTTATGCCGACCCCGATCAGGACGCGCTTTTCGTCCGGCTGGCGGATGAGGCCTATGCGCTGGAGGGCGTGCGGCCCGCCGAGACCTATCTCGATATCACCAAGCTGATCGCGATTGCCAAACGCGCCGGCGCGGATGCCGTGCATCCCGGTTATGGCTTCCTGTCCGAACGCGCCGAATTTGCCCAGGCTGTTCTTGATGCCGGACTGATCTGGATCGGCCCCGATCCTCAAGTCATCGAGGCACTGGGCGACAAGGTCGAGGCACGGCGCATCGCCACCGGTGTTGGCGCGCCACTGGTCGCCGGCAGCGATGGCCCCGTCTCTTCCGCCGCCGAAGTCACCGCCTTTGCCGAACAACACGGCTTGCCCGTCGCCATCAAGGCGGCCCATGGCGGCGGTGGCCGCGGCCTGAAAGTCGCGTGGAAGATGGAGGAGATCGCCGATCTCTATGAATCCGCCGTGCGCGAGGCAACGGCTGCCTTCGGACGCGGCGAGTGTTTTCTGGAACGCTTCCTCGACCGGCCGCGTCATATCGAGGCGCAGGTTCTCGCTGACAAGCACGGCAATGTATTGGTCCTCGGCACCCGCGACTGCTCACTGCAGCGCCGGAACCAGAAGCTGATCGAAGAGGCGCCCGCCCCGTTCCTGTCGGATGAACAGCGCCAGAAAATCCATGCGGCTGCCAAGGCGATCTGCGCCGCAGCCAGTTATTCCGGCGCCGGCACCGTCGAATTCCTGCTCGGTGTCGATGGCACGATTTCCTTCCTCGAAGTCAATACCCGCCTGCAGGTGGAACATCCCGTTACCGAAGAAACCACCGGCATCGATCTCGTCATCGAGCAGTTCCGCATTGCCGAAGGCCACAAGCTTCGTGTGCTTGAAACGCCGCAACCGCGTGGCCATTCGATGGAATTCCGTATCAATGCCGAAGATCCGGGCCGCGGCTTTCTGCCGACGCCCGGTTCGATCTCGGTTTTCGATGCACCTTCCGGCCCCGGCATTCGCATGGATAGCGGCGTCGTCAGCGGCTCCAGCGTGCCTGGTGTCTTCGATTCACTGATGGCGAAGCTCATCGTGACAGGTGTTGACCGCGATCAGGTTCTGCGCCGTGCCCGCCGTGCGCTCAAGGAATTCCGCATCGAGGGCATAGCCACCGTTCTGCCATTCCACCGCGCCGCGATCGAGACGGATGATTTCATCGGAACGGAGGGTTTCAAGGTTCACACCCGCTGGATCGAGACCGATTTCGCCGCCATGCCCGACGCCATGGAGCGCCCGGCACCGGCCGATGATCCGTCGATCACCCGGACCTATCTCGAGATCGACGGCAAGCGTGTTTCGGTTGGCCTGCCCAGCATTCTGCTCTCCAGCCTCGGCAGCGTCAGCGGCGGCAATGCATCCGCTTCCGGTGCTGCGGTCGAGAAAAAGGAAGGCGAAATCACCGCCCCCGTTTCCGGCACACTGCAATCTTTCAAGGTGAAGGACGGTGACACGGTTTCCGAAGGTGATCTTCTGGCGGTCATGGAAGCCATGAAGATGGAAACGCAGATTGTCGCCACCAGGGCCGGCAAGGTCCGCCTGATCGTCAAGGAAGGCGATTACCTGCAGGCGGGAGCATCCCTTATCGATATAGCCGGCTAATACAGCCGGCGCGCCGGCCTCACAATCGCAGATCGCACAGCACCGGCGGCGGAACCCTTTCGCCGCCGGTCCGTTTATGGCGCGACCTGCTAACCATCGTGAGGGAAATATGGCCGGACGCACCTTGCTTCAATTCTTCCACTGGTATTATCCGGACGGAGGGAAATTATGGAGCGAGGTGGCCGAAAAGGCCGAAAGCCTTGCCAAAATGGGCGTCACCGACGTCTGGCTACCGCCGGCATACAAGGGTGCCGCCGGCGGTTATTCGGTGGGTTACGACACCTACGATCTCTTCGACCTCGGCGAATTTGACCAGAAGAGCACGGTCGCGACCAAATACGGTGATCGTGGCGCTCTTGAACATGCCGGCAAGACGCTGAAAGAGAATGGCATCCGTGTCATTCACGACGTGGTTCTCAATCACAAGATGGGTGCCGACGAGAAGGAAAAGGTCCGGGTTCGCCGCGTCAATCCCGAAGACCGCACCGATATCGACGACGAGGATTTTGCAGCGCTCGCCTATACGCGCTTCACCTTTCCCGGCCGCAACGGCAAACATTCCAAATTCATCTGGGACCTCAAGTGCTTTAGCGGCGTCGACCACATCGAGGAGCCGACCGAAGACGGCATATTCCGCCTCGTCAACGAATATGGCGACGGCGAATGGAATGAAGAAGTCGATGAGGAAAACGGCAATTTCGATTATCTGATGGGCGCGGACGTCGAGTTCAGAAACCGGGCAGTCTACGAAGAACTTAAATATTGGGGCCGTTGGCTCTCAGAGCAGGTGCAGGTGGACGGCTTCCGTCTCGACGCCGCCAAACACATTCCGGCATGGTTCTTCCGCGATTGGGTGGGCCATATGCGCGAGACGGTCGATCCCGATCTTTTCGTCGTGGCGGAATATTGGCACCCCGATCTGGAGGCGCTGAAAAGCTATCTGGAGCTGGTCGACAAGCAGCTGATGCTTTTCGACGTCGCCCTTCACCACAGTTTCCACGATGCTTCGAAACAGGGCGGCGATTTCGATATGCGCAGCATCTTCGATGGCTCGCTCGTCTCTGCCGTTCCCGACCATGCCGTCACGCTGGTCGATAATCACGACACGCAGCCGCTGCAATCGCTCGAAGCGCCGGTGGAACCCTGGTTCAAACCCCTCGCCTACGCGATCATCCTGCTGCGCGAAGAGGGCGTTCCCTGCGTCTTTTATCCCGATCTGTTCGGCACTGGTTACACCGACACCGGCAATGACGGCAACGAGTATAAGATCGATATGCCCGCTATCGAATGCCTGCCGAAGCTCATCGAGGCCCGCAGCCGCTTTGCCAACGGTCCCCAGACGGATATGTTCGACGATGCCAGCTGCGTCGCCTTTATCCGCCACGGCACTGCCGATGCGGCGGGCTGCGTGGTGGTGATGTCGAACGGCGAACCGGGCGAAAAGCAGGCCGACCTCGGCCCGGAGCGTGCGGGATCGGTCTGGCGCGATTTTCTCGGTCACCGGGAAGAACAGATAACGCTTGATGAAAGCGGCAAAGGCACATTCCCCACAAATGGCGGCAGCGTCAGCGTCTGGGTTCCCGCCGATTCCGAATAAGAGGCGTCCGTCTCAGCACGGATGGGCGATCATTCTGCGGAGACGAGGCGGCGCGGACCGGCGCCGTCATCGGCCAGAACATCGTTCGGATTGCGCAGCGGACAATCATCCAGCGACAGGCAACCGCAACCGATGCAGCCGGTCAGCTGGTCCCGCAACATCACCAGATTGTTGATGCGAGTCTGCAGCATTTCCCGCCAGGACTGTGAGAACCTGCGCCAGTCCGCCGTCGTCGCCACCCGGTCCTGCGGCAGATCCGCCATCGCGTCCCTGATGATGCTGAGCTGGATGCCGGCGCGCTGCGCAATGCGAATGATGGCGATGCGCCGCAGGACAGCGCGGTGATAACGACGCTGGTTGCCGGCGGTGCGCCAGCCTTCGATCAGCCCCTTCGCCTCATAAAAATGGATGGTGGAAACGGCAATACCACTGCGGCGCGCGACATCGCCCACCGAGAGGCTGTGTTTGAATATGGTATTTTCCATTCTGGCTCCTGCTTCCGGAACGATTTCCGCGCGGGAAATGCGAAAACGCGTTGAAGAGCAGCCGGTATAATTCCTCAACTATAGTTGAGGTCAATAGGCGAATGGTCAAAAAAAGAGGCGCCCGGTGGGCGCCCCTGAAATTCGGCGAGGATGGCGCAGTCAGAACTTCGCCGTCATGCTGATCCAGAAACGGCGGCCTTCCATGACGGTGTTGAAGTCGTCGGTGCCGACATCCTTGTCGAAGACATTATAGACGGCTGCATTGAGGTCGACATTTTCAGCGACCGCATATTTCGCGCCGATATCCAGCGTGGTGTAGGCGTCGTATTTCCGTCCGGCCTTGCCGTTGATCGTCACCGGCGTACCGTTGGTGCCGATGCGCGGGCCGGCATTGATTTCCGATCCGTGGTAATTCAGCGAAGCCCATGCTTCCAGCCCATCGATCGGAGTTACCCAGTCACCGCGCAGATTGGCCATATGTTCAGGTGTCCGCGCCAGCGGGAAACCTTCATAATCGCCGGTCTTCTGTTCGGAATGCGTATAGGTGTAGTTACCGCGCAGCGTCAGTTCCGGCGTCGCATACCAGGTCGCCGTCAGTTCCACGCCCTGAATGACCGCATCGTCGATGTTGTAATTATACCAGAGACGATAGTTGCGGTCCTCGCTCCAGCGGGCCGGCGTCCCATCCGGGTTGAGCACCAGCGCGTTGGAAATCTTGTCCTTGAAATCGGTGTAGAAATAGGTGGCGCCGAGAGCAACGTCGCCATTGTCCCAAAGAGCGGCCACTTCATAGCTCGTGCTCTTTTCCGCTTCGAGATTCGGGTCACCAATGATCACGCCGCAGGTGCCGCTAGGGCCATAGCTGCAACCGCCGCCGCCCGTCGTATAGGCGTAACCCGGCGCGATCTGGCGGATTTCGGGAGCGCGGAAACCGGTGGAAACGCCACCCTTGATGGTCAGCTCTTCAGTGGCACTCCAGACGCCATAAAGCCGCGGGCTGAAATGATTGCCATATTTCTCGTGATTATCGAGACGAAGACCGCCCGTCAGCGCAAAATTATCAACGATGCGCCATTCATCCTCGAGGAAAAGCGCCCATTGCGTTGCGGAGAAGGTTTCGTCACGGCCTGTGCGGCGGCCCGGATTCTGGTCCGTCAGCCGCGCCTCGAAATATTGCCCGCCGGTCACCAGCGTGTGGTTGCCGAATAGTTCGAACGGCGTGGTGAACTTGCCATCGAGGACGGTGTTGCGGACCTCCGGCGAGCGCGGATTTTCCGTAACCCTGCCAGTACGGGTGTTTCTGGTGAAATTGGTACGCTCCGCCCATTCCTGCTGGAACGAGAATTCCGACGTGGTCGGTCCCCAGCGGCCGGTATGCGAAAGCGACCAGTGATCGCGTGTATTGGTGTTGTAGGTGCTGTTGGCATCCGTCGCCGCCAGCGTCTCGCCGGGTTCGGCGTCGCGGCGCAGGCGGGTCTTGCCGCCTTCCAGATAGATGTCGTGGTCTTCATTCGGCGTAAACGTCAGGCGGCCGTTGAAATCATATTCCTTGGCGCCCGTGGTGCCGTTCAGAATGCCGTCCTCGCCGCGCGTGAAGCCCCTGCCCCAGACCTGCAGGCCAAGCTGATCCTTCAGGATAGGCCCGTTGGCATACCAGGAAACCTGGCCGCTATTGCCGAACCTAGAATGTTGCTGAACCGTGCCCTCGGTAGTGACGGTGCCGGACCAGACATCGCCGACCTTGCGGGTGATGATGTTGATGACGCCACCCATGGCATCCGAACCATAAAGCGAGGACATCGGCCCGCGCACCACTTCAATGCGCTCGATTGCCGAGACCGGCGGCACGAAACTCTGTTCGAAGCCGGAATTGCCATTGGTGCGGGCGTCGCGCGTACTCTGCCTTTTGCCGTCGACGAGGATCAACGTGTAAGCGCCGGGCAGGCCACGAATGAAAACATCCTTTTCATTGGCGATGCCGGTGACGGACACACCCTGCACTTCCCGCAAGGCATCGGTCAGATCGCGATAGGACCCCTTTTCCAGATCCTCCCGCGTCACGACCGTGATGCTGGCCGGTGCATCTTTCACATTCTGCTCGAAGCCGGATGCGGTAACAACAATCTGCTGAAGAACCGTGGTTCCGTTGGATGCCTGCTGCGCAAAAGCCGGCAGAGCAAAACCCAAAGCAGTGCCCGCCATTGCGGCCGAAACACCGGCTTTTATTATTGTCGCAGTCCTGTTCTGGCTGCGGTACTTCAATTCCATGTTATGCCCCCGCATTTAACTTGAGAATTAGACCCCACTTATTTAGGAGGGGATGCGGGCGCAATGCGTTTGTTTTCGAACAGTTCTAAATTCCAGAAATTGCAAAAAGGGCTCCCCGGATAAAGCGGCGGAGTAAAAAATCGCAAGATGACAACCGGCAAGAGAAAAGAAGAACCAGCCTCCACGGTAAAACCCGACAGGCTTGGACAGCTGAAATTACTTGTCGCTTTCGATGCGTTGTTACGGGAAGGCAGCGTCAGCCGGGCTGCGGCCGGTATGGGACTGCCGACATCTTCCATGAGCCGGATATTGCAGCAACTCCGGGAAAAATATGGCGACCAGCTTTTCCTGCGCACCGGCCAGGGCCTGCGCCCCACCCCCTTTGCCGAAAACATGCGGCTGCGTATCCGCTCGCTGGCCGCGGAAGCGGAAAATCTGATCGAGTATTCGCAGGAGAAACCGGAAGGGCCTGCGGCACCGGATAAAAGCGGGTGGGAACAGCCGGTGCTGATGAAGGCGCCACCGCTTTCGCTTCGTCCCAGCGTTCTTCTGGAAGGCCAGCCGACACCGGAGCACATTGCCGACCGGCTCGCGCGCATCGGCCACAATGCCGATCCGCTACACCGGCTCGCAAAATATATTGCGACCTCGGCGATGGGCATAGGCAACAGCCGCCCGCTTGCCCAGGAAGAGGCAATGGATGCGCTGTCGATCATTCTCGACGGCGAAGCCGACCCCATACAGGTCGGCGCACTGCTCGCTACCATGCATTATCGCGGCGTGACCGCGGCGGAACTTGCGGGCTTCATCGAAGCCATGTGGCAGCATATCGACAGGGACCGGCAGCCGCCCGCATCCGTCGATCTCGACTGGCCGGCCTATATGTCGCCGAAACATCGCGATGCGCCGTGGTTCCTGCATTCCGCCCGTCTGGTTTCCATGGCGGGATATAACGTCCTGTTGCACGGCCATGTCGGCCAGGGGGACAATGGCGGCAAGCTGGAACTCGCTGCACAGGCCTGCGGCATTCCCCTTTGCCATTCTCTTTCCGAGGCGAGGGAGGCTACGTCCTCGCAGCGCATCGCCTATCTGCCGATCGGCGGCCTGTCTCTGCAATTCCAGAGCCTGCTTGGCCTGCATGGTATTCTGGAAATGCGCCTGCCGCTCAACACGGTCGTCCATCTCCTCAATCCGCTTCGTGCCAGAAGCACCATGATCGGTGTGGCCCGCCCCTCCTATCAGGAACTCCACCGCGATACCGCGCGGCTGCTTTCGGTGGAGAACCTTGCCATTCTCGGCAATACCCGGGATTTTGCGCAGTTCACACCGTTCCGCGCCACCCGGATTTTCTGCCTTTCAAAAGGCAGGGATGTCGAATTGCTCATTCCCGCCCGCGAAACCCCGCCCGCCGAAATGCCGACCATGTTCACCACCTTCGAATATTGGCGGGCAGTTTGGACGGGGGCGGCCAGGGACGAGCGGGCGGAAACCATCATCATTTCCACGGCCGCCATCGCGCTGATGCTGGTCAAGGATATGGCCCTGCCCTTTGAGGAAGCTTATGCCCGCAGCCTGCAGCTCTGGAACAATAGGGCCCGCAATCTGGTTCAAGCCTGATCCGGCTCAGGCATTGGCCACCGCTCTTTTCAGCGCCGGTACACTGTCGGGATAAGAACGCGGCCCGACCAGACCACATAAACATCCGTAATGTGGTGCTGTGAAGTGAGTACAGCCTGCGGCGGCTCTGGTTCCGCCACCCTTTCAGCTGTCTCCTTCAAGATAGGAACGATATTGCACATAATCGGCGCTTGGCCGCCCATCGACAATTTCGGGTGGCCGTCCTTCACCGCCGGGCAGATGGCCTGTCTTTTCAAGCTCTGCTTTCACGAGTTTTTCAATGGCCCCATGACGGGGCAAGGCATGGTCCGCCATGTAGAGAGCGATAGCCAGTTCCACATCATCTGGAAAAATCATCAGCGACGATCCCTTGAAACAATCGAGGCAAACGCGGAACCCTGCAGAAGGTTCAACCACCGCGCATTCCGGTGGGGGAATGGATTGCCTTCATACTGAAGGGTTACTTCCGACAACCAAATCACGGCATCGGAGGTAGCAGGTTCATGTTTCAACCGGCGTCATGCGCGAATTCCGAAGTGAGATTGATACGGAAACCCGTCTCATTCTACCCCTGCCGGCGCAGTTCCCGGCAAAAATCACGCAGACTCAAGCGATTGAAACCAATCAGGGAAAAACGCAAACGAAAGCTAAATCGCAATTAACTTTCATTACTTTGCATTAACCATAGGAAGCCCCTGGCTGGACCCTTGATGTCAGCAGCCTGCAAGCGAATCTCTGGTACCTGTGGAAACGGCGTTAATGTAACTTCGGACTGGTTTTTCCGCAAGCCGGGACGTTTTACAGGCCCTCACGAACTCAGCTCGTCATGTTCACCTCCATCTTGTCCTGACGCCCGCGCAGCTGCGCCAGAAGCATGGTCTGCACCTCGAAACTACCGTCCTGGGCCTTGCGCGTCAGATTACGCAGATATCCGCCGAGCGAGCTTATCTGGTCCGCCTTTTGCAACAGGCAGGCAAGAATGGCCGCCGTTCCCTGCCGGCCGAAGGTGGTAAGTGCCTCCTGATAGGCCGACTGGCTGATGTTGAACATGGTTTTGATCACCGAGGTCGCGACTTCGAGATCACGCCAGCCAGTGATGGCTCCACCGGGCGCATAGAGCGAGATATCCGGGCAAGCCTTCAAAACCAAAACAATATCAGGAACAAAAAATTGCTTATGAAGAACAGCCTTTGGCGATGGTGGTTCAGCTTTTGCGGTGACGGGAGCCGCATATGCTGGCTGGACGATGGCGGTGCTGGCAGGTGCAACCGTAACCGCCTCACGCAAATCTGGCCGTTCAGATATGGATTCGGATTCTGAATTCTTTATGAGGCGCTCATTTTGGCAGTCATTGCCGCCCGATTTTTCCGATTTTTCAATATTTTCCAGATAGTTGGTTACCTCCGCACGCAAGGATGCCAGAAAACCGGCGATTTCCTTGAGTTCCGCAGGCTTCGAATTGCGGCCGAGAGAGCGTGCAATGGCATTATAGCGGGTCTGAAACCCTTCGAAGATTTCGACATCACCACGCGCGGCAATCATTTCGCAGAGTTTCTGGATATCGCGGCGGCAAAGGCTGATGCTTTCACGAAGCCGCTGAAGATCGAGCCGTTCACGAATGATACGCTCGGCCAGTTCCTCGATTTCCGCTTTGCGGGCAAGAAGCGGCGCCAGCGAAAAACCATAGGCTTCACTGATCTCCCCTCCCCTGTGTTTGCGGGCGTAGCGTTTTCCGTTCGGGCTATCCTTGCGAATGATGAGACCGGCTTCGACAAGCGCCGAAAGATGCCGGCGCAATGTCTGCTCGGCCATGCCATGTGCACGCAGCGACAATTGCGTGTTTGATGGAAACACGACCAGGCCGGCTTCGCTGGAAAGTTCGTTCTTTGGATAAAAACTCAAAAGCGCGTTCAAAACCGCAAGGGAACGATCGGTCACACCGAGCAGAGGCCGGGCTTCACAGACCGAACGATAGAGTTTCCATTTGTCGACCGCTTCAACCTTCCTGGTTTTCTGCGCGGCAAACTGAGTTGCGAGGACGCCAAACGACATCGCTCGCCGCCCAAAGGGCGTCGTTACACATGTGCTGTCCATGTCTTTCACCTTTCACAAGGCAAAAGAAAATCGCTCACCGAAAAATTCGATGCCAAGACTCTTGACTATGATTCGCGGAAATGAGATTCTTCGGGTGCTTAAATCAAAGAAAGGCTTCCGCGCGGCAACGTTCGGGGGCTTTTTTCTTTTGTGATGCGTCTCCTGTTAGTCGTTCGCGTTAAAACTCACTGTTTGGACCGGTATTCGGCAAACAGCGTCTGAAGATGTTCGAGAACGAATTCGGCAAATTCCGGGGCTTCGTTCTTGTCGATCGAGATATCCAGCTTGCGGTCACTCTCGACCACCTTTGCAAGCCGGCCGCCGGTTTCCGAAGACCAGACGCCCATTTTTTTGGCCTGTGCCTTGGGCTTCAGAAAATCGAGCAGCGACTTGAACCGTTCTTCCGATGGCAGAGCAGCAACGGACGCATCCTTTACATAGGCGCGGGCCGCTTCCTTGACCTGTGATGAGGAAAGCTGGTCGGCAAGGTCCATCCAGTTGCGGCGGCCGACACTTGGCGCCGGGCCGATGAGATCGACGAGATCCTCCGGAATGCGGCCGACAACCGACAGCATGTTGGAAAGATCGCCCTTGTGCAGCGACATGGCAGCCATGATTGTGTCGCGCGGGAACCGCATCTGCAGTTTCTGGGCGAAGCGCGCCTTTTCGATATAGGTGAGATCGCGGCGCTCGTTGTTTTCCTGACCCTGGGCGACGACCAGCTGTTCGTCACTCAGATCGCGAACGACCGCCTTGACCGGAATACTGAGGCTCGAAACCGCACGCAGACGGCGATGGCCGAAGGCGACCTGATAACGGCCGGGGAAATCGGGATGCGGGCGAACCAGAATGGGAACCTGCTGACCCTGCTCGCGAATGGCTTCCACCAGACCCGCATCGGCCTCTTCAGAAGCCGGCATGCGATCCGGTATGAAGGATGGATCGATATCCGCAGGGCTGAGCGAAACGATCGTCAGGCCTTCCGCAAGCTGCTTTTCGATCTCTTCCGCCCGCTTGGCGCGTTCGGAGACTTCGTTGAGCGACTGGCCGATCATGCCGACCGGTGAATTCAGAACATCCGTCACGAGCTCAGGAGAGCCGAGAATGGGCCTGATGCGCGGACGCGACCGCTCGGCTGCGGTGTCATTGCTATCTGCGGCCGGGGTGCCAAGATTGGCGAAGATCTGTTTTCTGCTCATGCTGCCCTACCCCACGCTTTTTTAATCAGTCCTTCGATTTCAGCGTTTACATTGTTCATGGCTTCCAGCGCGCGGTCATAGGTAGACCGGGTGAACTGGGTTCTTTCGACTTCGAAAAGTGTCTGGTTGGTCAGTCCCGCATCCGAAACCGCCGTGCTTTTCAGCATGGGGTGGATGAGGACGTTTTCCCCGAAGATAGAGCGAAGGAAAGCGACCATCTGGTTCTGTGGCCCGTCGCTCGGCTCAAAGCGGGTGATCAGGTAACGCATCCAGTTATAATCCGAACGCGCACCGGCCCTGCCGATTTCCGCGAGAAGATCGCCGGTCATGGCAAGAAACTGGTTCATGGACATGACGTCCAGCATCTGCGGGTGAACGGTGACGAGAACCGATGTGGCGGCCGTCAGCGCTGAAAGCGTCAGATAACCGAGCTGCGGCGGGCAATCGATGACGACGACATCGTAGAAGTTCTGCGCCTGGGCGATGGCCTGGCCGATGCGGGCAAAAAACAGCGTATCACCGGGAGCGCGGCGCATCAGCGCGCGGGGCGTATCATGTTCGAACTCCATCAGTTCCAGGTTGCCAGGAACGATATGGAGATTGGGAATATAGGTACCGCGAACGATCTCGGCGATCGGGCGGCGCTCATCGTCGTAGCGGATCGCGCCGTAAAGTGTTTCGTTCGGGCCGACATCGATCTCCGGCTGATGGCCGAAGAGGGCGGAGAGACTGGCCTGCGGATCGAGATCGATGGCAAGCACGCGATAACCGCGCAGTGCCAGATATTGTGCCAGATGCGCCGAGGTCGTGGTTTTCCCCGAACCGCCCTTGAAATTCATGACCGCGATGACCTGCAACTCTTCGCCGTCCCGGCGATGCGGCAGATAACGGCGGGTGCCGCGTGCACCCTGATCAAGCAGTTTTCTGATCTCGTCCATATCCTCAACCGAATAGGAACGGCGGCCGGAAGCCTGCGCTGCGTCAAGCTCGGGACGCTCGGCGGCGATCTGGCGCAGATAGGCCTCGCCAATGCCGATCAACCGTGCGGTTTCGGCCGGCGAAAAATGGCGCATGCTCTTTTCGGTATGCGGTGAAAATGTATTTGCATTATGAGCCTGCAATTGGGCTGACAACGCAGCCGAATGCTGTTGTATAAGACTGGTCAGGTCCGGTGCTCCTGCGGCACGTCTTAAATCGGCACTCTGTGTCATCGGTCTTCTTTCGCTCGAAATTGCAGTAGCGGTTTTTTTCGAAAAAGGCGGTTTTTTCCGCAACTGAGATATAAGCGCCGATTCTCTTTTTGGCGCAATAGGCTTTTTTCTCAGGTGCGAAAGTGCCGCTAAGGCATTGTGGAAGAATCACATTTGGTTTTTGTGACGGTTTGACGGTTTGACGGTTAGCCGCGGCTAACTTTTCTTTCTCGACGTCAATAATGGAGCAACGGCTGGATTGTTTCCGGGTGGCTAGCGCCTGCCACTGAAGTTTGCCGCGGCTAACTTTTGGCTCGATCTGTGCCCCATACAATGAATCATAATGGCGGAAAGTGTGGGGTAGACATTGGCGGGCGTTTAATCTCTACTTGTTGACTAGGGTATTGTTCAGTTGGGCGCCCGCCGCTCGCTTGTCTAAACTGTCGCAGGTTGGAGGAATGAATGTCCTATGATGTCGCTCTTGTCGGGTCGGGTTTCTCGGCCATCTGTACGGCCGCTCATCTTTTATCCTCATTGCCGGCGGAGGCGTCGATTGCCATCGTTGGTGATGAATCGGATTTCGGTCGTGGCACTGCTTATCGTACGGAGTTGCCCTATCACCGGCTGAATGTGCCAGCGGGAAGAATGAGCGTCTTTCCCGATCGGCCCCAAGACTTTGTCGACTGGCTGATAGAGAACGGTATCACGAGAGACCCGCTGGCCTTCGCTTCGCGCGGGGACTATGGCCTCTATCTTCGAGACAGACTGGCAAACCTGCTGAGAAGCAGGGAGCAGCGCGCAAGGGTGGATTTCATCCGGGCCAAGGCTTCCGCCTGTCGGCCGGACGGTGTCGGTGGCTTTTCTTTTGTCCTGGAAAATGACGAGCAGCTACATGCGAAGAATGTGATTTTATGTCTCGGCGTCGGCTCGGCCAGTTTGCCGGTGCAAACTGTTGCGAAGGACGAAGGTGAGACACACCGTATCGTCAGCCATTGCTGGCAGCCGGGATGGCTGTCCAAAGTGAAAGCGGGTGATCGCATCTGCATTCTGGGTTCAGGCCTGACGATGATCGATCAGGTTTTGACGCTACGGGGGAAGGGGCATCAGGGGCCGATCCATGTCCTGTCCCGTCGTGGATTAGTACCGCACCCACATGTCAGTCCGCCATCGCCTCCCGCGGAGCCGAACTTGCCGCAGGGTGCGCTGGAAATCAGCCGGATATTGCAGACCCTGCGCAGGCAGGTGGGAGAGGGAACGCCGTGGCGCGCCGTGATGGATGGTTTGCGGCCAAGAACGCAAACGCTTTGGCAGAGCCTTACACCGGCGCAACGCAGCCGTTTCCTTCGGCATGCCCTGCCATGGTGGAATATTCACCGGCACCGCATCGCGCCTGAAGTTTCCGATGCTTTCGCGAAATTGCTCTCGGATGGCGTTCTGGAGATCCATGCGGGTTACCTTCGCGCGATTGAGGAACAGGAGGAGGGGATTGCGGTGCGTTATCGCCGCAGGCACACGCAGGTGCTGAAGGAGCTGCAGGTGGATTGGGTCATCAACTGCACGGGCATGGAGCGGGCCGGTATCGGCCACTCGCGCCTTCTTGAAACCATGCGGGATGACGGGGTTCTTGTGCTCGATCCCTTCGGGCTGGGGGTCGAGGTGGATGATGAGTCCCGTTTGTTGCGGACAGACGGGAAACGTTGGCTCGGTCTGTTTGCCGCCGGTGCGCTGACGGCGGGCCGGTTCTGGGAAATAACCGCTGTTCCGGATATTCGCGTGCAGGCGCAGAAGATTGCGCAGATCGTCACCGACAAGGTCGTTTCGACAATCGATCGGGTTTCCGCGCGGGGCTGATGGGCTGAAAGGGCCAGCTGAAACATATAGCCTCTTGTCGCGGGCGGGCGGTAAAGATCTCGCGCCATGTTAGCCGCGGCAAACTTTTCGCGCTTGTGTGTGGAAGCTTGCGACATGCCGGTCACGAGCTGGAGAACCGTGCGTGAAGGTATTGCGCAGGTTGGCGCGCGCTGTAGAAGGGCGGTATTCCTATTGAGATAGAGCCCGCTTCCGTAAGCGAACCGCGTATTTCATGCCTGTAAATGAGAATGAGGCCCAACGGTACGACATGCGCGCACGATTGCGGTGCGCTAAATAATTTACATGACTTATGGAAATGCGCCATAAAATCGGCTACAAAAGCTGAAATATTCTGAGATTATGAAAATAATTTGCGAGGGCGCGTGGAAAAACAGAAACTGGTAAGATACGAGACGGCCGATAATCAGGCGGGCGGACAGCGTCGGCCCTTTGCCAAGGCCGTGCGGGCTGGCGATTTCGTTTACGTGTCCGGTCAGGTGCCGACCGTCGACGGTGAGGTCGTGACTGGCGGCATCGTCGCGCAGACGGAGCAGGTCGTCGCCAATATCAGGGATGTTCTGGCGCTTGCCGATTGTACGCTTGCCGATGTGGTCAAGGTCAATGTCTGGCTGGATGATGCGCGGGATTTCTCAAGCTTTAACGCCGTTTTCCAGAAACATTTCATCGATCATCCGCCGGCGCGCTCGACCGTGCAATCGCCGCTGATGGTGGATGCCAAGGTGGAAATGGACGTTATCGCCTATAAGCCGCTGGCTTAAGCCTCCGATTTTGCAATTTTGCGAGTAGATCATGAGCTATCCCTGGCCTGATGCGGGCACAGCCCTCAACGCGATTTCGACGCCCATGCCCGTCATTGATGAGGACAGGCTCGCCGCCAATATCCTCAGGGCGCAATCCTATCTGGATGCGCATGGCAAGGCGTTCCGGCCGCATATCAAGACACACAAGATACCCGCCGTTGCCAAACAGCAGCTTCAGGTGGGCGCGATCGGCATCAATTGCCAGAAGGTCAGTGAGGCAGAGGTTTTCGCGGATGCCGGGTTCGATGATATCCTGATCACCTATAATATTCTCGGTGCGGTAAAGCTTTCGCGGTTGAAGGTGCTGAATACACGCATCGGCAGGCTGAGTGTCGTGGCCGACAGCGCCGTGACGATTGCCGGCCTTGCCGATACATTCGATGTGGAAAGACCGCTGGCCGTGCTCGTTGAATGCGATACGGGCGGCAAGCGCTGTGGTGTGCAGACGCCGGAAGCGGCACTGGCGCTTGCGGAACAGATCGTTGCGGCACCGGGCCTGACATTCAAGGGCATTTTGACCTATCCGGCACCGGGCGGCGCCGAGACGGTGGAAAACTTCATTCGTGAGACCATGGCGTTGCTTGCGGCAAGGGGAGTAGATTGCCCGGTTCGATCCAGCGGCGGCTCACCGGATTTTTATTCCGCCCATCTCGTTCCTTCCGCCACCGAACATCGGGCCGGCACCTATGTCTATAATGACCGTTCGATGCTGCGCGCCGGGCATTGCAGCGCTGGCGATCTCGCAATGCATGTTCTCGCCACGGTCGTATCAAGGCCGACCGCCGATCGGGCGGTACTGGATTGCGGTTCCAAGGCCCTGACCTCAGATCTTCTGGGTTTCAGTGATTATGGGCTGATCGAGGGTTACGAGGGCGCAAAAATCATCTCGCTTTCTGAAGAGCATGCGGTTGTCGATCTATCCGGCTGCACCGGGGGTCGGCCTGAAATCGGTGATGTGCTCCAGGTCGTGCCGAACCACACCTGCGTCGTCAGCAATCTTTTCGACCGGATGGTGTTTCATCGAAACGGCGTTGTAACGCGGGTTGAAGAGGTCGCGGCGCGGGGAACGGTCTGGTAAAATTACCCGGCTAAGTAAATTTTGAATCGGAAGCTGCGGGAATGCAGATACCGGCAACGAGAATCGAAAGACATGCGCATCTTCACGGCGTCGCTCGCCACGGAAACCAATACGTTTTCACCCGTCCCGACGGATATGGATGCATTTCGCGCGGCTTTTTATGCCGGACCGGGGGAGCATCCGGAAACGCCGACGCTTTGCTCGTCACCCGTGCCGATTTTGCGCCGTCGCGGCAAGGCGGAAGGGTTTACGGTGATCGAAGGTACCTCCTGCTGGGCGGAACCGGCGGGTCTCATCCAGCGCCAGACCTATGAAACGTTGCGGGATACCATTCTTGCCGAGCTTGCTGCGGCCCTGCCGGTCGATGCCGTGGTGTTTGGCTTGCATGGCGCCATGGTGGCACAGGGTTATGACGACCCTGAAGGGGATTTCCTGTCCCGTGTCCGGGCTCTGGTCGGACCGGATGTGCTGGTCGCGGCGGAGTTTGATCCGCACAGCCATCTGACGGCGCTTCGGGTCAAAAATCTCGATATCATGGCAACATTTCTGGAATTTCCGCATACGGATTTTGAGGAACGCGGCGAGCATGTCGTGGAAATGGCGCTGCGTACGCTTCGGGGGGAGATCAGTCCGGTCATCTCCACTTTCGATTGCCGCATGATCACCATCTACCCGACCAGCCGCGAACCGATGCGTTCTTATGTCGACCGATTGAAGGCGATGGAGGGCAAGGACGGTGTCCTGTCGATTTCCGTCATTCACGGCTTCATGGCCGGCGACGTACCGGATATGGGGACCCGGATCGTTGTCGTCACCGACAATGACAAGGCAAAGGGTGATGCGCTGGCCGAAAAACTCGGCCACGAGCTTTATGCCATGCGCAAGCTGACCGCGATGCCGATGCTGGATACGGAATCGGGCCTCGACCTCGTTCTCAACCTTCGCAGCAACAACCCGGAGAAGCCGGTCGTCGTATCGGACATATGGGATAATCCCGGCGGCGGTGTTGCCGGCGACGCCACTCATATTCTGCGGCGCATGGTGGAGCGCGGCATGGACAATTTTGCCGTCGCGACGATCTGGGATCCGATTGCAGTGTCTTTCTGTCACGCCGCAGGCGAGGGGGCCGAGATCGATCTGCGCATCGGAGGCAAATCCAGCCCCGAGGGCGGGGAGCCGCTCGATTTCCACATAAGGGTGATGCGCACGGCCGAGGCCGGCTGGCAGAGTTTCCGCAATAGCCGCGTAACGCTTGGCCGCGCCGCTGTCGTCCGGCCGCTCGGCACGGAGATCGATATTATCCTCATCACCAGCCGAACGCAGACTTATGAGCCGGATATCTTTTCCAATCTCGGCATCGATTTCGCGAAGAAGAATGTGCTGCTGGTCAAATCGACCAACCATTTCCACGCCGGCTTTGCGCCGGTCGCCTCCGAAATCGTTTATATAGCGGCTCCGACGTCCTATCCGACCGATCCGGCGAAAACGCCCTATCGCAAGGCGAGCCTTGAACTCTGGCCGCGCGTGGCTGATCCGCTGGGTCTGGATTGAGGCGTCAGCAGTTTGCGCCTTGTCTAGGCGGAACCGCAACGCATGTTCTGGAAAGACTTCAGATATGCTCGAGCGTGATCAGAAAAAACGCGCTTTCGCTCTGATCCGCTTCGATGACGAACGACAAACCGCCTTCGATCAGCAGGCCATCGAGTTTCTCCAGACGGTTCTTGCTGTCACCGGTGGAGACCGTCAGAGGTTCCAGCGCGAGAACAAGTGTGATGTTCCCGGCTGCTTCGCCTGAAAATGGTCCGGAATGCCTTTCCACCACATGACGAAAGGTTGCGCGCCGGGTCATGACGTTCAGATCGGTAATCGGGCCATCCGGTAAGGTCGCGTTCACGGGAACATCGGCCGGAAAGGGCAGGGGCGAGCTCTCCATTGTCAGCAGCAGCGGATCGCCAGCCGCAATTGCCAGCGCCATGCCGTTTCCCTGAAGAATCGACAGAGTGCGGTCTATGCCGGGAAAGATCGAAAACGGCCCATCATTCGCAACCGCCGCCATGCTGATGCGCCAGTCGAAGTCCTCCACGGAAGAGCCGGGCGGAAAAATGGCGATTTCCACTGTTTCGCCGCCACCATTTTTCCAGGGCATTCGCTTGTAGTCGCTTGCGCGCAGCAGGGTCATGGTTTCCATCTCTAAGAAGGACCGGCCGGAAATGGTATTCCATTTCCGGCCGTGGGCGGATCAATTGCCGAGAATGCCGGGCAGGCGCAGGCCCTGCTCCCTGGCGCATTCCACGGCGATGTCGTAACCGGCATCGGCATGGCGCATGACGCCGGTTGCCGGATCATTCCACAGCACCCGTTCCAGGCGGCGAGCGGCATCATCCGTGCCATCGGCGCAGATGACCATGCCGGAATGCTGCGAGAAACCCATCCCGACGCCGCCGCCGTGATGCAGCGAAACCCAGGTCGCGCCGGATGCGGTGTTGAGCAGCGCATTGAGAAGCGGCCAGTCGGAAACGGCATCCGAGCCGTCCTTCATGGCTTCGGTCTCGCGGTTGGGCGAGGCGACGGAGCCGCTGTCGAGATGGTCGCGGCCGATAACGATCGGCGCCTTCAATTCACCGTTCTTGACCATTTCGTTGAAGGCAAGCCCGAGGCGATGGCGGTCACCAAGCCCAACCCAGCAGATGCGCGCCGGCAGACCCTGAAATGCGATGCGCTCGCGCGCCATATCCAGCCAGTTATGCAGGTGTTTGTTGTCGGGCAGCAGTTCTTTCACCTTGGCATCGGTCTTGTAGATGTCTTCCGGATCACCGGAAAGGGCAGCCCAGCGGAAGGGGCCTATGCCGCGGCAAAAGAGCGGGCGGATATAGGCCGGCACGAAGCCCGGGAAGGCGAAGGCGTTTTCCAGTCCCTCATCCTTGGCGACCTGGCGAATATTGTTGCCGTAATCGAGCGTCGGAACGCCGGCGTTCCAGAAATCGACCATGGCCTGGACATGCACCTTCATCGAGGCGCGGGCGGCAGCGGCAACGGCCTTCGGGTCGCTTTCCTGCTTGGCGCGCCATTCGGCAACGGTCCAGCCGGCGGGAAGATAGCCATGCACGGGATCGTGTGCCGAGGTCTGGTCAGTGACGATATCGGGGCGGACGCCGCGACGGACGAGTTCCGGGAAGATTTCCGCGGCATTGCCGATCAGGCCGACGGATTTCGCCTCGCCTGCCTTGGTCCACTGGTCGATCAGCGCCAGCGCCTCATCCAGCGTATGCGCCTTCGCATCGACATAACGGGTGCGCAAGCGGAAATCGACGCGCGTTTCATCACATTCGACGGCAAGGCAGCAGGCGCCAGCCATGACGGCGGCCAGCGGCTGCGCACCGCCCATGCCGCCAAGGCCGCCGGTCAGGATCCATTTGCCCTTCAGGTTGCCGTCATAATGCTGGCGGCCGGCCTCGACGAAGGTTTCATAGGTGCCCTGCACAATGCCCTGCGTGCCGATGTAAATCCACGAACCGGCCGTCATCTGGCCGTACATCGCAAGGCCCTTCTTATCCAGCTCGTTGAAATGATCCCAGTTCGCCCAATGCGGCACCAGATTGGAGTTGGCGATCAGCACGCGTGGTGCATCCTTGTGGGTGCGGAACACGCCGACCGGCTTGCCGGACTGTACGATGAGGGTTTCGTCCTCGTTCAGGTCCTTCAGCGTCGCGACGATACGGTCGAAATCGTCCCAGGTGCGGGCGGCGCGGCCGATGCCGCCATAAACCACCAGCTCATGTGGGCGCTCGGCGACGTCAGGATCGAGATTGTTCATCAGCATGCGCAGCGGCGCTTCCGTCATCCAGCTTTTGGCATTGAGTTCAGTGCCCTGCGGTGCGCGGACGTCGCGAATATTGTGGCGTGGATTGTTCATGTGCTTTCCCCTTATCATTTCGTGTCGAGCGCAAATTTTTCCATGCGCGTGAGAATGGTCTTGAGATGGGTGCGAAGCCGTTCGGCTTTGCCCGTGTCATAGGCAAAAGGCGGGTGCTCGTTTTGAAGATGGGTGGATTGCGCCAGCTCCATCTGAATGGCATGCACGCCGATTTCCGGTTTTCCGTAATGGCGCGTCGTCCAGCCGCCTTTGAAGCGGCCGTTCAGAATGCTGTCATAGCCCTTTGCTGCTGCGGTCACCTCGACGGCGATTGTCTCGATCGCCGGATCGCAGGTCTTGCCCATATCCGTGCCGATGTTGAAATCTGGCAGCTTTCCCTCGAACAGGAAGGGGATATGCGAGCGGATCGAATGGCAATCATAAAGAATGGCGATGCCATGAATGGATTTCACCCGTTCGATTTCCGCCGCAAGCGCTGCATGATAGGGCGCGTGGAAGTTTTCAAGGCGATAGGCGATGTCGGCTTCGTTCGGCTCCGCTCCCTCTTTCCAGATGGCCTTTCCGTCGAAATCCGTTTCCGGGATAAGGCCGGTCGTGTTCTGGCCCGGATAAAGGCTCACGCCGGCCGGATCGCGGTTGGCATCGATCACGTAGCGGTGGAAGGTGGCCCGCACGGTCGTGGCGTTGTCGAGAAGCCCGGCATAAAGCTCATGGATATGCCAATCCGTATCGGCGAGAATTTTGCCGTTGTCATTCAGGCGATCCCAAATTTCCACCGGCACATCCGTACCGGTGTGAGGCAGGCCGAGGATGATGGGCGAGGTGCCCTGGTGAAGAGAAAAAGGGGTGGTCATCGATCAGCCCTTTCTGTCGGGGGTAACCCCATTGCACAAACGGCGTTGGAGGAGGATAAAACGTCCATCATCTCAAACCTCCAGCTTCGGCAGAATGCCGCCCGAAATGGTTGAGACCAGCGCGCCGGAGGCGATCAGCTCTGCCGCCGCTTTCAAATCCGGCGCCATATAGCGGTCTTCTTCCAGCGAAGGGATCGCCGCACGCAACACGTCAATCGCCTTTTGCAGCTCGGGGCTGGTTTTCAGCGGCCCGCGCAGTTCCACACCCTGAACGGCGGAAAGCGCCTCGATGCCCAGAATGGCAAAGAGATTGTCGGTCATCGGCAACAGGCGCCGCGCACCATGGCAGGCCATGGAGACATGGTCTTCCTGATTGGCCGAAGTCGGTGTCGAATCGACCGAGGCCGGATGCGCCATCTGCTTGTTCTCGCTCATCAGCGCAGCGGAGGTGACTTCGGCGATCATCAGGCCGGAATTCAGTCCGGGCTTCTTGGAAAGAAAGGCGGGCAGACCATAAGAAAGCGCCGGATCGACCAGCAGCGCCACGCGGCGTTGGGCGATCGCACCGATTTCGCAAATGGCAAGCGCCGTCTGGTCGGCGGCAAAGGCCACCGGTTCGGCGTGGAAGTTGCCGCCGGAAACGACCGAATTGTCCGATAGTACCAGCGGATTGTCGGTCACCGCATTCGCTTCGATTTCCAGTGTGCGGGCCACCTGCCGCAGAAGATCGAGGCAGGCGCCGTCGACCTGCGGCTGGCAGCGAATGCAATAGGGATCCTGCACCCGCTCGTCGCCTTCGATATGGCTGACGCGGATTTCCGAACCTTCGAGCAGCCGGCGCAAAGCTGCACCGGCGTCGATCTGGCCTTTGTGACCACGCAGGCTGTGAATATCGGGATGGAAAGGCGCGGATGAGCCCATGGCGGCATCGGTGGAAAGCGCGCCGGTAATCAAAGCTGCCTGTGCGGCGCGATGGGCGCGGAAAAGACCGGCCAGCGCCAGCGCCGTAGAAGTCTGTGTGCCGTTGATCAGCGCCAGCCCTTCTTTTGCCGCAAGAACCACCGGGGTCAGCCCGGCTTTAGCGAGTGCCTCGCCGGCTGAAAGAAGCACGCCCTCATAAAAGGCCTCGCCTTCGCCCATCATAACGGCGGCCATATGGGCAAGCGGCGCGAGGTCGCCGGATGCGCCGACCGAACCCTTTTCGGGAATGACGGGGATGACGCCCTTTTCCAGCATGCCTTCGATCAGCCGAACCAGTTCCAGCCTTACACCGGACGCGCCGCGGCCGAGCGAAACCAGCTTCAGCGCCATGATCAGCCGCACGATATTTTCAGGAAGCGGTGCGCCGACCCCGCAGCAATGCGACAGGATGAGATTGCGCTGCAGCGTCGCCACATCGGCGGCGTCGATCTTGATGGAAGCAAGCTTTCCGAAACCGGTATTGATGCCATAGACCGGCGCATTGCCGGCGGCGATTTCGGCGATGCGGGCAGCCGCTTTTTTAATGCCGGCATCGAAGGAGTGGTCGAGCTTTGCCGAACCGTTTTCCCAGTAGATCGCGGCAAGATCGGCAAGCGTCACGGCGCCTGGATGAAGCGTGATGGTTTTCATGGTCATGGGGAAACCTTCTGTCCCTTGAAAATACGGGCATGGAGCGGGTTAAAACCGATGCGATAGACGAGCTCGGCCGGGCGCTCGATATCCCAGATGGCAAAATCGGCGGATTTTCCGGCCTCCAGTGTGCCGGTTTCCGCAAGCAGACCGAGCGCCTTTGCCGAATTGCGCGTCGTCGCCGTCAGGCACTCTTCCACGGTCATGCGGAAAAGCGTGGCGCCCATATTCATGGTCAGCAGCAATGAGGTGAGCGGCGAGGTGCCGGGGTTGCAATCCGTTGCGAGCGCAACCTCGGCTCCGGCATCACGCAGCGCCTGCATCGGTGGCAGCTGCTTTTCCCTGAGCGCATAGAAGGCACCGGGCAGAAGCACGGCCACCGTTCCCGCTTTTGCCAGCGCCTTCGCACCGGCCTCGTCGAGATATTCCAGATGATCGGCCGAAAGTGCGTTGTAGGATGCCGCAAGCTCGGCACCGCCGAGATTGGAAAGCTGCTCGGCATGCAGTTTGACGGGGAGCCCCCGCTGCTTCGCTGCCGCGAAAACCCGGTCGATTTCCGCGACGGAAAAGGCGATGCCTTCGCAAAAACCATCCACCGCATCCGCCAGTCCTTCCGCATGGGCCTCTTCCAGCCCGGGCAGAACGACTTCAGTAATGTAATCGGCGTTACGGCCCTTATAGTCTGCGGGTGTCGCGTGTGCGGCGAGGTAGCTGGTGACGATGCGCACCGGGCGCAGCGTCTCAAGCCTGCGGGCGACACGCAGCATTTTCAGCTCGGTTTTGATGTCGAGACCGTAACCGGATTTGATTTCAATGGTGGAAACGCCTTCGGAAAGAAGCGTGTCGAGACGCGGCAGCGCCTGCGCGACCAATGCCTCTTCCGAAAGCGCGCGCGTGTCGCGCACCGAAGAAACGATGCCGCCGCCCGCTTTGGCGATCTCTTCATAGGTGGCGCCATTCAGCCGCATCTCGAATTCCATGGCGCGATTGCCGCCAAAGACAAGATGGGTGTGGCAGTCGATCAGGGCGGGTGTGATCCAGCGGCCGCCGCAATCGGTCGTCTCATCGGCTGTCGAGAGCTCGGCGGGCAGATCGCTTTCCGGGCCGGCAAAGGCAATGCGGCCGTTACGCACGGCAATAACGGCATTTTCGACAGCGCCGATGCCGGCAATGGCAGGATTGAAAGTCGCCAGCCGGGCGTTGCGCCACAAAGCCGTGGCGTTCCCCATCGCCGTTCCCTTCGTAGAATTGTTCCCTGGCATTTGCTTTTCGCCTTTCCTTTGTGAGTTAAATGTATATACATAATAATCGGCTTGGCAAGCTGCAATTTCGGGTTTGAAATGGCCTTGCCGGAAAGAACCAAAGGAGAAGGTGGCATGACGGCAATTCACGCGGGCGCGGCGCTTCTGGCTGGTGGATGGGCGAAAGATGTTCGCATCATCTGCGAGGACGGCGTTATTTCATCCGTCGAAACCGGCGTTTCTCCGCAGCCCCAGGATGAGCGCCACGCCGTCATCGTTCCGGCCATGCCCAACCTCCACAGTCACGCCTTTCAGCGCGCCATGGCCGGGCTTGCCGAAATTCGCGGCCCCGGTGACGACAGTTTCTGGAGCTGGCGCACGGTCATGTATAAATTCGCGCTCTCCATGACACCGGACCATGTCGAGGCGGTCGCCGCCCAGCTTTATATGGAAATGCTCGAGGCGGGTTTCGGCCGGGTCGGCGAATTCCACTACCTGCATAATGACAGGGACGGTTCGCACTACGGCAATATCGCAGAAATGGCCGAGCGTATCGGCGCGGCCGCTTCGCAAACGGGTATCGGTCTCACATTGCTGCCGGTCTTTTACGCCCATTCCGGTTTTGGCGGTCAGGCGCCGATCGACGGGCAGAGACGCTTTATCCATTCGCTCGACAGTTACGGAAAGCTGATGCAGGGCGCCCAAGCCGTGGTGGACAGCCTGCCGGGCGCCATGCTTGGCATCGCGCCGCACAGCCTGCGCGCCGTGACCGGCGACGAGCTGGCGGCCATCGAACCGCTGGCAAAGGGTGGGCCGATCCATATTCATGTGGCGGAACAGACGAAGGAAGTGGACGATTCGCTCGCCTTTTCCGGCGCCAGGCCGGTGGAATGGCTGCTGGACAATGCGTCAGTCGATGGCCGCTGGTGCCTTATTCACGCGACGCATATGACGGAAACCGAAACGAGACGTATGGCGCAAAGGGGTGCCATTGCCGGTCTCTGCCCGATCACCGAGGCCAACCTTGGTGACGGCATCTTCCCGGCCCCGGTCTTTCTCGCCGAAGGCGGCCATTACGGTGTTGGATCCGACTCCAATATCCTGATTTCCGTACCGGAAGAGTTGCGGACGCTTGAATATTCGCAGCGCCTCTCGCTTCGGGCGCGCAACGTCATCGCCGATGCCGGTTGCTCCACGGGTGAAAAACTCTTCCTGCAGGCGCTCGAAGGTGGTGGCAGGGCTTTGGCATCGCCAAATGGCGTGGAAAAGGGAAAAAGCGCCGATTTTGTTGCTCTCGATGTGTCCGCCGTTTCCTATCTTCCAACTTCCCAGATTCTCGATCAGTGGATATTTGCCGGTGGCATCGCGGTCGATTCCGTCTGGGTACGCGGCAAAAAACTGGTGCAGGCCGGCCAGCATATCCATCGCCGTGAAATATCCGGTCGCTTTAACAAGGTCATGGCCGAACTCCTCGATAGCTGATATGGCCTCGGCAGCAACGGAAAAAAGCCAGTGGGGAAAGGCATTTCGGACGTGACGAAAGCATCGGCCGGGCAGACGCTGCACCAGCGAATCCTCAGCGACATCGAGGGCCGGATCGTTTCGGGAGAATGGCCGCCGGGTCATCGGCTGCCTTTCGAGGTGGACCTTGCCGATCAATATCATTGTTCGCGCATGACCGTGAACAAGGTCATGGGTCAGCTCGCCAAGGCCGGTTTGATCGAACGCCGCAAGAAATCCGGCAGTTTCGTTCGCCAGCCGCAGATCCAGTCCGCCGTTCTTCAGATTCATGACATCGGGGCCGAGGTTGAATCGCTCGGTCTCGACTATGGTTTCAAAGTCCTGGAAGGCACGAGACGCAGCGCCAAAAGCGGGGATCGTGAAAGGCTCGACGTTTCCGCCGGCACAGACCTGCTCGAAATCATCTGCATCCATTTCGCGGGCGCGCGCGAATTTTGTGTCGAACAGCGCCTCATCAATCTGGCCGCCGTGCCGGAAGCGGCTGAAACCGACTTCAGCGAAATCGCACCCGGCCCCTGGCTGCTTGGCCATGTGCCATGGAGTACCGCCGAACACCGGATCAGCGCCGAAACGCCATCCAAGGAGATCGCGCGCCTGCTCGCTATTTCGGACAGGCAGGCCTGTCTTGTCGTGGAGCGTCGCACCTGGAGCAATTCAGGCGCGGTCACCTATGTGCGTTTTACCTATCCGGGAAATGCGCATGCGCTGGTCGCCCGTTTCAGCCCATCTTCCGATTGATTTCCGCATGGGGCCGCTGGCCTGTTAGGGCCAAATACAAACCCTATATAGGGGAAGCCCATCATAGCTTGCGGCCCGCGAGCCTGAAATCGTTAAAAGCCGTTAATTTATACGATAAATCTCAAATTACCTTTTAATTACAGTCG
>NZ_JAPWDT010000007.1:0-339095 GCF_027212525.1 Agrobacterium sp. SOY23 | reverse complement strand
GACCGCTGAGACCTACGGCCCGGTCTCCGTGCTGCCGACCCATGCCTATTTCTACGGCATGGAAGATGGCGAGGAGCTGTTTGCCGATATCGAACGCGGCAAGACGCTGGTCATCGTCAATCAGGCCTCGTCCGGCACGGATGATAAGGGCATGGTGACGGTGTTTTTCGAGATCAACGGCCAGCCGCGCCGCATCAAGGTACCGGATCGCGCCCATGGCGCCTCCGGCTCCGCGGTGCGCCGCAAGGCAGAACCCGGCAATGCCTCCCATATCGGCGCGCCGATGCCGGGCGTGATCAGCCGGGTCTTCGTCAATCAGGGTCAGGAGATCAAGGCCGGCGACGTGCTGCTCTCCATTGAGGCCATGAAGATGGAAACCGCGCTGCATGCCGAGCGTGACGGCAAGATCGCTGAAGTTCTGGTAAAGCCCGGTGACCAGATCGATGCAAAGGATCTGCTGATCATTCTAGATTGATTTTCAAAGGATACCAATGGCCCGCATGATCCCAAGGTCATTGCATTGATTGCCGAGGGTCGTAGTTATCGCTGGATCGCGCGTCAGCAAGAATACCGTTGCTGGTATCGCCGATTACATAAGGTAGGATCATCAGATTCTTTGTAGTCATCCGGTGAAGACCGCTACGATTTCGCCTTGAAAGCTGCTTGTCCGCCGCCATGGACGGAAACGGACAAGCCGCCACAGAGGTTCACTATTTCAGGGGCAGGAAGAACTTTGGTGCCGGGGCGCCACGAATGTGTCAATTTCCTTGTCGCCAAAAGCTTCAGGTTGGCCCCTCACATATTCCGGCCCGAGACGGCGAACCGTTTCCCCACCTTTGGGCGGAAATTTGCTGCCGCAAAAATGGAAACGCGCCCCGTCCGATCCACAATTCAAAGCGGATCGCCGTCGATCATCTGATAATCGGTTGGATATCTTGTGCAAACGCGTGGGATAGTTACGAGTGTGAGGTAAACCGACTCCGTATGAATGTAAGTCGCATTGGAGATACCCGTGAAACGACGCCTCGGCATACTGCTCTCATTCTGGCTCGCGCTGCCCATATTCGCTGGCGCCGAAGAAAAGGATGTGCCGCAACATACGGTGACGATTACCGACATTGCCGGACGGCGCGTGAAGGTCAACGTCCCCGTTCAGCACATGCTGCTGGGAGAAGGGCGCCAACTCTATCTAATCGCCTCCCTCGACAAGGAAAACCCGTTTCAACGTATCGTCGCCTGGCGCAACGATCTGATCGAAGCTGATCCCGCGACCTACAGACAATATCTCGAAAAATTCCCGGCGCTCGCGCAATTGCCCACCTTCAAGGGCCATGAAGGCAGTCTCATCGATATAGAATCCGCCGTCGTCCAGAAACCGGATGTCGTCCTTCTCAATCTTGAAGCGAAACAGGCAAACGAGGAAGCACAATACGTCGAGAAGCTGGCGTCCCTTGATATTCCGGTGCTCTATGTCGATTTCCGCCATTCGCCCCTGAAAAACACCGATCCGACAATCCGGATTCTGGGTAAGATTATGGGGCGAGAAGAAAGGGCGGAAGAAGTCATTTCATTCAGGAAGGAGGCAATGGAGCGGGTCGAAAGCGTTCTTGACCGGGTCAAGCCAGTTCGCTCCAAAGTGTTTATCGAGCGCATCGGTGGATATTCCGAGGATTGCTGCCTGACTTTTGGCGCCGAGAATTTCGGAAAATACGTTGAGCTAGCCGGTGGCGATAACATCGGAAGCGAATTCCTGCCGTCGACCTTTGGGCAACTCAGCCCTGAACAGGTGGTCGTGTCCAACCCCGATCAGGTGATCGTCACAAGTGCGGACTGGCAGGCTTACGCGCCGGCAGGTCGCTGGATTCCTTTGGGGCCGGGTGCCAACCTCGAACAGGCCCGCAAAAAACTGGAATGGTATCCCACACGCCATGCCTACACCGGTACAACTGCACAGATAAAGAACAACTTTCATGGCATCTGGCACCAGTTCTATAACAGCCCCTATGAGTTTGTCGCCATCCAATGGATTGCCAAATGGCTTCATCCGGACCTCTTTGCGGACCTTGATCCCGACGAGACATTCGCTGAATACCACAGACGGTTTCTGCCGATCGACTACAAACCTGGCTATGCCGTCAGCTTCGATGCCTCCGCAAAATAATGTCCATTCGCGTAGTGGCGCCGGCCCTCGCATTTGTGATGATATGAAGACCGGTTCCATCCGCCATCAAAAACAGGGTGGCGCCGGTCCCGACTTGACGATCTCAAAAATCAGTTGTCATCGATAGCTTGAACGTGCGCGGCGCGCCCTGCGCGATCGTGCTGTAGCTTGCCACGCCTGACCAATAATCCTTGTCGAAGACGTTTTCGACGGAAGCACGGAATGTTACCGGCCTGTTCTCGATTTCCGTCTTGTAACGCGCGCCTAAATCCAGCCGCGTCCAGGACGGAATTTTCAGGCTATTGGCCGTATTGATATACTGCTCTCCAGTGTGGATCATATTGGCTGAGAGGGTGAAGCCCTCGAGAAACGAAGTATCCCATTCCACGCCAATATTCGCCTGAACGGAGGGAACACCAACAGGCTTGTTTCCGAGCGTCTGTGAACTCGATGTTTTCGTCAGTGCGCCATCAATTAGCGTCAATCCACCGAGCAAGCGGATATCATCCGTGACCTCACCAAAGACATTAAACTCAAGTCCGCGATTGCGCTGTTCGCCTCCCGCCGAAAACAGAAGCCCTCCCCCGGTCAATTCCAGCTGACCAAAAGGTTTTTCGATCTGGAACGCGCTGACCGTCATCCCAACCTGGCCAAGATCGATCTTCGTGCCGATCTCGTATTGGGTTGTCCGATAGGGAGCAAGCGTTTCACCGGAGTTGATTGCAGTGGTTGGCGCCGTATCGCCGATGCTGAGCCCCTCGGCATAATTTGCGTAGAAGGAAACAGCATCCCAGGGACGGACGACGACACCCACCAACGGCGTGACTGCGTCCTCATCCGATGAAGAGGAAACCATGCCCGTGACCGTATTGAAGTTTTTGGAATCGACCTGCTGAAAGCGACCGCCAACGGTCAGTTGCAGTCGTTCGTCCAGCATCGATAATGTGTCAGACAGCGCAATGCCAGAGAGCTTGCTTTCCGACACTTTCGGCACCGAGCCCGGATTCGCCACAAACTGCTCAACCCGGTTCACCGGATCGTACATGTTGCTGAGATCAGTCGTGCCAGACACGATGGCACGGTCGAGGCTTTGCCTCAGATAGCTCGCCTGCAGGGTCACCGCATGAGAAACAGGACCGGTATCGAACTTCGCCCTCAGGCCGGTTTCCGCTGTTAACCTATCGACATCGAAGACACCATTTTGCGGCAGGGTGCTGATGTCGCCGGCGGAGTTGAGAATGGTAGGCAAGCCGAACAGGCGATGGACATGGGAGGTGCCGCCGCCTGCTGCACCGAACCAGGTGACATCGTCGGTCAGATCATATTCGAACCGCCCAAGAACCGAGCGGTCGGTGCTTTTCGACCACTCCCATGGCTGCTGTACGTTCAGCGATCCGTTGGGCGCAGGCGGGATTGCTGCAAGACGACTGCCTGGGTAGAACGGACGTGATAACGCATCGTATTTTTCATGCTGTCCGATGATATCGAGCGTGGCTCTGAGGTTTTCCCCCTCGTAGTCCAGAGCCAGCGAACCAACGAAGAAACCTCGGCTCTGATCGTCGATCTGTGTCTCACCGTCGTGAACACTGCCATTGGCCCGGACACCAAACTGACGCTCATCGCCGAAACGGCGGGACAGGTCGATATGAACGCCGCCCTGCATCTTTGAAGTATAATCAGTGGTGATCCGGGTCAGGTCTTCATCCAGAGCCCGTTTCGGCACGATATTGATGGTGCCACCGACGGCACTGTTGGGTGAAATGCCATAGAGGAATGCCGTTGGACCCTTCAACACCTCGATGCGTTCCGCATAGTCCGTGAAAACGCGGTAGGTCGGCGCAATTCCGTAAACGCCGTCAAATGCCATCTCCCCGAAATTGCCTTCGCCGATCGGAAACCCCCTGATGTAAAAAGAGTCCAGCATGCCGCCCGACGAATGGGTGTTTCGAACAGATGGATCGTTGTCCATCACTTCACCGACAGTCTGCGCACCCTGATCCTCAATCTTCTGCGACGTATAGGCTGTTGCACTAAAGGGAGTGTCCATAAAATCCCGGTCGCCAAGTATGCCAAGTCGCATACCTTTTGCGACTTGCCCACCGGGATACTGATCCGGCAATGTTCCGATCGTGGAGGTTTTCTCCTTATCGCCTGAAATGACGATTGGTTTAAGCTGCGTCGTATCTTCGGCGGAAGCCGGCTCGCTGACCATAACCGCCAATACTATCGCGCATCCCCTGCGAATATTCATAATGAGCCCCCGACAAAATTGACGATCGCAGGCTTTCGCTGATTCGAGGCCTCACGCTTTGATCAAGCCGAATAAATAACATGATAAAAAGAGTCAATTTTGATTCTGCGTCGGGCAAAGACCGCCTTGTTCGAGATCAATTCTTCGAACGGGCATTACCAATGGAAGCAACCGGCCAAAGAATCGATGGGGTGTCCTCTATCTGGAAGCGCAAAGCAGTTGAGCGGAAACGGGCAGCCGGTTACCTCGATAATGACTTTGGTGGGGTTCATTAGACTGGCAGCAATTTATTTCTGCAATGACAGCGAGTACCGGGTATGCCGACGTTCACCCGTACGCGTAAGTGCACCGATCTCCACGAGCCGCTGAAGGTCGCGTGTTGCTGTAGCGCGGGATGTGCCTGTGATCGAGATATAGTTTTCGGCGCTTAGCCCCCCCTTGAAGCCTGCCGTGCCCTCTTTGAAGATGCGCGCGACTACCTTTTCCTGCCGCTCGTTCAACTGGCCCCGAAAACGATCATAGAACTTTGCTTTCTGAATGAAGAAATCGATGCGCTCAAGCGTCACCCGTTGAGCATCCAGGATAGTTTCTGAAAAGAAAATGACCCAGTCGGTGATATCGAGCGTACGCTGGTGCCGCTCAAGCTCGGAGTAGTAGGCCTTCCGGCGCTTCTCGATTGTGAAGGCGAGTGAAATGAGGCTTGGCTGCCCTATGTTTTGCGCTAGGGATTTCTCAGCGAGCGCGCGCCCAATTCGGCCGTTGCCATCCTCAAATGGATGTATGCTTTCAAAGTACAGATGGCCTACTGCAGCGCGCGTCAAAGCTTGAAGCGACGTTTGGCCATCTGGCCCGGATTGATTGAACCATGTGATGAAGGTCTCCATCTCAGCGGCAACCCGGCGAGAGGGGGGAGCCTCGAAGTGGATTGTGGGCTTGTCCAATCGACCCGACACGATCTGCATGGCGTCTTCATGCTTGCGGTAAGCACCAACTGTTTCAATATATCGGTTTCCGGCCATTAGCATTGAATGCCAGTGGAACAGTCCCTCAGGACACAGCGGCCCATGCCAGCTTCGATAGACATCCGCCATCATCTCAGCGATCCCCCGCTCCTGGGGGCGAATCTGCCTGTCATCAGCGTCGAGCCCGAACTGCCGACGGAGTGATGACTGGACACTCATTCGGTCCAGAAATTCCCCCTCGATCTCTGAGGTCTTGACCGCTTCGTCGCTCAGCAACTCAATGCGAAGCTGGTTGCTGTCGTCATCGTTGAAATGTCGAACAGCACCGATAACCTCGCCGGCGGACTGCAGGAATTTCTGCTCCAACGGTACCAGGCTTGCGATGTCGTACCTGAAGTTTGGCCAATCGGCGTTCTGCCAGTTCCATGTCATGAGTTATAGACACCCTTTCTATAACTCATAATTATTACCAAAAATGAGCTATTGCAAGCCCATCTATCACTTAGAGCCACAATTTGCAGCTCTCCAGCTTGTCAGCTGCGACAACATCATCCCTCCGGAAAGCTTGCAGAAACGGAGACATCTGGATATATTACTGGAAATCTCAGGAGGACATGATGGCTAGCTCACAGACTCGCGCAATTCAGAATTATAGAAACCGCTTGGGCGACCGCGGTCTCGCTCGTTTCGAGGTACTCGGTCGTGATAGCGATCGCAGCTTAATCAGATCATTTGCGCGCCGATTGGCAGAAGACGGCCCGGAAGCGGCGCATTTACGCGCCTTTGTAAGTGAAAATCTCGCCGGAGCCCCCCCGAAAAAGGGAGGGATTCTCGCGGCACTCCGCCGATCGCCTCTTGTTGGGGCAGATATCGACACAGCCCGTTCACGCGAAGTGGGTCGCGAGACCGATTTGTAATGCGCTATTTGCTCGATACCAATATTCTCAGCAATATCACGAAACCAGAGCCTTCAGCGTCATTGATGACATGGATGGACGAGCAAATTGACGACGATTTGTTCATCACATCGCTCACTATTGCCGAGATACACCAAGGAATACTGGAGAAGCCGCCAGGCAAGAAGCGAGCAGCTCTCGAAACTTGGTTTGGAGGTAGAGAGGGACCGCAGTCACTCTTCGCAGGGCGCATCCTTCCGTTTGACGAGAAGGCAGCTCTCATATGGGGAGAACTGATGGCAGAAGGAAGGGCAACAGGCCGCCCACGTAGTGCCCTGGACACGATCGTGGCGGCCATCGCTCAATCGAACGGCTGCGTCGTTGTCACCGATAATGAGCGAGATTTCAAAGAAATCGAAATGATCAATCCCCTCCGTGCAAGCGCAGTCTGAGATGCTACAGTTATCGCCTTGAACCAGTTCGAACCACAGTCCCGTTGATGCAGGATCGAGGTCGAGTTAGCTAGCCGGCACAGTGTCTGGCCATTCCTGCGCGCCGTGGAGGATACGAAGAATTCGAACCGATATTTCCGTTACCGCATATGCTGCGACGGGTGTGCCGCCGATTACCAGTTCGCGTGGGCCAGCAATCCTGCCAACACGACCGCTTACGGGAAAGTCACTGAGGCGACGAACAGCGGCGATGATCCGTTCATCGATCATAACGGCGGCTGAAGGATTATCTGCTTCGATATATGTGAATATGGCATCGCGATCCGATAAGGCGCACGCAGACCAAGTAATCTTCACGCTTTACCTGCATCTGTTTTGAGGCGTGCCATCGCTCGACGCCCAGCAAAATGCGCCTCGACCTCATCATCCGAGACGTCCGGCCGAGTATCGTTCAGAGCTTCAAGTACCTTGGTTCGGAACCAGGCATCATGAGCCTCGCTGCCTGAAAGTAGTTCGAGGGGCAAAGCACCCTCATTAGCCGTACGGGTGAGCAAGATACGGACGGCATCTGATACCGTGAGGCCCATGTTTTCGAGCACAGCGGAAGCACGATCCCGAACTTCGGCATCAATGCGAGTTTGGACGAGAGCGTTTGCAGGCATAGCTATCTCCGATTTCCATGAAATGGTAATGCAAATGAATGACAGAGGCAATAGCGTTTCGGCCGTGGCCGCTCACTCGCGTCTTTTACGTCTTGAAAGGAACGAATGAGCGGCCACCGCGTGAAATGCGTTAAATCAGATACATAGGTTTTCTCAAGTATTGACGGCGACCTGTGGGTGATCCCAAACTTGACGTTATTCACGAGAAGGTGCAGCTATGGCCCAATGCGACCAGTGCGGCAACGATTATGACAAGGCCTTTCAAGTAAATCTGAGGAATGAAACCTACACGTTCGATAGCTTCAAGTGCGCTATCCAGAAACTTGAGCTGGCCTGCCCGCATTGCGGCATCCGGATCATCGGGCATGGCGTCGAGCAGAGCGACATCATTTACTGCTGTGCGTATTGCGCCGAGCGGGAGGGAGCCGACGCTCTTACCGATCGCGCGCCTTAAGACCGTCTTCGGTCTCCGACTTATTCAGGCGCCCTGTTCGGGAGCCCTTTGTCGTTTGGGTTCGGAGCCGGCGTCTCTCTTGTATCGCGCGGCGGATGTTGGCGATCGTCCGGCTCGGCGGGCGCCACCTGGTCGTCGGAACGGCGGGCAGGCTGCTCTTTAGGGTCGATCGTTTTGGAGGGGGCCGAAATTTTCCTGGGCATAGTCAGTTCCTCTAGCTTCACCGACAAGAACTGGCTGGCCACACTGAAGGTTCCGAGCCCCAGAAGCGCTGCCTGGTTCGAAATCGATCTCACCAAGCTGAACAGGCGGGCCTCCTCGCAGGCGGGATCAATGGCGAGCGCCTTCGAATGAGCTGCCCGCCCCTCGTCGGGCCGACCGAGACGCTGGAAGGCAAGATCTCGCGCGAGGTGAGCCTCGGCGGTGGAAAAGTCGGCCACGGTAGCGGCGGAATAATCCGTCCGCGGGCGGAGTAAAAACCGGCCACCTATTTCCTTTCTGCAATGAGCGCAGGAGGGACAGGGATCTATACCGTGGAACTTTATTTGTGGTTCGCCTGGCTGTTTCCGAAGGGATGACGCGCCGGCAGGCAGCAGCATTTCAACATATCGCGCGACAGCATAACCAAGATGGTGGTTTCTTCGCGGACACAGCGATCAAGGTCAACTCCATCGTGACTGTCGGCTACGGCAACCCGGCCGGGAATTTCGCGCGGCTGCCACGCCTGGAGTTTGGCGCGATGTCCGTTCTGGGCATAGCCGCGTCCACCGGTTACGGAAGGGCGCAACCATCATAAACTTGCGGTCGGTCGAGGGCCGCCCCGTTGGGGCGGCTTGCGGAGGGTGGATTCCATCTTAACTGAGGTCCATAATCGGCAGCAGGCCATTCCGCAATGTCCGCTTCAAAGTGTGAGCCGGGAGGTTTAAACTACTCAGACAAGGTAAAATTTACTGCACCGAAGGCATTCGTTGCGAAATTGCAAATAAAATCTATACACGTATTTATTTATTTCAGTATTTCATAATGGAGCGATGATTGCGGTACATCGTAATATTAAAATGCGCTGGCGAGGAAAGTCCAGTTTTCGAAGCCGATGACATTACTCGGTGTTTCGGTTGGATTAGGACACAGACCAGGAAATTCCCTGAAATACAAAAAGGGAATTACAAGATTGTGGACCGTGATCTCGATAACGACGCATCACCAAATACCAGTTTCTGGTAGGCTCAGGCCGGATATCACATAGTCGGCAAATCCCGTTGCGGCTCCAACTGGATTTTGAATTGCGGAGATGGCGACCGGTCTGACGGGAATCGTATCAGCCGAGGGTATGTCCCCAACTCCGCATGCGAGTCGTTAAACTTGTTAAATGTCATTTTCAATACAAAGAAAGCGCTACCATTACAGACCAACACTTGAAGGCATAGTCAGCTGGGGCATATTCTGTAACAGCCCCCAAATGACCGGACAGGGTCTCCCACTTAACAAGTGTGAGGAGTAATGTCGTCGCTATGACCAGTCACAATCCGAAGATAGAAGTGCTTTCAGGACCAGAGCGTCGTCGCCGATGGACGACGGCAGAAAAGGTTGCCATCGTTCAGGAGACCTATGAAGCCGATGCGACGGTAACCATTGTCGTCCGGCGTCACGGCATCCAGCCGAACCAGTTGTTCACATGGCATAAGCTCGCTGTCCACGGTGCATTGGTTGCCACGGCTGCGGAAGAGGACGTGGTTCCGGCTTCCGAATACCGTGCATTGCAGAACCAGATCAGGGAATTGCAGCGCCTGCCAGGCAAGAAGACCATGGAAGGCGAAATCCTCAAAGACGCGCTTGATATCGCAACAGGGTCAAAAAAACACCTGTTGCGCTCGCTATCGTTGCCGAAGGACGTTTTGCGATGAGGGCGGTGTGTGAGGCTCTCGACGTGGCCCGATCCAATATCGCCCTCCAGCGCAAGACGCGTCCTGCCAGTAGGCGGGGGCGACCTGCACTCGACGACGGTGGCCTCGTCGCCGAGATCAAGGCGATTATCGCCTCGATGCCGACCTATGGCTATCGACGGGTTCATGCGGTGTTGCGAAGGAACCTCCGTGCTCAGGGCCGTTCTTGGCCGAACGTAAAACGCGTCTACCGGGTGATGAAGCTGCACGGCTTGCTTCTGCAGCGTCAGACTGGGGACATCGATAGCCGTCGTCACGATGGCAAGGTGTCCGTCGAGAGATCAAACCCTCGACGGTGCCCGGACGGCTTCGAGATTGGTTGCGACAACAAAGAGAAAGTCCGGGTGGCCTTTGCGCTGGATTGCTGTGACAGGGAAGCCATTGCCCATGTCGCGACCACCGAAGGGATTAAAAGAGAGGACGTCCAGGACCTAGTGATCACGGCGGTAGAAAACCGCTTCGGGCCCGTCAACGCCCTTCCAGAACCAATCGAATGGTTGACTGACGACGGCTCATGTTTTGTGGCCAGGGGCACCAAAACCCTGCTGCGCGACATCGGCCTGGAACCGCGCTCGACACCTGTTCGAAGTCCGCAATCCAACGGCATGGCCGAAGCCTTTGTGAAAACATTCAAGCGAGATTACGTCTCCGTCAATCCCGTGCCCGATGCGCAGACGGTCATCGACCAACTGCCGATCTGGTTTGAGCACTACAATTGCTTTCACCCGCATAAAGCTCCTCGCTACCGTTCGCCAAAAGAGTTCATAGCCGACAAGAAAAGCCGACCCTCATCATCTGGATTAATCTGATGGCAAGAACTGTGATATTGGGTCCTGAATACGATCAGCACCTACGGGCGACGATCATGGAAGTTATGCGACAGCTTGGTGCTTCCTTCGAAAGTCGCAATTGGTCCGTCGCTGGTTCGCAGGAAATTGAGACAGTTCAGGCGCGATTGGCCGGGCACGAAATCACCATAGAGGCAGAAACCTATATTGGCCTTTCCATCACGGGCGACGAGAACACGATCAGTGAAATCTTCGAGCGAGTGAGGCAAGCCACTCAATCTATGCCAACCTGATCCCGTCCGGTATTTTGGGGGCAATTACAGCCTTTACATTACATTGACGGTTTCTGGTATTGATCCGTCAGCATATTTCAAGCTTCCTCCTAACCGGGTCATCGAGATCGGCGAACAGGTTGCGATCCAGTCCGTGGCGATAGGTTATTTTGCCGATAGTGCTCCAAAGCCTCGCATCGCTCAATATGTTGACGTCCGCTTCTGGCGCACAGTCGACGTGACTTTGTCGCAAGTGATTCCGGCTTTCGGATGTGTACCCCGACGGCTTCTATGACTGGGGAGAAGGCGCGTAGCCGCTCGTCAGCTTTTTCAGATGTGGCCCTCCGCGCAGAAATGCATGGCACCGCTCTCGCGAGGCCATGCATTCTCGAATCTCAGTATGCTCCGCCAGGTTCAGCGTTTCCTCGATCTCCACATCAAACCATATTCTCGATCTTGGTATGCCGAGCAGGGTCTGGATTGCTCGAAAGTTGGCCGACACACATTGTAGATCATCGCTGGTCGCATCGAGGTCGAGAGAACCATCCGGGGCCTGTCGTTGCCGGGCACGACCTGCCAGGTGACTGATTGGCGTGCGAATCCGCGAGCAAAAGATAGACCGCGGTGACCGGCTTCACGGATCCTGAGCGCACCACCACGGCGTCTCCGGATTGGAGCAATTTAAGAACGGTCGAGTGGAACCATTTGGCGTGCTCCGCACTCTTATCTGTTGAGGAGCAGAAAATGGACAGCCGCATCAGACATTGCAGAGCCCTGGTTGCTGATGTCGATACGTTATATCGAGAAGCTGGCCCGCCCGACGCGCCGGTCGTCCTGTTGCCGCACGGCTATCCTTGCTCATCCTTTGAATTCAGAAACCTCATACCCAGATTGGCCGACGCATGGCGACTGATCGCACCGGATTTTCCGGGCTTCGGCTACAGTGGCAGCCCTGCGACCTTCTCCTGCACCTTTGACGGCTATGCCGCCTGGCTCAACACATTTGTCGAGGTGCTGGGTCTCGACCGCTTTGTGCTCTACCTGCACGACTTCGGCTCTCCCATTGGGGCCAGGCTTGCGATCATGAAGCCGGGTCGGATCGTCGGACAGATCATCCAGAACGGCGACATTCCCTATGAAGACGCGTTGGGGCCGAAATACGCCGACATCGAAAAGTTCTGGTCACTGCCTGCGGACCGTATGTATGCCGAATTTCGCAGCGCCGTCACCGAAGAGAACTTCCGCGAAGAGTTTCTAAATGACGTGCGGCCAGAGCTTTCCGCGATCATTCCCCCGGACCTCTGGCAATTGCATTGGAGTCTTATGACCGAAAGAAAAAAAGATATGGCGGCGGAGCTTCTTTCCGACCTGAAAGCAAACCGGGACTGGTTTCCGATCCACCGACGCTATCTTCAAACCTATCAGCCGCCGACTATCATCATCTGGGGGCCGCAGGATCACTACATGCCGGAACGGGCTGCCCGCGCCTACCTCCGCGATCTGCCGGATGCCGAGCTTCATTTGCTCGATGGAGGACACTGGCTGCTGGAGACAAACCTCGATGAAGTTGCTCCGCTGGTCAGGGCCTTTCTTAATCGCCTCTCCTGGTAACGCCAATAGAGCGCCACCATGGCTTCGAACGCCACGATGGAATTCCCGTACCAACTTAACCGCACCCGACATCCCGGAACGCGGGAAACTGATCGCATATCTTCGGGAACTTTGTTTGAGCGCTCTAGTTAGGTGCGCTTCAACAGAAAAGGAGAAGCGCGATGCCCCGCGGCGACAAGTCCTCCTATACGGACAAACAGAAGCGCAAGGCCGAGCATATCGAAGAAGGATATGAGGATCGCGGCGTCGGCAAGAAAGAGGCCGAGCGGCGTGCCTGGGCCACCGTGAACAAGGAAAGCGGTGGCGGCAAGAAATCCGGCTCCGGTCGCGGCCATGCCGAGAACCACGCCTCCTCCGAAAAGGGTGGCCGCAAAGGTGGCAAGGCCGCTGCTGCAAGACCAAGGGCAGAGCGATCAGCCTCTGCCAAAAAGGCCGCAGCAACCCGCAAACGCAACGAGCAGCACACCCAGCACTAGGCGAGCCGGCAGCAGGGATTTACCCCTTGGAAGGAGTTACCTTCATGAAAGTCCAGGAAGTCATGACACATGATGTGCGCATCGTGAATGCGGAAGAGACCATTCAGGAAGCAGCCCGCATCATGGCGGAAATCGATGCCGGTGTCGTGCCGGTCGGCAAGGAAGGAAGGTTGGTGGGAATGTTGACCGACCGCGATATCGCAATTCGCGCGGTTGCCGAAGGCAAGGGTCCGGACACCAAGGCGAGCGAGATCATGTCCAGGGAAGTGAAATACTGCTTCGATGACGAGGAGGTGGAACATGTCTGCGGCAATCTCGGCGACCAGCAAATCCGCCGTATTCCCGTACTCGATCGCAACAAGCAGCTAGTGGGAATCCTGTCCCTCGGCGATGTCGCCGTGGAGACCGATGGCACCGGCGTGGGCAAGGCGCTGGCAGCAATCTCCCGTCCCGGCGGAACCCACAGCCAGTCCGGCGTGCAGCCGCATTAAACCGACAGCCAGGGCCTGTTTTGACAGGCCCTTACCGATTGGATCACCGGCGAGGGCTGTATTCCTCTCCGGGGCAAGTCGCTGTGCGGCAACAGGAGTATCAGATGTACGACAATCACGGCACCGGTCATCGGGGGAAAACGCGCTCCGCCAGCCATCCCTATGCGGCTTTTGCCCTTAACATGGCCCTCAGCCTGGTGGTTATGTACCTCGTCATGTTCTCCATGATCGATGGCTGGAGCGACTTCCGGAACAATCTCAACATGCTCTATATGGCGCTGACAATGGTTGCGCCGATGGGCATCCTCATGCTCGCGACGATGGGCCGAATGTATCCGAACAAGCGGCTGAATCTTTTTCTCCATGCCGGTCTCGCTCTCCTCTTCGTAATGGCCTTCACCGCTACGCGTAGCCAGACCCTGATCGGCGACCGGCAATTCATTGCTTCGATGGTTCCCCATCATTCCGGCGCCATTCTCATGTGCCGGAAATCGGCGATCACCGACCCGGAACTGATGGCCCTCTGTTCGGAAATTTCCCGCGGCCAGCGGGTGGAAATCGAGCAAATGAATGCAATCGACGAGCGCCTTAGCGAGGAGATTGCCGACGCACGGAGATGATTTTTCCGCCATGTCTCTATCGCGCCGAACAGCACATTCTCGATATGGCTGTCGGTTATCACGGGCCCGCTTTTGGATGACTTTCTCCGCGCATCATCGTCCGCAGCGGCTCTCGCGCCATATTCTCCTCTATCTGCCGATGCCCCGGCGTATCGGGCAGCGCCTTCTTCAAATTCGCCGCATAGTCGTCCGGCATTTTCGGCGGCATCATCGGCTCGTATTTATCGACAATCGACTGGATGATAACAGGGCCATCCTCGGCGAACGCCGCGTCAAGAACCGGTTCTATCTCGTCAAATCCGGAAATCGTAAAACCCTTTCCGCCCATTGCATCGGCCGCCCTGGCAAAGTCTATGGGTGCGAGTTCGCAGGCGAATTGCGGATGGCCGAGGAACATCATCTGCTCCCATGCAATCTGATTCAGCATCCCATTGCAGATAACCAGAATCTTCAGAGGCAGCCGATGCCGGACGGCGGTGGAGAATTCGCCGAGTTGCATGGCAAGTCCGCCATCGCCCACAACCGCATATACGTTACGGCCGGAATAGGCCAGTCCGGCGGCAATGGCGTAGGGCAAGCCGGAGGCCATCGAAGCGAGCGCACCCGAAACGGCAAAGGCGTTGCTGGTTTTCAGGTCGATGTGACGCGCAGCCAGTTCCGTGTTCTGACCGGAATCGGTCACAAGCATTCCGTCTGCATCGATACGCCTGCCAAAGGCACGCACCACTGGCTGCGGTTTCAATTGTGTTGATTGCTCCGATGTCAGGGCGGCCATCTGTTCGCGCCAGGTGTGCATCCCTTTCCGCGCGGCTTCCAGAAAACTCCGGTCGCTCTTTTTCTCCAGCAGGGAATTCAACCGGTTCAGTATGTCACCTGCGTCACCCACCAGGCCACACTGCACGGGATGCCGAAGTCCGATGCGCTGCGGGTCAAGATCGATCTGAACCGCCTTGACGGTCTTGGGATCCGGATAAAATTCGATATAGGGAAATGTCGACCCCACGATAAGCAAGGTATCGCAATTTTTCATGATGTCCTGGGATGCGGCGGTTCCCAGAATGCCGATCCCCCCTGTGGTGAAGGGGTCGTCATCATCCATGATCGCCTTGCCCAGAAGCGCCTTCGCCACCGGCGCGCCAAGCAATTCGGCGGTTCGCTTCAATTCTTTCCGCGCCCCAAGGGCACCACGTCCGGCAAGTATAGCAATCCTGCTACCACGATTGAGCAAGGAGGCTGCCTCGTGGACGAGTTCTTCAGCGGGTTTCGGACGATATGAGAACCAGTCATTTGGAACATGCCTGGGCAGGTTACGGCGAGACCGTCGTTCGTCGGCTGGTTCTTCCTGCGTGTCGTTTGCTATGGAAAGATGCGCGACGCCACGCCGTGCGATTGCCGTGCGGCAGGCGAGGCTGGCGACATTCTCCATATGCGCAGCATCGCTGACGACGGTGTTATAAACGCTGACGTCCTCAAAAACGCGGGTCAGGTTGACGTCCTGCTGCGTGAAAGTCTCAATCAGGTCATGATATTGCATTCCGGTGATTGCGAGGACCGGAACCTGATCCAGCTTGGCGTCATAAAGACCGGTCAGGAGATTGGTGCCACCGGGACCGGACGTGGCAAGACAAACACCGAGCCTGCCAGTCCATTTGGCATAAGCTGTCGCCATGAAGGCAGCGGACTGTTCATGTCGGACCTGGACAAACCTTATCGCGTCCTGACGTTTGCGAAGCGCCTCCATGACACCATTGATGCCATCTCCCGGAAGGCCAAATATCGTGTCGACCTTCCAGTCGATCAATGTCTCTACCAGAACGTCTGCTGCGGTCTTCATGATCAATTCCTCAGTATTGTCAGGGAATAAAACAAGGAAATCCCCACGACGCGCGCAGGGATTTCCCAGTTTTTCCGTGTCAGGAATTCTTGTGGCTCTGCTGCCCCGCCTTCACATGTTGCTCATGTGTGCCACCGCGGGTTTTGTCCTTATTGCCGTTAGTGGGGGCCGATGCGGATTGCGAACGCTTGTCGCTGTCCTTGTGGCTCTGCTGGCCGGCCTTAACGTGCTGTTCGTGCGTACCACCCTGATTTGGCATGATATGTCACTCCTCATATTGGTGATTTGTCACTTGCGCGCCTTGCGGCTCGCCCTGGACGAACCATGCGGCGCCACGGGAGTTCCGAGATTTAATATTTCGTGAGGAGCGATTTTTACCGAACGGCTCCGAGCGGTTTCAAGCGACAAAGCCAACCCGCACGCGTCTATCGTGATTTGCCGAATTCCTTGCGAAGCTCATCCTTCGCGTCCTCCAGCACTTCCTTGCGTTTTCCGGGCAACGTCCGGCCAGCGCGGTTGATGTAGAAGACCAGCATCGACATCGCAGACCGGAAAGGACTGGTCTTGCGCCTGGAGGACTGTTCCGCTGAGGCTTTCAGCGAACGCGCGATCTGCGAGGGATCGTCTTTGGTAAACACCTCCTTCTCAAGATCGAGCGCATCGCTTTCCTCGGCCACTTTCTGCGACCATTTCTTTTTCTTTTTTGCCTTTTTCATCGTTCTTCTCCCGGCAAATCATTATTTTCGTTCGGGGTCATGGGTATGGTGACTGTCACGTTCGCCCCCTCCCCCGGAAACTCTGCTCTTTGAGCGCTTGCCATTGTCTGCTGCAGGTTTCTTGACCTCCAGGGGTGCCTTTGCGTTTTCATGCGAAGAGCCCGGCCCGCCCTGCCGGATGCTTGCCGGTGTTTTCGTCGAGGTGGACATCTATTCCTCCTGCCGTTGGTGGCGGATAAGCCGCTGCGCCTATTGGTCGTCGCGGGTTTTCATCGCATCGGAAACACGCTTCTTCCGCGGGTCTTTGAGGTTTTCGCCAACGGCGTCCCGGTCGTGCTCGGGATCATCCGTGGGTTTCATATAGCCTCGGGGCCGGCTTTCCTTGGGCCCTTCCCAGCGTGGCGATTGGTCGGTGGTGCCGGGAGCACCATCTCGTGGAGAATTATTGGGCATCGTAGCCTCCGGTTGGATTTTAACGCTCCCCAACCATTTTCCTGCGGCAATGTTCCACAAGGACCGGGAGGCAGAAGAAGGATTTTTTTTGAAACAATTTCTGTCTCCCCCGGTTAGGCGAGCCAGACATTCAATCCCAGGGAGCGTCCGATGACGGAAAAATCCGGAAAATCCGATCGCATCTCCAGAATTGCGTATGAGCAGCAGCAGGATTTTCCCAGAAGCTCGTCGCTGCAATTCCTGGAATGCGCGATTCATTTATGCGCGACGAATATGAGCATTTCCGAACTTGCGACGCGGCTTGAAAAACAGGCCCAATATCTGCGGCAGTTTGGCTGAGGAAACCGCTCTATGCGCCAGCGGCGGCCATGCCATTTCTTGGGAATATCGCAATGCCAAGATTTTTCTTCACCGTGATCAGCGGCAAAAATGTCCTTGATGACCTGGAAGGGAGCGACCTCCCGTCGCTGGATCGGGCAATCGAAGAGGCTCTCAAGGACGCACGCGCCCTGATGAGCGAAGCAATCCTGCAAGGGCGCGACATCTCCGAGGGATGCATCATTATCCGCAGCCGGCAACAGGAAGTGCTGAAGGTCGTCCGCTTCGCCGACGCGCTAGACAGAAAAGAGTGATGGCGCGGCAACATGCGTCTGCATACGCGCCATCAGCCTTTCATATTCTTTTTCCGGGACGCCGTAGGTCATGTTGGCAACGTCTTCCAATATGCTGCGGTTGATGATCCGGATGTTTCCGCGGCCGGGATGGATGGCATGGATGCCTTCGAGAACATGCAACTCGTTGGTGATGCCCGGCCGCCGCACCCCGAGAACCGTGGAGAGAAACTCATGGGTAATGGGCAAGTCATCCGTATCGAGCCGGTCATGACACATCAGCAGCCGGCGTGCGAGCCTTTCCCGCAGACTATATTGTCCATTTGCAAGCACAAGCTGACCGACCTGAAGCAGGCAGACATTGATATAGCCCAGCAACAGCGCACGCAGGCGTGCGTCTTCCTCCATTTCCCGTCGTATTTCAGCAGCCGGAATCAGGAAGCCACGGCCGCCCACGCCCATGATGGTTTCATCCGGCGTGGTTTCCGCGCCCAGCAGAACGGGCCAGCCGGTAATCCCCTCACGTCCGACCATCACGGTTTCAATGCTTTTGCCGCCATCATCATGAACAACGGTCGATGCAAGGCCGGTTTCGATGAAACAGAGATGTGAAATGGGCTTGCCAGCCGCAACGAGCTGGTGTCCCGCCGGCAAATCCACCGCCTCCATGCGCGACGCAAGGCGCGACAGCCCTTCCGTGCCGATGGTCTTCAATAAACGATTGTAGACAAGAAAACCTGATCCAAGCATAGCGGTTCGCCCGGCTCTTCCCTTTGCTCGAAAACATCAGCCCGGCAATCATATTAGCAGCGGAAAATCGCATGAAAACAGTGAGTACGTTTCCGTACCAATTCGCAGAAAGGATCGTCTCTGCGTCACAGAATGGCCGAAATTCCAAATTTAGGCCCATTTTTCAGGGAGCATCCTACATCGAAACCCGATCATTGGGTATGTCGTCCCGCACCGTCACGGAAATCGGGAATGATGATCATTCCAGCGGGAGCCACACCTTGGCCAGAAGCACGAATAGAAACCGACCGCCGCCTGCCTTCCAGCCCGACAGCGCTGGCGCACCTTCACTCCGCGCCTTGCACGCGGAAGCGGAAAGTTGCGAAAGATGTGACCTCTACAGGCACGCCACCCAACTGGTTTTTGGCGACGGCGACACAAGAGCGCGCGTGGTCCTTGTCGGCGAACAACCCGGCAATGAAGAAGACCTGAAAGGCCGGCCTTTCGTTGGCCCGGCCGGCCGTCTGCTCGATGAATGTCTGAAGGAGGCCGGTATAGATCGTTCGCAATGTTACGTGACCAATGCCGTAAAACATTTCAAATTCGAGCAACGTGGGAAACGACGACTACACGCCCGGCCAAACAGCGGTGAAGTGCAGCGCTGCGCCTGGTGGCTGGGAGCGGAACTGCGCCTTATCGATCCAGACCTTATCGTGGCGATGGGCGCCACGGCCTTTTATGCGCTGACGGGACGTACAAGCGGTGTGACGAAGGAACGCGGGCATGTCCTTTTGACGCCGCGCGGCACACGTCTTCTCGTCACCATCCATCCGTCTTACCTGCTGCGCCTTCGCGACCGGCAGGAGGCGGATCGACAGCAGCGCGCCTTCGTGTCCGACCTGCACAAAATAGGCGAAATCCTTGGCGAGGCGACCTAGCGAAACCGGCTTGCCGCATTCGCCCGCTGTCAGGAACAAGCTTTTCCCATCGCAGTTAGGTGCGACCGAACAGGGAGGCTCGAACATCATGGAAAAGAACATCGAATACCAGATCGTGGCACATGAAAACGGGTGGGGCGTTGTCGTCTCTGAGGTCATGAGAGCTGTTTACCCCAGCCGGCATCTGGCTTTGGCAGCCGCAAAGCTGCTGGAGAGCGATGTGGTCCCGACGCAAGAGCCGGAACGCTTTACCGCGACCACCTATCTGACCTTGACCGACGCCGCGACACCCAGCCTTTTGCGCAGTTCGCTCCAGGTAGTGGTGGCTGTGCCCTATCAGGTGGATATTCCCTTGCGGCGGAGAAGCGGAGAAGTCAGTTTTCCATCGTCAATCGGCGGCTTCAATCTGGCAGACGGCAAAGTATAACCGGATGGCGGCCGGCCTCACCTCATGCGGCGCGACCAGGGTGCATTTCCGTCAGAAAACAGGGCACGATCGCAACAGCCAGCGTGTAGATCATCATGGCTTTCCACGGCCGTTTTCGCCCGCAAAAATCGCCATCATCTGTACGACGGACCAGAATTTCGACTTGAGCCTTCGTGCAACGGTCGGTTCATATCCTGTTCGGGCCGATATTTTCCTCACGTCGCATCAATCATCTTTGCTTTCACCCGCATGGAATGTCCCTATCGGCGCCTCTTTGACAAATTCGGTGACAGGGCGGCTGAAATCGTCCCGTTCAGGCGTTATGGTGGGCAGACAGGCACACGCATGCCGGTGGCATGCGAGGAGTAAAGGATGCAGACTGTTAAACGCCTCACCATCGCAATCATCGGAATGACAGATACTGTTACATCCGAAATCAGAATGGCCTGGTTTCATGCCCAGATCGGCCTGGAGGGACCCTACTCAGCCAGCTTCATAGAGAGTGAGGGCACCCTCAAATTTGCCGCTGCGATTATCGACGTACGTTACGAGGCAGATGTCATGCTGCGCCTCACCGATCAACTGGACGGAGAGGCCATTCCCTATCTTTTTTTTGTGCCGGAGACGGTTATCGACAGCGAGCCGGGACCTTTTGTCCTCTCCGGACGTTCGGAAGACATCGAAAACATTGTTTCCGCTTTGATGGCGCAAGGAGGGGGCATCAGACATTAGAGCGAGGCTCATATTATGCCGGAACGACCCGAGGGCCATGGTGAAGTAAACATCCTGCTTTCTCTTCTGCCCGATGATATCCGGCATGAGGTTACGGGCGTCTGCAGCCCCCTCAAGCTGGCATTGGGCGATGTGCTGATATCCGCCGGTGCGCCCGTCGAGCGTGTTTTCTTCCTGTCATCCGGTATCGCCTCCGTCGTGGTGGTCACCAAATCGGGACGCAAAATCGAAGCGGGAATTGTCGGACGAGAGGGTTTTGTGCCAACGGGAGCGGTGGCTGGCGCGCAAACAAACCTGACTGAGATCGTTACGCAGGCTCCGGGCGAAGCGCTTTTCATGAGCATAAGGTCCTTTGACGCCCTTCTTGCACAACACCGGGTCTTTTCCGATATCCTGGTCTGCGCCCTGCACGTTTCAAGAACCCAGGTGGAATACACGGCCTCTTCCAATGCCACCCAGTCCGTAACGGAGCGGCTCGCCCGGTGGCTGCTGATGTGCCACGACCGGGTAGTAGGCAATCATCTGCCACTAACCCACGATTTTTTGTCCACCATGCTGGCAGTCAGGCGCGCAAGTGTGACGGATGCTCTCCACGTTCTCGAAAGCCACGGGTTCATTCGTTCCGAGAGGGGACGAATTACGATCAGGAACCGCGAGACGCTCGAGACCTATGCACACGATCTCTACGGCATGCCCGAGGAGGAGAACAATCGTATGATCGCCCGCTTTTGCAGGACGACCGGTCAGAAACCCCGCCTGGCGACCTGACCGCGTTCGGGAACGGCATGGTTCGCTGAGCCGGACGGCCCTTCCAATCACCGTTGGGTACGCTTCCGGACATTTACCTTTGGTCGTTTCCCTATAGTATGGATGCATCTTCCCTCACGCTATGAAACGCCGGACGCGTTTCAAGGAGGTGAAATGCACGCCAATCACGAGTACCAGAGTTCCGGAATTTTTCTGAACGACGACATCAACATCGTTAAGGCAGCCTACGAGAATGTTCTGTCTGCGGAACGAGATTATGCTTTATGCCGGGCAGACGTCGCCCGTTATGTCCTGAAAATGTATGATCGCGGCGTTGTCGATCCATTGAAACTTCAGCGGCTCGCAATTCTCTATTTTAGAACCAAATTGCTCGTCGGCTGATATCCGGTCTTGCGCGACGCAACTCGCCCTAATCTCAGGCTCGATTTCGTTAGGCGGGGAGGGTTTGCCGTCTCCCGGAAAAATCGGGCGCTTCGTGATGCCGGTAGACAGGTGATGTTGCATTCGGGTTTCCCGCCAGACGTTACCCGGTCGCAGCATGAGACCTGGTCGGCGGACCGGGAACAAACCTGCGCAAGCATGGTTCGGGTTGTACCACGGAAATCATGCCGGATGAGGTGCAACATGACCAGGAAAACACTCCCTATTCCCGAAGACAACCGAAGCCAGCAAGGTCCTGGCGACAATGATCGGCTGAGCACTGAAGATACTTCCTCCATCAGGGAGCAGAAGGTTTCGACCCAGACCGGCAGGCAGGCAAACATAAAGATAAACACGACCCATCAAGGTCACCAGCAGGACAGATAGCGCTCGGATAGGTTGTACCTCATTCCGCGCTCCTCGCAGTCACGGATCAACATGAATCCCGAAGACGCTGAATGTGGGTTCCTGCCGTTATAGCCACCATGTTTGCATTCATCAGAACCGATGCGTCGGCACTCTGCCGGAGGCAATGGCAAGGCCGGGAGTTGAGGTTCCCACACGAACTGCCGGTGATGAGCCTTCACCGGCACGGCAGCGTTGATGAGGGCGACACGGAGGCTATATCGCACGACTGCGATCGACGCGCACCACTCTCAATCCAGATTTCGTCGTAATGATGCCCTTGCCCTGTTGACGCGGCTTTTTATGGTGCCCACGCGGCAGCCACAAATGGCGGCGGCATCGGAATAACTCGTCCCTCCGGCCACCAGCAGCAGAGCTTTTTTCTGATCCTTGTCCAGATCGCGAATAGCCCGCATGACTTCCTGATGCTGCACCCGCCATTCCTGGCTGGCGGGCGTTGACATGGTTTGCTCTATACCGACAGGCAGACCGATACATTCACGTCTCGACACCTTGTAACGGGTGCAAAAAGTATTGCGCAAAATGGTGAAGAGCCATGATTTCAGCGCCGTGCCGGGGGTAAAACTATGGATGGAGCGAAGTCCCCGTAACATCGTCTCCTGAACGAGATCGTCCACATCCTCCTCATTTCTGACGAAGCGCCGTGCAAAAGCTGTCAAAGCCGGCGCTTGATCGGCAATACCGATACGCAACACCTCCAGTTGCGCATCACTCAATATGTTTCCGGAAACTCCACTCACAGCGTGCCTGGTCATTTTCCCATCCTTTCACAATGAGGAAATGCCTCGGCAGCCGCTTGGTTGCTGTACGACAGCGTACAATGGGTACGGGTGCGTTGATCCGGAAAACCTGAGCAGCGTGAACCCGGCTTGATGGTCAGGTATTTTCCGCGCCACCAGATTGTTGCCCCCCATGCCTCTGTTCGATCATTCGTTCCGCGTTTTTTCGCGTCTGTTCACGGTCCCGGCGGCTTTCTTCGCTATCGCCGGAACGGGCGTCGTCCGTACCGGGCTCCGGCTTTGTATCGTCCTCTGATCGGCTCATCGCTTCATCTCCGCTTGTGAGCACAGAATGATGGATCGCTCATCCGGCCCCCACCTTTCCAACCCCGGCGACCTGAAGAGGTTCCGGGCTGGCGGAGGCTCTGAGGGAACAGAGACGAAGGAAAAAGGTTAGGAAGGCATCACGGAGGATGTCATGAACAAGGACGACAAGCTCGAGCAGATCCACAAGGACAGCAAACCGCAATTCGCACGCGGTAAAAAAACCTCTGATAACAATGGTGTGGCAAGCGCGAAGCCAAGGGTTATCACCGGCTCCGACGATGCAACTGCCAACAAGCTGCCGCCCGGCGTCAAGAAACCCGAGAAGGACTGGGATATCAACTACGACGAACGGGAAACGAACGAGAGCGATTTCCGGGAGTAGTGCTGTCGCAAACGACGATCTTCACCGGGCCAGATCCTCGACAACAAGTTCGATGGACTGTGGCTCGGCACCCTCCTTTGTCTGCACGGTCAAGACGCTGCCGGTGTTTAGCACGCCTTCCAGAACCGTACGCTCGCCCACAACGATCTTGACCATCTTGGGGGTCGAAGCCTCGATATTCAGGCTGTTGCTGGTTTCGTGATCAATGGCTTCTGTCACGGCTGGAACCTCCGGTTCGTGTGAATAGGCGGCCTAACTTCGGTCGGACAAGCTTGTTCCCTCTCTTCGGTGACAACACCCAACCGGCTGCTTTCGTTGACCGCCCGGAGCAGTTCCGGTGCTAGGACCTCATGAACCGCGGAGCGGATTGCGGAGGAAGCCCGGCAAGAAGGGTTGCCGTATCGCATACCTGCAACTGCGTCGAAAAACGACGCGAGAGCAGCGTCAACGCTGCATCGTGCGTCGCATCCCTTCCGCTGCAAAGCGCATCCTCGACCAGAATAACGTAAAAACCCTGGTCTATCGCCCCAAGAACGGTGGCCAGAACGCAGACATCTGTTTCCCCACCGGTAATCACCAGGGTTGAAACCTGTTCCCGCCGCAGGATTTCGCCAAGGCCCCCATACTGCCACGGGGAATAGACGCTTTTACGAAAGATACGGGCGGGCGGGATGTAGCGCGACAGCTCCGGCACAACACCAATCAGTTCCGGGGCGAGCGACTGCTGCGTCATCATCGGCCATTTTTCATAATAGGCCCTCCAGGCGCCGGGGGCTTCGCCGACAGTTTTCGGCGGCACGAAGCAGGTGAAGACGCACCGGGCGGGATCGCCTTGAACCACAGCCTCCACCTGCTCGCTGATGCGGTCCATCCATTCGACATGCCATGGTGTATCCTCGGCGAAGAGACGCTGCATGTCGACGCACAGGTGTCGCCAGTCTCCCTCGGATGAAAACTCGATCATTCCTCTCCCCCTATCCGCCGGTCTTACTGTGAGGGGCGGCAACGGGCTTCGATTCCGGCGATCCGCGGAAGCGCAGGAAGATGGAGAGAACGACGAGAACGGCGGTCGAAAGAAATTCCGATTGCCAGTTCTGAAAGGATTCGAACCAGAACTCCACACTTCCCAGATGCGCAAACAGCGTTGTTGCAGGCTCGCCATGCATGGCGGCTTCCAGTGCCGCCGCGTCCGCACTGTATCTCAGATGCAGGACAAAACTCGCGAGAAAGAGGAAAAACAGCGCCAGCCCCAGGGAGTAGGAATAAATGGCGCGGATAAATCCCCCCGCTTTCACCGGCCAGGGCACCTCGGGGTCACTTTCTTTTTGCGCAGGATCTTCGTCCTGCGGCGCCGTTTCGTCGGGATTCTTGGATTCTGACGAGCCTCGTTGAAAAAGAAACGCGGTCAGCATGACATAAGCCGACATCTGGAGAAACTCACTCTCCCAGTTTTCGAACAGGGCGGACAGAAAATGGCCGCTCTTCACGTAAGACAAAAGCGTGAGCGGCATGGCCTGATGCTGTGCGAGTTCATCGTTGTGGACGACCCAACCCGTCGCAAGCATGCCCCCAATGGTGAGCAGGGAAGTCAGGACAAGGACAATCGTCAATCCATTGTCGCGAAACAGCCTCATGGTTCAGCCTCGCATGAAAGAGACAACTGCAAAAACGGAAGTGCCGCCGGTTTCGGCGGCACTTCTGCGTGGCGGCGGATCACGCCGCTTTGGATTTGGCCTTGACGTTAGCACTTGCCTCGGCAAGCGAGGAGAGAGCTGTATCCGTTGCGCTTTCTTCGCCAAGCGTCTGTTCGAACAGTCTGGCCGCTTCCTTCATGCCCAGTTCGACTGCCCAGGTCTTCAAAGTACCGTAACGGGTGATCTCATAGTGTTCCACGGCCTGGGCCGAAGAAATAAGCCCGGCATCGAGCGCGGCTGAGCCCTTGAACTCCTCCATGATCTCCTCACCTTCCGAGATGATGCCCTGGATCGCCTCGCAGGTCTTGCCGCGTGCCGGCTTGCCAAGCAGTTCAAAGACATTCTGCAAACGCTCCACATGGACCTCGGTCTCGTCCCTGTGCTTTTCGAATGCCGCCTTCAGATCCGCTGACTGCGCAGCCCGCGCCATCTTGGGGAGCGCCTTCAGAATCTGACGTTCAGCGAAATAAATATCCTTCACCGTATCGAGGAAAAGGTCTTCCAATGTCTTCTCAGCCATTTCAGTCTCCTGTTGCTTGGGTGGTGAGTGGGAACAGATGTTTCTTCATAGCCCGTTGACGGGAACGGAGGCCCTGCCGAGTTTGAGCGACGGCTCGCGCGCCCAGACCCGTAGCTTGCCGAGCTCTGACACGAAGGCCGCAAGTCCGCCTTCGCCCGGCAATGGGAGAACGCCCTCATCCATGGCATCAGCAATTCCAGCGATTTCCAGTAACGGCAGCGCCGACTGGTCGTAGCCGATAAATTTGCAATGCTGGAACGCGTCGGCGACGAAATCCCGGGCAGTTGCCTCCTTGATCAGCTCATCGATGGCCGCCGCCGATGTCAGCAGCGCAACAGCATCGAAAAGCACCGAAGGACCGCCGTCGATCATGTGGTGGGCCTCGATGAAGGCGCCGTCCGACGCCGTGAGACCGCCAACCTTGGGGGCGATGAACTCAAAGACGGCTTTTTCGGCGATCACAGCCTGGGTAAGACCCTTTAGCAACTTTGCATCCACACCGTCGGTGATGAGAATGCCGAGCTTGCGGCCTTCGAACCGCTTGGGACCCCGTTGAACAATGCTGAGCGCCGGCGAGGGCTCCAGATCCTGACGGGTCGGTACGGAGGTATCCGCTGGTTCCGGCATGGTCTGAAAGCCGAGCTTCTGTGCCACCGTCGCCGCAAGCGTTTCGTCGACATTGAAAAGATGCGAAACCACTCTCTCACGAATGGCCACCGTTTCGACCTTGCTGAGTTCGAACGTCAGGGCCGACGCGATATGACGTTGCTCGGGTGGCGTCTGGCTGATGTAGAATTGCCGCGCCTGGCTGTAGTGATCGGCAAAACTTTCCGGTCGCAGCCTTGCCTTGGCACCCTGCTCCTCAGCCGCGAAATGCTGGAAACCACGCATTGGCGATTCCCGTGGCCCCTCCCCGAAGGAATTCGGCTGATAATTGGCCCGTCCTGTCGGATTGCGCATCGCCATATGGCCGTCCTGCTGGAAATGCGCGAAAGGACACTTCGGCGCGTTAATGGGCAGATGCGTGAAATTCGGTCCGCCAAGACGCTTCAACTGCGTATCGAGATAGGAAAAATTCCTGCCCTGCAGCAGCGGATCGTTGCTGAAATCGATACCCGGCGGCACGTTCTGTGTCATAAACGCCACCTGCTCGGTTTCGGCAAAGAAATTCTCCGGCATGCGATCGAGAACCAGCCGGCCGACAGGCTTCGGTGCCAATATCTCCTCGGGGATGATCTTGGTGGGGTCGAGGACGTCGAAGTCGAAACTGTCGGCGAAATCCTGGTCGAAAAGCTGCACCTGCAATTCCCATTCCGGGAAATTGCCCGACTGGATTGCGGTCCAGAGGTCGCGCCGGTGGAAATCGGGATCGGCACCATTGATCTTGACCGCCTCGTTCCACGCCACCGACTGCAACCCAAGCTTCGGCTTCCAGTGAAACTTCACGAAGGTCGATTGCTCCTTCGCATTGATAAGGCGGAAGGTATGCACCCCAAAACCCTCCATGAACCGGAAGGAGCGCGGAATGGTCCTGTCGGACATGATCCACATCACCATGTTCATGCTTTCGGGCGTGAGGCTGATGAAATCCCAGAAGGTGTCATGCGCCGTTTGCGCCTGCGGAAAGGCGCGATCGGGCTCCTGCTTGGCGGCATGGATGAGATCCGGAAACTTGATGGCATCCTGAATGAAGAAGACAGGGATGTTGTTGCCGACGAGATCCCAGTTACCCTCTTTGGTATAAAGCTTTACGGCGAAACCGCGCACATCCCGTGCAAGGTCGGCCGAGCCCTTGTTGCCGGCAACGGTCGAGAACCGCACGAAGGCCGGGGTCCTTTCGCCCGCCCGTTGAAACAGATCAGCCCTGGTGTGAGCCGCAAGGGATTCATAGGTCTCGAAATAACCGTGCGCCCCATAACCGCGGGCGTGAACCACGCGCTCGGGAATTCTCTCGTGATCAAAATGGAAAATCTTCTCACGGAAATGAAAATCATCCACAACGAGGGGCCCACGAGGACCAATCCGAAGTGAATTCTGGTCATCCGCGACCGGCCCGCCCTGGGCGGTCGTCAAGACAGGATCGTCGCCCTCCGCGGTCTGATGCAATTCTCCGCCCGTGCCCCGGTGAAGCTTTTGATCGTGGATCGTCGCAGCCGTTGCCTTGCGGGCGAACGAGGTGGACTGTGGTGGTTTGCTGGCCATATCAGCTCCTGAATAGCGACCGCAAGGGGCGACGGCGGAGCCATGCCCCCTGCTTGACGATGACGGGTTTCCTGTCAGATCGCCGAACGGCGATAGCGGTTCCGTTCCCTTTCAACGTCTTCCAGCGCGTAGGGATTTAGTGTGTCGTCGAAACGCGTCCAGCCCTGTTCCTGATAGGCCGCACGGCGATCCGCCGGATCCACCCCGTTTGAGCGCTTGAGAATATCTTCCGCCACGGGTACGAATTCATCCTCCACCCTGGCCGTCACCAGCGTGCCACCCCTGCGGATGCCTTCCGCATAGACGTTGGCGTCTTCTTCGGAAACACCGGAGCGGGTCATCGCGCCGATCAGCCCGCCGGCCGCGCCGCCAGCGACCGCACCGCTGGCTGCGCCAACGGCCGTTGCAGCAAGCCAGCCTGCGGCTACAACGGGCCCGACGCCCGGGATTGCCATCAGCCCAAGTCCGGTGAGCAGGCCACCTGCACCCCCAACCACGGCGCCGATCCCTGCGCCTGCGCCAGCCCCTTCCGCGGCGTTGGAATCTTCCCCGTGCCGCCTGTCGGCATTGCTGGCAACGATACTGATATCGCTCGACGGCACGCCGGCTGTCTCAAGTTCGCTGACGGCGGCGCTTGCATCGTCATAGTCGTCAAAAAGCCCTGTTACAGTTCTCATGTCATTTCTCCCAAAAAGATCCCGCGCCTTACTTGGCGACAACGTTGCCCTGATAATCGAGCGCTATGGCCACGGTCTTGCCGCCCTTCATGCCCGATGCCATCCACACACCCTTGTCGTCCTTCGTCAGGTTCTTGACCTGCGTATAGCCGGCCTCTTCCATCCTTTTCCTGGCCTGCGCTTCGGTGAAGCTGTTCGCGCCTTCAACCGGAGCTGTGGGATTATTGGCGCCCGGTGTCGCGACAGCCGGCGTATCGCCACCTGGATTGGCGGTTGGCGCCTGCTGGGCGAAAGCCGACAGCGCACCGCCCCCTAAGAGCAACGCAACGAAAACAGTTTTCTTCATCTGGATTTTTCCTCCGCTAGGATCATGGATTACGAGCCTCCCTTTCGGGAGTTTTCCTCCGAGAGACGGGAAACCCATCTCGGGCCGGCATGAACGCCTCCCGAACAAACCGGCATGCGGAGAGTTCCGAAAATAATTATTGCCGGGAGAAATGCCGTTTCGCGCGATGATCGCTGCAGCAGAACTCGGACCACGTAGTGGCCATGACCACTGACGCAGCGGCGCCCTCGCTCACGAAGCCGCGACAGCGGTGGTGGGCAAGATGCTCCCTGCGATCACGGGCGAGACAAGGCCGGTCGCAACCGGTCCGGAAGAAATGAACTCAGGCTTCGCTGCCCGGATATTGACGGTTTTTGAGGAGCGCAGCCAGATGCACCGTGTTGCGCACAAGCATACTGATCATGGTTTTAACAGAGTCCGGCGTTTGATCGAGATCGACGAAATTCTCAGACCCCATCGCCTCTCCCACCCAATAGGCAACCGCATTTGCCGGAATGGTGAAGCCGACGTCATTCAGAGCCTGGAAGATTTCCGCCGAAACGTGGTGCGCGCCATCCTCGTTTCCGACGACAGCCACCGCAGTAACCTTGCCGTAGGAAACCATCCGCCCCTGTTCGTCGGTTTCGTCCAGGAATGCATCCATGCGCTCCAGCGCTCTTTTGCATACGCTCGAGGGCTGTCCGAGCCATATGGGTGTTCCGAACAACAGAATATCGGCGGCAAGAATCTTTTTGCGGATGGCCGGCCAGGCGTCCCCTTCGCCTTCATCGGAGCTCACGCCGGCCTTGACGTCATGATCGGCAAGCCTGATCGTCTCGGTGCGAACATCATGACTGCTGAGTTCCCGAAGGATCAACGCCAGCAGTCTTTCTGTCGATGACGGCTCCGTCGATGTCGATGACTTGAGTGTTGCGTTCAGTGCCAGGGCCGTGAGAGACATGATAACTCCTTCTGTCAGCGGGCTTCGCCCTATGTTGGTTTTCGGTGACTGTGTCGCCTCGAGATGGCGCGGCCATCGCCCATCCCCTTGATAAATTGCCGTGACCTAACGTCGGGAAAGCAATCGCGCCATGGCGTGATGGGGAGGAGGCTTCTCGCCTTCAGGGCCGTTTTCTTTTTCCAGCCGAGCACGGATGTCCTCGATCTCTTCTTCCGTGAGATGCTCGATCCCGATGAAATCCGCGCGCGCCTGCTCCACGGCCCTCAACAACTCGTCCAGTTTTGCTTCCATCGCCGCGGAATCCCTGTTCTGTGAATTCTGCACGAGGAAAATCATGAGAAACGTGACAATGGTCGTGCCTGTGTTGATGACCAGTTGCCACACCTCCGAAAAGCCGAACAACGGCCCGCTTACTCCCCAGACGAGGACCGTACCAAGCGCGACGATAAACGCCATCGGCGAGCCGGCAAAAGACGCAATACGACTAGCAAAAAGGGTAAAGAACTTGTTCATAGCGCGCTGCACCTCGCCGTTGACACAGATGTCGACGCAAAACGCACCCGTCATATCGCCCACAGGTGGTTCGGTAATGTGCGCCGCGGGATGGCACTAACAAAGGAGAATACGGATGGTTCCGAGTTAGCGGCAAAGTGACGCTGGGAGCTTCCAACTTTACTCATACTTTGAGGACAAAGCGGATCAGGCTCATTTCACGTTTGCCGTTACCTCCCCGGAGGCGAAGGACAGGAATTTGGGGAAATCAAGCTAGGCGAATTTACTTGTGGCGCGTGGATTTCCAAGCCGGAAGATCAATTGAGGATCGAGCTGTGGAATGCCTCGAGGATCATTCGAGATGTAAAACGCCACCCGCGACGAATGAGTACAGAACTTGACGAGAATCGAATATCAGCGACACCTTGAATCAAATCCACTGCTTGGCGTCCCAGTGGACCAGGCCAGCAGAACATGCATCGATTTCGCTCATCTCTCATCCTCCGCAACGCGAAACAACAACCGGATGTATCGCTCCAAATGAGTGAGACTTTCGCGCGCGAGCTTCGGGTCATTCCCTGCTTTTGCAAGGACGAATCCCCCCTGGATAACAGTCTGTGTGTACCGAGCCAGACTTTCGGCGGTCCAATCATCCGTGATGCCGCGCTCACAGCGGGCCAGTTCAATATCGGCCTCCAGCGAGGACGCATGATCGAAAATGCTAGCTCCGCAGGCATCGCGGATGCGGGGGAAGGCCATGTAAATCTCTTGAGCCATCGTTCCGACCAGACAGCTGGACTCCGCCAGATTCTCCGTGATGATCGTTTTACGAAACGCGACATAGGCAAGCACCCGGTCCAGCGCGTCGCGATGGTGATGATAGGACGCCGCGACGAAGAAGTCCGCAGTGGTCCTGGCCCAAAATTCCGCAGCCTCGACTCCCAGCGCTTCCTTGCTGCCGAAGTTGTGGAAGAATGCCCCTTTGGTTACCTCAGCCGCCTTACAAAGATCATCGATGCTGGTCGAGGCGAAGCCTTTGGCGCGAATGGTGTCTCTTGCGGCTTCAAGGAGTCGGTTTCGGGCATCACCGCGCTCAGGAGCATGTTTGGTTGGTCTGGACATTCGAATATTCATACCGTACGGTTGGTATGTGTCAATGGCAGAGACCCAGCTTTAAAAAATCGGAACGCGATATGAATTCATGTGACGACGACCTTGTCCAGTTTGCCGAACATGGAGCCCCCCTTCTTCCTACCCCCGACCACGAGGATCGCGTGGAGCATAACGGGGCCTTGATCTGGTATGCATCATTTGGCAGCGGCCCTCCCGTTATCCTGTTGCACGGCGGCCTCGGCCACAGCGGCAATTGGGGATATCAGGTGCCAGCTTTGGTAGCGGCAGGCCATCGCGTCGTGACGATCGACAGTCGCGGGCACGGTCGCAGCACTCGCGATGACAGACCATATTCCTATGAACTCATGGCTTCTGACGTCGCCGCCGTGATGGATCACCTTTCCCTCGACAGGGCTGCCCTCGTCGGCTGGAGTGACGGCGCCTGCGTCGCCCTCGTTTTTGCATCCAAGGCACCGGCACGTGCGGCGGGCGTCTTCTTTTTTGCCTGTAACATGGATCCCGGTGGCACAAAGCAGATTGAACCCAGCCCGCTTCTTGATCGCTGCTTCAGCCGCCACAGGAAAGACTACACCGCGCTCTCCGCCACGCCAGCCGACTTCGACCAATTCGTCAGCGCGGTAGGACTGATGATGCGAACACAGCCGAACTATACCAAAGAGGACCTTGGCGCCATTGAGGTGCCCGTCTTCGTCGCACTTGGCGAGAATGACGAGTTCATAAAGCGAGAGCATGCCAGCTATCTGGCCGAAGTTATTCCCGGCGCCACCTTAAACATCCTGCCCGGTGTTAGTCACTTTGCGCCGCTGCAGCGTCCAGACGAATTCAACGAAACGGTCCTTGCCTTCACAGCTGAAGTATCGCCAAGGGTTCGGACCGATGACCAGTAGACGGGGGCGCGGCGACACAGCGGTCCCCAAGCTGTCGATGGGAGTGGCATGTGGAGAGCCAGCGCTGGTGCCGAAAGAAATGAACAAGCATGCCCAAACACGATCTTTCATCACGTCATTGTCAGCGGAAAATCTCCGAATTCTGCGAGATGCGCATTGCTCCGATCTCATCAAGACGAGTTCTCGAAAATGCCCGGCCATACCTCATCAGCATGATCATCTACCGCAAAGCACCACCAATGTTGAACGGCCGGGCGCAGCGCAACAATACAGTTTTTTGCGGAACAATCGGTGGATGTTGAAGTTACTCTTCATCAGGAGGAGGACCATCCATGATCACCAAAGCCATTTTTGTGGGTGCAGCCGTTGCGTTGTCGACGCTTTTTTCCACCGTTGCATTCGCGCAGACCGACCTGACGATGTGGTATCACGGCGCGGGCAATGTGGAAGAACGCAAGATCCTGGCCGGCATCATAGACGACTTCAATTCGTCTCAGTCGGACTGGCGGGTCTCGCTTCAGGAGTTCCCCCAGAACGCCTATAACGAATCCGTCACCGCCGCAGCGCTTTCCAACAAGCTGCCCGACATTCTGGATGTCGACGGGCCGAACATGCCGAACTGGGCCTGGTCCGGTTATCTGCAGCCCTTGCAGATTGATGAGGCAAAGCTTGCGAATTTTCTGCCCGGCGCCGTCGGCAGGTGGGGAAACAAGCTCTATTCCGTCGGCCTGTGGGACGCAGCGGTAGCAATATTCGCCCGCAAATCGGTGCTCGATGAAAACGGTATTCGCATTCCAAGCCTTGAACAGCCATGGACCGGCGAGGAATTCAATGCGGCGCTCGAAAAGCTCGCCACCAGCGGCAAGTTCGAATATGCAATCGACCTCGGCATGGCCGACAAGACCGAATGGTACAGTTATGCCTTCAGCCCGTTTCTGGAAAGCTTCGGCGGCAGCCTGATCGACAAGCAGGGTTACCAGACCGCCGAGAACGTCCTTAACGGAGACAATGCCGTCAAGTTCGGAGAATGGTGGCAATCGCTGTTCGAGAAAAAGCTTGCGCCCGGAACCTCGCAATCACCTGCCGACCATGAAACCGGATTTCTGGAAGGGCGCCACGCCCTGCAATGGATGGGCAACTGGGTTGCGGTAAAGGCTCTGGAGAAATACGGAGACGATCTGCTATTCCTGCCGGCGCCTGATTTCGGCAACGGTCCGAAGATCGGCGCCGGATCCTGGCAGTTCGGCGTGTCGGCCACCAGCAAACATCCCGAAGGCGCGTCCGCCTTTATCGAATTCGCCATACAGGACAAATATCTCGCGCAGTTCTCCGACGCGATCGGCCTGATCCCGGCCACGTCTTCGGCGGCCCAGATGACAGGGAATTATAGGCAGGGCGGCCCGCTCGAGGTTTTCTTCGATCTCTCCAGGCGCCAGGGAACGTTGCGTCCGGCAACGCCGGCCTATGCCTTCATCTCGCCGGTCTTTGCCAAGGCGGTGTCCGATATCGCCAACGGCGCGGATGTTGCCGATACGCTGGACAATGCAACGGACGAGATAAACAACAACATAGAGCGCAATTCCGGTTACCGGCCCAAATAGGGGTACGTCACCTATGCCGCGCTTTTCTTCCCCGGGAAAACTGACCCGCGATGGTTTCACGGGATGGTTCATGGCCGCACCGGCGATGGTGCTGATCGGACTGTTCCTGATCACACCCTTTCTGCTGGGGCTCGGTTTTTCCTTCACCAACCAGCGGCTGACGTCTCCCAATCCGACCGGGCTTGTCGGCTTTGAAAATTACAGCCGGCTGCTGGGTGTGGGAATGCTGACACTCGAACCGGAAAAGGAGGCGGACGGGAGCATCAAGCGAGATGCCGATGGCGCCATCTCCTATCCGAGAATTCGCAGTTTTACCCGCAACAACCCCGGTTATCCCCATCTGGAAGGAATGCGGGAATATAAGAGCTTCAGCTGGGGCAACAACCAGATCGTTATTCTGGCGAGCGACGTCGTGTTTTTGACAGCCCTCGTCAATACGCTTTCCTTCGTGGTGGTCGTCGCGCCGGTTCAGGCCGCGCTGGCGCTGTTTCTCGCCCTGCTGGTGAACCAGAAGATTCCCGGCGTCACGATTTTCCGCGCAATCTACTTCATGCCGGTGGTGTTGTCGGTGGTGGTGGTGGCACTTCTCTGGCGGTTCATCTATGCGGCCGATAACGGGTTGCTGAACAGCCTTTTGAGGTACATGAGCTTCGGGCTACTCCAGCCTGTCGACTGGCTGGGCAGAACCGATACCGCCCTCTGGGCCATTCTGGTGATGTCGGTCTGGCAGGGCGTCGGTTTCCACATGGTCATATGGCTTTCCGGCCTGCAGACCATCGCTCCGGATCTCTATGAGGCAGCCGATATCGAAGGAGCGAGCCGCTGGCAGAAGTTCAGCATGATAACCTGGCCGCTGCTGCGCAACACGGCGGTGCTGATCATCATCGTCATCACCATGCAGGCTTTTGCGCTTTTTGCGCAGATCGATGTGATGACCAAAGGCGGGCCGCGCGACTCGACCCAGAGCATCGTCTACCAGGCAGTTGAGCGGGGATACCGGCAGCAGGATATTGCAGCAGGCTCGGCAATTTCGGTTGTGCTTTTCCTGCTTGTTCTCTGCATTTCCCTGATCCAGCGATATCTGACACGGGAGAAGCAATGATGCAGGCCGGACAACGCAAGAGCCTCGCCTTTCTGATTGGCAACTATGCCCTCATGATCGCCTTCGCGGCGATCTTCATTCTGCCCCTGTTGTTCATGGGATTCTCGTCGCTGAAACCGAACGACCAGTTGCTGCGTGACGCCACGTCGATACGCGCCTTCCTGCCGGTGGGAATTCTTTCGCTTGAAAACTACGCGGCAGCTTTCGCCCGGGCACCGATTGCCACCTTCATATTCAATTCAGTTCTTGTGACGGGCATCACCGTGTTTCTCGCCCTGCTGCTTGGCTCGCTTGCCGCCTTCGCCTTCACATTCTTGAACTGGCGCGGAAAGGATGTTCTCTTCTCGATCATCCTCGCCACGCTCATCATTCCCTTTGAAACGATTGCCGTGCCGCTATTGCTGGAAGTCAACAATCTGCCATGGATCGGCAGCGAAGGGTTCACCTGGGGGTGGCTCAACTCCTGGCATGTGCAGATCATTCCCTGGGTCGCAGATGGGCTGACCATTTTCCTCTTCGTGCAATACTTCAAGGATCTGCCGAAGGAGTTGCTGGAGGCAGCACGCATCGACGGGGCAAGCTGGCTGCGGATTTACGCGCAGGTGGTGATGCCGCTGAGCGGCCCGGTCATAGCAACGGCCGCGATCCTGAAGTTCCTCGTCATGTACAGCCAGCAATATCTATGGCCGCTTCTCGTGACCCAATCCGAGGCCTATCGACCCGTGATGGTAGGGCTGCAATATTTCTTCCAGCTCAACACGCCCTGGGGTGAGGTCATGGCCTACCTCACCATCATCACCCTGCCGGTGCTTATCTTTTATCTCTGCCTGCAGAGGCTGTTCATCTCCAGTATCGCGGCAAGCGGAATAAAGGGATAACCTCTCACCCTGCATCGGATTACGCGAGTTAACGGTAAGCTCGCAAGCTGGTGTTTTCGGCTCATCCGCGCTGTCTTCTGCCAGCGCAGGAAAATTCCAAGACATGCATAAACGGTGGATATTTCCCTCCCCACTTTGAAGGGAATCGAACCGTCGAACCTGCGGTAAATGCGACGCGATATAGGAGTGAACCCCTCGGGCTGGACCCCAGGATTTCATGAGCCTTCTCCGATTCAGGTCCGCAGAGTGTATCAGTTTTTCCGCGTCCCGTGGTCCAGCGCGAGGGGTTGACGCCAACGCCGGGTGGCAATCAACAGCGTTCGGCTTCCGTTTCGTGCCGAGATCCCAAAATAACTCGGTTTTGCATCCTGCCGTCAGCTTGCGAGCGCTTTCGCTAACACGTCAGTCAGGCCCCGTCCGGCAGCACCGTCCTCGTCAAGGCGCGGATTATAAATGGTGATTTCGATGCCGGCTGCCTTGCCACTGGCCAGGGCGATCCGCAGCACCGCAGCGAGTTCGTCCCACGACAATCCGCCCGGCACGCGAAAATCGACAGCCGGCATACTCGCGTCATCAAGACAATCGGCGTCGAGATGGATGAAAAAGCCGTCCAGCTCCTCTCGCGTCAGGTGCTCGACCGCTTCGCACGCAGCGGCCGTGACACCCGTTGCGCGCAGGGCGGGAAGATCCATCGTCTTGAGCTCCTTTGGAAGCGGCTGGCTTTCATATTCCTCCTGATCCTTATGATCGCGATATGCAAACGCAACGGCGTCTTCGGGACGGACCAGAGGGCCGCGGCCTTCAATATCGGTCAAAAGCGACGGGCCGTAGCCGGTGACCAGAGCGAGGTCCATCGAGGCACCCTCACCGTTGGGTTCAGCCTCCGGCTGGAAGAAATCCGCGTTGCCGTCGATGAAGAGCAAACCGTAACGACCACGTCGCCGAAAGGCGAGCATCGAACCCAGCACGATCGTGCAATCTCCGCCGAGTACGACCGGGAATTCGCCCGCATCAAGCACTGCCTCCACTGCGTCGGCGAGCTTGGGTGACCACACCGCAATTGCCCCTGCATTCAGGACGCCCGTCTCGGGATCAGGTGAGGGGTTCTTCGCAGGTACGGCCAACCGCCCCACTCGGCGCGCATGAATGCATTCAGCGAGACCAAGGCTCAGGAGTTGCTCGGGTAACAGCTCCACACCGTCGGTCGCCAGACCCAACGTGGAGGGGGCTTCGAGAATTGCATAGGGAAGGGCCTGCATGCGAACCTCCGTTAGCGGCTATTTAGCAGAGTAAGTCACGGCCTCTAGTTTGTGACCGTCCGGATCGCGGACGAATGCTCCATAGTAGTTTGCATCGTAGTTCGGCCGCAGCCCCGGCGCGCCATCGTCGCGGCCGCCATATTTTAATGCCTCTGCGTAAAATCGATTGACCATCGAGCGGTCCTCGACGGCAAAGGCAATATGAGTGCCATTACCCACCGTCGCCGGTTGTCCATCAATCGGAACCTGAACGCTGAAGTGAAACGTGCCGCTTCCGTAGCCTAACCCACCCTCGTCCTCAGCCATAGGTAAAATGCCGAGAATTGGCAAAACGGCATCATAAAAGCGCTTTGCACGCCCGACATCGTTCGTCCCTAGCGAAATATGATGGATCACGACGGCCTCCATTCCAGGTTTTTACCCTAACGACAGCCTCCGATCATTGTTCCGTCAGCCGCTTATCGTTTGGCAGGAGACAATGCGGGTGGTGGGGACGACCAACACGAGGACGCAAAGCAGCCGCTGCTCTCGACGCTGACCTATTGTTCGCTTGGGCTCATAGCCCTTTGCGCGTTCTGTGGGGGGCTCGCGCAATTCCACAAATCCCTGGACATATTCGACAAGGTTTTCGTGCTCGACATCGATGTTGAGACGTTGAACCGACGAATAGATGGGCGGCCGAATGAGCGGGCACCGGTACTCCGCTACCGTCATTCCCGGGAATGTCTTCCCGTTGGCATTAATATCGAGACGGCGGGCACCGTCCCAAGCGTCATCGACGATATTCTCTCTCAACTCACCTGAACCCCCGAAACTATGCGGAAAGACGCTAGCCGCCTGAACGGCTCTCTGGCGGCATTGTCGCTTTCGTAGTCGACCGGCAGCACTAAACCCGACAAACCGGGCGTCTTGACGACCGTATTGCTGCATGGCGGAAATCATTTCCGCTCTCAGTTCGGTGCGGGCTAAACGTCAGGTTCCCTGAGGTCGCCGATCAACGTCGGCACCAATTCTCCGACGGTCGGATGGATTGGTACCGCCCACTGGAGTTTTTCGGTTGTGGCCCCGAGGTTCATGGCGTCGAGAACGCCGTAGACCGCCTCGTCACCCCCGACCCCGAGAAAGGCGGCGCCGAGCACCTGGTCGGTGTCGGCATCGGCGACGAGTTTCAGGAGGCCGAGCGTCTCGCCCTTCTCGATGGCACGGCCGACACGGCTCATGGGACGGGTCGAGACCTTGATCCTGTGGCCGGCCTCCTTCGCCTGGCGCTCCGTCATGCCAACACGTCCCAGCGGTGGATCGATGTAGAGGCCATAGCCGAGGATGCGGTCGGTCACCTTGCGGTCGCCGCCATCGAGGAGATTCGCCGCTGCGATCTCGAAATCATTGTAGGATGTGTGGGTGAAGGCCCCTCGCCCATTGCAGTCGCCAAGTGCCCAGACGCCGTCGACAGTCGTCTGCAGACGCCCATCCACCGTGATAAAGCCCCGCCGATCAGTCTCAACGCCTGCAAGATCGAGCCCCAGATCGTCGGTATTCGGCTGGCGTCCGACGGCGACCAGGACATGGCTGCCATGGACTTCGCCCTGATCAGTCCGCACGACCACGTCTGCGCCGTCTCTGGCAATGGACAGCAGATTGTGGCCCCGAAGAACGTTGATGCCATCCCTGGTCAGGATATCCGCAATGGCTTGCGAGATATCGGTGTCCTCCCGGGGGGCCAGATGCTGCCCGCGCTCGATGACAGTGACTTCCGCGCCGAAGCGCCGATACATCTGGGCGAATTCCAGTCCGATATAGCTGCCACCGAGAACGACCAGGTGCTTCGGCAATTCCTCGAGTCCGATCACCGAGGTGCTCGTGAGATAGGGCACGTCGGCCAGGCCCGGAACTTCGGGGATGTGCGGTCGCGCGCCCACATTGATGAAAATCTGCGGCGCGGTGTAGTGCTTCCCGTCCACGGCCACGGCCTTCGCGGCGACGAATTTGGCGTGGCCATAGACCACATCCATCGTCTCGAGGCTGTCGAACCATGCCGCCAGACCGCTTCGCGCGTCAAGGGTCACCTTCCGGGCGCGGGCCGCAACGGCCGGCATGTCCACGATCGGTTCGCCATCAATCTTGACGCCGAATTCGGATGCACGCCGTGCGACCTCGACGGTCTTGGCACTGGCAACCAGGGCCTTGGTCGGCATGCATCCGGCGTTTACGCAGGTTCCGCCAAGAAACTTCCGTTCGATCAGGACTACCTTGCGGCCCATCGCGGCCATGCGGGCGGCGAGGAACGGTCCGGCCTGTCCGGCTCCAATGAAGATCGCGTCGTACTCTCTCATGACACGGCCGCCGCGGTGAGCAGTGCAAGTGCAATGGCGACCGCATCTTCGACCAGGGCAGCGGGGAGGTCACGGCCGAACCCGTTGGCGAGATAGGCGCGACCAGCCGCACCGCCAAATGTTCCGATCACAGCGCCGATCACGCCCGCGAGGAGCCCAACAACCACCATGCCCTCAGTTGCGGCGATCGTCGCACCGCTGAGAGCGCCCGTCGCGATGCGTGCTCCGAACTGCATGGGCACTTTGCGTGAAGGCGTTCCGGGCAGCTGGTCGGTGATGAGTTCGACGATGGCAAGCACGGTAAAAATCGCCACGGCCCAGATCGACCCCATGAAGGAGAGACTGCTTTGGGAGATATCGAACCATCCGAGATAGGCACCCCAGGCAATTACAGCGGGAGCGGTCATGGCGCGTAGACCTGCGACGATTCCAATGAGAATTGTGAGAAGAATGAGCATGCAGGTCCCCTGAAAGTTGCGCAAATCAAGAACGTGCCGCGGTGCCTGGTCGTCGGACAGATAGCGGGGCTACCGTCGCGCGTCTGGAGGCATCCACTCTGGAGAACGGTCGGATGTCAGCGTTGACCATGTCCCTGTTGATCGTCCACATGCCGTGGCCCAGGGCCCGGTAGGTCTTGAGCGTACCATTCCCGGGCAGTTCGGTCGATAGCGGTGCGGAATCGACGCAGAGATCGCGATCATCCGGACAATACATAGGGTCAGAGCTCAGTTCGCGCTCAATACATTGTGGGAACCAGCAATAACCAGCCCCGTTAGTGGTTTGCATGACCAATGGAGTACGACATGAGCGACTTCGACCTTTATTATTGGCCAGTTCCGTTTCGAGGTCAGTTCATTCGCGGAATTCTGGCCCATTGCGGGTGTTCCTGGGATGAACACGGTGTCGATGCGATTGAAGGTATTATGGATTGCGGGGTTGAAAAGCAGCCGGTCGCTTTCATGGGACCACCGGTTCTGATTGACCGTGAACGCAATTTTGCAATCTCTCAGATGCCGGTGATCGTCATCTACCTCGGAGAGCGGCTGGATATCCTGCCGACAACTGTTGAAGGCCGCATGCTCAGCGCCAAGATCGTAAACGATGCCAATGACGTCCTTGATGAGTTGACACTCAACGGTGGACGCGAGATGTGGACGCCTGAAAAGTGGGAAGAGTTCGTCCCGCGTTTCCGAAAATGGGTCCGTATTTTCGCGGACACCGGAGCACGAAACGGCTTGAGTGCGACTTCCGGTTTTATGCTCGGAACGGAAAAGATCGGCGTCGCAGATATCGTAACCGCAATCCTTTGGACGACTATAGCTGATCGGTTCCCAGCCATTAAAGTCCTCATCGAGGACGCCTCCCCCATAATCTGGGGTCTCTCCAGAAGAGTGGGAGCTACAGCTCCGCTGGCTGCTTTGAACAGTAAAAGTTTTGAAGACTATGGCAACGCCTATTGCGGAGGAGAAATTGAGAAATCACTCCGAAAGGTAGCTGGTTGACTTGTATCGGCGAGGCGCCATCGCTTTGTTTGTTGTGCGATCCAGGGCTATGGTATCTACAATCCTTATACCGGCCGCGGCGCCATCAAGGGGCTGCCTCCTCACGGGCCGCATAATGTCCGGGATGTTCTTGCTACCCACATCCTGAAGCTGACGGGCTCCTGCGAACAGGCGAGCTACGCAATCCAGGACACGCCAGAAATGGTGGCCAATCACTATGGTCGCTTTCTGCAACAGGACAAGGCTGTACTGGCAGCGCGCATTCTCAATCAGGTCTGGGAAGCGGCGTAAACCCAACTGCCGCATTTCTGGTATGCATGAATTTTGACCCACAACTGCGGAGCGGATATCTGGCGATAGTTGTCATCGCTTTCGATTAGCCCATGCGCTCAGACGCGTAGGAACCGGGAGAGGGAGGGAACACGACCGTCTTGCTACCGTTGATGAACACGCGTCCATGAATATGGGCGTGGATGGCTCGGGCGAGCACCTGGCTTTCGACGTCGCGGCCGAGGCTGACATAATCCTCGCCGCTCTGAGCGTGGGTGACGCGGACGATGTCCTGCTCGATGATCGGACCCTCATCGAGATCGGCCGTGACGTAATGCGACGTCGCGCCGATCAATTTCACACCCCGCTCGAACGCCTGCTTGTAGGGGTTGGCGCCCTTGAAGCTTGGCAGGAACGAGTGGTGGATGTTGATGATGCGGCCGGACATTTTTCGGCACATTTCATCGGAGAGGACCTGCATATAGCGGGCGAGCACGACGAGTTCTGCTCCGGAGTCCTCGACAATCTGCATCTGCTTCGCCTCGGCTTCCGGCTTCTCCTCCTTTGTGACCTTGATGCAATGGAACGGGATGTCATGGTTCACGACGACCCGCTGGTAGTCCATGTGGTTCGAGATGACGCCGACAATATCGATCGGCAGCGCCCCAATCCTCCAGCGGTAGAGAAGATCGTTCAGGCAGTGGCCGAAGCGGCTCACCATCAGGATCACCTTCCTTTTCTCGGTCTCGTCGAAGAACTCGGCGTTGGCATCGAACTTCTCCACGATTGGCCTGAACCCTTCGCGGAGCTGTTCAAGCGAATGCCCTTCCTCCGGTTGAAAGCTGATGCGCATGAAGTAGCGTCCCGTGTCAGCGTCATCGAACTGCGCGCTGTCAGAAATGTTGCAGCCGTTCTCCGAGAGATAAGTCGCGATGGCAGCGGTCACGCCGCGGATCGACGGACAGGCAACGCGAAGTGCGTAACGAGGGTGTGTGGTCGTCATTTGAGAAATCCTTGTTCGGTCTCAGGCCGCAACGGCCAAGGCGTGATGTCTGCGAAAGGCCGTCAGCGTGTTCGATAGCAGGCAGGCGATGGTCATCGGACCAACACCGCCGGGAACGGGCGTGATGGCGCGGGCGTGGCCCGCTTCCCCGTATGCAACGTCGCCGACGATCTTTGACTTGCCGTCGCCGTCTATCCGATTGATGCCGACATCGATGACGACCGCGCCTGGCTTGATCCAGTCGCCGCGAACGAGACGGGGACGACCTGCCGCGACGACGAGGATGTCGGCTGCGCGGCAAAGCTCCGCAGGGTTCCTCGTCTGGGAATGAACGATGGTTACCGTGCAGTGGGCATTCATCAGCATCTGCGCCATCGGCTTGCCAACGATGTTCGACTTCCCGACGATCACCGCATGAAGTCCCGAGAGGTTCTCGCCCAGCGTATCCTTGACGAGCATCATGCAGCCGAGAGGAGTGCATGGAACCAGCGCGGGATTGCCGGTGGCGAGACGACCAGCATTCGAGATATGAAAGCCGTCAACATCCTTGTCGGGATTGATGGCATGGATCACCGCGTTCGGATCGAGGTGGGCAGGTAGCGGTAGCTGCACCAGGATCCCATGGACTTCCTGATCGACGTTAAGCCGGTTCACCAGCGCGAGGAGTTCGTCCTGGGTCGTCTCCGCCGCCAGCCGGTACTCGAAGGATTTCATGCCGGCGGCAATCGTTTGGCGATGTTTGGAGGCGACATAGACGGCGCTCGCCGGATCGTCACCGACGAGTACGACCGCAAGACCCGGAACGACGCCCGTTTCTGTCTTGAGCACTTCGACGTCCGACCTGACACGCTCCAGCAGTTTCGTGGCAAACTGCTTGCCGTCGATGTTCGCGGCGCGTGTGAATCTGTCCATTCCCATGGGATGCGTCTCCATTCGATCAAAGTTCGCACCAGCAAGCTGGGTCTGTGAAAGGGAAATGCCGCGCGTTCAATATGACCGTGCGGCATCATGTGCGTCCGGCGTTAGGCTGACATCAGTGTCCATAGACAGGAAACTTGCTCGTCAGTTCAGCGATCGTGGCCTTGGCGCCATCGACCACCTTGTCGGTCTTGCCCTGGGTCTCGGCGTCGATGAGGTCGGCGATCACCTTTCCAAGCACACGGAACTCTTCCTCCTTGAGACCGCGCGTGGTCGCAGCGGATGAGCCGAGGCGCATGCCGACCCATTCCGGAGGGCGCGGGGAGTCACCGGGAATCGGGTTCTTGTTCGACGTGATGTTCGCCCGAGCCAGCAGGGTTTCGGCTTGCTTGCCGAGAAGCCCCTTGCTGGAGAGATCCAGAAGGACGATGTGGGTATCGGTACCGCCGGAAACGATACGGACGCCACGGTCGGCAAGCGTGTTGGCAAGAACTTTCGCGTTGGCGACGACCTGCCGCGCATAGACCTTGAAGTCGTCTCGAAGCGCCTCACCGAGGCAAATCGCCTTGGCGGCCAGAACGTTGCTGTGCAGCGAACCCTGAACGCCCGGGAAGACGGCGGCCTGCAGCTTCTTGTACCATTCCTCGTTATTGGTGAGGATCAGACCGCCGCGGGGTCCGCGAAGCGTCTTCGTCGTCGTGCAGGTAACGATGTCGGCGTGCGGGAACGGCGAAGGATGGACGCCGCCAGCCACAAGGCCTGCAATGTGTGCCATGTCGACCAGAAAGTATGCGCCGACCTTCTTCGCGATCTTCGACATCCGCTCGAAGTCCAGTTCCCGGGGATATGCGGAGCCCCCTGTGATGAGCAGCTTCGGACGAACGTCTTCCGCGATCCGTTCCATCTCGTCGAGATCGATAACCTCGTTCTGTGGATTGACGTTGTAGTTGTTGGCGTCGAACCAGCGGCCCGACAGGTTCGCCTTCATGCCGTGCGACAGGTGGCCGCCGGCTGCCAGATCAAGCGAGAGAACTTTTTCACCCGGCTTCAGGAGCAGAAAAAATACAGCGAGGTTGGCTTGGGTGCCCGAATGCGGCTGAACATTGGCGTAACCACAATTGAAGAGCTGCCTGGCGCGATCGATTGCGGCCTGCTCGGCGATGTCTACGAACTGGCCGCCGCCATGAAAGCGGTTGCCCGGATAGCCTTCCAGAGTCTTGTTGGTGATCTCGTGCCCCAGGGCATCGAGAACCGCACGGCTGACGATGTTCTCCGAGGCTATGAGTTCGATCTGGTTCTGCTGACGAGCGCGCTCCGACGCCAGGGCGTCGGCGACGAGCGGATCAACCTCTTGAACTGTTGTGGTAAAATGCGCTCTGGCAGCGTTGGTCATCTGGGTTCTCCAATTCCTCGAATTTCGTGGGAGGGAACCTAGGCCTATAGAAACACCAGAAAAAGTTAATAATATTTGCTTATATATTCATTTATGCTAACGATTCAGAAGATGCTTCTGAGGAGATGGCAATGGATATCGGACGCTTGCGCGCTCTTCGGGAGCTGTCAATACGGAAAACCATGGCGGCCGTAGCCGAAGCGCTCTACGTCTCGCCGTCTGCAGTCTCGCAACAGATTGCGCTCCTGGAGGAAGAAGTCGGAATCCGTCTTGTCGAACGGCGCGGCCGAGGTGTTGTGATGACGCCCGCCGGCCAGCAGCTTGTCCAGCGCGCCGAAAGGATTTTGATCGAGATCGAGTCTGCGAAGGCGGATATCGCCGAGCTCAAGAGCGTCGTCTCCGGCGAGTTGCGTGTAGCCGCCTTCCCCTCTGTCGCGGCCGCGGTCATCCCGAAGGTCGTCTACGACCTTGCCGAGCGTCACCCTTACCTCACCGTGCAGTTCGACGAGATGGAGCCGGCCGAAAGCATTGCCGCTCTCCGGAGCTGGCAGACGGATGTCGCCATCATCGACGACTTGAACATGCCGACGGGTGCACTCGATCCGAACGTTGAAACAATCTTTCTGATGGAGGATGTCTTCAACGTCATGGTCTCCAAAGAGCACCGTCTGTCGGAACAGCCGACGGTCGGGCTGCGGGAACTTCGTGACGAGCGATGGGCCATCGACACTGCGTCCGACACCTATACGAAGATGCTCGTGGAAGCCTGCAAGGAAGAAGGCTTCAAACCGAACATCGTGGCGCGATGCAAAGGCTTCGAGGTCACGATCGCGCTGATCCGGCAGAACTATGGGATCTCCATCCTTCCGGGTCTGCGCGCCAGCTACGATCTGGAAGATGTGTGGGTCTGCCGCCTCGTTCCGGAAATCCGTCGAAAAATCTTTCTTGCCTTCCGGCGCGAGGAGAAACGCAGCCCTGCCCTTCAGGTGTTCCTGGACAGGATGGCGGAGAAGCCGCCCCTCGCCTAATTCGAGCTCGACGACGCCCAATGGCCCTAAAGGTAGCTCCGGAGTTAGAGATCGACTGAATCCGTCAGCATGTAGAGCCCTTCCGAGGCCAGGCTCCTTGGTCCTCCTCATCGCATTCGCAATTCTCGAGATCACACTCGGGAACCGATCCGGATATTCCTTTGCCCAGATCATGATAAAACAGTTTTGCTAATGTATCCCACAAGAAAAATTAAGTAGATTTGAATATACCCCCTCCTTATGTTCCTCATGCCAAAGGATGGGACTGGGAGCGAGGATCGCACGCAGACCTTGGCCAACAGTGGGAACGACGCGTTTCAGAATGGCGACAACGCCACCAGCGTCCAACCGGACTTTCGATGAGGGCCAACGCTCATTACTTGGCGTCACCGTCGCTATCGCGATCCGAAAGGGGAACCGAGATGAATCTATTGAAAATCCTCACCGCGGGCATTTTCGCAGGCGTTGCATTTGCGGCAACACAGACGTCCGCATCCGTGCTCGATACCGTCAAGCAGCGTGGCGTGCTCAACTGCGGCACCGACAATACCGCGCCAGGCTTTGGCTATCTGAATACGACCACGGGCCAGATGGAAGGCCTCGATGTCGATTTCTGCAAGGCAGTTGCCGCCGGCGTCCTTGGCGACGCTTCCAAGGTCAAGTTCATCACCGTAACCGATAAAAGCCGGTTCGACGCCGTACTGACGGGTCAGGTCGATGTCGTTTTCGCACACACCACCATCAAGCCTGCGCGTGAATCGTCCATCGCGATCGACTTCCTTCCGATCAACTTCTACGACGGCACTGGACTGATGGTAAAGGCGGATTCCGGTATCAAGGAATTCGGCAATCTCGACGGCGCGACGATCTGCACGACGCAGGGATCTGCAACCGAGACCGTCCTGACGGCAGCCTTCAAGGCGCGCGGCTGGAAGGACTCCAAGGTCCTGACCTACGAAAACCTCGAGAAGCTGTTCTCCGCGCTCAACTCCGGACGGTGCAATGCAATGAGCACCGACAAGTCTGCACTCGCAGCATGGGCAGGAAACGCACCGAAGCCCGCCGACTATCTGATCCTCCCGGACACGTTGGACAAGTCACCGTTTGGCGGCTTCGTCGTCGCCAATGACTCCAAATGGCGCAACGCCGTTCGCTGGATTGAATACGGCCTCTTCCAGGCAGAAGAGTCCAACATCTCGCAGGCCAATCTTGCCGAGAAGCTCAAGAGCGAAGATCCGTTCGTTCAGAAGTTCCTGGGCGCAGGCAGTGGCTATGGCAAGGACTTCGGCCTGTCTGATGACTTCATCGCTCAGGCCATCAAGGCCGTAGGCAACTATGGCGAAATCTATGACCGCAACCTCGGCCCGAAGACGAAGATGTATCTCGATCGCAAGGGCACGCCCAACGCGCTCTGGACGCAGGGTGGAGCGATTTATTCGCCGCTCTGGAACTAACGGCGGCTGGGGTCGGGATCGTGATATTTCGGCCCCCTGACACTTGGAGCCTGACGAAAATGACAACCCGTGCAACGAATGCGGTCCACGGCATGGTAGACCAAGATCAGATGAAGTCGCGACGCCTGAGCAACCGCATACGGCACGATGCAATCCAGTTCGGGATTATAGCCATCGTCATCGCGCTCGTCGGCCTTCTGGCATATGCGGTAAAGTCCGGACTTGCCGAGAAGGGCATCCGGTTCAGCTTTTCATTTCTTGCAAACACCGCGGGCTTCGACATCAGTGAAGGCTGGACGCTGACCTCCGGCGAAACTTTCCTTCCCGACTTCACGCTCTTCTCGTCCGATATGACGATCGCATCTGCTTTCGTCACCGGCATCTTCAACACCGCGAAGGTCGCGATCCTTGCGGTCATCCTCAGCACCGTTCTCGGCACGATGCTCGGCATCGGCCGCCTCTCGACCAACTGGGTTGTGCGCAATCTCTGTTTCTGGATCGTCGAGTTTGTTCGCAACACGCCACTGCTGATCCAGCTCGTGTTCTGGTACTTCGCTGTTATCCTGCGCTTTCCGCCGATGGCATCGGCCGTGCACCTTTACGGATTGATCGTCAGTCAGCAGGGCGTCTTCATCCCGACCCTTTCCTGGGCCGACGGCGACTCCATGATCTCGATGGCGCTGGTCACGCTCGCCTGGGTTTCTGTTCTCGGAGCCATCTTCGACCCTATCAAGGGCATCCGGCGCGTCTGCGTCGCTGCAGCCATCATATGCTTCACGCTCCTGTTCCTGACGGGCGGGATTGCGCTGGATTTCCCGGTCGCCAATAAGTTCAAGGCTAGCGGCGGAACCAGCATTAGCCCCGAAATGGCAGCCCTTCTTCTTGCCATTGTCGTGAACAGCGCGTCGTTCATCGCGGAGACTGTTCGTGGCGCGATCGACGCCCTGCCGAAGTCGCAGTGGGAGGCTGCGGCCTCGCTCGGCTTGAGTCGGCGCGACACCGTGAACGACATCGTGCTCCCACAGGTTTTCCGTGTGGTCCTGCCGTCCTTCGGCAACCAGTACATCAGCCTGACGAAGAACACGGCCCTGGGCATCGCCATCGGCTATCCCGATCTCTTCAACATCTACGGAACAGTCGCCAACCAGACGGGCCACAGTCTCGAAGGCATCATCATCGTAATGGTGTCGTACCTGATCCTGAGCTGGCTCATCAGCATGATCGTCTACTGGGCAAACCGCCGTCTGAACCCACCGGGAGTTTTACGATGATTGCCACCTCAATCAAGTGGAGCCGTTACAACCTCTTCGGCAAGCCTTTCGACGTCGTCCTTTCCCTCCTTGTTATTCCAGGTGTCCTCTGGCTCGCCTGTTCGATCGTTGAGTGGGCAATCATGTCGGCGAAGTGGGATATCATCGTGCAGAGCCTTCGTGTTCTCATGATCGGTGTGTTTCCTGCCGACCAAGCCTGGCGTGCATGGACTGCCTCGGCAATCATCGGCGCAACTCTTGGCGCGGGCCTCGGCTGTGTCTTCCATTTCAGGCCTCACCACGGTCTCGTTCTACTGCTGGTGCCGGTCCTGCTACTGATCGTAGATCGCGGATTCGGAAACGCACTACCCGCCAGCGGGATCATCACGTCGACCATACTTGGTTGGTCCCTGACCTCCTATGTGTCCGCGTCCAGGAAGGTCCTTCCGGCCGCTGCGTTTACGGGCTTCATTGTCGTCGTGGCCGTCATGGCGCCTCCGGGTGTCGGCCTTTGGGGTGGACTGCTGCTTAGCGTACTCCTTACGCTGGTGACATCGGTTCTCTCCCTGCCGATCGGAATCCTTCTCGCCCTCGGTCGCCAGAGCCGTCTGTCGAGCCTGCGGATCATCTGCACCTGGTACATCGAAGTCATGCGCTCGGTTCCGCTCATCCTGGTCGTCTACTGGATTTGGATCCTGGTGCCCGTCCTGGCGCCTCGGTGGGGGCTCGCAGACGTCGCGCGGGGCATGATAGGCTTCACGATCTTCTATTCCGCCTACGTCGCTGAATACGTTCGAAGCGGCCTCCAGGCGGTGCCGCGGACGCAGACCGAAGCGGCACGCTCCCTCGGCATGAGCGAGTTCGATATCAACCGCTCGATCGTTCTGCCGCAGGCGTTGCGGGTCGTTGTCGCTCCGCTGGTCGGCAACGTGCTCGACATCTTCAACTCGGCCCCGCTCGTCTTCATCATCGGCCTCACGGACTTCCTTCGTGCCGGGCAGATGATCCTCGCGAACCCGCAGTATGGCGACCGGACGTTCGAAGTGCTCTCGTTTCTTCTCGTAACCTATTTCCTCATCGGCTCGATGATCACCTATGCCGCACGCAAGCTCGAAGACCACATGGCAACAGGTAGCCGTTGAGCTGATGAAACACGGAGATTCCACGATGAATGCCATCGTCGAAATGAAAAGCATGAACAAGTTCTATGGCGCTCACCATGTGCTCAAGGACATCGATCTCTATGTCACCCGCGGTGAGGTCATGGTAATCCTGGGCGCCAGCGGTTCGGGAAAATCGACCCTGATCCGGTGCGTCAACGGCCTTGAGATGTATCAGAACGGCAGCCTCGTCGTTGACGGTTTCGACATGCCTGTCGAAGCAGAGCGCAGGCTCGGTGGAGAACGCGAGCTCGCCGCGATCCGAAAGGGCGTCGGCATGGTCTTCCAACAGTTCGGTCTTTTTCCGCACAAGACAGTGCTCGACAACATCACGATTGCTCCCATGCGCGTCCGCAAAAAGGCTCGGGATGAAGCCGAAGCGACGGCAATGAAGCTTCTGGATCGCGTCGGCCTTAGGGCCCATGCCCACAAGTATCCGGGGCAGCTCTCGGGGGGGCAGCAGCAGCGCGTGGCGATCGCCCGCTCCCTGGCAATGGAGCCGCATCTCATGCTGTTTGACGAACCGACAAGCGCCCTCGACCCGGAAATGGTCGGCGAAGTCCTCGACGTCATGCGCGAACTCGCCGCTTCCGGCATAACGATGATGGTTGTGACGCATGAGATGGGCTTCGCAAGAGAAGTCGCCGACCGCGTCGTCTATATCGATCAGGGATCAATCCTTGAGATCGGTAAGCCCGACGAATTCTTCGACGACCCCAAGAATGATCGAGCACGCTCCTTTCTCGCGCGTGTTCTGAAGCACTGACGGGAAGGTCCCCCTTGTCCCGATCCACGGAAGCATTGGAAACTGACATGAACGCAGTACTGCCCGCCGACCCCGCTCGCGACGACGTCCTCGCTGCTCGCCCCACGCTTTGGCTCAATCCGCTTTACCGTCGTGGCGCAATCGAGACTTCGGACCTGCCGATCTCTCCTGCGGACGTTCAGCGTGCCCGCATGAACTGGCAACGTCTGGCCCCCCTTCTTGCCGCCTGCTTTCCCGAACTGGAATCCACGAACGGCGAAATCCGTTCCGAACTGGTCGAGCTCAAGGAGCTCCGCGAGGCCCTCGGGTACCGCACGCGGGAATTCGGAAACGTCTTTATCAAGGCTGATAGCCATCTCCCGGTTGCAGGCTCGATCAAGGCCCGCGGCGGCCTCTACGAAGTGTTCGTGTTTGCGGAAAGTCTCGCTCGCGACAACGGCCTCGTCACCGACGGCGATGATATCCGCAAGCTGAAGACCAAAGAAGTCCAGACATTCTTCTCAAAATACACGGTCGCCGTCGGCAGCACCGGAAATCTTGGGCTGAGCGTTGGTATTGCTGCACGGGCGTTAGGTTTTAAAGCCACCGTCCACATGTCTTCAGATGCCAAGGCCTGGAAAGTGGAGCGTCTCCGGAAACTTGGCGTGGAGGTCATCCAGCACGAGGCGGACTACACCATCGCCGTAGAGAAGGCCCGCGACATCGCCGACGCCGATCCGACCATCTATTTTGTCGATGACGAGCAGTCCAAACATCTATTCCTGGGCTACAGCGCGGCGGCATCAGAGTTGGCGGAGCAATTGGATGAACGCGGGATCACGGTCGATGCAGACAATCCGCTCTTCCTCTATCTGCCTTGCGGCATCGGTGGTGCCCCCGGAGGTGTGGCGTTCGGAGCGAAGGCGACATTCGGTGACAACGTACATGCTTTCTTCGTCGAACCTGTGCAATCGCCGTGCGCTCTCGTCCATATGATGTCCGGCTCGCAACAACTGGTCTCTGTCTACGACGTAGGGCTGACGAACAAGACGGAAGCTGACGGCATGGCCGTCGCCCGTATGTCGGCTTTTGTGGCGACAGTGATGCGTGAAATACTCGCGGGCGTCTTCACCGTCGCTGACGACGAACTGCTCACGCTGGTTCGGGTAGCATGGACTGTCCAGGGCCAGAGGTTGGAGCCATCGGCTGCAGCGGCTCTTTTAGGGCCCGGGTTTCTGGTCGGCCATAAAGAGGGTAAAAGGTTCCAGGATGAGCAAGGCATTCGCGGCAAGATGACGAAGGGCACCCACGTTCTTTGGACGACAGGCGGCTCGCATGTTCCCGAAGAACAGTTCCAGGCCTTTCTTCGGCAGACTGCAACGGTGACGTAGAAGCCTCACTTCGCATCGCATGTTTTGCGAGGCAAAGAAGGGATCCGACCTCAAGGAGTTGTCGGTGGATCGTGGCTCGAACCGTTTCAAGGACTACACGGCGTGACTGTCGACTGCACATCGCCGCTTATCCCCATTGCCTAGAGCCAGGAAGTCGCCGCGCTCTCGCGAAGGAATCGAACGAAATGAGCTTTCGATCGCATTTTCGGGAGAGTGCGCCAACTTTCAGTTGTTGGAGAACGTCTCAACACTTGAAAAGCCTGAAATCGCCTAAGAAGGGGTGACCCCGAAGCGATCTTTAGCGACGTTCAAAATCGAATTGCTCGGATACCCCCCAAGCAATTCGATGCCACTCCGATCTGTGTTCGGCGGCACAACATCTTGCGCCCGCCGGACGCCGAGAGAGCCGAACTCGCGGCCGCGAGTTCGGCTCTCTTTTCACTGACCCCAAATCATTTCGCCCTTGGCTACCTTCGCACCCAATTCCAGCGAAATCGGCATGGCTGCGTCGGGATAGAGTTTCTTCATGGCGGCGATCAATGCCCTGGAGTCTGCAGCCTTGGCCATCTCGGCGTCAAATGCGATCAAATAATCGCGGGTGAAGCTGACGCCGGAAGCATCCGTCGGCCACGTGGCGGTGGTGTGACCCGGGACAACTATTTTCGGCTTGCGGGCGAGTATGTCGTCAAGCGCCGCGCGCCAAGCCTTTCGTCCATCGACCGTCGGAAGATCAGCGACCCAAGGATACATGCCGCCGAATACTGAAACGCCGCCGAACACGGCGCTGAGCGACGGAACCCAGATATAGCGACCGCGATCCTTCAGGCCTGGTGCGGTGATGATTTCGAGCTTCTCGCCATCCACTGACAGGGTGTCAATGTCGCTCGCCTCCGGGAAAATGAGATCGGAGACTGATTTTGGACCGTTGTCGCCGAGGACAGGCGACCAGGCCTTGATCTTGCCTTCGGCCTTCTTCCGCATCAGTGCGACGGTGTCGGGAGCAGCGAGGATGCGAGCATCCGGAAAGACCTGATGGACGGGTGCGAGGCCGAAGTAGTAGTCGGGATCGTTGGTGGTGATGTAGATCGTGGTCAGGCGCTTGCCGCTGGCCTTGATGGCAGCGGCCACGATCTTGCCATCCGAAAAGCTGAAGCTCGAATCGATGAGGACGGCCTCCGTCTTCCCGGTCACAAGGACCGGGGCGCGCAGGAAGCCTGCTTCGGTGGTCCTGAACGCCGTCCATGACAGTGGAGACTTCTCCTGCGCCGCACCGGATGTGGCGAGAGGGATCAGGATAGCCGCGGCCGTGGCGATCGTTTTGAGGGTGGTGCGTCTGTTGATCATCGTAGATCTCCGAGGTTTTTGGGATGAGCCTAACTCTGCCTTCGAGACAGATGGGACCTGTCGCAGCCGACACCCGAACGGTGTCGGCCACGCTGCGGCAAGGGGATTCGGATTAGTAGCCGACGGTGAACCGCTGTCTGACGTGGGCCGGAGCTTCGATCTCGTCGGCGAGGGCAACGGCGAAGTCCTCGAAGGAAATGCTGCTGCCGTTTTCGTTCATCAGGAGCTGGTCTTTGCCAAGGCGGAAGGTGCCGGTCCGCTCGCCGGGGACGAATGCAGCCGAAGGCGACAGGAAGGTCCAGTCGAGGTCATTTTCACCCTTGAGCTTGTTGAGGTAGTCGACGCCGCCCTGCGCTTCGGATTTGTAGATCGCCGGAAACTCGGGCGTATCGACGAGGAGGACGCCTGAAGCAACTTCAAGGCTGCCTGCACCGCCCACCACATAATAGCGACGAACGCCAGAAGCCTTGACCGCGCCAATCAGCTTGTCCGGATCGCTGGCAGAGAAATGCACTGAGCTGATGACTGCGTCATGGCCTTCCAGAACCGCTGCGAGAGCTTCAGGGGCCTCGATGTCACCAGCAACGGCGGTGACGTGCGGGAGAGAGGACACCTTGGAGGGATTTCGGGCAACAGCCGTGACTGTGTGGCCGCGAGCTGACAATTCGGACAGGATGCGCGAGCCGGCCTGACCTGAAGCTCCGATAAGAGCGATTTTCATGATGTTACTCCGGATTTGGGATTGATGTTTCATACGTCTGCACCGAGCTCTCCGAGCGCTGAGACGAGATGCGCCGGACCTTGATAGAGGGCCTCGCCGCTAAGGACGTGGGCCTTGCCGCTGACGAGGGCGACGAGCTGCGGGACACCGCGAATGCCGAGGACGCTCATCTGGCGCTGGGTCTCTTCCATCCGCTCCAGAGTGCGTTCCCTAAGGTCGGAATCGTCCCGGAGCCTCTCGGCGAACGTTTCAGCGGCCAGTTCGAGGCCGTGCTCGGCCGCGACCTCAACAGCGACTGACGCCACTTCCTGGATGTTGGACGTGTTGCGCCCCTTGAGATAGCGCGCGATCTGGACGGCATGCAGGAAACGGGGCTCGAGCCTTGTATCGTGTTCCCCGAGTGCTGTGAGCGCCAGCGTCACAGGTCCTGAGTCGAAAATGCCGTTCGGTGCCAGCAGGACGTTTTCATGGTACTCCTTGGAGAAACGCTGACCCGTGAGAGTTTGGATCCTCTGATCGTTGCGCCATGCATGATCGGCGATCGATGAGATCGGCCTCTCTCCGACGAAAAGGCCGGACGGACGCATCCTGAGGCGATCTGAGAACTTATCGGCAAGACATGCTAGGGCGGGTGCGCTTGCGTAGCACCAGCCGCAGAAAGGATCGAAGAAATATTGAAGTTCGATGTCGGGGGGCATTGCGATCTCCTTGTGTTGAGGAGAACATAATGTTGCGCGCATCGAAGATATACGCCAAAGTCATCGACAGAATGTTGCATAAATCGAGCAAATAAATGGACCGTATAATCGCAGCAAAAGTTCTGTTGAAGACCGTCGAGCGTGGAAGCGCTTCTGGCGCGGCCGAGGAGCTCGGCATGTCCCGAGCGATGGCATCACGTTATATAGCGTCCATGGAGGACTGGTCGGGAACAAGGCTTCTCCACCGCACGACGCGGCAGCTCAGCCTGACGTCCGCCGGAGAACGCGTTCTCGAATTGTGTAAGGAAATCGTGCGCGTTGCCGACGCGGTGACGGAAGTCGCGAGGCATGCCAATACTCCGCACGGCCTTCTTCGGGTGACGGCACCGGGCATCCTGGCCGAGGCACAGCTCGTCCCGCTTCTTTCCGAATTTGCGGACGCCTATCCGCGCATCAAGGTCGATTTGCAGATTTCCGATCGGGCGGTCGACCTGGTGCAGGATCGCATCGACGTGGCGATACGGATCGCTAACCACCTGGACCCATCCCTGATCGCGAAAAGGCTGGGACAGTGCCCGTCCAGGCTCTATGCCTCGCCCCGTTATCTCAAGGAATTCGGAACTCCATCGGGACCAGAGGATCTCGACGACCACAGGTGCCTCACCTACACCCGCCTTGGAGGAGCGGAATGGTCGCTGAAGAATTTCGAAACGCAGGTCGTCGTTGCTGTGGGGGGAGCTTTCCAGACCAACGACGCCATCGCTCTCCGACGTGCCGCGCTGTCCGGCATGGGCATCGCAATGCTGCCCTGTTTTGCCGCCGATCAGGAGGTTGATGCGGGTAGGCTGGCGGTTGTCTTGCCTGAGTGGGAGCCGAGCACCCTTGGCATCTACGCTCTCTATGTTTCCCGAACGCATCTTCCCATGGCGGCACGGGCGCTTATCGACTTCTTGGCAGCGCGGCTACCGGACGCATAGGACCTTCGAGTTCAGATTGCTCCTGCCAGGTCGCGGGATGATCTCATCAGAAAGCCAGCTGGACCTTCATTGATTTTGCTCTGTCGCGGTTTCGAAGGCATTGACGGCGTCGTTGATGGGGAAGATGGCGATGAGCAGCGGTTTGAGGTCGACGCGGCGCTTGCCGATCAGGTCGACCGCGAGGGCGAATTTCTCGCGGAAGCGGAAGGTGCCCTGCATTTCGATTTCCTTGACGAACACCATGTTCCTGTGTGTCAATCGGATTGCAATGTTCTGCCCCGAAACACAGTTTGAATGCTCTCCCGCGATAGACCACCGTACAAGCTTCGTCTTGTCGTGACCCTTCAGCACCCGCCTCGGCGCCATGCACCTACAGCCTCTCGGCACGCGCCAAACCAAAGCCCTGCGACGAGCTCGTCACAAAAGCCCGAAGGTTCGAAAAAGGAAAGGTCTTGCAGAGTTACCCTGCCAGAATCTGTTTCACGGCAGCGATGCCACGGCGTAAAAACGGATCGGAATGCACGTAAAAGAACTGGACCCCACGCTCGCGCCAGTGCGGCAGCTCTTCCAGCGTTGCAAGCGTTCCCGCGATCTTTCCAGCTGAGCGTATCTTGTCGACGGCGACGGTAATCTTGTCCATCACCACCTCCGGGCGCGGCTCGCCGAATGGCGGCGCGGGCGGGTATCCCATATCCTGGGACAGATCTCCCGGGCCAATGAAAAAGACGTCGATACCCTCGACCGTCAGCATCTCGTCCAGAGCGTCGATCGCATCGACGGTCTCTATCATGGCGATGACCAACCGCTTGTCATAATCGGACGGCAAGGCGTAACGTACCGCATCGACGATCGCGCGGGCCTCGTCGGCATTGCCGACCATCGGCACCATGATTCCATCAGCACCGGCATTCAGGTAGCGGATGATGAGCGGCCGTTCATGCGAATGCGGGCGCACGATGGCAGCGCCACCAACGGAGCGCACCACCTGCCCGGTCGCCCGTACATCCTCGAAGCTCCATGTGCCGTGTTCGCAATCGAGGAAGACCGCGTCCGCGCCCAGTTCCACCAGCCGGGCGGAAAGGCCAGACGATGTATGGTGCGGGGTGAACATGCTGATAGCTTCACCTGCCGCAAGGCGGGCGCGCAGCTTGGCTCCATTCATGGATGTCTCTCCTCAGTTCTTTTTCGGCATATCCGGCGTATCGTCCGGTGCGCCCACCCAGCGTGCGACTTCGATATCCTTCGACGTGTCACGCATATGGGTCGGGCAGATGTGCAGTTCCGGAATGACAGCGCTTTTGTTCAGGCTGGCGCAGAGCACGATGGCGCGGGCCACGTCATGCGGATCCATCATCACGGCGCGTTCTTCCTTGAGAGGCGGCCGCGCGCGGTTGTTCATGATCGGCGTATCCGTCTCGCCCGGCAGAATGGTCGTCGCCCGGATACCCTGGTTGCGATAGGTATTATGCAGGAAGGTCATGAAGTTCTTCACGCCCGCCTTTGCAGCACCGTAAGCCACGCCGCCCAGAAGATTGGGATTGAGGGCAGCGAGCGAGGAGACGGTGATGATGGTGCCCTCGCCCTTTGCGATCATTTCCGGCAGCACCGCCTGCGTCAGGTTGAACACGGCCGTCAGATTGACGTTGATCGTGGCGTTCCACTCCTCCTCGCCGATGAAGCGGGCGTTGAGCACCTTGCTGGCGGAACCGGCATTGTTGACCAGAATATCGACGGGACCGACGGCCTCGCTGATCGACTTGACCGTGTCGAAGATCGCCTCGCGCGAGGCGATGTCGAGCGTACGTGCAATGGCCTTGCCTTTCTTCTTCTCGATCAGTTCCGCGGCCTCGCGCAGCGGATCGAGACGGCGGCCGGTCAGAACCACCGTCGCCCCTTCTTTCGCCAGCAGGATTGCGGTTTCGCGGCCGATGCCTGAACCGGCGCCGGTTACCAGCGCAATTTTTCCGTTCAGCAGTCCCATGCTCATCTCCTATTCGGCGGCGGCAGCAATGGCGCCAGAATAGCCGAAGATTTCTTTCGCCGCCTTCGCGGTTACCAGACCTTCGGAAATATCCTGTTCGATCAGCGCGCGCGAGCGCTCGCTGGCCCTGCCCCAGCCGCCACCGCCGGGCGTCTGAACTTCCAGACGTTCGCCGGTCTGAAGAACGACCTTACCCTTGGGGAAATGCGACTTGCCCTGCTTCATCACCTTGCCGGCGGAACCGCTCTGGCCTTCCACCACGCCAAAGCAGGGGTGGCGGACGCGTTCCGATGCCAGATAGATGTTCATCGGGTTCCTGCCGAGATTGCGCAGAACGACGCGCTGGCCAAGGCCGCCGCGATGTTTGCCGGCGCCACCGGAATCGGCAATGAGTTCCTTGCATTCCGTCAACACCGGCACGGCGACCTCGAACATTTCGATGGCCGTGACCTTGCAGTTGGATGGGAAACTCAGCGTATCCAGCCCGTCGAATTCGGCACGCGCGCCCTGCCCGCCATGGAAATTCTGCACGGAGCCGTATTGCGTGCCATCGTTACGCTGGCCGACGCAATTGGCTGCCCAGATCGGCGCGCCGCCGCTGTCGCCCAGCACCTTTTCCGGCACGATGCCTTCCAGCGCCTTGAAGATGAGCGAGGGAATGACGTGGCCGATGAGGTTGCGCGAATTACCCGCCGTCCATTCCTGCGGATTGAGGATGCAGCCGAGCGGCGCCTCGTCGGTGATCGGAACGATGCAGCCCTCATTATTGGGCGTTTCGGCATCGAGCAGGCATTTCAGCGCGTAAACCGAATGGGCGTAGCGGTAGTTCGTGCGGCAGTTGATCGAGTGCAGGACCTGATCCGACGTACCGGTATAGTCCACATGGATGGAATCGTCCCTGACGATCACCGAGGCTTTCAGCTTGACGTCGACATCGTAGCCATCGAGCAGGACTTCGGCGGAATAGGTGCCGTTCGGCCATTCGCGGATTGCCTTGCGCGTCTGCGCCTCGGAACGGGTGTGGATGGCATCGGCAAGTCCATCGACATCATCAAGACCGTATTCATCGAGGAATTTGACGAGTTCGCGGCCCATGACATTGTTGGCGGCGATCATCGATTCCAGATCGCCGCGCACTTCCGTGGGAAGGCGGACGGAGGCTGCGATGATATCGAAGACGTCCTCGTTCGGAACGCCGGCTTTCAGCAGCTTGACGATGGGGAAACGGATGCCTTCCGCAAAAATGTCGCTGGCTTCCGAATGCAGCGGCGCGCCGCCAATATCGGGAAGATGGGCGATCGATCCCGCATAGGCGACGACCTTGCCGTTCTTGAAGATCGGCGTGATCATCGTCACGTCAGGCAGATGGCCGGTTCCGATTTCCGGATCGTTGGTGGCGAGAACGTCGCCCTCTTCCAGCATCTCGACTGGAAACTTCGGCAGGAAATATTTCTGCGCCGCCGCGGGCAGCGAGGTGATGAAGACCGGGATCGACCAGGTGCATTGTGCCAGCGCCCTGCCCTTACTGTCGAGAAGTACCGTTACATAATCATGGTTCTCGCGCACGATCGGCGAAAACGCCGTCTTGCCGAGCACGTTATCGGCCTGATCCGCGATGAAGATCAGGCGGTTCCACATGACCTGAAGGTTGATCGGATCGTTGAAATCGGTTGCGGGTTTCGACATCTGACTGCCCCCTTAGAGAATGTTGATCACGAGATTGCCGTGGGCATCGACATGGAAGGTGCCGCTCGGCCCGACAACAGCCGTCGATTCACGCTGTTCCACAATGGCAGGCCCCTTCACCTCGTGGCCGACCGGCAGCTTGTAGTGGTCGTAAACCGAGGTCTCGACATAGCCGCCCGCCTCCTGAAAATAGACCTTCCGGCTGCCCTTCCGGGCTTCGGCAACGACGGTTTCATGCGGCCGGGTGACCTGATCCTTCTCGCCGCTGGCGCGCAGACGCCAGGTGATGACTTCCAGCGGTGCGGCCACCGTGCGGCCGAACAATTCGCGATAGAGCTTGAAGAAACTGCCGCGCAATTCTTCGAGGAAGAGGTCCTTCGGCAGGTTGCGGTCGGGAAGCACCACCGTGATCTCGTGTCCCTGTCCCACGTGGCGCATGTCCACGGTATAACGATTGCCGATCGTCTCCTTCGGAACGCCGGCGGCCGAAACGACTTCCGCACCCTGAGCGGAAAGATCATCGAGCAGGCGGTTCATCGCATCGATATCCCAGGCATCGAGCGCCATCGGATGGCTTGCGGAGAGATCGACGGCGACCGGCGCGATCAACAGGCCGATGGCGGAGCTGACGCCCGCGCCGGTCGGGCAGATGATGCGGGAGATACCGAGCTTGCGGGCGATGCCATAGGCATGCACCGGGCCGGCGCCGCCGAAAGCCACCATCGGCAAAGAGCGCGGATCGACGCCGAGATCGGTCGCGTGCATGGCGGCCGCCTTGCTCATGGATTCATTGACGAGATCATGGATGCCCCAGGCGCAGCGTTCGACGGACACATCGAGAGAAGTGGCCAGTTTCGACATCGCCTCATGGGCGGCGTCCTTCGACACCTTGAACGAGCCGCCGACAAAGGATTCCGTTCCCATGTAACCGAGCAGAATATCGGCGTCGGTCACCGTCGGCTCGGTTCCGCCGCGCTGATAGGCGGCCGGCCCCGGCATGGCGCCGGCGGAATGCGGGCCGACATCGAGAAGGCCGAGCGGGTTCTTGGCCGCAATGGATCCGCCGCCGGCGCCGATCTCGATCATCTGGATCGACTGGATTTTCAGAGGAAAACCAGACCCTTTTCGGAAGCGCTGGTAATGCGCGACTTCGAGATCGGTGCCGACATTCGGTTCGCCATCGGGAATGAGGCAGAGCTTGGCGGTGGTGCCGCCCATGTCGAAGGAAAGCACGCTCGCTTCCCCCGCCGTGCGGCCGAATTCGGCGGCGGCGACGGCACCCGCGGCGGGGCCGGATTCGATCAGGCGCACGGGAAGTTCGGCGGCGCGGCGGCTCGGCACAAGGCCACCCGAAGAGGTCATCCACAGCACCTGCCGGTCGATGCCCTTTTGCGCAAATTCCCGCTGCAGATGGGCGACATGGCCGGACATTTGCGGGCGGGTATAGGCATTGACCACCGTTGTCGAGGCGCGGTCGAATTCGCGCATTTCCGGGCAGACCTCGGAAGACAGCGACACGAAAATGTCAGGGTCTTGCTCGCGCAGAAGGGCGGCGACGCGCTGCTCGTGCTGCGGATATTTGTATGCGTGCAGCAGGCAGACCGCCACCGAGCGGATACCCTTTTCCTTCAGCCGCCCGGCAATCTCACGAACGGTTTCTTCCTTGAGTTCCGTCATGACTTCGCCATCGGCTGCGATGCGTTCTTCGGCACCAAAACTGTTGGCGCGGGTGACCAGCGGATCGGGATATTTGATGTTCAGGTCGTAGAGATCGTAACGCCCCTCGTTGCGGATGCGCAGCATGTCCTGAAAGCCATCGGTGGTGACGAAACCGGTTTCGACGCCCTTGCGCTCCAGCACGGCATTGGTGACGACGGTGGTTGCGCCAAGTACCTGCAGGTTCTCGATCGCGATCGCATCCCCGTGTTTTTCGAGCAGTTCCGATACGCCCTGGACAACGGCCTCGGCCGGATTTTTCGGCGTGCTCAGGACTTTATGGAGGTGAAGTTCGCCGCTGTCGTCCAGAAGCGCGAAATCGGTAAAGGTACCGCCAGTATCGAAAGCCAGTTTTGCCATTGTTTCCCTCGAGCGACCATGCAGCCTCTCTGGCTGCCTTTGGGACCCATAGATCGGGTCCGTTCACTGATGGAAAATTGAAGGCTTCCGCCGGCCTTTACCAACACAACCTCGGTCTGCCGCCATAGGGTTTGCTTATAGCGAATTCAGATGGCGCGGATGCCGGGGTGGTGGCCGCTCTTGAGCTTGGTGACGATCTCGAGAAGCACGGAACGCGCCGCCAGAGCCGGCTCGGAAAGCGGCATATGATCGGAGACGCAAAGCGAAACCGTGGCGTCGATGACGGGGGTTGTGAGCGGGTGCAGCTGCGCGCCGCTGAAGCTCGGGGTTTCCAGAACAACGGAGGCCGGAAGGATCGTTGAGCCGAGGCCGTCTAGCACCGCAGCACCCAAAGCAGGCACGGATTCAAGTTCGGAAATGACCTCCGGCCGCGCCCGCGCCCGGGCAAGTCCCTCATCGATGAGCCGGCGAAGGAAATGCGCCTTACTCGGCAGCAGCATCGCGTGTCCATCCAGCGCCGAGAGTGGAAGCGGCTGACCGGGTTCGGCCGGCAGCTTCATATCGGCGGGCGAGACGAGGAACATCTCCTCGCGGAACAGCGGCTCGAGCGTCACGCCCTTGATGGGATCGGAGGTGTAGATCAGCGCCATATCCATCTTGCCGGTCATGATCAGCTCGCTGAGGATGTGGCCGAAACTGTCGTTGATATGGACCGTAATGGCGGGAAACCGTGCCCTCATCTCCTTGATGAGCGGCAGGGACAGCGCGCTGGACGATGAATAGGTGGCGAGCCCGATGGAGACCCGGCCGGAGACCGAGCGGGCCGAGCGCTCGATGTCGGTCTGCGCCTGCTCGATCTGCTTCAGCATGATCTGCGCATGGCGGTAAAGGATCAGCCCGGCTTCCGTCGGCGTGATGCCGACATTGCTGCGCAGCAGAAGCTGATGCTTGAAGTGCTGTTCCAGCGACGCGATCTGCTGCGACAGCGCCGGCTGCGCTACCCGTAGAATGCCGGCGGCGCGCGAGACGCTGCCGGTATCGACGATCTTGACGAAGCTTTTGAGTTTTTTGAAATCGACGCTCATCGGTCCCCACTTTTTGGGGAAATCCTAGCGCATCAGGGCGGAAACAGGAATGGGTTTCTGCTAGGAGGATGCGTAATTTCAATGGGATAGAGTGTTTTATGCACCGAGCTGAATAAACGACATACATGTTTCATGCTGGTCGGAAATCCTCTCCCCCTCATTCCTGTGCTTGTCACAGGAATCCAGCCGACGCGCGTCTGCGCGACGGGGAGAGTCCTTTCAGCCCAAGGACTTGGGCTGGCTGGATCCCTGTGACAAGCACAGGGATGAGGGACGCTGAACAGACCGCCCTCGGTCCTGCCGACTTGCCCTACCTTAACGCCGCCACCGCATGCTCGATGCGGTTGCAGGCATCCTCCAGAACTTCCATGGAAGTGGCGAAGGAAATGCGGAAATAGGGCGAAAGCCCATAGGCGGCGCCCTGGAGCGCCGCCACGCCGACGCTGTCGAGGAGATAAAGAACGAAGTCGAGGTCGTTTTCGATTGCCTTGCCATCCGCCGTCGTCCTGCCGATTACACCGGCGCAGCTCGGATAGAGATAGAAAGCCCCATCCGGAACCATGCAGGAGAGGCCGGGGATCGCGTTCAGACGCGATGAGGCGTAGTCGCGCCGCTTTTTATAGACGGCGACGCTTTCCGCCACGAATGTCTGGTCGCCGGAAAGCGCATGGGCGGCGGCGGCCTGGCTGACCGAGGACGGGCAGGACGACATTTGTGACTGCAACTTGTTGATGGCGGCGACGAGCGCCGCCGGCCCTGCCCCATAACCGATCCGCCATCCCGTCATGGCATAGGACTTGGAAACGCCGTTGGTCAGGAGCACCCGCTCCTTCAGTTCTGGAACGACCGCAACGAGGGTCTTCATCGGCTCATCCCTGAACCAGACCTGATCGTAGATATCGTCGGAAAGAACCATGACATGCGGATGCCGCAGCAGAACCTCGCCCAGCGCCTTCAGCTCCGCCTCGCTATAGGCAGCGCCCGTCGGATTTGAAGGCGCGTTGAGGATCAACCACAGCGTCCTGGGGGTGATCGCCGCTTCAAGCGCCTCGGCTGTCAGTTTGAAGCCCGTTTCCTCCGGGCATGCGACGATGACGGGCGTGCCGTCATTGGCGATGACCATATCGGGATAGGACACCCAGTAGGGAGCCGGAATGATAACTTCCGCGCCATTCTCCACGCTTGCCATCAGCGCCAGAAACAGGATCTGCTTGGCGCCGCCGCCAACGCAGATTTCGCTATCGCCATAGGTGATGCCGAGACGGTTCTGGAAGTCGCCGATGATCGCCTTGCGAAGCGCCGGCGTGCCGTTGACGGCGGTATATTTCGTCTCTCCACGGTCGATGGCGGCATGGGCCGCCGCCTTGACGGCTTCCGGCGTATCGAAATCCGGCTCGCCCACCGTCAGGTCGGCGATATCGCGGCCTGCGGCCTTCAGTTCGCGGGCGCGGGCCGCGGCCGCCGTGCTTGGCGATACCTTGATTTTCGATACGCGTGATGCTGGCACGAAAGTGCTCATGGTCTTTCCTCGTCTCAATCTAAAGCTTTGGACCAATCAGTGCGCGGCTTCGAGTTCGCCGCGCATCTTTCCGGTCAGGAACAATTCGCCAAGTTCGTCATGGGTGATCTCCGCCGGCGTGCCGTCCCAGATCACCTTGCCGAGACGGAGGATGACGGCGCGCTGCGCCACTTCCATCGCCTTTTTGGTGTTCTGCTCGACCAGCAGGATGGTCATGCCGTTCGCATGCAGGCGCAGCAGTTCGTCGAACACGATGCCGATTGCGGCCGGTGACAGGCCGACCGAGGGCTCATCCACCAGCAGTACCTTCGGCCGTTGCAGAACCGCCATTGCCACTTCGAGCAATTGCTGCTCGCCGCCCGACATGTTGCCGGCGAGCGTCGAGCGCCGGGTTTTGAGGATCGGGAAAAGGTCGTAGACATAATCCCGGTCCGCCTTCACCTTTGCATCGCGGATGGTATAGGCGGCCATTTGCAGGTTTTCATCGACCGTCATGACCGGGAAGTTGCAGCGGCCCTGCGGCACGAAGGATATGCCCTCGCCCAGAATGGCGCGCGACGACAATCCGGCGATATTTTTGCCACGCCAGTCGATGCCACCTTCCTTGATGGTGGTCATGCCGTAGAGCGTCTTGAGCAGGGTGGATTTGCCCGCACCGTTTGGTCCCATGAGGGCCACGAATTGCCCGGCCGGCACGTCGAGATCGACGCCGTTGAGGATATCGAGATTGCCGTAACCGGCGCGCAGGCCCTTGATGGAAAGATTGCTGTCAGCCGCCAAGATAGGCCTCCCTCACACGCTGGTCCTTGATGATGTCATGCGGCAGTCCCTCGACCAGTTTCGTTCCCTGATCGAGCACGACGACACGCTGGCAGATGCTGGTGACGACATCGATATTATGTTCGATGACGAGGAAGCTGACGCCGAGCGATTTATTCGCATATTGGATCGTTTCCACCACGCGCTCGATGATCTTCGGATTGATGCCCGCCATCGGCTCGTCCAGCAGGATGAGCTTCGGCTCCGGCATCAGCATGGAGGCGAACTGGATGAGTTTCTGCTGGCCGCCGGACAGATTGCCGGCGGGCTGATGGCGAACGTCCCACAGCCCCGCCATCTTGATCAGCTCGCGCGCCCGCTCTCTCAACCCGGCGACGCGGCGGCGCGACATGCCGCCGAGGCCGAATGTCGACAGGAGCGAGGGAAAGGTGAACATCTGGCCGGCGATGACGAGGTTCTCCTCCACATCGAGCGCCTTGAAGGTTACCGTCTTCTGGAACGACCGGAGCATGCGGCCTTCGCGGGCGATGCGGTTGAGCGACCAGCCGGTGATGTCCTGTCCGTCGAGTATCACCTTGCCGGTATCCGGCCGGGCAAGCCCGGTGCTGCAATCGAAGAAGGTGGACTTTCCCGAGCCGTTAGGCCCGATCAACCCGGCGATCTCGCCGCGATCGATGTGCATGCTGACATCGTTGACCGCCTTCACCGCGCCATAGGACTTGCTGAGGTTCTTTATCTCGAGGATGGGAAGATGAGCCGTCATTTCGAGCCTCCGATCGCGTTCCAGAAGCGATTGATCAGGGGAGCAAAGCCTTTTTTGAACCAGAAAACGAGAACGAGAAGGCAGAAGCCATAGGCGATCATCCGCACTTCTGGCGCGACACGCAGCGCCTCCGTCAGACCGACGAAAAGCAGGCTGCCGAACACGGTTCCCGAAATCATGCCCGCGCCACCGCCAAGAACGATGATCAGCATCGTCGTCGAATAATACATCTGGAAGGTCAGCGGGCTGACCACCGTTAAATAGTGTGCATAGAGGCTGCCCCCTACCCCGGCAAAGACGGCGCTCAGCATGAAGACGATCAGCTTGTAACGCCAGGTGGGAACGCCGAGGGATTCCGCCAGCGTTTCGTTTTCGCGGATGGCGACCATGTTGCGGCCAGCCGGCGAGCGGACGATTGCCCATGCGGCAAGCGTTCCCAGCACGCAGATGGCCAGAGCCAGATAATAGAAACTGGTGGTTCCGCTGACGGTGAAGGAGAGCAGGCCAAGCTCGAAATAGGGTTTAGGTATGCCGGAAAGGCCCATGTCGCCGCGGGTCAGCGAAATCCAGTTCTTGGCGATTGCCTGACCGATGATGACGAAACCGAGCGTACACATGACGAAGGATGTCGAGCGAAGCCGCAAAGCCGGAATGCCGAGCGGCAGGGCGAGCGCGCCGGAAACCAGGCCGGCGGCAATCAGGTTCACATAAAACGGCGTTTCATAGTGCACCGCCAGCAGGCCGGCGGTATAGGCGCCAATGCCGAAGAAAGCCGCCTGCGCCAGCGACAGCAGGCCGGTATAGCCGACGAGCAGATTGAGCCCGTGCGCCGGCAGCATGAAGATAAGGGCGATGATGAGCGAATGGGTAACGTAACGCGTGCCGATGAAGGGCGCGGCCAGCGCGACGACGATCAGGACGGCGGCGAGCGGAATGCGCAGATCGCGGCGGCGTGCCTGGGGAACGGTGTCTGTGAGAGACATGTCGAGTCCTCAAAATTCGAGTAAATTCGGCGGGCGCGGCTTCTAGAGCGTTTTGGCTTTTTCTTCGAATCGCCAAAGCGCTCTAACTCTTTGTTTTTCCGCATTTCCGGACGGAAAACCGGGGGCCACTTTTCCTGGAAATGCTCTAAAAGCGCGCCTGCGTCGAAAACAGGCCGTGCGGACGCCACATCAGCATCAGGATCAGCGTTGCAAAGCCGACCGTGTCGCGAAATTGCAGACCGACATAGGTGGCGACGAGGCTTTCGGCGATGCCGAGGATCATGGCCGCGAAGAAGGTGCCGCGCACGTTTCCAAGACCGCCCATGATGATGATCGGCAGGGTCTTGAAGGTGATGAGCTCCCCCATGCCGCCATAGACGCTGACATTGACCGGCGCGGTCAGCACACCTGACAGTGCGGCTAGCGCGGCGCCGAGAATGAAGGTGCGCAACACGACCTGCGATACATCGATACCGACCACGCCGCAGCATTCCACATTCTGCGAGACCGCCCGCATCGCCATACCGAGACGGCTATAGGTCACCATCAGTTCCAGACCGACGAAAACGATGAGACACACGACCAGAATGAGCACGCGCTGCTGCGCCAGGGTGAAGCCGAGAATGGAAATCGGCTCGATGTAACCACCGGCGAAAAACTTGTAGCCGCCGCCGAAGACGAAAATGATCGTGTTCTGCAGGATCAGCGCGATGCCGAGGGTGGCGAGAACGCCGGACTCCGCCGGCGCCCCTACCATTCTGCGCATCACCAGCTGGCCGACCACATAGGCCACGACAACGGTGGAAAGAACACCGACGACGATCGAGGCCTCATAGGACAGGCCGAGATAATCGATGGCGAACCACGCCCCGAAGGTTCCGAGCATGTAATATTCGCCATGAGCGAAGTTGATGGCTCTCAGCACCCCGAAAATCATGGTCATGCCGACGGCGACGATCGCATAGACGGAACCGGTGACGATCCCGTTTACGACTTGCTCGAGAATTGTCGAGAACATGGCTGTACCCCTCCCGGTCTGTCAGTTCGCAGGGTACTGGATTTCCGCCGTATAAGCGCCCTTGATGCTGGGCTTGCCGTTCTCGATCTGGAGAAGGATCATCGGAAGGCGGGCCTGATTGTGATCGTCGAAGGTCACTTCGCCGACCGGGCTCTTGTACTTGATCTTCGAGAGGGCCTCGCGGACGGCATTGCGATCAGCGCTTCCGGCTTCCTTTATCGCCTGAGCGAGCAGGTTGACGGTATCCCAGTGCACATAGGCGTGATTGTTCGGCGCTTCCTTATATGTGGCGGTGAATTTCTCCACGAAGGCCTTGCTGGCCGGACTATCGAACTGCGGCAGCCAGGCGGCGGCTTCCACGGCGCCCTCCATGGCTTTCGGTGCTGACTTGATCGTCTTTTCGGTGTTGAATTCGCCATTGCCGATCAGCACGACCTTGCCGGCAAGCCCGAGTTCCAGCATCTGGCGGGCGACGATCGGCGTGGTATCGGCCAGACCATACATGATGATCGCCTGCGCGCCATTGTCGCGGATCTTCGCCAGCACGCTGCGGAAGTCGACTTCGCCTTCCTTGTAATAATCCTCGCTGAGAATTTCGCCCTTGAAGTCGGGCAGGTATTTCTTGGTGAAGGTGATGGCGGAGCGGCCGTAGTCGCTATCGACCGAAAGGACGGCGAACTTCGTGAAACCGCGCTGTTCGGCGGCATATTTCGCCACGACGAGCGCACGGTTCTCATCCGTCGGATAATTGCGGAATGTCCATTTGAAACCGCCGACACCCGCCTGATAGGTGATCTTCGGGTTGGAGGATGCGGCGTTCAGCAGCAGAATTTCCGCATCTTCAGCGACAGGCTGCATCGCAAGCGTCACGGAGCTGGAGACGTCGCCAATGACGAAATCCACCTCGTCCTGATCGATCAGGCGGCGTGTGGCCGAAACACCTTCGACCGGCGTGCCCTGACTGTCGGCGTTAAAAAGTTCGATCTGCTCGCCGTTGATGCCGCCGGCCGCGTTGATGTCCTTTACCGCGAGTTCCGCGCCGTGCATGGAGAACGCGCCGTAGCGCGCATTCGGACCGCTCATCGGCGCGACGAGGCCGAGCCGGATGGTGTCAGCCGCATAAGCGGAGGCGGAGAGCGCCGGCGACAGGCTCAGGATCGGAGCGACCGCTGCGGAAACTAGTAGAAGTCTGCGAGTAATACCGTTTTTCATGTTCCCACTCCTTTTCGGATTTATCTGTTCCGGCTTTGGCCGGGCGAGCTTTTGCCGCTTTTGCGGTTCTTTTCGATTAACGTCATGCTAATCTTCAGGCAGAGTAGGTTCATCGCCGGATATTTTGCCAACACAAGTCCTTTCTGCCGCTATAGCGTTTCCTTATGTCGGGGCCAAAGGCCGCAAAGCGGTCATCTTGCCTCGGCTGAAAGGCAGATTCCTGCATTCTGCATCAGGCAGTTCACTCCCTCAGATATCGCCGGAAAAATGCGACCACTTCACCATTGAATTCTTCATGGAAGTTGGCTCGGTCGAAGCCAGGCGCATCAATATGAACTGATGGGTTGCATCGCTGTCTCGGCTGAATGCGTCGTCCATATTGAAGGCTCGTGCTGCGTAGCTCTATCATGCGGCGCCTGGTGTCGACCGCGAAGACAACCATGCACCCGGCAGCGATCTTCAGAGAAATTCAATCTTGACGCCCCAGTTGCGATTAGACGCTATTATAGAAACTAAACTCCTAGCGGAGATCGAAGGCTATTGTCGGGTGAGGCTTCCTCCAACCAGTTCGGCAGTTGCAGGAAGCCAGTGGAGTTTCACTTCGCGATATGCGATCTCTTCCGGATTGCGGGGCGGCTGACCAGTTTATCAGCAGCAATTACGTTCCTTCGGCTGCCCGCTACACGTGGCTTGCGACCACCGCTGTGTGGGCATACAGCCTGGAAACAAAAACTGATCGGCTGCGCTGTTCAAGTGCACGACACAAGAGGATATGACCATGGCAACATCCCGACGACCGTCCAATCCGAAAGACGCAGCCGAGGCACTGTTCAAACCGGCAAAGAAGGTCGCAGCGCCGGCCGTCGAACGACCTGCAATCCCTAACACCAGGGAGCTTGTATCATTGAAGATCGACAGCGATGTCCTCGCGCATTTTCAGGCAGACGGTCCTGGCTGGCAAGAGCGCATCAACGATACCTTGCGAGCCGCAATGAATATGTCCAATTAAGCTCTTAATGGGATATTGTGCGACGACCCGGTAGTTGAATGCTTACGGGATCCGCCAGGTGATCCATGTTTGAAACTAGGAAGTCCAGTCTTCCACTCGTAATCCGGGTACGCGATCAAATTCACGACGATTATTGGTAACCATAACCAATCCGCGCGAGCGCGCGTGCCCCGCAATCAACTGATCATATGGACCGATCGGAGTGCCACTGCGCGCCAGTTCGGCCCGCAATTGACCCGTATGGCTTGCTGCTAATTCATCGTATGGCAGCACCTCGAGGCGCGCCGCGAAGCCCTCCACAACAGAAAGGTTCTTTTCTGGACTGGCTGACTTTTCCGCTCCGTAAATCAATTCCATTAGGCTGACCGAGCTGATGCAAAGCTGATCATGTGAGCGATTGAACGCGTCGCGCACTTGCTGAGGTCGATTCTTGATCGTAAAAATGCAGATGTTGGTATCCAGCATATACTTTAGCATTAGAATGCCTCGCGCTCCTGCGGAGCAGCCTGGTCACGCTCAATCATAAAGTCGGATGTCACCTCCGCCCCTTCAAACCAACTGTCCCAGATCTCACCGGCGGGTGCGATGATGCGAGTGCGTCCCACCGCAACGATATCGACACGCTTTACGTCATCGGGCAAAGCGACCGCCTTTGGCAAACGTATTGCCTGGCTCCGATTGCTCTGGAATACTGCACCCTGTTCCATCTACATCCTCCGGATTGCATCAATAACTGCGTAGCCTATATAGTTCTTCGCTTGGGATATGTCAATGGGATATACATTGTAGGTCTGCTTGGGCACCTGCGATCAGCATTGCAACCAGTCGTCTTCGCCTTGATGAAAATCAAACCTTCGGCCCATCTGTTGTCATGAATTGAGAGGCAAGGGATCGGTGCCTTCGCCTGGAATTGCAAGGTATCGTCGATAGCTGAACACGCCCGCGCGAGGGTGCGCACAACGTTTGACGGGCACGTTCTTTTTGACGCATTAATGAAGGGCGAAATGTGTGGGCGCCTGACATGAAGCTTGGAGGAGACGATGGGGATTCCGGATGAGCGGGAAGCAAGAGCCGATCAAGATATGCGAGTGCTGCCGTTTGAGGCGGCTGACTTTCTTGCTGCAATCGTCGCATCCTCAGATGATGCGATAGTAAGCAAAAACTTGTCAGGGGTTATCACGACCTGGAACAAAGGCGCTGAGCGAATTTTTGGATACACCGCGGACGAAGCTGTTGGCCAACCGATAACAATTGTTATCCCCGAGGATCGGAAAAACGAAGAGCCGTCCATATTGGCGCGCATTCAGGCAGGCGAGCGCGTCGACCATTTTGAAACGGTGCGACGCCGCAAAGATGGCACCTTGATCGATATCTCGCTGACCATCTCGCCAATTGTCGACAGCAGAGGCCGCATTATCGGCGCCTCAAAAATCGCCAGAGACATTTCAGATAGCAAGCGCCATGCCGATGAACGCGAATTGCTATTGAGAGAGTTGCATCACCGCATAAAGAACCTCTTTTCGGTGACCGGCAGCATCATTGCCTTGGCCGCTCGAAGCGCGGCGACGCCGGGCGAACTCGCCCTCGAAATGCGAGAGCGGCTATCGGCATTGGCCAGAGCCCATGAGATAACGTTGCCAACTCTCACGGGCCACGCTCTCGAAAATAGCGAAACAAGCCTGTTTCAGCTTCTTTCAAGTATCCTGGCACCGTACGGGCAAGACGACCGGAGACCTTGGACGCTTTCCGGTGAAGATGTAACCATACAGCAAGGCACGGTTACAAACATCGCTCTCCTTTTTCATGAATTTGCGACGAACTCTTCTAAGTACGGAGCGCTTTCTGTCGAGAATGGCACCCTTGATATTCAGGCAGCAGCCCGAGCAGATCGGTTGGAGATTGTGTGGCTCGAAGCCAATGGCCCCACATGCTCCGATGTGCCACCCGCATCGTCGTCGGGTTTCGGTAGAATCCTGGAGGCAACGTTGTCGCAAAGCCTCAATGCCAGGATCGAGCGGACGTGGATGCCAGCGGGCGTTTCCATTCACGTTACCCTGAACGAAGTGACGACCAAATAGCCGGGACATCACAAACTCTGCCCCCGAACCGCCCTTCGTTTTGAACGGAACCAACTTCGTGGGAAGAGGTTGTACAAATCTGCATGGTAAAACAGAAAGACGGGCAATGCCGCGGTATTTTTTCCACGTCCGGGACGCCGACGGCCTCTCCGAAGATACGGAAGGGACGATGCTGTCGAACGATAAACGCGCCTATATCGAGGCAGCGCAAGCTGCAAGAGAAATGCTGGCGGAAAAAATCCTCAAGGATGAGATTGTGGACGGCGCAGAATTCGAGGTAGTCAGGGGCGACGGCGTACTGGTCGCTAAAATCCCGCTTAAATCCGTTGTTCGGTTCGAGTGATCGGTTTGATCGCTGATGCCTTCTCCTCGAGCACCTCGGCTTCAGCGCCAGAACCGCTTGGCATCAAGTACATCGTCCAGAGCGGCTTGAGCACTTTCGATCAATTTCGTCTTGCTGGCGTGGACGATCAGGTCATCGGTCCCCGGCAGGTCATTCAGACCGTGCTTCTCCAAGACCTCTGGTCCGGTCGCAAGATCATTCAGCGCACCTAGCTCGTCCTGCAGCATCTCCATGGTGCCAACGAAACGCTTGTACCGACGCGCGCCTCGCTTGTCAGGAAACAGGCCACGGAAAAACTCTGCCGCGTAGCGTAGTTTCTTTGCGTCCTTCCGGGCCTCATACCGATGCTCGTCATCTGGTTGAACGGCAGTTCAGTATGCTGAATAGTCGAGGAAATCGCCTCTTGTGAATTCGCGCAGGATAAGGCGGTCTGTCGAAAGCGGTGCACCTAATTTTTGAAGTTGCATCAAGTACCTAATTGATTCTTGCCCATCAGAGAACCTGTGAACCGATCCATAGCAATTAATGTGAACTACTTACTTTTGTTGCTCCGCTGAAGTCATTGGGAAATGGTAAACTGCGGGTACTGAGTCCAAAGGTGATCCCCGAATGCCTTCCGGTAGCCGATTCGATAAACTGTGCGCATATAGACGCCGTTCAGCGGGTCGACCATGGAATAGGGCACCTGCTCATCAATCGACGCGATATCCAAATCAATGCCCGACCTCTGAGTAAAATTATACAGCGCGATCAACCCCTGCTTGGTTTGTGATTTCAGAAGTATAGCATACGCTCTTGCCATAATGGGCAACGCCTTGCTGGCAGTCATCGAAAACTCCGGTATTAGCGCGTTGTTAATGATGACATAGATGTGCAATTTCCCCTCGCCAGTACGGCCTGGTGCGACGATCAGGTGTTCAGGCAACGTGAAAAACTGCGCCGAGCTGCCTCCGTCGGAATGCAGCTCCTCAATGAGCCTGCCGTCAACTACCGTGTTGATGGAAACAGGCGGGAAGATACCCGGAACGCTTGCTGAAGCGATCAATAACTGGCGAACCAGCGGGAGAGCGTCCACCCTTTCGCTGCTGGCGATAGCTCCTATGTTCCAGACGACCGCGCGCTGGGTATCGAGGTTCGTCGTCATCACGAGAAGGCGACGACCTGCACGATGTTCTCGCGCAATCTGGCCGAGGATTTCCGGCGTGATGTTGTCTTCGACCATCTCACGGAGTGCGTTTCCTTGAAGAAGACTTGGGGAAAAAACGCCAAGCCCTCTCCAGTTGAGGTCAACGAGACTGCGGGGTTGATCGGAAAGATAGAGACTCCTTAGCCGCTTATCATACTGGGTGCCCAGGAACGCGAATGGCGCGATGAGTGCTCCTGTACTGACACCGGTGACGACCTGAAACCGTGGCCGGGTACCAAGTTCGCTCCAGGCGGAAAGAACACCAACCGTGAAAGCTCCGCCAGCACCACCGCCCGATATGGCGAGCATGGCGGGTTTATCCTTTCCTGTGATCGGCCGCCATGGGTCGTACACCGATTTCGGAGGCCGCGGGTCATCCGCATGAGCCCTGATATTTTCAAAACCGGGGAGCTGCGCTCGGCTAGCTTCCGATGAGCTGTACGTCGGGCGAGCGGGTGCCGCGCACCCGCCCAAGAGGACCAAAGCGAGGACACAGAGTCCCATCAGACTTGACCAAGCCCCGACGAATACCGGCCCACGGTGCATTGTCACGCCTCGGCGCCGCCGTACCGCGGGAGCCGCGCCGCCGCGATGGCGGCTCCGGTAATCGCCACAGCGACAGCGATGCTGATCCACAGGCTATATAGCGCATATCCCAATATAAACCCGCCCAACACTGGCGTAATAATGTCCGTCACCGCGACCAGGGATTGTGCGGCACCCAAGACCATGCCCTGCCGTTCGGAAGGGACATGGATAGACAGTGCCGCGAGGTAAGTCGGCTTTGCAAGTGCATCGCCGATGCTGACACACACAACAGCGATGACAAGCACGGGTATGCTGCTGGCGAGACCAGCCGTGAGGAAGCCCACGGAAATCAGGAGGAATATCAGGAGAATCAAATTGCGCTCGGTGAGATATTTGCCAAGCCAGCCCAGCAGGAAGAGTTGGGCAAAGACGTTGACTGCTCCATCCGTCATGATGAGATAGCTTAATTCCTTCGCGCCAAATGCATGACCGCTCCATGTGAATGTATCACCAAGAAACACGGGCATCTGCGAGATATACGTGCCGTAGGCGAAGAAGTGGCAGAGCATAATGACGACGAGAGCACGCAGGACCGGCGACGCAAGGATCGCCCGAAACGAGGTGTTTTCGCCGGGATTCCGCCTTTTTATGAACCCTGTCGGTTGCCCGGCATCCAGGCGGAGAGACGTGACAACGATTGAGGCAACCACAAGACCAAATGCAGCTACGATGGGTGTGGTCAAGGATATGTCGGACAAAACGCCCGAAAGCCCCGCGCCGACAATACCGCCAAGGCCTGCACCTCCCATCAGAACGCCGATGGCCCGCCTGCGATTTCCGATATCGGTATGGTCCGCAATATAGGCTGCAGTGACAGATATGTTTCCCGCCGTCAGCCCAAATAGTGCGCGGGCCAACAGGATGAATGCGACGCTGGGTGCAATCGCGAGCAGCAAAAGGCTGCCGGCGGCAATCAGTTGGCTGATCAACAAAACGCGCTTCCGGCCCAAACGATCCGACAACTGGCCGAGGGCGGGGGCCGAGGCAAACTGGCCGACAGCCTCTGCGGCAACGACAATGCCGAGAACAAGGGGAGAACCACCCATGCCGCGGATATGGAATGGCAGCACGGGCAAGACCGCAGCGGTGCCCGAAGCGTGGGCGAAGACGATCGCGAAGACCGGAAGGATAATCCGCCAATCGAGCGGTTTTGCCGAAGCGACTTCAGACAGCGAGCTGGTCGTCATGGTCCCGCCTCCCGCATCGAGTTCTACGCACTCCCAGGCCGACGCGCTCCAGATAGGTTTCGAGCTGCGGCGTCCCCTCGGCATCCAGTGTCAGCATCGCGCCGACATATCCGTCGGGCCGGATCAGTACGCACTCGTCCGGCGCCAAGCCGTACGCGTCGCGAACATGCCCGAACGAATCGAGCAAGTCGCCGCGCTGGCCGAGACGGTGGATATGCAATCCGGATCGGGGTGCCACGCTGCGTTCCCCGTTCGCAAGCAGCGTCCAATGCGTCCCGGCGAACAATCGGAAGAGCCGCGAAGGCTGGCCTGCCGCTCCTTCGACCGGTGCGTCCGGGGCGCGATCGCCCACGCGCAGGCCATGGCTGCGGCTGGCGGGGCCAAGGACGAGTGGCGATTGCCGATAGCCGATATCAAGTTGGTGCACCTCACGGCCACGGCGAATCTCCCCCTGCTTTCCGGCATCGAGCAGTCGGCTCGACAGGCCTAGAACCTCCGCCGCTACCGGGCGGCGTTCCGCCTCGTAACTGTCGAGAAGCCCATCCTCGGCTCCGCAAAGCACGGATGCAAGTTTCCAGCCGAGATTGTAAGCATCCTGTACGCTGGTGTTGAGACCCTGGCCGCCCGTCGGCGGGTGGATATGGGCGGCATCTCCCGTCAGGAAGATGCGATCTGCCCGATAGCTGTCGGCGAGCCGGGCGTTCATCGTATAGGTCGACGCCCAGGTGACCGTCTGCACCTTCACGTCGTTGCGGCCTGTCCGGTCGGCAATCAGCTTTTCCAATCCCTCGGCAGAGAGGTCAACCTCCCCCTCCGGTGGAATCGGCGCTTGAATCTGGAACAGATCGGTTCCTCCGAGCGGGCAAATGGCGATCATCCGCTGTGTGTCGCCGCTATTGAACTGCCACCATACATCCCGACCAAGTCCGTTGAGCACGACATCGGCAACGATCGCGCGCACACCCAACGTTTTGCCGGGAAATGCAATGCCAAGTGCGTGCCGTACGAAGCTGCGCCCTCCATCCGCGCCGACCAGATAGCGTACGCGAACAGTCTCGCCGACGGTTGAGCGAGACAGATGGGCAGTGACCCCATGACCGTCCTGCTCGAACGCGGTCAGTTGGCATCGGAATTCAACTCGGGCCCCCAGCTCGGCCAGCCTGTCACGCATGATCTTTTCCGTCAGGAATTGCGGAATCATCAGCGGAATGTGATAGGGCTCCGCTGGTGTCGCATGAGACCGCTCCCCGAAATCTTTTGCTATGAAGCTGCCGTCGCTGCGATCATCGCGTATGGGCGGGTAGACGCCGCCAGCCGCAACGACCTTGTCAAGGATACCGAGATCCTCGAAAATCTCCTGGGTCCGTGGCTGGATGCCCTTGCCTCGCGAGCCCGGGAACGGTTCGCTGGCCTTTTCGACCAAGCGGAAAGAAACACCCCGCCGTGCGAATTCGATAGCTAACGTCAGGCCAGCCGCTCCCGCACCGCAGATGAGTACATCTGCGTCAAAATGGTTTGTCATGTCCGTCTCCATGTGTGTATTATGCACATAATAGGAGACTCGACATGTCGTCAACAAAAAATGTGCAAAATACACACATTCGCAAAAAAATTCGTGACCTGCACGGTTCGCTGATTGATATCGTTAGCCTGATGAACCAACCACAACGCGACGAGATGCTTGTTCGCGAAGCCGGAATTGCGCTCGATCGCGCCCTTTTCCCGCTGCTTGTCGGGATCGAGCGGCGCGGGCCGATCGGCATCGTGGATTTGGCGGTAGGTGTGGGGCGGGATTACACCACGGTTAGCCGTCAGGTCGCTAAGCTGGAGAGTCTTGGGCTTGCCGAACGCCGGCAAAACCCGGTTGACCGACGAGTGAACGAGGCCGTCGTCACACCGAAGGGCAAGGCGATGACCGACAAAATCGATGCCGCACGCGAGAGGATCGCCCTCGCCGTCTTTGCGAGCTGGGAAACGGCTGAAGTCAACGACCTCGTGCGGTTAATGCGAAAGTTCGCAGACGCCCTGGGAGGGGCAACCGCGAGCCCGCAGGCCGAATAGGCAGATTTTGGGCGTTCAAGTCAAGGAGGGCTTGAACGCTCACAAGAATTTGGGCCTCGAGTATGCTTGGGCCTGGCGGTGTCGAACGAGGTCGGCGGTCCACGTGACTGATCGCGGCGCCACGGGACCGCCTTCTGCGAAAGATTTCGGCAGCGGAATGATATCTCCGCCTTCCGTCACGCCGTGATTGCCGGAGGCTTCAAGCTTCAGCAGTCTCGTTCTTGAATGAAGATCGAACCTTCGGCCCACCTATTGAATTACAAACGGGAGATGAAATTGGCCTTGCAAACCGAATTCCAGGTACGGCTGACATTTTTGAAGCGCCCTTATCGCTGCCTTACCAATGACCTCGTTCGCTTCGCCACCACCCTGCTCGATAACCACCGGCGTTCCTTCGAGAGCGCCCGCCTCGTTGATTTTGAATGAAACAACCGCCTTTCCCCCTACTCCTGCGGGCACGTTGAGGCAGGATTGTACCTTTTTTGCCAAGCGCGGCAGACCCTTTAGATTTACTGTTACGGGGCGGCTGTTTTCAGCCTGTAATTGTGCGGCCAGCTGCTTTGCCGTGTCAAACTTGGCTTCATCAATCGTGTTTTCAAAAGCGAGCACCCAGAGGAGGATGGGGGATGTTTCGATCATCGTGTAAATCGAAATGCCGCCTCCTATTTCCTTGCCGGATTTGTCAAATTTTCGGATGCCGTAATACACGCCGTTTTCGTCGCTGCCGAGTAATGCGAAAACGTCGGCTGTCTCTTTCCGCGACCCAAAAAACGGCTTTGCGTCCTTATAACGCGGCGCGTCCCTCGCTACCAAAGCCGACACTAAATCTTTCAGATTGTATGGGATGGGAGGTGTCTGGTCTTTTGTACGCGGAATCACTGCGAGAAAAATCACATTCGTTGGCATTTTACCCGAAAAGTCACCTTTCCGCGCCTGTTCCAGCGGAAGGCAATCGACAAACAATGTATGTGTCAATTCGGCCGTCTTTTTATCAGGAAGACTAGTCCAAAGGTACTGGTCTGCTTTCGAGCGTGACGGATCGACCTGACAAAGACCCTTCGGTGGCGTGAACTGTAAATCTATTCCCTGTTCAATACTCGAAGCACCTATAGCAGGTGCAGCCAGTCCAGACAGCGCCACAACACTGGCCACGACGAGCCCTAATACAATCTGCATTTTTGGCATCATCATCTCGCGCCTTAGTCGGAATTCAGTTTTGTCAATTCATGGGCCAATCATTCACAGACTTCTGCGTTCACCTCGGCCTCGAAGTGGCCGCGGCTATAAGCGAGATATCCTTGTGCGAAATTTGGGCAGCTACAACGCAGGAAACCAATGCGGCATTTCCCTTATTTTGCTGCATGGCTGGTGGAGGGCATCGCTGGGCGCGGAGGGGATTGGGTACGGCAAGAACCGCATGCGATACAGCCATTATCGATTTTCTGATCATGTAAACTCCAACACCGATTAAGTTAGGATCGGAGAGTTTTTTCTCCGATTTGTCCGTCTCTCACAATCACGCGGGTGTCCAAAAGTTCAAGTCCGGACTTTAGCTTACGATCCGGCGCACTTTGGTTCACGGATAAACGACTCTCATCCAATTAGCTCTTGAACAAATTCGAACCTACGATCCGTTGTTTCACTGAACCCGCCAACCTGGCGAGTTTGATCAAACACGTTCATCGGCAGATCAGCTTTTGGCATCCAAACGCGCCCCACGTCCACCCCGGTAGAGGCCGGCAAGGCGAGGAAATATTTAGTGTCGCCCCTTCTGCGTGCGCAGATTCTATATTGTTAAAAAGCCGCCTCAGTTCCTTGCGAAAATAAGAGGTCCGCAACAGGAACACAATGACGTCACAGTGGTGGAAATGCGACCGCCCCTCGGGTGACCCAAGGGGCGGTCAGAAAGCCGGTGAGGAAGCTCCGCTTCGTTCTTACGGGGACAGTTCCTCGAGAACCTTGCCTTTGGTCTCCACCGCAAACAGCATCGTCACAACAGCACCAACGACCAGAACGACGGCGAAGGTCGCAAACACGTACTGAATGCCCATTGATGACATCACGAACCCCACAAGCATGGGACCGGCGGAGGAACCGAGACGCAGCCAGGCGCTGCCAGCACCCGTGCCGATTGCACGCATGCGGGTCGGGTAGATTTCCGCCGAATACAGATACAGTGAGAAGGTCACGGTCTGCACGATGGCGTATGCGAGGCCTGCAAGGATCAGTACCTGCATGGGCGATGTCGCGCCCAGCCACGCCAGAATGGCAAGGGGCACGGGAGCCAGAAGCAGCGCCCCTGCATACCAGCGTTTGCGACCGACCTTGTCGATCAGCAGTGCGCAAATGACGGCAGCGACCACGCCTGCCGCGGATGTCATGAAGCCATACAGAATGCTTGTCTCGAGCGGCAGATTGAAGGTCTGGCGATAGAGCGTCGGCAGCCAGGTAATCGTTCCGTTCGCCACCATGTAGGCGCAGAACCACATCGCCCAGATCGACAGGGTGCGTTTCAGATAGATTCCCTGGAACAGTTCCTTCCAGTCGGATGTACGCTTGACAGGCTTTGCGATGATCCGTGGCTCGGGAAGCTCCTTCCCGGAGGCTCGAGCGCTTTCTTCCATACGTGTTACTATAGCGTTGGCCTCATCATGCCGGCCGGCTGCCGCCAGCCAGCGCGGGGATTCTTTCAGAAACCACCGCAGCGGAATCATCAGGATCGCGGGCACCAGACCCACGACGAACATTGCTTTCCAGCCGTAGACTGGAACCATGAAGTAGCCGATCAGACCGGCGCCAACGAGGCCGAGCAGGAACATGACTTCATAGAGCAGGAAAAAGCGACCGCGACCTTTCGAGCCGATCAACTCGTTAATGTATGCACTGGCGACAGGTACTTCCCCGCCGGTGCCTATCCCCTGTACGAAGCGAAACGCCATCATCATGCCGGCGCCCGCGGCGAAAAGGCAGGCAACATCCATGCTGACAAACAACAGAATGGTGAACAGCAGGACTTTCAGCCGACCGATCTTTTCCGCGAGCCAGCCGAACAGGATGGCGCCAATGAGTTGCCCAAGGTATCCCATCGACAGGATCATGCCCGTCTGGGATGGGCTGAGCCCCCATTCCCGGACGAGAACCGGCATCGCATAGGCAATGGCGATCACCGTGTAACCATCGAAGAAGGTTGCGGCCCCCACAATGTTGCGAGCCCAGAATACTTCTCTTGTGATAGGAAGGCGCTCCAGTCGGGCGCTGATGTCGGCCTGCGGATCGGCAACAGCCGTCGCGTCAGCCATCTGTGGCTGCATGATATTCATGATTTCCTCCTCGACCCGTCGCCTTTCTCGCTCCCGGCTACGGATACGCTCCCTGCGTTGTTGCTACGATGTTTCGGCGTTCCTGTCAGAGATAAACTTGTTCCGGTGCGGACCTGCTGCTTTGCTCAGGCCGGCCCCTTTGGCTTGCCGCCCCGAGCGCATGCAGGGGGCGGCAAAAGATCATTCAGCGGCCAGCAACTGCTCGACGCGGCCGATGCCGGCTGCCTCGAAGGCAGCAAAGATTTCCTGCTCCGCCTTTTCGCCGAGGTTCTTCAAAGGCTCGCGGATCGTCGCATGATCGAGAACCCCACGGTGTACGAGGCCGAGTTTCAGGGCGACAGTGCCTTCCATATGTGAACCACGGTGGTAGACCGCACGGGTCACCGGCAGCAATTGTTCGAAGATCTTGCGCGCTTGCGGATAGTCCTGTGCCTTGCCCGCCTTGATCAGATCGATCAGAAGCTCGGGCGCGATATTGCCATAGCCGACGAGTAGACCGTCGACATCGAACATCGTTGGCAGAAGCCATTCGTCGTGGCAGCTGAGGACCTGCAGGTTCGGATTGGCCTTCTTCAGTTCCGGGATTTCGACATACCAGCGCTTCATATTGCGCACGCCGTTTTTCGTCGCCACGACACCGGGCTGGGTAGCGATTGCCAGCTGCGTATCCAGGTCATAGGACGCCTTGGTCACATCCGGATACTGGAACAGGATTTCCTGCAGGCCTGATTCTTCCCAGATCGCCTTGTAACGGTCCTGTGGTGCACCCTTCTGGAAACCGAAGCGAAGCCAGCCGTGGTTAGGATAAACGAGCGCGCCGGTGGCACCAGCAGCCTTGCACTTCTTGGCTTCTACTGCAGCCACCCGCGTACCTTCCCCGGTAATACCGGCGATGATGGGCAGCGAACCACCAACAGCATCAACGTAAATGCGGATGAGTTCCAGGCGCTCGTCTTCAGTCAGGAACGTGCCTTCGCCGGCATGGCCGAGAATGACGAGGCTCTTTACGCCATCCATCGAGGCAAGCCACTTGGCGATTTTTGCATTGGCTGCGTAGTCGACCTCACCATCACGCGTGAAAGCGGTGACGGGTGCCGGGCTGAGGCCACGAAGATCCATGGGTTGCATCTAATTTCTCCTCCTTATCAGCTGCTGTCCTTAATCGATCAGCAGACGGGATCGTTAATGGGAACGTTCCCGTTATCGATCTGAATTGTTCTGGAGTCAACCGCGTTTTTCGTGCAATGTACTCGGCGTGCGCCCGGCAACAGACGTGGAATGGAAAAAAGACAATGGAATCAAAAGAGCGTCCTCGACAACCGCGTGTGACTGTTCACAGTGTTGCCGCTGCGGCGGGAGTGTCGAAATCGACTGTCTCGCGCATCCTCGATGAGCGACTGCCGCGGTCCGACAGCGAAACTGCCGAGCGTGTGCGCAAGATTGCCGCGGAACTCGGTTATGTGAAGGATGTTTCAGCTGCCAGCCTACGGCGCGGTAGCACGATGACGATCGGCGTCATCGTTCCGCGGTTAACGGATACCGTCATGGCGATGCTGTATGAGGCAATCGTCAAAGCCTGCGCCCGGACCGGACGGTTTGCTATCGTTGCGACGACCGAGGATAAACCGCAGGCGGACCGCCTGGCAGCGGAGTCGCTTCTCAATCGAGGTGTGGATGGATTAATATTATCCACCGCGCGCGATGACGATAGTTTCCCCGATGAATTAAGAGAACGGGGTGTCCCCTTTGTACTGGCGCTGAGAACGGATCGTCACAGCCTCTCTGCCGTGGGCGACGATCGGCTCGGTGGTTATCTTGCGACGCGTCATTTACTGGATTTGGGCCATGAGCGGATAGGCTTGATTGCGGGTCCAAACTACGCATCCAGCGCGACCGGACGCGTCGACGGATACAGGCAGGCCCTTGAAGAGGCATCAATTGCAATCGATCCCGGCCTGATCATCCCGTCGACATTCAGTATCCAGTCGGGAGCAGAAGCGGTCGCGAAGCTCATGGCACTTGGCAATCCACCGACTGCAATTTTTGCCGTCAACGACAATACGGCGATCGGCGCTCTCTCGGCATTGAACAAGATGGGGCTCTCTGTGCCGGATGACGTCTCCCTGGTCGGCTACAACGATATCCCGATCGTCAGCCATCTCTCGACACCACTCACAACACTGCGCGTTCCCTTTGATCAGATCGCGGCCAACGCACTCGACTTGCTCACGCATACAACTGTTGTCCGCGAAAACCAAATTCTCGTGTCAGCCCCGACTTTGATCCCGCGCAAATCGACAGCAAGGCTCCACGTTTAGTTCGGGCAGACACGTTTTGCCTGCAAGGGCGAAAGGTTTGGCGACCGCTGAAGCCGGTCAGGGGAGCTGAGCAATGCTCGAGACGGAAAAACCGCTTGACTTGCTTTGATTTCAACCGGCGCAGAGGCGACATGACGCGACCGCCGGCGCGATGTCTTCTGTGCGGCAGGCATCAGGATGGCATCGATAGCTGAAGTCTTCTTCACCTTGACGGGATTTGAACCGAAGACCCTGAGACAATTCTGGTCGGCAGGCGGTTGCTATATTATAGCGAGCACAGGAAGGCGTAGATTTCGGCACCAAATGGTGCTATAAATGCCGCTTTAATGCGGGAGTTTTTTCATGCGATCCACTATCAATCTCGACGATAACCTCATGGAACGAGCAAGATCCCTAACCGGAACCAAGGAAACGGCTGCGCTTGTCCGCCAGGCATTGGAAACACTTGTGCGAGTCGAGTCTGGAAAGCGACTCCTCGCGCTCGGGGGCTCCATGCCCGATGCACAAGCAGCTCCTCGCCGCCGGAGCGAAGCGACAAAGTGATTCTTGTGGACACCTCCATCTGGATTGATCATTTCCGCTACGGAGACTCAGAGCTACGCAAAATTATCGAGGACGACCGCCTACTCTGCCACCCTGCGATTATCGGCGAATTGGCGCTTGGCAGTCTGCGGGACCGTGATGCCGTGATGGCGTATTTTGCGGCACAGCGCGAAGCATTCGTCGCCACGCACGCCGAAGTCATGACGATGATAGATCGGCATTCGATATTCAGCATGGGAATCGGCTACACGGATGCACACTTGTTGGCTTCGACGCTGCTTGACGGGCGATCTAGCTTGTGGACCAGAGACAAACGCCTAACAGCAGCTGCTCAAAAGACAGGCGCCGTGCTGCATACACCTATGATCCCACCCAATTAGTCGGTGCAGGCGTGAGCGCCGTCCAAATTCATAACTTAAAAGCTTTTGAAGGGACTCGAACCCGCGATATACGAATGCAAACCTGCATTATTTCAGGAACGCAACCCTCATTGATCTACTTAAATTATTGATCCGATTGCATTTTCATATCCCAGTCTGTTGGTCTGGGCTGCCTCACGTGAGGATCAGGTCAGCGAGCATCGGTTCTCTTAGCCGGAGCCGTTACACAAGCGTGGCGACGCTGTTTTGTGCACCCGGCTTCAGGTGGGTGCGGAGATTACGGGAGAAAATCTCCGCAACTTTGCGGAGATAAATCTTGCTATTCTCCGCAGATGAGCTCTATCGTGGGATATGAGTTATATCTGGCAGTGCGCCCTCTGGCCGAAATTCGAGTGGGATATTGACCGCCCTACATCAAGGATTGCGGCCGTACGCCTTGATCAAGGACGTCTTATTGGCCGCGTCGAGGGCCTCGGTTTTCGTACACGCGAGGCGACGTTTCTAAGAGCATTGACCGATGACGTGGTAAAGTCGTCAGCGATTGAGGGAGAACAGCTGGATGAGCAACAGGTTCGTTCCTCGCTCGCCAGGCGGCTCGGTATCGATATCGATGGGTTTGTGACGCCAAACCGCTCGGTTGAGGGCATCGTCCATATCACTCTCGATGCCACGATCAATTGCGCAGAGCTACTGACGGCAGAGCGACTATTCCAATGGCATGCGGCCCTTTTTCCGACAGGCCGCAACGAATGGGGCCATAAGCTTCGCGTCGGCGATTGGCGTGACGACTCTGGCGGTCGTATGGAAATCGTTTCCGGTCCATTCGGGCACGAGAGAATCCACTATGTTGCTCCGCCCGCAGATCGCGTGGAAGCTGAGATGTCAGCCTTCCTTGAGTGGTTTAACGGACAGCACGAACTGGATCCTCTCATTAAGGCAGCCATTGCTCATCTCTGGTTCGTTGCTATCCACCCTTTCGGCGATGGAAACGGCCGCATAACTCGCGCAATCGCCGACATGACGCTTGCACGCAGTGGTGGGGGCGCCCAGCGGCTTTATTCCATGTCCGCAGCAATCGAGCGATCCCGTATCGGGTATTATGAAGCCCTGCAATCAGTTACCGGCAAGGAAAGCCTCGACATCACAAGCTGGATCGAGTGGTTCCTCGATCGTTTGGGCAATGCTGTTAGCGAGGCGCTGCTGGCCCTCGATAACGTGATGCTGAAAAATGATTTCTGGCAGTCGCATGCTGCAAGCAATCTCAATCCGCGACAAGCCAAGGTCCTAAACCGGCTGCTAGAGGGAAATTTCCAGGGCAAGCTCACGTCGACAAAATGGGCAAAGTTGACGAACGCATCCCAGGACACTGCCTCTCGCGACATAGCGGATCTGATGGCGAAAGGCATCCTGCAAAAAGGTGAGGCTGGAGGACGAAGCACGGCCTATGAGCTGGTTTTAAACTTCCCCAGGAACCACGTTCCCTCCTCTGGATAAAATCCAGTCGCCGATGATGCCCCGAGACCACTTTGTGCACATATTCAGCGCCGCGAATTTATCAAGAGAGTTGCCCTTGAAGGGCGGGGCAGGTTGCTCTTGATGAGAATCGGACTTACGACACCTACGCGCACACTTTCGTCATTTGGACCAGGGATTGATCACCTTCAACCCAGCTGCCTCGAACGGGCTCGTGTCGCGCGTTGCGATCGCGAGGCCGTTTGCTGCCGCTGTGGCTGCAATGTAGCCATCAGTTGTGCCAATCGCTTTCCCAGATAATCGAGCGCGTGCCATGAGGTCTGAGTAAAACTGAGAAGTAGCCAGATCAAAGGAAAGGATGCGCTGGGAAAAGTGGGGTAAAACTTCACCCTCAAGGCGATCGCGGAGGGTAGTTTGCCGTTTCCCAAAAGGCATGGCAGCGATACCAGAACGAAGTTCAGCAATCGTTATTGAGGATATGAAAAGCGTTTCGAGAACTTGCGCGTCCAACCACGCAATTACTGCCTCATCAGGAACCGGTTTCCACGGCTCAGATATAACGTTGGTATCCAGCAAGATCATTCGAACGTCATCGGTTCAGCAGTTGTCTTGTCGCGACTTTTCTGCAGGGCTTCAACGTCGCTTTCGGAAAGTTCGGCGTCGCGACCAATGCCCGTCAGCAAAGTTCCGAGCTTGATACGTTCAGGAGGACGGACAGCGGCTTCAATGATGTCACGGATTTCGGCCTCGGTACTCCGACCATGATGAGCCGCTCGCACCCGCAGAGCACGATGCGTTTCGTCCGAAAGATTACGAATGGTGACTGCCGGCATTGATATCACCTTTATCCTAATGATAGCTTTGACAGCAATATATAAAAAATGACAGAAAACTTCAAGACGTTCGCCACCGATGCTGAACATCCGATCTGATCATACATACCGCCTTGAACGGGTACGAACCGGCGACCCAGCTTTATCCATCAAGAGTGGGAATCAGTAAGTGGTTGAAAGGACAACGCGCTGCCGAAGACGCAACATTGTTTAGGGGAACGATGGTGATTTCGCTCCAGAGGAGTGAAACCGTGTTCGGTCAAGCATGTCTGGCGGCCATGCCGGCTCCACCATCGGTGTCTGTGCGTCGGTTTCGGCGGCTTTGCGGGCTGGCAACCCGTCAATGAAGGGCGGCCGCCAAGCCATCGTCCTTTTCCCGTTTCAGGCGCTTGAACACCGCGACCCCGCATTGATAGTCGAGTTGGCGTCCATCGCCTCGCGCGGTGACGGCACATTGGGCAGCAGTAGACATGGCCTGGTCACCGAATTAATTTCTGACGAAATCGACTGAGGTATAGATGACCGCATCCTCGAACACTGCTTCAGTGTCTTACGCACAGTCGGTGGCTGCGTAAAACAGCACGTCCGTGAAACCTTCCACAGGAGAGCCCGAAGCGAATAGGATGGCCGGACGTTGATCTCGATAGCGAGCAACGTTGTCGTGTCGTCTCTGGCCTTGCCGCCGCCGCCACAATACTAGCTTTATCGCGTCGGCCCTCAAGCGGAATATGCCTGCCAGGTAAGGCGACTGACGGTTGATCAGCTGCCCCATGGCAGGGTGCGGTAAAAATCGCCTACCCGTGAAAAAGCCGTCTCGAAGTCCGGGAGCTTGTTGCCAACTTCCAGGCGCATGGTTTCCCATTCCTCGGCCGAACGCCGCTTGACCTCCGGATCATCGAACGAGCCGGGACCCGGGTCGAGATCACGCGCCTGCGATTTTTTCAGCAGAGTCGCGTGAATGACGATTTTCATCTCGTCCCCGGGCTGGTAGCGATCGAGCAGCCATACGATGTCGAAAACATCCTGCCGCCTCGTGCGGTTGCGCTTTACCTGCTGCAGAATGGCCCGGATTTTCTCGGCAATGATTTCTTCGACACTATAGGTCAGAATGGTGACACCCGGCTCCTCGATGACGATCTCCGCCGTGTTGACGACGGTTTCCTTGAACGAGATGTCGACCTCGACGATGCGGGTGGACCGTCCCTGCGCAAGCCGCTGCTCGTCGGTCGTGCCCTTGCGTGCGTGCCCGATGCTCAGCTTGAGCGCCGGCGCAGTAAAGCCGGAAAAGCCGTCTTTCCTCGGCTGATAGTCGAAGCGCTGCACTGCGCAAACGAGATCGGCGTAACCAAGTTCAGCGGCTGCACGCCGAAGGGCGCCCCCGAGCGTTGTCTTCAATTGCTCGGCATAGGGTTCCGGATCGACGATAGCGGTAAAATCGACATCGCCTGTGTGGCGGTAACTTCCGTGCATCAGCGACATCAAAATGCCGCCCTTGAGGATCAGCGACTGACGTAGTGCCTGCGTGATGCCGATCGCCTGCAGCAGTATTTCCGTGACTTGCCGCTCCTGGAAGGTGACTGGGTCAGCCCTGGCCTCGTCGACCCATGTCGACAGAGCTGCATTAATAAGGATCGTTTGGGGTGCCGGCATTTAGAGAGATCATCCACTTTTCGGAAAAACGGGGTTGGTATGGGGCACCGGGATCCAGCTTGCGGCTGCCGCCGCGCTGCGCGAATGACGTCCAGGCCAGAATGCGATCGTCGGTGATTCCTAGCCGTTCTTCAAGCAGATAACCCGCCCTCACCTTGATGATCGATTCCTCGGCATTGTCGACGGCTGCAATGATCTCCTCGACATAGATCTGCGCATGCTGGTCCCAGACCTCGATCACATGCGCGATGCCGCCACACAGTTCCGGCCGGTCGAGCATCTGGACAAACGTTTCACCGATTGCGGCAATGCGTGCCGCCTCGTTGCGGATCTGGCGCAGGGCAGGAGATCGGACGGTCTTGTGCAGCACGACCGGCCGGCGACGAATGATCTGGGGCCAGCTCAACTGCGCCAGCGGTGCGAGATAGATGTCCGCATCACGCTCGGCACCATAGTCGGCATCGATCTTTGCCGACCGGGAAGCGGTCCAGGTCTTGGGCGTCGACAGGCTCAGGGCTTCCGGAATACGGTTCGTCAGGCTGTAGCGCTGCATCGCCGAAAGATGGGAGATGTAACAGAACGGATCGACCAGGGCAGTGACGGTCTCGGCGCTGCCATCCGGCACATCGGAAACGCGAAAGACGCGGGCGAAGTTGTAACCGGACGGGCGCCATTCCTCCGGGGGATAGAAATCCACATCCGGCCTCAGATAGCGATCGTTCAGTAGCCGTCCGACGAGATTGCGATACCGGGTCCGATCGGGTGCATTTTTGCCCACGCGCAGTTTGCGACCGTCATATTCGCCGGCGCGCTGAAGGGCATAGAGCAGACGAAACAGTTCGTACTCGGTGATAACGGGATCACCTCTGTCGGCCAAGAGACGGTGGACTGCGTCGTCGAATTTCATATACGGGTAACCTAATGTCCTAAGGACATTAGGTTACCCGTATTAGGATGTCAATAAAAACACACTTGATTGAGGTGCCTTGCAAAACAATCGACATGACCACATATCAAAGTCTCATATATCTTTCGTCCTAAGGACGAAAGATATATGAGACCTAGGGTCTATTGTACTCGATCGTCAGAACCTGTCAATCCTTGCACTATCCCAGCACATCTCGTGATGCCCCACCGGCGGGCGGGCGGAAGACATGATAACAGCAACCGCCCGGCTATCGCGGCAGAAGTTCCGGCGGCGTCTGCCTCAGATCGACCTGCGGCGATTGCGCCGGCATCCGAAACCAGCATCGGCCGGCTGTTGGCTCGGCCACGCACGCCGCAAACTTTGCCAGCGCCGGCCTGGCATCAACATAACCTTGCGGCAGAGAATAAGCGGCAAGCAGGACGGAAAAGGCGAGGGGCGTGTAGAAGCCGAGGAATTCGAGATCGTAGAATATGCTTGTCCGCAGGTTTCGCAGCCGCCGGATGTGATCATTGATAGTGCTGCGCAGATCGGTGATCGCCCGCTCGAAAGCCGGGCCTTTCACCTGCATTTCGGCACGCGCCTCGCCCAGGGCTCTATTCATGCGCTCTTCTGCTGCCTCGACCAGCTTCGAGAAGTGGTTGAACAAACCATAGACCTCGCGGACCCTCTCACCCACCGGCGAGGGCGCAAACGCGTCCTTGATGAGACTATCCTGCCGGCCGATCTGTCCACTACGCAACCCGTCGGAGACAATCTTCCGCAACCGTTCGACGCTGCCCTCATATGCCGCCGCCGCATTGGCCAATTCCGGCATAAATGCCGCGTGGGCGCTTCGAACGGAGGACATGTTCTCAAGCAGGATGCTCGCGCTGGCTTCGACATCGCCCGTGAATGACAGAGCCGAACCCCTCGTCTGCTCGATGACGTCAGCCATACCCTGTCGCATTTCGGCAATTCGTCGCCGCTCGGTCTCGAGAGAAAGCTTCTCCCGACGGTAACGGACCCACCAGGCAAGGGCAAAATAGAAAAAGAACAGATAGAGAAAGATCAGGATGGGGCCCTTGGGAACCGATTTCGCAAACTCGATGCCGAGGATCGGCAGTTTCGAAAGGTTCAGCTCCAGTTGCGTCATGGCGACGATAACGATCGCCATGATCACGGTTTCCGCCCTCAACCGCTGGAAAGTCCCGCTCCAATGCGCTTCCTAATTATCGCCGTCGTCCGCCATTCCGCCCGCCCGTGTTCAACCGCTCATTGAGTGGCCGATTTTTAAACGACATGAAAGTGCCAATGTGGAGACACCACATGAAGGCGGCCACACCATAGCTGAAGACTTGTTAAACCGTCCGCGGTTGCGGGTGTTGGCTGATGTCCTGACTGGCTCGATCAGGGCATTCAACAGGACATTGTCGATAACCTGACCTGCAACAATCGCGTCGGTGACGCCTGTCAGGCGGGTGATGTTGGTCGGGATGGCGATTGTTGGCTGCCGAAGGCCACCATAGATGCCGGTGACGTCTCCGAGCTCTCCCGCGTCATTGAAGGAGAAAGCGATTGCGCCGATTTCGATGATTTCATCGGTACGGTGGTTGAGACTGGTCGTTTCGGTATCGAGAATAATGCCGCGACGCGGAAAACCCGGGCGCGGGTATTCGACGATCGGACGCGGCTTGAGTTTTCGCGGGATGCGGTAATTACCGGTCGCTTCGAGATGATGGGCCATGGCTTCATCATCAATGCCCGTCCCGTCCTGCTCAACTGGCTGTAGTCGGCCAACTCGCTCCGTGGCGACAGGAGCTGCAAAGAAGTCGAGCTGCGAGGTCATTTCATTCCAATCCGATTGCAGGCGCTGTCGAGCGCACAATACGTATTGGCACTGGTGTGAGCAATGACCACCCCCGTTCTTCCGGTTCGCTTGAAGCGTTGGACTACCAATCCGCAAACAATCGCCATTTGAAGTCAGGAATTACTTTGGTGTGAGGCCTCGAAATCGTAGGATGACGGCATTGATTTGATGATTTGAGAGCAGCCATGAATGATCAGACGCACCAGCCACGCCGGGAACATCATTTCTATGTTTCGATCGCCAAATTCCTGTTCCACCACGCTGAGCATGGCATCGTCGCGGTACGCGATCCCATAAGGCTGGCAGATGCGGCACAACGTGGACTGCATCCTATCATGCTCTATGGCGTCACTGTCGCCGGTCTACCGATCCGCTGGCTGACATTCTCGCCTGTCGACCAGCCTAAATCGTTATGCGAGGTACTGCTGACCGCATGGAGAGACGCCGAGGGGTTGCGCGGCCTACCAGATGTTCTTCGTGTGAACCGCTATGTGGCACAGGCAGATCCGGGACTGGCGGCGGATCTCGCCAGAATCGGCATCCGCCTTGAGATTGCTGACCCCAAGGATAAGACAGTTCCTGCATCACTACGCTCGGCTCATGATGCCTCCCGATGGTTGTCGCGACGGCACGACCCGATCGACTTGTCGCTGGCGGCATCCGTGGAAGCGCTTTGTCTGGATGCAGATGCAGATCATGATCGGCGAGCGAGCCGCAGTCCTCGCGGCCTGAGCAATCGAAAGCTGGAGGACAGCATCGAGCAATGGCTGAGTTTACCGATGCGCGAACCATCATCTGTTCTACTCGAAAACAGAGTCTGGGAAGCTGGCCCATGGTTGTCATCCTGGGAGACATCGCTCCCGCCGGATCAGCCGCGTTATTTTCATCATGACGGTATGAGCCGCAGAACGTGGTTGCTTCTGGGACAGGACCCGTCAGAAGAGACCGACGACGATGATGATGACGAATTACCGGCCTACGAAGAACACGACAATACGCCTGAAATCGCCAGGCACCTGGTAGCTTGTTGGCCCAATCCGCCGAAAGACATCGCGGCCACGGCCGGAATCACCCTGCGTCAGCTTCAGTGGTTTACCTCGGAACGGGCCGTTCTCGACGGATCCGCCCGACACGACCTGACACGCCTGCTGGGTATCGAGTACGATGAGCGCATGGGTGGCTATACGCCTGCAGGCCCTTACGTGCTGATTGCCAGGAAAGCCCAGGCGATCGAAGCGATCTATCAGGAGATTTCCGGAGGAGGTGACGCCTGCCCCTGCGAACTCGTTCCGGCGCAGGGACAGGCCGCCCCCAGCTGGAGGTATTTTTTGATCAACGCGCATAGCACACCGCCGACCATTGTCATGGCGCCTCGCGGCGAGGCGATCACCGAACGCCTTCCAGACCTACTGATGAACTACGAAGGCATCCAGCCGGTTTCGCCGGCGTTTTACCGCGATGTGGTCACCACCTGCGCCCGAGCCTGCCAAACGCCGCAGGCCAATGTGCGGGAGATGACGCAGTTCGCGAAACGGTACGAGCAGCATTGGACCGATTGCGCATGGCTTCCAGATTAAGCTTTCCGGTATTACGTGAACCCTGATGTCTGATCGTGTTCGAACATACCAGCCTGGATTCTTTGCCCGCCTCCTTCCCCAAGGGAAATGGAAGGTGACACTGCGCCCGTCCTTGCCAGAGAGCGTAAACATTTCTCAGAGAGGCAACGCCAATCTCGCTTGCCTGGATATTGTCGCTATTTCCGTCGGCAAGGCTTTGCTTTGGCATTCGGTCGAAGTCCGATCTCGCAATCAGACCTATAACCTCCCCTGTCTGGGTGAAGACGCCGCAACCCGGCTGGCGGCTGATCTCTACAGTTTCATCAACGGCCACCTTTTCGACCTGATCGGCTCCAATCCTGAACGCTTGACCGATGTGGATGCGAAACTGATGGGTATCGTGGAGGGCCAACGCCAATATCTCGCCCATGCCGATCTCGCGCGGGCTATTGCCAGTGTGGATGATGAAGCCGCCGCAGCGCTCTCGCACCCTCTGCTCGATCCGGAATTGACGCCGGCCGCCTTGAAAACGGCGCTTCCGCAATCGGTTTCCTTCATCACCTATCCGGACGTGCGCCACAGATATAATGACACGTTCGTTTCGGCTGAGCTGACGCGATATCGATCGTTCTTCGACAATCTGGACGGCCGGTCATTGTCCGATCAGCAACGCGAGGCTTGCATTCGGCTGGAGGACAACAATCTTCTCGTTGCCTCTGCCGGCTCGGGCAAGTCCGCCACCATGGTCGGCAAGGTCGCCTATGTCCTCGACAAGCAGATCTACCGCCCTGAAGAGATTCTCGTGCTCGCCTTCAACAAGAGCGCGGCCGACGAACTGAAGGAACGGATAGCCCGGCAGCTTGCGGTCGACGCCAAAAATCTCGAATGCAAGGTGACCACGTTTCATGCGCTCGGTCGCGGCATTATCGAAGAGGTCGAAGGCCGCCCACCCCAGTTGGCAGACTGGGTGGAACACCCTGCCGGCGAAGCCAGGATCATCGAACAGATCATCGACGAGCTGCTGCGATCGGATGTGGAATTTGCCAAGCTCTGGATCAACCTCCTTGTCCTTCATCCCAAGGCAGATATTCCAGCAGAGGTGTTCGATACCAAATCCGACTACGACCGTTATCTCTCTGCGCGTCGGCGGAAGGGCAATGCGACCGTTGGCACAATGGCCGGCGTGTATGTGAAATCGCTGCAGGAACAGACGATCGTGAACTGGCTCTGGCTGAACTCGGTCGAATTCGAGTATGAGGGTCAGATCCCGATCGAAGAGGAGAACGGCGAGATCCGGCATGTTCATCCGGACTTCCATTACCCGGCCAGCAACACCATCCATGAGCATCTGGCCATCAATGCAGACGGTTCCTCCCCCTTCGAAAACTACGCCACCCATGCCGAACACAAGATGGCCGGCTATCGCAAGGCGGAAATGGACGTGTTCCAGACGACGTCTGCGCAAGCGCGCGATGGATCGCTGCTCACAGCCTTACAGGCAGAAATCACGAAGCGAGGCATTCCGGTCCAACAAAAAAGTTACGCGGCCATCGTCAAGGCTCTCGAACCGGTGGTCATCAAGCACTATCACAAGCTGATCGCGGTCTGTATCAAGCACATTAGGGCCAGCCATCTGACTCTCGACATGCTGTTTGAGCGAGCCAAATCGCTTCATGACCAGACTCGTGCCCGGGAATTTGCCCAAGCGATCTGGAAGATCACAGAAACTTATTCCCGGAAGCTGGCAGAAACCAACCGCATCGATTTCGACTCGATGATCGCCAACGCCACACGCCTTGTGGAAACCGGGCAATACCGGAGCCCCTACTCGCTGATCCTCGTCGACGAGTTCCAGGATATCTCGGAGCCCCGTGCAAACCTGATCAAGGCGCTGAAACACCAGAAGCCGTTCACCAAGATCTTTGCAGTCGGCGATGACTGGCAGTCGATTTATCGCTTTGCTGGATCGGACGTAACGATCTTCGCTCAGTTCGAGGCAAATTTCGGGGCAAGCTGGCGAGGGCGTCTGGAGCAGACATACCGTTGCAATCAGTTGATCGCCGAGACCGCCGCCAGCTTCGTACAAAGAAATTCCTCCCAATTGAGGAAGTCGGTGCGGTCGACGCGGCCGGCCATTCCGCGCTCCCTCCGGGTCATTCCGATCAGTGGTGAAGGAAGCAAGCCGGATTTTGGCAAGGCGTGCCACCAGCTATTGCAGCGGCTCGATTCGTTTCTGGGCGGGATTTCCGGGCAATGGCGGAGCGATGGACGCGAAAAACTCAAGGTGATGGTGCTGTGGCGCTACAACCAACTCGATCCGTTCAGGAGTAGACCGCCAAAATTCGAGCATATCGAGGTTTCGGGTCTGTCGTTCCATCGCGCCAAGGGGCTTGAGGCCGACTACACGATCCTGCTCGATGTCAGCGAGGGCGATTACGGGGTGCCGAGCCGGATCGAGGATGATGAACTGCTCAATCTTGTCATGCCGCGACCGGAAACCTTCGAGTTTGCTGAGGAGCGTCGCCTCTTCTATGTTGCATTGACCCGCGCAAGCCGTGGCGTGTTCCTGCTGACAAACAGCCGTGAGCCTTCGCGATATATCCGCGAGCTCTCAGAAATCGCCAGCGACAATCTACACTTTGAATCCATCGATGGTGATCCCCTGCATCAATGTCCCAAATGCCGTGTTGGACAGTTGATCGAGAGGAAAGGGCGGAACAACAGCCGGTTTCTGGGGTGCAATCAGTTTCCTGAATGTGATCACACGGCACAGTCGCACTGAACCGTATAAGGTGATCCGAGTCCGTTACGCCTAGGAAACATCACGAATTTCTCACTTCACTTTGCAGTTTGGCATTTAACGTCAACTTTGAATTGACAAATTCACCTTATTTTAAAGCCGCTGTCGCACATACATTAATTTTGTGGCATAGTGTCAAACATGAATGGACAATCAGAGACCAAGCTAAAGCAGCTCCTACAGCGAGTGCCTCCTGGCTTCATCGTGGACTCGAGGTGGATGGCCCGTCATGCCATCTCGCGACAGTCCGTATCAGGCTATCTCAAGCAGGGCTGGCTCGAGCCGATCATGTCAGGCGTCTACCGTCGCCCTTTCTCCTCTGACGCCAATCCAGAAGCTATTGGTGGCTGGAAGATACCACTGCTCTCGGCCGCCTGGCTCCTGCAGCATAGATTCCATATCGGCGGTGCCAGCGCACTCTCATTGCGGGGGCATGCCCACTACTTATCGTTCGGTGGCGCATTTGATCTTTATCTATACGGATCGGATATTCCCTCGTGGCTACCGAAGCTGAGAATAGACGCCGATTTGAAGGCCAGGAGCAACGTCCTTTTTGGCGACGGAGCGACCGGAATCGACAACGTAGATTTCGACCTTTCAAACGAAGACGATCCGGAGCTTGCGCAGAGCCCTTGGCGTTGGCCGATGCCGATGTCCTCGCCAGAACGCGCGATCCTCGAAATGATTGACGAGATTCCCAAGAACGAAAGTTTTCATAAGATCGACGTGGTATTCGAAAGCCTTGCTAATCTGCGCCCAAAGTTGCTGACGACACTCATCACGAAATGCCGGAGCGTAAAAACCAAGCGTCTCTTCTTCATATATGCCGACAAGCACAATCATGCCTGGCGGCGACACATTGACATGTCGGTGGTGGATCTCGGCAAGGGTGACCGGGCGCTGACACCGGGCGGGAAGCTGCATCCCACCTATCGCATCACCATTCCAGTAGACCTGATGCCCAAGGAGACCCCGGATGGCACGTGAACAATATAGGCGCCAGGTCGACCTTTTGGTGCGAACCCTTCCCTATATCGCGCGGCACGAGGCCTTCGCGCTGAAGGGTGGGACGGCGATCAACCTGTTCTATCGCGACATGCCGCGGCTCTCGGTCGATATCGACCTGACTTATCTACCAATCGAAGACCGTGACACGACGTTGAAAAACATCGACACGACCCTGGATCACATCCGTGATGACCTTTTGCGCAATCTGCGGGGTGCGAGCGTCCAGAGGATCGCCGGCGGTGGAAATAACGACACCCGCATTCTCGTCAGGCAAGGAAACGCCGAGATCAAGATTGAGACCTCCCCAGTCGCGAGGGGCACCGTTCATCCGCCGGAACAGCGCAGGGTAAGCGAGAGCGTCGAGGAAGCTTTCGGGTTCGCCGAGATGCAAGTCGTCTCGTTCGAGGATCTGTTTGGTGGAAAGCTGCATGCGGCGGTTGACCGGCAGCATCCGCGCGATCTGTTCGATGTAAAGCTGCTTTATGAAAACGAGGGACTGACCGACGGATTGTTTCGGACATTCCTGATTTATGTCGCCAGTTCCGGGCGTCCGCCGCATGAGCTGGTCAGGCCCTCGCTCGCTCCGCTGGAAGAAGCATTCGTGAATGAGTTCGAGGGAATGACGACACAGCCCGTCAGCCTCGATGAGTTGAAAGCCGCGAGAGAGCAAATGACGGCGGATCTTCTTGCAAGGCTCGACGACAACGCCATGCGCTTCCTGTTGTCGCTCCACGATGGCGAACCGGATTTCGAAGCCATCGGACTGCCACAAGGAGCCGACCTGCCTGCCATTCATTGGAAGATTCTCAACCTTGAGAAACTAAAGGCGCAGAACCCCGAAAAACATGCAGAGCAACGGCGAGAGATTGAGCGGCTTCAATTAAAAGATTAGGTACGCGCCCACTCGGAAGTCTGGCGATCGCCGGTAAGGCTCTGATTACATGCTACTCCCCGCCATAAGACTCAATTATGGAAACTAGTCGCCCACGGTTTCCAGAGCAGGCGCGGCAGGCTTTCAGAACAACCAAGCTTCTAGCGGAGATCGAAGGCTATTATCGGGTGAGGCTTCCTGCAACCAGTTCGGCAGTTGCGGGAAGTCAGTGGAGTTTCACTTCGCGATATGCGATCTCTTCCGGACTGCGGGGGGCGGCTAACCAGTTTATCAGCAGCAATTACGTTCCTTCCGCTGCCTGGAAACAAAAACTGACCAGTCGCGCTGTTCAAACGCACGACACAAGAGGACATGACCATGGCAACACCCCGACGACCATCCAATCCGAAAGACGCAGCCGAGGCGCTGTTCAAACCGGCAAAGAAGGTCGCAGCGCCGGCCGTTGAACGGCCTGCAATCCCTAACACCAAGGAGCTTGTATCATTGAAGATCGACAGCGATGTCCTCGCGCATTTTCAGGCGGACGGTCCGGGCTGGCAAGAGCGCATAAACGATACCTTGCGAGCCGCAATGAATGTGTCCAATTAAAGTCTTGAAGGGAGTCGAACTGTCGACCAGTACGACTCTGCTCCCAATCGACTACGTATTTGAACCGCCGGAAAGCACCTGCTGCTCATTCCGCCGCTGCTTTGCCACCCGCCTTCTGGCTTTCCCATTCCTGCGGGGTTAACGTCTTGATGTCGAACTGCTCACGAGTGCGGGAATAAGTATGCCCACCCATTCTCCCGACGGCGTCCATGAGTTGCTGATCAATGTGAAGGTTGGATGAATTGACCGCATCACTGCGAACGAAGACGCCAACGACTTCGCCAAGGATGATCTCGCGGGCCGGTCCCACCTGCAGCGTCGTGTGGCGACGGCATTCGAGAGCTGCCGGAGCGGCCAGAATGCGCGGGCTTTTGACCATCTGGCCGGGAACCGTCGCAAGTTCGGCCTCTTCCATTTCATTGACCTCGGGGCCGAACTTGATGGCGCAGACCTCCATCTGGTCAACCAGAGCGTTGTCGCAGATATGGACGGTGAACTCGCCGGTCTCGCGAATATTGCGAGCCGTGTCCTTGAAACGCATGTCCGAGTAGTTCTCGACGCCGATGGCAACGATGGCCGGATCATGGGTCAAGACATTGAAGAAACTGAAGGGGCCGGCATTCGGCTGCCCGTCCCTGCTGACGGTCGTGACCAGCGCGATGGGACGCGGGATCACGGTCCCGATCAGGATCTTGTAGCGCTCACGCTCGGTGAGCTTGGCAAAATCGAAATGGGTATGATCGTACATATCAGGCCTCGGCAGCAATGCGGTGGGTTTCAAGCGGAGTGTGGCGCGACAGGTTCTCGAACCCATCCCTGGTGACGACATACATGTCGCCGACATTACAGCCGGCCGACAGTGGCTCCAGCCACTGCGTATGCAACACGAACACCATGCCCTCCTCCATCCGGTCGTAGTTGTGGGATGAGATATTAAAACTGTTCTGGCCGCCGGCCATGCCGACCGAATGACCAAGGTTCGGGTTATGTGGCCCGTGGGTTGCCGGATAGACATGCATCAGTTTGCGGCCCTGTGCTTCCCAGTCGATGTTCTTCACATATTGCCGCGGGATCAGCCGGGCGCTGCCATCGTCCATTGGCGCCCAGTTATAGGGCATGGTGCGTGCTTCGGGTGAAGTCAGCATGCCGCGCTCGATCATCAGCTCGAAGGCCGCGTTGTTGACATCGCGCATCAAAGCACCTGGCCGGATCAGCTTTTCGGCGCGCTTGACGCCTTCGGTGCAGGCTTCAAGCACCTCCTCCTGTCGCCTGGTTATATCGCCGACGGCGATCATCCGGGCGGTTTGCGCGGTGTAGCCGCGATAGGTGACATTGGAGACATAAAGATTGATCAGGTCTCCCGACCGGACGACATGGCCGTAAGGCTTACCGCAATGGGTGCCGAATTCGTTGATGCCGATCTGGTAGCCGTCGCCTGTCTCGCCGCCGTATGAAAGCTGGGCCTGTGTGAAGGCGGCATAGATTTCATGGTCGGTCACGCCGGGTTTTGCCACATGATAGGCCGCCTGTGTGGCAATGCTGACCAGTTGGGCGGCAGCGCGGAACATCGCGACCTCGCGCGGCGAGCGGATTTTCTGCATGCGATCGAGAATGGCGTTGTCGGCAACGAACTTCACCTTCGGCATCAGTTCATCGAGTGCCGCCCAGAAGGTCAGCGAGGTTCGGTCGCCGATGCGGCCGATCTGCGCCTTCGACAGTCCCATTCCTGCCAGCAGTTCGGCGCATTTTTCCGCCGTCTTGATGACACTGTCGCCCGGACGATCGGCATATTCCCGACCGATCGGGCCGATCTGCCAGATATCTTCCACCAGAACCGGCTCACCGCCCGGCGGCAGCAGCACGGACTGGGTGAAGAAGGAGAGAAGCACCATCGGCCTGTCGATATCCGTCGGGATGATCAGCACGCCCTCGCGCATCCAGTCGCAGATATAGCGCAGATAGTGGTTTGATGTGTGGAACCAGCCCACGCCGCCAGTATGGACAAGCAGCGCATCATGGCCGGCTTCGACTGCCTGACGGCGGACGCGGCGCAGGCGATCCTCGAATTCCTCGACCGGCAATGGCAGCGGTGCGGAAAAATCAAAGTTCGGCTGGAAATCGGCAAGCAGCGATCCGACGCGGTAAGCTCCTGCCTTGGTGACGGTCATGTTCATGGGGTATTCCTTCCAGGATTGTTCTTTTGCGTCAGGTTTGTCGTGAGGGCGCCAGCACCCGCCTTGCCACCAGCATCACTGCCAACGTCAGACCGATCAGCAGCCCCGACATGGCGGCAACGCGTACATCGAGCGATTCCTCGATCAGTGCGAACATTCTGAGCGGCAGCACCGTCGTCTGCGCGTCTGCGAGGAAGAGCGAGACGGAAACGTTGTCGAGCGACTGGATAAAGACGAGGAATGCGCCGGCAAGAATTCCGGGCGTAAGCAATGGCAGGATCACGCGCCTCAGCGTCGTGAACCATGTCGCGCCCATCACCGTCGAGGCTTCCGCCAGCGAGGGGTTGATGCCCTGCGCAACGACGGAAGCCGCGCGATACATCAGCGGCCCGAAGACCACGATATGACTGACGACGGTGAGCCAGAGCGAGGGCTGGAAGCCGACGAAGTTGGCAACGATCAGAGCTGCTAGACCGTAGACAAGACTTGGCAGTACCAGCGGAGCGAGAAGCAGCGGTTCGATCGTGTTGGCAGAACTGCGCCGCATGCGCGCCATGCCGATCGTGGCAGGCACGGCAAAGAGCAGCGAGCCGAGTACGGCAAGGCCCGCGATCTTCAGCGAATTGCCAGCGGCGATATGTTCCGTGCCGGAGCGAAGCGGGTCGAGCAGCGCCTCGTACCAGCGCAGCGAAAAACCCTCGGGCGGATATTTGAGCGTCTGCCCGGATGTGAACGACATGGTGATCGCGATGACGATCGGGGCCACCAGATAGATCAGGCTCAAGCCCCCGAAACCGAAGACGAATACCTTGTAGAGAAAGGCGGGAACCGGGTTTCCTTGGGTGTTACGCATGGCCGACGAGCCTCCGGTGACGGGAAATCATGGTCATGGCGACAAGCAGGATGCCGGTCGACATCAAGAGGATGACGGCGATCGCCGACGCCATCGGCCAGTCGAACAGTGTGCCGACCTCGCGATAGATCAGTTGCGGCACGTAGACGTTGCGGGCGCCACCAATGACCGCCTGGGTGACGAAGGATGCGCTGGTGCTGGCAAAGACAAGAATCCAGCCCGCCAGCAGGCCGGGCAGCATCATCGGCAACAGAACAGTGAAGAGAATGCGCCATGGGCCGGCACCCGAGACCTGTGCGGCTTCGGTATAGGTGACCGGGATGCGCGACAGGATGGCGATCAGCGGCAGGATGATCAGCGGCAGGTCGATCTGGCACATGGCCATGACGAGGCCAAGTTCTGTGGACATCAGCGAGAACGGACGCTCCGCAAGTCCGAGTGCCACGAATGTCTCGCTGATCGGTCCCTGCCGTCCGAGAATGACGATCCAGGCGAAGGTGCGCACCACATTGCTTGTCAGCATCGGGATCAGCGTCAGGAAAATGATGATCTGGCGCGCGGTCTTGCCGCTATGCCAGTAGAGAAGCGCGATCGGCATCCCGAGCAGCGTCGTGCTGACGATGGTTTGCAGGCCAAGCTTGGCGGTATTGATCAAAACACGGTAATTGAACGCGTCGCCGAGAAAGCGCGCGTAATTGTGCAGGGACAGGCCGTCGGGACCGATGAAACTGAACCCGACAAGCACGGCGAGCGGCGTCGCAAAGAACGCCACCGACAGCAGAAGCATCGGGATAACGTATGGGAAGCCGCTCGCCTTCATTTGCAATCCTCAACCGGCCACGAGGGCGTCGAACTGGCGGATCCATTCCGCACGGTTCCTGTTGATCGCCGCCCAGTCCGGATAGACGAGCGAGGCGAGCTGCTCGCGCTTCACATAGGCTTCGATGCCGGGTGTCAGTTCGACTTGCCTGTTGGTTGGGAACATTTCCTGCGGCGGCATCTTCAGCTTGTCCTGCGCCGCCTTGGAGATGGCGGCATCCATGTAGGCGTAAGCTGCGTCCACGTTCCTGGCGCCCTTGGTCAGATGGATGTTGACGGGGGCCGCGGGGGAACCCGTCTCCGGCTGTACGAATTCGGCCTTCAGCCCCAGCGCCTTCAGCTTGGCGACATTGCCGGTCGAGCACATGAAGACGGCGATCTCGCCCTGCTGGAACAGTGTCATCTGGTGGTTGGTGCTGGCAACGACGCCCTTGATGTGTTCCGGGTGATCCTTGAACAGCTTGAAGACGGCATCCATGTCGGTCGGGCCGGAACCGAAGATCTTTGCGATTTCGGTATAGGCCATCACGCCGGTATTGGAGGCAAAGCCGGTCCATGACACCAGGCCCTTGTACGCCGGGTTGTCGAAGAGATCGCGATAGCCCTTCGGCGCCGGAACGAGGTCCGGGTTATACGCGATGCCGTTGACTTCCACCGTCACGGTCGGACCATACTCGCCCTGGAAGGCCGGATCGAGCATGCTCCAGTTCTTCAGCTTCGACGGGTCGATCTTCTGGATAAGATCGTTCTCGACGGCGACAGCCATCTGGCCGGGCGACATCAGAAGGGTGTCATAAGGCGGGTTTCCAGGGCTCGCCATAACCTTGGCGAGTTGGTCCTGCGCCATTGCCGGGGCAACGGTCAGGTCGAACCCGGCTTGCCTGACTAAGGGCGTCAATACGCTGCGGTAACCGTCTTCCCAGTTGCCTGGAAAGGTCGCGGCGACGGCAGTGCCACTGGCCGCACGGGCGACGAAAGGAACGGTGGCGGCCGCACCGGCGGCAAGCAGTCCGAAATGGCGTCTTGTGATGTTGAAGTCCTGCATCTGTTCACCTCTATTGTTGTTTATTCTCGCAATGCTTCCGGTTCGCTCGGAAAGGCGTGACACCTCGTGGTGTCGATCTCGGCAAAGAGCTGTGCTCCCGGCTCGGGAAAGAAGGTCGAAGGTCCGCGGACCTCCGACGCACGAAGACCTGTCCCGTCTTCGAGAAGGAGATCATGGACAAGTGTGGGGCCAAGCGGCACGGACACTGTCAGCCGCATCGGCAGGGCCGATGCGCTCGGCGTGGCAGACAGGCGAACGTCCTCGGGACGGAAGGTAATCGTGACCCTGGAGCCTGTGGTGAAATTCAGGCGACGTGGCAGGACCAGGCTCTTGCCGTTGGCAAGCGCAACCGTCGTTGCCTCGGGATCCAGGCGATCTACCGTTCCATGCAGTACATTCGCCTGCCCGATGAACGTATTGACGAACAGGGTCTTCGGCCGGTCATAAACGGCCATCGGCGTGTCGATCTGCTCAACATTGCCCTTGTTCATCAGCACGAGCCGACCCGCGAGGCTCTGCGCCTCCTCCTGGTCATGCGTGACGATCAGCGTGGTAATGCCGAGCGTCTTCTGCAGATGGAGCAGTTCCACTTGAAGGTCGAAACGCAGTGCCCGGTCCAGCGCGCCGAAAGGTTCGTCGAGAAGCAAGAGCGAAGGGCGTCCGGCAATCGCGCGGGCCACCGCCACGCGCTGCTGCTGACCGCCGGAAAGCTCGCGCGGTAGCCGGTTGCCAAACCCCTTCAACTGCACGAGCGAGAGCATGTCCTCCACCCGTTCGCGGCGCTCGGCGCGCGCCACCTTTTGACAGGCCAGCGGATACGCGATGTTTTCGGCCACCGTCAGGTGCGGGAACAGCGCATAGTTCTGGAATACCATGCCGATACCGCGCGCACGGGCCGAGACATTGGCGAGATCCTGGCCGCCAAGCTGGATCAGCCCGCTTTTCGGCTGGATCAGGCCCGCAATGGCACGCAGCACCGTCGACTTCCCACAGCCGCTCGGGCCCAAAAGCGCGACGATCTCGCCCGCCTTTATCTCGAAGGAAATGTCGCTAATTGCGTTCTGCCCGCCATAACTATGGGTCAGGCCACGAACGCTGAGCTCTCTGCCATCTGCTGCATTTGAAGCCTGCGGCATGAGTATCCCCTCGGGTTGCGCCTGACCTGACGAGAGCGTCGCGCTCGCCGACATCAGGCGGAGATGTGATCGATCGGCAATTTTGAGTTCATTCTGGCTCATGCCAAAGCAATTGCAAGCGGCGTGCCAACTCTGCGCCTAGCCCCGGATTTCAAATATCAACAGACTGATTTAAATAGCATATTTTTGTTTTACTTATTTTCGTATATCTATAATCATATATCTCCGGATTAATATAATCATACATAAATTGTGCATACTAATTTGATAAACGATGATTTTTTCATCATCTATATACGCACAGATATGCGTAATCCTCGCTCAAGGTCGTTGAAAAATTTGACAATGAAAAATACTACATGAAAAACAAAGGAATACGGATAAGGAAACCAAGATGGCATGGTGATTGCATGGAACCATCCTGAGAATTCACGCCAATAGAATGTGAAAGAGGGGTTCCGCATGCACAGCTTCAAGAAAACACTCACAGCCGGCCTGACCGGCATCGCATTTACGCTGCTCGCATCGACAACACAGGCTGCCGAAGGTCCGGCCGTAAAGATGGTGCCAGAGGCCGACGTCGCGAAACTGCCAGGCGTTGCCTTCGACCAGAAACTTGCCGACAGCCTTCCCGGCACGATCAAAGACAAGAAGGTCATCAAGGTCGCAACCGATCTCACACCGCCGATCAGCTTCCAGGACGAGGCCGGCAAGCTCATCGGCATCGATGCGGACCTTGCAGCCGCGCTGGGCGTCATCCTCGGCGTCGACGTCCAGATGACCAATGTCGGCGCGGGGGCGGCCATCGTTCCGGCCGTGCTTTCCAAGCGTTTCGACATGACGCTCTCCGGTATCAATGATGACGTGGAGCTGGAAAAGCAGGTCGATGTGATCGATTACATGTATGACGCAACGACCATCATGACGATCAAGGGCAATCCGCTCGGCATCAAGAGCATGGAAGACCTTTGCGGCAAGAGGGTTGCCGTGCCCGTCGGCACCTTCCAGAACAGGCTCGTGGTCGCCGCATCGGCAAAATGCAAGACAACTCCAATTGAGATCATGTCCATCCCGAAAATGCCTGACGTCCTGCAGGCAGTGCGAACCGGCCGCGCTGATGCGACCGTCAACGGCTACGCAACGAGCGTGTACACCACAGAAAAGCAGACCGGCAAAGGCGTCGGCCTGCAAGCCTTGCCCGACGTCCGCCTTGCCGTCGGATATCTTGGCATGCTGGTCTCAAAGGACAATCCGCAGCTCCGGGATGCCGTCATCGCCTCACTCCAGCACATGGTGGATAGCGGCGCCTATCAGTCAATCATGGAGAAATGGAGCCTCGGGCCTCTTGCCGTGAAGACAGTCAAGTTCAACGACGCCGCTTCGATGCCGGTGGATTGAGCCATGGCACTCTTCGCTCAACCGATCAGCATGACCATCGCCCCGCCAAACGGCAAATCTGTACGGTGGGGACAATTCGCAACTGGAACCATCGCGATCCTCGTTCTGGCCCTCATGGTCCTGGCTATCGGGCGCAATCAAAGCGTCCAGTGGAGCGAGATCCCGCGCTACATGATCGACCCCGTCATTCTTGGCGGCGTGGTCCTGACGCTCGAACTGACCGCCGGCGCCATGGTCGCCGGCATCGTCATCGGCTGCCTCGTTGCCATTATGGCGACGAGCCAGAACATCGTTCTCAAGGCGATTGCCGTCGCCTTTGTCTGGTGGTTCCGCGGCGTACCGCTGATCGTCCAGATATTCTTCTGGTTCAACATCGCGCTCTTCGTTCCCGAGATCGGCTTCGGTTCCTGGTCCGTTTCGGTAAACGACATCGTCACACCCGCCTTCGCGGGCTTCCTGGCGCTGGGTCTGCACGAGGCGGCAAACATGAGCGAGATCATTCGTAGCGGCCTGACAGCCGTGGATCGGGGACAGCGCGAAGCCGCATCGTCTCTGGGCCTCAGACCATTGCAGACCCTGCGGACCGTCGTCCTCCCTCAGGCAGTCCGTCTGATCGTCCCGCCGACCGGAAACCAGGCGATCGGCATGCTGAAAGCGAGCGCCATCGTTTCTGTCATCGGCATGCAGGATTTGTTGACACAGGCGCAGGCCATTTATGCCCGCAACTTTCTGGTCATCGAGCTCCTGTGTGTTGCATCGCTTTGGTACCTCGGGATCACCACGATCGCATCGATCGGCCAGCACTATCTGGAACGGAAACTCGCGCCGAAAGGCCGCTCGAACAGCGGCAAGAATTGAGCATTTGGACGCCCTAAGCGCCGGCGATGGCGCCAGAAAAATCAATCAACCAAGGGATCGCCACCGCAGCGCATCCTATCAGGAAACATCAAGGAGAGACCACTATGAGACTGGGTATCGACAGCCAAAAACTTCCCGAGTTCGTGAAACGGGGACCGCTCGCAAGCCTCGACCTTGTCAAGGAACTCGGCCTTGGGGGCCTGTTCTTCCCGACCGTTCTCGACATGAGCCCGACGCTCGACAAGGCTGCCCTTCGCGACATCCGCGAGAAAGCCGATGAACTGGGGCTCTACCTCGAAAGTGGCGTCGGCAAGATCAATCCCTATTGCAGTGCCGAGGCTCCGGAGTTTCGGGCGATCGGCGATGGCGACGTCATTCTGGGCTTTACCCGAATGATCGAGGCAAGCGCTTCCATCGGCTGCCGCGAACTATGGATCTCGCCGGGCAATTTCAAATCGGAGTATCGTGGCAGGCTGGCAAACGACCGCTTCCGCACCGACGTCACCTGGAATGAGCAGCTGCTGGCAATCGAGAAGGTCTTGCGGAAACTCGCTCCCGTCGCGCGCACCAATGGTGTCCATCTCAATATGGAAACCCATGACGAGATTACGTCCTTCGAAATAGTGCAGCTGATCGAAAAGGTCGGTGAGGACTGCATGGGAGTCGTCTTCGACACGGCCAACGGTCTGCAGCGCGGGGAACATCCGGTTTACGCGGCAAAGCGCATCGCGCCTTACGTTCGCCAAACCCATATCAAGGACGCCTATGTGGGCCGCGCACCGGGCGGCCTCGATTTCCAGACCCGCCCCGTCGGTCGCGGTATCGTGGATTTTACCACAATCATTCCGATCCTGGCCGCGGCGAACCCGGATCTCAATCTCTCGTTGGAAGTTGCGGCCTCCGTCGAAGACAAGCCGCGCAAGGCCAATCCACGCCAGTGCATCGAGATTGACGACCCCACATGGCGCGCTGCCCACCCGGACCTGGATGCGGAAGAGCTGGAAGCCTATCTTTCTCTGGTCAGCGCCTTCGAAAAGCGTGTTGCTTCCGGAGAGATCCCTGATTGGGAGACCTATGAGGCAAGCAACTACGGCCACCCGACATACGAAAAGCAGACCTATGGCTTCCACGCGGCTATCATCTTCATCCGCAACTCAGCCAAGCATATCGAGGCGATCTGCGCCGACAACGGCATTGATCTTTCCGCACCCGTCGCGAAACGCGAGGCGGCTTGATATCGCCCTGCGCGCTGATGGCGGAGATCGCCGCCGCCATCGTGCAAAACACCAAGATCAGGTGGATTTCCAGCGCGCGTCAATGTACGCAACAATATGTGTATGGATGTGATCAAATCGAGCAACTGCCGCTCGAATGCATGCGGAGCAGGACATGAAGAAGACACGTCGGCAAAACCCTAAAGCCGCCCCGAAGGCGCCGAGCGCGGCCGAAACCACAGAGAATGCCAATGACGATGTCTCTGAGCGCATTCGCTCGACCCTTGCCAATGCCATCGGCGAAGGCGCGCTGAAACCCGGCACCAAAATCCTCGAAGACGCGATTGCCGACCATTTCGGGGTCAGCCGCACCGTCGTTCGTGGCGCTCTCGGCGTACTGGAAAGCGATCACCTGCTTGAACGCAAGCGCAACCGCGGCACCTTCGTCGCAGAACCGGGCATCGAAGAAGCCAAGGCTCTGTTCGAGGCGCGCCGCAAGATCGAACACGCGATCCTCGACCTCGTAATGGCCCGTGCCACCACCGAACAACTTGATGCGCTCGAAAAATTGACCGATGAGGAAGAGCATATTCACCACCACGGCGACGAAAAGTCGAAGACGGTGCTTTCCGGAAAATTCCATATTGTGCTGGCAGAGCTTGGCGGCAATGCTGTCATGACCGAAACGCTCTCCAAGATCGTCGCGCGCCTTTCCCTCGTCATGGCGCTTTATGAAGAAGACAAGAAAGACGACTGCGGCGCCGACCACCACCGCCTGATCGTTACCGCCTTGAAAGCCAAGGACTTGGCCAAGGCGCAACAGTTGATGGATCACCACCTCGCCGACATCGAGGGTCGCGTAAGGCTGACTGAAGGACAGGGCGATCGACATACTTTTATGGCGGTGCTTGAAAACTTTTCCTGACTGTCTTCGCCTTGAAGGGAATCGGACCGAAGCCCCGCAATTTCGGCTTCCTGCGACTCAGGGGTTTATCATATCTTGAATGACAAGCCCGAGCGCTAATATGCCCTTAGGTTGAGCGAGGCTACCATCGCTCCAAAGCAGCAGCCAGTTGCAGCTCCCTTTATCAGGCTGACGACTTACCAAGTAGCCCCTGAAACACCCTAAAACCTGACCGTGAGCCCGGCTGTGCCCGCGAGGCTGTAGCTGCTACCGAAATCGGCAAGACTTGTATTCACGCCAGCTTGACCGCGGATGGCGTATTTATCGTCGCCCCAAGAATAAGTACCGCCGATCCCGAGGCCACCCCAGAGACTGTCCTGCTTGTTGATCAACTCGAAGCCAGCAAGATCGGTCCTGCTATTGGGCAGAGCGTCGTAGTAAAAATTGGCAATGCCATAGGCATGGATACGGCTGGTCTCCTCGGCCTCATCGATCCAGGTGTCCTGGTAGTCCGCCGAAAGGCCTAGCCGGATAGTGAGGTCATCGCCCTCGGTCAGCGAAACGGCGGCGCCGTAGGGGTCGGTGAAGCCATCATAGCTGACATCGGAATAGGTTAGCTGCGCCTGTGGCGTGATCGACCAGTTGCGAGCAAGCGCGATCTGCTGGCCAGCCTCGACACCAAGGGCGTAACCGAAGCCGCCATTACCCGAAACCAGGCCGGTCGCTGCGGTCGAGGAAGCGAGTGCGCTGTCGTACCAGGTCAGGTTCGCCTGAGCATCGAGGTAAAAACCGCCCGAACCATACCAGGTCAACGATCCGCCCAGACCATAGCCGCTGCTGCTGATCGAGCCGTTTCCGAATATCGAGGTCACATCGCCAGCAATGGTGCCATATCGCGCGGAAAGTCCTCCGACAAGATTGCCGGCCTCATCCGAATAGAGCTGCTGATCGACCCCGGCCTGCAATTGCCAGGTATCGACATCGAAGTCAGTGCCGGTCGTGGAGAACCTGGAATTCATGCTGGCGTGGCGGCCAACAATACGGCCCCAGATACCGCTATCCGCGCCAGCCGCTTCGGGCAAGGCGTCTGCTTCGGCCGGACCAGCAATCCAGGCGCGATTACCGACGCGCTGCTGCAAGGTTTCGAGTTCATTGAAACTCTGCAGCACCGTGGCATAAGCCTCGTAGATCGGAGCCCCGGCCTGATAAAGTGGCCCCGTCGGTGTACTCCCGTTGATCAAGGCCGACCGCAGATACCAGTCACCGTCGGCAGGCGTGCTGACGCCCCCCTGATAAAGCCGATAGGCATAGGCCCCGGCAACTACCGCCGGAGCTCCTTCAAAACTATAGCTCCCCAGCAGCGTGAAATCCCCCGCGGATACACCCCCGACATCAATGATTCTGATGCCTTCGCTGGTCAGCGCACCAGTGCCTCCGAGATTGATGACACGAACACCGGTGCTGCCGGACGTGTCGCCGGTCACCACCAGCAAGTCCGTGGCCGAGCTGTCGTCACCCAGAACCGTCTCGATTTCGAGCGTGCCGCCATTACCGGTATAATTGCCCGCCACGGTGAGTATGCCGATCGAATTGCCCGGAGCGATAGTTCCTCCGGCAAAATTCGTCGTCGCCCCTACCTGGCCGATACCCTGCAATCTCCCACCTATGACCTCGATCGACCCACCAAGCAGGCCATAGACCGAGAGAATGCCGTCATACACCCTGGACATGCCAGACAGGCCTGAACTGTCGGCGGTGAGCGTGGTCTGCCCGGCACCGACCTGCCAAACGCCACCTGTCCCGGCGATCACCCCGCCAAAGGTCACTGCATCAGAGCGATTGAAGGCCAGCACACCGCTATTGGCGACATTTCCCATTATGCTGCCGCTCGTCCCGCCATTGCCCAATTGCAAGGTGCCGGCCGCGATCGTCGTGCCTCCGCTATAGGTGTTGGCGCCGGTGAGCGCCAATGTGCCCAGACTATCCTTGGTCAAGCCGCCCGCGCCGGTCATGACAGGGGCGATGCCGATATTATGGCCATTGGTATCGATGAAGCCGCCGCCAGCGCCAAGGGTAACCTGCTGAGCGCCAAAGCTGTTGAAGAAATTCGCATTATTGCTGATGGCCCGAACGATGCCGCCATCCAGAGTGACATTTGCCGTGCCGTTCCCGCCGCGGAAACCGCTGGTTTCCAGAACCCCACGCGCACCTGGCGTACCCAGCACATTCAGCGTGCCACTGGCCGCCGCATTGTCGAAGCCGAGATAAACGCCACTATTCGCGTAAACCCGGCCGCCATCTGCAATGGTCAGCGCGCCGGTCCCTTTATGGCCAAGGTTGAGGTTGAAGCCGGTCATCTCCCAGTTCGACCCCGCTCCGATCACGGTAACGTTGCCATCGCTGCCGGCTTCGGCGCCCACATAGCCCTGATTGCTGGTCAGGCTGGCGCCGTCTTCAATTCGCAGAACGCCTTGGTCACCCCAACCGACCGTAAGCTGGCCCGCCATGGTCCAGGACGCGCCCGAAGTCAGGAGCACTTCGCCATGATCATAGAGGCCGATGACGGCGTCATTGCTCGATAGAGTGGCACTATTCGAGAGCTCGATATTGCCCTGCCCGTCCAGGCCGACATTGACCCGCCCGCCAACTTCAACATGACCGCCCAGTTCAATATTGAGCGTTCCTGTCCCCTGATCTCCGATGTTCAGACTTTGCCGAAGTGACCATATCGAAGCATTGCCCGAACCATCCGCGCCCGTGACCGTCACAATGCCGGTGCTGCCCAGAAAGGACCCTATATAGCCGGTCCCGCCGCTGACGAACCCGCCCGCGTCGATGCCGAGCGTTCCATTGCCTTCCTGCCCAATGACGACGTCACCAAGATTGTCCCAACGTGAACCCTGGTCCGAGACCGTTACGACGCCGACACCGAGCGTATTGAGCCCCACGTAACCCGTAGCATTGGTCAATGTGCTGCCATTGAGAATGGTCAAGCTACCAGCACCGTTCACACCGATTTCCAGATCAACGTTGCCGTCGATGAGTGCGGGGTCTGACGGCGTGCTGTCCCCGCCCACGAACACTTGCGCTGATGCGGGCGAGAGCGCCGCCAGCGCTACGACGAAAGGCGCCGTCGAAATGAGCAGACACCGACGCGACGCCCAAACACTTTGGTAAAAAAGGCTTTTTTGCATTGCGCACTGGCCCGAAAATTATGAGACTCAATGCCCGATGTTGCCAATATGATACTTAATTATCCATTAATTGCTACCTTACCGAGTGCTGTCGTTTCAGAGAAATTTGGTTGGTCGAGATGTTGACTTCATCAATCCAACCGATACTGCCGCAGCGCAACTTCTAAAGGCGGCGCCGGCGATTGGCGTTGGTCAGTTGGCCCGCGCCCAAACCCGTCCACGAGCGTCTGAATGCTTGCCAATTGCCGCAGGCTGCCAGACTGCAACCACCTCAAAGTAGGGCATTCAGCTCAAACAAACCCGAATGGCAGCTTCCTGAAACAGGTAGAGTGACACCGAAGACTGAAATGAAGGCGCGAAGCCGACGTTCAGCGACTGATCTTCTATTTCCGATTGGGCGCCATTGCGAAAGTGAGCACTGCTCGCTCTTGACAGGGATCCGACTCACGACACCTGCATGCACACCGTCGTTATCTGGACCAGGGATTGATCACCTTCAGTCCTGCAACCTCGAAAGGGCTCGTGTCGCGAGTTGCGATCACTAGGGCGTTTGCTGCCGCTATGGCCGCGATGTAACCATCAGCCGTACCAATCGCTTTCCCAGATACTCGAGCGCGTGCCATCAGTTCGGAATAAAACTGAGAAGCAGCCAGATCGAAGGAAAAGATGCGCTCGGAAAAGTGGGGCAGCACTTCGCCTTCAAGGCGGTCGCGGAGGATAGTCTGACGTTTCCCTGAAGGCATAGCAGCAATCCCGAATCGAAGTTCAGCAATCGTTATTGCGGAGAGGGAAAGCGTTTCGATAGCTTGGGCGTCCAACCAAGCGATTACCGCCTCATCAGGAACCGGCTTCCAGGGTTCGGATATAACGTTGGTGTCCAGCAAGATCATTCGAAGGTCATGGGTTCAGCAGGTGTCTTGTCGCGACTTTTCTGCAGGGCATCAACGTCGCTGTCGGAAAGCTCGGCGTCGCGACCAATGGCCGTCAGCAAGGAGCCAAGCTTGATACGTTCAGGAGGACGAACAGCCGCTTCAATAATGTCACGGATCTCAGCCTCGGTGCTCCGCCCATGATGAGCCGCTCGCACCCGCAGAGCACGATGTGTTTCATCAGAAAGGTTTCGAATAGTGACTGCCGGCATTGATATCACCTCCACAGAAATGATGGCTTTGATATCAATATATGCAAAATGTAGATTATTGCAATGACCGTTTCTGGCGCTGAGCATTCTGACGGCTCCCGACGTGATGTCAGCTATTCAATGCGCTGCTGCCACCTGAAACCTGCCATTTGATCGGTACCACGAACGGCAGAGCCGCTGCGGGAGCAGACTGTCAGCGGCCCGGAACGACAGCACATGTAAGTGTCCCCGGCTGGCAACGTCGTTCGGGCTGACGCTGTAAAGCGACAACCACCCTCACGCAGGCCAACGGTTACCGCCAAAAGGACCATAGAATAAAGATTGCACAAATCCGCAACTTGCTTCCTGTTTCACATTGCGGCTCCAGATCGCTTTGGCCTGCGTATTGCGCGAACTTTGGGGCTATCCCCGGCCCCGCAGAAAAAACGATCCCGTCCGTCGGATTCAAGTCCGGAAACTGCCATTTCCGCCGGCATCTCCAACCGCTCCAGCACTTCACCGGTCGAAGGATCGATGCGGCGGACATCGCTTTGGTCGTTCTCCCATGTACCGTGCCAGAGTTCGCCGTCGACCCAGGTGACCCCGGTAACGAAGCGATCGGTTTCGATCGTGCGTAGTACCTTTCCCGTCTCGGGATCGATTTGATGGATTTTGCGGCCACGATGTTGCCCGACCCACAGCGAACCCTCAGCCCAGGCAAGGCCGGAATCGCCTCCATTGCCGGGGGCGGGAATCGTGGCAATCACCTCGCCGGTCCTGGGATCGACCTTCCGAATCACCGCTTCAGCAATCTGGAACAGGTACTCGCCATCGAATGCCGTGCCGGCATCGGCGGCAATATTGAGCGAGATCAGCATGTCCCCGCTGTCGGGATCAAACGCGTCCAGTTTTGCGCCTGTCGCCATCCAGATCCGGCGACCGTCAAAGCTGACCCCATGGACGTGATCCACTCCGGGAAAAGGGCCATATTCACGGATAATTTCGGCGGCTGTGTGTTTCATGCCCTCATCCTAGCCCAAAACGTCAACGGCGGGGAGTAACAAGCTTGTCGGGAACCCCGGTACACTCCTCGCAATCCAGCGACGGGCGCGTCCGTGGCCGAACCACTCCACCTTGTCATTTTTCGCAAGGGTATCGAGCGCCCGCTGCACCGTGCGCGAGCTGACGTCGAGCGCCAGCGCCAGCGCAGAACTGGACCAAGCCTCGCCATCGGCGAGAAGAGCCAGCACGTCGCCATGCTTGTCTTCGACGGGCGGCGCAAGCACCGCCACCGCGCCGCTGTCATGGGGCTCCAGTACGAATCCCCGCGCAGTGGCGCGTATCTCCGTCAAGGGCCTGATTGCCTCACGCAGACGTCCGATCTCGACCCGCAGCCGAGCGCGATGCGATTCGTCCGCCTCCCTTGCGCGAAAGGCACGGACGAGAAGCTCTTCCCGCGTGACATCTTCCGGCCAAGCTTCACCGAGCACGCGGATGAGCGCGAACAGGACAGGACGACTGGCGAGAAGGACCATGGCTTTATTGACGCGCAGAACGTTCCGGCAAACATCGATGACGAGCGCGTTCGATGCAATGAGCGCCTCGACCTCGTCGAGCTGAAGAAGCCGTTCTCCATCGCGCGCGACCAGCCGCGCGGCTGGCACTTCGAAGGCCCGTACGGCTCTGTCGACTTCGGCTTTCAATGCAGCATTTCCAACGGCGGCTGCGGCGTTTTCCGCGCGATCGAGCGCATCATGAGCCGGCTTCGCGCATATGCGGCGCATCGCGATGCCCGCGACTACCAATTCGTAGCCTGCCCGCGATGTCATCGGCAACGCACCAGCATCGAGGCTGCCCAGAACCCGCTCGGCCTCGTCGAGACGGCCGATCAACAGCAAGCGCCTTGCTTCGAGATAGCCGGCATGCGCGGCGTTCGCGACGTCTCCGAATGCCTCCAGCGTTGTCCGGGCGGCGGCGAGCCCGTCCATGGGACGGCCGAGGTCGCGCAAGACCAACGCGATCTCTGCCTCCGCGACGTTGCATCGCGCACGGGCCATAGGCTCCCGGCGGCCGAAAGCGCCCGCCGCGTTTCCCAGCAGTTTCTTCGCGCGCGCAAGGTCGCCGAGTTGCGCCATGGCAATGCCGCGCAGGGCAAGCGCCGGCGCATCGTCGCGCAGGGCGATGCGCTTGAGCGCAGCAAGCGGATCACCCGCCGCAAGCGCCCGCGCCGCGAAGGTCATCAGAGAGTCCATTGAAATCCCGTCACACTTGTTACTCACGTTCTCCGGCCGTTCGGACATAGATTTTTGTCAGGTTAAGCGTCGCGGGACGGTATGTCGAACCTCAAAAGGGAATCCGGAAATGACAATGTCCAAACCAACGGGAAAACGCCCTTCGGGCACCTGGCGACCAGGCAATGTCTCAGGGTGGCTCGTTCTTGCAGCTTCACCAGCCTTCGCGTCGATGGCCTGGATTTCGGCGAACGACATGCAGGCGGGGATCTGCGCGTCCCCACCCGGCACGCTGCCCATCAGCGGCATGGCCTTCATGTACCTGCTGATGAACCTCTTTCACCTGTCGCCCTGGCTGAAGCTCGCTTCCGCTTGCTGGCGGCAATATCCATCCCCCAAAACCCGAGGAGACTGACAATGAACCGCAAAATCGTTTCAGCCAAAGACTGGCGCGCCGCCCGGCGGGATTTTCTGAAAGCAGAGAAAGAGCTTACTCGACACCGGGACCAGGTTGCCCAAAAGCGGCTGGCACTGCCATGGGTACGGATCGAGAAGGAATACGGGTTCGATACGCTCGATGGCCCCCGAACGCTTGCCGATCTGTTCGATGGCCGATCGCAGCTTCTGGTGCAGCACTTCATGTTCGCACCGGGATGGAAGGAGGGTTGCCCGAGCTGCTCTTTCATGGCCGATCACACCGATGGCATGAACAAGCATCTGGCGCATCACGACGTTACCATGATCGCCGTATCGCGGGCACCGCTCGCCGACATCGAGCGCTATCGTAAACGGATGGGCTGGCAGTTCAAATGGGTGTCGTCCTTCGGAAATGACTTCAATCACGATTTCCGTGTCAGCTTCACACCTGACGAAGTCGCCTCCGGCAGGATCGATTACAATTTCGGAGAGTGGCCGGAGCTGGGAGAGGAGTGGCCGGGCATCAGCGCCTTTTACAAGGACGACGCCGGCAAGGTCTTCCGCACCTACTCCACCTATGGGCGCGGCGTCGAGGCGATGATGGGTACCTATCAGCTGCTCGATCTCGCCCCGAAGGGACGCAATGAAGCCGAAGGAATGGACTGGGTGCGCCGTCACGATCGGTACGAATAGCAGTCCTTGCGTTTGCCCGTGCGATTGCCGCGAGCGGTGACTGGGGAGGATATAATGCCCGAAACGGTTTCAAGGAAAAGCTCCTGGCCGATCTCGACATGCCTGTCGATCATCTCGCTGACCGTCGTCAGCTTTGCCCTGATCAGCAGCGAATTGCGGCCCATGGCAATGCCCCCGATCTCGGCGTTACGGAAGGCGCGGCGGGTCAGGTGGATGTCCTTACAGCTCTGTTTCCGGGTATCGCAGCGCCGATGGTGGCGGTCGTCATCCCCGCCAATCTGAACCTTTGCGTTCTGGTTACCGATGGCGGCAGGGCACAGGCCCGGTTCTGGCGGGGCGGCTTCGGCCGCCTCGAACTGCTATGTTCTTCGAAGCGGAACAAGTCCTGCTCTTGAAGGGAGTCGAACCTTCGACCCGATGTATATTCCGCCCTAATCGCTTGAAAACCTGTGCTTTCGTGCTGCCGAGATGACGCTACAAGCGGGCGACGCCGGAGGCCAGCCAGTCGTGGAAGGCGTTCACTTCGTAGCGCCTAAGAGCCTTCGACGACGCCACGACGTAGTAGGCCCATTTGACCGGCCACCGCACCTCGGGCATCAGATGCACGAGCCGACCGCTCCCGACCTCCTGCGCCACGAAGGCCTTGCGAACCAGCGCGATGCCGCGTGCCGCGACCGCCCCATTGATCACCGCTGCGGTGGAGTTGATCTTAAGTCCTCCGTCGGCTGGGCCCTGGTTCGCGCCGGCGCGGGCCAGCCACTCGCTCCAGGTCGGGAAGTCGCCGCCCGGATGCGGGGTGCCGTCATGGATCAGGGTCTGCTCCGCGATCCAGCCGGCCGTCACCTCGCGATCGGTCGGCAGCAGCTTGTTATGGCAGACGGCGATGATCTCCTCGCCCATGAGGTAGGTGGATTTTACGCCTTTCCAGGTCCCGAGGCCGCATCGGATCCCGATATCCGCCTCTCCCTGCGCGAGATCGATCACGCGATCGGAGACGTCGAGCCGGACGTCGACGTTCGGATATTTCGAGGAGAAGTCCTCCAGGCGTGACATCAGCCAGTTTGCCACAAGCGCTTGCGACGCCGTTACGACGACGACCGACCGGGCCTTGCGGCCGCGCAGCTTTCGAAGACCTGACTCCAGCAGGTCGAGACCCTGCGCGATGTCTTCAAGAGCCTCCTGTGCCTCGTCGACGGGCGTCAGGCGTTCTGCCCCGGAACGGCTTCTCTTGAACAGCGGATAGCCGACCCAGTCCTCTAGCGAGCGCACGAGCTGGCCGACGGCCGGCGGCGTCACGTCAAGTTCGGCCGACGCCCCGACGAAGCTTCCATGTCTGGCCGAAGCTTCGAGCGCCTGCAGCGATTTCAGTCTCGTCAGGTTTCTCATGATCATCACGACAAAGATTTTCTTTCTTCTCGATATGGCGTCTTTTCCTCGTGAATGCAAACGGTGGGGTCTATTCATGGACGACTGAACATGAGGAAAAACGAATGGTTCTTGAAGGAAAGACGGCGCTTGTGACCGGCGGATCGAGCGGGATCGGCCTGGCAGCCGCGAAGATACTGATGGAAAACGGCGCGCGCGTCGCCATCACTGGGCGCTCGGAAGAAAAGCTCGCCAAGGCCGTCGCCGAACTCCGTGGCGACGTCGTTCCGGTGGTCGTGGACGTCACGTTGCTGTCAGACCTTGCCGCGATGAGAACGAAGATCGAGGATACCCTCGGATCGCTCGACATCGTCTTTGCGAATGCGGGCGTTGCAATGGGCACGCCGCTCGCGATGGCCGACGAGGCGACATATCACAGGATCATGGATGCCAACGTAAAGGGCGTGTTCTTCACCGTCCAGGTGGTGCTTCCGCTGCTGCGCGACGGCGCCTCGATCATTCTCAACACGTCTTGGCTCAACCAGGTCGGAACACCCGGCCGCGCCATCCTGTCCGCCTCGAAGGCGGCGGTGCGGTCGTTCGCGAGAACGATGTCGGCCGAACTGCTCGACCGTCGCATCAGGGTGAATGCCGTCAGTCCAGGATCGATCGAAACGCCGATCCACCGCGGCAAGGATCAGACCGACGAGGAATTTCGCGCCTATACCGAGCGGGTCGGCACGCAGGTTCCACTTGGTAGAATGGGCAGACCGGAAGAGATCGCAGCCGCCGTCCTCTTTCTGGCCAGCGACGCATCGAGCTACATGCTCGGGGCCGAGATGGTGATCGACGGCGGCAGATCGGAACTTTGACATGTTGATCAACGAAAACCTCACCAGGCGTGCACTCGTCCACGCCGCCGCGATCGACTGGGTACCAAGCCCAGCGAAGGGCGTCGACCGGCGCATGCTGTTTAGGATCGGCGACGAGAAGGCTCGCGCGACATCCATCGTCCGCTACGCGCCGGAAAGCAGCTTCGCCCATCACCAGCATCCGGGTGGCGAGGAATTCCTCGTTCTCGACGGCACGTTTCAGGACGAGAGCGGCGACTTCCCGGCCGGGACATATGTTCGCAACCCTCCCGGAACAGGGCACACGCCGAAGAGCGATGCCGGGTGCACGATCCTGGTGAAGCTCTGGCAGTTCAAGGCGGATGACCGTGAGCGCATCGTGCGCCGTCCGGGCGAAGGCCACGCCGCAGCCTTGCGGTCCGGTGTCACCTCGTCGACGGTTCTGTTTCAAGGTTCGGAAGAACGCGTCGGGCTGGAGGAATGGCAGGCGGGTGCCGACGTCGAGCTTGCCAATGACGAAGGGCTTGAGCTTCTTGTCATCGACGGCAGCTTTGTCGAGGATGGCGATGCACTCGATCGGTGGAGCTGGCTGAGGCTCCCGGCAGGACAGGCCCTGAATGCGAAGGTCGGCCCGGCAGGCGCGCGGGTCTGGTACAAGGCGGCGCCTCCGATGCACTACGACGTCTGCGCGTTCGATGTGTCCGTCCAGGAGACACGTTCATGAATTCAAGCAAGGTGGCTGTCGTCGGCGCGGGCCTGGCAGGCCTCTACACGGCTCAGGCGCTTCACGCCGCGGGCGTCGACGTTCTCCTGCTCGAGGGTCGCAACCGCCTCGGCGGACGAATCCTGACAGTAGATGATGGCGGTACGCCTTCTGACGATGGGTTCGATCTTGGCCCTTCGTGGTTCTGGCCCGAGATGCAGCCTACCATGGCCGAGCTCGTCACCGAACTGGGGCTCGATTCGTTTATCCAACACAGCACCGGCGACGTCGTCTTCGAGCGCATGTCTCGTGAACGGCCGCAGCGTTTCTCTCCCGCCTACGAGAACCAGCAGTCCATGCGGGTCTCCGGAGGAACGGGCGCGGTCGTGCGGGCGCTTGCCGCGCGTCTGCCCGACGAACGAATCCGACTGGGAACTCAGGTCAGGGCGATGGCCCTGAGGCAACACGGCGTCGAACTGTCCCTGCGTGGGACGGACGGCCTTTCAGGAACGGCCCAAAGCATGGTCGGGCCTATGGTCGAGATCCACGACTCCACGACCAAGTCTGGCAGGGCGGCCTTCTTCGGCTTTCTCGGCGTCGGCGCCGAGCAACGCAAGTCGGTCGGCGAGGAGGCGCTGAAGCAAGCCTGCGTCGACCAGCTCGGAAGGTTGTTCGGACCAGCGGCGCTGACTCCTCGTGCCACCCTTCTGAAAGACTGGGCTGGAGACCCGTTCACTGCGACGGCGGACGACCGGACCGGTGGAGATCATCCGACTCCCGGAAGTTCACGGTGGGTCGGCGGCGAATGGGAACGTCGTCTGGTCATGGCCGGCAGCGAGACCAGTCCATCAGAACCCGGCTATCTCGCGGGCGCCGTCGTCGCCGCAAAGCAGGCGGTCTCAGAAATCCTCACGAGATTGGAAACGAAATGAACATCGCTCAGAACGCACCGGTCGATACGGCCGTGGGCAAGAGAAATGGATGGATCCTGACCGTCGCCCAGGCCTTCGGCGGGGCCAATGCTCCTATCGTCATCTCGCTGGGAGGACTGGTCGGACAGAAGCTCTCGCCGGATCCGGACCTGATCACCCTGCCCGTGAGCCTGCTGAACCTCGGCCTTGCGCTCGGAGCCCTGCCGGCGGCCTATGTAATGCGCCGCTTCGGCCGCCGAAGCGGATATCTGTTCGGAACCACGATCGGCATGATCTCCGGCCTGATCGCGGCCATGGGGATCATCCTTTCGAGCTTCGTCATCTTCTGCCTCGGGACCTGCATGGCCGGTTTCTACTCGTCCTACGTCCAGAGCTACCGCTTCGCCGCGGCCGACAATGTCTCGGGTGCGGAGGGCCAGAAGGCGATCGCCCGCGTAATGGTCGGAGGACTGGTGGCCGCCATCATTGGCCCGCAGCTCGTCATCTGGACACGGGACGCCGTACCCGGCACGGCATTCGCCGGAAGCTTCATAAGCCAGCTCCTGCTTGCGGCCCTTGCCTTCCCTGTCCTATGGAGCCTGCGCTCGACGGCGGCAACCCGGACGACGGGAGCCACAAGCTCTGCCGAGAGGCCGCTTCTGGAGATCCTCAGCTCCCGCCGGTACCTGCTCGCCATCGCAACGGGCGTCGTCTCCTACGGCCTGATGACCTTCGTGATGACCGCGTCCCCTATCGCGATGGTCGGGCACGGCCACTCCATCGACCAGGCGGCGCTTGGCATCCAGTGGCACATCCTCGCCATGTACGGCCCGTCGTTCATCACCGGCCGCCTGATGGTGCGGTTCGGCAAGGAAAGGATCGCGGCCGTAGGCCTCCTTCTGATCGGCTCTTCGGCGGCCGTCGCACTGTCCGGCTTCGACATCGCGCATTTCTGGGTTTCGCTGATCCTCCTTGGGATCGGCTGGAACTTCGGCTTCATCGGAGCGACGTCGATGGTCGGCGACTGCCACACGCCCGCGGAACGGAGCAAGGTCCAGGGCGCAAACGACTTTCTCGTCTTCGGGACGGTCGCCTGCGCGTCCTTCTTCTCCGGTTCGCTGCTGCACAGTTCCGGATGGGAGACGATCAACTGGATCGTGCTGCCTGCCTGCGCGCTCGTGCTCGTCCCGCTGGTCTGGCGGGCAGCGCGCCCGCTGTCCGCGGCCTAGGGAATGCTCAGACGAGAGCGGCGCTGCCGCTCTCGAAGACCTGATGGTCGCCGAGGATGTTCGCCGTGAGCATCGCACCCTCGAGCGCGGAAAGCACCCGAATGGCGGCGTCACGGTCGAGGCCGCCTTCCTGAAGCTTGGCGATGCCCAACTCGAAAAAGCGGCGGACCTCGACCCTGACCTCTTCCGACAGGTCGTGCGAGGTCGCGGCGAGCGCTCCGCAGAGGCACATGCGGCCGTCTCGTCTCAGAGCGGTGCGGAACACGTCCCGCCATGCCTCGACGACCTCCGAGCCGTTCGCGATCTCCGTGTCCACCGCGTCGACGAAGCGGTCGGTATATCGCCGCGCGACGGCCGCTGCGAGCTTCTCCTTGGCGGGGAAGTGGTAGTGGACGGAGGACGACTTTACGCCGACGTCGGCCGCGACGTCGCGGAAGCTGAAGCCGCTGTAGCCCCCGCCCCTGATTCGTTCCTCGGCAGCGTCCAGGATGGCGGTAACGGTATCGGTCATTTCAAAATCCTCTCTATCTAATGTTAGATAGGACTTGCAATTCGGAAACGCAATCCTTAGATCCAGATCATCTATCTAACGTTAGATAGACAAAAACAAGGAGAAAGACATGCGTTTCGAAGGCAAGGTAGTAGCGATCACCGGCGGCGGTTCGGGCATCGGCAAGGAAGCAGCAGCGCGGTTTGTCGCCGAAGGTGCGAAGGTCGCCATCAATGGTCGCGATCTCGCGAAGCTTGAGGCAGCAGCCAAGGACATCGATCCGTCGGGCAAGAACATCGTGGTTTCCGCAGGCGACATCGCCAAGCCGGAGACCGGCGCGGCTCTCGTTGACGCGGCAGTTTCAGCTTTTGGTAAGCTGGACGTGCTCGTCAACAATGCGGGCGTCTTCAATCCGAAGCCGTTCATCGAGCTGACGGAAGCCGACTACGACTGGTACCTGGACACGATCCTGAAGGGAAAATTCTTCACCGCGCAGGCTGCGGCGAAGGCCATGAAGGAAAAGGGCGGCGTGATCGTGCAGACCGGTTCAATGTGGGCAATCCAGGCGATCGGCGCCACGCCATCGGCCGCATACTCGGCTGCGAACGCAGGCGTCCACGCCATGGTTCGCAATCTGGCGATCGAACTAGCACCGTACAACATCCGAATTAACGCCGTGGCTCCGGCCGTCGTCGAGACGCCGGTCTATAACACCTTCCTCTCCGACGACCAGGTCAAAGGAGTGCTGCCGACGTTCAACGCCTTCCATCCGCTCGGCCGCAACGGTCAGCCACGCGACGTTGCAGAGGCCATCCTGTTCCTCGCCTCCGAGCAGGCCTCATGGATCACCGGCACGGTTCTTCCGGTCGACGGCGGCGTCACCGCCGGCCGCCAATAGGGAGCGGTCATGAATAATATGCAGGACTGGAACGCCTATCGCGACGCGCTGATCAGCCGGGTTGGCGACTTCGCCAAGCTGAGCCCGGACGTGCTCCGCGGCCTGAACACGATCGAAGGCAGCGGCAACAAGACGGGTCGTCTCGAGCCGAAGATGCACGAGATTATCGCCCTCGCCGTAGCCGTTACTACGCGTTGCGACGGCTGTATTGCGGTTCATGCCAAGAAGGCCATCGAGCTCGGTGCGACCGAGGGCGAGATTGCAGAGGCCCTGGGTGTCGCGATCGCACTCAATGCCGGAGCTGCCCTGACATATTCAGCTCGAGTTTTCGATGCGATCGCAAGCGTTCCGCAGAAATGAAGAAAACACCGGGCGCGCCTTTTCGGCGCGCTCGTACTTGTAAGTTAACGTCTTGAAAGGAATCGAACCGTCGACCCCCTAAGTTGGCGTCTTCAATTTGAGCAGCCAAGAACTGAAACAAAGAGATTTTTATTTATCCTGACGCACTCGATCACCGAATGACGGGTGAAGTCGCTCGTGCTCCCTTTTCAGTCCTTTGAAGACATACACCCAAACACAGGGCGATCGGGGAGCGCAACCGACGCCGACGCGGAAACCCTGTGATCATGTTCCTTCCCGCCTTTCTTCGCCTCTTCATTCTCTCTGAATCGGGTGGTGTCGGCCGACCCTGACTGCTATGAGCTTGCGAACAACTATCGGGGGCGGAGCGTTATGCCTGCGGCTCCTTCCGGATCGTAAGGTCCGCGCGAGCCAATTCCGACAGGATACAAGTAAATCTGTTCAGAAAGTTCCCATATAATCGTTCTGGGGCTTCCTAAATCAGGCAACACGCTTAGAGTTAAGACCATGGCATCGGCACAACAGATCATAGGGCTCGTCAAGAGCCATGCTGAAGGCGACAAGGATCGTTTTTACGACCTTGCGATGCAGTTGGCTGCCGCCGAATCCCAAAAGGGCCACAGCCGTCTAGCCGAACAACTTCGCCAGTGGGCCGAGGCCGGCGCCAGCGCGCCGGAACAGAAACGGCCCAACCTGACGCCCCTTGCCGCTCCACGCGGTGAACTGTCGGGCTTCCTGGGCGCCAGCTATCCGACGGCCCGGATGGCGGATGTGATCGTGCCGACTGTTATCGAAGACGAACTTCGGCATCTGGTTGTCGAGATCCACCATGCCGAAAAGCTCGAAGAGCGCGGCCTACGGCCACGGCGGCGGGTGCTTCTGGCCGGTCCGCCTGGGACCGGCAAGACCCTGACGGCCGCGGCATTGTCCGCCGAACTTCGCTATCCACTCTTTACCGTTCTTCTGCACGGGCTAATCACGAAGTTCATGGGCGAGACTGCCCAGAAGCTTCGCATGGTTTTCGACGCGATCAAGACGACACGCGGCGTCTACCTCTTCGACGAAATCGATGCGCTGGCCTCAAGTCGCGGCAATGAGAACGATGTCGGCGAGGCTAGACGCGTCCTGAACTCGTTCCTCCAGTTCCTCGACGAGGACACTGGTCCATCGATTATCATCGCGACCACAAATCTTCCCGAACTGCTCGACCGCGCGGTTTTGCGCCGCTTCGATCTGGTCCTGTCTTACGACCTGCCGAACGAGGACGCGATCGAAAAGGCAATGCGCCGCCGACTGCACGGCTTCGACGTCGGTGCTATCAACTGGAGTCAGATCACCGGCTGCGCCGATGGTCTGTCGACGGCCGACGTGATCGCGGCCGCTGAAGACGCTGCGCGCCGTGCTGTCATTCTCGATTCCGGCGCCGTCGAGACTTCAGCGGTGGTGGCATCGCTGGAGCGGAGGCGTTCGCTGCAAGGCATAGGAACAGGCAAACATGGCTCGAGATCGGCGCCACTTCACACTGAGCGGAATCGGAAAGACGCGCCCGTTCGCAGCAAAAACCGGCGGATCGTCAAAACATCCAAGTGACGTCAACCACCGTGAGGCGCATGCGCAGGCGCTGCTGACAGCCCTCGGCCACCTCCCAAACATCACCGAGAACAACCTACCGGGTGTCTACCTCGCGATCGAGGGACGCCCGCATGAGGTGATGGTCACCAAGAGCCTGAACGCCAGTGGGCTGACCCTTCTTAAAGTCGCGAAGCAGCCCGGCGCGACGGCGGCGGCGACGGTGTTTGCGACCGAAAATGGCATCGAGAAGCTTCGCAAGAAGATTGAGGATTTTGGCGGCGATCTCCCGGTCAACGAAGACGGAAGCTTCAAGCCACCGAAGAACGCCGACTTGGTGCAGAGTATCGGCGCGATTTCCGAGGCCGGGCTCCGGGCCTTATGGCGCAGTCCCGGTGGCCGGTTTCCGACCGAACCCGGCAAGCAGGCCTGGGAAGTTTGGCTTGGAAGGTCGGGCGCCTCTGGCTTTCTCGCCAGTGCCGCAGACTATGGTGTTGCGGTCGGAACCGACAGGCTAGAATTCCCGGAAGATGTGGTGGTGATCGCGGTTGCGACTGCCGTTGAACTGGCAGCTGCTGTCCGAAATCTTGGCGGTGTCCGGGCGCTGGCGACGCCGACCCGTACCGCAGACGATTTCGATGCCATGCCGATCGAGGAACAACATGAGTGGGTCGGCGATCTCGTCGGCCGCACCACATTTTCCGTCGATGCCGATCCGAACTACATCACGCTCCTCGATCGCGGCGTGACCCGGGCCCATCCTCTGATCCAGCCCGCACTGGCGGCAGCCGACCGGCATGCCGCGGAGGCGGCATGGGACGTCAACGATTTCGTTGGGCATGGTACGCAGCTGGCCGGCCTGGCGCTGTTCGGCGATCTGAGCACGGCCTTGCAGACCACTTTACCGATCACCATCGGTCACCGGCTGGAATCGGCAAAGATTATACCGGATGCCGGCCACAATCCGCATCATCTGCTTGGAACCGTGACGCGCAAAGGCATCAATGCGGCGGAAGCGGCTGCGGTCCGGCGGCGGACCTTCTGCCTGGCGAGCACCACGGAAGACGACACACCACATGACGGCGCGCCGACGTCCTGGTCGAGTGAAATCGATCAGCTCGCCTCCGGCGCATCAGGACTGCAGAGACGCCAGCGACTTATTCTGGTCTCGGCGGGCAACAGCGACCAGAACGCTTTCACCGGTGGCAATTATCTCGCCGTCTCCGATCACCCCGACAACGAGCTGGAATCGCCTGCGCAAGCATGGAATGCAATCAGTGTTGGCGCCTATACGCAGAAGGTCACGCTGCCGCCGGAGGAGCCCGGCGTTTGCGTTGCTCCCTTGGGCGATCTGGCGCCGTCATCGCGGACCGCAAGCTGGCAATCCTACTGGCCGATCAAGCCAGACGTCGTTTACGAGGGTGGCAACTGGTTTATGCACGGCGCGCCGCCGCCGATGAAACATCCGGCCCTTGCGCCGCTCACCACCCATCACCAATATCCGGCGCGGGCGTTCACGACTTGCGGCGAGACCAGTGCGGCGACAGCGCTCGCCTCGCGCGACATCACCGCGCTGTGGTCGGACTATCCGGAGCTCTGGCCGGAAACCGTGCGGGCAATCTTCGTGTCGTCGGCCCGATGGACCAACCGGATGCTCAGCCACGTTCCTCAGCAGCCGTCGAAGACGGATCTGGGGATTCTCTTCAGGCGCTATGGCTATGGCGTTCCAGATATGGAGCGGGCACGGCGCAGCGCGTCAAATGCACTGACGCTCATCGTCGAGGATACGATCCAGCCCTACAAGAAGAGCGCCACGAAGAATGCCGAGCATATCCACAACGAGCTGAAGCTGTTCGAGCTTCCCTGGCCGGTCAAGGAACTTCGCCGGCTTGGTGCGATCGAGGTTAAGCTCCGCATCAGCCTCAGCACCTTCATTTTGCCGAACCCCTCGGAACCGGCACGCGGCAACAAATACCGTTATGCGTCGCACAATCTGCGCTTTAAGTTGAACAGGCCTAATGAAAAGCCGGGCGCCTTTATCAGGCGGATCAGCAAGATTGCCGAGCAAACAGATGAGGGGACGATCGAGGAGCCGGATGGCTGGATGTTTGGGCCGAACAGGCGCGATGTTGGATCGCTTCAGATCGATCAGCTGACATGTGCTGCCTCAGACCTTGCACGCCGCAATTTAATCGCAGTCCATCCCGTAACCGGATGGTGGAAGGCGAAGAGCATCCCCGATCCCCACAACTATAATGCACGCTTCGCGCTGGTTATCGAAATCGACGCCGGCTCGGCCCCAGCCGAGCTATACGCCGAGGTGCAGGCCGCCATCGCAAATAGGGTAGCAACGGTTGTCGCCGTCTAAGTCGCAGCTCAGTAGCTTGGGATTGTAGAGGAGAACAGGAGAGGTCGCATTATTACCGATGGCGGTCGGTCCATCACTCAATTTCCGTCCCTCATTTGCTCGCGAAAAGCTTCCTCGATCGACACAACGCCTCCGGTGTCTCTCGGACGAAGGGCGGCGGTTAACATCCAGCAGCTAGTCCATCAGTTACAATTAGCTAAAGGTCGAATTCAGCAGGGCCTCTTGTTACCCTTTTCAAATGTGATTTTTCATACATTCAGGTTGTCACTGATGACTCAATCCCGATCAATCCATTGCATCAACGCTACCGCGGCGGAGGTGTTGCTTCTAGCGATGGTTTCAATTTTTGTTTCTGCATCTTTATGATGACGGCTTCAGTCGATCGATAAGATCTACAAAGCTAGGCGGTTCTACGTCGCTGCCTTGTCCTGGTGATGCCCGAAAAATGGCGTTTAGGAGTATCGCCCGATCTTCAGTCCTGGCGACTTGATGCTCGATTAGGTGGATATACGTATCGATCATTGTTCGTCTCTGATGCGCATCGTCCATCAGGGCCAGTGCCATCGAATTGTAACGGACGAGTATTCTTACCAGCCAAAAGTAGAGCGCCACCGGGGCACCGATCAAAAGCAAGCGGTTCACAGCCGCCATCGTGACTTGGGCGGCATTTGGCGAATCCCCAAGCTCATTACTTATTTCACTATTCACCGACTTTAAAAACAGCAAAATTTCAGAAGAGTATATGACACCTAAAACTGGCACAATAATTAGGAAAAACAGAATCAATACAAGCGACGAAATAAAGCCAGCACTATTGATCTTGACCCGACGTGACCAATGCTGACGACTTTGGGACTGTCCAGCGCGTTCCTCAGCCGCTTTTTTAAATGCCGCCAAATTCTCTTCGGTAAGGCTGATCGACGCATTTAGCGCCACCAGACGAGCCTCGGCATCCTCAGCTCGCGATATGTAATCTTGAAGTCCTATTATGCGCTCGTTTAGACGTTCTTCAACGTGAGAGCGATTGGCGTTAAGTTTATCGATTTCCTTTTTGTAGGTATCAACGATTTCAGTCGTCGCATTTGAGAGATCCGACTGAGTCGATTTCAGAAACTCAAGAAAACGCCTTTCACGGCCTTCAGCTTCTGACGAAGCTGTATTTTGAAGGAGCGAAAGGTCATCTCGTAATAACTCGCGGTTAGTCCTAAAGCCGTCCTCAATGTCTTTTGATCGCCTATCGATTTCCGTAAGCTTCGCTTCGACTCGGATACGTGCTTCCTCCAAGAGGAGGCTTAACGCTCGCCGTTGAGAGGCAAGTTCCCTTTTGGCAGCTCTAATCTGAAAAATATCTTCTTGAAGTTGGTTAGGCTCGTAAGCAGCATCTGCCTTATCGTCCCAACGCTTTTTTGCAGCGAGGTAGGATCGCATCGAATTTCGAAAGTCGCTCGCAGACTCGCCGTCAGGAAGATCGGCGGTGTTAGGGTGGGTGCCTGCCACTTCGATCGCGATTGCGGCAGCGATTGGAAAGGCTTCCAATTGGACTGCTTTATCAACGTCTTTCTGTAACTTTTTTGCTCGCTGCGCCACTAGCATTAATCGCTTCTCAACAATTCCTGCGGCGTCTTCAACTAGATATCCACTGCTCTGCCCGAGGGGCATACTTGTAGGAATTAGATCAATGAAGCTTGCATCATTCAAACGCTCTACGACTATGTCGCGGATAAGATTCAAAGAAATTTCAGTTGATTCGCGATGAGCGGCTTCAGTTAGTGTACCATCCGGATGAACGAAGAGACTGCGGATTTCTTGAAATTGTTTCTGCGATAGAGCCACTTCACTTCCCCAACCCGAACTTGCTTACTGACACCGTAACTGTACCACCTGTCTTGAGCTATCCCCTAGGGAAGTAAATCAGATTACAGGTTTGTTATTTTGCGGTGTACGCGGGTTGGGGGCTGCCGCGGCTTGAACCTCATGGGCGAACGCCTTGAACGGAGTCGAACCCGTGACCCGCAGATCTCCCAATTGCTTATCGCGCTGAATAATCGTGATAATGTCGTCTATCATGGATAGGGCGTTGACCCGATCGACCAGTACTCGACGCACATCGACGAGCGGATCACTGCAATCGGACGCTATCGCAGGCATTGCGTTGGCATTTAACATCGTGCGCAAAGCAGTGGAGGGAAGGTAAGGATTGGATTGGTGAGGCTTCCACCCAATGAATGCCCTTTCACCGCGCGTCTTTCAGAACAAGAGCATCCTCGTCACTTTCGAGATCCCGGATAAGTTCCCCTACGCGCTCCGTCAGTTCTACCATGCGATCAGTCATAGCCATCATTGCGGCACGCGCATCGTCCTGATCCTTGGACATGATGGCGCCGATCGCCAGGTCTGAAAAATCCGCAGCCAGCTTGCGTGTCTTTTCGTCCCGGATCCGCACTCGCAAGCGTGCGAAGATTGCTTGTTCGTTCGCCAGATCCTGATCCAGGTCGGACGGAAGGCGAGCGCCTTTCCACTTTCCTGTTTCGCGGAAGTGCATTTCATCGACGAAGTGCGCCCGACCGAAAAGCCGCACCAGCCGACCGGTCGCCTCCTGAAACTCAACAAGGGTCGCATGCTGGAATTCAGCCCGTTTCAGCTGAAGGGCGTCGCGCCGCTGTTCACGGCGCAACCGGGCCTCGCGACGTTCCGCACGCCTTTCTGTGAGAATATCGAAGACTCCCTTGAGGAGTGCGCCGACAAGCAGCGTAATGATCGGAAACCAGGCTTCAGGTGAAACGCCGAGGAGCGCCATTTCCATCTATTTTCCAACTCCTCCATTTGAGCCAAGTCCCCTTTCAACATAGCCGAGGCTTTTCAACTTACCAGCCGCGGCTAATTCGAGCATTTTGTTGGATCAAGCTAAAATCGAACCCTCGACTTTATCGTCCATACTACTATAGCTTGCGAAAATGCGCAGAATTTTTGCAGTGCTGTTAAGTGTGATCTTCATATCGGGTCAGGCACTTGCCGCACCGAGATATTATCCAAAAATCTGGGATTTCAGTAAGGACGTCATCAACTCAAGCATCAAGTGTGAGCTTGCCCTCGCCATTCGGGCGGGAAATTACAGCAGCATCAAACCTGACCTGCTGAAAGCCAGGATTACGACTGTACTGGAAAGCACAAAAAGTGTTGGGACACCGGTTGGGCTCAAATTTCCCCTGTTCAACATCGGCGTGTCAGGTGGCATCGATACGACGGACGCAAGCTCCCGGACCTACAGATCTGTTTTCAACATCAGCGCAGGAAATTTCGACGACTGCAATAAGCGGAATATTTTCCAGACCGGTCTCTTGGATTGTATACGCGATGCACTGAATGACATGAACGATCGGCAACAGCAGGATGCCTTTGTCAGTTGCAAGCGAACTATAACGGTCAAATATACCGGTGCTGCTTCAGCGACTGCACCGGTCTGGCTCATCACAAGCGGCCCATCTACGACTGGCTCGAACCAGGTCTCCCACAGCATCACTGCAGTCGTTCCGGCGTCGCGGGTCAGTGGTCTACAATAGCGCGCAGCCGCGGAGGGTGATCGACTGGAATGAACGTGCGGACCCCATTCCACACGACCTGATGGGCTAAACTGCTTTCAGTTCGGTCTTAACCGAAAATCGAAGGAAACAAATCCGGAAAGAACACCGCGATGAATGATATCATCGCGATTGCCACGCCGAGCAAGGATACGATCCAATGCTCACTAAGCAGTTCAAACAATATGGCGGGATGATAGCCATATTTTTCTTTAAATTTTGCCTGTGTTTTCAAATTACCGTCGATGAAACGATCTAGCAGATTGTCGACGACATCGACCTTCTTCAGCGTTGACTGGTGGAGTTTGACGTATTCCTTATCATCAAACGCCTGTGCTTCCTCTTTGCCGGTAAGCACATCCTTCGTCTTAATCGAATTCAGATCCATAAGAGTATGGAGGCGCCCGCTCTTGCCATGCGCAGCGTAGCCAGGACCGTATACGTCGATTAACAGGCGGGCCACGTCTGTTTTCTTTGACTCCTGAATCGAAATCGGATTGCCGCCAAGCACCTTGTAGCGGTGTTCAATGGCTTGAAAGCCATAGTTGATGTCGCGCATGTTCCAGTGAACAAATTGATATTGCTGATGAATTTCTATAAATTTGAAAAACTCGTCCAGCATTTGCTTCTCGAGAACGTCGTATTGGCCATCAATGTCTCCGAACGCAATTTTACTGAGCTCCGCAGATTTGTGGATCGAAAAAGAGGCTGTCGTGCCGGAAGCAAAATAGCGAACGGCTATGGATGTAACGCGCGGAGTGCGGCCATCTTTGATTTCGTAGAAGGATTCGCAGGAGTAGTGGATTACCAGGGTATGCGCCCTATCTTCACCTATGTCATAGAGTCTCTGGCGCGCTTCTTTCCGCCGTTTCCACTTGGAAAGCTGCTGACCCATCATTCCTGCCCTTTGATTTAATGCGTGCACCGAATGCCTGGCACAACCAGACCAGAAAGTCACGTCCTGTTGCTCTTTGGTGAGACCTTAAGCGAGGACATAAGTACGACCAGCCCCGGGGTTTAGCCAGGGCGGTCCCATGCCCTCTGCGTCAACATCTGCTCTTCGGAGCCGACCCCGCGCTTCAGACCCCTGACAGCCTTCACCTGGCGTCAGGATTGACAGCGACTTGCGAGAGTGACGGTGAACTCCCGGCGGCCACGCTTCTGTCGTTCGGACTGCGTTTGGGCTAAGGCCGCGCCCACTGGTAACCCATTCATATGCCAAGCCAGCGTCTGCGAACCACCCAGGGCATATTCATGATATGTGAAGTGATAAAAGTAGTTTCAAGGCGGCACAGCTAGGCTTTCGGCGCCTGGCTGTGTTACCGGTTAACCGGGTTAGACCAAGCCCCGTTTCCGCTTCTCCCTCTTCATGATCTTGCCGAACGCCTGTTCCCATCCATACGAGTGAACCAGGCGATCGAAGGTGGCATCGGTTCCACGAATGAGATCGAGCCTGGAGCGCTTGGAAACCTCTGCCCAGTCATCATAGAGGATGTAGAGCGCATTGCCGTAATCCATGTTCTCGAAAACCACCAGATCGTCCGCGTAACGGGCGCCAATGTAGTTTCCGAAGGTGCCTTTACCCTTGAGGTAGGCGTTAGGTTTCAGCAGTGAAAACAACTTGACCCTTTCGGCGACAACCCCTGCCTTCCCTGCAGGCAGTTGGCGCCCGCCTATGAAATGGCGCACGATATCTTCGTTGGTTCCCGGAGGGAAAACGTCCCAGTCCAGCGAGAGCGTCGAAATAATCTCTTCGGCCGACGCACCATCGCTGAAAACGTCAACCTCGCCGCAGTTTTCCTGAAGCAGGTTCAGGATAAAAAGCAGCTCCTTCTCGAAGTCCTTCTGGCTGCGCAGAAGGGGCTGATCGACCGTGATCTGATAGACACCGCCGCCGACAGGCCCTGTAGCCATTTTCAGGAGCTTGGTCCGGATCTTGTAGAGACGGGGCTCGTGATACTCGGTTTGGTAGACCTGCCGGTCATGGAAATGAAGGTGCGTTCCATAAGTGGCAGCATCACCAAAGTTGGGCGACTCCCAGTAAAATGTTTTCGTTATCTTCGGGAGGTCTTTGCGTTTTTCCACCCAGCCGTGCGTATTCCGCTCTGAATACAAGCCCATGTTGGCCGGGGGCAGGACATCGCTCGCGGCGTCGAGTTCACCAGGAGGAGCCAGGTGGCCGAAGGGATCAGTGAGCTGTGACGCCGTCAACGTTTTGACGCAGCCAACCACGAAAGCATCTGTGGGAAGATGCTGGATTTTGTTCAGAATTGCAGCCGGCACCTGTCTGAGGTTCCGTTGCCAGGGCACTTTACGGTACTTCTGCATGCTGTCATCCCTCGATCTGTTGTGCTGCACGTTAAAGGGCGACCAGTTCGGCGAGTTTGGCCGCAACAGTTGCCATGGGATCTTCTGCAGTGCTCAGGCCACTTCGGGATGCAAGTAGCGGGCTAACGTTGCGAAGAGCTTCGTATGTTGTGTTGTGCACAACCGGAACAAGCCGTTCGCCCGCAAGGAGTGCCGAGAGTTCCTTGTCGGCAATGCCTTCTTTGGGAAGGCGAGCGATCAGCGCGGGCGTTACAAGGACGATACCGATCCGCGAATTGGCCAGGCCTTTGTCAATGGCGCGAAGCAATGGCACTCCAAGGCCCACGTCCTTCTCACTGAACCACACCTTGACACCAAGTCCTTCCAGAAGATCGTGAAGTTCCTTCGCAGCGCCCTGCCTGTCGTCCCAAGCATGGCAAAGAAAGACGTCCCGAAGATCCAACGGCGCCTGTCTTTCGACGCTCTCCCGTACCGGTGTGAGGGCGAGCACCTCAGAAAGGGTGTAAGACACGGAAGAACCGGCTCGCGACCAGCGTGGCCTTGCGCTTCCGCCACCACCGCCCCCGCCCCCGCTGCTCCGGACACCACCGGTGCTTCCCGAAGAATAAGATGGGTAAGAGCTTGAATAGCTGCTGTATCCACCGCCATAACGGCTATACCCGCGACTACATGCGGGGCAGTTTTCTCGACCGCTTGCAGTGCGGTGGCCGTTTCTCGGCGCCGTGCATCGTGACATGACTTTTCGTTCCCCAATTCAGAGAATATGACAATACAACTTATGGAAATTCAACTTTAAAAATGCACCCGGAGATAAGTGGTCACCAGGTGCATTTTTCTAATTGTCCCAGATCGCCCGGCGACTTACTTCTTGTCCTTGGGCGGGTTCGGATCGTTGCCATGGCTATCGGAGCGCTGGATCACGCCATTCTTGCCATGGATCTGGAGTTCCGTTCCCTGGTTCCGACTGATCGGACGGGCGAGTTTCTCAGCATCGCTCTTGATGTCGGTGCGATGGCTGGCCTTCTGGTCGCCATCACGCTTAACCTGCCATCCACCGTCAGGATGAGGCATTACACGGTGCGTATCGCGTGCCATGGTTCACCTCACATGTAAGAACGGACGGCTTGCAGATCTGCAGGCTGGATTTCAGGGAAGCGCTGACCAGAGATAACTTCGGAGACACGACCCTGGTTAAGCTCACCAAGACGAGCTGCGATCTGAGCTTGGTTGAGACGGGTATGCTGCCAGAGGCCCTTGATCTGGGAGACGATCAAGGGGGTAAGGCGGGGACTGCTATTGCGGGGATGCAAAGTCTTACCCTTGCCCCCCATCACTTCGAGACCGGGGCAACCACCCCAGGCGCCGACAAGGTCGTACTGATCAGAACGAGGGGCAGCCTGCCCCGGCTTCAGACGGTCACCACCGCCACTGCTATGAGATCCCATTGTGGGTTCAATCCTGCGGCCAGTTGAAAAAAGGCTTCGCGAGGGATACACACCAAGTGTCACCGTTGACGTGCGCCGCGCCGTGTCTCCTTGAACCGAGGCCGACGTTCAGCGTTCGGAAAACACAGAAGCCGGAGCACGCAAAACGTGTCTCCGGCTTTTTTGTTATCTGAGAATTGAATACAAATCAATAGCTATTGAATATGCCGCTGCGCGATTTTACATTTTTTCCACAAATCGTCAATACGACGCTGTGGATAAAACCGACTGCGAGTCAAAAAAACCTTGATATGGTTAACGACTCACTAAGCTGGTTATAGCACAAATCCGGAACGGAAGATCCACGCCGGCTTGTTTTCCCATGAAAATTTCCGCCGTCGGGACAGATTGTCGCAGGAGGGGCTGGGTGAGCAAATTTGCATACCCCACGCTCAATGGAGCAGCTGCTTTTTGGGTATGCTTAAATCGCACAAAAGATACCTGGATCACTTCGTTGGCGAGCTGGTTGACATCTACGATGCCACCGGTCCCGAGATCGCTCAGGGTGATGAATTTCCGACTTGGAATGCTCACCTGATCTATGAATGTATCAACACCTTGGGACACTGGGTTCAGTTTACTCGAAAGGCCCCAGAGGGATCGGTTCATCGTAGTTTTCCGGGAAGCCTTCACCAAGGATCGGCGGGCATTCCGGCGAATGCGGCGCGCAGTCTTGGCACGTGCCTCTACTATGTTCTCCAGTCCCAACGTGTCGGCGATACGTTTGCTATGTATATGGTCGAATGCGCCTTGAGGGACATCAGGTATCTCGTGCAGCCCGGGGACGAGGAAGCTCGAAAGTTCCTCATCCGCTCAATCGTCACGGGCGGCGGTCGTGATAATACCCATGATTATGGAGCAAGACTGGCACACCTACTCGGTGGCATCGATTATATTCTTTTGAATGATGTTTCGGATCTTCTCGCTGCAGCGAGGCTTGCCCACCCCCGAGCGGAATTTCCCGATTGATAAAGTTATGCCGATCTCGGCAATGCAGGAGACGAACCGTTGGAAGATTTCATAGCATCGAGGAAGAGGTCGATGCTTTTGTTGCGGCCTTGCCGATAGCGACACTTGCGGCTCCGACATTGCTGCATCAGTTTAACATGCTCGATACATAGAACATTCCGATTTCGCTCGCGCCTTCTCAAGGATCAAATCAATGCGCGCCGCGCTGCTTCTCGCGTCAGCGCCCGAAGCAGACCGGCTAGATTGATGATGATCTGGTCATCCTCCTCGCTTGAATAGGGCGAAACAAGCTTGCCGTGCATGACACCGTTGCGGATCTTTATCCAGGACGCTACCTGAGGTCTTGTTCCCACCCTCTCATCCGCCAATGTGTAAAGCGCCCGCTGCACGGAAACCGCATCCGCTCTATTCACCGCGGCTTTGGCTGCATCCCTTAGCCTCGACGCACCCTCCCACTGCTCGATATGAGCGACTAGGGAATCGATAGCGGCCTGATCGGCGTCGGTTCTGAGCGTGCCTCCAGGAACGAGGCGACGCGCCACGCCTTCGATACTGCTGGCCAGCGTCAGCGCCATCACCCATCTGGAACCCTGCGCAGATTGGATCACTTCCTCATAGAAGGTGGTGATCGTGTGGCTTTCCCACCCTCCTTCGCGCGCAACCAGGGTAAGGAGCCCAGCATAGAGATCGAAGAAATCGGCGTCGTTCGTAAGACGGTCGTCACCGTTCCACAAAGCGGTCCATGTCGAATCTGCAGTCCAGACGGGAGACTGTCGCACCCAGAGCATCGACCGCCCGTCCGGAAACCGACGCTCGACCAGACGCGGAAACACCAACTGTCCGAAAAGAATCCGGAGCGGTTCCCCGAACCAGTTCTCCGCGTTGTGCGCGGGTAGTGCCGCGCTGCTGTCAGCCGAAATCGACAGCACGTTGGTTTCGCTATCGAACGCGAACCTGACCAGCACGCCGAGAGCTTCGATGGTGCGGATGGCCTGTAGTCCGCCCTTCCCGTCGTCGCTCTGCACAAAGCGACGAAAAATGATCGAGGCGCTATGATTTCGGGGAATGAGAAAGCGGGCTTCGGCGCCGCCTTCCCCCATTGCAGGCCCCTGAACGCCGGCGCTCAAACTTTGAACCGTGCCTTGAAGCACCCATTGATCGCCATCCGGATCTACATCGGGCACCGTCCAGCCGCCCATCCATTCTGTCCCGTCCGCGTCGGTCATCACGAGACGGAACCTGTTGAGAGGGTCGTACGGCTCATCCCGCTCCCGATTGAGAGCTTGTAGGCTGTGATTCAGATCGACAGGCAGCCCTGTCATGCGATAGCGGAATTCCCGCTCGGACACGAGCTCGAACACGCCTTCCCCCTCCGCCAAGGGCGGTTCGAAGTCCCGGGCTAAGAGCGTCATTTTCGGGGCACGGATCGTGACAGGGCCATGCAGATAGGGGTTCAGGCGATCGATTTGTGACATCGGGATTAGCGCGTTTCTGATGAAGTGGAATAGTTCTTAAACTCTGCGATTGTAGGTCTTGTTTCTTTAAGACGACGCGCGTCTTGCTCCATCTGTGGTCGATCAGCGTGGCATGGTGGCGCAAAGTCAGATGGCTTAGGCGCGGTCGCTCATCCTATCAGGCTTCCCGGCTTTCGCTTCCTTGAGCGGCTGATGCAGCATGATCGGTTCCGCCGGATAGACCTTTGAAAACCGGCAGTGCGCTTGACACCAGGCCGCGGCGGCCGGGGACAGCCAGCCCGTTATTTCCACCATGCTTTCGTAGCGCTTTGGCAGGTTCCACATGATGACAGGCTCGTGATGGGCAATGCGATTGCGCAGGCTGCGGATTTGCGCCAGCGGGCCAGAGAAATCCTTTCTTCGCAGCCCCTTTCCGTCTGGCTTACGGCCGATCTTGTGCAGCGTCGTCTGCCACAATGTTTCATAGTCCTTGCCGAACATAGCGGTCCAGAAGCTGAAGGTCAGGGCCGCGACGATCCGGCCGGGGGTCGCTTCTTTTTTGTCTGCCTCAATGTCCTGGATGGCCTTGGCGAGTTGTTCGGGCTGCCATTCGCCGAGCAGCAACCCCGGTTCATGAAACCAGCTTTCATTAACCGCTTCGGTCATGACTGCATGGATTCGGTTGCGCAGCGCCACTTCAAGCATCTGCAGCGGCGTATAGAGGCTTTCCGAAATCAGCGTGTTGAGCGTATATAGCTCAATAGCGCGGCTACGGTCGCCGTTCGCCCAATCGAGGTAACGGCCAAACCGCTCTAGGGAAAGCGCCATTTCCAGCGCTTCATAGGAAACTGGCTTCCCTACTTCCCCTTGCATTTTTTCCCCACCCCTTCTATATAGATAATCGTACACCCCGGTACCGTCTCTGCCCTAGGCATGCGGCCGGGGTAATTTTTTGCCCTAATCACTTGACGTGCTTCGGAACTTGCAAAGCCGCCTTGGCTTCCTTCCGCTGCTTCTTTTCAGCCGCGAATTCCGGCTCAAGCGCCTGAATCTCCGTCACCAGACCGTCGAGGTGGTAGATATTGCTGTTCCAGTCTCCAGCGGCCGTCTTGCGCATTTCTCGCTTGATATAGCCAGCCTTCTCCAGGGCGCGCATATTGTTCTGGATGGTTTTCTCCGTGACATCCATGCGTTTCGCCAGTTCCTTTTTGGCCGGAAACGGCTTGCGCGTAGGCTCGTGCCAGTAATCCAGAAGCTGGATAATGATGTTCATCTGCATCGCGTTGATGCCGAGGCGCCGCTGGGCCTGGATCAGGATGGAGGGAATGCCCGCATAGCCGTGACTATAAACAGCCTTCCCCAGATGCGCTCCGTAGAGGACGGCTTTTTGGCTGCGGGTTTGGGAAAGTTGATGACTTCTGCGTCGGTAGGCGTTGCGCTCATGGTTTAAATCTCCTTCGGCTGCAAAGAAGATACGCAGGGGCATACAAGCTTTCAATGACGCGGGCTGGCAGGGGTATGGAAAACGCAGGGGGTACCCCTATCTCCGTTAATTGTGCTGTGTCCACCACTATAGCTATATAGTCCGCGCTTCTTTACTGGTCGGATATCGACCCTACCTTAGGAAGCTCGGTTCCCGACGGGTGGGGTCGCTAGTTTCCATACGTAATCTTCATTTTTTGTACCGCAAAAGCAGTTGTAACATGCCCAAACGCTGATCGGAACGAAAAGTGCGCCGTGTTCCGATCCTAATCGATCGATCCGAAGTAAAGCATTCGCGCCGCTTCACGCTGCAGTGGTTCCCATCTTCTGAAGACGCTCGTGTTCCTCGATGAGATAGGTGATGTAGCTCCGGATCAGATTGCAATACAGCCGCGCCTCATGCTGCTGGATGGCGACCCCGGCCTTGAGATCCATGCCGTGACGTACGCCGCCGCCGGTTGGTGAGGACAGGAAGCCGTGCAACTTCGTCATCCAGTCAAGGATTTGCTCCTGAGCCGTTCCGCGATTGCCGGATCTCATTTCGCCGACGATCTTGTTGAAGTATTTTCCCTGAACCGTGCCATCGCTCGTGCCGGTGCCCCGGAACACGGTCGCGACCGACTCCAGAAGCCAGAGGATTTCAGAGACCGCCTGGCGGCTTTTACCTTCTCCGAGGAGCCGGTTCGACTCCTCGAGCGACGCGTCAATCAGCTCCCGCGCCTGGGCGTCGAGGGAAGGTGCGGCGTCGGGCACGGAAATCGGTGGGGTCTGCGGGTTTGCGGCGACCAGATGGGGCGGTTCGATTCGATAGCCCGCGCCGTGTTCCGCAAGTACGCGATTGATCATCGCCACGTCGGGCACGCCCAGGCCGTCATCAGCGCACTCCATGCAGACCGTATAAAACGCCTCGATGAACAGTGGCGCGTTTTCTTCCGCCCGGCGCATTGCGCTATCCAGATCGGACCACGCCCAGCTAAGGCTGCTGCTGTTCCCCGAACCGCCGAACGCTTCCTTGAAGCGTTCCACGATCCCCCAGGTGCTTCCCTGAGAGGCGATTTTTTCGATGAAATCATAGAATGCGCGCGACAGGGTCGCCGGCGCCGGTCCAGGGCTGGAAAACCGCCATGCAGGGTCAAATTTAAGCATCAAGCGCTCCTAGTTTTCCGCCAGCCAGCGAGCATAAGCCCGCACGTCGATCATCGGCACGGTTCCGATTTCCTGCAGCCGAGCGATCAGCTCCAACAGAAATCCCGTGACGGACTTGCCGTTGAGTGTCACGGCCGTAACGCCGTCGGCCTTGCGGCCGAACCAGCCGTGTGCCGCCACACAGCCGATATCGAGCAGACTTTCATCCGGTGCGCTGTCGAGCAGGTCCGTCATGGTTTTGCCCATCGGCGGGCTCCACTCGCTTTCGAACGTCAGGATGCCACCGAGAATCCAGTGCGGCTTCTTTGGTTCCGACTTCCCGCCGAGCCACGTCACCGCCAGGCTGGTGCGGTCAAGCTTACGGACGCTCGCCGCCTTGTCGCGGGCATATCCCACATAGGTCGCGTTCAGCGTCTGCTTGGCCTCAAATACGGCATAAACGCTTTCGGCCGGAATGATTTTGATGCCGTGCATCTCGAAAATCAGCGGCGTGTATTGCCGGTCGTAAATGACGACGTCAATCTGCTGACTGAACGTGCCGTGATTGTCCACGATATGGGCGGTGTCTACCTGATACCGCTTCGGCAGATAGGTGTTCAGCAAATCGACCCAAACGGCTTCGCTGGCGTCACCTTTCGTGCCAGAATGGGCGAACGACTTGCGCGCTCGGTTCAGGTCCTCCTGCACCTTGTCGTGCAACCCAGCCAGTAATTCCTGCAGCGACCACCCACTCATCTGATAAACTGCTCCCAGCCACCGTTAAGCGCCTGCCCCGCGGCAGCGCTGATCCTTTGTTTTTCCGCAGCCGTCAGATCGTCCGAAATCACGTTGTTGGTGTTGGCGGGATCGACAAACCGGGCATTCGCAAATGTGTCGCGCAGATAGGTGAGGCACGCGACGATCCGATCGCTCAAGGTCGGGTAATTCGTATTGCTCAGCGCCACGATGACGGCCAGCTCAACGTAGAAGGACGGAAAATCTAGCCCTTTCTGGTCTCGCCACAGCTTGATGAGGCGCGACTCCTGCTGCCGGGCGCCCGCCCAAACAGTCTTGATGTGCGTTTGGACGTTGGTCTTGGTCCAGGTGCTGGCCTTGCGCCGATAAAGGCTGTGATCGTTCGACAAGGCGTTCTGCCGCTTGGCCGGGACCAGGTCCACGTCGTAGCCGCCGACCCTGATGTTTATGGAAACGTTCTGTCGTTTCGGCGCGTATCCCGCCCCTGCGAGCTTGGCGAACAGCTTGTCGTATATCTCCTGGAGCGTATCAGGCGTGTTCTCCGACAGCGAGATGAACAGGTCGATATCCGTGCCGCTGTGGTTGGCTGTTCCCTTTGAAAATGATCCACTCGGGCTAATCGAAATCAGGTTGCCGTTAGCCCACTCGCCAACCAGCGGCGTCAGAATCCCCTGAACATCCCGCACCGGCGAATATGGCCCGGTATCGACGGCCTCGCGGGCCAATATTCCCTGCAAATAGGCGTCGCTCATGCGTGTGGGTCAGTTCCTTGAGGATGGGCGAGTGTAACGTCACATTTTACACACCATCTCGCAAGAAGCCTTTTCGCGGCCGATTTAAGATCAGGACAGTTGGACGACTCGGAGCGACGCCCCAAAAGCCCGTCTGCGATCGATGAGTGCGCCGAATACATCCGCCCAATGTTGCCGAATAAATTCTTCTGCCGCTGATATTACTACTGGTATGCACGCCCGCGATTCAGCTTCGTCCGTGACGCCAGGGCGGAGCTTTTCACGATTCCCGCGCTAGCCCGTCCAGATCGGCGTTGGTGCGGGCGAGTTAAAACTTTGCTAGAATAAACGGCATGAGTCACAACGAATATTTGGACATTTTTATAGGCGACCCAATCGCGCACCGCTCAGAAGTAAAGCTTCTCCGAGCTTTGAGTAAATTCTCCGATGAACACAAACAACCACTTCTGGTGTTCGCCAATTTTGAGCTTTCCGGGCGGCAGTTCGACTTCGTTGTCATCACAGCTACCCGCGTTGTCGTCACCGAGGTCAAGTCAAGCGCCTTTCCTGTGCGCGGCGATATCGAGGGCATGTGGGAGTACGCGACGGCCGATGGCGGTTGGACAACCGTCACCAATGGCTACAAGCAGGCTCTCCGTCAGAAGAATATCCTTCGCGACGCCATGGGGCGCTTGCCGAAGGAATTTCATCCCCAGGCACACGTTGTTTTCACCGAGGATATTCCTGAAGGCTCCGATCTCACGCCTGGAAACTTCAAGGTGTATGTTGGCGGCTTGGCGGACTTTCTTACAGCACTTTCTCGGGAGGATGGTAACCCTTGGTCTCTTGAGGAGTGGAGGCAATGGGCTGAACGCCAGCGCCTCAGGCGAGTGCCATTGATCGAGGCATTCGACAATGCGCCGGCCGAACTCATGGGGCGGTATCGAGAAGCTCTCCTCAGGGACTATAATCCGCAGGCCGATGGCTGGATCGCCGCTAGCGATCAGCAACGTGATGCCATTGCGTCTGCGCTGGCTGGAGGAAATGCGGGAGTATTCGTCACAGGCCCTTCAGGATGCGGCAAGACCCTGATGGCGAAGGCGTCTGCGGTACATCTGGCGCGGGATGGTGCAGTAGTCCTGTTTGTGCAGGCAAAAGACATTTCGGAATCGCTTGCCGATGCTCTGAAAACCGAAATTGCACTCGTGGCGGATATCCTCCTGGCCTCGCTGCTGAAAGCTGTCCGGCAGACGTCCGCGCGTGTGTGCATCTTTCTTGACGGCCTAAACGAGCTACCCGGTAACGTCGTTGAAAAAACACTCCGCGGATTGAAAATCCTTGCCAGGAGATACGGAGCACAGTTGGTCGTCACCAGCCAGGGCAAAAGACCGGCCATTCTTGAAGAATTGGCACTCATCAGGGTGAGTGAACCGGATGATGGCCTGAAAAATAGAATCGCGACAGCCGCAGCAGCATCCTCTCTCTCTGCTGAGGCGAAGAAGGTTCTTACAGGGGTGCGAAGCGGCCTCGAGGCGAGAATGGTGGCCGAACTTCAAGGAGAGCTTGGTTTTGATGCGACAAGAAGCACTCTTGTTGATCAGATCATCCGAAAACGCTTGGGAGAGAACGCGAGAACCTGCTACGCCGGTCTAAGATCCTTCGCTCTTCAGCTCTTTGGGCAGTTCTCTTATTCGATGACCGAGACCGCATTCGACGACATTATGATCGCGAATGGTCTTGGCGATGAGCAGTGCGAGACAATGGTCTCATCCGGCCTGCTTGAACGCCGCGCCGGCCGCATCTCTTTCTATCACGAGATGTTCCTGTTTGGCTGCGCTGCGCAGGCCTACGCTCAGCTTGCCCGTTCGGGAACAGGTGCAGTGTCGCAAGCGCTAAATACCGCCTTTGCCGAAGCCCTTGCACCGGATGTTTTGGCGGCAGTCGACGACGAGACAACAGCCTGTGAAATCCTAGGCTCACTGACGAGCGCTGAAATTTTAGCGAAATGCGCTATGGGCGAGTCCGGCCCAGTTGCCAGGTCGGCGTCCCGCAAAATCTTGGCCCAAGCGGCATCCCAGATACTTTTCGATATCGAAAACCTGCGATTGGCGCTTCGTGCGACCGAGGACAAGGTCAGTGTCGAGTGGGAGCAACTGCCGGACTACAGCAAAGAAGAGATCGCCCAGTTTTGCGGTTTGGGCATTGCTGCAAAGTTCGGCGTTATGGTCGAGGAATACCTGAGGCTATGCCGAGCAATGGACGCTCGGCTCCTGTGGGAGCGAAAGCGGTTAGATGATGATGCCCAACGGTACAATGTTGGACTTCGAAGTGTCAGCTTTGGGCTTGCGTATCTCGGCCTGTATTCCGGCTGGAAATCGAGTTTCCGGCTCATGGTGGGAGCGGCGCAATCGTTTTGGGAGGACGTTGGACCAAGCGATGTGATGCGCTCCAAACATTTGATGGATTTGACATCCGGCGAACTTCATTTCGCCGTTGAACATAGGCACTCTTTGTATGCCGGGCATGAATCGTCGTTCTGCGAGGAACTCGCAAAGGTGATTACGGCGAGGTTTCGGCGCGAGCCGTATCATGTACAGCTTGCCATCCTGCATGCCGCCGGTTTTGTGCGCCGCGCTTCAGACGAGGCGCTTACCACCCTCACCGAAGCGATACAGCAACTTGAGCCCAATGATTTTCACATCTTTATCAGCACCAGCATTATCGAGGCATTGAAGCTTCTGGGTGCTCTCGATGAGGAAGCGGAAGAGGCACGAGAAGGGATAAAAGACCAGCTACGCGCGGCGCTGGACGGCGAGGATGAAGAAGATACCTTTGAGCAGGCACTGTCGGTCTACGTCGCCCAGTTCGATCATCCGTTCGACGGCATATATTGCGAGGAGATCAACGGCCTTTCGGATATCGAGAAGAAGCGACTGGTAACCCGCGCTTTTCAAGCCGATAGCGTTCGCCGCTCCATGTCGTTGAAATGGCTAGCGACCGCAGTGGCAGATAGAGATGACCCTTCGAGTGCGCCACTTTTCATTCGCTATGCGCGCTATCCGGAAAGCAATCCGCACTGGCAGGACGAAATCGCGGTTTTTGTTCTAGCGACGAGGTTCCTTGCGAGACATGGAGTCGAATTGCCTGAAGCGCCTACGGATGACGATCGCCAGCGATGTTTCGTACACCTCCGTGACATCGTAAGGTATGTTGAAGTTCGTTCGGAGGCTGCCTTGTCTGGTGCAGCTGCGGCCTGGGAAGCGTTGCTGCTTATACCTGCTCCCATCGTTATTAGTTGTCTGCATGACGTCATTCTCGAGGGGCTTGAACAACGCTCGCCGATGTCTGAGTCAAGAAGCTATGGATCGGTCGAGATTTCTCGACTTTTTCAGCCGGAATTGCTTAAAATTGCACGGCAGCTCCTGCCTCATGGCACTCCAGCTTTAGACAGTCACGGTCGCAAAGATGAGCGGTCCACAGCATGGGCAGTGAGCCTCGTCGGGCAGCTAGGCGACAGGAGCGATTTGGGAATGCTGCGAATTCTCCTCAATCAACCAGACTTCGCGCGATCGGCGACTGCTGCTATTCGCCAGATCGAAATGCGCTGCTAGGTTTCTGACCTTACCGCTAGTCGCTATCCCCACACGGCCGAGGTAGTGCAACAATACGATGGTCGGTTTCCTGCCGCCGGTTTGGACGCCACGGGCTGCGCGGACACTTGACCAAACTTTGAAGGGGCCCGCAGGCCGAAAGCCGCTTTTCTCCGACGCGACAAGCGGCTTGCCGCGCCCGTCACTTGACCCGAACGGATGGCGATGTCGTGGGGCGAGAACAGACAGAAGCGGTCCGGAACGGGCTTCATAATCGGGTGCGTAGGCGTCCGTAGGGCAAGCGATCGTAACCGGTGTCTGCGGAGGCGGCCGAATGGTCGGCTCCGCGCCATCGACATAAAGCGTGTGACGGTGATCCGCGGCCTGGTCCTATTTACAGTCTTGGCATCCGTCGATCACGTCGGACCAAATCGGTCTACAAGGACACCGGGTCCCAGCGAGAATTAGTGAATAAAACTTGTGAAATTCCTGTCACAAACCGACCGGCTTGCCTGAAACCTCAATGTTCGCCCACTCAACTTAACCGCAGTTCAACCCACAACGCATAGCTTGCGCCGACATAGTCGTATTGATTGATCGAGGTTGCAGTGTCTGACAAAGCACAGGGACAATTCCGAAAGAAGATGGCACACGTCGCCGACGTCATGATCAGGCTGATCGGGCCATCGGTCATTCCATTGCTGCGGGTAGACGATTATCACGCATATCTGGTGGGTACCGGGACGCTACTTACCATCGATCAAAGACTTCACATTATAACGTGTAAACACGTCGCTGATGACGGTGGAGCTGTGTTTGGGTTCCAAAATACCGAAAAGCTCTACAGGTCAGCTTACAAGTACATCGAAGCAGATGGTGCGTTGGATTGCGCCGTTTTGCCAGTTCAGGAAGAGGCTTGGCTTGATACCATTCATGAGTCTGAGCCAATCGAGTTCGAAACGTTATTTGCGGAGAAACACGATCCTGTGCGGGGAGAAGTGTTTTTCTTGCAGGGGTACAGCCAAGAAAATTCTGCGGCCTGGGATGGTATCATCGATACGAAGCCGACCGGATTTTGTACGCAAATCAACGAGAAGTTCATCTCGGAAGACAACTTTTTCTATTTGAACTTTGAAATGAGTGACAGCCATTTTACACGTGGGACGCCGCGGGAAACAAGGGCGAACACCAGGAAGGAGCAAGCCTATGGTCTGAGCGGATCGCTCGTCTGGGACACCGGCATGGTGCGCGCCGAAATGACCGGAAGGCAATGGGATCCCTCATACGCCCGCGTGACGGGCCTAGCGGAACGATGGGACATGCCAAATCATCAACTGGTCATCAGACGAATTGAGTTCGTGCGCCGATGGATATGGGATGTCGCAAAATAGCAGGATGAGCAAAGGGCGACCGTCCGTTTTCAACTTGCTGCAATCGAAGAAATCAGCATAGCGCCGACCGCTGGCCAGGATTTCGGGAATTCGCCCCGCGCGAGAGACGGAAGACGGGCAGCCTCAGGAGCTTCACGGCACGCATATTTCGTGCTGTTCTTAACAACCCAATTCATATCATATCCGAGGCTTCTATCCGAAGATCGAAAAAATCTCGACCTCTTACTGGTGAAATGAGAATGGGAAAACACGCAAAACTAGAACAAGCGGCTCCAACACTTGACGATCTTCTCAATGACGATCGCTTGGGTCGTTTATTCTCGTCGGGTGAACGCGACTGCGCTCTGCAGCTTTGGGTCATGCGGATAGAGTCCGCGGACACAATTGAGAACCGGATCATTTATGGGCGTCTTGTCCCTTACAACTTCTCGAGCGATTCATGGTCAGCCAGCGACAACAACGACTCTCACGTCATTGGGGAAGCGGATGTAAAGATCGAGAAACTCAGCCTCTACATCCGGAGTGTGCGGTGTGCGGAGCTGTTGCGACACTTCAGTACCGGCCGGACTATCTCCGAAATCAGCGATGATCTGAAGCTGACCTTCCAGAGAAAAAAATTAAAAGCGCAGTTCGGAACAGCATCGTTGACCGCTGGTACCTTGGTCTATCGCCCTGTTTCTTATCTGATCAATCGAGATGCATATGAGCGCTCAGCTCCATCCAGTCCGCACGGCGGCTCCGGCGCCTACAGCGCGTCCATCGTCCAAGCCAACAAAGAAGAACTATTTCGCCTCCTAGGAGAATACAGCGTTCGTCTAACCGAATTATTAGTTCGCCGCTTGGACGCTGATACCGGCCTGGATTTCGGCGGCGTGGACAGCTCACGTCTCGGCGACATCGAGCTCATGGTGTTTCCGACGCTGGACGATCGCGAGCGTCAGTTGTTAGATGTAAAATGGACCGAAAGCCCGCTGGCGCTCACAGCGCAATTCGATCCGCAGCAAGTGTCACTCTTTACCGGTTTCCAGTTCCGCCTTGTTATCGAGAATGGTGGCCAAATTGCATATTCCGCAATTGCTTTTGCGGAGCGGACAAATTCGGAAATATTTGAGTGCAAATTCGAGTTACCCGATCAGTTCCGCAGCAGAACCGACAGCACGGAACTTGAGATTTATGGATTCAATGACAACCATCTTCGCCAAGGCATCCTGTGCTGCCGTTGGCGGATCAGCTATATTCGGGAGATAAGCTTCAGTGGTCACGCGTTAGGCCATAGCAGTAGTCCGGTCAAGTTTGACTGGCTAGAAAAAACTACCCGTCCGGCAGCATCGGCCCGAGTGAAAGGTGCGCTGACAATTGATCGTAGCAGCCATGCATTCAAAAGCAGCGTGGGCGGACGCGCCGCGGATCCTTGGGTTCCGGCCAATCACAATCTCGGGTCGCTTTTTGCGCGTCTCCATCCTTCGAAGTCAGATGGACGCTTCTTCTTACGCTGGAGCGAAGGTAATGGTGACGGGCGTCTTCAATTCGTCGAGTGGTTCAAGCAGCTGCTAAACAAGTATCGAGATCATCAGATTGTGATTTTCGATCCTTATTTCGAAGATGTGGGCCTAAGCCTTATGGTGCTCGGAGCCTCAGCCCAAGGGGACTATATAGTATTCACGTCGCTACCAAAGGTGCGGCACAAAGCGGATGGCCCCGTAGCAGATGGATCGGAGAGCGCCACGCCGACCCGGATCAGCAACCTGATTGCAATCTGCGAAAATAATCGCAACAGAATAGAACATTTGAAATTGCGGATATACGGCTTGAAAGAAGGTAGATTGCATGATCGCTACGTCCTCTTCATGGCTCCGGACGGGCTGCCGGCAGCGGGCTTTCATTTTTCGAATTCGCTTCAAAAGGCAGCTGAAAACTATCCGCTACTGATTACCCCGATTCCTGCGGACACCCTGCTTGCAGTGGAGGACTACAAATCAACTCTAATTCAGGAGGCAAAAGCCGCCCAATCGACTGAAGAGGCAGACAACCCTTCTATGCGCCTTCTCTTCGAAACCAAGACTTCGCGCCCGATGCGGATGAACTACGAGCCGCTGCAGTTCCTGGAGAAGATGCGGGCCGGAGATGTGCTGAGTGCGTGGACCGGCGAAATTTCGCTGGAAGGCCTCAACGGAGCTGAGTTAAAAAAGCAGATGACAGACCTCGGCCTGCTCAAGGATGAAGCGCTGGCATTGCCTGATACACCCGGCTTACGCAATTGCGTCACGAAACAGGCAGAGAATTTCGATGAATTCGAAGCTTGGTGGGGCGTTATAGGTGACATTCTTGCACATTCCCATATCGACGACCGCGTTTATCGTGAGTTTCAATCCGATCACGGCCTTCTGCAGCTCCTTGCCCAAGTTATCGAAAGGTCCTTTAGTCGTGCTCATGACGCCGGGGATAAAGAATGGACTGTATTGGACTCTAGGCTCTTTCAAAGTTCGCTCGATGAGCTCCTGCACAGCCCATATCGTCTCGATCACCTGAGCCATATGACAAAATTCTCCGGCCTGGCCTGGTCAGAGTTTTTTGCAATCAAGATTCTATGGTTGCATACCCCGGAGGTGCTTCTTCAGATAGCCGAGGCAAAAATAGGATCTCTTCCTGAAGAGCCAAAGGTCGAAGGGGCACTGCGACTATCGCTATTGAGCCAGATTGCCTGCGAAATCTCGCTGTCTGCCGATTTTAACATTAACCCGACGCAGCGGGACTCGCTTATTCGCAGCCAAAACAGCCTCATGCATTGGATGGGCCTCAACGCGATCGAGCGGCAGCTTGGAAAATCCGAGGGGCCTTCAGAAGCACTAAGATTAATTGCCGCTTTTCCATATCCCGAGCAGATTCACACCCTCGGATGGATGATTTGTCGTGCAGCAAAGAATCCTGAAAAATCTGGCATCTACGATGCTTTGCTGGCAGCATTGCGAGACGCGCTCCCATCACCAATTCCGGCAGAGGATCTGAAACGTCTGGTTCGTTCTATGCGTGGCCATATGCCCGAGTTGGCCTGGGCGGAACCATGGCTTTCAAGAGATGTGATTTTTCCTTTGCTGGAGAGCGAGCGCGCAAATATTGACGACGCCTGCGGTATTTGGTTCGAGGAACTGAATATGCTGCTCGGACCGATGCAAAAAGACTCGAGGCTCTTCGAAAAATCTCGTGAAGGCCAGACGACTAATATAGCTGCGATCTTGTTTGCCTATAGTAGTAACGATCAACAAGCGAGCAGTTTAAACGTTTTGAAATCTATACTGAAGGGTCAGAAGCACGCCATCCAGCAACCACTTGCTAGCACATCCAATTGGTCTCGATGGAATGACGCTTTGTTGGTTGCGATGTGGATATTCGCCTTTACGAGGTGGGCACAGTACTACGTTCAACGTAGCGGAAAAGAGAGCGCAGCTCTCGAGGAGCTTTCGCGAGAGGCAGAAATGCTTGCCACGGCTAGGCCATTGCGGGAATGGCGAGCACAAGGTGCCCGCAATAACAGCGGAATCGCGGCCTTTCTTGACCAAGCAGAGGAGCTTTTAACTTCAACTGCGAAGGCGGAAGGTGAAAATGACTTAGGAGCGAACTGATGTCTTTCAATTTGAAGGCAGACGTAAATTAGGTTTTTCCAGTGCATCAAGCTAGAATTTTGAGGGTGACCACTAACGATCCGCAGCAGTTCCATACGGGACCGTGACATCGAAACTGCGGTGGCATCCAGAGAGAGCTGGCGAATTGGCCGACCTTGTCCTAGAGAATGCCCCACGCCCGAAACCTCCCCCTCCCCGTCATCTCGCGCAGGCCCAGCTCCAAAACAATCCGCCGCGCCGCCTGCGGCGTCACATCGAGCGTCTTTGCGACCATCCCGGCCGACACCAATGGTTTTGCCATGACGAGCTCGATCAGCTCCGGCAGTTTTGACGACGTCCGCCGCCCCTCCAGTTTCCGGTCCATCATCGTCTTCGCCAGAATCAACCGGTCGTATTCCTTCATGCCGATCTCGGCGGCCGCCAAAAGACCGTGGGCAATTGCGAGCAGCCGGGTCTCCCGGTCGCGATGTCGGCGCCGATCGACGGGGATGGTTTTGAGACCGAGATTGATGGCCGCGAGATGGGCGCCTGATGTGATGCCGGATTCCCGTAGGATAGAGGCGGCAAATAGCCGGCCAAGCCAGGGCGCGTGCTCCAGGACCAAAATCTCGTTCCAGGCATCGAGGGCAATGATCGCCTGCAGCACCGCCGGCAGATGTTCGGCCTGCCGCAGGACGCCGCGCCATTCGTCGAGCCGGACATCCTCGTCCCAATCAAGATCGTAGATCAATGGATCCTTTTCGGGACGGCCGGCCGTTGCACGGCCGCCGGCGCGACCAGGACGAGTTGCGTCTTCGATCGCTGCCTCGGATCGAGCGAGCAGCGAGTCGATAGCGGCATAATCAACGCCGGGCAGATCGTTGGCGTCATCATCCCCCTCCCCTTGTTCGATTGGGACCGCCGGCCGCATGACGCCGATTGGCTCCGCAGCCTCGGCGCCCGCCGGCGTGATGTCCGATGTTTGTCGCAAGGTGCGGACACCCTCGGCGGACAAAGCCCAATCCGGCGGCTGGCCAGAAATACGTCGGCGAGTTCGCAACACGTCGCGGGCGATGGTGAGTTCGTGGGTCGGGGTGCGGATGTCGCGGGTCGCGTCATGCAGGATGAGGTCTTCGAAATGGACCAGTTCGCCGTCGATCCACAACGAGGCGCAGGCGTCGGCGAAATTTTGCCGCTCGATCCACCCGCTTCCGACCGGCGAGCGCGCAATACGCTCGTCGAGACGCGCCAATAAGACGCCAGCCCGAAAAGCCGACTCCATGAGCGCTGTCATGCTGATTTTCGCGATATCGTAAGCCATTGAAATCATGATAAATGATTTGTTAAAGGAACTCTAGCTGAATGTTATTATTCCTCACATGGTATAATTCCAGGTTGGTATATTTACCATCGATAAGTACCCCTTATCGATAGTAGTTGATCTGGAGTCGCAAATCAGCAAGAATCGAGGCAAATCACGGCCTTCGAGGCCGCCGAAACCGTCCTTTTGGAGCGTCCGTGGCCAAGACCAAAACATCCCTGACTGCCGTCGAGCGCCGCGCCGAAGAACTCGACACCATTGCCGCCGTCCTGCCAATGGAGCGCCGCGACGAGCTTGCCGAGCTTCTCACCGACCAGGATGTCGAAACTCTCAAGCATCTCGTTGAACGCGGTATGGGCGACAATACGCTGAGAGCGCTCACATCCGATCTCGCCTATCTCGAAGCCTGGGGACTGGCCGCGACCGGATCCTCCCTGCCTTGGCCAGCGCCCGAGGCGCTGCTGCTGAAATTCGTCGCGCACCATCTGTGGGATCCGGAGAAACGTGCGGCCGATCCGGATCACGGCATGCCTGTGGACGTCGACGACAACCTCCGGCGCCAGGGCTTTCTGAAATCCGTCGGCCCGCATGCACCGGATACGGTCCGCCGCCGTCTGGCCAGCTGGTCGACCCTGACGAAATGGCGTGCGCTTTCAGGCGCCTTCGCCTCTCCTGCCCTTAAATCCGCCATTCGTCTGGCCGTGCGGGCCGTCCCGAGGCAGCGTCGCCGCAAGAGCGCGAAAGCGGTGACCGGTGATGTCCTGGCAAAGCTGCTTGCCACGTGTGCCAGCGACAGTCTGCGCGATGTCAGAGATAGGGCGATCCTGATGGTCGCCTTTGCCTCGGGCGGCCGACGACGTAGCGAGATCGCAGGCCTTCGCCTGGAACAGTTGACCGTGGAACCTCCAATCGAAGTTGAAGACGGCCCTCCCCTCCCCTCACTCGCCATTCATCTCGGCCGGACCAAGACGACATCAGGCGAGCAGGACGACGTCGTCTATCTGACCGGTCGGCCGGTGGAAGCGCTGAATGCCTGGCTGGCGGCCGCCAAGGTCGACAAGGGCAGCGTCTTCCGGGGGATCGGAAGATGGGGCACCGTGTCCCGGCGGGCGCTCGATCCGCAGTCGGTCAATGCCATTCTCAAGCAACGGGCAGAGATGGCGGGGTTGGACAGTGTGGAGTTTTCCGCGCACGGGTTGCGGTCCGGCTATCTAACAGAGGCTGCCAATCGTGGTATCCCACTGCCCGAAGCTATGGAGCAGTCAAAGCATCGGTCTGTTCAGCAGGCATCGAGTTACTACAATAATGCGACACGGCGTAGCGGTCGGGCCACGCGGTTCCTTACATAGATAAACTTTTCCTTGCAATTCCGGAACAGTACTCCATAAATGCAAGGATGATTAAGCGAAGAATTGAAGCCGAACTCCTGCATCTGGTTAACGAAAGCCCTGCGGTTGCGCTATTGGGCCCTCGTCAGGTCGGTAAAACGACATTAGCACTCAATATTGGCGAAACCCGACCGTCCATCTATCTCGACCTCGAATCGGAAGCAGATCGAGCCAAACTGTCGGAACCGGAGCTTTATCTTGCAAGCCATGACGACAAGCTGGTTATCCTTGACGAAGTTCATCGCCTGCCAAACGTATTCCAAATCCTGCGAGGCTTGATCGATCGCAACCGCCGCGCCGGACGGCGCACCGGCCAGTTCCTGCTACTTGGCTCAGCTTCTATCGATCTCCTCAAACAATCTGGAGAAACGCTGGCTGGCCGTATAGCCTATCTTGAAATGCAGCCTGTCGACGGATTGGAAGTGCCGGCAGATGCACTCGCGAGACTTTGGCTACGGGGTGGTTTTCCCGATAGTTTCCTTGCTTCCAGCGACCGTGGAAGTATGCGCTGGCGACAGGATTTCATTCGCACCTATCTCGAACGAGATATTCCGCTTTTGGGGCCACGCATTCCTGCCGAGACGCTGAGGCGGTTCTGGACCATGCTGGCACACCACCAGTCTAGTCTTCTCAATGCAGCCGAACTCGCCCGTTCGCTGGGGGTTGATGGCAAAACCGTCGCTTCTTACCTCGATCTTCTTGTCGACCTGCTACTGGTGCGTCGTCTCGAACCCTGGCATGCCAATGTCGGCAAGCGGTTGGTCAAATCACCAAAAGTCTATGTCAGGGACAGCGGGATTGCCCATGCGCTGCTTGGGCTTGGAAGCGCTGAACAATTACTTGGTCATCCAATTGTCGGCTCCAGTTGGGAAGGCTTCGTGATCGAAACACTGATCGCGTCCTCGCCTGACAGCACTGCAGCCAACTTCTACCGCACAGCTGCTGGAGCCGAAATCGATCTCCTGCTGACTCCTCCAGGCGAAAAGCCTTGGGCGATAGAGATCAAGCGAAGCCTTACGCCTAAACTCGAAAAAGGGTTTTATCTTGCCTGCGAGGATTTGCAGCCGCAAAAGCGGGTCGTTATCTACCCCGGTCAAGAGGCCTTCCCTCTTCCAAACGGTGCGACGGCAATGTCCCTGTCTGCCGCCGGTCGCCTATTGCTTGACCGATAGCCAAATTCTCATTGATGGGGATAGTCTGCGGGCCAGCGTAACTCCTCGACACCATTTCTTCGCTAAACGACCGATAATCTTGCATTATCGGACATCTTTGTCATTAGAGAGGAATGGCCCAAATCATCGAGCAAAACACCGAAACTCATGTCGAGGAGACCTCAGTGCCGTCTCTCAGCCCGGCGCTTGGGCGCGATGTTTCCGCGCCGGAGGTGTCGCGCGACGGCCCCCTCCCCTCTCTTGTCGGCGAGGACGAGACACCGGCTCATCTCGCCACCCTTGCCGATCGTGCCAGGGGCTACGTCGCAGCGGCCAGTTCCGCCAATACACGCAAAGCTTACGCCACCGATCCGTCCAGCAAGCATCCAGCTATTATAACAGTGCTACACGCAGAAGCGGGCGAGCGGCCCGATTGTTGTAGGATCGGGTCTCACTGTCAGAATTGCCAGGGCGAGATCAATTCGAGCCCTGTTGTCTCGAAATCTTTGAGGTTTCGGATCGCCAACTGGCCACCATTGATCCACGCTATCGCCGCGATCATGCAGCGGCCCGCGCGCGGTGGACGCAAATGGCAACCGTCGTCAGTCCGCCACCTGCTGGATGAGGCGCAACGGTTCGGCCTTATCCGCCACGAGCACGAACATGCAGAGGTCCGTCGTTTTGCGCGACCTGTTCGGTGGGAGCGGCTCCCAGTGTTGCTAGACAGGGTCACGGGCGATCAATCTGTCGGCCACCGAATTCTTTCCAAAACTCCACGAATGCCCGGAGCTTGGGCAGCATCTGTTTCCTGCTCGGAAAGTAGATAAACAAGCCGGGGCTTTCAGGCATGAAGCCTTCCAGGCAAGGCTCCAGCAACCCCTGCCGGACGAGGGGCTCGACGACCGACGCAATATTGTAAGTGAGACCGACGCCGGATACAGCGGCCGATATGCATGTCGCCGGCCCGTTGACTGTCAGCGGACCTTTGACATCCATGGAAAAACTTCGCGGATCGTCTTGTCCGGATCGCTCCTTGAACATCCAGCGGTAGACCGCGCCCCCGAACAGCCGGACGTTGATGCAGGCGTGCTCACTGAGCTGTTCCGGACGTAGCGGTCTACCTCTGCGGGCGAAATACGCCGGAGATCCTACAACAGTCAGTGGCGAGGGTTCAGTGAGCCTTACAGCCACCATGTCCTGCGCGATCATTTCGCCGATGCGGATGCCAGCGTCATATCCCTCAGCGACGATATCGACAAAGCGGTCTTCAAAAACCAGCTCCAGCTCGATACCGGGATACGCGGCGGCAAAGCCTTCCAATATCGGCTCGAGCAGCGTCTGGGCAATGTAGGGAACACTCAGGCGCAGCAACCCTGCGGGGTTGGCCCCCATCCGCTGGGCGGCCTCGATCGCCGCTTCAACGTTGGCCACGCTGGCCAGCGCTTGCTCCAAAAACAGCTCACCCGCTTCGGTTAAGCCCACCGATCTCGTCGTGCGGGTCAGAAGCGTGGTGCCAACACGTGCCTCAAGGCGCTTGATGCTCCAGCTAATTGCGGCCGTCGTAACACCGAGTTCGGCAGCTGCGGCCGTGAAACTGCGTTTCTCCGCAACACGCGTGAAAATCACAATCCCATCAAGCAAATCGGCCTGCATTGTCAAATCCTGTTTCATAGGGTGTGAAATGAATAGCCAATTGTTAAGCTCAGCGCCATGGCCTACCTTGTGGAGGAACTTAGCGAGGATGCTCTTATGACCCCCACATCGATCACACGCCGGATGTTTGGCCTCGCTGTCGGGGCAAGTGCTGTCCTCCTCAATACAGGAACCTATGCCATGGCAGAATCACTGACCGAACGGAGCCAGCCCAAGTCGCAGAAGGTCAGCTTCCGGAGCGGCGACGGCGTAGTCGTGGCTAACCTTTACCTTCCTGAAGGGCATGATCCGTCCAAACGCTACCCAGCCGTGGCGATGGCCGGCTCGCTGAGTTCGGTCAAGGAACAGATGGGAGGCAACTACGCCGGCGAGCTGGCCCGGCGCGGCATCATCGCCTTGGCGATCGACTACCGGAACTACGGCGAAAGCAGCGGCGCCGAGCGCCAGTACGAGGATCAGGCCTCCAAATCAGAGGATTTGTCGGCCGCGCTCCGCTTCCTGAAGGCGCGACCCGACGTGACCGCGACCGGCCTGCTAGGGATCTGCACCAGCGGCGGCACGGTCCTGTATGCAGCGGCCAAGGATGCCAACGTCAGTGCCGTAGCGACCGTCGCCGGGTTCTTTTCCGATCCGGAGTTCGCGGTCAAAATGTTCGGCGGACAAGAAGGCGTGGACCAGCGGATCGCGGCGAGCCGTGCGGCCCGTAAACGCTTTGAGGAAACCGGCGTCATCGAGACCGTGTTGACTTACAATCCCGGTGACAAAACCGCGGTGAGCGCGAGCCCAAGCGAATACTACTTTGACCAAACACGCGGCGGCGGTGTCCGTTCGTGGCGCAATGAGTTTGCGGTGATGGGCTGGGAGTCTTGGATCGCCTTTAATCCCGTTGCACAGGCCTCGAAGGTCACGGCGCCCGCACTGGTGATCCATTCGGACGGCGCCGCATTCCCCGATCAGGCACGCAAAGTCTACAATCAGCTTGCAGGTCCGAAGGAGCTGCATTGGGTGGTCGGCAAGCATTTCGACTTCTACGACCAGGGCGACACCGTGCGTCAGGCCGCCGACCGGGTTGCGGCTCACTTCCACAGCAAACTGGTCTGACATTCAACGTGACGTTCGCGCAAGGTATTTAGATAATCGCAGCTGACTGAGCAGGTCGGGTGCCAATCGAGAGAGCTTTTGAGTGGTCGCGCGCGCTCTACCTCGATACGTCGTGCCGTTGCGGATCCCTTAATCCCAAGGCGGCCAGTTGGAGATAGTCCGCGTCAGACCGAAGCGACAGTGCCACTCGACGAGGTTTCGCCTTGGGTCGTTCGGGTAAGCTCGGTCTGTAAGCGCCATTGCTGCCAAACCGTTCGAACGCGAGTGTCAGCCAGTCGCTGGGAGGCCCGAAATTGGAACGCGCACTGCCGATATCCAGCATCTGTGCAATGGTCAGAAGAGTGCTGGATCGCCACGTCATGGACAAGCATGTCAACGGCGCATCCGCGTTCACCGGGATGGAAGCCGGCCCGGGCGTGCTTTGGACACCGAAGAAGGTGATCTCGAGTTTTCCGCTGTTCGCAGGGTCGCGCCAAAGCCTTAGCCCGCCCCTTCCCTTCTCGGCACCATCGGTCACCTCCATCGTTGCAATGGGCAGGTCGGCGTGATGGACCTCAAAAGGGTGCCGGCGGTGCACACAACAGGCGCCAGGCAGCCGGAGCAAATCAGCTCAGCCAATTCATCCCGATATTCGAACCGGAAGTCGTATCGCGTGAAGCATTTCATGCAGGAGAAGCGCAGGCAAACCCGGTGGATGGGGCAAGCCACGGTCTCGGAGCGCGACCAGCGTCTGCGAACGTATTGATCGCGGCCACTTTGCCGATCGCCCTCCAGGCAGACGGGACAAATGCCGCGCGATCTGGACTATCCGACATTGCCAAGTGGGGCGGCGTGCCGGGAAAGTGCAAGCGCCTCGACCACGGCAGGTCGGATTCTACAAGCTCGGCTACATGTATTTCATCGTTACCTTGAATAGGTTCCTTCAGTCGACGGCATGTTCGTTTCTCGATACCAGTGGGTGCGGTCTTCACTGCTCGGCTTGGAAGGCACCTCTGGAAAACCTTGTCAGCTGACAAGGTTTGCAAAAGTGAAACATTCGCCTGGAACGCAGTTCAGGTGGAGCAGGGATGCCGAAGAGATCAATATTACCTTGCGAAAAACACCGCTTGGCATAGCTCGGCCACAAAAGAGAGCCGACACACTTTCGCAGGGACGGGGGAGGGAAGGCGGGGAGGGGGCATTGACCGGCATGATAGTACGCTGCCAAAGGAGCCACTTCCCAAGTGCCGGCATGTCTACAATGTGGACGAACAACGGGTTCAATTTTGGCACTCCACCAAGGTGCATCTCTCCGGTCGAGCACGAACCAGAACGGCGGTATCAGCCGCCGCAAACCAAGGCGGCATATCCACTTGCGAGAAGGTCTGAGCTGCTCGCGAAACGTACCCGCTGCAATGACCCCACCTATATGCAACCCCGTTACGGCATAACCGCGAGCCCCCCGGTAACGCCAGAAAAACCGTTGCGGGATGACGAGGTTCGCCGCGACCGTGGAACTCTTCAAACTCGCCCGGTGTCATTTTATTCGCCGTAAACGGGAAATGCGCCGGGAACGTCCGAAGCGCCAGTTCTTTAACAACGCGCAACTGCAAGATAGCCGGAAGTGACTTACCCATCAGTGATACCACCGCGTGGTCAATACCGGAGAGGGGAGGGGCCTGCAACGGTATGCCTCTCTCGTGAGGCCTACAGAAGCTTTCAACACGCCGCCAGGATACATTTGTCTGCACGGCGCACCAAAAGATTACTATTCCGTCTGCGGTGACGAGGAGATCGAATCCCTTTCCAAACCGGTTGCCCCTGATGGCTGGTGCGTCTTCGACAGTATCGACCCAAGGGCCGCACGTTGGTCCTGCGATGATTGAGGACGTCGCGGCCATGCCAGAAACGGAAGCAACGTGGAAATCCAAGGGCCAGGGGCGACGGTTAATGTCAAATGGCCTGCGTGGAAGCGCGTTCAACGACCTCGGTTTTTAGAACCACCTTGCGGGCGGCCCGATCTTCGCCATTTAATCGCTCAACCAAGAGCTTGGCCGCTGTCGCTCCCAGTTCGTAGACGGGTTGCCGCACGACAGTAACCGGGGGAGTGGTTACAGATGTCCAGTCCGCGTCATGGAACGACACCAGAGATAGATCACCCGGAATATTTATTCCCAATTCACGATGTGCCCTGAACACTTCAAGACCGATTATACTGTCCGATGCAATAATCGCCGTCGGACGGTGTCCCGACTTGAACATTTCGATAACGATCCGGTGTGTGCGTTCCGGTGTAACGGCCCCAACCTTCACCCAGTCCTCCATACCGATAAGGCCGGCCTCACGGCAGACGCCAAGATACCCTTCGATGCGGCGCCGCACCGAACCGGTGCTGATGTCCCGCGGCGTATGGAAGCGATGATCCGGTGTGTCGCAGGCGGTAAGATAGGCGATGCGGCGGTGGCCAAGTGTGATCAACTGGCGGGTAATACTCTCCGCCGCATTCTGGTCGTCGGCGATGACAGTGTCTACGTCCAGCGCCTCGCCGCAACGGTCGAGTAACGCGAGTGGCAAGCCGGACCGGATGGCTTCCCTGAGGTGATCGACATCGTTCTCCTTGGCAGGGGAGACAATCAGGCCATCGACGCGTTTGGCAAGCAATGTACGGATCGCGGCCTTCTCCGCTGTCGCGTCCTCGCCCGAATTGATGAGAATGACGGTAAAGCCTGCCTGCCGCGCGATATCCGTGATGCCGCGCACGGCGAGGCTGAAGAAGGGGTTCTCGATATCCCCCACTACAACACCGATCGTGCCGGAACGGCCCGTCGTCATGCTGCGGGCAAGCTCATTGGGGCGATAATCAAGGGAACTTGCGGCAGTTGTGACAGCCTCGCGCACCCTGTCGCTGACAGTTCCGTAGCCGCCAAGTACGCGTGCAGCCGTTGCCTTCGAGACGCCGGCCCTGCGCGCGACGTCAGCCACGGTGACGGAAGGAGTTTTAGATAGGCTCTTATCCATAGACGGTAGCCTTACAAGAGAACTTGACGAGTGGCAAATGCGAAGATAACAATTGCCAATAGTCAAAGAGACCGGTCTCTTTCTTATTGAGACCGGTCTCAATGGCGAAAAAAGACTTCCGACATGCGAACTGCATGGGCCGGGCAGGTGACGTCATGTCGCCGCTCGGATGGGACCCGTGCGCATTGAATACATCGCAGACAACGACACCAGAGGAGACGAAACCAATGCGATTTAACGAAACCCTCATTTCCCCCTTTGCCAGAATCCGCGCCACTGCCATCGCGGTCACGCTCGGTGTCCTTGCAGGAGCGGCGACCCCGGCGCTTGCCGACAATCCGCTTGGCCTCATTGATCCCGCCACAATCAGTGTCGGTACGATGGGCGATGCCAAGCCCTATGCCTTTACGACTGCCGACGGTAACTTTACCGGTTTCGACATCGAGCTTCTTCTCAATGTCGCCGGACGCCTTGGCTTCAGGAAGGAGCAGGTGGTCTTCACTGGCCAGGAGTTCTCGGCTCTGATGCCCTCGGTCGCCAACGGCCGCTTCGATGTTGCGGCTGCCGCAATCGGCACAACGGCCAAGCGCAAGGAGACCGTTGATTTCTCCGATGGTTATCTTGCAGGTTTCCTCAGCGTGCTGACTTCCGAGGCCGGCATCACCGATGCACCAGGGCTTAAGGGCAAGCGTCTCGGTGTCGTGCAGGGCACGCTGCAGGAAATCTATGCGGAGAAGAACTTTGCCGGCACCGATCTCGTCAAGTTCCCGGACAACAACTCTGCCGTTTCCGCACTCAACAACGGCACGGTCGACGCCCATTTCCTCGATTTCGAGGCGGCAAAGGACTACTCCGCCCGCTATCCGGCACTGAAGATTGCCGTCAACATTCCAAGTTTCGACGCACCTGCCGGCTTCGTCATCCGCAAGGGGAACGATGCATTGCGCGAGGCACTCAACAATGGCCTGAAAGAGGCCATGCAGGACGGCACATGGAAGAAGCTTCATGAAAAATGGTTCCCCGGCACGCCCATGCCGGCGGCGTATCTTCCCAAGCAGTGATGCCGCCTTCCGGTCCGGCCTTCACCGATCGGACCGGCCTTTCTTTCAAGGGATATCCTGATGAACTGGCTTGAAAACCTGCGCCGCAGCTTCCTCGACTGGAATGCCATGGCCGAAGTGCTGCCGACCATGATCACGGTCGGCCTGAAGAATACGCTGATCCTGGCTGCGACCTCGACGGTGCTTGGCGTCGCCATCGGCATGATGCTCGCCATCATGGGCATTTCCCGCTCGCCATGGCTGCGCATTCCCGCACGTTTCTATACCGATATTTTCCGCGGCCTGCCGGCCATCGTCACAATCCTCCTCATCGGTCAGGGCTTTGCCCGCATCGGCCGCGAACTCTTCGGCCCGTCGCCTTATCCACTCGGCATTCTGGCGCTCAGCCTGATTGCCGGCGCCTATATTGGCGAAATTTTCCGGTCCGGCATCCAGAGTGTCGATCGCGGCCAGATGGAGGCGTGTCGTGCACTGTCCATGAGCTACGGTCAGGGCATGCGCCTCATTGTCGTGCCGCAGGGCGTGCGCCGTGTGCTGCCGGCCCTCGTCAACCAGTTCATCGGCAACGTCAAGGATTCGAGCCTTGTCTATTTCCTCGGGCTTCTGGCCTCCGAACGCGAGATCTTCCGCGTAGGACAGGACCAGGCGGTGGTGACGGGCAATCTTTCACCATTGTTGCTGGCGGGCGTGTTTTATCTCATCGTCACCGTACCGCTCACCCATGTCGTCAATGCGATCGACAATCGCTTGCGGATGGGCAAGCAGCGTCCCTCCGTCATCACCAGTGGGCTGGAAGAGGTCAGTGAACTCGACAGTGCGGCCCGCGCCTCCGGTGTCGCCTTCAAGGGTGGCAGCCTTGATGTGCGCCGTCTCGGCATGGCCTACGGCGACCTCGATGTGCTGAAGGGTGTCGACCTTTCAGTAAAGCCGGGCAGCGTCACCTGCATCATCGGCCCGTCCGGTTCCGGCAAATCCACCCTGTTGCGTGGGCTCAACCGTCTGGTCGAGCCGAAGAGTGGCGATATTCTCATCGATGGTGAAAGCATTCTCGCCATCAAGCCGGAAACGCTGCGCCGCAGGGTCGGCATGGTCTTCCAGCATTTCAACCTCTTTCCGGATCACACGGCACTGGAAAACGTCATGCTGTCGCTGACGAAGATCAAGGGCCTACCGGCAGCCGAGGCCGAGCGCATCGCCAAGGCAAGGCTTGCCGATGTTGGTCTTGCAAGCCGCCAGCATCATCGTCCAGGCGGTCTTTCCGGCGGGCAGCAGCAGCGCGTCGCCATTGCCCGTGCGCTTGCCATGGAGCCGGAAGTTATCCTCTTCGATGAGGTGACGAGTGCGCTCGATCCGGAATTGGTCAAGGGCGTGCTCAACCTGATGGCCGAACTCGGCACGCGTGGCATGACCATGGTCGTCGTCACGCATGAAATGGGATTTGCCCGCCGGGTCGCCGATCAGGTCGTCTTCATGGACGAGGGGCGCGTGGTGGAAGCCGGCACGCCGGAGGCGATATTCGATACCCCGCAGAGCCCGCGCCTTCAGCGCTTCCTTGCGGAAGTGCTCTGAGCGTCGGGAGGAGAAAAAGATGACACGAACGATACGATGGGGCGTACTCGGTTGCGCAGGAATTGCCGCAAAGGCGGTCATTCCCGCCATCCAGTCAAGCCGTCTGGGGCGCGTTGTTGCAATTGCCTCGCGTGATGCCGCCAAGGCGAAGGAGATGGCGGCCCGCTTCGGCATAGCCAGGTCCTATGGCAACTATGAGGATTTGCTTGCCGATCCGGAAATAGATGCAATCTACAACCCTTTGCCCAATCATCTGCATGTGCCCATGACGATCAAGGCGCTGGAGCAGGGCAAACCCGTTCTCTGCGAGAAGCCGATCGCGCTTGATGCCGCGCAGGCGGTGGAACTGGCGACTGCACAGAAGGCGGCGGACCTGCCCGTCGCCGAAGCCTTCATGGTTCGCCACCATCCGCAATGGAAGAAAGCACGTGCGTTGATCGCGGAGGGGCGCCTTGGTGAGGTCAGGGCCATCCAGACGATCTTTTCCTATTATCTCGATGATCCTGGAAATGTGCGTAACCAGGCCGATATCGGCGGCGGTGGTCTGTTCGACGTCGGGTGTTATGCCATCAACACGGCGCGTTTCCTGTTCGACGCGGAACCGCTGCGGGCAATCGCTCTCATAGAATGCGATCCCGTCTTCGGCACGGACCGCCTGACGAGCGGGTTGCTGGCGTTTCCGGAAGGAAGGCAGCTTGCCTTTACCTGTTCCACGCAGCTGTCCCTCACGCAAAAGGTTACGGTGCTCGGAACGCGCGGGCGTCTGGAAATTCCCGTTCCTTTCAATGCACCGGCCGATGAGCCGACTGTCCTCATCTTCGACGACGGCCGTGATCTTGCCGGCGGTGGACGCGAGGAGATCGTGATCGGCCAGGTCGACCAGTATCGCGAACAGGCCGATGCATTCGCCGAGGCCGTTCTCTCCGGAAAGCCACTCGAGACAGGGCTTGGCGACGCGATTGCGAACATGAAGGCAATCGACGCCCTTTTCCGCTCCACCGCCAGTGGCCGCTGGGAAGAGCCCTGACCGCTTTACACCATCCCTATGATAATTGATTGAAAGCCAACCCCATGACCGACAACACCATCTCTTCGGCCGTCATCATCGGTGCCGGTATCTTCGGCGTTTCTACCGGCGTGCAGCTTGCGCGGCGCGGCATCGAGGTCACTATCCTCAATGACGGCCCGCCCGCCAACGGTGCCTCCGGCCGTTCGCTTTCCTGGCTAAACTCGGCGCGCATGCGCTCGGAACCCTATCATCAGTTGCGTATGGCCGGCATCGACCGGTATCGCACACTCGCGGCGCAGAACCCTGATGCGGAATGGCTTCGCTTCGATGGAGGGCTGACCTGGGATGCGGATGATGAGCGCAACGAGATCGACGCGGCCTATCGCCACGAGGTTTCGCTTGCCTATGATGCGCAGCGGCTTTCCGCAGCAGAAGTCGCCGGCGTCGCGCCCGGGCTCGATGCAGGTGCTATCACTCCGCAGGGCGCCATCTTCAATCCCGGCGAAGGCTGGGTCGATCTGCCGACGTTGATCGGAGTGCTTCTGGAAGAGTTTTCCACACTCGGGGGCGTTCTGGTGACCGACCAGGGTGCCGCGCGGGTCGTGCTCGAGGGTGGTCGTGCCGTCGGTGCGGAAACCGCAGAAGGTCATCTCCATCGGGCCGATGCTGTTGTGCTTGCGACAGGCCCGGCCGTGCCGAAAATGGCTGCGGAAAGCGGACAGACAATCGGCGACGGGACACCGGTCGCGCTTCTCGTGCAGACCAAACCGCTCGCCCATCCCCTGCGCGCTGTCCTCAACACACCGCGTGTCGCTGTCCGCCCGGCCCCGGGGGGTACCTTCTCGCTGGATGCCGACTGGGCAGCCGACGAGGGTGTGACAGTGCGTGCGGACGGCACCTATGAGATCGATGGCAGCATTGTTGCCGAGCTTCTGGTGGAGGCTGCCAAGGTGATGGAAGGCAATCCGCAACTCGAAGTCGCTTCGATAGGTGTTGGCGGGAAACCGATCCCGGGCGACGGCGAGCCGGTGATTGGAGCCATCAAGGCCATTCCCGGCTATTACGTGGCCTTCAGCCATAGCGGCGCAACGCTTGGTCTTATCACTGGCGAGTTGCTGGCGTATGAGATCGCAACGGGAGCGGAACATCCGATGTTGGCGACCTTCCGTCCTGAGCGTTTCGCGGGCTAGAACCATTTTAGGAAGATTTCCGCAGGACGAGCCTGCCGAACTAACGGCGGGCTTATTTTGCGGCATGCACCAATTATCGACCGGACGTGGATTGATCTTGTCCCATTCACCGGTTCGGTGAAGTGAACGGGACGGGTCAATGAAGGGCAGGGCGGGTGGTGATAACTGGCATGGCCGTCTTCCTGGCGTGAGCAGTTAAACGCCTCACCACCTTGACTACGGTTCCGAAGTCCCAGGCTGCGGCCGCCATGGATATCACCTCTCCGCCAACCATCATCCCGTGGCTTTCACCTGGTGACCGCCAGCTCGCAATAGCGCCATAAGTACCGGACCAAGTGAAAATTCACCGCGCTTTGCCTTGTTCGTCAAATCCCTGAGATACCCGCCCGGTGAATTGATGTGGCCACCACGTTCCAGAATGCAGGCGATGGTTACCGCAGCATTCTCCGGACCCATTATCTCACAGGCCTCCTGATATGCGGAGGGACTAACCCCAAGCATTGACCTGACAACCACGGCGGCGGTCATGAGTTCGCGCCAACTCCCGATTTGGCCCCCAGGCCCATAGTTCGAGATCTCCGGGCAAGCTCGCAATACAAGGCCAATAGGAAAAGCCTTGATCGGCACATGGCCCGTCTGCTTGTTCTCGCCCGGCTTCGCTCCCTGCTCCTTTTCAGAGCTAGGTTCAAGTTCATTAGGAGGGTTGGTATTTGAATTCTGTATGTGACGCTCAATTTGAGCATCATTGGTGATCATTTTTGAAGAAAAATCGCCGGAATTCAGGAGTTTGAGGATGTCCGCTCGCAAACTGCCCATCTCGGCACCCAGATCGCCAAGTTCATTCAGTGTCGGATTGCGCGGAATTTGCCCGACGAGCATAAGATAGCGCTCTTCAAGCCCGCCCCAATCGCCTGAGGCTCCCTCTTCAACGCCAGCGGTGATCAGCTTTCGGATATCGCGCCGGCAGATCGTCAGGCTTTCCTTTGCTCTTCTGAAGGCAATTCGATCAGCGGCAACCTGCTGAGCCAGGCATGCGAGTTCCTCAGCACGCATAAGAAGCGGGGATATGTCGAATCCGAAGGCGTGTTCGATTGATCCCTCGTCATCCTTTCGAGCGTAGCGCTTGCCGTTCGCACTATCCTTGCGGATGATTAAGCCGGCCTCAACGAGAAGAGCAAGATGCCGACGCAAAGTGGCACCTGCGATGCCATGCGCGCGAATTGACAGCTGAATGTTCGACGGGAAGACGACGAGCTGCGCGTCCTGGCGCAGTTCATTCTCGGGATAAAAGCTGAGGAGAGCGTCGAGCACCGCAAGGCTACGATCCTGCAGACCGAGCACTTCTCTTGCCTCCGATGCATCGCGAAAGACTTTCCATTTGTCTGCCGACTTGCCTTCCTCGATCTTGGTCGCGGCAATCTGCCGCTTCACAAGCGCAAGGGTCACCGGCCGCCGCCCAAAGGGCGTCGTCACTTGTCCACCTTCCATGTCTTCACCTTTCAAAAAGGCAAAAGATCCACGCTCACCAAAACGATGCCAAAGACTCTTGACTAGGATTCATGGAAATGCGATTCTCAAGTTCTCACACAACGAGAAGGGCTTCCATGACGGCAACGTTTCGGGGGCCTTTTTCTTTTGCGCACTTTCCTTCCGTAAAATCATTTCGAAGCCTGCCAGTCAGCTTCGAATTAAGTCCTGGATCCCTCGCGTGCGAACCGCTCCACCAGCGTGGGCAGTTCGGCTTCGATAAAATCGAGGAATTCTGCTCCGGCCAGCGTCTCCGCCGAAATGCGAATGTCCTTGGGCGTGCGCACGTAACTGCCAAGCGGCTCGCCCGCGGCACCGGCAATCTTCTTGCCGTCCTTCCGGGGCTCTGTTGTGGGTTTCAGGGCATTGAAGGCGGCCAGAAACGTCTGGTCTGACCCCAGCCGTTTCTCTGCGGCGGCTGACAGCACTCTACGCAGTTCTTCGTGCAGATCAGCCCGTTCAGAAAACACCTTCGCGAATTCTACCCATCTCGGACGGCCGACCTTGGCAGCCCGACCGATCGCCTCGATGATATCGAGGGGAACGGAGCGATAAACCGCCCGCATTCGCGCAAGCTCCGGATCATCGATCGACAATGCCGCCTTGATATCGCGAGGCTTCACGCCGGCGTCATCCATACGACGGGCGAACAGGGCGCGCTCGACCCAGCTCAGATCCTGACGATCGGCATTTTCGATACCCTGCGCGATGACAAGCTCGACATCGGAAATCTCGACCTCGATCGCCCTGACCGGAATTCCGAGATCTTTGGCTGCCTGCAGTCGACGATGGCCGTAGATCACCTGATAGCGATCCGGTGAGGATGGTGACTTGCGGACCTGAATGGGAACTTTCTGACCTTCGGACCGAATGGAGTTCCTGAAAGTCTCGAAGTCCGATGCATCGTCGTCCGGAAGACGATCAGGAAAGGGGGAGGGATCGACCATTAACGGATCGAGTTCCCGGATCGCACCGCCACCCGATTCAACAAGCGCCTTCAGCCGGTCGCGTTCCGATTTGATGTCATCGATTGCCCGATGTGCCGCACCGATGACGCCAGCGCCCACACGTGCGGGTGCTGGCGATTGTTGCGGGGAGGCAGAACTGTCCGTCGACAGCCGGTTTTCGAGCTCCGCCGACAACAGTCCGAAATTTGCAACGATGGATTTACGCGACGACTTGCTGGTCATGTGCGTCCCCAACTGATGTTGATGAGTTTCAATATCGCTTCGTTGACGGCGTCCACCGCCTCGCGTGCGCGTTTGTGCGTGTCACGACCGATCTGGCCCATCTCAAGTTCGTAAATGGACCGTTTGGCAAGTCCCGCTGCCTCGACCGCCGTGCTTTCAATCAGCGTGGGTAGAAGCACATCAGTTCCGAACAGATGACGCATCATAGCCACGACCTGCGACTGTGGCGCATCATTCGGATCGTGGCGGGTGACAAGATACCGGATGAAATCCTGATCGAGTTGTGCTCCACTCTCGTTCAGCACGCTGATCAAATCGCCCATCATCAACAGGAACTGGCTCATGGAAGCCACGTCAAGCATCGCCGGATGTACCGTGATAATCATGCTGGTCGCAGCATAAATTGCACTGAGCGTCAGAAACCCCAGTGACGGAGGTGTATCGAGGATAACGACATCGTAATCCTGATCGACCTCCGCAAGTGCGAGCTTCAGGCGCTCAAAGAAGATTGCCCCGGAGCCTGATTTTTGGGCCAGCACACGCGGTGTCTCGTGCTCGTACTCCATGACTTCGAGATTGCCGGGAATCAGGTCGATACCATCGAAGTACGTCTTGCGAATAATATCGCGGATCGGGCGACGCTCGGCGTCGTCATAACGAAGAGCCGCGTAGATGGTCTCGTTGGCGCCGACATCGAATTCGGGCTGCGCACCGAAGAGAGCAGAAAGTGATGCCTGCGGATCGAGATCAAGTGCAAGGACGCGATACCCCTGCAATGCGAGATAATGTGCAAGATGAACGCAGGTCGTGGTCTTCGCGCTGCCGCCCTTGAAGTTGGCAATTGCGACGACCTGAAGATGTTCGCCCTCGCGTCTGCGCGGCAAAAATCTCAGCGCCTCTGAAGGCTTCTGGCTGGCAAAGAATTCGCGCAACTCGTTTATCTGGGCAAGCGTATAGACGCGATGATTATTCTCCAGCCGACCTGGAATCGGACCGCGTCCTTCGCTCGACATGAGCTTCAGGGTGGAATCGGGTATGGATGTCAGCTTGGAGACTTCGTTCGTAAGGAAGGGCCTCAAGCTCTTCTCCGACTTCGGAGGATACATGCGGGTGCGAAGCTGCTGCAATTGCTGTGACAGAAGGCCTGCGTGACGCATGATCTTTCCACCCGCGTCTTCCTTCTGACCGATTGTTGCTTCTACGTTTTTCGCTATCGCCATATCGTCCCCTTGGCGGGCAGCTTTCGGTTTGCCGACCATTGCCCGCCAAAGATACAACACGATTCTAGCCTTACGTCCAGCCGTTTAGGGTTAACAAAGTCTTAACAGACCAATCTCCACGGAACGGCACAATTGAACGAAAACTTGATATTTAGTTTTATTTTTCAATCACTTAATTATATTCTCCCGGCGCCGTGATCGCACTTTGTTCTAGGGTCAATCACACAGGGCAAAGCTTTTAGGAAGCACGCTCAGCGCGCCATAGAGAGTTTGAAAACGCGCGACTCATCAAAATGCGAATTTGTAGGATTCATCAACTGCCGCCCGGTTCCGAGATGTGCTGATTTCCCGCTAACATCAAAAACGGGGAATTTCATGTATATTACAGCGGTTGCGACACCTCGGAATGAGGCCGAAAGGAAGCTGCTATCGGAGCAGCACAAGCTCAGAGCGGAAGTCTTTTCAGGACGCCTGGGATGGGAAGTCGACGTCCGTGGCGGGCAGGAAAGAGATCATTTCGACGACCTCCGGCCGATATACATTCTTGCCGTCACAGACAACGACCGCGTGATCGGTTGCGCGCGCCTGCTTCCGGCAGCCGGTCCTACAATGATTGCCAACGTCTTCTCATCGCTTCTTCCTGACGGAAAGCTCCGCTCCCACGACGCAATGATCGAGAGTTCGCGTTTCTGCGTCGATACCTCCGTGGAGGCGGGCCGGGGATCGAATGCAATTCACGAAGCGACGCTCACGATGTTTGCGGGGATCATCGAATGGTCGATCGCCAATGGCTACACGGAGATCGTAACAGTCACTGATCTCCGGTTCGAACGGATATTGTCTCGCGTTGACTGGCCGCTGCAACGCATTGGGCCTCCCAGGAAAATCGGGAGCACGACCGCAGTAGCGGGCACCCTTCCTGCAGACCCTGCCATCTTCGCGAGGCTTCGGCCCAAAAACTATCAGTCGATGATTGCCTTCACCCACTGTCAACCTGCCTAAGGAGCAGACTGTGACCCAGCTCCCTTCCCATTCAAGGCTCGTCAGAAAACTCCAGGAGGCGCTCGGCGATCGGCTTTGCTCCGCACTTGACGACAGCACAGTCGCCGAAATTATGCTCAATCCAGACGGCAGGCTCTTCATTGAAAATGTCGGCCAAGGCATCACGGCGGCCGGGGAAATGTCATCGGCTGCCGCTGAAATGGTGATCGGCACCGTCGCTCACGCGCTTCGGTCGGAAGTCGATACAGACCAACCAATCATTTCCGGAGAGTTACCGATTGGCGGCCATCGATTTGAGGGCCTGCTTCCTCCTGTCGTATCAAGACCGGCCTTTTCGATCCGCCGCCGGGCGTCACGCCTCATACCACTCGAAGAATACGTGCGTAATGGCGTCATGACCGAGGCTCAGGTCGGCAAGATCCGGAGCGCGATCAGCTCACGCCTGAACATCGTCATATCCGGCGGAACGGGCTCGGGAAAGACGACACTTGCCAACGCGGTCATTGGCGAAATCGTCAACCGCGCGCCAGATGATCGACTGGTTATCCTTGAAGATACCGCCGAAATCCAGTGTGTCGGCAACAACATTGTTTTCCTCCACACAAGTGACACGGTCGATATGGGCCGCTTGTTAAAAAGCACGATGCGGCTGCGACCGGATCGTATCATCGTCGGTGAGGTCCGTGACGGAGCCGCTTTAACCCTGCTTAAGGCATGGAACACGGGGCATCCTGGCGGTGTAGCGACAGTTCACGCCAATACCGCAACCTCTGCCCTGAGACGTTTTGAGCAGTTGACCGCAGAAGTCAGCCAACAGCCGATGCATGACGTGATTGGTGACGCTGTCGATCTCATCGTGTCGATCGAGCGAACCTCACGTGGTCGCCGGGTTCGGGACGTGATCAATGTCGAGCGTTTTGCCAACGGCGACTACGAAATTCAGGCTGATCAACCCACGGAAGAGCAGGAGGCACGCAATGTGGCGTAAAAACACCCTCATCGCCGCCCCGATCCTCCTTGCCCTGGTCACACCGGCATTTGCCAGTTCCGGTGGCAGCCTGCCATGGGAAGGACCGCTCGAGCAGATACAGGAATCGATCACCGGCCCCGTTGCCGGCTACATTGCCCTTGCTGCGGTCGCGATCGCCGGCGGCATGCTGATCTTTGGCGGCGAACTCAACGATTTTGCGCGTCGCCTTGTGTATGTCGTGCTGGTCGCCGGCATTCTTCTTGGTGCCACGACAATCGTTGGTCTCTTCGGTGCAACGGGTGCATCGATCGGAGAGCCGCAAGAACTGATTTCCACTCTTAAGTACCTGAAGCCGGGGGAGGGAGGAAATGGCTGACAATCTGTCAGGGCTGCACCGCAACCGGATCCACCGGGCGATATCACGCCCGAACCTTCTCATGGGTGCTGACCGGGAACTGGTTCTCATCACCGGGCTCGCGGCAACTATACTGATATTCGTCGTTCTGACGGTCTATTCGGCCCTCGTTGGTGCTGCCATCTGGATTGTTGTGATCGGCGTCCTGCGCATGATGGCGAAGGCCGATCCGCTCATGCGCCAGGTCTATGTGCGCCACGTGTCCTACAGGCCCTATTACAGGCCGACCACGTCACCGTGGCGGAAGTATTGAGGCGGCGGCGATGGCAACACTCAAACGTTTCCGAAACACCGGCCCATCCTTCGCGGATCTCGTTCCCTATGCTGGCCTGGTGGACAACGGCATCCTTCTGCTCAAGGACGGAAGCCTGATGGCGGGGTGGTATTTTGCCGGCCCCGACGCAGAAAGCGCGACCGATGTCGAGCGCAACGAACTCTCGCGACAGATCAACGCGATCCTGTCGCGGCTTGGCAGCGGCTGGATGATCCATGTCGAGGCAATCAGGATTCCGGTGATCGAGTATCCGTCCGAGGATCGTTGCTTTTTCCCTGATCCGGTCACACGGGCGATAGATGCAGAGCGGCGCGCGCACTTCGAACGCGAACAGGGGCATTTTGAGAGCAAGCATGCACTTGTCATGACGTACCGGCCTCCCGAATCCAGGAAGACGGCGCTCAGCAAGTATATTTATTCCGACGAGGAAAGCCGGAAGAAGTCCTATGCGGAAACCGTGCTTTTACTGTTCAAGAATTCAGTCCGGGAGATCGAGCAATATCTCGCAAACACCATCTCGATCTTGCGGATGGAAACACGTGAAGTCGCCGAACGGGGCGGGGAACGCACGGCTCGTTATGACGAGCTTCTGCAATTTGTTCGTTTCTGCATCACTGGCGAAAACCATCCGATCCGGCTTCCCGCCGTGCCGATGTATCTGGACTGGATCGCCACGGCTGAACTCGAACACGGGCTGACACCGAAAATCGAAAGCCGGTTCCTCGGTGTCGTGGCGATCGATGGCCTGCCTGCCGAGAGCTGGCCGGGTATTTTGAACAACCTCGACCTGATGCCGTTGACCTACCGATGGTCTTCCCGCTTCATCTTCATGGATGCCGAGGAGGCACGACAGAAGCTGGAGCGAACCCGCAAGAAGTGGCAGCAGAAGGTGCGGCCGTTCTTTGACCAGTTGTTCCAGACGCAGAGCCGATCCATCGACCAGGACGCCATGACGATGGTCGCGGAAACTGAAGATGCAATCGCACAGGCGTCGTCGCAAATGGTTGCCTATGGCTACTACACACCGGCCATTATCCTCTTTGATGAGGATCGCGAGGCATTACGGGAAAAGGCCGAGACAATCCGCAGGCTCATTCAGGCGGAGGGTTTTGGCGCCAGGATCGAGACATTGAACGCCACGGACGCGTTTCTCGGAACCCTTCCAGGCAACTGGTATGCCAATATCCGCGAACCGTTGATCAACACGAACAATCTGGCCGATCTCATCCCGCTCAACTCGGTCTGGTCGGGCAATCCGGTCGCCCCTTGCCCGTTTTATCCCGCAAATTCTCCACCTCTGATGCAGGTCGCCAGCGGCTCCAGTCCCTTCCGTTTGAACCTTCATGTCGGTGACGTTGGGCATACGCTGATTTTCGGACCGACCGGTTCAGGTAAATCCACGCTTCTGGCGCTGATCGCGGCACAGTTCAGGCGCTACGAGTTCGCCCGGATCTTTGCGTTCGACAAAGGCAACTCTCTTCTGCCCCTGACACTGGCCGCTGGCGGCGACCACTACGAGATCGGTGGCGATCAAGGGGAAGAGGGGAGGGCGTTATCGTTTTGTCCGCTGTTTGATCTTTCAACCGAAGGAGATCGCGCATGGGCAAGCGAGTGGATCGAAATGCTTGTCGCGCTGCAGGGTGTGACGATCACGCCCGACCACCGCAACGCAATCTCACGGCAAGTTGGCTTGATGGCGACAGCACCTGGCCGATCACTCTCGGACTTCGTCAGCGGCGTCCAGATGCGTGAGATCAAGGAGGCGCTCCACCACTACACCGTCGATGGGCCTATGGGCCAGCTGCTCGACGCTGAAGCGGACGGCCTGACCCTCGGAACATTCCAGTGCTTCGAGATCGAGCATCTGATGAATCTTGGAGAACGAAATCTCGTGCCGGTCCTGACCTACCTGTTTCGCCGGATCGAAAAGCGGCTGGATGGCTCACCCGGCCTTATCCTTCTGGATGAGGCCTGGCTGATGCTGGGTCATCCGGTTTTCCGAGCCAAGATTCGTGAATGGCTCAAGGTCCTGCGCAAGGCCAATTGCGCCGTCGTGCTGGCGACCCAGTCAATATCCGACGCGGAGCGTTCCGGCATCATCGACGTGCTTAAGGAATCCTGCCCGACAAAAATCTGCTTGCCGAATGGCGCTGCTCGCGAGCCGGGCGCTCGGGAGTTCTACGAGCGGATCGGCTTCAACGAACGCCAGATCGAGATCGTGTCGAGCGCCATCCCGAAACGCGACTATTACGTCGCGACGCCCGATGGCCGACGGTTATTCGACATGTCGCCCGGGCCCGTCGCGCTCAGCTTCGTAGGCGTCTCCGGAAAAGAGGACCTGAAGCGCATTCGCACACTGAAGGCAGCACATGGTGAAAGCTGGCCGATCCAATGGCTTGAAATGAGAGGAGTCCACGATGCCGTATCGCTATCCAGCTTCACGTAGACTGGTCGCCAGCCTGATGACCGGCGCCCTGGTTTTCGGAGCAACACCCACGGCCCGGGCTGGCTCGGCGACGGGAGCCGCCACGGAATGGACCCAGCTCGCAAACAATGCGCAGCTTATCGACCTCCTGAAGAGTTCCGGTATTCAGGTCGACAATCAGATCACCCAGATAAGTCAACTGGCGGAGCAGATCCAGAACCAGCTGAGGATCTACGAAAACATGATCCAGAACACGGCCCGGCTTCCCGATCACATATGGGGGCAGGTCGAAAATGACCTCAACCGCCTCCGGAATGTCGTCGATCAGGGCCAAAGCATTTCTTTCTCGATGGGTAATGCTGGCGACGTTCTCCAGCAACGGTTCAAAAGCTATGCTGACCTTGAGGCGAACTTGCCAAATGCGAAAAGCTTCTCCTCAAGCTATCAGAGTTGGTCGGATACGAACCGCGACACGATCGCCAGCACGCTGAAAGCCGCGAGCCTGACGGCGGATCAGTTTGACAGCGAAGAAGGCACGATGAACTCACTGCGCGGGATGTCGGAAACGGCAGACGGGCAGATGAAGGCGCTTCAGGTCGGCCACCAGATAGCCGCCCAGCAGGTTGCCCAGATACAAAAGCTCCGCGGCCTGGTTTCGCAACAAATGACGATGATGGGCACCTGGCTTCAGTCGGAACAAACCGACAAGGACCTGGCGCAGAAGCGGCGGGAGGAGTTTTTCAGATCAATCGCGCCTCCAGCATCCGGTGGCGAAAAAATGAAGATCGAGTGGTGAGCCGATGACGCCGGATCTTAATAGAACAAGGTTTCTGGCAATTACCGCGGGAATTTTCGTGATGTCGATTGGACCCACCCTCGCACAGGACGGCTCCGTCCTCTCTGCATTGCAGGCAGAGATGACCGCGGCCGCAAAAGGGTGGGAAAGCACCGTGATGAATGCAGCGAGATCCCTATTCTGGATTCTCGCGACCATTGAAATCGCAATCGCCGCAGTGTGGCTTGCCCTGCAGGCGGCATCTCTCGACAGCTGGTTCGCCGAACTCGTCCGGCGGATCATCTTCGTGGGTTTCTTTGCCTTCGTCCTGGCTGAGGGGCCGACCTTCGCGAAGGCGGTCGTAGACAGTTTGTTCCAGATCGGTGCTGGCAGCGGAACCGCTTCACCCGCAGACGTCTTCAATGCTGGTCTCACCGTCGCAACGAAAATGTCGGAGAAGGTCCAGTTTGGCCTGTTCGAAGACAACGCGCTGGCAATATCAGCAGCTTTCGCGATGGTCGTCACAGTTATCGCATTCTCACTGGTCGCGGCAATTTTTGTCTCCGTCATGGCCGAGATGTACCTGGGCCTGCTTGCAGGAATGATTATGCTGGGACTTGGCGGGTCGTCCTTCACCAAGGACTTTGCGGTCCGATACCTGGTCTATGCCTTTTCGGTTGGCATGAAGCTCATGGCCCTGGTGATGATTTCCCGCATAGGTTCGGAAGTGCTTATCGGTCTGTCGAACCGCCCCGATGTCGGCGATCAATTCCAGACTGCCCTTGCAATCGCAGGGATAGCCGTCGTCGTCTTCATCATCGCGATGTATGTTCCAGGCATCATCCAGGGCGTTGTTCAGGGGGCATCGGTCACCGTTGGAATGGAGACCATTCGCCATGGCGGGCAGGCTGCATCGTTTACAGCCGGAGCAGCCATGCTTGCTGCTGGCGCCGCCAGGGCAGGGAGTGCTGCGGCACAGTCAGCACGCTCGGCAGGATCATCGACAGCGGGCGCCGCGCTGCGCGGTATTGGAACGGCAATCGGATCAGGCGCAAGGGCGGCGGGATCTGCCGCGAAGGAAAAGGCGATCGGATCACCAGGCGCCTATGCCGGGTCTCTTCTTGGTCTCGCCAACGCAAAGCTCGACGGCAGCCAAAGCGGCAAGCCAATACCTCCGGAACGCAAAGACCAATCATAAATCGAGAAGGAAATCCGAATGGCCGTAAATCGTGCCGGTGAAAATCCATATCTTGCCGCGCGACAGGAATGGACGGAGAGATATGGATCCTATGTCCAGGCCGCACGGGCATGGCGGATTGTCGGTATCATCGGCCTGACCATTGCGATGATCAGTTTCAGTTATGCCATGTACCTGAGTACGCAGGTGAAACTCGTTCCCTACATTGTCGAGGTGGACAAGCTGGGAACCTCGGTTACCGCAGGTTTTCCGCAACAGATCGAGTATGCGGACGCAAGGGTGGTCCGGGCAACGCTTGGCAGCTTCGTGGCAAGCTTCCGATCGATCACGCCCGATGCGGTCGTTCAAAAGCAGTATATCGATCGGACCTACGCACTGCTGCGCGCTCCGGATCCATCAACGCAGAAGATCAATGCCTGGTTCAGGGGAAACTCGCCCTTCGAGCGGGCGAAGATGTCGACGGTCGCCATCGAGGTCAACAACATCGTGGCGCTCTCCAACCAGACCTATCAGATCGACTGGACAGAATATGAGCGCGATCGCAAGGGCAAGGAAACCGGCACACGCCGGTTCCGCGGCATCGCAACGGTCGCGCTGACTGCTCCACAGGACGAGGCGATCATTCGCCTCAATCCGATCGGTCTCTATATCCAGGATTTCGACTGGACCGCACAGCTTTGAGAGCAGGGGAAAACAAGATGCACAGAACCGGGTTGATCGCGGCCGCCGGCTGCGTGGCTGGAATCGTCCTGACGCACAGCGCGATTGCACAGAGCATGACCTCGAAGGAACTCAAGGGGACCGGCATCTCGCAAAAATGGCGAGGCGCCGCTGGGCTGGTTACGACAGGGCCGGACGGCAAAGTCATCTTTCTGTTCGGTGAGACGCAGCCTTCCGTGGTGTGCTCACCCCTTCAGGTCTGCGATATCGAACTGCAGGGTGGCGAGGTCGTCAGAGATGTGCTTGTAGGCGACACAGTCCGGTGGAAGGTGGAGCCGGCGACATCTGGCGCCGCCGGCGGACAGGCTATCCACCTTATTGTCAAACCATCAGAACCCGGCCTCGTCACCTCGATGATCGTGACGACTTCGCGGCGAACCTACCATATCCAGCTGAAGTCTCACCCAAGCCAGTACATGGCCCGTATCGGTTTCGAGTATCCGGAAGAGACATCGATGAAGCTTGCCGATATCAACGCGAGGCTTGAGGCGGGAGGTGTCGCGGGAACGGCAGCCGACAGGCTGAACTTCTCCTACTCTGTGAGCGGAAGCGCGTCCTGGAAGCCGAAGCGTGTCTATTCCGATGGAATGAAGACCTACATTCAGTTCCCGAAGGAGATATCCGGACAGGATGCGCCGGTTCTCTTCGTCGTGAGCGGAGGCCAGAACCGTATCGTCAACTATCGGATGAAGAATGACATGATGATCGTCGACTATGCGGTCGACAAAGCGACCCTTGTGTCAGGCGTTGGCTGGCGCCAGCAAAAGATTACCATCCGGCGGGAAGCGTGAACCATGCGGATGCTTTTCACCTTCATCCCGATCGCCATGCTTTCCGGTTGCCAAGGCACGGATGGCGCACTGTCTGCGACCTCCATGGCCACCAGCGTGGCAGGGCCCGCCGCATCCGCGATTGCCGGTGACATGACAAGCCGCCTTGCGGAGCAGATCGGTCCGGCCGGAACAAGGTCGATCAAGATGCAGAAGGACGCGACAGAGTATGCGAGCGCGCTCGAGGCGGCGTTTAGAGGCTGGGGCTATACCGTCATCACGGATGAGAAGGAGGCAAAAAATCAGAAGCCTGTCGAGATTTCCTATTCGCTGCATAGCTTCGACGGCCAGTTCCTTGCCTATCTCGCAACACCCTCTATCGCACTCGGCCGCGCCTATAATGTCACCGGCGCAGGCGCAACGGCTTCCAGCCCATTGTCCGTCATGCAGCGAAACTGAAAAGGTGTAGCAATGGTTCAGTCACTGCAACTTGGAACTTCCGCGGGTTCGGATGGCCAACAGGGGATGCGTCGGCTCAATCGCATGCCGATTGTAGTCTCCATCATGATCGTCATCCTGTTCCTGGGTGTTGTCGTCGTCGGCCTCTCCTGGCGCGGACTTTCGCTCAGCCGGGACAATGATCCAGGCAGCGCATCAAGCCCGCCGGCGACGAATTTCGGTGATCAGCTTAAACGTGGCGTAACCGACGGCATTATCGGAGAGCCGGAAAATCAGGAAGTTTTTCAACCGGCGCCCGCCGCCCCCCAAAAGGAGGAAAGGCGAGCTCCAGTCATCGAACACAGAGAGGTGCGTGAGGAAGCACGCTCCCGGCTCGAGCCGGAGGAAGAATGGAGGGCACGCCTGAAAAGAGAACAGGAAGAGCAATATATCCGCGAAGCACAACGGCAGCGGATGGCACGCGTGCAGGCACGGGCGACGGCCCTGGATTCCCCTCTGAAAGTCGATGTCGCCACAACATCGCCAAACACCAGAACTTCCGACAGGGAAGGCCCGGCCAGCACAACGGCAAACAGTGGGTCCGACCTCTACGCCGCGGCGATGGGGTCGGGGCTGCTTGGGCAGAATGGCGACCCGAATGGCCAAACGAAGAAAGAGGGCTTTTTCAATCAGGACATCAAGGATCCGGGATATTTGCCAAACCGGGTCATACCGCAAATGTCGCCCTACGAATTGAAGCGCGGCTCAGTCATTCCTGCCACACTCATAACCGGCCTAAATTCCGAGCTTCCCGGGCGGATATCGGCGCAGGTTAGTCGAAATGTCTATGACAGCGCCACTGGATATCGCCTCCTGATCCCCCAGGGCGCCAAACTGTTTGGTCGCTACGATTCAAAGCTATCGTTCGGTCAGGATCGACTTTTGGTTATATGGACAGATCTTGTCTTTCCTGACGGATCGACCTTGCAGATCGGCGGCATGGCTGGAACTGATGCGGAAGGATACGGTGGCTTCGACGACAAGGTCGACCGTCACCTGTTGCGGACATTCGGCTCGGCCGCCCTTGTCGCGCTCATCGGCGCGGGCATCGACTTGTCTCTCCCTCAGAGCTCGACGCTTGCCACGCAGGACACTGCGTCCGATGCAGCGCGGCGAAACTTCGCCGAGAGCTTTGGGCGCGTTGCCGAGCAGAGCATCTCCAGAAGCCTCGACGTCCAACCGACGATCCGGATTCGGCCAGGCTACACGTTCAATGTGCTGGTTGATCAAGATATCGTGTTTCCGTCGGCGTATCGGCAAAGATAAACGGGCCATGAACAATAGCCGCTTTCTCGAGGTTGAGCAGACGTGTAACATTCAATCAGGCCTGAAGTACTATTTCGAGCACCAAGTCGGCGCATACGCAGATCCATCTCGGCAAAGAGCGGTGATAGTCGACCAATACACTGCGGACGATCGTGTTCGTACGTCCCCGCCCCAAGTGGTCTGAACACTGCGCGCATAGCAGGCCAATTCAACTCTCATCCCGCGCCACAGTTCGCCGCCTGTGGGGTAAGAAGACAGGAGTAGCTCGTGAACGAAAGTCTCCGCCCACTTATTGACATGCTGGAAGCCGCGCCTGACGAACACATGGTCAAAAACGCGGTCAAAATGTTTGCGAAATCCCTCGGCTTCGACCGCTTCGCTTATCTGCAGACGGAAGGTCTGGAGGTCAGAACGTTCAACTCCTATCCGGAGGTCTGGCAAGACACTTATCTCGCCGGCGGCTACGCCCGTATAGACCCCGTCGTCACTGAGGCGAAACGACGCCGGGAACCCTTTACATGGAGTGCCGAAGACTGGCCAGCGAGTGGCTCATCCCCGCTGCGACGGTTTCGTGATGAGGCGATCGATCATAAAATCCGTTGCGGCGTGACCATTCCTGTCGAGGGAAGTTTCGGCTCGATGATGATGCTGACCCTGGCATCGTCAAGAAGAAGAGCGGATTCGACGGAGTTGTTCGACTCCCAAAGCGCAATTCGGGCTGTTCTGGCTGTTCACTACAGTCTGAAGATCGTAGCGGGCAAAACTATTGTCGCGCCACGGCGAATGCTGTCACCGCGGGAGCACATGTGTGTGGTGTGGGCCATGAAGGGAAGAAACACGCCCGAAACGGCTATGTTAACGGGGATAAATGCCCGGACAGTTCAGCACTATCTGGACACAGCACGCGAAAAGCTCAACGCCAGAACGGTGACTCAACTAATCGGAAATGCCAAAGATCGCGGGCTGATCTGAAACCTGCCGATCAATCTTCCTCAGCCACTGTCGGGACGAAACCCAACGTGTCGATTATATCCGAGAGTTTCTCCTGTTGTGCCTCGGATTTTCGCTGCCGGGACAGATATTCGTCTTGCAAGGACTGCGTAACGCAGGCTGGCACTGACGGATCCTCGCTCGCGCGTGTCCATTCTTCGTACATAATCTGATCAGCTGCGAGCAACGCCCGATGCTCCCTGATTGCCGATATCGCCAGTTGTTCCAGTTGGGACCGGTCCATCGACTGGTAGCTCAGCGCGCTTTTTTCACACATTTCACCGTCCCTCCCGTTCTCCCGCAGCGTATATAACAGAGACATGTGACAAATCAGACTGGTAAATTCATCTATTCGGCGCGTATTCACCCCGTCGAAGCGCCGCGGAACACAGATTCCAAAACCGGTAATGCAACAGATACCATGCAGGATGTCGAATCGGAACTATCGTTCCTAGAACCATAGTTCCGATTAAGGTTCCGCTAATGTCATGGATCTCAAGGAGACCATGGCGATCAATCTGCGTAGGATTCGTCATGAGCGGCAAATGACGCAGGAAGAACTCGCGGACCTTTCCGGGATAAGCGCCCGTTATGTCGGTGCGATAGAACGGGCTGACAAATCCGCAAGTGTCACGGTTCTGGGCAAGATTTCGGATGCGCTCGGTATCGAGCCGGGTGACTTGTTGCGCGCGACACGCAAGGGATGATCGCTTTCACTCGTAACTCTGTCCAGGACAGGTACCCTTCGCGTCCCGACCTCCGTTCAGAGCATTGACGAAACGACTCCGGCTTCTGCCAGGATTTGACCTGACAGGTCTTTCGCAGACAGAATGATGTCTGCAATCCTTTCGAAGTCCGGCAAGTTCGGAGTGTTTCCGTTCGATCAAAAGCCCGATCGATAACATTCCCCCTGACGGCAGCAAGGCTCTCCGTTACGCAAGTTGTCGAATTCCGCAAATTGCACGACCGGCACGTTTCGGCATTTACTGCCTTTTTCATCGAAGCGGAGGGCGCGCCGCGATCCAACGGCAACTCGCGCCACCCGGAAATCATCGGCAAATGGCTGAAACTCGGATGTCCAAGCTCTCGTTATCCATTGCCACGCTGCTTGGGGCCGATAGCAGGCGCGATATTGAAAGCGCAATCAGCAAAATCCGGGACCTGTACGGATTTGCTCATATGACATTCTTGTCCGTTGGAATTTCAGTCGGGGAGCGAGCTCAATGGGCATTCTGCACGACATATCCGGGTGAGTGGACGTCGCGTTATCTCGAGAGAAACTACTTCAGGATCGACCCCGTTGTCGCGATTTACAGAACCGGATTTCAGCCAGTCGACTGGGCGTCGCTCGCAGAATTTTCCGACGGAGTACATGAGCTGTTCCACGAGGCTCTCGAGGTGGGGATCGGCCGTAACGGCGTCACAATGCCGATACGAGGTCCCTCAGGAGAGCGTAGCCTTTTCTCAGTGACATCAAACCTCTCTGTGGAGAACTGGATAGAACTTCGGCGATCGACCAAACACGATCTGATGCTTCTGTCACACTACATGCACGAGAGATTTATGGCGGTCACCGGGACGCGTAGCCATTACTTCCGGGCTCTCTCCAGACGGGAACGGGAATGTCTCCAGCTCCTTGCGGGAGGTGTCGTGCCAAAGAGAATCGCCCACCGTCTGCACCTGTCCGAGAGCGCGGTTCGGCTCTACCTTGCTTCGGCGAAACGAAAGCTGGACGCAACCACAATTTATCAGGCGATTGCTCGAGCAAGCATCCTTGAGCTGATCGAGGTTTGAACATAGCTGTCCGTTTTTTCACACTCCCTGTGACTTCGCCAATGAGGCAGACGCGTGATGCAGTCTTCAACGACGCGTCGGGACGACCAATCGTTTGCTCCGGCAGTTCGTCAATCTGGTGAAACTGGCAGATTGTACCCTCATCATTCTCCACGGCATTTTCGCTGAACAACGACTGTGGGTCTTGACCGCGGCGACACCAGTTGCCGCGTCCGGCCAAGCGGTAGCGCATGTCATTTCGGCAACAGCGAGGACAGGCAGCGATGGATGACAAGGTAATCGACGCGTGGCGACGTGCCCCTCGACTAAACGAATTTGCCGACTTTTTCGAAAGGACAGCGAGCGGTCAGGAGGGTGCGCCTGATTATGGTGCGCCCGCCGCTGAATACGATCTGCTGCAATTTGATCTCGATTGCCTCATCTATGCAGACACCCACCGGCGACTTTGGGGCAAGTTCGAGCATCATTACTTTGCGAGCATTCCTTTCCGGCTGGAGGAGGAGTGCCGTCTCGCGGCTGCGGCGTTCCGGTTTTGCCTGAGGGCCTGGGCACGAGAAAACCGGGCGGCCACCTTGTACACCCTGGGCGCTGGCGCGGGCAGTCTTTCGCGTTCCCTGGCGAAACTCGGCGACGGACGCATCAAGACCCTCAGTTGCAGTCCAACGGTCGCAAACCGCGTATGCTTCTATGAGAAGCGCGGCAGCGAGCATGCGAATTTCTTCGACGGCGCATTCTTCGAGCTTAACGAGGAACGTTACTCGACCGATCAGGATCTTGAGCCCTTTCGCCACGGGTTCGACGTGCTCATGGAAGATACCACGTTCCAGATGTATGGGACCGACCGTGACAGGCAGACGAGATTTGTCGCTCGCTCGGTACGGTCGACCGGCGTGCTGGTGCAGGTCCAGAAACTTCTTCATCCTGATCCATTGGTCTACGCAGAGCGTGAGCGCCAGAAGGACGAGATGTTCAAATCGCGTTTTTTTTCACCTGCCCAGATCGCGGAGAAAAGACGTGAGGTCCTCAATACCATGGTCGATTTCCAAGTAGATATGGCAACGACCAGGGCAGCCCTTCAGCGGTGTTTTCGCTACAGCGTGGTGACCTGGAACAGCGGCAATTTCTATACGATCATTTCATCGAATTGCCGGCACTCGATGATCGATTTCGTCTCATCTCTGGTGAAACCGGCCATACCTAACGACTTCTGTCATGAGACTTTGCCACAGATCATAGTTGACGATGACAGAGAACCACTTTCCGACAATTGGCAGTGGCGCCCCTCTCAAGCGACACCACCTATCGAGACGAGGCCGCCACGGTCCTGCGGGGGATGAACTTATGGCTGATAACCATGAAGAACCCGGAAAATCTCGTGTTTCTTCCGGGCAGATCAGACAAGCCCTGACGCATTTGTTTCCGGAACTCGGAACGTTCTGGCCGCGTCCACTCTCCGACTACGCCCATGCGGTCTACGATCGTGTTGATCGAGGAAACTGCTCCGTCCGCAATGACGCGATGGGCCGGTTGCAGACCCTCGTCAGCAACGTGGCCCTGCGATCGGGAGCAAGCGAGGACCAGGCGCTTGATGCTGCCAGGCAGATATCCGAGTTGCCGGTCATGCAAAGTGGACCACACTGTTTTTTGATGGTTGACCCGGAGGCTTTTTACACACACCTGTTCAGCGCGCTTGGGTTAAGTTCCCATAGACGCCGGTGGCACATGTACTTCGGCTGTTCGACCGTGAAGTTTATTGAAAGGCCTGGCAAGGGGCCCGGCTGGTTTGACGACAGCGGTCATCTCGTCAACGTCTTCGGTCTGTCGAGAAGGCGCATGGGCTCGACCAGTCTTTGTGGCCACAACGGGCCTTACGAATTCAAGCTCGACGCCGACATTCCGTCTGCTGTAAGTCCCACCGCTCAATGGCTCAAAACCCACTTGCCTGAAACGGTGTTTCCGACGGCAAGCGATGCGATCGTTGCTGCCAACCAGACACTCTGGAAGCAGTTCTTCCCGCTTTCGCTACAACTGCTCCAGTTCAATGACACCGACATCGGAGAACTCGTTGCCGATCATTTCGAAGATCCGGATTCGTGGCTCTCCAGACGCTTCGCGGGCGATAATCTGGTCGCGGAGAAAATCCTTTGCGCAATAGATGATCTGAACGGTGGTCTCTGGGCCGCTTGGGTAAGGCGAACGACTGACTTTTTCTGGGGTCTTGCGGGCGGCCGGATCGTTCCCCTTCGGCTGGACAACGGTGTGCTTACAGGTTCAATCACTTCCGGCATCAGTATCCCGTTCACTCCTCAGAATCTTGCTCTTTCGCTGCGCCAACACCGGTTGATCCCGAACTTGCTCATGATGGCGCTCGTGACATCAATCCTTCCGGGTGTGCGGCTGCTCGGAGGCAGCCGGCAGACCGTATATCATCCGCTCATGCGTTATCTCGTCGCGACCGCTCTGGACGTCGAGCATGATCGCGCCCTTCTGGCCGCTATACGCAATGACAGGCGTGCCGGCATGTGGGGTCATCGCGTTCTGCGTCCCGCAAATGCCTTTCCATTGCTGGAAACAGAGAAGACAGGACACGGCCTCGCCGTTGCGGCGGCATACGGTGAACAATCGCTCGAAACATCGGCAGGCGATCTTTCTTTCTTCACGGCCGATCCGATCTGGCCGGTGATGTGCGGACATATCACAAGCGGAAAGATCACCGCCGCGTCGACGGAATGGCAATGGGCCTAGCAGAGGCACAAACCGAGGCACCACCATGGCACAAGCGAAATGGCAAATCCGAGAGATTTCAGTGGCGGAAATGGACGCGTTTCGCCAGATTCGTCTTGAGGCGCTGCGATGCGAGCCGCAGGCTTTTGCAAGTATTTACGGAGACTGGCTGAAACTCCCGGACGCGGAATGGGAGGCTCGGATGAACATTCCTATTTTCGTCGCCTTTGTGGAGGACCGGCCAGTCGCGCTGATGGCCCTGAAACGACTTAAGCCGCCGAAAATGATGCATCGGGCAACGCTCATGATGGCCTACGTGAACAAGAGCTTTCGCGGTTCCGGTCTTGCCGGCGAATTACTGGATGCGGTCATACACCATGCGCAGAGCAAAAGAATTGCACAAATCGAGCTCGGGGTACGTGCCGACCGTAAGCAAGCGATCCGGTTTTACAAAAATGCCGGTTTCGCCGAAATCGGGAATATCCCTCAAGGCCACGAGGACGCCGGCGGCGCATTTGACGAGATCCTCATGGCCAGACGACTGAACGTGCGGCCTTGCTGTTGATCAGCACAGTTGGAAGCTGATCCGTCTTCGTGGTTTGCAAGGCGCAGACTGACGGCGCTTGTCCAACGCGGCCTATAGCCAAAAAGTGATGGGCGGAATACAAAGGCCAAGAACTGGATTTTGCCGAAAAATGGATGACAGAGGCCTTTCCCTGGAGCGAATGCGAACCTTTGTCCGTGTGGCCGAGCGCGGCAGCCTGTCAGCGACGGCCAGAGATCTTGATATCGGGCAGTCGACGGTAACCCGGCATATCAACGAGCTCGAAGAGACTGTTGGCGTTCCTCTTCTTGGACGAACCACGCGTCGGGTCACTTTGACCGAGGAGGGCAGCCGCTATTATACGAACTGCGTCCAGATTTTGCGGCTGGTAGAGCAGGCGACGGACGAAGCGAGAGACGCCCGTCGGGTCCCCGCCGGCGCTGTTCGCCTCTCCTGCACTGCAGCACTAGGCGTCATGCATGTCACGCAGATGGTCTTCGAGTTCCAGGACAAGCATCCTGATATCCGTATAGAGCTCAATCTCACGGATGAACGAATTGATCTTGCCCGCAAGGGTGTCGACATCGCGGTTCGGCTGGGGCCGATCATTGATGGGGCAATGAAGCTTTTCCCGATCGGCGCAAGTCACCGAAGACTTGTGGGCTCACCTGATTACTTCACTCGCCACGGACGCCCTGCACGTCCCGCCGAATTCTCACAGCACAACTGCGTGATGATGTCCAACGTCGCGGGAAGCAACCAGCTTTTTCTGACTGCTTCGGATGGAGTACGCCTGATGGTGCCGGCGAGTGGCACCCTGGTTGTCGACCATGGGCTCGCCGCCCGGGCTGCTCTCGCTGCCGGCCGAGGCCTTGGTCCGGCGCACCTCTGGCTCGTCCAGGATCTATTGGATGCCGGCAAGCTCGAAACCGTGCTTGACGCCTACGATCTCGACCCTGTCCCTGTCAGTCTTCTCGTTGTTCCCGAAAGGGCCGGCATTGCCCGCGTGCGGCTGCTGACCGACTTTCTCGTTGAAGAGATCCGGAAGCTTCCGGGGATTAGGCCATACCGGCCACGGCACGATCAAACCTAGATACCGAAAGACTGCCGGTCTCCCCGCCATCCCGTCGTCCGCAGGAATTGTTCCCAGTTCAATGTCTCCGGATTCAACTTGCGGCTCCAATCGAGATCGCGTTCCTTTGCATAATATCCGTATTCGACGGCGTATTCGACCATACCCAGGAGCTCATCCACCAGGAGTTCGTTGTCAGCAAAATCCGGAAAATTTTGCAACAGGCCATTGCGTGTGAAGGCATTGCGATACTCGGCCCTGATACCCGTTACCCGCTGAAAGGTGTCCACGATCTCCCGCGGGGAGATCAGGTCACCGACGATCGGGAGTGTCTTGCCGTCATAGAGCGCGGGGTTGGAGAAAATCTCCAGCACAACAGGACCCGTCGCCGTCAACGGGTCGACGAAAGGTGCGCGGAAATCTTCCGGAAGGTAGATGGGCAGGAGAAGCGTATCGCCCTCATAACGAGGAACATAATATTCCAGGAGGTTGGTATAGAAGAAGGCGAGCATGACGAAGGAACGGGAAATGGGTAGCCCGCGAATGTAATCGGCAACCTCGGCCTTGTCCGTGAAATGCGGCGCATATTTTGTGCCGGCTGAAATCCTGTCGACGTTCTCGAGCGTGCTGAACACGATATGCTGCACGCCTGCCGCCACCGCAGCGTCTGCGAGCTGCCGGCCGAGCGGTGCTTCGCTTGTGTCGGGTGGTGTGATGGGAGGCGTCATCAGGAAAGCGCCTGCCGCGCCTTCGAAAGCGACGACAAGCTCTTTCGTCCGGCCGGAAGGAACCCTGATGACCTCCGCCCCCATATCCCTGAGCGCAACGGCTGCAGGAGATCCATCATTCCGGGTCAATGCACGAACCCGGAAGCGCTTGCTTCGAAGCAGGGTCGCCGCAACGCTCCGGCCCTGCTTGCTCGTCGCTCCGACAATTACGATTATCGGTTTGTCATCATTCATCACGGCTATCTCCAATCCTGTCTCTCGGCCTGCGCGATGTCATCAAGGCGAGAAGCAGCTTGCTGCTCCCGTCTCATCGTGCTGATGCCAGAAGAGGTAGGTTATGGCGGCCGGCAGCACTATCCTCTGCGGCCGGATTTCATTTTGCCGTTTTATGGATAGGTTTCATTTGATCAAACACCCTGTCATCCTGCTCAAGACATCCACGGGATTCGAGCGCGCCAGATACCGGACGAAAAGGCGGCGATGAGCTCCTGGAGCAATCCCCGATCACCCAAATGCGCACAGGCGAGATGGCATTTTCAAAGCTGTTGGCCTTGCTCCCCGGCAATAAAATGTATTGCCATCATTGATATAGCCTTCAGCTTCTGGTCTGCGTCCGAGCCCCCAAATGCTTGATCAAGTGTGTCTACGGCGTCCTGGAAGCGGTCCAGTTCGCGGTCAAAAACATCCGCCTGCGTGGCCTCGCCATAATGCAGATCGGCGAACTCCTGGGCTGCCACCGCAAGAATGAAATAGCCAGCAGCCCGCTCGGGATCCGCCAGCGCGGCCTTCCGGGCCACGGTTGCGGCGCTGTGATAAGCCCGAGAGCCGTTGCCTTTTTCCCGGATGATATCGGTAATCATTTTAAACATGGGGTTCTTCGCCTTTTCTCTTTCCCGAGGGGAGAGCTCCCTCGAAGGTAATGCAATCGGGTTGATCAGAAGCTGATAGAGAATGTCCGTTGCGACGTCGAAATCCTCGATTGCCATCGCTTCTTGCGGATTATGTGATCCGTTGCGATTGCGGATAAAGATCATACCGGATGGAATTCCCGCTTCCGAGAACACCGCCGCATCATGGCCGCCACCTGATGCAAGCAGGCAAACGGGTGAACCTGTCGCCCTGGTGGCCTCCCCCAGGTGAGCGATGAGTTTCTCATCGCAGATCGCCGGACTCGTCCATAAAACTTCACCGGTATCGAAACGAACCGCGCGCTCGCGCTCGATACGAGCGATCTGGGCAAGAACAAACGAATGCATACTGTCAAGCATCTCGCTATCCTGGCTGCGAATATCCAGGCTGAACTCTATAAAATCGGGGATCCGGGTCAGTGCATGTTTCTGTTGATCTGTTGAAACCATACCACTGGTTATGACGAGATCACGGCCGGCGGCAACAAATTCATGCCAGGCGGCATCGAGAACGTTGAGAAGTTCCGCCATGGCGAGCACCGGATCGTGTCTGTAGGCGAGGGGAACCGCCCCGGAATGACCTGCCTCGCCGTAACAAGCGATTTTTCTGTAACGAAAATTGCCGCGTATACCCGACACGATCCCGGTCGGCAGATTGCGTTCGACCAAAACAGGCCCCTGCTCGATGTGGACCTCGAGATAGGCGCTCACACGTTTCGCGTCGATAATCGGTCTGCCGGCGCAAATCGGCTCCATGTCGATACCCAGGGCTTCCATATGGTTGGACAGCGTGCGTCCATCACCTCGATGTCTTGCGGCAAGTTCCTCCGGTGAAAGGACGCCAAGAAGGGCTTTGGACCCCACGTAGCAGGGACCAAACCATGCGCTTTCCTCGCCGCGCATGGCAATGACCTTTACCGGCTGGGAGAAACTGTTGCCCTCCCGCTTGGCGCGAACCAGGCACATGATACCTGACAGAACCCCGGCCAGTCCGTCGAAATTCCCTCCGCGAGGAACGCTGTCGACATGTGAACCACACAACACAAAGCGATCGGCCGTCTGATGTTCGGGCAGCGAGAATACGACGTTGCGGCCCTGATCCCACACAGCGGCCAGCCCTTCAGCACGGGCAAAATCCATCAGGAACTGCAGCGTACCGGTTTCGATATCGGAGAACGCGGGTCGACTGACGCCTTCGAGATCGGCTGATTGCATGGCGACCTGCCTGAACAGATGGACAGCCGTGCCGGACAGGTCGTTGATTTCGCCCATGTTCGCAAGGGTTGCAGGCATCAGATATACTCCGCAAGAGCGATCGTTTCTCTGGCAAGTTTTGCAGTGCCGATCAATGCATCCACACTGGCGAGGCCGCGGGCAATGAGCGCAGCTTCGAGCTCGCGAACAAGACGCGGCATGGTATTGGGGCTGATAAAAGTGGCGGTGCCCACCTGAACGGCACGTGCGCCGGCCATCAGGTATTCGATGACGTCATCAACCGTAGAGATACCCCCGCAACCGATTACAGGGATGGAAACCGCGTTAGCGCATTGATATGTCATGCGCAGCGTGATTGGTTTTATGGCCGGGCCGGACAGGCCGCCCATAACATTGCCAAGCCGGATCTCGCCGGTGCGGCTGTCAATGGCCATCGCGAGCATGGTATTGGCCGCGACGAGTGCGTCGGCACCTGCCGCTTCGGCTGCCTGAGCCACTTCCACCACTTCACCTGTATTAGGCGACAGCTTTACCCAGAGCGGCAGATCGGTTGCGTCACGAATTTTCCGAATCACGTTTTCGGTCGAACCGGGGCGCATGGCGAAGGCCTTGCCATGATCTTCAATATTGGGACAGGAAATGTTGATCTCGATCGCGTCGACACCTGGAATGCTGATCTCCTCGGCGAACCGGGCAAAATCGTCGGCCGTTCCCGAAGATATGCTGACGACAAGAGGCGCCTCATACTGCGTGTAGAAAGGAATTGTGTTCCTGACAAACCAGTCCGCCCCCTTGCTTGGTATCCCGATCGAGTTCAGCATTGCACCACTGATCTCACAAACGCGTGGCACAGGGTTGCCTGAACGTCTTTCACGGGTGATGGTCTTGGTCACATGCGCACCAATGCAGTCCAGGTCGAAAACATCTGCCAATTCTTCGGAAAATGTGCCGGACGCCGGCATGATCGGGTTTTTTAGCGAGAGAGTTCCGATCCGCGTGGAAATATCCGTCATCACAGCACCTCATCGAGGTCAAAGACAGGGCCTTCACGGCAGACCCTGAGATTGACTGCCTCTGCCGAACGCTTGAAGGGTCTTACACAGGCCTGGCACATGCCAATGCCGCACGCCATATGCTGCTCCAGTGCAACCTGCCCCCCGATACCATGTCTGGTAGCGATGTCCTGCAACATGCGCATCAGGCGGGCCGACCCGCAGGTGAAGAACGAATCGACCTGGTGGCTCTTGACCAGCTTATCGATTAGCGGTGTCAGGCTCTCCACACCGGAATTGCTTTCCAGATCGGTAACGGTGATGACTTCCGCGCCATAGGCGTGAAACAGGTCTGTGGACATAAGAAGCTCGGGAGAGCGTGCACTGCAAATAGCTGTCAGTCGCCGCCCCGTGTACGCACATTCCCTGGCAAGCGGTGCAAGCGTCGCCAGCCCTACACCCCGCGCCAGAAGAAGAGGCCGTTGCCATTCAGCCTTTAATTCGAAACCCTGGCCAATCGGGCCGACGATATCGAGCGTGTCGCCTGCCTTCAGTTCAGACAGCGCACGGGTACCTGCACCAGCCACCTTGTAGAGGAAGGCTAGCTCTCCTTCTTCCAGGTCATACGAGTAGATGCTCATCGGTCGACGGAAAAATGGCTGGAATTGATCCGTCTGCGGGCAAAGAATGTGAAAGAACTGGCCCGACCGGCAATCGAGCACTGAATCGGGGGCCGAGAGGACAATCAGGCGGTACTGGCCGTTTACCGGTTCGTGTCGTTTTATGATCGTCTCAACCTCATGAATGGATCGATGAGGTGGAAGGGGAGCGGAAGCTGGAAAGGCACAAAGACTGGCTGACATGTGTGAATCCGGGAAAAGACGGGCGGCCCTCCAGCGGCCAAGTCCGCTGTTGAGGCAAGCATCGACAGAGAGGAAAGTACGCAGACGGAAACACCGGCATCGCGCGACCGAAACCCAGATCAGCGTCGAGCGATAAGGCGATAAAGTGTCATGGGCACTCCTGCGTTCAAAAACAGAACATACGTCCTCAACGCTTGAACAGTCAACAAAATTCTCAAAATTGAGATTAATCGCATCAATAATCAGGCAAAGGGTGCGCTTCCCGGCGACTTCAGCGCAAATCCATTGAGAGTGAAGCGCTGTCTGGCCTGCCGGCACCCACATCAGTTTGGTCAAAAAACTGTTCTTGATACGAGTCTCATATTTAATGATATATTTTGCATTATGAAACTTTTATCTATATATGAGAATAATCTCATTATTAATGCTAAATGACGACAAAGGGTATTCATGTCATCCACCAGCTTTTCCTCGCGTTTTATGCAGACCGCCAAAAACGTGTCGCCGCTCTGTGTCGGGTTCGACCCGTCAACCACGGTCCTTCAATCCTGGGGGTTTGCGCCCGATGCAAAGGGCGCAGCCCAGCTCTGTCGCGTCCTTCTTGATGCGCTTGACGGGTTGGCTGGTATCGTGAAACCCCAGGTCGCGTTCTTCGAATCCTTTGGCCCCGAAGGCATGCAAGTGCTTTCTCGTTTCATACGCGACGCGAAGTCGCGGGACCTGCTGGTTATTGCTGATGCGAAGCGCGGAGACATTGGTTCGAGCATGGAAGCCTATGCGAGAGCCTGGCTTGGGCCCGAAAGCGCCTTCGGTGCCGACGCGGTCACCGCCAGCCCCTATCTGGGAACCTCGGCGCTATCGCCGCTATATCGGCAGGCGGCTTCAACGGAGACGGCCGTATTTGTGGTGGTCCGTTCGTCCAATCCGGAAGGCACGTCCATTCAAGCCGCCTTGACGCAGGGGCGCAGTGTCACCCATGAGGTCGCGGCGTCGGTCACGGACTGGAACGACGCACTGGAAAATGAGACCGATATCGGGCCAGTTGGCGCAGTCGTCGGCGCCACGGGCGGAGCCGAAACTGCGACACTTCTGGACGCGCTGCCCCGATCCCTTTTTCTGTCCCCAGGTATTGGTGCCCAAGGGGCAACGATGCAGGACGCGCATAAAATGTTCGGGTCGAGTGCATCACGCGTAATTCCGACAGTGTCCCGGTCAATTCTTTCAGCAGGGCCCGACCGAGATCAACTTCGCGAGACAATCGCCGACTTCGCTCGTTCAGCTCGCTTCCTGCAGGAGCCGGGGCGCTGATGCCCACACTTTATCCTCCCCGGAATCCGCGGATATTGGCGAACTCGTTGTGGCCTGCTCACGGCATGGCATCGACAAGAGTATAACCAATTTTGCAGTTGAAGGACTTGTTCTGAACGACCAAGGGCAAGCGGTTCTCATCAAGAGGGGACCGATGTATCGCGACAATATTGGCCTCCTCGAAGGGATTGGGGGGCAATGCACCAACGCAGAGCGATTTCGGGACGCGTTGCATCGGGAAATCGAGGAAGAAGTTGGAACAGCGGCCGTAATTGAAATCGATCGGTTTTCTCACCTGCGCCTCCAGCATGACGGGGAAGGAGCGTCGGGAACTGCCGCGAACTGGATTGTCGTCTTTTATATCTGCGGGTGGCGCTCCGGTCCCATGACAGTTACCGAACCGACAAAAATAGCGGCTTCCCTCTGGTTGACCCGCGCACATTCAGCGCCGCGGATCTCGCACCTTCGGCAAGTTTTTCGCTGGACATTTACCGCGCGTCCACCGGGCAAGCTTCGCCTGATGACGCGACAGGAGATCTACTCACATTGAGGGAGTGACATGGTAAGGCTTGGAACATCGGGGGTTGTCAATTTTTTCTGTCAAACAGGGAAGAAATCCTCTTTAGGGAGGGTAGTGGTGATATCTTCTCCAGCAAACGCCCGTGTTGCAAGACGCAGGAAACTGCCCGGTTCCGACATCGCCGAAAACCCCAACGTTTCACTCGATCCTACTGGTCGTCATCCACACCGTATTTGGCTATCAAACTATCAATGAAGTTCGCAGCTTCAGTCGCTTTCAGTGCCTGCTCCCACATCTGGCGTGAGATATCCTCATGCAGTCGCACTCCATCCTGGGAGCTGGTTATCAGACCGACGCCGACGCGAATATTTGGCTGCTCTCCCAAACGGAACGGACTGATGGCCAGCACCGAGTGATCGGCCTGACGAAAAATCTGGAAGCTTGTGGAAGGGACCGATTGCGGAAGGATACCCAGTTGGACACCCAGTGGCTGCTTTCGAAACAGGCTGCTTATGTGGCGTACTTCCCGGCATGCCATGACACGGCGGCGCCTCTGAACATCTTCCGGCAAATCCTGGCGACCAACCAGACCATGGAGGAGAAAACGTTCGAGATCTGAAGAGGCAATCAGGCTTACGAGCAAGGGCCGGCGCAATCGGTAGTTTTTCTTCCGTCCCTTTAACGTATCGATCAACCGGCGGATCGCATCTTCGGTTGCGTCATCCATGGGAGCTGTATCGAGAAAGACCTCCTGAAGCATCTCGTCGTACACTTCGGATGTCAGGAGATAAGAGATCGGACCAAAGAAACCAATGATTTGCTCGCTTTTCTCCTCGAGCTGACGCATGCGTTCAAAGAAGGAACCAGCGGTGTCAATGTATTCAATGTCAACGCCAAGGAGGCTCTGGATAGAAACACCCAGAACCTTGGTAATGCTGATGAGGAGCTCGATCTTGAGAATCTCCCCTTTTTCCGCGCGATAAAGGGCGGCGCGAGAAATACCAAGACGTTTCGCCATTTCCTCCGGGGACAGACCGTGACCGATACGATAGGCCTGCAATCGCGCACCAATCTCGTCGATCCGAATTACATCGTCATATGCAGTTTCGTCAGTCATCCTGATGCCGCCGCCAGCTTTCAAAGACTAATACATGAGCGATACCGTTCGCATACCAGAAGGATCGGAGCAACATGCCACAATGCCTGCACGGTATTTATACAAATCTAAACTTCTGGACACCCGGGCAAAATACCGTGAAGCGATCGCTCGATGCGACGACCGTGGAGCCTTTCAGTTATGGGCAGGCGGGAATTACGCCGCGAAAAATCAATATATGTTCCTGTCGCACTGACAACGCCGCATGGGCGGCGTCAGTCACATTCACCCTGCCGCATTCTGCGGCAGGGCCTCGAATTTACGGGGGTTGCGTCCCGCTCAATCGTCAGGAAAGCTCACGTCCGCGCCGTTCCGGGATCAGGAACCACATGGCTACCATGTCGAGAATGTATAGCGTCGCCAAAAGCGCAATCGCCAGTTCAAACCCGTAGAACGACGCAATAGTGCCAACCACGACGGGGCCAAATCCACCAACGCCGCGTCCGACATTAAAGAGGACGTTTTGTGCGGTAGCGCGAGCCGGGGTCGGAAAGAGCTCGCTGATAAGGGCACCGTAACCGCCAAGCATTCCGTTGACGAAGAATCCCATAACTGCGCCTGCCACCAGCAATTCATATGGGTCCGTCAGTTGCGAGTAGATCACGACCATAACCGCGGCCATGAACATGTACCCGAAGAAGGCAGGACGACGACCGATCCGGTCTGCAATGTGACCAAACATGAAAATGCCCAATGCCATCCCCGCAATCGTTACGGTCGTCCAGATCGCCGATTGTGTCAGCGCAAAGCCAAACCGGGTAGCAAGATAGTTCGGAAGCCAGATCATCACGCCGTAATAGCCGAAATTCTGAACCGAGCAGAGAATAGCCATCCCGATACTGAGTTTTGTGGTGTCCCAGTCTTCCACCAGAAGTCGCAGCGAGGATTTCGTAGATTTTCTGGCTTTGTTTGCGACAAAAACCTCGGGCTCGTGCAGGGAGTTTCGAATGAAGTAGGCGACGACAGCCGGGAAAATCCCGATCGCGAACATTCCTCGCCACCCGATCACAGGCAAGAGCATTGGTGTCACAATCGCCGCTGCCAGGACACCGAGTTGCCACCCCAGGCCAACATAGGATGACGCCCTGGCGCGCTTGTTTGCTGGCCAGGCCTCGGCCACCAGAGCCATCCCGATGCCGAACTCACCGCCAAGGCCGAGGCCGGCCATCGTACGGTAGAAAAGAAGGTCCCAATAGCCCTGTGCAAGGGCACAAAGTCCGGTGAAAACGGCAAAAAGCACGATCGTCCAGGTCAGAACCTTGACGCGACCCAGTCTGTCGGACAACATGCCGAACAGAACGCCCCCGATAACGGCGCCGATAAGCGTCGCGGTAACGAGCGATGCCGCCTGCCCCTGGCTCAGGGAGAGGTCGCTCGAAATTGCTTTCAACATAAAACCGAGGATCAGCAGATCGAACCCGTCCATCGCATAACCGATGGCGGCGCCCAGCATCGCCTTCTTTGCCTTTCCATCTACTTCACTCGGACTCGATGAGGTCACTTCCTCACGATACGCGGTGTCCATGGTCATTTTGTTCCCCTTTTTGACCTAACGACGAAAAGAAGAATAGACCACACCACTGTCTCAATCGTCAACATTAATCTCAGTATTTAGACATTCACTTAAAAACGCCTCCGGCCGAGACACGCATGACCGATATTCAATGTCGCACGAGGCACCAATGTGCCCCCTGGATGTCGGGGCAAGGGCACAGAATTCCGGTTCGGATCAAAGGCTGCAGCATAAACTCGGGATACCCAATGAGTCCGATCCTGACCAGATCGCCCCCTTCGCACGGCGAGACGGACGATGCCGGTTATGTCCAGTGCCCCTTCGGCTCGATAAAGTCCCGAAGCCCTGAAAACGGGGCAGCAACCCTGTTCACTCCATTCGCCAACGCTTCAGCTCGGCAAGTGTAAAGCGCGGCGTTATATGCTGGGGGCAGTTCCAGTCGAATGCCTCCACGGCGATGAGCACAAGACGTTCCACACGAGCGGGATAGTCGGGCAGGGTCAGCCTCTCTGCCAGCAACGGATCATCTCCTGCGTCGACGATCCGCATGCGGGCAAAGATTTTCAGGCGTTGCCGGTGAGCGTAGTCCATCAGGAACAGTGAGACGCGGTCATTCGCTGTTACATTGCCTGTCGTGATGTATTGCCGGTTACCGCGAAAATCCGCAAAACCCAGCAGCGTCGGGTCGAGAACGGTGAGAAAACCGGCCGGCCCGCCCCGGTACTGGACGTAAGGCCAGCCCGTTTCCGAAACGCTGGCGAGATAAAAACCGTCACGCTCTTGAATGAAGGCTGTTTCTGCGGGACCGAGGCGCTGGCTCAGGGTCGTTTCACCGGCGCCACCACGCGCGGCTATCCGCGCCCATTGCTCCGCACTTCCGTACTTATCCTGTGCGGCCGTGACGGAAGGAGTCGCGGCAATGTCGAGATATTTGCTCATTTTCCATCTGCCTTTCCAGACGGCCGAAACCGGCCTCAGTCTTGCAACGCCCAGTCCGCGACCTGCCAGCGAATTTGTCCCCGATCGACAACGACGTGACCCAGTCCCGGGAACGGCATGTGCGTCGCGGCTATGAGCGTGCCTTCCGAAGCGGCGCGAGGAAAGAAGCGGTCGCGCATCGCCCTGGCCGCTGCCCGGTCCTGTTCGAACAGAAAGAACACGTCGGTCGCTCCCGGATGTACGACCGGGAAGATCATGTCTGAAACCATGACAAGGCTCTTTCCCTCATCTTCCACCCGAACGCCGATGTGACCGGGTGTGTGGCCGGTCAGGTCGACGATCGAGACGCCACGCATAATTTCGCGCTCTCCGTCGATCGCCTGGAGTCCGGGGTAGAGGCGCACGACCTCTTCTGCCATCTGAAAGCTGGTCCGGAGGTAATCGGGCGCGCCGCTACGCTTGGCCGGGTCGGTCCAGTGCTTGACGTCACGCCGATCGATATAAACCTCCGCGTTCGGGTAGTTGTTCCTGCCGCCCGCGATCAGCCCGCCCATGTGGTCCTGGTGCATGTGGGTCACGATCACCGCGTCAATCTGATCAAGCCGCAGACCGAGCCTGGCGAGGGCTTGCGGCAGGTTGCCGGTTTGCCCGATCGAGCCCGCTGCACCGGCATCAATCAGGATGCGACGTTGGCCGTCATCGACAAGGTACTGATTAAACAGAAACCGCACTCCGCTTGGCCTGGCGATGAACTGGGCGGCAGCCGCCTGTTCTACCTGGGCCGGGTCACGCCCGGGAAAAAAGTTGTAGGGCATATCCGCATAACCATCCGTCAGCGCCGTCACCGTAAAGCGGCCGATGCGTATTTGCGCCAGCGGCGTTACGCTGGCCAGCGTCGCGACCGGTTCCGGTGTTGCGGCGACGGCCTGCGCGCTATGGATCAGTCCTCCCCCGAGGAGACCAAAAGGAAGAGCGCTGGCAAAGGCACGACGCGAAAGATTGGGCATGATGTCTTTCTCCTTAATGTGGCAACGAGGGAAGGTCCCCGACATCATGAAAGCTAGGATATCCAAAACCGATACGGTATCCTCCGATTTCAGGAGATTACCTCTCAATTTATGGAAGGATAGAATGGACCGGTTCGAAGCGATGTCAGTACTGCTCGCGGTGGTCGATGCCGGCAGCCTCTCGGCTGGTGCACGGCGATTGCAGGCGCCGCTCGCCACGGTCAGCCGCAAGGTCGCCGACCTCGAAAAGCACCTTGGCGCCCGTCTGGTGCTGCGTACCCGCCGCGGCCTGACCTTGACGGATGAAGGACGAAATTACGTCGCCGCGTCACGGCGTATCCTCGGGGAACTGGATGCGGCAGAGCGGCAGGCCAGCGGCGATTACGGCGCGCTGCGCGGAGGGCTGCATATGACCGCGCCGATTGCTTTCGGGGAGCGCCACGTTCTGCCTATAGTGCTGGAATTCCTGAAGGAGCAACCCGAAATCGACATGCGACTGACGCTGACGGACCGCCAGATAAGTCTGGCGGACGAACCCGTTGACGTCGCGCTGCGCATCGGTCATCTGGCCGACAGCGCGCTGATCGCAACGCGTGTTGGTTCAGTCCGCCGGGTCGTCTGCGCCAGCCCTGACTATATCACCCGGCGAGGAGTTCCGCTTGACCCCGACGACCTTGCCCGGCACGACGGTATAAGTTTCCAGGGCTTCGCGACCGCGCCCGAAGTGCGTTACCGCCGCGACGGGGCCACCTTCAATGTTGAACCCCGTCCCAGGCTTGCGGTCAACACGACAGAGGCCGCAATTCAGGCAGCTGTGTCTGGCATTGGCATCATTCGGGTGCTCTCCTACCAGGTTGCCGATCAGCTACGTTCCGGCGCCCTGCAGGAAATTCTGACCGAGTTCGCACCTGAACCGCTGCCCGTTAATGTCATTCATGGGCCGGCCGACCCCTTATCGATGAAAGTGCGACGCTTTCTGGACTGGATCACGCCCCGCCTGCGCGAGCAAATGGCCTATTAGGTTCCGATCCGGACCCTCCGCCGATTTGCTTCATTTCATGAAACCAACCGAGCGCGAGGCTGCCTGCCTCATGTCGTCGGAGGCGTCCGCGCGGTCAGTTTATTTCCATCAGGATCGCGAAGATATGCGACGAACGCCCCGTTCGGGCGCGCCGTCGGCGGGCTCTCGATTGCCACGCCGCCATGCGCGACGCCGGCGGCATGCCAGGCCAAAACATGATCGGGGGTTGCGGCCGCAATACCGATCGTTCCGCCGTTGGCAGCAGTCGCCGGCTTGCCGTCGATCGGTTTCGTGATCATGAGCCGCCCACCCTCATGGGCGTAGATCAGTCGGCCTCTCGCGTCCATCGCGCCGGGCTTGCCGCCCAGAGCGGCGAAGACGGCATCGTAGAATTTCCTGGCCCGCTCCAGGTCGTTGCTGCCGATCATGACGTGGGTGAACATGCTTTATCTCCTCTCGGGTGTCGCTGTATTTTCTGACGTCCAGCGGTCGAAATTTGCCAGATATCGGGCAGGCGATGTGCCAAGCGCTTTCTTGAACATGGTTATGAACGCAGACACGGATTGATATCCAAGATCCCCCGAAACCTGCTGCACCGTCGCCCCCGCTGCAAGGCTTCGAATTGCGACAATCACCTGCAATTGCTGTCGCCAGCGGCCGAAGGTCAGGCCCGTCTCGTTTTGGACGAGACGGGCGAGCGAATTCTCACTCATCGCCATTCGTTTTGCCCATTGCGCCATCGTACTGCGATCGGAGGGATTATCCGCCAGCACTGACGCAATATGCGCGAGCCTTGATTCACCCGTCAGCGGCAGATGGAGATGCTCTACCGGCATTCGCGATAATACTGACAGAAGCAACGTCGTCATGAGTTCCGAGTGCGCGGTCGCAACCTCGGACTGGTCCGCCATCTCGATGATAAGTTCCCTGACGAGCGGTGAGAGGGAAAGCGTGCAGCACCGGTCCGGCAGATCGGCAGCCCCCGGCTCGATGAACAGGAAGAACAGACGCGCGTTGGCCGTAGCAACATTACTATGCAGCATGCCTCCCGGCACCCAGACGCCGCAGTGAGGCGGAACCATCCACATGCCGCCCGGAACCTGGCAAGTCACACCACCACGCAGGGGCATAACAAGCTGGCCCTTGCGGTGCCGGTGTTCAGGAGCCTCGCGTTCGTTCTGCGACACGTCGATCCTCACAGCGCGAACGCGCGATGAAGAGCTTTCAAGATCATGGTCGGCGACGGCGCCGGACAGGGATATTGGCGAATGGTGGTATTTAGTGATCATTAGAGAGAATACCTAAATTCTTCCGTGCGTTTTGTCGATAGGGTCATCCGGCAACAAGCTGGAGTATGATTATGGCACTTCAAAAATTCGACGACCGGTGGTGGTCTGACATTGTCAGAACCGAAATTCGTTTATCCCGAAAAGGGCCTCGTAGTCTTTGGATTCTGTCGCCATCCAACTCGTCCCGGACCGGTCTTTTGAGGACAATCACGAGCCGTATCCTTTTAAAAGCCCACGCGCTTCCTGGCCGCCGTCCGGAGGGTAATGCGTGCACCGATCAGGCCGAAGCCTATCTGCACGCCTGCCTCGCCGCACCATTCTTTTGCTATGTCTCGCCAGTGATCTACCTGCCGCCCAGGACCACCTGCGACGAACGGGGAGTGGAGCAGAATACCTCCCGGACGGGAGAAGACATTTGAGTGGTAGACCAATTGTCACCAGCGGAAACGTAATCTTTTCACTGAAGACATTCCTCGCGGCCATGCTGGCGTATCTTATAGCCCTCAGCTTTGACTTGAACAGACCTTACTGGGCAGTTGCGACCGTTTACATCGTCGCTCATCCCCTGTCCGGCGCGATCTCATCAAAGTCGGTCTATCGGCTGCTCGGAACACTGATTGGCGGCAGCGCGACAATTGTGATGGTTCCGAACCTCGTAAACGAGCCGATCTTGCTCTCTGGTGCGATCATCCTATGGGTTTCCACATGCACCTTCTTCAGTCTTCTTGATCGCACGCCACGCAGTTATGTAGCCCTGTTGGCGGGGTATACGGTGCTTCTTGCGGGACTACCGCTGGTCAACACCCCCGGAAATGCTTTCGATATTGTCGTTTCCCGTACAGAGGAAATCGGACTCGCGATCATATGCGCTTCGATCGTCAGTCACGTTGTTTTTCCGGTTCATGTCGGGACAACCCTTCTCGACCGGATCGATGGCTGGATGGCGAGGGCGCAGGAGTCGCTTGCAGCGACCGCCGGCGAAATGGACCAAACCCGGAGAAGGATGGAGCTCCATGCACTGGCAGCGGAGGCGGCCGATCTGCGTTCTTTTGCGGCCCATCTTCAGTATGACGGCTCAAGATACCGAAGCAGAGTTGTGTTGGTGAAGTCGCTGCAGCACAGGATGGTCGCCTTCATTCCGTTGCTGAGCGAACTGGAGGATTTGCGACGAGCGCTTTGCAGGCTTGATCCGTCCTGTCACGAAAAGACTTTGGCAACGATCACCGGGGCTGGTTCGCCCTCGCTTGAGACCACGGTCGATGCAACCTCTTCGGCGGCGCGCCCAACATGGGAAAAACTTCTTCTCGCCAATTATACCCGGGAGCTGCGGACTGGTTTTCGACTCTCTGAGGAGTGCCTCACTCTTCGAAACCTGATTGAAAGCGAAAAAGGCGCACCAGCGGCTCGTTTTCCCCTCCGCCGCACCGCACCGCACCGTGATATTGGAATGGCGTTGCTATCGTCGCTTGCGGTTGCGGTGTGCCTTGCGACGTCGCTCTCCTTCTGGATCGCCACTGGCTGGTCCGACGGAATGACACTTGCCCAGATATCGGGCGTTCTGTGCTGCCTCCTTGCCACGATGGATGATCCGGTCCCGGCCATGCGCAAATTCGCTAATGTGACGATCGGCGCTGCGATTGCGGCATTCGTCTATGGCTATGCGATCCTGCCGGCGATTGACAGTTTTGCACCGCTTGTCGCTGCTCTGGGAGTGTTTCTGATACCGGCGGGAATATGCCTCGCCGTGCCTTCGCTGGCACTTGTCGGTATGGGTCTTTGCATCAATTTCCCGCTTCTTCTCACGCTTCAGGCATATCCGAGAGCCGATTTTACCACATTTACGAATGCGACGGCCGCGACCATTCTGGCGATGGTCTGGACGATTGCGGTCTGTGGTATCTTTCGATCTGTGCAGGCCGAAACGAATGCGAGAAGGCTTTTTTCCGTTACCCGCAGGCACGTCGCAAATATCGCCGTTGGCAAGCACGCCGGCCGGCTTGTTACAAGACATCGCATGGTCGACGTGGTCGGCCTGTTCGCCTCGAAAGTGGCAAAACTCCCGCGGACTTCCAACCTCGGCGATTGCGACCCTTTACGGAATATCCGCGCAGGCCTGCATCTGATTGCAATGCAAGAGCTTATTGCAAAAGCGCCGGTCGATATTCGTCTCATCGCAGGATCGGTCTTCCGGGCAGTCACAGTATTGTACGGCAGCCTCCCGGCCGATCGCCCGACCTCCCTGGATGACGCCGTGCGGGCGCTGGATGATCTCATCCTTTCCCTTGCCGTCACCACCGCGATGGATAACGAGGTTCTGATTCACGCCGCCGCTCTTCGCCTATGCATCGCTCCGGACGCCGACAGGCCCGTCCCTGGAATCCCGTTTACAGGAGGGAAAGCCGCTTGATGGAAGACCTCGATCTCTATGGTGTCTTTCTGCCATCGTCCGCAGCGCTCGCCTTGTCTGCTTACGTCGGGTTGCGCGTCCTCGCCTCCTTTCTTGGCAAGACAGGTTTTTACCGCGCGGTTTGGCATCGCTCTCTGTTCAACCTCGCACTTTATATCTCCCTTGTCGGCGGATTTTCCGCCGCTATCGACTGGTTTCAATGACGATGAAAAATCTGGCGTTCACTTCGGGTCAAGTCCTCCTGACGCTGTCCATGGCGGTATGTGCTGCCGTGCTGGGCTGGCACATCTGGTCTTTCTATATGGAGGCGCCGTGGACGCGAGACGCCCATGTCCGGGCCGATATCGTTCGACTTGCGCCGGATGTTTCCGGGCCGGTCACCGAGGTGCTTGTGTCGGACAATGCGCAGGTTGAGAAAGGAACGCCGTTGTTTCGCATCGAAACGGATCGTTTCGAGCTTGCGTTGCGGGAGGCAGAAACGCAGGTCACGGGGACGAGGGCGGCATCAGAGCTGGCGAAAATCGATTTCGAACGGTATCAATTGCTTGCATCGAAGGAGGCTGCCAGCCTCAAGGATCGGCAGCAGGCGGAAAGCCGGATGTACCAGGCAGAGGCTGCCTATCGATCCGCGCTGGTCGCGCGGGATCTGGCAAAGCTGAATCTTGAGCGAACAACGCTGAAGGCGCCGACATCCGGGGCGATTACGAATTTTTCCCTTCGCAAGGGAAACTACGTCCAGGCTGGAAATGCCGTGGGCGTCCTGGTGGAAAGAGAATCCATCTATCTTGCGGGATATTTTGAAGAAACCAAGCTACCGGGAATCCATGTCGGTGACCCCGTTGCAATCAAGATCATGGGTGAAGCTGTGTGGGTCACCGGACACGTCACCGGAATTGCCGCGGGTATCGAGGACCGGGAACGGAGCGATACGGCCGGCTCGCTCGCAAGCGTGGCTCCGACATTCTCATGGGTGCGGCTCGCCCAGAGGATTCCCGTGCGGATCGAGATCGATGATGTCCCTAAGGAGGTGCGGCTGATTGCTGGAAGGACGGCGACGGTCTCGATTGGGCAGAAGAAGAAATAAGTGACAGCTTGCCTCACACAGGACGCCGGGGTCACACCAAGCCGCGCTCCGAGATAGACCAGGATGTAATGGCTGGTCGCACAGACGTTCGCTCTTCGGCCAGAGAAGAGGCCAGTGTTCGAAAGTTTCAAGACACAAGAGCGACAGGACACGCAGTCCGTCAGGTAGATTTGTCGAACGCATCTGCTTCGGCTTGGGTCGTGAAGGTGAATGTGATCAGTTCACTGTCATCGTCCTGACGGATACCGATTGCGGTCACAATCAACCGAGCGATTTCATCCTGGGCCTCACTTCCCGAACGGTACGACCCCACTGCTTTATCAATGGCTGGGCCAAATACCTCGCTGATTACACCAAGGCGCATATTGTATTTCATGATGATATCCCGATCCTCGATAATCGCCGCCTGTTCGGCCTTGGGGATGCCGGCATTGTCCATTGCGGTTATCGTTGCATTCGTCGCAAGCTTGATCGGACCTTCTCCCAGCCACCGATCAACCATTTGGTGGAACTGGAGCATTCGCTCGGCAGGAATTGTTCTCTGTACAGTGATCGACATTTGGGTTCCTTCTGAGCTTCCGTGTAACTGCGGCTTTCCGCTTCGCACCATTTGTGGCGCGAGTCGACGGTCACTATCCTGATATTCAAATCGCGTGGAGAGTTCCAGGTGGTTCAGGCAGGACCATTTGTTCGAGGCGGTTACATCCGCAAAAGGGCTTTGGGCCGGCAGCAGGCGACCTTTCGGGAGACGGCTTTCTGAAGTTTTCTGCTCGACCTTTTCCAACCTTACATCCTCCGTTGGGAAGCCTTCAATGAGCTGGAGTGTTCGAAAACGTCCGTGGCGTCACGCTGTTGCAGCAAGTGCCGACTTTCGGCCAGTATCTCGCGATACCGCTGGATCTTGGCCGCGCTCATCCTGCGTAAATCGTCCTTCGATACTGTTGCCGGCTGAACTGGAAAAGCCGCTTCGTTCTCCAGAAGGTCAAGCAAGAGATTTCGGATAACGACGTTTTCCTCTCGCAGTTTCGCAAGCTCGAGAGCCTTCTGGCTGGATGAAAATCGCCGCGCGATGGCTTTGTCGATTTCGTGTTCGACGAGAAGGGTCTTGGCAGCGTAGTACCGACACACAAAGAATGTCGCCACGAGCGCGCATAATGCGAAAATAATGTAGATCATGTCGACCTCCAGGTTAGCCTGAAAATTGATATTCGAGAGCCGGTTTTCAAGACGCAATCGAGCCAGTCAACGGCAATGACAGCGCCCTGGGGGCAGGCCTCGTAAATATATCAAGTCCCCCCCGTTTGGACGGCGACTATCACGCGCTCCGCAATCAGATGTTTCAACACCTTGTTACCGTAAAAGGTAGGTTACCTTCCTGACAGGGTATGCAAAAGGCTGACCATTTTCAAAGACGAAACCCTTACGGTACATGCAACTGCGCACCTCGGTAGTGCCGTAGGCGCCTGCATAGAGAAACGCCTGGTCATATGATGGGTAGGTTTCGAAGCTGCACCTGTCGAGTGCGGCACGATAGGCAACCTCGAGTACGTGGTTACCTGTCACCGGGACAGTACCATAAAGATGCAATTGGGTCCGTGCTTCCGCGACTGCAGCCGTAAAGGTAACGCTTAAAATTATGCTTAAAGCCAGCTTGAATTTCATGACGCGCCTCCGAAGAAATAATCGTGACGGCAACGGAGATTTCGTTCAGTTGGTTCCCTGGCTTAGAGGTATTTCACGATTGTGGCCTGTTATCTGATAACCTCGCGGGCGGAAGGGCATACCACTTTCTTCTCCGCCCAGAGCCGACCCAAGAGCTGACTTCAGCTGCGACCCTATTCCATACGGCTTCCGATAAGGCGTCACGCATCCTACACGAATTTGCGCTTTCGACCGGTGTCGATTGCGATGGTTCCCCGTAACTTCCGCGTAATTTTCGGTGTCCATACGTCTCCGCCTTGGTGCGTCTCAACGGTCGACGGATGGCCGTAGCAGCGATGGGTCGAAAGGACAGACATGAAAAAGATAATCTCAGGCATACTCATTTGTTTGACACTGACAGCCTGCAGCCGGACGGAAAAGGCTGCCGGCATTGGCGCGGCCAGTGGTGCAGTCATTGGCGGACTGGCAAGCGGCACCTGGCAAGGCGCTGCAGTGGGAGCTGCTGCAGGTGGCGTGGGAGGGGCCGTGGTGGGCAACGTCAGCGAACGTAACGACAGGAACCGCCGCGACCGCTGGGAACCACAGGACCGACGCAACTACGGCTGCAGATATCAGGATTATTACGGTCGCTGCCGATAAAGATTGTTGCCTGGGCGAAGCGCGGTCAAAGGCGAGATGGATACCGGGCGAACTTCGGTTTCGCTGGTATCTACGTCCGCAACGGTTTTCTGGTGTCCAACAACGGACATCAAGACCGTCGAGCTTATCTGAACCGGTTCCGCAGTTTTGCTGTAGAGACTATCGGGAATGATAGTTCGTGATTTGACTGGCTATGCGATTATGAAACTTCTACTTATCGAAGATGATCCGGAAATGACGGATGCGTTGAGGGTAGCTCTCTCGCAGCATGGCATCGTTCTTGACGCCGTTGGAGATCTGGCAACGGCGCGGGAAGCAATCGCTATGGCGGATTACGATATTGTCCTTATCGATCGGCAACTGCCGGATGGTGATGGCAGTACCTTCCTCGCTGATTTGCGTCGCGCGGGTTCAAATACGCGATCGATCATCATCTCCGCTCTGAGATCGACCGACGAGCGAATTTCCGGGCTCAATGACGGTGCTGATGACTATTTGCCGAAGCCTTTCGAAATCCCCGAGCTGATTGCCAGAATGAGCGCTGTGCTGAGGCGGGCGCCGACAACCGGCCCGTTCGTCTTGTCGGCAGGAAACGTCACCTATGATCGCGTTTCATGCGACGTGCATGTCAACGGTGTCCGGCTTGCGCTCACCCGCAGGGAACTGCTCATCATCGAAACTCTTCTGAGAAACCGAGGTCGTACCGTGTTGCGCTCGTCCCTTGAGGGGCAGGTTTATTCATTTGACGATGAGATCCAGTCTAACTCCCTGGAATCCAATATGTCTCGCCTGCGCCGAAAGCTTGGTGAAGCGGAGGCCGACATTGTTATCAAGAACATTCGTGGCATAGGCTACTACCTTCATGAGCAGAAATAGGATGACCAGCACATCCCTTCGCTGGCGATTCACTTTTGGTTTTATTGTCCTGCAGCTCTGCGCGGTCATCGCGTCGCTCAGCCTGGTTTTCTATCTCCTTTCTGGCATCAAGCCCGATGTGGCGATCACGTCCATCTGGCTGTCCCAGGAAATAGCAGACTCGGTCCGTCTCGAGCCGAATGGCCGCCCCCATCTGGTGCCGACGGCCAAGCTTAAAGAGATTATGGAGGAAGCGCCTGACCTGTGGTTCGTGGCAGACCTGGGCAACGATATCGTCCTTGCACACGGCGTGCCTCCCGGGAAAATCGCCAACAACATACCATTCTTGCGGACATTCAGAAGCGTCGAGCTCCATGGTGATCTGAATGATCCGTTGAGTGTCGCCCGCATGGAGCGTTTCGACACCCAGGCCGGTGAGGCAACGATTTTTGCTGGCGGTGTTTCGATGTCCCAATATGGTGTGACCGTGCTGTTGGGGAACCTTGCCATCGGCGTACCGGCGCTTATCCTCGTCGCCATCTCCCTCATTGGCGTTCCGCTTGTCACACGCTGGGCGCTGCGGTCCTTCAGCGATCTGACGGGGCGTCTCGACAGGATTGATCTCGATACACGCGGCGCCCTGGTGGAAGAGCGTGGCTTGCCCAATGAGGTGCTTCGCCTGGTGCGCGACATCAACAGGGCGCTGCGTCGTCTCGATAGTGGCTTCGAGGCGACGGAGCGCTTCTTCGTGAACGCGGCGCATGAACTTAGAACGCCGATCGCTGTCCTGCAGGTGAGAATCGATACCCTTTCACCAGGTGCGGACAAGACGCACCTGCAGACGGCCATCAAGCGACTTACAGCGATCGCGAACCAGCTCCTCGACACCGAGAAGTACCGGCAAAAGCCTCAGCAGAATGCACCTGTCGATCTCAACAGAGTCGTGTCGAAGGTGGTCGCCGACCTTGCTCCCCTGGCCATCGCCGAAGGCTACGAGATTTCGTTCGACAGCGACGCGGAAGACGTGTTCGTCCCTGGTGATGCCGAATCTTTGGAGCGTGCATTCGTCAATCTGGTACGGAATGCAGTCCAGTACGGAGGTGGAAAAGGACAGATATCGGTCAGTATTGAGGCTGACGGCAGCGTGACCGTAGCCGATCAGGGCTGCGGAATTGCCGGTGACAAGCATTCGCGCATATTCGAGCCGTTCTACCGGGTCAACCCTCACGGCTCAGGTGCGGGCCTGGGCCTCAGTATGGTCAACGAGATCGTGACCCGCCATGGAGGTTACGTCGAGCTTTCTTCCGCGCCAGGCAAGGGCAGCATCTTCGTGGTGCGCTGGCGCGACATGCGCGTTTTCCGTCACCCGTAGGGAGCTCGCCGGTTGCGCCGACTGGTCGATAAGACGGTTTCATTTGTGGATATGGCCGTTATCGCATTCAATGTCCCGCAGGCAATCTCTGGCATGCCATCAACATGGCAAGCACTCTTTGTCGACCCGTCGACTTTGCAATGGGCGCCAAACACACCAGGCGTGACAACGGCCAGGTAATGGCAGGTTCCTGACCAACTGCCAGCGGCGACGGCCACTCTCCGTAATTTTTGCGTAATTTTCGTGACGGAGAAAGCCCGCAATTCTCAATGGCACGGACCATGGCTTGATGACACGACACATTACCCGCAAGCGTCTGATCCTGGCGACAGTGACCCTTGTCGGTCTGCTGGTTGTCTGGGACCTGTTTCTGCGTCCGCCGGCGAAGCCTGAACTGGTGACCACGCAGGCGAGAACGGGTGACATTGAAGAGGTCGTGTTGGCGACAGGTGTTCTCGAACCGCTCGAACTGGTGCGTGTCGGCGCCCAGGCGTCGGGTCGCGTTGAGCATCTGGCTGTCAAGATCGGTGACGTCGTGGAGGCTGGCCAATTGGTGGCCGAGATCGATTCCCAGACCCGGCGCAACACCTTGCGGGACCGGGAGGCCGCATTGGCCAACATCCGCGCCGTCCATGCCGCGCGTATGGCCGGTCTGGTGAAAGCGAAGAAGGATTTCGAGCGCGAGCGGGAACTGCTGGCGGGAGGCTCGATACCCCGTGCCCAGTATGACGCGGCTGTCGCCACGTTGGACAGTGCGCGGGCGGAGGTCCAGGCGCTGGATGCTCAGATCACCCAGGCGCAGGTGGCGCTGGCGTCCGCGGATATAGAGCTGGGCTATACCCGCATCACCGCCCCGATCGCCGGCACCGTGGTGGCGATCGTCACCGACGAAGGTCAAACCGTCAATGCCCTGCAGACTGCGCCGACCATCGTCATGATCGCGCGATTGGACAGAATGAAGGTGCGCGCGGATATCTCCGAGGCTGACGTCGTGCGTGTACGGCGGGGCCTGCCGGCCTGGTTCAGCATTCTTGGCGACCCGAAACGACGTTTCGATGGGGAGTTGCACCAGGTGGAGCCGGCCCCCGCCTCTATCGCCAACGAGGGCAGCACTGCTGCAAGCGGGCTAGGCTCAACCAAAGGTGCTGTCTATTACACCGGGCTGATCGACGTCGCAAACGCGGACGGGGTTCTGCGGCCCTCCATGACGGCGCAGGTGTCCATCGTCCTGAGCCGCGTCAGCGGCGCCGTGCTGGTCCCGCTGAGTGCTGTGGAGGGTGCGCTGCGGGCTGGCGACACGGCACGCATCCGGGTGCTCGACGCGGCACGCGACGTCCAGATCCGGCAGGTCCAGGTCGGCATCGACAACGGTGCGGACATCCAGATCCGTAGCGGTCTTCAGACAGGCGAGATCATCGTCCTGGGAGCATCCACAGACGAGCGCACAGATGGTCAGTCTCAACTGGCCGCGGCGCAGCGGTAGGGCGGCGCCATGACGGAACCACTGATCCGGGTACGTAGGGTATCCCGTGCTTTCCCCGCAGGCGACGAGATGGTGCGGGTGCTGAAAGACGTCGACCTAGACATAGAGGCCGGTGAGATGATGGCCATCATCGGCGCTTCGGGCTCCGGCAAGTCGACCCTGATGAATATTCTTGGCTGCCTCGATCGTCCGACGGACGGCAGCTACTGGATCGAAGGGCGCGAGATGTCGAAGATGTCCGTGGACGAACTGGCTGCGCTACGCCGTGAGCGGTTTGGTTTCATCTTCCAGCGCTATCATCTGCTTGGCGATCTCAGCGCGGCCAGCAACGTCGAGGTGCCAGCCATCTATGCCGGACGCAGCCGATCCGACCGGCACAAACGAGCCATCTCCCTGTTGACCCGACTGGGCCTTGCCGAGCGGACGGGCAATATCCCTGGAAAGCTGTCTGGCGGCCAGCAGCAGCGGGTGTCGATCGCCCGCGCCCTGATGAATGGCGGTGAGATAATTCTGGCCGACGAACCGACCGGAGCACTGGATACGCACAGCGGCGCCGAGGTTATGAAGATCCTGCGCGAGCTTCACGCCGAAGGGCACACCATCATTCTGGTCACCCACGACAAGAAGATCGCCGACCACGCGGATCGGGTTGTGGAGATCAGCGACGGCGTTATCATTTCCGATGAGCGCAATATATCCAAATCCGCCGCGACGGCCCGTCCCATCCGCGAGCACGCGCCGGGCGCTGGCTGGCGTGGCGCAATTGACCGGATGGCCGAAGCTTTTCGTATGGCGGGCGCGGCAATATGGGCGCACAAGATGCGCTCGCTTCTGACCATGCTCGGCATCATCATCGGTATCGCCTCAGTGGCGGCTATCTCGGCACTGGGAGCCGGCTCGCAGCAACAAATCCTGAGCAGTATCAGTTCGCTCGGCACCAACACGATCGAGGTGCGGGCCGGTAAAGGCTTCGGCGATCTGGAAGCGGGCAAGATACGGACGCTGGTTCCCGCCGATGCAGAAGCGCTGGTGAACCAGCCCTATGTCGACAGCGTGACACCAGCCGTCACGACGAGCGTAACTGTCAAGCGAGCCGCCGTGGCCGTCAATGCGTCAGTCACCGGGGTCGGCGCGGATTTCTTTCGCGCAAGGGGCCTTGAGTTGGCGCAAGGACATCTGTTCGACACCCGGGATGTTACCAGCTACAGCCAGAATGTGGTGATCGATGCAAACGCCGCGCGAGACCTGTTTCCAGACCGGGTAAACCCGGTGGGGCAGGTCATCCTTCTGGGCACAATGCCGGCGAGGGTCGTAGGTGTGACGAAACGGGAAAACTCCTTCGGCCCGGCGGTTGATACGTTGACCGTTTATGCGCCTTACACAACCGTCATGGGCCGCATGCTGGGTCGTCCGAACGTCGACGGCATAACGGTCCGTATCAGAGACGATGTCGACCCGGGAAATGTCGAGGCTGCGGTTTCGCGCCTTATCGAGCGCCGGCACGGCGCGAAAGATTTCTTCCTCACCAACTCGGCGACCATTCGTGAAACCATCGAGACCACCACGCAAACCCTGACGCTGCTGATATCGTCAGTCGCCGTGATCTCGCTGATTGTCGGCGGCATCGGCGTGATGAACATCATGCTGGTGTCCGTGACCGAGCGCACCAGGGAGATCGGGGTTCGTGTGGCCGTCGGCGCGCGCCGCAGCGACATCCTCTCCCAGTTCCTGATCGAGGCCATTCTGGTCTGCCTTGTCGGCGGTTTCATGGGAGTCATGCTCGCCCTCGGGATCAGCGCTCTTTTCAATTTGCTAAGCCCAGACTTCAAAATGATCTTCTCCTCGAGCTCCATCATGGTGGCCTTTACCTGCTCGACCCTCATTGGAATCGTCTTCGGCTTTCTTCCCGCCCGCAATGCGGCAAAACTTGACCCGATCGAAGCCCTGGCGCGTGACTGATGCCCGCAAACGTTCGCTCGGTTGCGATGCGACGATATCCGTGTCCAGCGTAAACAGGGAGTATGACGTGATCGCAAAAGGCGGACTGCGCGGCAAGATCATGCTTGTGCTCCGACCAAGCCCAGCACGTTCAATGCGATCTCGAGGTCGCCGCATTCCTGGTACTTGTGGCGCCGTCGTATCTTTAAACAGGCTGACTTAATTGGCGTAACCTTGTTTGTCATATCAGCTCTAAGGCACCCGGCTACGGGAAGGTAACGATGGCAATGAGGTCGAAAGGCCTGGCAAGCCTGTCCTCGTGACGTCCCTCCCGGTTGGTATTATTGAAGCCGGCGTATCATCACGAGACTGATGCTGACAAGGCTGCATCCAGCGACCTGCGCCCATCGCCAGCAAGCCAAGACGCAAAAGTCAGCAGGTCGGGGTTGATTTCGCGCATAAGTTTCAGATCGACCTGCTCGGCGAGCGGCCCGTCTTCCAGGCTTTTTGCCATATGCGCGAGATCAGCGTTTACAGCCAAAACATCGTCCGGAAACCGTTCATAGGTGATCGGGCGACCGGCTGCTTCGCTGAAGGCGGCCTCAAGCCCGGGGCCGGTCAGTCGATCGCTGGCGATCTTGAGTGTTACGCCGTCAAAGCGGGGCTTGTCAGCAAACACGGCAGCGACAAACCTGCCGATGTCTTCCACGGCAGTAAGCTGAATAGAATGGTCGGGTCGGATCAGGGACACCAGCCGGCCCTGATCCAGACCGAAACCCGGTCGTACAAGCATTTCCATGAAAATCATCGGCCGGATGATTGTCGTAGCCATGTCGAGATGTCGAATATGGGCTTCGATACGAGGCTTGGCGTCGAAACGCGGAACGCCTGTCAGCTCATCCCCCACGCTGGCGCCCGACGAATAAACAAAATGGTTGATGCCGGTTTCTGCAGCGATATCCGCAATCGATATACCATGACGGACTTCGTCTTCGGCAGCCAGGTTGGCTGGCAGTACGCTAAAGACACCGTAAGCGCCTTTCATCGCTGTGTGGATTACATTGGCCTCTTCAAATGAACCCTGCACGAGCTCGACGCCTGCATTCCGCAATTTCAGAGATACGGCTTTGCTGGAATCCTGAACGAGCGCGCGAACGGGCCATCCCGCCTTCAACAAGGCTTTGGCGACAGATCCGCCCTGCCTTCCGGTAGCGCCGAAAACCAGAATGGGGTGCTTGCTATTGGTCACTTGAAACCCTCGCGTTAAACAAGGACCGTCTATATATATGAATGCAGTTTTGCCGGAAGACGGCACATTCTTCAGCATCAGGCACAAGGATGATACCCTTGGACGAACAGATCGATGCCGGCAGGTCGCGCGGATCAGAAAACGACAGACACTTCAGACCAATCCCGTCAAACGGGGTCTGCAGCCTGGTAGGTGACAAATGGACTGTGCCTGTTCTTTGGCGCCTTTCGCTCGCTGAGGATCATCGGCTCCGCTTTACGGCATTGAGAAAAGAAGTCGGTGAGGTCACCCAGCGCATGCTGACCCTCACGCTGCGCAATCTCGAGCGCGAAGGATTTGTTGTGCGTCACTATTTCCCCGAGGTGCCGCCGCGTGTCGAGTATGAGCTGACAGACATCGGCCACGGAGCCTTGCGCGCCCTTGAGGGATTTAACTTCTGGGTTCACGACAATCTGAACACCATCAAGGCGCGACGACGCGCTTACGACCAGACGGAGTTGTAAATCCAAATCCCCGAGCCGAGTTGAGAAGCTCAGAGGCCGCCCCAGGTTAGCAACGCTTGGCTAAGACCACTTTCCGCATTTTTCGATTACTCCCCTGGGCGACCGCTTTTAAGGTCGGAAGCTGATATGCAGCTTCGCGCCTTCATCCCGGTCGTTCACGGTTGCTTAATATCTCGAGAAGCGGCCGTTCGCCGCGGCGCATTCCAAGGTCGGCCAAGCGGACTGAGCCGCCATTCGTCTAATCGTTCAGGCTCTTTAGAACTTGTTGATAGAACGCGCCTTGTGCATTCTCAGCAGTAGACCTTGCGACCCATTCCCAATCCAAATTCAGTTTTCCTGCCGGGACCATTTGCCGCGCGATCTCAGCCGGTGTGGTTTCGTTGCTGGTTCCGTTCTCCCAGTCGTGAAAGGCTGATGAGTATCGAACGACCGCTCCGCTGATCGGTAGATCGAGCAACCCTCCCTCGGCAAAAAACATCAACCCGTCGCCCATTTCCTCCCCGACGAGTTTGAGTCTGCGTCCCAAACGATGTTTGAGAATGGCTACAAACACTATCGCTGCGGAAAACGTGAATTTGTCGACAAGCACAACAACCTGCCTGCCTGCATTTTGAGAGATGGCGTCGATCAAGGGCATCGTTTGAAGGAAGTCGCCACCGGTGTTTCCGCGAACGTCAATCAAGAGTTTTTTGTTCGAGCAGGCGCTTACATGCTCCACTGCGCCAGAGACGGCTTTCGGCAGCGCACTTTCGCCTGGATCGAAGAAACTTGGCAATAATATTGAAAGCCCAAGCCCCTGCCAGTCCTTAATCTCCACAAATCTCTCGGGTTTCCAGGCCGGATCAGCCTTGCCATGCTCGTTTCTCGGGTAGAGCATCGATGCAGGAACCGTATGCCCGTTCTCCACTTTCAAATCGGTTATCTGCCCATTCTCGTCTTTCACGCGATATTCCGTCGTATTCTCTTTTGAAGAAAACCCGAGGTGAGCCAATGCATACGGCCATGCGAGAAGAATCGGTCCGAGGACCCGTTTCCTCTGGCGCGTTCCCGCCAGAAATTTCTCTGCGGCGGCTTCAATTTGGCCCAAAGGTGTGCCGTTGACTGCTATCAACTCTCCTCTTGGCGCAGTTGTTTCCAGTGCGGTGTCAGTCAACTGCACCACCGTACCGACGCTCACAAACCTCAGCGGGAGCACCGAGATGGAATCGTTTGGGATCAGCCGTGTGTGTCCGTTGTCGGGAAGTGCGAGCAGGCGCATCGCGGAAAACAGAAAGGCCTCCTTGGAGCCCTCCAAAGCGCATCGTCGAGTGTCACAAATGCAGCTGTCTATCATCGTCTGTTCGATCCGCCGAAAGCTGGGATCGGTTGGCAGGACAGTTTCCAGAATTTTCTCGAGGTCTTGCGTCAGGGACATGATTTACGGTGCGCATAGTTGCTCGTCGATGTCCAGATTGGGTTCGAAGCTGTCCTTCGCCGCGCCGGTTGAACATCGGCAACGCGCCTTCATTTGGCCCGTCGTACAGCTTTGGTTTCCCCTAAAAGCGGATATCAACTCAAACGCATCTTGACGGTGACTTTTGATGGAAAATGGAAAATTTGGGAATCGAGGCGATCCGCCCCTCGCCAGCAGCCCATTGACGCGAAGCAGCTTACCGTTCCAATTGCCGTCGTTTTTCGACAAGAAAATCGACGAAGGCACGCAGTTTCGCCGGCATCTGGTCACGAGACGGCACATAAAGATTGAAACCCTCGAAGGGCAGACACCAATCCTCCATCACACGGACCAATGCGCCCGAAGCCAGATGCTGACGCACTGCAAAGTCCAGATGCATAACAAGGCCGAGTCCTTGGAGCGCGGCACTCAGCATGACGTCGTCGCTGTTGGTGGCGAATGTTCCAAGCGGCTGGTACAGCCGCTCCTCGCCCGACCGAGGGTCCGTTAGCTCCCAGCGGAAAACAGCCCCGCTGCTCGACTGGCGAAAGCCGAGGCAATTGTGTTTCGCTAGGTCCTCGAACAGCCTAGGGGGCGGATTGGCTGCAAAGTAGGCCGGTGAACCAACGACGGCCAGGGCAACAGGTGGCGTAATTGGTACAGCAATCATCGTGTCCGTAACACTTTCGCGCAGACGAATGCCCGCGTCGCAGCCCTCCCGCACAATATCGCCCAACCCGTCATCGATGAAGAGTTCGATACGCACTTCAGGATATCGACGGGCGAACTCTCCCAGGTGCGGCTCGATGAAATGATGTGCGACGACACGCGGCGCGTTCAGCCGGATTTCACCACTCGGCTTCTCGCGCGCCTCGCCGACCGCGACCACCGCATGGGAGATCATCGCAAGCCCTGGCTCGACTTGGGACAGCAGCTTCCTGCCGTCATCCGTCAGTGACACCGAGCGTGTCGACCGATTGAGCAGGCGAACACCGAGCTGTTGTTCCAAGGTTCTGATCGACTGCGACAGACCCGACGGGGAAATGCCAATCCGGCCGGCGGCGCGGGTATAGCTTCCCTCCCGGGCGACTTCCGCGAAAGCGGCGATGGCAGGTAGGAGATTGCGATCCATAGGCTCTCATTATGAACTGCTGCTTCAAACTCATTGAAGGATGCCTCCATTTTTCAGGGCCGTCGAGGGGGCTATGTTAACCTCATCAAAAAACGGCATGGAGAACGGCATGACGAAAATCCTGATCCTCGGCGCAAGCGGGCAGATCGCCCGGCATGTCGTCGATATGTTGGCGGAGCGAAACAGTGCCGAACTGACCTTGTTCCTGCGCGATGCGAAGAAGTTGGGCCGCAAGGTTCCTGCCAACACCCGCGTTATCGAAGGCGACGTTCACGACGCTGCCAAACTGAAGGAAGCCATGGGCGGCCAGGATGTTGTTTATGCCAACCTCGCAGGCGACGTAGATACACAGGCAGCCGCGATTATCGCCGCCATGAACGTTACCGGCGTCCGAAAGCTGATCTTCTGCACCACGCTCGGCATCTATGACGAAGTGCCTGGAAAGTTCGGCGAGTGGAACAACCGGGAGATCGGCGAGTATTTCCCGCCGTACCGGAAGGCAGCGGATCTCATTGAGGCATCCGGGCTGGATTATGCCGTGCTGCGTCCGGCGTGGCTGACTGACGCCGACGAGGTCGACTACGAGACCACCGAGCGCAACGAGCCATTCAAGGGCACGGAAGTCGCTCGCAAGAGCGTGGCGGCGCTGGTTGTTGAACTGGCCGCAGTGCCGGGCGCTCTGGGCAACCGCAACATCGGTGTCAACAAGCCCGATACCGATGGCGACAAGCCTGCCTTCATATGACCAAGCCCGCCCTTCGACTGGTGAAAACACCCCCTAATCTGGAAACCAAGGAGATCGCATCATGGAAACCGTGAAAATCCGCAACCACGACATGTACTGGGATATCGCCGCCGATATCCACTTCCCACCGAACTTCGACAAGTCGAAAAAATATCCGGCCATCATCAGCGCACACCCGATCGGAAGCTGCAAGGACCAGACCGCGGGCAACGTCTATGGCGTGGCGCTGGCCAGGGAAGGCTTCGTCGTCATCGCCTTCGACGCCAGCTTCCAGGGCGCCAGCGGCGGCGAGCCGCGCTTTATCGAAGACCCGACGCTGCGCGTCGAGGACTTCCGCCATGTCGCCGACTATCTGGTGACGCTCCCCTATGTCGATGAAGACCGCATCGGCGTCCTCGGCATCTGCGGCGGCGGTGGCTATTCGATCAACGCCGCCATGACCGAACGCCGCATCAAGGCAGTCGGCACTGTCACCGGCGCAAACTATGGCCGCCTGATGCGCGGCAACTTCACCGGCCTCAACCCGATTGGTGCGCTGGAGGCAATGGCCAGGCAACGCACCGCCGAGGCCCGTGGTGCAACGCTCCACGTCGACAATCTGCTGGCCAACTCCGTCGAGGAAGCACGAGCCGCCGGTGTTACCGACCGCGATCCGCTGGAGGCGACCGACTATTACCGGACGCCACGCGGCCAGAAGCCGAATGGCCTGAACCGTTCGCTCCTGTCACATCAGGCCGCCGCGGTCGGCTGGGACGCTTTCCATCTGGCGGAAGTGCTGCTGACGCAGCCTCTCTGCATCGTAGTCGGCGATCAGGTTGGCGCGTTCGGCGCCTATCGCGACGGCTGCGAGATCATCGAACGGGCAGCCTCGAAGAAGAAGGAACTGGTCGTCGTCGAAGGTTGGTCGCACTATGACCTCTATGACAAACCAGAGCCAGTCGGAAAGGCGCTGGCGAAGCTGATCTCTTTCTACAAGGAAAACCTCTGAGCATGGCCAAACGGTCGCCATGCACAGTGGCGGCCGCCCAGCATGCGCGAACGAGCAGCGTCGACATCTGTTTGAGGCCGGTTACTGAACGTAGCTATCCGGTAAATGTGTCCACCAGCGGACAGTCCGCGCCCGGCCCCATAACTGTCTTTCCAAAGGCACCTAAGCACGTGGGCTAAAGTGCCCGAAGCCGATGGATCTGTGCGGGAACCACAGAAGCAGCGTGCGTCTCGACCGTTGTCGGTACTCCGTTCAATCATGAGCGATAGTCTGCTGCCAGCCAAGCAATCACCGCGTCGGCATTCTCATCGGGCAGATAAACCGGATAGAAAACATGCTTGATAGTACCCTCTTCGATTATCATTGTCAGCCTCTTGAGCAAGGTGAACCCGCCGGATTCAAAAGTGGGTAAGTCAAGAGCGTTGGCCAGCGAAAGCGAATTGTCAGAAAGCAATGGAAAGGGCAGATGAAGCCGTTCTGCGGCCTCTTTTTGATATTCAGTGGTCTGAGTCGAAAGTCCGAAAAGACGACTCACCCCTAGTCTTCTCAACTCAGAGAAATGGTCGCGAAACGCACAAGACTGAGGCGTGCATCCTCTAGCTCCGGGTATTTCGTCCCATCCCTCAAATGCGCTGCCGTCTGGTGGACTAGTGCGTGGGTACGCATAGACTACGGATAGACCCGGTCCTTTGAGGTCAACAGTCGTGCCATCGGTCGCTTTCAGCGTAACGTCCGGTATTTCCATCCCCAGCAAACGGATCGCTGCGCTATCTTCCTGTGGGTTTTTCATATCACTAGGTTTTCGGCCATCTGCAATCAATTCAATCTCCCCGAGTTGCCAATCACGAGAGTCTGCCTAGATTTGCGCCACTACGGTGTGTGATTTGCCGGAGCGCTCACTGATAAACCCATCTTGGCAGAGATTCCAAAACGTCGCTTCCGACAGAAAATTGAGAGGCGCTTCGTCGCGAAAAACCAATTGACGATCGCAACATGCACGCAATTTTCTATTGGGATTATCGCGTACGTCGCAGTTCAGAAACTTCCTCGCTTCCCATGGGCAGATCTAAGATCGTTCGATTAACGCGGGTTCTTGAAGCGAACACCAACCCCACCGCCATTTTCTTCGATGAATTCGATTCCAGCATCTTCAAAAGCGAGATGTATTAGCTTCAAGTTTGCCGCGGTGATGGATGGTACTCCATTGTCAGCTTCAGCTCTTCTTATCGTCGATAATCCAACAGAGGCATGACTGGCCAACTCTTCAGCCGTCCATCGCTTTAGGGCCCTTGCGGCTCGAATCTGAGCACCTGTTATTTTCTTCATAAATCCACGATTTCGGGTTGAACTTTTTTAGTTCATGTGGCACTTTTAGTTTCACTTGACTGCATCTCGCGCACGAGCGCATGATGCGGCCTAACCACAATCATGCTGTTAGGGAGCTCGGATCATGGCTGATTCCGACAATAGCAGAACTACGCCTAATTTCGCGAGGACAGATTTCAACTCAACTCCTAGGTCTTTTTTCCTGCCTACTGCCCGCGCGTTGGCCCGATGACCGCGCCGGCCCAACCAACTAGGGCCGGGGATCAAAACGGGAAGGCCGTAGCCGTCTAAATTCGAACACCGTTACATTTATCCGGCGGGGTCCGAGTGTCCCGTCGTGTTTCCGATTCAACCATCTGACTGCTGAACCAAGTTGCGGCCTTGTCGCAGCAGGTGGCTCGGCCGTCCAAATTTCAACGACAAAAGGGAACTCAATGACCAATTTCACCAAAACATTACGACCAATCGCTATTGCGGCGGGCATTCTCTCAATCGTGCTTCTCACCCAGCCCTCAACGCCAGTCGGCGCGCAGACCCAGTCGGACTTAAGGATCGCGACATCTTACAAGTTGATGACACTCGATCCTCACTACGCGAACCTCAACGAAAACACCTCGCTGCTGTCGAATATTTACGAGCGGCTGGTTTACCAGGACGAAAAGCTCTCTCTCAAGCCCGGCCTCGCGGTTTCATGGTCGATGATCTCCGGCAACCGCTGGGAGTTCAAGCTGCGTGACGGCGTCAAGTTTCATGACGGTTCGCCGTTTACGGCAGAGGATATCGTCTATTCCATCGAGCGTGTCCGTAACTTCCTGCAGTCACCCAGCGGCGGATACCGTTCCTACGTGACAGATATCAGGTCCGTTACGGCATCGGATCCATTAACGGTCACCTTCGAAACGGATCGGCCAGTCCCCAATTTCCCTTTACTGATGTCTTCCGTCTTCATCATGCACAAGCCGGGGGACGGGTTTCAAACAACAGAGGAACTCAATTCCGGGCGGGCATCAGTCGGCACGGGCCCTTACAAGCTGGGAGACTGGAGTTCGGGCGAGACCCTGCAACTGACACGAAACGATGACTACTGGGGCGGCCGTCCTGCATGGCCCACGGTCAACTTCAGGGTCATGGAAAGTCCTGCGGCCCGTGTCGCGGCTTTGTCTGCCGGTGATGTGGACGTGGCTGACTCCATCCCGGCAAGGGACGTGAGTTCCCTGAAACAGCGCGGTGCCAGTATCGCCAGCATCAGTGCGGCTCGCATCAATTTTCTGCAGTTCGAAGTCGAGAAGGAGAAGGTGTCCGGCGTTACCGACAAATCCGGTACCCCAATTCCAAACCCGTTTCGCGACGTGAGGGTGAGAAAGGCCCTGGCGCTTGCCACGGATCGCAAAGTAATCGCGGAAAAAATCCTCTCCGGCTACGGAACCGCAGCGTCACAGCTGTTTCCCGAAGGATTGCCCGGAACCTCCCCAAACCTGAAGGCAGAAGCACCCGACTATGACGCGGCCAAGGCACTGCTTTCAAATGCCGGCTATCCTGACGGTTTCAACCTGGTGCTTGCTGGCCCTGCCGGCCGTTACCCCGGAGACAGCGACAGTCTTCAGGCTGTGGCACAGAGCTGGGCGCGGATCGGCGTGTCTGTCCAGCCCCAGGCATCCCCGTTTTCGGTATTCAACACCAAACGCGCCGCCGGCGAATACGCCGCCTGGTACGGCGGGACCTCTGGCGAATCCGTGGACGTCATCCTGCAAGCGCTGCTGGCCTCTCCGGATAAGGAGCGCGGCACCGGAGCGCTGAATTTCGGGCATTATCGCAATACAGCCTTTGACGCACTTCTTGCAAAGGCAGAGGGCCTCGAAGAAGGCGAGGCGCGGAATTTTGCGCTTGCAGAGGCAACGGAGCTTGCTCTCAAAGACCAGCCGATCATCCCGCTCTATCACTTCCATCATATCGTCGGCTACGGCCCGAAAGTTGGATCATTCGTGATGCACCCGCGCGGCTGGACAACGGCCATGCAGACCATCGCAGCGACGGAGTAAGGTGATGGGTCTAATCTCCGCCTTGTCGGCAAGGGTCTCGCAGGCCTTGCTTCTACTCCTCGCCATGTCGCTGATCGGCTTCATCGGCATCCACAGCGTCGGCAATCCCGTCTTCAATGTGGTCAACATCGAAACTGCCACACCCGAAGACATCAGGCGTGCGACAGTTGCGCTCGGGCTCGACCTGCCGATCTGGCAACAATATGGATTGTTCCTGAAGAACGTCGTCAGCGGCAACTTCGGTACCTCCTATATCTACCATCAACCCGCATTTGACCTGGTTCTTGGCAAACTGCCGGCAACGCTGGAGCTCGCCTGCGCGGCGATCCTTCTGTCGGCCGTCACCGGGATCGGACTTGGCCTCGTTGCCGGCAGAAGAAAGGGAACGGCGTTCGACCGGACAGTCCTGAACGGCAGCGTTTTTGCTCTCAGCGTTCCCTCGTTCTGGCTCAGCATGATGTTGATCCTGACGGGTGCGGTCCTGACCGGCTGGTTCCCGTCGGGTGGCAGAGGCACGACGGCAAGTTTTGCAGGGAGCGAATGGAGCTTTCTGACCGCAGACGGATTGCGGCACATGATCCTCCCGATGCTGGCACTTGCCATCCCGAACATCGCACTGATTGCCCGACTGACAAGATCGGGCACGATCGAGGTGGAACAGCAGGAATTCACGCGCTTTTGCAGGGCACGAGGCCTTTCGCCGAAGCGAATCCTCCTGGCTCACACCTTGCCGAATATCAGTGTGCCTCTTGTCACGATCATCGGCCTGCAATTTGGCGGAATGCTCGCCTTTGCCATCGTTGTTGAATCGATCTTTGCCTGGCCGGGGATTGGCAAGCTCCTGATCGACTCCATTCAGCTGCTGGACCGACCTGTCGTGATGGCGAGCCTCACCTTCACCGCCGTGAGCTTCGTTACGCTGAACGCTGTCGTCGATCTCTATTACGCGTTCGTCGACCCACGCGTGCGCCTGTCGCCATAAGAAGGGACATATCATGAGACCGCTTATTCTTCGGGCGCTTGGGATGCGCACCGGCATGTCCGGACGACGCCCTTTTTCTCATGCTTCGGGTCGCCTATCAACAGTCGTCCTTTGCTGCTTCATACTGGCGGCGCTTGCAGCACCCCTGATTGCTTTGCAGAACCCCTATGATCCGCTTCAGGTTTTCGTGTGGGAGGCGTCATCGGCTCCTGGCACCGTCGGCAGCGGAGGTTACATTTATCTCCTTGGTACGGACGGGCTGGGGCGGGATATTTTCAGCACCATTCTCTATGGTTTGCGCATCAGCCTCGTCGTTTCGCTCACCAGCTCGGCGATCGCTGCATTGATCGGTCTGACGGCTGGGGTCAGCGCCGCCTATTTCGGGCGCTGGGTTGACGTTGTCATCATGCGTCTCGTCGACCTGCAGCTCAGCCTTCCGACGATCCTCGTTGCGCTGGTCGCCATCGTCACGCTTGGTCCGGGCGTGGATCGGATCATTCTCGCGCTCGTGATTGCGCAATGGGCGAGTTATGCGCGGCTGGTGCGGGGTGTCGCCCTCAGCGAGACACGAAAGTCCTATATGGATGCAGCACGCCTGATGCGTCTGCCGACCCAAAAGGTCATATTTCGGCACCTCCTGCCAAACAGTATCGCTCCGGCCGTCAGTCTCATCCCGATCGAGGTTGGGCATGCGGTAGCGCTTGAAGCGACACTGTCGTTCCTCGGCCTTGGCGTTCCGCTCGACAAACCGTCGCTCGGCTCGATGGTCGCAAACGGTTTCCAATACCTGCTGACTGGTCAGTACTGGATCAGCCTGTTTCCTGGCCTTGCACTGTTTTGCCTGATCGCCGCCATCAACTTTACGGGCGAAGGCATTCGCCTGCGCCTCGACCCCAGGAGCAAGCCGCGATGAAGAGCTTAGGAACAGCAATGACAAAACCTGTGACAGACAACGACGCTGTGCCTCTTGTCGAGGTCAGCAATCTAAGTCTCCGCCACCGGTCAAAGTCCGGCCAGTCGATCATCCTGAGCGATGTCAGTTTCACACTCGACCGTGGCAAAATCCTGGGAATTATTGGGGAATCAGGTGCCGGAAAATCAACGATTGGAAACGCGATCCTCGGCCTGCTACCGCCCGGCATCGAGCAGGTTTCCGGAACGATGGCCATCGACGGGGTGGCCATCGCTCCACTCGACAGTGACCTCGCGAGGCGCCGGCGGATTTCAGCGGTGTTCCAGGATCACACCGCCTCACTAGACCCGCTGATGACCATCGGTGCCCAGATCACCGAGACGGTTCGCGCCCATAACGCGAACTTGTCTTCCGCTGATGCCCGGCTGCGTTCGCTGGAGCTGCTCGGGCGAGTTGGCATTCCCGACCCGGAGCGTCGCTACGGTCACTTCCCGCACCAGTTTTCCGGCGGGCAGCGACAGCGGGCGGTGATCGCCATGGCGCTGGCCGGATCGCCCGATCTCATTATCGCGGATGAACCGACCTCGGCACTGGATGCCACAGTGCAGAAGCAAATCCTGGCGCTACTGCGCACGCTCGTTGATGAAACGGGCATTTCAATCATCATTGTCACCCATGACATGGGCGTCGTCGCAGACGTTACGGATCACGTCCTCGTCATGCGCAACGGAAAGGTGGTCGAGGAAAACGACACCACCAGCGTGATCGACAAACCTGCCGAGGACTATACACGCGACCTTCTCGCCGCGGTTCCCCGGCTACGTCTGAATAGTGAGGGTCCTGGCGAGAACAGCCACAACGGCCCACGGGGGGAGGAAGCAGTTGCAGCGATGAGGGGTGCTTCCAATGCTTCGCTTGTTGCCGAAGGCATTGGAAAGTCATTCGTTGCAAGCAAGCTGTCCTCTGTGGTCGGCAGGGGGCGTGGCTCTGCCCGGTTCGCCTTAAGCGAGATCAGCGTGACGCTGCCTCGGGGCGAGATCACCGGCATAGTCGGAGAAAGCGGCAGCGGAAAGACAACATTCGGCCGGATCATTGCGGGGCTGGAAACGGCGTCCACCGGAACGATGCTGCTGGAGGGCAGGCCCTACGATGTGACTCGACCGGGACACCGCAGCGGCCTTCTGGGACAGGTGCAGATGATTTTTCAGGATCCTGCCGTGTCACTAAACCCGACGATGCGCATAGGCGAGGCCTTGCGCGAGAGCCTCCGCTTTGGCGCTAGTGCGGGAGACGACGGCGAGAAGCACTCACTCGATGCAATGATGGAACGACTTGGACTTCCGCTGGGCCTGCTTGCCCGCTATCCGCACCAGCTTTCGGGTGGACAAAAACAGCGCGTCTGCATCGCAAGAGCCCTTCTGGCACGTCCGCAAATCATCGTCGCTGACGAGCCGACCTCTGCACTTGATGTCTCGGTGCAGGCCCAGATCATCGAATTGCTCAGGGAAACCGTTCTGAGCCAGAAACTTTCGATGCTGTTTATCTCGCACGATCTGGCGGTCGTCCAGCAGCTTTGCCGCTCGGTTTTCATCTTCAGGGATGGCAGGATCGAGGACAGCGGCCCTTGTGATGACGTCTTCTCGAATTCGCGCAATCCCTACACGCGAAGTCTCATCGACGCTCGCCCACGAAGATTCACGCACTGATATCTCCGCGGAAGATCACGTTCATTTACCAGCACCACAGCTTCAGGGGCGCGATTGTTCGCCCGTCCACCAACCTGCCGCCCCCGCAGGCGGTCAACACAGGCAAAAGCATATGACAGGACGATTTACTCTCGCCGTGACCGGCCAGTCTCTTATCAAACACGACATTCGGAACATCGATGCTGCGGAGTTCAAGGCGGTCCAGAACATCCTTCGAAATGCAGATCTTTCCTTTACGAATTTCGAGGGCACCATTCTTGGAGATTATGGCGGCTGGCCACTGAAAGGTTCCTTTTTCGGATGCAGCAAGCCAATCGTGCTTGATGCTCTGGCCGAGATGGGTTTTGGCGCTCTGTCACTTTCCAACAACCATGCGTTTGACCTGGGACCGTCAGGGATCCTGGCAACCCTGGACGAAGTGGAACGGCGCCGGATACTGCGTGCGGGGATCGGAAGGGACCACCGGCATGCAGCCCAGGCGGCGAGGGGAGTGGTTGGCACAAACCGCGTGGCGATGGTTGCCATGGATGGCGGTCCGGGACCTGATCTCATGTATGCAGCTGACGGTGACGAACATCGCCCCGCGCGTCCCGGCATCAACCGTCTCAAGCTTTCGCAGCTCATCGAAGTCGACGATCGCGCCTTTGAAGAGCTGACCGCGATCCGGGACAAAGTCGGATATACCGCGATTGACCTTTCCAACGACAGTCAACCGAACGATCCGCCTTTCGTCGATCCTGTTGACGAGCTGGCGCTCGGCCGGACGGTCTTCAAGCGGGCCGGACGTTTTGGGCGCAACGTCAGCATCGACAGATCGGACATGGAGCGCAACCTTCAGGAAATCGCATCGGCTGCGAATGAAGGATACCTCGTCGTCGCCTATCTGCATCATCATCATTGGGCCCCGGACTGGTACCAGGTTCCCGACTGGGTTGGCTCCGTCGCGCGCAGTTGCATCGACGCGGGCGCGGCAATGTTCCTGAGCCACGGCGCACCCGTTCTTCAACCGCTCGAGATTTATAACGGCCGGCCGATCTTTTACAGCCTTGGAAATTTCATATTCCATGTTCCGTCGAAATCCACATGGCATGCACCGGAGGTCTGGGAGAGCGTGATTGGTGTGTGCAGTTTCGATACCGGCAATCACCTGGCAGGTATCGATTTCCATCCCGTTGTCATCGGTGGCGAGGAGGGTTTGAGCCATTCGAGGCTGGAGGAGCGCCTGGCGCCCCATCTTGCGACCAACGGGAGAGCGGACCGTATCCTCACGCGACTTCAGGCGCAGTCGGCTAAACTGGGAACGAGGATCGACATCGAAGACAACATCGGCATTCTTCGGCTCTGAGCCCTGGATCGAGCAGAACACGAGGCAGCGCGAATTGCCATGCAGGTCCGGGCAAAAGCAAAGCAATAAGATCTTCAAACTGCACATTACAAAGATTACGAACGGAGCGCAGATCATGGACACGACAGCAGGGGACGCAACCGGGCTACGTGACGAGCTTCTCGAACGATTTTTCCGGTATGTCGGCATCGAAAGCCAGAGCAATGCGGCCTCTTCAGAGTTACCGTCAACGCCCGGACAACTGAAACTTGCCTTGCTGCTTGCACAGGAGCTTCAGGAACTCGGCCTTGAAGGGGTGATTGTCGATGATAATGCAATCGTCACGGCGATCAGGCGCGGCAGTGATCCGAACCTCCCGCGCGTCGGCTTCATCGCCCATCTCGATACCGTCGATGTCGGCCTGTCTGCGACCATCAAGCCACAGATCAAGCGCTTTGAAGGAAGCGATCTCTGCCTGAACAGTGACCACGATATCTGGCTGAGGGTGAATGATCATCCTGAACTCAGGGACTGGGACGGTGAAGATATTGTCGTGGGCGACGGCACCAGCCTGCTCGGTGCCGACAACAAGGCCGCGATTACGGTCATCATGACGCTGTTGGCACGACTGGAGGATGATGCTCCCCTCGGTGACATTGCCATCGCCTTCGTTCCGGACGAGGAGATCGGCTTAAGGGGAGCAAAGGCGCTCGATCTTGCCCGTTTCCCTTGCGACTTCGCTTACACCATCGATTGCTGTGAGCAGGGCGAGGTGGTGGTCGAAAATTTCAACGCCGCATCCGCCGAGATCGTTTTTACGGGCGTCAGCGCTCATCCGATGTCGGCCAAAGGGATACTGGTAAATCCTCTTTTGATGGCGCTCGATTTCATCTCGCACTTCGATCGTAACGATACGCCTGAATGCACCGAAGGCAGGGAAGGGTATTTCTGGTTCAAGGATCTGGTCGCCAGCGATAGCGAGGCCCGACTGAAGGTCATGATCCGTGATTTCGACAAGGCCGGTTTCGAAGAGCGAAAAAAGCGAATTGGCGAGGTCGCGGCGCTGGTTGCGGCACAATATCCGACCGGTTCGGTTCGAAGCTCTGTTTCCGACACCTACGACAATATCGGCGATCACCTCGCTGCTGATCCGCGCGCGTCCGGTCTGTTGTTCAGCGCCCTCGATCACCTCGGCATTGCAAAGAAAATCATTCCCATGCGTGGCGGAACAGATGGTTCAGCGTTGTCCGCGCGCGGAATACCCACGCCGAACTTTTTCACAGGAGCCTACAACTTTCATTCGCGGTTTGAATTCCTGCCGGTCCCCGCCTTCGTAAAATCGTATGAGACGGCACTGACAATCTGCAAGCTTGCGGGGCAGGGAGGCGTCGACCTTCAGCTAAAAACCGACATCTTCCGGCAGAGGGGATGAATTCATGCGATATTCTCCGCAAGCGCCAGCCGCGGTCGTGATGGTCCGGCCTCATAATTTCACCGTCAACGAACAGACGGCTGACGACAACAGCTTCCAGACAGCAGATATCGATCTTTCGGATATAGCGAAAGAAGCCTATCTCGAAGTCACCAATGCCGTGGAAACACTCCGCAGCCATGGGGTAACCGTTCATCTGTTTGATGATTTGGGAACGACCACACCGGACTCGGTCTTTCCCAACAACTGGTTCTCGACTCATGCCGGCGGGCACGTGGCCATCTATCCGATGCGGGCGAACAATCGTAGACGGGAGCGGCGGTTCGATATTATCGAGATGCTGAAATCCGAATACCGCGTGCAGCAGGTCGTCGACTATTCCGGCCTGGAGCCCGACGGTCTGTTCCTCGAGGGGACGGGCGCAATGGTCCTGGACCATATCGACAGGGTTGCATACGCGGTGCGATCAGACCGGACAGACCCCGTTGTGCTCGAACGCTTCTCGACGCAATTCGGGTTCGAGCCGATGGTGTTTGATGCCTGCGACGCTCAAGGAGTAGCCATTTATCATACGAACGTCCTGATGTGCATCGGAACCGATTTCGCCATGATCGGGGCAGGGATGATACCAGACGTCGTGCGTCGAGAAGAAATCCTGGCACGCCTGCACAATTCAGGCCGATACGTCATTGAACTGAGTGATGGCCAGATCGACAGGTTTGCAGGCAATGCACTGGAGCTTCAGGGGCACAATGGCCGCCTTCTAGCCATGTCGACGACTGCCCTGGCGTCGCTCGAAACTTCACAGCGAAACGCGATCGAAGAGCGCGTGAGAATTGTTGCGCTTGATATACCATCTATCGAAATGGCCGGAGGTTCCGTGCGATGCACGCTGGCGGGCATTCACCTGTCTCTCCGCCAAACTTAGGGATATCCCGATCACCAGTTGCGCCGTCAATCGATGCCCTTGGTGAAATCCCGTTCGCGAAGGCATCCCCGGTATCGAGAAACCCGCCTGTGCACACCACATACGCAACAAGAACAAGCTTGAGCGTGCCGGCATTGTTGTCCAATGCCGACACGCTCCATCAGCATCAGTGCCAGATCGGGTAACACCGGTTTGACTGGCGCTTCAATGACTACAGGCCTGCCTCAGCCATCCAGAGCGCTGCGTCTTCGCCTGCGGCAATGCGCAGTGGTGCGGAGGGATCGTTGGCAGTCTGCCAAATCGCCTCGGCGACATCATGGGCCTGGGTGACAGGGCCTTTATCGTCCTGAACATTCTTGATGAATTGCTGGAGAAGAGGAGCATAGTCCCCGTCATCCATGCCGCGCAGATGTGGACGAGCGTTGGCGCCAAAGCTTGTTTGCGGCGAACGGCCCGGCAAGACGATATGCACACGGACGCCGAAAGGCTCCATTTCCATCGCCAGAGACTCGCTGAATGCGTTCACCGCCGCCTTGCTGGCGCGGTATACCCCGATGATCGGCAGTGGCTTCACTGTGACCGAGGATGTGACATTGATGATGACGCCGGCTCGGCGATGGCGCATTTGCGGGGCCACCGCCTGGATCATCGCCAATGTTCCGATCGTGTTTGTCTGAAAGAGAGCCTGTACAGTCTGCGAGGCGGTCAGTTCGACCGGCGACGGCGCGCCAAGGCCGGCATTGTTGACAAGAACATCGATGTGACCTGCTGTCTCGACCAACTGCGCGACGCTTTCGGGATCGGTGACGTCGAGCGCGAGAACCTGCAGACGATCGGACGCCGGAAGCAAATCCCTGTCGGGCGTTCGCATTGTCGCCACCACATCCCAGCCTCTTTCGAGGAACAGTTTTGCGGTTTCGAGGCCAAAGCCGGAGGAACAACCGGTAATCAATATGTTGGGCATAGTTATCTCCATACAGGGTGACTGACATTATGGTAGTGACCAGGAGGAAGACTTTATATATGCTGACATCCTCATTTCTTTTGCGATAGTCCTGATATGACTGTAGACCCCCTTGCCGAAATCGTCACACTTCTGCAGCCCACCGCGCGATTGTCGAAGCTGGTGGAATGTTCAGGCGCGTGGCGCATACGCCGCGAGGCGACAGGGGAACCATTTTATTGCGCGATCCTGGAAGGGACATGCCGCGTTACCTTCGATGGTCATCAAACCTTGACCCTTAAGGCCGGAGACTTCGTCCTCGCGCCCGCCATGCGCGATCTCGTCAATGAGAGCGTTGATGCTGCGGCCGATCTGCCGGCCATGGTGCCGACAAAGATCAATGAAGGGTATTTCCGCGTCGGGCCACACGACGGTCCGGCCGATCTGCGCATGCGTATCGGCCATTGCAGCTTTGGCGCACCGGATTCTGCGCTGCTCGTCTCCCTGCTGCCGGAGATGGTTCTGGTCCGTGACAAAACCCGGTTTGCCACGCTGATGCAATTGATCGATGAGGAGACGCAGGATCGGCGCGCAGCCCGCGAACTCGTTCTGGAACGCCTTATCGAGGTTCTGCTGATCGAGGCATTGCGGTCTGCAACGGAAACAACCTCCGCGCCGGGCCTTCGCAGGGGACTGGCAGACGAACGCCTCGCAGGCGCGCTTCGTGCGATGCATGCCCGTCCCGGCCATCCATGGACCGTTGTCGATCTTGCAAACAGGGCCGCGCTGTCCCGTTCGGCATTCTTTGCACGGTTCAATCGCATTGTCGGGGTTCCTCCGATGGAATATCTGCTGGTCTGGCGCATGGCGCTGGCAAAGCAGCTCTTGCGGGATGGTAGCCTCGCAATCGAGGATATCGCCGAACGGGTTGGCTACGGGTCAGCAAGCACCTTCAGCGTGGCCTTTGCGCGGAATACCGGGATGCCTCCGGCTCGATATGCCCGCATGGCAGCGTAAGAAGCGGAGGCGGTGGACAAGGAGAGTTTCGGGAACCTGTCGCCTGCTCGGGGCGGTGCACAAATCCAAGGCCAAACGCATTAGGCGAGCCTGGCCGAAGATGTAACGAGGATACTCGAGCCTGTCCTGTGCGACCGTAACGACGCAGAGGAGGAGAGGGTATGAGACCCGAATTTGGAAGACACCGGTTTCATGCGCTGCATCTGGATCGAAACTTCTTCTCCCCACCCGGCAAACGAAGTCAATGCTGTTGACCTCCAATACGCGACAGATCGATCCGTATCCCGGCTTGCCCGACATTCTGGGCAGTCACCGGTTGCTCCTCGTTTGGCGCCATTTCGGTGTCGTCCGCCCCGGCGTGGGCCGTTTCTCTACCTCGCTGCGGCACTTCAACCGGCGTTCCCGGATCCTCCGCCTGGAAAATGCCTGCGCCCTCGAACTCGCCGGTCTTCCACGCGTAAACCGCATCATCGAAAATCTGCGGAAAAACATCATCATCGCTCCTGGGGTTACCGTACCATTTGGCAACGATCCTCAGGATCTTGGCAAACATCGCCGTGCCTATGCGGAGATTCCGGCAGGCATCGACAAGGTCCGGCTTGATATCCGCCGGTTCCCTGATGCCAACACCGGCTGGAAACTGTGTTACCCCAACGCGGACAACCGCCTGACCGGCATACTGTCGCACGATGGCCATCGCTTCTTCCGCTGAGGTGGCTTTCGGCACGAGGATCAACCGGCCGCCTGATTTGACCGTGACGGCGAGAGGATCAGTCGAGCCTGCGGCCATCACGAATTGCTCGACGATCGCGGGCTTGAGGGAAGGGTCGGCGCATTCTTTGATCAACGCAGCGTCAAGCATGCAAGCTCCATGGTTCACGTGTTGAAGGAGATGACGAGAGGCTTGTCGAACAGTCGCGCCCAGGCTTCGGTGCTCGCGCGCTGAATGTCGGCGATGGAGGTTCCGGCCGTCCACCAGCCATTGCCGACGGCGACAACGACGTCGGGACCGTCGAGCATCGATTGCAAGACCGGCCAGACGACAAGCTGCTCATAGCAGATCAGCGGAGCGACGCGGACATCCCCGACAACGACGATCGCGCTCCCGAAGAAGTGCGCCCTGGCGCTGCCACTTTCCCCGACCCAGGATCGCCAGGGCTGCCACATCGACCCGGGGACCGGCATGCGTTCGCGGTAGAGGATGCGCCCGCCCTTGCTGTCGATCTCAACGAGGACATTGTCGTAACCGTCGACATCAACCACCACAGCACCGGCGATGACCGCGATGTCACCATCAGCGAAACCACCGGTCCAAAGTCGCTCCGTGGTCGGGGTCCATAAGCCAAGGGCACTTTCCGGCAGTACGACCAAGCGGGTCCCATCCCTGGCGGCGGCGTGCACCGTTGCGATCAGATCACGGTGACGCTCAAGACCGCCCTCCCGACCGAGCGAAGCACCCAATTCCAGATCGACGCCGCGCCAGGCTTCGGGTAGTCTCGGGTTGGTCCAGGTTGCGGCGGACCAGAGCCAAAGGCCTGTCAGGGCCATGGCGACAGCTGGCCAAGGGCGGGTTACGAGGCCTGCCAGGCCAGCTGTCATCGCCCCTAGTCCCCACCACCCCCATCCCGGAAACAGAACCCCTGCGGCCGTGACGGGGTGCGCCCAACCCGTGATACCGAACGGCGGGATGGCCACAATGACGGCCACCAGAAGATAGCGACACGGAAGCGCACCGGCAGCCCTTGTCCAGAGGAGTGTATGCAGGGTGACAAAGCTGAAGGAAGCACACAACCAGAGCAATAAACCCGGCCAGAGATTTGACGAATAGAACGCCGCAACGCCCTGCGGCAATCCGCGTGATGCCGCCAGAAAATACCCAGATGAGACAAGCATTGCCTCCGGCCTGCTTCGTGCTTTCGACCACAGGATTGGAAACGCCAGGGCGACGGGAAGGAGCAGGGCATGGCCGCTCCAGCCCACCGCACCTGCGATGGCCGCGGCCACTGTCAGAAGCATCGATTGAAGGCACTTACGGCGCATAGGTGAGTACCTCCTGCGCCAGACCGAGGATAGCTGAGGCAGGCAGGGGACCGAAATATCGGGAGTCGTAGGAACCGGGAAAGGCGGAATGCAGGAAAACATGTTCTGGCGGCACGATACCACTGGCAAACGGCGGCAACCTCCGACCCGTTCCGTCCCGTTGCGCGAGACGTGAAGAGGAAACCATGCGCCCGTCCACGCTGACGCTGGCACCGATTTCGACATGCTGTCCTGCGACGGCGATCACCGTCTTGATGAGAGGCGCAAGACCGGCCGGGCAAAGACCGAAGCGGAGATAGCCACGCGCTTTCGCGTTCCGCATTTCCGCTGTTTCCGGTGGGCATATAAACACAATGTCGCCAACACCCACGGATCGATGGAGCGGAACAATATGCCATATACCGAGCGGCTCGCTTGGGGTCAGATTAATGCGGTAGCCACCGGCGAAGGCGGCGACCGTCGCCGGAATGGCCACCATCGCCGCAATCGAAATGATCACGGTCGCTCGCTGCTGTTGCGATGTCATGGCTCGGCGTGTTTCGACAAAGATCGTCATTTAAGCGATAGCCCCTGGTTCTTCGTCTGGCGCAGCGTCTCCGCCTGCCTGAGCGCCTCGGTGGTGCGTTGATGCGCGGAGAGTTGCTGTATGGTGCGCATGAAATTCCACGCGCTCTGGACCTCCGCCTTCTGGCCGCCTGTCATGCCTGCCGTGACGGTTTCGAAGGTCTTGCCATCGGTGTCTTTTGCGGCCAGCGGCAGGAAGGTCCGTTCACCAAAGCGTCCGGCGACAGCGTTTGCGAACCCTTCGAGCTCCGCCTTCGCCATCTTGTCGGCCAGCACATATTCGAGGCCAGAGGGGAGATCGTTGCGATCGATCGCATCCCGGACGCGTTCGAGCGTTTGCCGGGCCAGGGGCGAGAGCGCCGGGATGTCGACCGACACCTTCAAGCGTAAGGCACGCTCCTCCGTCTCATGCTTGTGTTCCGCCTCGGCCCGCCCACGAAGGTAGCGTTCAAGGTTTCGGGCGAGCGCCGGCACATTGGCGATGGCTTTTTCCCGATCCTGTCTGTCCGTGCGACCGGCCAGAAGACCGGTCTTGCCCTTCAGCGCACCGAAGCTCCCGGCTTCACGAGCGATCCTAGCAAGGGTGGCCTGCGCGACCGATTGATCCTTGAACATGGCGTCGACATTGATCGCCTTGAAGGCTGCTTCCGGCTGCGCGTAAACGATATGGAAGCGGGTCGACACATCCTCCCATTGCTTCCTGAGGCCGGGATCCGCGGCGAGCTTGTCCTCGACGGCCTGCGCGAGTGATTTGGCAAAAGTGGTGATGCCTGACACCATGGGCTTCGCCTCCGTGAAGGGTCTGGAATCCGATTGGGTTGCGGTGCGCCTGAAGCCGATCTTTTGGCCAATTGCGGCAAGGCGGGCGGTGAGACCGGCCAGCCTCTGTTTCTGCCGAACCGTCCGATCGAGCCGGTCGCGAACCAGGTTTCGGGCGACCCTGACGAGATCGAGTCCGCGCGCTTCGGCATAACGAAGTGCCTGACGGTAGAAGGGACCAGCCGAGTAATCGAGGGTCGTCTCTTTTGCATTTTTCCGCGACAGGATCGGGATCAGCCCGCCCGCCTTGGCAAAAGACCGTCGACCGTAGTAGACGCCGAGATCTTCTCGATGACGGGTCATGGCGACATAGGCAAGATGCCGGTCAAGCGACAGTGATGCGAGCACCTTGACGCGATCGACGGTCGCACCCTGGCTCTTGTGGATTGTCGTCGCGTAACCGTGATCGATGTTGCCATAGAAGTGCTGCTCAACCGCGATCTGACGGCGTTGGTCGCTCTCCCCGATCTCAGCGACGACAGAGCCAGGCGCCGCCTCGACAACCTTTGCCAGCATGCCGTTCCTGACGCCCAGCGAACCTTCGTTCTTCAAGAATACGATCTGGTCGCCGACGGCGAACTTGCGCGTTCCGTCCTCGGTCTTGAAGACAAAGCCTTCGGCGACGATGCCGCGTTCGACCAGCCTGGCCCGCGCCATATCGTTGAGCATCCGAACGTCGCGGCGGAGGTGGGCGAGGATCAGGCTTGTCTTCGAGGGATCGTAGTCGCGGTTCCAATCGGCGATCAGACTTTCGACCGCCTGCGCCTTGAGGTCCAAGCCGTTGAAATGCCCGTGGGCGTGATAGGCGTCGACCGCTCGACCAACATTGCCGCGCGCAAGATCGAGCGAGGCATCGCGCATCCACTGCGCGCGCTGGCGATAGATGGTCTCGAGTTCCGCATAGCCGATCCGGTCTGCGATCGCGCGGAAGGCGGCGCCCGCCTCGATCGGCTGCAACTGTTCCGGATCGCCGACCAGAACCAGCTTGGCTCCGGTCTTCGTTACCGCTTCGACGAATAGCGCCATCTGCCGTGACGACACCATGCCGGCCTCGTCCAGCACGAATACCGTCTTGTCATCAAGCTGGTTGCGGCCTTCGTTCCAGCGAAGCTCCCAGGACGACAGGGTGCGAGAGACGATGCCGGCTTCCTTCTCCAGGCCCTCGGCCGCCTTGCCGGCAAGCGCGCCACCGACGACCAGAAAACCTGCTGCTTCCCAGGCTTCACGCCCTGCCTTCATCATCGTCGTTTTGCCGGCGCCGGCGCGGCCGACCACCGCAGCAATCCGCCCGGGTCCTGCGACATGCTCGATCGCTGTTTGCTGCTCATCCGAAAGCCGGTCATGACGTGCCAAGGTCGCCGAGAGCACGGCGTTGCGGACACCATGCGAGGACCGCTGCGACAGCCAGATCGCACGACTGGCCATCCCGGCTTCCAGTCGGATCATTTCGCGCGTCGTGTATTTTGCCGGTGCCCGGATACCCGTTTCAAGACCGATCCGCTCCCGTTCGAGACGAAGCGCCTCCGGGCTCTGCAGGATCCTCGCCATCAGACTTTGGAAGAGGCCTGCATCGTCGATATAGCGGTGGAGGATCTTTGCGACATCGCGTTCGTCGAAGACGCTTCTCTCCCGCGTGATCAGGTCCAGCACGATTTCAGGATACCGCTGGATACGGCGTGCGTTCTGGGCACGGCGCTCTTCCTGGAGTTCGACGCGTTCGAGCTTGCCGGCAATATCCTCCTGCTTGTCACCGGATCGATCCGCCTTGCGCTCGATCGCCTTCGTGCCGACGCCCAGGTGAATGGTCGGTTCGAGATCGATCCCCTGTTTTTCGAAGGAACGGCCATCAATCCTGATATCAAGACCGGCGAGCGCCAGATGCTTGCTCTGGCAGGCAAACCAGCCATTGCGAAACGCGTTGAAATCTTCAAGGCTTCCGGCCCAAAGCTCATAGACGATCCTGCCGGCATCGTTGCGCATCGGCGCGCCGTCCGGACCGGACACAGCGATCTTCTTCGCGCCGAGCCCGTCTTCGGTAAGCGGCCGCAAGGTGGTCATGAGATGGACGTGCGGATTGCCCGGCGCATCGTGATAGACCCAGTCGGCGACCATTCCCTGCGACGTTATATGTCCTTCCACAAAATCGCGCATCAGCGCGATGTTCTGTTCGCAGGTCAGCTCGAGCGGCAAAGCGATGGTGACATCCTTGGCGAGTTGCGCATCGGAGCGCTTCTCAAACACTTCCACCTTGTTCCAGAAAGCCTCGGACGCACCGGCGACCGAGCGGTCGGCGATCATCGTTCGCAGCCATTCCGGGGCACCGGCAGGGATGATGAACTCTTCATGGACGAGCCCCTGCTTGGCGCGATAGTCGACGGTGCGAGCCTCCCGCTCGAACTCCATCCTGGCGCAGTGCCGATAGGCGGCCGACAGGACGGCGCTCCGGCCGGAGCCGCGGGCGACGACACTGACAGAGAAATGGGGGATGGCCACGGCAGAATTCTTTCCCGGTTGCAAACGAGATCAATTGGTTCGTCGGAAGCAGCGGCCCGCCGGGGCGGAAAAGCAGAGCGTCGCGCCAGCGACGTATAATTGCGCCCTTGGAAGCCGCTTCTTCGAAACGGCCGGGATCATTCACCAAAGCATCGCCCTTGGCGATTGCAGGATTAACAGTAGTGCGTTCCGCACCCTGTTGCGAAAAACTGGGTTCGAAAGACAGGCTTTCTCACCCAGGAGACGAACGGAATGAAGAAACCATCCTCGAAAATCCGCGATGAAATCGCCAGGCTGCAGGAACAACTCAAGCTTGCCGAGACAAGGGAAGCCGAGCGCATCGGCCGTATCGCGCTCAAGGCGGGCCTTGGTGACATCGAGATCGATGAGGGGGAGCTTCAGGCGACCTTCGAGGACGTGACCAGACGGTTTCGCGAAAGCAAGCCTGCTTCGATCGGAAAAGAAAGGGGAGGATCAGTTATCGCCTCGCAGCAAACCGCACCGATCCCGGCTGGTGCGGATGCGGGCGGGAATGGCGAGGCTTGAGCGGATGGCGAGGACGATGACATCCGAGGCCCGCAAGAAAGATACGCGCGAAAAGATCGAGCTTGGCGGCCTGATCGTCAAAGCCGGACTGCGCTACCAGAAGCGGGCGCTGCTGCTCGGTGCGCTGATCGACATCGCCCGCCGCATCGAGGGCAACGAGGGCGAGCGGGCGAGGCTCATTGCGATCGGGGCGGAGGCCTTCAGCAATGACGCTCAATAGGATTGCACTTATTGTCGTGCCAGCGGCGCTGATGATCCTGGTCGTGATCGGAATGACCGGGATCGAGCACTGGCTTTCCGGCCTCGGCAAGACAGAAGCCGCACGACTGGCATGGGGGCGGGCGGGCATTGCCTTGCCCTATGTGGCCAGCGCGGCGATCGGGATCGTCTTTCTATTCGCAAGTGCCGGTTCGATCAATATCAGGCAGGCAGGTTGGGGCGTCCTTGCGGGGAGCAGCGGGGCAGCCTTGATTGCAGCCATCCGCGAAACAATCCGACTTTCCGCTTTCGGAAAGACACTGCCGTCCGACAAGACGGTCTTCGCTTATCTCGATCCGGCAACGTCGATTGGAGCGAGCGCCACGTTTCTCTCTGCCTGCTTCGCGCTCCGCGTTGTGTTGATCGGCAACTCGGCCTTTGCAAGCGTCGCGCCGAAACGCATTCGGGGGAAGCGAGCACTTCATGGCGAGGCCGACTGGATGACGCTAGCAGAAGCGGCAAAGCTGTTTCCGGACGCCGGCGGCATGGTCATTGGCGAACGTTATCGGGTCGACAAGGATGCTGTCGCAGCCCAGGTGTTTCGAGCCGATAATGCAGAGACCTGGGGCGCCGGCGGGAAGTCGCCCTTGCTGTGCTTCGACGGTTCTTTCGGCTCGTCGCACGGGATCGTCTTTGCCGGTTCCGGCGGCTTCAAGACAACCTCTGTGACAATACCGACGGCGCTCAAATGGGGTGGCACGCTGATCGTGCTCGACCCTTCGAACGAGGTTGCACCGATGGTCTCCGCGTATCGCAGCGGAGCGGGAAGGGACATGTTCGTCCTCGATCCGAGGAAACCCGACGTCGGCTTCAATGTGCTGGACTGGGTTGGCCGTTTCGGCGGAACGAAGGAAGAGGACATCGCCTCGGTCGCGTCATGGGTCATGAGCGAGGGCGGCGGGCCGCGGGGTGTCCGTGACGATTTTTTCCGGGCATCGGCGCTGCAGTTGCTCACCGCGCTCATCGCCGATGTCTGCCTCTCCGGTTACACGGATGAGAGGGATCAGACGCTTCGGCGGGTGCGCAGAAATCTCTCCGAGCCCGAGCCGACTTTGCGCAAACGGCTGCAGGAAATCTACGAGAATTCCGGCTCGAACTTTGTCAAGGAAAATGTCGCGGCCTTTGTCAACATGACGCCGGAGACCTTCTCCGGCGTCTACGCCAATACCGTGAAGGAAACACACTGGCTTTCCTATCCGAACTACGCCGCACTTGTCTCAGGCGGGAAATTCTCGACCAGCGACGTCGCCGCTGGAAACAGCGATGTCTTCATCAACCTCGACCTCAAGACATTGGAGACCCATGCGGGCCTCGCGCGCGTCATCATCGGCTCGCTTCTGAACGCGATCTACAATCTTGACGGCCAGATCGAAGGACGCGCGCTGTTCCTCCTCGATGAGGTCGCCCGCCTTGGCTACATGCGAATCCTGGAAACCGCGCGCGACGCGGGTCGCAAATACGGGATCACGTTGACGATGATCTATCAGTCGCTCGGCCAGATGCGCGAGACCTATGGGGGTCGCGATGCGACGAGCAAGTGGTTCGAAAGCGCCAGCTGGATATCGTTTGCAGCGATCAATGATCCCGAGACCGCCGACTACATATCGAAACGATGCGGTATGACCACGGTCGAGGTTGACCAGGTCAGCCGTAGTTTTCAGGCAAAGGGATCGTCGCGGACGCGCTCGAAGCAGCTTGCCGCAAGAGCGCTGATCCAGCCGCATGAGGTCCTGCGCATGCGTGCGGATGAACAGATCGTCTTCACCGCCGGCAACGCACCGCTCCGCTGTGGCCGCGCGCTCTGGTTTCGACGTGATGACATGAAGGCATGCGTCGGCGAAAACCGGTTTCATTCACCCCCGGAAACGTGAAGGACTGGTGGTACTCGACACATGCCGCAAAGACGATGCTACTGCGAGCAATATAACGTCTGCCATCGAGAAAGGGGGAGAGTTTGGTGCAGAAGACCGTCGTATCATCCAGGAAAAATCGCAAATCCGACAACCACCGTTTCGACCTTAGTCGTCTCGCCCGAACAATCATTTTGGTTACGCAAAACATCACGACGATGAATCGATTGAGACCCAATGATTCAAAACTGTCGTTGGACGTGTTGCTGCCGATCGGCGAATCTGTGCCGATGATGATCCAACCCTACCAACTCTACGTCGAACGTATTGACGCTGCGAAGAACATGGCCCGTTTCTACGCCATGCAGATTTCCGTATCGCTGTTCGGGGAAACCTGTCTGACCAGACGATGGGGAAGAATCGGAACATCGGGGCAAATGATGATCCATCATTTCGGACGGGAGGAAGAGGCGGTCAGACTGTTTCTCGACCTTACGCGGCAGAAACGGGCACGCGGCTACCGACCGAGAGCTATTGCACAACGGCCATTGAGCTGATTGATAGTGGTGTCGAAGCCGGAACAGAAATGAGCGTCCGCCCATATAGCCACGGCCAGAGCTTTCCCTTGCGGAAAAGCGAACGATCGTCTTGCCGAGTTTACAAAACTGACGGCCCATGGCGACGAGGAATCTGGCAAGTTTTTGCATCGGAGATTCTGCTTTCGAATTGGCGATGTCGCGGGATCGAAAGCAGATCGGGTTAGTGATCGTTCTTCATTGAGCCCGTCAGTCGAACAGGCAACCTCGGGCGATCCAAGCCGCGTCCTTCGTCTCCATATCTCACCGAAAGGCCGGAACCGGGCTCGATGCCTTGGTACCGGCTTCTCCTGTAGTTTGAAGAGGCCCCGCCCGTGGGCGGAGCCTCGAGGACTTCAGTCACGGTTGGGTCGGGACCATATGAGCTGGAAGCCGTCTTCACCTTCGACTTCGGAGAGGGTAGCGTAGATCGGAGCCGGAAAGCTCGGGTCGTCCAGCTTGACCGAGAGGTAGTCGCGTTCGGTCTCTGCGGAACGCTTCTGCCAGGCTGCACCCAGTTCGACGTTACCCGCATAGATGCGGAAGTGCGGGCCTCTGTCGGAGGGGCTCTCGATGCGGGCGATGCGAGCCTTGACGTTGAGGGCCAGCGTGCGGATGGAGCCGTTGAAGCCGCTTTCAGAGGTGGTGAAGGTGCCGATGGTTGCCATTATCATGTTCCTTTCGTTTGTTTCGGACCGCGCCCTTCGCGGCCTCGATGGCTGTCGCAAAGATCGGGGACGATTGGACCGCACCTGCAAGGACGAAACAACGTGGAGGGCGGCCCGGAGGAGCTTTGTTGTTGCGCGAGGAATGCGGCAAAGCCGCAGGGGAAGAAAGTTTCGGAGGGTCGTTGCGGGAGAACGATCGAGGCGAAGCCGCTCACCGATCAGACATGCCTCATCGAGCCCGCGAAGAACGTGGCCCGTGACACTGATGGAAGGAACCGGCAATGTCGGCACTTGTCACCAGCTTGCCGCGCTGAAACGGTCCCCGGGGCGAATTCTTTGCCCATTCTCCACGCCGGGGCGGTAGAACCGGGGCGAGTGGTTGCCGGGCAGGGAGTTGCGTTCGTCTTACAACCGGATATCGTGGGCCCGCGATTCGTCGCCTGGAGGAATTATGCGTCAGCAGACAAAGCCGTTTATCGTCGAAATCAAGCAATCCCGAAAGCCAAGGACCAACGACCGGAAAACATCGATTTGGGGGAAGCTGGACCTTACTTCCGATCACGATACGCAATCGGAAAGGAATCTGAATGTGGCGCCGGTCGCTGCGGATGACAACGACCGACCCTGAAAGCCGGCTATGCAGCAGCCCTGTCGCTAGCCTGAATTGGCTGAAGACCGTGCAGGAAGTTGAGGGCACGCTGGGCGTGCGCCGCCGCCTGGAAGATTGCTCGCTTGTCTTCAGATTGTACCTGTAGCCAGGGGGCGAGACAGGACGCATGATCCGGCCGCTGCTCCAGCTCGGGGGCAATTCCGAGATCCGCGCACCGAAAGCAACTGCCGAGTTCGGCAATGAGCTCTTCGCGGGCGCGTTCACTCTTGTCCTTGGCGTAACGACTGAGATCGCGGCCCACCCGCCCCGGATTCTCTGTCCAGTCCACTTCATGCCGATATCGGCATAATATTCATTATGCCGTAAGCTGGATTATGCCGACTCTGATCAGAAGGGCATTGAGATCAAACACTAACTCCGAACTGATGGTCGGCATAATCGCTATCGGTTTTCTTTCCGTCTGCTACACGGGGCACTGGAAATCCTTTCTCCCTTCTTCGACCAAAGCCCTGATCTCGCATCCCGAGGCGTGGTCATTGATGAGCCCCGTTGCCTGCATGAATGCATAAACGGTGGTTGGCCCTACGAAGGACCTACCGCGCCTTTTCAGGTCTTTTGATAGCGCAATCGAAGCTGCGGAAGTCGATGTAGTCTGCGGTTCGACGTAATCTTCCCGTCGCGGCTCGAAGCGCCAGATATATGTGGCGAAAGAGCCCTCCGCCTTGACGAGCTCTTGCGCGCACTTTGCGTTGTTGATGACAGCATTGATTTTGCCGCGATGGCGAATGATGCCCTCTTCATTCAAGAATCGCTCCACGTCGGAACCATCGAATTGCGCGATGCGGTTGAAATTGAAAGCACAGAAGGCAGACCTGAAGTTCTCGCGCCTGGCAAGGATAGTTCGCCAGCTCAAGCCCGACTGAAGGCTTTCGAGGCAGAGTTTTTCGAAAAGACGAAAATCGTCGGAGACCGGAAAGCCCCACTCGGCATCATGGTAACGAAGAAGCTCCGGTGTGGCCGCGCACCAGCGGCAGCGCAGCCGTCCGTCATGCCCCAGGACCGTTCCGCTCATCGATTACCTTTCAGGAACACAAGCCGTTCATCAACGCGACCTGGCGTGACTTCGTGAATCTCGGCGCTCACCACACGCTCTGCCACAAACGGATCCTCCTGAACCAACGCCTCAAGGCTCTTCCGATCAATATTGTGGGCGAGGAGTGTCCCGCCCGCATTCGGATGGAGGGTGCCTGCGAGAAGAAAAATTCCGCTGTCGAAACCTCTTTTGATCCAGGCATTGTGTCCGTCAATAAAATGAGAGGCCTGCGGCTTGTTGTCGGAAAACCTGAGAAGTACGATAAACATGAACGGTCCCGTTTCTTGAGCTGTGATGGAATGAGAAAGGCGCTCGGCTACGACGCGTCGAGCGGTTTTGTTCGAGACAGCCTATCCCCGGTCGGTGTTGCCACCCCGGCAGCAATATCCTTCAACCAGTCCTTCATCTGATCGACCTCGCGCTGAACGAAGTCTTGATCCTGGAATGCATTAAAAAGGGTCGCTGCGCCCTGGCTCCGGGAGAGAAGATGCATGGCAAGCACATCCGCATCTGCTTCTCGACCGAGTGTTACAAACTGACGGCGAAGCCACGTCCGAAACAGCATGAACAATCTGCCGGCGTCTGGCTGCGCTGGATGGTTCAGCTTCGCAAGCTCGCTCGTTAAGGTCCCGATCGGGCATCCATACAGTTTGATCTTATCCCCGTTCACAATCAGGATATCGATGAAGCTGCTGATCCGCTCTACAGGTGTCTTGCCCTCTATCTCCCATCGCTCCAGCATGGCATTGCGATCAGCGAGGCGTTTTTGAATCACCGCTTCGAGAATGTCATCCTTCGTTTTGAAATGGTGATAGAAGTTGCCGCGAGAAATCCTCACCAGTTCGGCAATGTCTGCAAAGGACGTGTGATCAAATCCTCTGCGATAGAACAGATCGTCCGCTACGCCGACGATCTCCTCACGTGTAGCCCGATTGGCCATCGTAGTAATTCCCTGTTGGTCTTCGGACACCTTAGGCAGCAGAGGCCTCTTCGCCCGGGAAGAACGGATAATCAGTATATCCGGCATCCCCCCCACCATAGAAAGTCGCTGGATCAGCCGTGTTCAATGGCAATCCCTGCCGGTAACGCCGTACGAGATCAGGGTTCGCGAGAAAGGGAAGGCCGAATGCCACGAGATCGGCTTCGCCATTCGCGATAGCCTGCTTTGCGCGGGCTAGGTCATAGCCGTTGTTCGCGATATAAGTGCCCGCGAAACATGCCCGAAGAGCGCGATAGTCAACCACAGACGGTTTTGCTGACATGTCTCCTTGTAGCACGTGGGCGTATGCAAGCCCTCGGGCCCCAAGCTCCCGGACGATGTATTCGAAATGAGCTTGCGGGCCGGAATCGACCATGTCGTTGAAGCTGTTCTCTGGTGTCAGGCGCACACCAATTCTCGCTACGGGCCAAACCTCACCGACGGCGTCGAGGATCTCGTTCAGTAATCGCATACGGTTGCCGACACTGCCGCCGTACGCGTCACCTCGCCGGTTGCTGCCGTCGCGCAGGAACTGGTCGATCAGGTATCCGTTGCCTCCGTGAATCTCGACCCCATCGAATCCCGCGCGCATTGCCAACGCCGCGGCATGTCGAAACTGAGCGACGAGACCTGGAAGCTCCGCGAGCATTAGTTCGCGCGGGGTCACAAAATCCTGCATCCCGGCATATGTGACCGCCTTGCCGGCTGGACGAACCGGCGATGGCGCGACCGGGGAAGCTTCTTCCGGCTGGAGGCTGGGATGGGAAACCCGGCCGCAGTGTTGCAGTTGCACGAAAATACGACCTCCTGAGGAATGGACGGCGTTGGTCAGTCGCAGCCAGCTGCTCACGTGTGCGTCAGTGAAAAGGCCGGGAGTGAAGGGGTAGCCAACTGCCTCAGGAGAAACAGTAGTGGACTCGGCGATGATTAAACCCGCGGAAGCCCGCTGTTGGTAGTGCGAAACCATAATGGGCGTCACATTGCCATCACCATCGGCGCGGTTGCGCGTCATTGGCGCCATCACCATGCGATTGGACAGCGGCAAATCACTTAGCTGAAAGGTATTGAAGAGATCGGCGATCATGAAACTTTCTCCGCGAATTAGGTCATCTGCCCTAGCCAAGGGATTAGGTCACTTGTCCTACCGTGTCAATATCGATATCTCTTTCCTGACGACAGGTGCCAAAACCACTCCCTGCTGCACTCCTGGATTGTCGTAATCAGCGCGGCCCAATCATGTCTGTCAGCAAGGCAGCAAAGACCGGTATCGGGTTGATGTAGAGGTTTTTGAACAAAATTGTTACTCCACCGACCCGGAGCACAATGGTAGACATATCCAACCGGTTTAGCTGTCTTGAGCCGTACCTTGCCTCTTTCGAGGAAAATCTCTCCGTCAAAAGCCACAAGAATAGCAGGCTTGCGAGCCGCCGGTGTTGCTGAAGAAGCGATCATTCTCGATCCGCTTGACCGGATCGAGAGCTGGTTCCGGATGCTGGCAATAATGGTCCGGCCGACCATCGATTTGGTCCACGTTGAATACGGAATACGCTTTCAGGAAAGGAATTTCCCGGTCGGCCTCGTTGCCTTGCCGTCGGCCTCCAATTTTGTGAAGCGGCTCGCGAACACGACAGCCGAGCAGATCTCGCCCTTGCGGACCGCAGCTCCGAGCTCCAACGCCTGCTTGAATGTCATCCACATCGGAGAGGCGAAACCTCTTGCCATACCTTCGGACCACAGGAGGAGAACATTGATGCCCGACTAGGGCTGACCGCTGTGCCGCACCGGTCGCGTAATCCGGCCCTGAGTATTGGTCGCATTCCACGGCCATCCTTTCCCTTTCTGGCGAGCTCCCGCCCTTACATCGCACCTCCCGCGCGCGCTCCATACGCAGTGGAGCTGCTTGTCAGGTTACTAACAATGTCAGACAGGCGGCTGATTACGCCCGTTCAGCTTACTCTCCCGGTCCATGAGGACGGTCAGATTGCATCTCGGCATGCAATTTGCGAAAGTACGAGGACAAATGGAGGCTCAAGGATTTGGGTAGTCAACAATCTAACGGATCGTCGAATCTCAGACGTGTACGCGTATTTGAGCTTCTTTGGTTTCCGTTGAGAACTTCACTTGTCGTTGCGCCGGTGTGGGCCGTCTACGGGCTCTTCCAACGATTTTCTCCTGGCGATCTAACGGGGCTTTATGATTTTGCGCTATGGCTAAGTATCGGATTGGTATTGCTCAGCACCGGTCGAACGATTGTGGCGGTGAGGGGACAACCGGACAGTCTTCTGCTTCGTGGTGCCGGACGCGTGGATCGTTTGCCCAAACGATCGAACCCGCAAAGAGCTATTCTGACCTTTCGTGGATTGCCAGCTGATATTCATTTCTCGGATCCGCTGCCAGCCGAAGATGTGAAAGTATTGCGCAGGTTGGAGCTATTTCTTTTGACTCCATTGCGCATTCTGGCCGGAGCTATTGTCTTCTGGATCATGAACAACCTGATTGTGTTTTTGACAGCGGGAGCGGGCCTAAATTTCGTGTTCAACATACTTTGGTACACTATTGTCATTCTCTACGTGATCTATGTTGCCATCCAGACCATCGTGCCCATTGTCGCGTCTGGCGGGCCAGGATTTGATGATGCACTCAGAGTGCGGGCGTGGTTTAGGCGCTTTCGCAGATAATTGGAGCCATAGTCTAGCGTTTCGCGGGCTGAAGTGATCATGATCGACGATTGTATGACAGACGGAAATCAGAACAAAAAAAGGCCGCTTCACGCCCATTATATCGGGACCATCAGCATCAAGCCGTTCAGCGAGATAGCGCATCTGAGCGACAGCCAGTTACAGCCGCTTTTCAGGCGTTCAACCCGCATGACAATCGGCCAGTTGCGCGTGGGCGGGGCGTGCCAACTGCTTGCTCAGACAGACCTGCCCCTCGCCCAGATCGCCGACGCAGTCGGTTTTTCCGATGCCGCGCATTCCCGCGTCAGTTCCGGGCAGCCAGAGGCATGACGCCTGGCGACTATCGGCGGCAGTTTCGCAAAGAGTTCTGAACTTAAGGTTTCGAAACCAGCCCGTTGTCTCCCGACGTGATCGTGACACGAAGGTATGATCCCAAGAGCCTTCGGCAACATATGATGTTCGATCTGGAAAACGGAGCACTTCCCACGAGAAAAAGGGCCACAAAGCCGTGTTGAACATTCGATCTTGAAAATGGGATACGTATCTGCATCTTTACTGAATAGCATCCTAGCCCCCAAACGATCTTTGGTGGGCGAGGCGCTAGTAGACGAGTATTAATTTAAGTCCTGGGGCAGGGCAGGCAGAACTTCCGATCGAACCTCAATCCTGGTGCTTTTTGAAAAGCGCATCCAGCGCTATCCTGCCACTACCATAGACCACGAGGGTCAGCGCCATGGCAGCCCAGGGCAGGTGGAAATTGGCCCAACCATCCGGAACGGTAAGCTGGATCACCGCCGTCATCACCAGCAGACCTAAAGCGGCGTAACGGGTGAAAAGGCCAAGAACCAGCAGCACGGGCAGAACGAGTTCGGCAATGCCTGCTGCTGCTGCCACGACCAGTGGCATGGGGTAGGGGATCAGGTTGCCGAAGATATGCAGCCTGAACTCCTGTTCGAACAGATATCTGGCGCCAGTCGACAGCGTCAGAAATCCATCCCACTTGGTCAGTCCTGACTTGAAGAACGGAATTGCCAGGCCAAGCCGCAGCGCCAGAAGCGGCAATGACTGTGGAATGGAGGCGAGCAGGCATTCGGCGTGGCGATGAAGTGCTGCAAGCGCGCCACCGAGGCCGCGTGTGGAGGCAAGTTCTGTGGTCATGGAAGGTCCCCTTCACGGTGTTGAACGGCGCTGAAAGCGCCAAGGCCGATCAGGCCAATCAAGGCCGATCCGAAATCAAACGAAGATGTTGCGGCCAAGGCCGTCTCAGCCGCTTCGCCAAGGCTTGCGCCGGCAAAGAGCCGCGCTGCGAAAGCAACATCTGCCGGTGGCAGGACGCTGATTTCGACCTGCATAGCCGGCCGCACGACAAGCACCGTTTCGGCTCGCCAGTCGACAGGCGGTGTCACGGCTTCGCCCTGGTGGGCGCTCCAGATGCTGCCGGCCGGAAACGAAGATTGCACAAGTCGGGCCGAAGGATGCGGGATAAGCACCCTCTCGAGAAGGTGTTCGGGTGAAAGGGCGGCGAGTTGGGAGACCTCGAGCGGCGCTCTGTCTGCCGCGTGATAGGCCGTGCTCCACGCCGCCTCGATCCGCGCCACGTCCGCGAGATAGGCGAGAGACGATGCTGGCGGAAAGGTCGCGACAAAATCCGGGAAATCGTCGCCATACTGCATGATGAGCGGCGAGGCTGGTTTGCGGTCGGCGGCATAGGCACGAGCCATTCCGGCAAAGAATTCGACTCCGACTAGCCGTTTCGTAACTGGAAAACGTTGCCCCAACGCCGTTGTCAGACCGACATAGACGTTGTTGCGATAGACGGCAAAACGCGAGGGATCGGCAGCACCGCGCGCGGTGGTGATACCGTGCGGTAGCGGTTGGCCCGGATCGAGCAGGGCGGAGGCAAAGGCGCCTTGGCTTTCGTAAAACCGCATGGTCACGCCGCCTTGCTGGCGCGGCGTTTCAGGGCCGCTTCGTTCAACATGGTGTCAGCGCGCACCGCTTCTGCCTGAAGCGTCGCAAAGTCTGGCACGTCGTTGTCCCATTCGATCAGGGTCGGCAAAGCGCCGCTGCGCGATAGCGTGTGCCGGTATAGCTCCATAACATCAGATCTGACGGCGGAGCCGTGGGCATCGATCAGCAGCCGGTCTCCAACGCTATCGACGGTCTCGTCATAACCGCCAAGGTGGATTTCGCCCACCAGCTCGACCGGGAAACGGTCGATATAGGCGACCGGATCGAGGCGATGGTTCACCGCCGAGACCATAACATTGTTCACATCGAGCAACAGGCCGCATCCGGTTCGGCTGGCAATGGCGGTGAGGAAATCCACCTCATCGATGGTGCTTTCGGAAAACAGCACATAGGTTGACGGATTTTCAAGCAGCATTTGCCGGCCCAGCCATTGCTGGGTCTCATCGACATGGTCGGCAATACGCGACAGGGTTTCGGTCGTGTAGGGCAAGGGCAGAAGATCGTTGAGGAAACCGGTGTCATGGGTCGACCACGCCAGATGCTCCGAAAAGCTCTGCGGCCGGTAACGATCGATAAGGTCGCGAAGCCGTCTCAGATGCCCGGTGTCGAGGTCACGGGCCGAACCGATCGACAGGCCTACGCCATGCAGCGACAGGGGATAAAGCGCTGCAACGGCTTCAAGATAACGGTGCGGCGGGCCACCGGCGCCCATGTAGTTTTCCGCGTGGACTTCGAAAAAACCGATATTCGGCCTGGTGTCGAGAATAGTCTCGGAATGTTCCGGCTTGAGGCCGAGGCCAGCACGGGGTGGCAGGACGGTGGCGCGGTCGGCTGAAACGGTCATTGCTGGTCTCCCGGTTTCGACGGATAAGGGGGAGGCCCGGCAAGCGGGCCTCCGGTGTCGCGGCTCAGCTTTTAGACGGCTCCAGCATGCCCTTATGGCCATCCACGTTCATCGTGGTGCACGTGCCAGCGGGTACGGCTTTCCAGGCATTGCCCTGGTAATCCGTGGTGGAGGTTCCGGCGCAGGTCGTGCCGGCGCCGGCAGCGCAATCATTCTGCCCCTTCAGGGCGATGCCGTAGCATTTCTCGTTTCCGGCCATCTTTTCCGGTGCCAGCGGCGCAGCAAAAGACACAGATGCGACAGCGCTTGCGAGTGAGCCTGCCAGAGCGAGGGTGAGCGTGGAACGGTTCATAAATGATCTCCTCTTGGATGTCCGCAGACCGATCATCGGCCGCGTATGGCTTTATTCGATCTATCCGGGCACGACGTTACAGCTTGTCGCAAACACGAACGCGTGACCGCCATGTGCAATTTTATTGTACAATCACCACAGCTACTTTCCCGCACCGCAAATATCCCTGGTACTGGAGTCGCTGGGTAACGGTGAGCGTGCCAATGCCATAAGAACCTAGTCATCTGAATCCGAAATTCGTGTCATAAGCTGTTGTCGACGTTCTGACAGAAGCGCTTGACGGATGCGCGAATGTCGTCTGCCGATTTGGTCCAGCGATATGGCTTGGGGTTTTCGTTGTGGCGCTCGATAAAGCCTTTGATGTCGGCTTCGAGTTGAGCTGTCGAAGTGTGGACGCCACGTCGTAGTTGCTTGCGGGTCAATTCCGCAAACCAGCGTTCGACCTGGTTGATCCAGGAGGTCGAGGTCGGCGTAAAGTGCACGTGGTAGCGTGGCCGCCGCATCAGCCAGTTCTTGATCGATGCAGTTTTATGCGTTGCATAGTTGTCCATTACAATATGCACATCCAGATCGGGCGGCACGTTCGCATCGATCTGCTTCAGGAAGTCCAGGAACTCGGTGGCCCGATGCCGCTTGTAGCATTTGCCGATGTCCGCTTCCATGACCACTGGACCGGCGTGTACATTTCTCATTGCGGCCCCGTCATAGAACCGAGGGCTGCATTCTCCCTCTGGCCAATGGTGGCTAGGAGAACTGAAATGGGTATCTCACAATATGATCCTGCTGCACTGGGTCAACCGGCTTGGAATGCAGGCAAGCAAGTTGGCGTCAAAAAGCCCCTGAAGCAGCGCCAGATCTGGGCAGCGCGCTTCTTTCTCGACCGAGAAGGAAGCACGGGAGACAACAGCAAGCTCCGCAGCTGCGATTTGGTAAAAATCAAAATGGGGACCCTCGTCACGAGCCACAAAATTCGAACTCGCGTCATGGTCGTCCAGCAGAGGACTGGGAACCCCGTGCAGTTCGAGACTACGGCCGAGGTCAGAGCAAGTCTGCTTGCTTGGCTTCAACGAAGGGGAGGAATGGTTGAAAAAGGGCATCTTTGGCGGATACACCGGCGAAGGGTTCAAAACAGTATACCCGCCAGGGCCAGGCTTGGCTTTCATCCAATCGGTGATGCTTGGCGTGAGGTAGCGATTTATCTCAATGCTTGATTACGCGGATGCGCATTACAGCCAGTGGACGAATCTGTGCACCGAACATCCCAACGAAATATCCTCGGGCGAAGCGCTTGAATGTCGTTGTCACAATTTCGCCTGGCTCTACATTGCCAACATATGAAACTTCCCTGGCAGCAATTAAATTTGATTGTGTCTCCCCGGCCTGGAAAAGTGCACGATCGGAGAGGGCGCTGTAGGAGGGAAAGTAGAGCAGACCCGCGGCGTTAAAGTCCGTGGACGGGCACGGGAGGATTTCTACGCCCCTGGCGTCCTCGATCCATGCTTGTTTGCCTTGAAGCATCCGGCGCGCGGCTGCGGCTCCCCGGTCGACAATGCGCTGGACGAGCACTGGAGCATCTGGCGGGACAGCCAACGCTTTCGGACTTCGTCGGACAATTGTGCGATTGCTCCCGTCTGCCGATCTGCCGACGAAGGTAGACGCCAGGGTTAGGTCACCAATAACCTCGCCATCCAAAGTTATTGTTTGTCGCGATGCCAGCTGCCCCTGCGCTGTGCGATATAGCTCTCCTGAGAGTTGAAGCTCTCCGCCCAGATAGGAAGCCTCGGGCCTGGTTAGACGCAGGCTGGTGGACCGGAAAGCCGCATATAGCGGCTCTCCTTTGGCGCATGTGAAGATCGTCTCGGTTTGCCCCATCGCTTTTGCGATGAGCCGCCAGTGCAGATCACCTGCACGTCGCAGGAGCCATTGCTCGGAAAGGCCTCGATAGCCCATTTCCGCCATGCCAAGAATATGTCGCTCTGTGACCATCGTCTTGGGTTGGGCGAGAGAGGGTCTGGCACTCATGCTGCAAACCTGGCCTTTTGAAGCGCGGCAACCTGCTCGGCAAGGTAATGGCTATCCTCGTCGATTCCGAGAAAACGTCCCGAGCCCCAGGTATGGAGCCAACCCAAACCAATAAAGTACAGCCCCGGTGATGTCGTCACCCCGCGGTGGAATTTCGGCTTGCCCCGCGCATCAAGGCAGTCCACCTCAAGCCAGGAGTAATCTGGGCGAAAGCCTATTGCCCAGATTATCGATGATATCCCGGCAGTCGAGAGATCTACTTCTTCAATTTCACGTTCCGGTTTCCACACTTTTTCAAATGGTGGCTCTTCCGGTGCGATTATGCCTTGGGCGCTGATCCATTTATCGATCTGCTGGCGAATGCCCAGGTAGCTGCGGTCTGCATCATCAAGGTTTTTCTCGAGGTCGGGAAGGAAATTCATTGTGAACCCCTTCCCATCCGCTACCGAACCGTAGAGTTTGACACCCTCAAGCGCGTATTTCCGAAGATCGATTTCTTTTCCGCCATCTCGGCCCGACATGTAGTGATTGGTTTGGGTAAGAGCTTTAACCGGGTCCGGATGCTCATCGATGGTCACAGCATAAGTGCCCGCATCATATAGCCAGTCCGTAGCGTCACGACCGCGATATTTCCTCGGGCTGCGCGGTGCAGGTCCAACGGCGAGATGCACTGGTCGGCCTTCAAGATGAAAATCGTCCATGATCTGCACGCCCGACTGGCCCGTGCCGACGATGAGAGCTGCACCGTCCGGTAGTTGCGATGGCCTCCGGTACTCACGCGAGTGCATCTGCACGATGGATGGATCGATATCTTTAGCAAAGGGAGGTACGATAGGGTGATCGTAGCCGCCTGTGGCGACAACAACCTGATCGGCCAGCCACGTTCCTGCTGTCGTCTCGACACGATAGCCGCCCTCAGCGCGAGGTTCGACCCTCGTGACATCCACTCCTTCGACCAAGGGTGGGTTAAAGCTTTCGGCAAAGCCGTCAAGATAATCGACGATCTCGTCCTTCAGCATGAAGCCATCTGGATCCTTGCCCTTATAGGGCCAACCCGGCAGGCGGCACTGCCAGTTTGGTGTCACGAGACAGAAAGAGTCCCAACGGTTATTCCGCCAGCTCTCAAATCTGCGGTGACGCTCGATTACGACATGCTCGATATTTTCGCGCGTAAGGTACCAGCTTACGGACAAGCCCGCCTGTCCGCCCCCGATGATAACGACGGGAATATTCAATTCTCGACCATCAGTCATGGCTTGTTCCTTCAGGAGAATGACAGGCAAGCGACTTGGCCCTCAGCGGCCTGGCGCGTAGCAGTTTCTTCAATCTTGGCCAATTGGTCCAACGCGGACGAGCAGGTGAAGCCATACTTGGCGGCGACACGTTCCGAAGCTTCGTTCAAGCCAGCCCGCACGTGCTGCAGAAATTCGGGAACGGGATAAATTTGTCCGATCTGGAGATGGTTTTGTATTGCTGTCGAGGGAGAATAGCATTTCTCCTCCACACCATCCGGCCAGCGGATCGTGAAGTGAACTTCAGGCATGGGAAGCCTCCTTTGCAAGTGAAAGGTAAGGTGCGATTCCGTAGTTCCAGAATGTCGCCCGTGAACCTTCATGTTTGAAATTTATCTGTGCGTTATCAGTGGCGTGGCCTATCGCGACCGCGCTTATGTTGCGTGCTTCAAAAGCTTTGCAGACTGAGGTTGCCTTTGCAGGATCGACAGAAAGCAGAAATCCAAAGCTTGGGAATGTGCGCAGCCACCGACCAATCTCGACGCCATCAGGCCGTGGGATGGCTTCAAGGTCTATATCGAAGCCGCACCGTGAGCATTCCGCCAGCATCAAGGCCGTGCCCGCGATCCCGCCCTGGCTGATATCCTTGCCTGATTGCACCAGGCCTGCTTCAGCCAATAGCGGCAAGAGTTCATAATCGCCACGAAGTCGATCATGAGGCGCATCGAGTGCGGCGCACCAATTATCGAAGCGCGGGCGATAGTGCCCTCTGTGATCTATCGCTGCGATAAGAACGTCCCCGGCATTTGCAGTGAAGCTGGAAATCAGTTGTCTTGCGTGTCCGAGAACCGAAACCGAAAGATTGAGCTCGGTAGTTCGCAGATTGGTATGCCCGCCAACGATAGGAATACCGTAAGCTACCGCCGCATCCTTCAAGCCTTTGAGAAGAGGTTGAGCGGTCGCGACATCTGGAGCCCAGAGGGTGTTGAGAAGTGCGGTTGCACGCCCCCCCATGGCAGCTATGTCGGACAGGTTGACCATCACGCCGCACCAGCCGGCAAACCAGGGATCATCATTGACGAATTGGGTCATGAACCCTTCACCCGCGAACAGATCCCAGCCTCCTTCGGGACATTTGATGGCGGCTGCGTCATCACCGGGCCTGCCGACGGCCGCGGCGGAAAGCCCGAGAGCTTTGGTGGAGGCAGCTATATCGAGCTTACCGCGTATGGAAGGGTGGGCGGCGAGCTCTTTTGCCAGGGCTTCCAGCATCATCCTGCTCTCCGAGATCTTGCGTACCAACCGGTCTCGGGGCTGAGAATAGCGGGATAATGATCCAGCGCCGCGCGCATATGCATATGACGAACGCCATGAAGATCGACCGGGCCAACACAATCCCAGTGAAGGCGACGGAACAGGGGAACGTTTTGCTGTTGAACATGGGCGTTGAACTGGGTGCACCCCATGCCGTTCGCGGAGCACACTGCCAGGCGGATCAACTCCGCACCGAGCTTGCCTACCCGTCTGTAATTGGCGTCGACAGCGAGCCGGGAACCCCACCAGATTCCGGGGGAAGGTTGATGGATACGAACCGTTCCCACAACTTCGGCGGGCTCTGCCGCCATCGTCGTAATTGCTGCAAGAGGGATCGCCACATCGTCGATTTCATCACGATCATGGCGCTTGAAAATCCGTTGTTCGTCAACGAATACGGCGTGACGAAGTCGCGCGACGCTCTGGAGCTCCCAGTTCTCGGTCGCGGCGCGAATAATGAATTCGGGGCTTACAAAGGACGAATGGCTTATTCCGCTCATGCCGTCACCTTCAACTTCTCGTAGGTTGAAAGGGCCGAACAGGCACCGCATTTGCCACAACCTGCCTTGATGTCCGCTGCTCTAAGCCCGCCGTCCAAAATGATCTCGGACAGGGGTTTCAGAATGCTTGCCATGAACTCGGAGCTTGGCGCCGCGTGGCTTTCCAGCGGGGTGCCGGAAATCGGAACGAACGGAACGACAAAAGGGTAGACTCCCATCCGCACGAGGCGGTCAGAGACATCGAGGATTGCCTCGGCTGTATCGCCAAGACCGGCGAGAATATAGGTAGAAACCTGCCCGCGGCCGAAAACCTTTACGGCTGCTTCAAAACTCGAGAAATATTTCTCAAGCGGGACGGTTGCCTTGCCGGGCATTATTCGATTGCGGACTTCCGGTGTGACGGCCTCCAGGTGCATACCGAGCGCATCGGCGCCAGCCTCTTTCATGCGTTCGTGCCAATTGTCGTCTTCCGGAGGTTCGCACTGAACCTGGATGGGCAGATTGACGGCTGCTTTCACGGCACGGGCGCTTTCTGCCAGGATAGAAGCGCCTCGATCCTGGCCTGGCGGTGTACCGGTCGTCATGACCATGTGTTTCACATCATCCAGTTCAACTGCGGCTTTCGCGACTTCAGCCAGTTGTAGAGGCGTCTTGTGCGCAATCGTCCGTTCAGCCGCGAGGCTCTGTCCGATGGAACAGAACTGACAGGTTTTTTTCCGGCTCTCATAACGGATGCACGTCTGCAACACCGTGGTGGCAAGGACGTCGCGAGAGTGAAGAACCGCGATCTTGTTATAGGGGATGCCGTCTTTGGTCATCAGATCATAGAATTTCGGCCGGTTCGGAAATCGGACTTTGGCAACTTCTATTCCCTGCTTGGTGATGCGGGCACGTCCTTTGTCATCCGGCGCTTCCACCAGATAGGGGCTGTCGAAGGCCGGTGCGGTATGGACCGGTATCATCACAGTCGTTTCGCCGAAACTTACGGCCTTGTGGTCGGACGGGCCAGCACCGCCGCGGCGGCTCTCGTGTCCGGCGCGTGGATCCACAAGCCGCATCCCCTTTGTTTGGAGGTCGTTGATGAGCTCAGGAATGACCATTTCGGCATCTTCACGCATCTTCACGCTCCTGTTTCGCGAGGGATTCTTCTGCGTCGCCGAGCGACAGATTTGGCTGATATGTTTCCAATGGCTTTGCGGACCGTGCATCATGGACGAGGTGGAGGAGTTCCGGTCTCGCATAGTGACCGACGCTGTCCATCATCCGCTTGCGCTTTGTGATCAGCTTCATGTCGAGATCGGCGATGAGGATGCCTTCTGACGCGGTCAACGGCGGCGCGGCATGACGACCCTCAGGGGTGATGATGCAGGTCATGCAACCATCCCGGAGCCCTTTTTGAAGGTTTGGATCTGGATTGATCGAGGCGATCTGTTCCTCGCTCAACCATGCCGTTGCATTCACGACGAAACATCCCGATTCCAGGGCGTGGTGGCGCATCGTCACCTCGATCTGCTCTGCGAAGACCGGGCCGACCAACGAGCCTGGAAAATGCGCTGCATGAATTTCTTCATGCTGAGCCATGAGCGAATATCGGGCGAGGGGATTGTAATGTTCCCAGCAGGCCAAAGCCCCGACACGTCCGACAGCCGTATCCACGACTTTCAAGCCGGAACCGTCCCCCTGGCCCCAGATCATGCGCTCGTGATAGGTCGGGGTGATCTTGCGGCGTTTGAGTTTCAAACTGCCGTCTGCATCGAAAATGAGTTGCGTATTGTAGAGGGAGCCGTGATCGCGCTCGTTCACACCCAGTACGACAACGACGCCGCGCTTGCGCGCCGCATCCGCAACAGCCATCGTCTCCGTGGAGGGAACCGTGACGGCCTCCTCATAAAGGCGAAGGTGTTCAGGTCCCTGCAGCATGGGTGGCATAACGAAGCTGAAATAGGGATACCAGGGAACGAATGTCTCTGGGAAGACAATGAACTCAGCGCCTTTGTCCGCAGCCTCGGCAGTGGCATTAAGCACTCTTTCAATCGTACCTGCACGCGAAGTGAGGTCGGGTGATATTTGTACGGCGGCGGCGCGCACGATTCTGGACACGGCTGGCTCCTTTACAATCATCATGCTGAAGGCGCGGCGCGAAATGGTCGCGCCGCGCAGGTCGCTTACACCGTCCAGGTGTCGATGATCAGCGCGTTGGCCTTCTTGTGCAGCAACACGCAGTCAAGGACGTCTTGTGGAAGGACAGGAATGATTCCTGGGATCAGCGATGGCTCGCCGTGGCCGTAAAGCGCCTGGAGAGCAAAGCGACATGCATAGACCTTGCCGCCTTCCTTCATGAAGCGCTCCAGATTCTTGTTGAAATTCAGATGGCCAGGGAATGCTTCGTCGCCAAGCTTCGGGAAGCCCCTTTGAATACCGAGCGTGACGCCGGGGCCATAAAGCAGGATGGAAGTCTCGTAACCCTTGCGCTGCAGGCGGATGGCGTTCAGGATATTGACAAGGCCGATGGATCCTTCGAAAGCAACGGTGTGAAAGGTCACCAGCGCTTTTTCCCCGGGATCTGCTTTCACATCTTCAAAAACCTTCGTTTCGTAATCCACGAAGAAGTCGCCGTCTTTATGGGCTTCGTGCGTTACCTGAGGCATCAATCTCGCTCCTGTTGTGCGGTTGGGATGCTAAAGCGTACGACGAAAATTGTATGAATCAATAACAAGTGCAATATACATACAATAAAAACGAAAAACGAGAAGACGATCAGCTGAATCGCACCTGTTTTCCTCGTTTTGACGCGTAAATGGGCACATTATGCCTAAACATTTGCCATTTTTGTCTACGGTATTCGTCATGGTTTAGTCGGGTTGAAATGTTCGGGTTTACTCCATACAATATAAAACAATCAGAGAGTGGTTTTTGGAAACGAGACGAATAATGGCAAGTTGGCCCCCCGTATTGAGACCGGATGGTAAGCCCAGATATCTGCAAATCGCCGATGCAATTGAAGCGGCGGTGAAGAGCGGTGAATTTGCGCCAGGGGAGAGGCTGCCGCCACAGCGCAAACTGGCCGACCGTCTTGGGATCGACTTCACGACCGTTACCCGTGCTTACGCTGAAGCCCATGCAAGACGGTTGGTTGAAAGCCACGTTGGTCGCGGGACGTTCGCCTGTGCTCCCGCTCACTCGCGCCATGAAGCAAATCCTCATCGCACCCGGGATGAGGATCTTTCCATGAACATGCCTCCAGAGCCGCAGGATGCCGAGCTGATTGCCCGCATGCAGGACGGTCTTCGTACGGTATCGGCAAATCTCATACCACTGCTTCGATATCAATCCACGACCGGCGGCAATCAAGATAAAGCCGCGGCCTCATCGTGGCTCTCCAAGAGAGGGATGGTGCCAAGCCTCGAACGCATCGCCATCACGCCGGGAGCGCATGCGACGATGACGGCGATATTGTCGACGATGACGCGTCCGGGCGACGTTATCTTGTGTGAAGCGATTACCTATCCGGGTCTTCGGGCCATTGCTGCGCGTATGGGTCTTCAACTGGTTGGTTTGCCAATGGACAGTTCGGGCATTCTTCCTGATAAACTGGATGCTGCCATTCACCTGCATCAGCCAAAAGCGCTTTACCTGAACCCCACTGTCCAGAACCCGACAACAATAACGATACCTCAAACACGGCGCATGGAGATTGCCGAAGTGCTGATCCATCATCGGCTTCCACTGATCGAAGATGACGCATACGGCTTTATTCCCGCAGCCGCGCCGGCCCCTTTTGCGACAATGGCGCCCAACTTGACCTGGCATATCGGCGGGCTCGCCAAGTGCCTGGGTGCAGGCCTTCGTCTTGCTTATACGGTTGCGCCGAGTGCCAAGGCTGCCTACTCACTTGCGCAGGCAATCCGAGCGAGCTCGGTCATGCCGTCTCCTCTTTGTATGGCTCTTGCAACACGATGGATCGAAGACGGTACCGCTGACGCCATTCGTCGGTTCGTTCGAAATGAAAGCGCGGTGCGTCAGAAGATTGTTGCCGAGACGTTGAGAGGGCACGAATTTCTTGGAGAGCCCGAAGCGTTCAATATTTGGCTAAAGCTGCCAACCGGCGCCAGTCGAGCTGAATTGATGGGACGCATGGCGGGGCGCCACGTGGGGCTGATGCCATCGGACGCATTTACCGTCCTGGGCACGCCAGATGAACATGTCCGGGTTTGTCTCGGCGGTACGGTGAAACGCGAAGAGTTGCAGGCTGGTCTCCTGTTCATGGCCAATACGCTGTCGGATATTGGGTGGATGGGCTAACTCCGAAATTTTCACTTTCTGGATTCTTTTGGGCAACAGAAATAGTCGGAGAAAATTGCCCGGTCGGTATTGTGGCTTCAAAGGCCGGAAGCAAGGCAGGACGAGACGACCATGACGCAACGACATCGGCCGTGAGACGAAGCCTCCCAGCGATCAAAGCCTGCTCTTGGGGCCAGGCGTTTTGCTATCAGCTCCACCGTCCATCGGATCGGTCGGCGCGCTTTCGATTCATCCTGTGGGGGAGATGCCCAATGTCAGGTTGGCCTGAGCCTAATTAAGAGTCTCCGTCAACGATGGGGGAATCTCTGTATTAATCGTTTTAATCTTGCCACGATGCAGAGGAGGTGCATGTGAAACATTGGTTGTACGTGACGGTTGCCGTATTGGGTCTGAATACGGCTAACGCTGCCGACGCTACCGAGCTTGAGGTAACACACTGGTGGACGTCCGGGAGCGAAGCGGCGGCGGTTAAAGTACTTGCGGAGGCATTTAACGCCACGGGCAACGTCTGGAAGGATGGCGCGATTGCCGGGGCCGGTGGCGTTGCGCGGCCGCTCATCACCAGCCGGATTACCGGTGGAGACCCGATGGGTGCAACGCAGTTCACGCATGGCAAGGCCATGAAGGAGCTGGTTCAGGCCGGCTTGATGCGCGATGTCACCGATCTCGCAAAACGGGAAGGCTGGCTCGATAAAATCCGCCCGCAGTCCCTGCTGGAAGACTGCACCTATGAAGGGCGCGTCTATTGCGTCCCGTCGAACATTCATTCCCAGCAGTGGTTGTGGCTTGGACACAGAGCATTCGAGACGGCTGGGCTTCCTGTGCCTAAAAACTGGGACGAGTTTGTCGCGGTTGCACCTGCTCTTGAACAAAAGGGCATTGTTCCTCTGGCAACGGGGCGGCAGCCCTGGCAAATTCAGCTTCTCTTCAACGTACTGATGGTTTCGATTGGCGGTCCCGAAGTCTTTGAAAAGGTTTACGGGGACAAGAACGCCGACCTCGCGGCAGGTCCGGAAGTGGCGAAGGTTTTTGCAGCTGCCGCAGATGCACGGCGCTTGTCGAAAAAGTCGAATGTCCAGGAGTGGAATACGGCGGCGCAGATGGTCATTGATGGCCGTGCCGCCGGACAGATCATGGGTGACTGGGTTCAGGGCGAATTCGAGCAGGCCGGACTGACGGCTGGCAAGGACTATGATTGCCTCGTGGGCCTTGGCGTTCACCCCTACATCACGACGGCAGGCGATGCGTTTTATTTCCCCAAGGTAAAGAGCAAGGATATCGAGGCTGCTCAGGAGGCGCTGGCATCCACGATCGTTGATGCTTCCGTCCAGGTGAAGTTCAGCCTCATCAAAGGCGCCTTGCCTGTGCGCGGTGATATAGAGGTCAAAGATGCAAGTGTCTGCATGAAGAAGGGGCTGGATATCCTGGCGAAGGGGCAGGTTATCCGAAGCGTCAACAGTTTGCTCTCACCGGACTCGGTGGGGCGCATCACTGATCTTGTTGTAGAGTTCTTCAGTGATGACAGCTTTACGGCGGAACGGGCGCAAAGCGAGTTCGTCGCAATCATCGCGGACGCCGACTGACGGGACCTTGCCGTGGATCTCCACGGCACTTTCGCTCAAATCAGAGAAAAATTTATGTCTAAGGTTGCTTTCAGGCGATGGCGGCTCGGCAATGCGAGCGCACTTGCCGCTTCAATTCCCATGGTGGTGACGGCTTTGGTCGTTTACCTCGGCTGTACACTGTGGACCATCGGTTATTCATTTACCAATTCCAGGCTTCTTCCCAATGCGGAATTGGTGGGACTAAGCCAGTATCAGAGGCTCTGGGGATCGAGGCGCTGGCTAATATCAATCGAAAATCTCGCCATTTATGGCGCGATGATGCTTGTTCTTTCCCTGTTGCTGGGTTTCGTGCTTGCGGCGATGCTGGATCGAAAAATACGTTTCGAAAATACGTTTCGCGCGATCTTTCTCTATCCCTATGCGCTTAGCTTCATCGTTACCGGGCTTGTGTGGCAATGGCTGCTCAACCCGGAATTCGGAATCCAGAGCTTTGTCCGGGGACTGGGCTTCACGGGCTTCTCCTTCGATCCGCTTTATGACCCGCAACTGGTACTCTTTGGCGTCATCGCCGCAGCACTCTGGCACGGTGTCGGGCTGGTGATGTGCCTCATGCTGGCAGGCTTGCGCGGCATCGACGAAGATATCTGGAAGGCGACGCGGGTGGACGGCATTCCCACCTGGAAGACCTATCTTCTGGTTATTCTTCCGATGATGCGTAACGTCTTCGTCACCGCACTCGTTCTCATTACGTCGGGCATCATCAAGCTCTACGACCTCATCATCGCACAGACGGGGGGAGGTCCCGGCCTTTCTTCGGAAGTGCCCGCGAAATACGTCTTTGACTATCTTTTCCAGTCGCAAAATCTCGGGCAGGCCTTCGCAGCCTCCACAATGATGTTGGTCGCCGTCACCTTCGTGATCATACCCTGGGCCATTCTCGAATTTGGAGGAAAGAAACGTGTCTGATTATCCGATTTCGCGCGTAGAGCCTCGTGGCCCTCGTCCTCAGCGTTTTATTTCGCGAGACAAGGTATTGCTTTATAGTGCCCTGATTGTCTTCGCCATTTATTATCTTCTTCCTCTCTATGTGATGGTCGTCACTTCTTTGAAGGGAATGCCGGAAATCCGGCTCGGGAACATCTTCGCCCCGCCTGTCGAAATCACGTTTCAGCCCTGGGTCGAGGCCTGGTCGTCAACGTGTACGGGTCTCACCTGCGAAGGTCTTTCAAGAGGTTTTTTCAACTCGGTTAAAATCACTATCCCGTCGGTAATCCTTTCGATCCTGATCGCCTCCGTCAACGGCTATGCTCTGGCCAACTGGCGCATCAAGGGGGCGGACATCTTCTTTACGATCCTGATCGTTGGAGCGTTCATCCCCTATCAGGTGATGATCTACCCGATCGTAATTCTGCTGCGAGAAATTGGCCTCTATGGCTCGCTGACAGGCCTGACGCTTGTCCACACCGTCTTCGGGATGCCGATCCTCACTCTTCTTTTCCGGAATTACTTCAGTGCCATTCCTGAAGAGCTTTTCAAGGCCGCCCGCGTTGATGGCGCCGGTTTTTGGGGAATCTATTTGAAAATCATGCTGCCGATGGCGCTGCCCATCTTTACGGTCGCGGTCATTCTTCAGGTAACCGGCATCTGGAATGACTTTCTCTTCGGCGTGATATTCACCCGACCTGAGAATTATCCGATGACCGTTCAGTTGAATAACATCGTGAACTCGGTCCAGGGCGTCAAGGAATACAACATCAATATGGCTGCAACTCTGCTGACAGGTCTTGTTCCTCTGTCGATCTACTTTCTTTCGGGAAAACTGTTCGTTCGCGGGATAGCAGCAGGTGCAGTCAAGGGATAAAGCCATGAAACACAGCATTTCAATTCGCGAACTCAAGCTGAATTACGGCAACGTCGAGGTTCTGAAGAACCTCAATCTTGATATCGGGGAGGGCGAGTTTCTTGTCCTTCTTGGTTCCTCCGGCTGCGGAAAATCGACGCTTCTCAACTGCATTGCCGGCCTTATTGAACCGACCGATGGACAAATATTCATCAACGGTCGCAACGTGACCTGGGAGGAGCCCAGCAAGCGGGGCATCGGCATGGTGTTCCAGTCATACGCGCTTTACCCGCAAATGACCGTTGCCGGAAACCTCTCCTTTGGCCTGAAAAATGCTGGTGTTGCAAAAGACGTCATTGCAGAGCGGATCAAAAGCGCAGCGTCAGTCCTACAGATAGAACCTCTGCTTGACCGGAAGCCGTCAGCGCTTTCCGGAGGCCAGCGTCAGCGTGTCGCAATCGGCCGTGCGCTTGTCAGAGACGTCGACGTCTTCCTGTTCGACGAACCCCTGTCGAACCTTGACGCAAAACTGCGTGCGGATTTGCGGGTGGAAATCAAACGTCTCCACCAGAAGCTGGGTAATACGATGATCTACGTCACGCATGATCAGGTGGAGGCGATGACTCTTGCCGACCGTATCGCCGTGATGAAGGGCGGTTCAGTGATGCAACTCGCGAGCCCGCAGGAAATCTACAATACGCCTGCCAACAAATACGTGGCGGATTTCATTGGTTCGCCGTCGATGAATTTCTTCCAGGCTACCGTGGAGGGCGCCACTCTGCACTTCGGTGGTTTGCACGTTCCGCTCGATGGCTATTCTTTCTGTAGTGATCTGCGGCCGAAAAATGTCTGGCTAGGTGTTCGTCCCGAGCATTTCAACATTGGCGCTGCCTCCGATGGTGCAGATGTCCGGTTTGACACGGTCATTGAACTTGTCGAACCGATGGGCGCCGATACACTCGTCTGGGCCTCATTCGCCGGCCAGACGTTGCGGTTTCGCATGGATGGGCAGGCCGAAGTCTCCCTCGGGATGACGGTGCCTGTCGGTTTTAACCTGCAGCGGTCCTCTCTCTTCGATCTTGAAACTGAAAAACGACTGTAATGGGAGGAAACGGGAATGCGCCTTGCCGCACCTGATCTGGACAATCTGGACCCTGAACAGAAAAGGGTTCACGACGTTATCGCCGGTGGTCCCCGCGGCCGTGTGAGGGGGCCTCTCGCCCTTTGGCTACGCAGACCTCATTTGGCTGAAGCCGCACAGAACATGGGGCAGTATTGTCGATATGGTTCTTCGGTCGCACCGCGACTGTCTGAGATTGCCATCCTCGCACTCGTACGCCTGTGGAACGCTGAACTGCCCTGGTATGCCCACAAGGCAGAGGCCCTTAAGGCCGGATTGGAGCCTGATGTGATCGAGGCTATCCGCTTGGGGCAGGAACCGCAGATTGCCGATGCGGCGGGCCGGGCGGTTTATCGCTTTACGATAGAAATCTACAATGAGCGCAAGGTTTCGGACGAAACATATGCGGCTGCGATCGAAGCCATCGGAAGCGATGGTGTCGTCGATCTGGTTGGGATCATCGGTTACTATTCGCTTGTTGCAATGACGGTCAACACATTCGAACTGCCTCTTCCCGAGGGGGTGTCCCCAGACTTTTCAGGATAAGGCAGGATAATCCGGTTCCTCCTACCTCCCAAACAATGATGCTACAGGAAATTGACATGACGCAAAAATCATCCCGATCTTTTGTTCTGGTCCCGGGCGCCGGCCATGGTGGCTGGGTTTGGCGGGATCTGGCGGCTTTGCTTGTTGCCGCCGGACACCGCGTATTCACGCCAACGCTGACGGGACTGGGCGAGCGCTCCCACCTCATGAGTAGCTCGATCACCCTTTCGACGCATATCGATGATGTGGTGAATGTGTTTGAATGGGAAGGGCTGGAAGACGCAGTTCTGGTGGGACACTCTTATGCCGGTTGGGTTGTTTCCGGTGCGATGGAGAAGCTTGAAGGGCGTGTAAGCGGCCTCGTTTATCTGGATGCTTTCCTGCCTGACGACGGCCAGCGCGGTTTTGATTTCCTGAACGAACAACAGAAAGCTGCGTTTCTGTCCGCGCAGGATAACGGGGAAATTTCCCGTCCGGGACCGACCTCCACTGCGCTGAGAATTCAGGATGAAGCAAATGCGATATGGGTCGATTCCAGGATCACGCGGCAGCCGATCGGTGTCTCGCTGGAACCGCTTCATCTGACTGGCGCCCGCGACCGCGTGGCCACGAAAATCTACGTGAGGACGCCGCTTTTCCCACAACCTTTGTTCGATGCGGCGCTCCAGCGCTGTGAGAAGGATCCTGGCTGGCAAACCGTGGTCATGGAAGGATGCGGTCACGATCCCATGGTGGACCGGCCTGACGCGGTAGCGGATATTCTGACGAACATTCCATAATTGCCATCTCGGGACGCCTGAAGGCGAACGAACGCCATAACAACAGCAGGGACGTGAATGGCTGACGACGTAACAACCCTCATGGGAAAGCTGCGTGAGAAACCCTTTTACCTCGACGCGGCTGCGCTGGCTTGGGTTAGAGAGACGTTCTTGTCTTTGACTACCGAGGAAAAGGTCGGGCAAATCCTCCTTCCGGTATCTCGGGATCTGTCTGAACCAGCGCTTGATGGTCTGCTTGCCCATCACGTCGGCGGCCTACATCGCATGATAAGACGCGAAGAAGGGGATTTGCGTCGTAGTGCGCAATATGCCCAGTCGCAGACCAAAGTGCCGCTTCTTATGGCGGGTGACATCGAGTTTTCGGAAAAAAGCAGTCCTGCCGCGGGTACGGCATTCCCAAACCAGATGGCGGTGGGTGCAACCGGAGACACTATTCACGCGCGCCGAATGGGAACGATTGCTGCCAGGGAGGGCTCATATCTGGGGTTCAACATCAGTTGGACCCCTGTCGGTGATCTGGCACTTAATTTTCACTCCAGCGTCGTCAACACGCGCGCCTTTGGTGACGGCGTTGATGCAGTCAGCATGTACGTTGGCGCCTATCATGACGGTATGCGGGAGGCGGGATTCGCAACCTGCCTGAAGCACTGGCCTGGTGACGGCGTCGATGAGCGTGACCAGCATTTCGTGACGACAGACAACACCATGGACATGAATAACTGGCGCAGCAGCTTTGGCCGGATCTTCGGTGCTGCGGTGGCCGACGGCGTTCAGACGATCATGGCGGGGCACATCAGCTTACCCGCCTATGCCTCCGAGCTGGGCGCGCGCGCATCCTGTCAAGGGTCGACGCCTGCCTCTCTTAACGGCGACCTCAATCTTGGACTGCTGCGCGGCGAGTTGGGGTTCAACGGAGTGATCGTTTCCGACGCGACAGGCATGGTGGGATTCGGGTCGCAGGGAAAACGGAGCGAGATCGTTCCGCTCTGTATTGAGAACGGGTGTGATGTTCTTCTGTTCCCAACCAATCTCGCCGACGACTTCCGCTTTCTGATCGAGGGACTGGACGAGGGAACTCTCAGCTACCGTCGTCTCGACGAAGCCGTGCTGCGCATCCTTGCCTTGAAGGCATCGTTGGGTCTTCATCTCGATCGGACTACCCTGCCGGACGAGCGGTTGAAACCGAACTTGCTCGCATCTGCTCAACACGCTGCCTGGGCTGATGATGTCGCAGGAGCTGCGGTGACCTTGGTCAAGGACACCCAAAAAATCCTCCCTTTGAGGCCTGAAAAACATCCGCGAATTCTTCTGTCATGGCTTGAAAATCGAACGACGCCTTCCGGGCCGATTGCGCAACTTCAGTTTGACCAGCTGCTTCGGGAGGCAGGGTTTGAGGTGAAAATTCTTCGACCTGGCGAAAAAATTGAAGCGGCGCAATGCGATGTCGGTATCTATGTTCTCGCTGAAGAGGGGATGTCCGCGAGGGAACATCTTGGTCCGCGTTGGGCAGATTTGCATGGGCCGTTTCCGGCATCCATGGAAAGACTGTGGGATTATCTTCCAACAATTTATGTCTCGCTCGGTTCCCCCTTTCTCCTTTACCACATGCCGGAATGCGAAACGTTCGTGAATGGCTACTCTCCGATTTTGCCGGTACAACGTGCAACAGTTGCGGCATTAACCGGGAAAATTCCATTCTCTGGTCAAAGCCCGGTAGATCCTTCCTGCGGATTGCTGGGAACGACTCTATAGACAATCAGCGACCTGACGCCAGAACCAATGCGGTGGGCCTTGAGCGGGAAGGGGTTCCTATCCGTTAGCCCCCGGCGTGTGGTGGAAAGCGCTATCGTTCCTTACTCGGCCCGGGTCGTTTGGTCCGTCGAAGCCCTCAGGCCCAACCCGCTTGCTCGGCTTGATCCAGCTGAGACGTTGCCTAACAAAAAGTTGGCCATCTTCTTCCTGAAAGTTTCTTGCGGTCTCTCGGACGAAGGCCCACCCTCGCGTTCATAAATTGTGTGCGAAGGAGTTGGGAGGCTCTGTCGTCATTATATATCGCGATTGGGCGGGTTTGCGCGATCCGTGCTGAGCTGCCTATGCCTCCTGGCCAATTACTCATCGATTTTTTCAGCTGCGCCTACGTTTTGGCGGAGGCCCAGCAGCATGGTTCGAAACGCATGGGAGGATTCATGTCGTCTGCCAAAAAAATCATAAATACCGTGTCGGTCACCCCTGCCGAAAGGGAAGCCGAGGTGGTCATCTCATTTTCTGGTGTCGGCAAGACATTCCGTGCCGGAGCTGCGGTAATTCAGGCGACCAAAGACATCAATGTTGATATCTGCGAGGGCGAGATTGTCACTATCGTTGGCCCTTCGGGATGTGGCAAATCGACGATGCTGAATCTCACGGCCGGGCTGCTGTCGCCGACTGTCGGCACGGTGAAGTATCGCAATGTCCCGATTTCGGATGTCAATGGCCGCACGGGATATATGACTCAAAGCGACCATCTCCTTCCCTGGCGCTCCGTTGCGGGAAACATCGCCGTGCCGCTGGAAATCAGCGGAATGGGCAAGACTGAACGGAAGGCGCGCGTGGACGAATTGGCCGAGCTCGTCGGCCTGACCCAGTTCCTGAATTCCTATCCGTCCCAGCTTTCCGGTGGCATGCGCAAGCGTGCAGCGCTCGCGCGACTGCTGGCATATGACCCGGAGACGCTGCTGCTCGACGAACCATTTGCCGCGCTCGACGCGCAGTTGCGCATCAAGATGCAGACGGAGCTCTTCCAACTGTCGCGCCGCCTCAAGAAGACCGTGCTGTTTGTTACGCATGACATCGACGAGGCAGTGGCGCTTGGGGATCGATGCCTGGTGTTTTCGGGGCGTCCGGGAACGATCGTGAAAAACATCGAGGTTCCGCTACCGAGAGATCGCGCGATCCTCGCCTTGCGCAAGGATCAGACGTATCAGCAGCTTTGCTCCGATCTCTGGGACATTCTTGCGCCATCAATGACCGTTGCGCACTGATATCGGGAGAGAGAAATGAGAATATTTCTGGGGCGCTTGGCGCTGATATTTGGCCTGCTGTGCATCTGGCAGTTTGCCTCCGGCAGGTTTGCCGATCCGTTCTTTGTCAGCAGTCCGCTGGAAGTGGCGGGGCGCTTCTGGATTCTCGTCCACACGGGTCGCCTTTTCGACCACGGTTGGATCACCCTTGTGGAAACGCTCGGCGGCTTTGCACTCGGTGCGGCGGCCGGCATCACCGTCGGGCTGGTCCTTGGGCGTAACGAAACGTTGGCCCAGCTTCTGGATCCGATCCTGATCTCGCTTTACAGCCTGCCAAAAGTGGCCCTTGCTCCGCTTTTCATCATGTGGTTCGGCATCGGCATCGAAATGAAGATCATGCTGACGGCGGTCATCGTCTTCTTCCTGGTCTTCCTCAACACCTATAGCGGTGTGCGGAGTGTCAGCGGCGAACTCGTTGAAATCCTGCGTCTGATGGGAGCAAGGGAGCGCCATCTTGTTGCAAAGGTCATCACGCCCTCTGCCATTCAATGGGTCTTTACCGGTCTCAAGCTCTCCGTGCCCTATGCATTGATCGGCGCGATCGTCGGCGAGATCATGGCCTCCAACCGCGGGCTTGGATACCTGCTGCAGGACGCTGCAGGCCAGCTCGATACGGGAGGCGTCTTTGCCGCCCTCATCGCCATCATCTTCCTTGCGCTTTGCCTGCAGACGGCGGTGAAATTTGCCGAGAAGGCGCTGATGCCGTGGAAAACCGTGGCGAACGAGCGCGAACTGACGATCTGACATCCGGAATCGGCGACCGCAAATTTAACAATTCATGGGAGGAAAACATGAAGGCAAGATCAATAATCGTCGCAATATCGATGGCTGTTGGCCTTATGGCAGGTTCTGTTCACGCGGCAGACAAGCTCAAGGTTGCGCTGGGTACGGATGGCTTCGTCCATCTTCCGCTTTTCGTCGCCTATGATGGCGGTCTTTTTCAGGAGGAAGGGCTGGATGTTGAACTCGTGAAGTTCAAGGGCGGTGGGGCGGCCATGTCTGGCCTTGTCGGCGGAAGCGTGGAAATCTGCTCCTGCTCCGTACAGAACGCTATCAACGCTACCGAGAAGGGCGCGCCGGTCAAGCTCATCGGGGCAATGATCGACCAGTATGCCTCAAACATCGTGGTTACGGAAGAGGCTGCAGAGCGTATCGGCCTCACGCCGGATATGCCGATGGAAAAGCGCCTTGCAGCTTTGAAAGGCCTTAGGATTGCCGCCGCCGGCGCTGGCGGCAGCGCCGATTTCCTGGTGCGTCACCTTGCTGGCGCGGCAAAGCTCTCGCCAGAAAGTGACATGAGCCTTCTCTATATGAATGACAGCGGCGCCATGCTTGCCTCGTTCGATCGCAATCGCATCGATGGTTTTGCCCTGTCGTCGCCCACCTCGGACATCGCCGTGCTCGATCACAAGGGAAAGCTTCTGATCGATATGTCCGCCGGCCAATATGAACCTCTCGCCGGCTATCCATCAATTGCTATTTCAGCGCAGGACAAATGGCTGGTGGACAATCGCGACAAGGCCGTGAAGTTCCTTCGCGCAATCACCAAAGCCGACGAGCTCATCCACAATGATCCTGAAAAGGCGAAAGCTGCTGTCCGCAAACGGTTCGAAGCGACATCCGGTCCGGTCTTCGAAGCGGCATGGAAGTCGAATGCCAGCACATATCCGAAGACACCTGCTTTGACGGCACAAACAGTAGGGCGCGTTATTCAATTCCTGGGCGAGCTTCAGGGCGCCAAGATCGAGGGCGGGCCTCAGAAGTATTTCGATAATAGCTACGTGGAACAGGCAGTTGCGGAACTGAAGAAGTAATCTTTCGATCTGGAAATTGGTTTTCGTGGGTGGCGGGGCGCAAAGTTTCGTCACCCACGAGGACATTTTTACTCCCTCCGAATGGCGCGAAGCCAAGACCGAGGACGATGACAGGAGCTTGGAATTGGTGTTGGTAGATTATAAAGTTGAAGGCCGCGTCGCCCTTGTTACGATTGATAACCCGCCGGTTAATGCCTTGAACCAACAGGTAAGGCAGTCGATGCTCCAGGTTGTGGAAGCTGTGGAGGCTGATGGGAATGTAGACGCAGTCGTCCTTGCCTGTGCCGGTAGGACATTCGTTGCCGGTGCCGACATCAATGAACTTGGAAATCCCCTGCAACCCTACCTGCCCGATTTGCTTAAAAAAATTGACCATTCCCGGAAGCCGTGGGTCGCGGCTGTACATGGCACGACACTCGGTGGTGGATTGGAGCTCGCCATGGCGTGTCACGGGCGCGTGGCACAGAAGGGAACGAAGCTGGGTCTGCCTGAGGTTTCCTTGGGTGTCATACCGGGTTCCGGTGGCACCGTGCGGCTTCCCCGGCTGATCCCGCTTGAAAAAGCCATCACTCTGATCACCACAGGAAAACCCATATCGGCGGAAGAGGGGCTGACTTTGGGCCTCGTTGACAAGGTTGCGGAAGGCGATCTGGTAGGGCAGGCGTGTCTTCATGCCTGCTCGTTGATCGAGAATCCTGTGGTGCCACTGCTTCAGCGCGCCATTCGAGGTGATGAAGCGGTGGATTGGGAGGCCACACAACGCTCGGTCAGCTTGCGAGGACGTGGTGCCATGGCCCCGGTTGAGGCTCTGGCGGCTCTAAAGGACGCCGTTACACACGAGTCTGAGATCGCGCTCGCGAGTGAAAGGCAACGCTTCCTTCGGCTCGCCGTGTCGGACGAATCCCGTGCATTAAAGCACATTTTCTTTGCTGAACGAAACGCGGGAAAAAGCCTCAGGAATGTCGGGGGTTCACCCGTCGATTTGTCCCATGTCGGTGTGATTGGAGGCGGAACAATGGGGGCGGGAATTGCGTCAGCACTATTGCTTGCAGGCTCCGCCGTCACACTCGTTGAACAGAACGCAGAAGCGGCTCTTGAAGCGCGGGAACGGGTTCGGAACACGATTGCACAAAGCGCCGAACGCAAGGTGATAAATGCCGAGGCGGCTGATTGGGCGGTGCAACGGTTTTCTACTGTCCTCGACTATGATGCCCTGAAAACTTGTCCGCTCGTCATCGAGGCCGTGTTTGAGGATATGGCCGTCAAGCGCGACGTATTTGCAAAGCTCGATGCTGTCATGCCGGCGTCGGCGATCCTTGCGACGAACACGTCCTATCTCGATGTCGATCGGCTGGCAGCATCGACCGCTCATCCGGAAAGAATTCTCGGGCTGCATTTTTTCTCTCCGGCTCACGTCATGAAACTCCTGGAGATTGTGAGAGGGGAACGGACCGGTTCTGTCGCACTGTCGACCGCCCATGAACTTGCCAAAAGACTGCGGAAAATCCCGGTCGTTTCCGGTGTATGCGATGGTTTTATCGGTAACAGGATCATGGCTGCTTATCGTCGCGATTGCGAGTTCATGCTGGAGGAGGGGGCTTTGCCATCCCAGATTGATGCCGCAATGCGCGATTTTGGTTTCGCTATGGGTATTTTTGAGGTTCAGGATATGAGCGGCCTCGACATAGCGTGGGCGCAGCGAAAAGCCAGAGCCGCATCGCATTCCGGTAACGAGCGCATCGCTCATATTGCCGACAGGCTCTGCGAGGCCGGCAGGTTTGGCAAAAAGACCGGCCGGGGCTGGTTTGATTACAGGTCGGGAAAACCGGTGCCCGATGACGAGGTGGTTGCCCTTATTCTTGAGGAAAGCAAACGCGGCGGGTTCGTCAGGCGTTCCTTCACCGAGGCGGAAATCATGAACCGTATTCTAAGCACGATCCAGCGTGAGGGGCGTGCGGTGATCAACGAAGGCATAGCAGAAACCGCTGACGATATCGATGTCGTGCTGATCAACGGTTACGGGTTTCCGCGTCATAAGGGCGGTCCGATGTATATGGCAGATGCCGCGCCGAGTGAAGTCCGAACCGTCGCTTAGCTTGATGGCTACCTGATAAAGACGTGACCCGCTTATCGATGCTGACGAGACGGTCCGGCTTTTCACCTATTTATTCCTAACGCTTCGAAAGATATGTCATGGTTAATCCACTTGAGGCTCTCGCCGTTCAGGCAGACCGTTGGAAGTCGGCGAAATTGACGCCGGGCCTTGAGGCGGCTGCGCGGCGTGTAATTCTCGACTGGTTCGCCACAACCATTCCCGGAAGCAAGCAGGACACATCGCTTGCGCTTGTGCGCGCTCTGCAAATCGAGGAAGCGCCTGGCCGCTCCGTTTGTTATGCTGATGGTGTCATGCGCTCGCCCAGAGTTGCTGCGCTCTTGAACGCCACCGCGAGCCACGTCGTTGAGTTCGATGATATATTCAAGGACGGCGGTTATCATCCGGGCAGTTCAACGATTGCGGCAGCCCTTGCTCTTGCCCAGCATCTGGATTGTTCCCTCGTTGATCTTCATCGGGCAATCATCGGTGGATATGACATCGGTTGTCGAATCTCGCTTGCGGTGCAGCCGAGCCACTATTCTTTTTGGCACACGACGTCGACCATCGGTACGATGGGCGCGGCCGCCGCCTGTGCGATGTTGCTTGGTTGTGACGCGGAGAAAATCGCGCACGCCATTTCACTCGCCAGCAGTTTTGCGGGCGGCCATCAGCAGAACCTCAAGAATGGAGGTACAGCCAAGGCCCTCCATGCAGGGCATGCGGCCGAAGCCGGCATGCTTGCAGCCTTTGCCGCGGCAAACGGCATGACTGGTTCACCAGATGCATTGCACGGCAAGACTGGTTACGCCGCAGCCACAAGTGCTTCGCCAGGTGATTGGACAGCCGCCCTGGAAGGGTTGGGCGAGTGGACCCCGATCGAACGGATAACGATCAAGAACCATGGCTGTTGTGGCCATATCGTTCCGGCCCTCGACGGCTTGCGCCTGATGCGGCGGCAATACGGTTTTTCCTGGCAGGCCGTCCGATCAATACGGATCAAGGGCTATGAGGCGACGAAGACCATGTGTGATCGCCCCGATCCGCAAGGTGCTTCAGACGCCAGGTTCAGCGTGCAGTATTGCATAGCCGCGGATATGGTGCTTGGAGCGGTTCGGTTGAGTGCCTTCGATGAGGCCGCCCTTACTCATCCGGACATTCGGGCGGTGATGCCCAGGGTTAATGTTGGTATAGATCCGACCCTCGCCGCGCTTTACCCTCGAAAGCGCATGGCAAAACTGGTGGTACAGCTGAAAGACGGACGTGGTTTCGAGCATCTCCAGGAAACACGAAAAGGCGATCCCGAGGATCCCCTGACCCTTCAGGAAGTGGTTCAAAAGTTTGATGAGTTGGCCGGAAGCGTGCTTGCCGAACGCGATTTGGCAACGTTAAGGAAAGCAATTTTGGCCGGAACAGAACCTCCGCGCCACGCGGCTTCTTTTGCCCAACCTAATGTTGGCCAAGCCTGACGTGATCCTCGGTTGCGGAAATAGCGCCCATCTCACTAATCATGAATGTCAAAGCGGCGCGGAGGAGTGCTGCCGTTCGCATTATCAAATTTGAGGAAGCACATGATGAACATTGCCAATCGCCAAGCCGAATTCGTGCTCGTAAGTGAAAAAAACGGCATTGCCACGATCACGCTCAACCGGCCGGACGTACGCAACGCCATCAATGATCAGATGCGCGCCGAGTTAATTGCGGCGTTCGACGCGGCGAGTGCCGATAGGGCCGTGCGCGGCATTATCCTGACCGGTGCCGGCAAAGGCTTCTGCTCCGGCGGCGATGTCGCCGGCATGCGCGCCAGACTCGACGCTCCGGCAGGCGAAGTGGCCTTCAACGGCTGGCGGCGTCAACAGAGTACCCACCGGGGTGTTGCCGCCATTCATGGCATTTCCAAGCCGGTGATTGCCGCCGTCAACGGCGCCGCATTCGGCCTTGGCCTGGATATGGCACTTGCATGTGATTTCATCGTTGCAGTGGAAGGTACCAAGCTTTCGATGAGCTTCATCAAGCGTGGTCTCGTTTCTGATGGGGGTGGCATGTATTTTCTCCCGCGTCGCGTGGGTCTTGCAAAGGCGAAAGAACTCATTCTGACCGGGCGCGTTCTCGAGGCCGAAGAAGCCTTGCAGATCGGCATGATCGACCGCGTCGTTTCGCCGGAAGCGCTGGTCGACAGCGCCCAGGCCTGGGCGGAGGAACTCTGCGCCGGATCGCCGGCTGCCGTTGCGCTCACCAAGTCGATCCTTGACAAGACATTTGAAAGCACGGACGAGCAGGTGTTTGCGCTTGGACGGGAGGCCCAGGCCATCTGCTACACGACGGCGGAGCACCGCCGTTCGGTTGAGGATTTCCTCAACAAGTCTGCAAAGTGAGGGATGATATGAGTATCGTACATGCCATTCTCAACCCTCGTAGCGTTGTCGTGGTCGGCGCTTCCAACGACTCTGCCAAGCTGACGGGGAGGCCGGTAGCCTATCTGCAAAGGCATAATTTTTCCGGTGAGATCTATCCCATCAATCCCCGCTACGAAACGATTGCGGGGCTGAAGGCTTATGCCGATCCGCGCGATCTTCCCGCAGCGCCCGACCTTGGCCTGGTGCTCGTCGGTGCCGATCGCGTTGTCGAATCCGTTCGCCAATTAGCGGAAGCCGGTACGAAGGCTGCTGTCGTTCTCGCATCGGGTTTCGGAGAGAGCGGGGAAGAAGGCAAGTTGCGTCAGCAACAGCTTATGGAGGCTGCCGGTGGGATGCGCATTCTGGGGCCAAACACGATTGGGCTTGTCAATCTCACTGACAAGATCATGCTGACGGCGACCGGCGCGATGGAAATGGAGGATTTCCCAACGGGTTCGATCGCGCTTTTGTCTCAAAGTGGTGGAATCATGGGATCGCTTCTCTCCCGTGCTGCCGGCCGCGGCATTGGCTTTTCCAAGCTTGTCGCAACCGGTAACGAATGCGACCTCGAGACTTCGGACTTTCTGGAGGCGCTCGCCGACGACGATGCGACGATGGTTGTCGCGCTCTATCTGGAGACCATACGCAACGTTGGAAAGTTCCGGACGGCGGCCAAGCGCGTCGTCGACGCCGGAAAGAGCATCGTCGTTTACAAGGTTGGCAAGTCGGAATCCGGCGCCAAATCCGCTGTTTCTCACACCGGTGCTCTCGCCGGTGCCGATGAGGTTTACGATGCGCTTTTCAACCAGCTCGGCATTATAAGGGCGCAGACCTTCGCAGACCTTCTCGACATCCCCGCGATCCTGTCCACGGGGAGAAGGCTCGCAAGCAACAGGGTTGCAATCGTGACCTCGACTGGCGGTGCGGCCACCATCGTCGCTGACAATGTGGGATGCCTTGGGCTTGCCATGCCATCGCCTGACCAGGAGACAGCCGAAAAGCTGCTCGCGCTGGAGCTTCAGGAAGCGGTGCTGGACCGTAACCCTATTGACGTGACGCTCGCCGGTCTACGCCCGGATCTCTTCCGGTCCATCATCAGGATACTGGCTGAAAGCCCGAGTTTTGATGCAATTGTCGTGGTTATTGGGTCATCATCCATTGCCCAACCCGATGTCGTGGCGCGACCATTGTTGGACTCTATGGCGATCACCGATAAGCCCCTCATCGCATATGTCAGCCCGGAGGCACCCGGCATTGTGCGGCATCTCAACAGGAGCGGCGTTCCCGCATTTGCGGCACCGGAAAGCTGCGCATCCGCGCTTGCGGCCTTGCTGAAGCTTGGCAAGTCGGAAAGCGTTGAAGCGCGAGCACAACAGGCCATCGATTGCTCGGACGTCGTTGCCGGGCCGATGAATGAGGCCGATGCCAAGGCACTCTACGCCCGCTTCGGTGTTCCGATCACGAGGGAGGTCGCCGTTCCGACCTCGGAAGAGGCTGCCGAAGCCGCAAAGACATTTGGCGGTCCCGTCGTCATCAAGATCTTGTCTGACGAGATTCTTCACAAATCGGAGGTCGGTGGAGTGGCCGTCGGTGTGGCGCCTGACCATGTCCAGAAGGTTTGCAACGATATGCTGACGCGGGTGCGCTCAGCCACGGACGCGCGTATCGACGGCTTCCTTGTTCAGGAATATATCACCGGCGGCGTGGAACTCATTCTCGGCTTTAACCGCGACCCGCAGCTTGGACCGTATATATTGCTCGGTGCCGGAGGTCTCACGACCGAGCTTTATCAGGATGTGTCGCTCAGGCTTTTGCCCATCGATCGCAAGCAGGCGGCTTCGATGATCGACACCCTGAAATGCGCACCACTCCTCAAAGGCTTCCGGGGTAAACCGGTGGCCGACACGGAAGGCTTGGTCTCGACCATCCTCTCCTTTGCCGATATGGCGCATTCTCTTGATGCCCGTCTGCTCGAGGCTGAAATAAACCCGGTTTTCGTTCTGCCGGAGGGGCAGGGTGTCAGAGCGGGCGATGCGCTCGTCGTCATAGGCGAATAGGAGGCAAGCACCTTGAAGATCAAAGCGCCGGTGATGCAAAGTCGGCGCTTTTTTATGACCTCAGACGTGCAGCATCCTCCTCCATCTGCTTGCGAATCCAGGTCAGAAACTGCATGAGCGGTTGCGATGGCCGTTTATCTTTCGGCCATGTCAAATAATAGCCGTCACCTGTGCGGCAGGTTTGTTCAAATGGCGCAACCAGAACACCTGAGCGTAGATGGCGCTCGACGAAAACGCGCACCGCAATAGCAACGCCGACATCGACGGTGGCTGCTTCGTAAGCCAGAGCGGAATTCTCGAATTTTACGCCTTGATTGGAAACAATGTCGCATTGAACGCTGTCGGCCCAGGCGCGCCAGTCGTTCGGCCGCGCCATGGAGTAAAGCAGGCGAACCTTGGAAAGGTCGCTGGGCTGTTTCAACGGAAACTCTTCAAGGAAAGACGGTGAACAAACCGGCGTCAACTCTACATCGACCAGACGCTCGGCATGTAAATCTGGCCAGTCGCCATTCCCCGAACGGATGGCTGCATCAAGGTTCTGCGTATCAAAGTTCGCAGCGGTGGCGGAGGAGGATAATCTCACCTCGATACGGGGATGTGCCGTGTGAAACGCTACAAGCCTCGGTATAAGCCATTTCTGGGCAAAAGTGGTATATGCCTGCACCGCCAGTATATCACGGCGACCGCGACGTGACACACGTTTTGCTGCGTTTCCAATCTGCTGGAAAGCTTCGGAAATGCCGTTGTACAGTTCTTGCCCTTCACGGGTCAGCACCAGACCTCGATGCAGTCGATTGAATAGCGCGACGCCCAAGTAGTCTTCGAGCGCTTTTACCTGGCGACTGACGGCGACCTGCGAAACGTTCAATTCATCGGCTGCCAAGGTGAAGCTGTTCAGCCTGGCTGCAATTTCAAAGGTGCGAAGCGGATTTAGCGGGGGCAGAGGATTGGACATGGTCGTTGATGTGCCTAACTTGGTATTGATACCTTGGAGGGCAGGTGAGCGCTGCTCATCTCTAACCGACATGATACAGCTTCCTGGCGGATAAGCGAACTCTTTCAGAGCACTAGCATTGCCGCTTTCGCGGAAATACCGCGGTTGGAAAACAGCGACAAGGCTGATCACATGCGGGGCTTGGCTAACCTTTTCGGCGTCCGGTATTAACGTCTCGTCAGTTGTCACAGACCACGAGCTCTCCAACAGCCGGTAGGTTCGCGTTCAACGCCAGTCAACTTCACCCAGTCACCCAGTTCGGCCGCAGCCTACAACTGCTGAAGAAATGTTATCAGCCCGGTGCAGACACCGCTAAGGTTTCGCTCGTACATGATGGACGAGGAGCGCCCTGCCGTGTTGTCCGGTCGATTGAAAGTCACGGACGACAACGAGCGCCGCATCCCAGGTCCGGGCGACGCCCATTACTTTGAGCGCCGGAGACCGCATCGCGTTCGATGCGTTGGCGCGCGGCCTTGCGAAGTCATCGGCGGCATCAACGGACATTCCAGCAGACAGCAGGCACTACTCCGCAGCCCGGAGTGGTCCAAGCGTTACATCAGTTGTATAGTTCTCGCGCCTGAAATTGTCTTGGAATTGGCGGGTATGCGCGAGCGCGTCTGCGAGATCGACGTTGCGGTCTCGGATCGCTTCCAGCATCTGACCATGTTCATCGGTCAGTAGGTAGCCTTCGTGCGTTCTCTCCGGATATTCGAAGTGCAGGTGAAGCATGCGCTGGCCCTGCGAAAGAAGCTTCTCGTAGAAGGACGCCAGGTATTGGTTCTCCGGCGTGTCCTGCGGTGCCAGCGCGCGCTTTCGATCAGCGGTTCGGATATGTCCACACCCAGCACATGGCCCTCCGCGCCGACGCGAACGGCCAGTTCCAGACTAGTCGCCCCCGCGCGACAGCCGATGTCCAACACGCGTTCGCCCGTGACTGGCGCAGCAGCTTCGATCGCGGCCTAGCCAAACACCGCCATCATGGTATCAAGCCGTGCCTGATAAGCAACCCAGCGCTCCCCTCTTTGTCCTTTCCAGTCGGCAATCCGATCGGCATTTTGTTCAGCCATGTCCACATCCATCCTTTTCCGACCCGCTCTTAACCAGGCTATGCGCCCACGCGGTCGTTGCCTCCGTGCGCGGCCATGAACATGGCGACGGCCGACCGGCAATAGGATTCGATTTCGTTGTCGTCCTCTGCTCTCGCCTCATCGAAGCGCGCGATAATCAGGAGATCGGAGCCTTTGAAAAGCGCGGCAAACAGGCGGGCGGATCGAAGAGGATCGGGCACGTTCAGAACCGCCTTCTCGTGCAATTGACGCAGCAGGACCTCGATTTGCGCGATGATATGGGCGGGACCGGCTTCGTAATGGATCTTGCTCAACGACCTCTGGTTCGGTGTGTCGACCATGACCATGGCTTCGACATTGCGGACGTCCGGGCGCAACAGCGTGCGAAGCAGTGATGATCCCACCGCCATGAGCTGACCTTCGGCCGAACCGTCGACGCCTTCAAAAAGGACCTGTGGTATTAACTGCTGGCAGCGGGCCGCAAAGGCAGCTCCAAACAGCGCCTCCTTGTTCTCGAAGTGACGATAGATGCTGAGTTTGGATATCTTCGCCCGCTGAGCAACCTTGTCCAATGTCGTCGCTTGAAAACCCAGTTCCGCAAAGAGTTCGCCTGCGGTGTCGACGATCGTTTGACCAAGTGCTTCATTGGCGGGCCGGCCGCGCCGGCTCTGACTATTTTCAGTCACCATAATTCCAGTCCTTGACAGTATCATTAATTGAATTTACGATACCATTTAGTATCTGAAATATGCAAGTCAAATTCTGCCGATCGAACGAGGGTGCTATGCAACGACGAACATTGCTGAAGCTGGCCGCAGTTTCTGCCATTGGCGTCCCTCCTGCTGAGGCTACCGCGAAATCCAATCCAGCCCCCTCTATCCGCAACACGGAGCCCATCACAATGAACGACGTCATCATCATCGGCGGGAGCTTTGCCGGTCTCGCCGCCGCTCTCCAGCTTGGCCGTGCCCGCCGCAAAGTCGTCGTTCTAGATACCGGTCTTCAGCGCAACCGCTTCGCTGGCCGCTCGCACGGTATGCTCGGCCACGATGACAAGCCACCGTCCGCCATCCTAGCCGAGGCGCGGCAGCAACTCGCGCGCTACCCTGCTATCAGGATGGTCAATGCCTGCGCCGACAGCATCTCTGGTACCATCGACAATTTCTCCGTCATCACTGGCGATGGCGAAAGCCTCAGCGCGCGCCGCCTGATCCTGAGCTATGGCGTTGTTGACCAAATGCCTGATGTTCCGGGTTTTGCCGAAAACTGGGGCACGTCCGTTATCCCATGCCCGTATTGCGATGGTTTCGAGGTTGCTGACCAGCATTGGGGCCTCGTCTGGTCTGGCCCGCAGTCGATGAATCAGGTCAGGCTGTTTCACGATTGGACCGACAGGTTGACCGTCTTCGGCAATGGTCACGGCATCAGCCCCGACATACGAGCCGATCTGGCGGAACGCCAGGTACCAATCGTTGATGGGCGGATTACCGAAATCGCACGTCACGGGAGCCATGGCGCCACGATCAAGCTCGATACCGGCCCCGATGTCGCAGCCGACATCCTGTTCGCGCATCCGCGCAATAAGCCGTCCGCAAGCCTGCATGACGCACTGGGCCTCGCCACGGTCAACACGCCAACCGGCATCGCCCTCAAGACCGACGAGCGCCGCGAAACCAGCATGCCTGGCATCTATGCCGCCGGTGACCTTGCCAACCCTGGAATCCCCTCGGTCACCACCGCATCATGGCAGGGTGCGATGGCGGGCATTTTTGCCCAGCAGTCGATGCTGGTTTGAGGAAAGATTGGAGATGAGTATGGCCGTCGAACCGGACAGCGCGGGTGTGCGCTTCCCTCCGCCCTTCATCTATCTGGGAGCGCTGCTGCTGGGGCTGGCGGCGGAGCGGTTCGTAACCTTGCGCTCTTTCGGCATCGACTGGCGGTTGCTTGTCGCAGCAGGCGCGCTGCTGTTTGTTGCCGGCGCGACGGTGATGCTTGCGGCGGCGGGGCTGTTCCGGCGGCTGGGCACTAACGTTCGGCCGTCGCAGCCAACGATCCTTATCGCAACGAGCGGTCCTTATCGGTGGACCCGCAATCCCATGTATCTCGGCATGGCACTTGTCTATGCGGGCCTTGCGATCGGCTTCGACGGGCCGGTCGCTTTCGGCTTGCTCCCGTTGGTGCTGATCGCGATCCAGACGCAAGTGATTGCCCGCGAGGAGCGCTATCTCGAAGAGAAGTTCGGCGACGACTACCGCCGTTACAAGGCCGAGGTTCGCCGCTGGCTCTGACTATTCCGCCGCCGACGGCTGCGGGGCCTGCTGATAAAGCAGCACCGGATTCCTTGCCGCGAGCCATCATCTTTTGAAGGTTGCGGGATGGTGTCATGGAAAACCGACTGGCCGGCTGACCCCGCCCTGCACCCCGGGGAGATGTACGCGTCCCAAAATAGGCCCACCGAATCCAGCGTCAGCATCTGTCACCCGACTGCTCTTGGAACGGACTGACATGGAGTTCGAACACGTCACCTTCGACCTGCCACACAGCACCTTTCACACGTTTCGGGTGGTGATGCCGATGGTCAACCGATGATTGTCCTGCACAGCTTCCCGGATCATCCGCCGACCGCCAAACCCTCTCTGCCATTGGCGTTCACGTATCTGACCAGAGCGGTAGCACGGTTATCGCAACGATGTCGTGGATCGCGGTTCTGGATAATTCTTCCAGATCAGCGAAAAGCTCTGGAGCAGCGGCCCGCCCTCCTTCAGACCCTTCAGGCAAGAAAGTGCAATTTCCAACGCCCCTCAGGACCTCGGACTTGCAATGAGTGATGTGTTCGGACATCCGCTCACTCGAACAATTGCGACACCGACACTTGTCGGATGCGCCATTCGTCCGAGGTGAAACTTAGAAGCATCCGCTTGTCTCCAAGCACCCAGCGATCGTTTTTCAAACTGCCACCGCTGCTCCATTCCGGCTCGCCGAACTTTGCTCGCGCCTGCTCCCGGGTCATGGTCATATCGAGATCGAAAGGCGTTCCATCGATCGGTCTTCCTGCTTCCTCCGGAAGAACGAAGAATGTACGCAGAACCAACTCCCCTTCTGCAAAGCGCGTGCCGTTCGGCAACTCGCTTCCGAGAGTAAAGAGCAGTTCAATCTGTTGACCGGGAACCTCGACGTTCGTTTCCTTCTCGCCGCGTGGCGGCCGCTTGAGCGGGAGTGGCGTACCCAGCGACTTCAAGTAGTCCACGACCGCTGCGTCGGTTTCCGACTTTCCCAGCAACGCCAGCGCGCCCTTGTAGATTGCCATGCAACAGCTCCAATGCTTACTTGCGACGATTGCTATGAGATCGGTACCGGGACGCCGCGAAGACCCTGTCAATAATGAGCAACGACGATTGGGACAAGTGGCTCAGGAAAATGATCCGGAACAATTGAGAAGGCAGGTGAAAACATGAATGCAGATCGACTGTTTACCCAAACTGAATTGCACGGAAAACCGGCCGATCGGTTCATCCAGAACGGCGGACATTATCGATCAGCTTGATTAAGCGGAATCGATTTCCTTGTAATCATACAGCTTCTTATCTGCGAGTATCAGTGAAATCCTCCTGATCGACCGGAATGCGCCGATAGGAGACATGGCGATTGCCGTCATGAGTTAGCCTTCCGGAAACAGCTTCTCAGCCAGAAAATCGATGAAGACGCGTAGCCTCGGCGCAAGGAACCGTGCCGATGGCCAAAGTATTGAGAAGTGACCGGGCGCTGCGAGGCTTTCGCTCAGTACCGGTTCCAGTAGGCCGTCGCGAATGGCGTCGGCAGCGAGGAATTCAGGCATATATGCGAGACCGAGGCCATCGATCGCGGCGGCCCTGATCGCCTCCATATTCCCGCACGTTAGAGAGACCACCATGGTCTGTAGGTGATTGCTTCCGTCTTTGAGACGCCATTCCTGGAACTTGCCCGATGTCGGAAACCGAAAACGTAACGCCTCGTGTTTTCGCAGGTCGTCGGGATACAGAGGCCTCCCCATTCGCCTGAAGTAATCCGGCGATCCGCAGACCACGAAGCGAAATGGCCCGAGCCGTCTCGCCATCAGGCTGGAATCGCGCAGGTCACCGCTGCGAATGGCCGCATCAAATCCGCCTTCAATCAGATTGACCTGCCTGTCGTTAAAATCGAGCTCCAGATCGATCCGTGGATAGCGTTTTCGAAACTCGGGAAGAATTGGCAGGAGAAAGCGGTAGCCGATTGTAGGCAGTGTCACATGCAAGCTGCCACTCGGCGGATCGCGATCGGCCTTGACCGCTTCATGCGTGTCGCGCAGGTCAGCCAGTATGGTTCGATAGCGCTCGAACAGCATCGCGCCTTCTTCCGTCAGGGAGACCTGCCGCGTGGTTCTGTGAAACAACCGCACATTCAGGGAGGCTTCCAGTCGGGCAACGCTTTTTCCAACCGCAGACGGGGATAGCCCGAGACTCTGGCCAGCCTTGGCAAAGTTCAGGCGTTCCGCCACCCGGACGAAAGCGTCGATTTCGCTCAATTTATCCATTCCCTGAGATTAGAGAATTCCAGTCCATAATGAAACGACAAAAAGAGGAATTATCGACCCCTACTCTTTTGCTGCAAGCTCGTCATCACGGTGCGAGATCACCGCGACGGCATTTTTCTGCACTGGAGCTTCCATGAGGGATATATCTCGAAAATCATCGGCCGCCCGCCACTCGGTACTAGCGGCTGTTTGCCTGGCGGCGTTGACGTTGCCTCTCAGCTTCTCCGCTGGCGCAGTCGCCACACCCGCAATCGCGCAAGACCTCGGCGGCTCACCGGAAGCTTTGATCTGGATCACGAACGCTTTCATGTTGACGTTCGGAAGTCTGCTCATGGCCGCAGGCGCTCTGGCTGACAAATTTGGAAGACGCCGTGTCTTTCTGACCGGCTTGTGGCTCTTCGTTGGATTCTCATGTGCCCTGGGGTTGGCGAATGCGGTCTGGCTCATCGATACGCTACGCGCGTGCCAGGGTGTAGGCGCAGCCGCAGCCTTGGCAGGCGGGACTGCCGCGCTTGCCCAGGAGTTCGACGGCCACGCCAGAACACGAGCCTTTGGTCTACTTGGAACAACGTTCGGGGTCGGTCTTGCATTGGGTCCACTCATCACGGGGGTCTTGATCGAGACCGTGGGATGGCGCTCGATATTTCTCGTCACAGGACTGGTCGGTCTCTTGGCGCTTGTGCTCGGGCCGCCGCGTATGCGCGAAACGGTCGACCCCGAAGCGACACGCCTCGACTGGATGGGCACGGCCTGCTTTACCCTGATGCTGACGCTGTTCACCATCGCGATGATAGAATTACCTTCCCTCAACGCGGCCGACTTTGTGATTTTGAGCTTGGGATTCACCATCTCGCTTGCAGCATTTATCCTCGTCGAGATCCGGATCCCTCGGCCGATGCTTGACTTGTCACTTTTTCGTTATCGGCGGTTTATCGGCGTGCAACTGTTGCCCGTCGCCACCTGCGCTTGTTTCGTCGTTCTGCTTGTCATTATCCCGCTGCGCCTGATCGGCATTGAAAAGTACGACGTGATCACGGCGGGCCTCCTGATGCTTGGTTTGTCAGCCCCGATGTTGATTATGCCTTTCATAGCAACAATATTGGCTCGCCAGATATCACCCGGCATCCTTTCTGCCGCCGGTCTCCTGATCGCCGCTGCTGGCCTTGTCTGGCTCGCCGACATCGACGGAAACGATGGGAGTCTGCTTGTCCTGCCAATGATTATGGTCGGCATCGGTGCTGGACTGCCGTGGGGACTGATGGATGGCTTGTCAGTCAGTGTCGTACCCGTGGAGCGTGCCGGAATGGCAACCGGGATATTCAGCACCGTGCGGGTTGCCGGAGAGGGTATCGCTCTTGCGATTGTTAGCGCGGCGTTGTCCGGCCTGGTCGCGGCAGAGCTTGGTCAAGCGACGGGGCTCTCGCCCTCGGTGTTAAATGATATAGGACAGCGATTAGCCGTCGGTGACCTGGTTTCGGCAGGTGTTTTATCTCCGGAAATAAGCGCCAGCACTCTGCAGGATGCTTATCAGGCCGCATTCACGATTCTGTGCTGGTGGCTTGCCGCGATAACATCGGTATGCGCCATCGCGATCGCTGTTCTATTGCCCAAACGTCTCGGTATCGATGGCAACGTGGTCCAGCAGGAGGCGGCTGGTTTGGCAGGCGGATTGTTGGAGTAAGCGATTTTGTCCGGAATGGGCCGTGAGCGGACGATGCTCTCCGTTGTCTATGGATAAACGGGAAAGATCTAGACGTTGCCCCTCCGATTAGAGAAGCGCCGGCCGCAGGACGGGATTTCGGGATTTCTCGACACGCAAAGAGCGAAGACAGGCCAGCCGCAGGAGCCTTAAGCGTAGCGGCCTGAAGGGTGCGCGGGACCGACTGGCCCCGTTCGTGTGTTCCGCATGAAAAAAGGCTGCTCTCAGGCGGCCGTCAATATCAGGTGTGCGAGGGGCGGGACTCCAAATGGAACCCCTCGCGCCTGATCCTGCCGTTCGATGCATCGGCTTCTGGCGCATCGGCGCCTACGGCATCAACAACAGTGTTTCGACGTCTTCGTCATGGCAGGTTTCAATATTGTCGGTTTTGCGTTGAGCAAGACGCGTTTCGAACCGGCGCCGTTGCTGCTCGGCTTCATTTTGGGGCCAATGCTGGAGGAAAATCTGCGGCGCGCGATGCTGATCAGCCAAGGTGATCCGGCGATCTTTCTGCGCAGCCCGCTTAGCCTGTCACTGTTGATCCTGGCCCTTGCCGTGCTCGCGTTCGTGCCGTCGCCGAGCATCAGCCGCAAACGGGAGGAAGCGTTCACCGAATAGGGAGATCAGCACAATTCCATTAGGCCGGTCGGCGACGGCCTTGTTGCGGACGATCCGAAACCGCGCGGCGACAGCCATAAAGGTTGCTCTGCGCGGGTGGATCAATGTATTCAGGGTTGATACTCACGAGAATCCCGCAGGCACATGGAAACGTCGCTTTATCTGCCAATCAAAGGCTTTCTTGAAAAGGCGGGTTACACCGTCAAGGGCGAAGTCGGCGGCTGTGACCTCGTCGGTTTGAGTGATAACGATCCGCCTGTTGTCGTGATTTGCGAGCTGAAACTGAGCTTCAATCTGGAACTCATTTTGCAGGCTGTCGATCGCGCGACCATCGCAGATGAAGTGTGGATCGCGGCGCGGATCTCCGCCAAGGGTAAAGGCCGCGAGGCCGACAGACGCTACCGCGATCTCTGCCGCAGGCTCGGGATCGGCATGTTCGGCATTTCCGATACCGGCGACGTGAGCATTATCGTTGGATCCATATCACCGATGCCAAGAACCAATCCGAAACGGCGGTCGCGGCTCATGCGTGAACACCAGAAACGACGCGGCGATCCAACAGCAGGCGGGAGCACCCGCGCGCCGATCATGACCGCGTACCGCCAGCAGGCGCTTGGCTGCGCTTTGGCGCTGTCGTCAGGGCCGATGCGTGTGCGTCAGGTCAGGTCCAGTATTCCGGATGCCGGGAAGATACTGCTTGCGAATGTCTATGGCTGGTTTGAACGGCTCGACCGAGGAGTCTACAATCTGACCCCGGCCGGATATGAAGCATTGCAGCGATGGCCGCAGCAGAACCGCATTTGAGGTCACGGTTTTACACGAGTCCGCTCAGTTATCTGGTGCCGGTTTGCGTCCTCGGCCCGGATCTTCGTGGTCGCGAAAAGCGAATGCCACGGCATCCCCCGGGTCGTACGAGCGGAGAATGGTCTCCGATATTGGTCAGTCGCGTCGACCCATGCCGGGTGACGAATGCCATGTCCATAGACGCACCCTTGCGCTTGGGCTCCGCCTCGGGCGGAAAAAGTCAGCGCTGCCGTCTATGAAGAACAGGCCATAACCTCAGTTCAGCAGGCCCGACGTTTTTCTGAACGCCTCCGACCAGACCGCATAGCCAGCTGCATTCAGGTGAACCAGATCGGGTAGATAATAACGGAACATCGGCAGGCTGTTCTCACCAATGAGGCCGGCGTTCGGATCAAGCCATGTTGTGCGTTCGCGGCCATTGCACCAGTCGCGCGCCGTCCGGTTGAAGAGATCGAATTCATGACGGTATATCCAGCGCGCCGGACTGTGCTTGATCGCCAGAACAAACACGTCCGCCCGCGGTAGCGCTCGACAGATGCGATCCCGTAAATCCTGCAGGTGCCGAAGCGTCGTTTGAGCCTTGAGGCCATCGCTGGCAATATCGTTTTCGCCGAAATAAAGCACCACTCGGCCTGGCTTCAAGGGAGCCAGGAGCTGGTGCAGGTAGTGGCTGGCTGAGAGGTAAGTGCCGCCGCCAAATCCCAGATTGACTATATCCAGTGAGCCGAGATCCTCGGCGACGGAGCTCCAGATTCGAAACGAGGATGAGCCATAAAAGGCGATCGGATTGTCTGGAAGGCCGATGCGCTGAAGGCGGGTCAGAATGGTAATGATATCGTTTTCGTGACGGCTGGTGCCGATATTGACTGGGAAGTCGTACATGACGGTCCTAAAAACATGTGGTCTGAAAGCCGGATGCCGCCATTTCGGCATCCCGCGATCGGCAGAGGTTACGAAAGCGTTTGCCGCAGGACAGCCAGGGCCCCTTTTGTCAGGGCGTCATCCATCCCCATGGATGTCTTGAGACCGAACACATCCGCAGCAACCAGGTAAAGCTCGTTCAGCCCGTCATTGCCGACGACGGCTGCCTCGTCTCCTTCCGCATACCATGCCGCCTCACGGGCCTGCCTAAATTCCTGTCCGATGACCAGTCCCCGCACATAGGAGCGCAGTTGGTCCGGCGAAAGCCGGCCGGCAAGCCCTCCGGTTCGCGCCGAAAACAGCAGAGACGACATGGCGGCGGATCGTTTTGCCTCTTTCAGACCCCAGCGATAGGCCTCCGGATCATCGACTGGCGGCTGCGTGGAACCGCGCGCGATGAAGGAATGATTGATGAGCAGGTTGAAGATTTCACCGGTCACGAACGTCTGGAAACCGTCGATCCGCCCCGCCTTCACCCGCGCCCATTTGCTGTGGGTTCCGGGAATGATGAGGGTGGCGTCTTCGCCGAGGCCGTGGCCGACGATCTGTGTTTCTTCGCCGCGCATCACGTCCGGAAAGGGCTGGCGGGCGGGGTCGTTGAGGCCCGGCAGGAAGACGAGATCGGAGCCGTTCGGCAGCGACCTGCGCACCGTGCCGGCGGCAAGTTCCGCCGGGCCTGCCGGGCAAGGCACATAAGCGACTTCGACCCAGCCGTTGCGGCTGGTGATCATGCCGAGTGCGGCGACGGGCAAGGCCCCGTGGCACGAGAACCAGGGGGTGAGTGCAGCCATCAACGTCGCCTCATGCTCGCCCTTGCCAAGGCTCGAAATACCATCTGCGGTTTCGAGATGATCGAGCTCTTTGCCGCCTTCACCAACGAGCGCTGCCCTCAGTGATGTCGTTCCCCAATCGACAATGATCGATGTCGCCGGTGCTGCCATGTCTTGAACCTCCTCGTTCATTTCATCTTGGGGCTTGTCATAGGGCGGGAGTCTATGTAGTGTCAATTAGTGAATTCAAGGTATCACAATATGATACTTAATTGGGAGGAAAAAGATGGTGGCTGGCCTCAAGGGGATTTTGCCTGTTCTGCCCACACCGTTTCTGGCTGACGGCGGCATTGACGAAGCGGGTATGGAGCGGCTGGTGATCTTTGCGCTCGACAAGGGCGTGGATGGTGTCGTGTTTCCCGGTTTCGCCAGCGAGGTGGAGACTTTGAATGCCACCGAGCGCGCAACGCTGCTGAAGATCGTCGTGGACGCGGTGGCCGGTCGGGTGCCGGTCGTGGCGGGAGCCAGTGCAGCCGACTGGCGTGACGTGGTCGAGCATGGGCGGGCGGCATCGGCGCTTGGCATTCGCCACCTGATGGTGCAGCCGCCCAAATCGGTCGGCACGGATGCGCCGGCGCTGATCGAGTTCCTCGGCCGGATCGTCGAGGCGCTGCCCGAGGTTGAAATCATCCTGCAGAATGCGCCTGCGCCGCGCGGCTCCGACCTTTCGCCGCAGGCGATCGTGGAGATCGTGCGCGCCTTGCCGCAGGTGACCTACATCAAGGAAGAAACGCTTCCTGCCGGCCCGGCCATCAGCCACATCATCGCCCATGCGCCTTCGACCCTGAAGGGCGTCATCGGCGGTGGCGGCGCCCGTTACATTCTTGACGAATATGCCCGTGGTGCGACGGCAGCCATGCCGGCGCTGGAGATCGCCGAGGAACATGTGGCCATCGACCGGGCGCTTGTTGGAGGGCGCCAGGAAGAGGCCCGCCGGATTTATGTCCGCACCCTGCCGCTTCTGGTGCTGCAGGCGGTCTATCGCATGCGACTGACCAAATATGTACTCGCCCGTCGCGGCGTGATCGAAGGCGTCGCTGTGCGTGCGCCGACACCCGAGCTTGATGCGGCGGCCATTGCCGATATTGACGCCAATCTGGTCGAACTTGGCCTTGTTGCCGCGGAGGCCGCATGAACAGCCCCATCGCAACCGTCGAAGTCTTCACGCTGACCCAGCCGCGCAAGGTACCCTATCTTGGCGCGCTCAGGGAAGGCGAGGTGGTCAATCCCAACGGCTACATCGTGCGCAAGGGCAATCGCACGGTTTACCCCACCTTTGACCGCAGTGTGCTGGTGCGTATGACCACCGGGACCGGCATTGTCGGCTGGGGTGAGACCTATGGCATCGTCGCCCCCGGCGCAGTTGCCGCCCTCATCAATGATCTTCTCGCCGGTTTCGTGATCGGTCGCGATGCGTCCGATCCTTCGGCGATCTATGACGACCTTTACGACATGATGCGGGTGCGCGGTTATACCGGCGGCCTTTACGTCGATGCGCTTGCCGCGCTCGATATCGCGCTCTGGGATATTGCCGGGCAGGAAGCCGGAAAATCGGTTCGCGACCTTCTCGGCGGCGGGGTAGATACCTTTCCCGCCTATGTTTCCGGCCTGCCTGAAAAAACACTGAAGGCGCGCGGGGAACTGGCAAAATACTGGCAGGATCGCGGTTTCAACGCCTTCAAATTTGCAACACCGGTGGCTGATGACGGCCCGGCGGCGGAAATTGCCAATCTCCGGCAGGTGCTTGGCCCGCAGGCGAAGATCGCCGCCGACATGCACTGGAACCAGACGCCGGAACGGGCGCTGGAACTGATTGCCGAAATGCAGCCTTTCGACCCGTGGTTCGCCGAGGCGCCCGTCTGGACGGAGGACATTGCCGGTCTGGAGAAGGTCTCGAAGAATACCGACGTACCGATTGCCGTCGGCGAGGAATGGCGCACCCATTGGGATATGCGCGCCCGCATCGAACGCTGCCGCATCGCAATCGTGCAGCCGGAAATGGGCCATAAAGGCATCACCAATTTCATCCGCATTGGCGCTCTTGCCGCCGCGCACGGCATTGACGTGATCCCGCACGCCACCGTTGGCGCAGGCATATTCCTTGCCGCCAGCCTGCAGGCATCGTCGACATTGTCGATGCTGAAGGGGCACGAATTCCAGCACTCGATCTTCGAGCCGAACCGCCGCCTGCTGGAAGGCGACATGGATTGCCGAGAAGGCAGGTATCACCTGCCGTCAGGACCGGGACTTGGGGTAAGACCGTCGGAGGCGGCGCTCGGTCTGATTGAACGTATCTGATTTGGTTTTTTGGAGGAGGAAACCATGACCAAAAGAATGAAAAAGCTGGCGCTGGGCACCGCGACCGCCGTTTTGATGACCATGGGCGTTGTAGCGCCCGCGATGGCCGATACCGTGCTGAAGTTCATTTCCTGGCAGACCGACGATGCCGGAACGGGCGAATGGTGGCATTCCGCCATCGCCGCCTTCGAGAAACAGCATCCGGGCGTGAAGATCGAATTCACCAAGGCGGAGCGCAGTTCCTACGCGGATACGATGACCACGCTTTTTGCCGCCAACCAGCCGCCGCAGATCGTGCATCTGGCGTCCTTCGAATTCCAGATGTTTGCCGATAACGGCTGGCTGGAACCGCTTGACCCCTGGCTGAAGAAGGACGGCATCGACATGACCGGCTGGGCCGGCCAGCAGAAATGCGAGTGGAACGGTGAAACCGTCTGCATCATGACCAACTATTTCGGTTTCGTCATGGCCTATAACAAGAAGCTGCTGAAAGAAGCCGGCGTTGCGGTTCCGAAGAACTATGACGAGTTTCTGGCCGCTGCAAAAGCCACGACCAAGGATCTGAACGGCGACGGCATTATCGACCAGTTCGGCACCGGCCACGAAACCAAGGGCGGTCCGGGGCAATATCTGACGGAAATGCTGAACTACATCATCGATGCCGGTGCCTACTGGACCGACAAGGACGGCAACATCACCATCGACACGCCACAGATGGTCGAGGGCCTTTCACGCTGGAAAACCGTGATGAAGAGCGGCATCAGCCCGGTCGACATGAGCGCCAGCGACGTGCGCAAGCTGTTTGCCGATGGCAAGATGGCCATGCGGCTCGATGGACCGTGGCTTTATGGCACGACTGAAAAGGGTTCGGCCAAGAGTGACATCGTTTATGTCGCGCCGCCGCTTCATCCGCCGCTTGGCGGGTCCTCCAACGTGCTCGCCATGCCGGCCGATATTCCCGACGACCAGAAGGCGCTCGTCTGGGATTTCATCAAGCTGACGATGACGCCGGAATTCCAGCGCAGCTACGCCACCCTTGGCGGCAACACCCCGCCAAGCCCGAAGGCGGATGTCTCGGGTGTTGAAAAGACCATCCCGCATTTCCCGGTGCTGATCGAAACGATGAAGGCCGCGTCTGAAGCCGGTATCGACCGCATTCCGACCGGGCTTGAGCTTTTCTACAACGAGTTCAGCAAGATGGTGATGGAGGAAAGCCAGCGGATGATCATTCAGGATCTCGATCCGGCGGAGGCGGCGAAAACCATGCAGGCAAAGGCCGAAGCCATCAAGGGTTGATCCCGTTGTCCTGCCATGGCCCGTAAAGGGCCATGGCCATCATTCGCATCCGGCAGGAGGACCATCCATGACCGAACCCGTTCGGGCTGGGCGTCGCAAGTTCTTCGATCTTGCGCGTCCCAGCCGGCAACATCTCCTCGGCTATATTCTGATCGCGCCCGCGGTCCTGATGGTTGCCGCCATCATCGTCTGGCCGCTCGTGCTGGCCGTTGACCTGTCGTTCCAGCAGGTCAAGATACCAAGGCTTGGCGGCGCCAGCCGGCCGTTTTCGCTGAGCAATTACACCTGGCTGTTCTCGTCGCCGGAATTCTGGCTGGCCTGCTGGGTAACGCTGAAACTGGTCATCGTCGTTACCGCCGGCAGCGTCGCGGTTGGCCTCGGCACGGCGCTTCTCGCCAATAACCGTTTCAAGGGCCGCACCGTCGCGCGGCTGGGAATGGCGCTGCCCTGGGCGGTGCCGGAAATCATCGCGGTCGTCATCTTTGCGTGGATGTTCGACACCTCCTTCGGCCTGTTTGGCTGGCTGGCGATCAAGCTCGGTTTCACCGACCAGATGATCCCGTGGGTCAGCAGTTCCACGGCCGCATTCTGGGCAGTGGCGATCACCATGGTGTGGAAGGGTTTTCCTTTCGTCTCGATCATGTGTCTGGCCGGCCTGCAGTCCATCCCCGCTGATTATTATGCGGCGGCCAAGGTGGATGGCGCGAGTGTGTGGCAGCGTTTCCGCTGGATCACCATGCCGCTTTTGATGCCGGTACTTGGCGTGACGCTGGTGCTGACGCTGCTTTGGGTATTCCGCGACTTTTCCATCATCAAGGTTCTGACCGGCGGCGGGCCGCTGCGTTCAACCCAGACGCTGTCGATCATGACCTACGACCAGGCTTTCCAGTATCACAATTTCGGTCGTGCCGCCGCCGTCGGCGTGCTGACGCTGGTGATCTGTATCGTCGCGAGCCTCCTGATGCTCGGCCGGCGTTCGAAATCGATCTATTGAGGAGGCTTTGATGAAACGGACATTTTTGCAGAGCCTTGCCCTTTACGCGACTGTGATCTTCACGCTGGTGATGATCCTGTTCCCGGTCTACTGGCTGCTGGTCACAGCACTTTCCACCACCGATGAGCTGTACCGCCTGCCGCCGACCTTCTGGCCGGACGATCCGCAGTGGGACATCTTTGCCCGGGTCTGGGCGGCAAAACCGATCCTGCTGTGGCTTTGGAATTCGATGCTGGCGGCTATCGGCTCGGTGGCGTTGTCGATGCTGGTCTCGGTCAGCGCCGGTTATGCACTGTCGCGTTATTCCATGCGAGGTGGCGCGACCATGGGTCTCTTCGTCCTGACGGCGAAGATGCTGCCCGCGACGCTGCTCGTCATTCCGCTGTTTTCGATCTTTTCCAGCTTCGGCCTGATCGGCAGCCTGTGGACGCTGGTTCTGGCGCATTCGACAATGATCATTCCTTTCGCCACGTGGATGCTGAAAGGCTATTTCGACACCATTCCGAAGGAACTGGAACAGGCTGCCATGGTCGATGGCTGCTCGCCGGTCGGCGCGATGGTGCGCGTCGTGCTTCCCATCGCCACGCCGGGGCTTGCCGCCACCGCACTTTATGCCTTCGTGCTCAGCTGGGCAGACTATGCCTATGCGCGCACCTTCCTCGTCAACTCGCCGGACAACTGGACGGCCAATCTCGGCATCACCACGATGCAGGGCGAATATGTCACCTACTGGAACGACATTTCCGCCGCATCCGTGTTCATCGCGCTGCCGATCATCGCAATCTACCTGTTCCTGGAACGTTATTTGGTCGGCGGCCTCACCGCTGGCGCGGAGAAATAAGCATGGCCAATATTTCCATTCGCAACGTCAGCAAGTCATATGGCGCGCTCAACGTGCTCAGGCCCTTTTCGCTTGAGATCGAGAACGGCGAGTTCGTGGTGCTGGTCGGGCCTTCCGGTTGCGGCAAGTCGACGATGCTGAAAATCCTCGCCGGTCTCGAACCGGCAAGCGAAGGCCAGATCTTCATCGGCGACCACGAAGTGACGGATCTCGCACCGGGTGACCGCGACATCGCCATGGTGTTTCAGAACTATGCGCTTTATCCGCACCTCACCGTTCGCCAGAATATCGGCTTTGGCCTGAAGATGCGCGGCACCGACAAGGCCGAGATCGACCGCCGGGTTGATGATGCGGCGCGCATTCTGGAAGTGACCCCCTATCTCGATCGCAAGCCCAGGGATCTCTCGGGCGGCCAGCGCCAGCGCGTCGCGCTTGGCCGCGCTATCGTGCGCCAGCCGCAGGCCTTCCTGATGGATGAGCCGCTGTCCAATCTCGATGCCAAGCTCCGCGTTCACATGCGTGCCGAAATCGGCGCATTACACAAGCGCATCGGTGTCACCACCGTTTATGTGACACATGATCAGGTCGAGGCGATGACGATGGCGGACCGCGTCGTCATCATGCAGGGCGGCATTATCCAGCAGATCGCCGCACCCGACGAGCTTTTCAACAATCCGGCCAATCTTTTCGTTGCCGGTTTCATCGGTTCGCCGGGCATGAATTTCCTCAATGCGGAACTGCGTGACGGCACTGTTACCCTGTTTGGGCAGCAGGTCTCCCTGCCGGGCGCGGTCGGCCGCCAGGGCAGCGTGATCGTCGGTCTGCGGCCGGAACATCTCGTTCTGGGCGATGGGCCGGTCACCTTCGATGTCCGTCCGACGCTGGTGGAAAGCCTGGGATCGGAAAAATACGTCTATTTTGATGCAGAAGGCGCAAGGGTCGCGGATGGCGAGGAGGGCAAGTCCAAGGGGCTGATCGCCCGCGTTTCGCATACCGGCAGCCTTCCCGGCAATGAGGCGCTCCGGCTCGGTTTCGATCCGGCCCAGCTTTATCTCTTCGATGCAAAGACCGGAGCACGGCTATGATCCTCGTTACCGGATCGGCAGGTCGTGTCGGCCGTGCCGTTGTCGCCGCCTTGCGCGCACAGGGCCGCGCCGTTCGCGGTTTTGATCTCAGGCCATCGGGAACCGGCGGCGAAGAAGTCGTCGGGTCGCTGGAAGATACGCAGGCACTGTCCGAGGCCATCAAGGGCGTGAGTGCCGTCCTGCATCTGGGTGCCTTCATGTCATGGGCTCCGGCGGATCGCGACCGCATGTTCGCCGTCAATGTCGAGGGCACGCGCCGGCTTCTGGATGCCGCTTCAGCGGCTGGCGTGCGGCGGTTCGTTTTCGCCTCCTCGGGTGAGGTCTATCCGGAAAACCGGCCGGAGTTCCTGCCGGTCACCGAGGACCATCCGCTTTGCCCCAACTCGCCCTATGGTCTGACCAAGCTTCTGGGTGAAGAGCTGGTACGCTTTCATCAGCGAAGCGGCACCATGGAAACGGTGATCCTGCGGTTTTCGCATACGCAGGATGCGGCGGAACTGCTGGACGAGGAGAGTTTCTTTTCCGGTCCCCGGTTTTTCCTGCGGCCGCGCATTCGCCAGCAGCAGAATTTCGGAAACGCTGCCATCGCCGAATTGCTCCGGTCCCGCGATATCGGTGAGCCGTCGCACATTCTGGCGCGCAATCAAAACGGCCGACCGTTCCGTATGCATATCACCGATACGCGCGACATGGTGGCGGGCATTCTGCTCGCTCTCGATCACCCTGAGGCGGCAGGTGGCACCTTCAATCTCGGCGCCGATGAACCGACCGATTTCGCCGCGCTTCTGCCGAAGATTGCGGCGCTGACCGGCCTGCCCATCGTGACAGTCGATTTTCCCGGCGACGGCGTTTATTACCATACGTCCAACAAGCGGATCAGAAACACTTTGGGGTTTGAAGCGGAATGGACGATGGACCGGATGCTGGAAGACGCGGCGGCCGCAAGGCGGCAGCGCCTCGCGAGGGAGCAGAGGCGATGAAACCGGAGACGCCGGGCGGCACGGCGGCGCTGGCCAAGGGGCTGACCCTGCTCGACATGGTCGCCGATGCGCCGGAACCGCTACGTTTTGCCGAGCTGTCGCGCGCCTCTGGCCTGCCGAAGCCGACATTCGCGCGCATCCTGCGTACCCTTATCGCCTATGGCCTCGTCCGTCAGGATGAGGCCCGTGGCACCTATGTCCTGGGCCAGCGTTTTCTGGAAATGTCCCATAAGGTCTGGGAGAGCTTCGATCTCGTCTCGGCGGCAACGCCGGAACTGGAGCGGCTGGCTGCTGAACTGGGGGAGACGGTTGCGCTGTGCCGGCTTGACGGCACCATGACGCAATATCTCGCCGAGCGTTCGCCGAACGGTCTTTCGGTGCGCGTCGAGGTGGGACGCCGCGTTCCCCTGCATTGCACGGCACCCGGCAAGGCACTGCTCGCCTTTCAGGACCCCGCCGTTGGCCGCGCCCTGCTGGATCGCCTGACGCTCGATCTGCAAACACCCAAAACCATTACCACCGTCGATGTGCTGCAGGCCGATCTGACGCTGACGCGGGCGCGGGGTTATTCGATTTCCTATGAGGAGCATCTGCCGGGGGTGAATTCGGTCGCCGCCCCTGTCATGGGCCGGGACAATACGCCGATGGGTGTGCTCGTTGCGCTCGGGCCGTCGTCGCGGCTGGATTCCTCCAATATCCATCCCGCCGGGCGCGAATTGATTGCCGCCGCCCGCCGCATTACCGGTGCCGCCGGGGCCGTGGCGATCAGCTCGCGGCCACGTCCGCGTTCGGCAACGGGCCGCCCCGGCGCCGAACTCAGCTGTATTCTGCCATGGGGTGCGCAGCTGGGGGAAAGCCCGGTCTGGCACGAGGGGGAAAACGCGCTCTACTGGGTGGATATCCTGCATCCGGCAGTGCACCGCTTCGATCACGCCACTGGCCGCAACGAAACCTGCGAAACCGGCAAGCTGGTCAGCGCCGTCATTCCGGTCACCGGAGGGCGATTGCTTGTGGCGTCTCAGGATGGCGTCGAATGGCTGGATTTCGCCTCCGGCCGGCTGACCCCCTTCGTCAGCCCGGAGGCTGACATTGCCGACAACCGCCTGAACGATGCCAAATGCGGACCGGATGGCGCAATCTGGGTCGGCTCGATGCGCATCGATGCCTCCAAGCCCACAGGTGCGCTTTATCGCATCAGTGCCAACGGCGCATCCGAGCGCAAGGAAGGCGGCATCATCGTTTCAAACGGTCTCGGCTGGAGCCCCGATGGCAGGACCTTCTATTTCGTCGATACCGTGCCCGGCCTCATCCATGCCTATGATTGCGATCCGGCGACGGGTGCGCTGTCGCAGCGCCGTGAATTTGCCCGCATTCCGGTGGCCGATGGCCGGCCGGATGGTCTGGCTGTGGACGCCGAAGGCGGGGTCTGGTGCGCCATCTGGGATGGCTGGTGCGTGCGCCGTTATCTTCCGAACGGCAAGCTGGACCAGGTGATCGACATGCCGGTGCCGCGCCCCTCCAGCATCGCCTTTGGCGGGCCGGACCTGTCGACGCTGTTCATCACCAGCGCCCGTACGCGCCTGCCGGCATCCACACTCGCCGACGCGCCGCTCTCCGGCGGCCTGTTTTCCTGCCGCCCGGGAATTGCCGGCGCGCGCATCTCGCTGTTTGAAGGATAAAGGATGCGTCTCGAAAGCCTCTTTGGATTGAAGGGCCGCACGGCGCTCGTCACCGGTTCCAGCCGTGGCATAGGCGCCGCCATTGCCGAGGGGCTGGCGGGCGCGGGCGCCCATGTCATCCTGCATGGCGTGAAGCCGGGTGCTGCCGCAGCCGTGCAGCACCGGATCGTCGCAAGTGGCGGCACGGCGCAGGAACTGGCGGGCGATCTTTCCGAGCCCGGTGCCGGCCGTGACCTCATCGAACGGGCGGAGGCGGTCGCACCGGTCGATATTCTTGTCATCAATGCAAGCGCGCAGATCAATGCCGTGCTGTCGGAACTTACGCGTGACGATCTGGCGTTTCAGCTGGCGGTCAATCTGGGCTCGACGGTGGATATGCTGCAGGCGGCCCTGCCGCGCATGGCGGCCCGCAAGTGGGGCAGGGTGGTTTCCATCGGCTCGGTCAATCAGTTGCGGCCCAAAGGCATCGTCACCGCCTATGCCGCAACCAAGGCTGCGCAGCATAATCTGATCCAGAGTCAGGCGCGGGATTACGCGCGCGACAATGTGTTGCTTAACACGCTCGCTCCCGGCCTCATAGACACCGACCGCAATGTCCACCGTCGTGATGGGGATCCCGAAGGCTGGGCAGACTATGTCCAGACACTGAACTGGATGGGCCGTGCCGGGCAGCCGGAAGAAATGGTGGGTGCCGCCATATTCCTGTCGTCCCAGGCCTGCAGTTTCATGACCGGGGAGAACATTTTTCTGACGGGCGGATACTGACGGATTTGCTGGCACAGCTGAGCGGAATAACAGATATCCTGGGTATTGGGATGCTGAACTCTATAGCTTTGATTGCCACGATTTGGGAATGCCGGCAGCTCTGATCGTGATCCTGGCGCAACATTGTGCGTCATTTCCTCCCATAGTGGGTAGGCTGCGAATCGGTGATTTTTCCTTCTGGAAAATCGTTTTGTACCGTTACCTTTTGGACCACAGGTCGTGAGCTGCAGGTGTTGGTTCCCACTGACGGGTTGGAATGCTCTTCCCACCTGTCAGTGGCAATCGACAAATCCGTTAACGAGAATGTCGTGACAAACTGTGGCGTTCATTTCTCCACACGAGTGGGCTTGTCGCTTGACGTGCGGAACGACACGCGAACCGCGTCTTGCGGAGTTTGACCTGTCACACCACAGGACCTCCACTTCCCCTTTAACCCCTCAAGGCCGGCAGTCGGTAGATAGCTGCATCAAAGGCCGGACACACGACTGCGCTGTAGAAGCGCTGTGTCTACCCTGAACCATGGCGACTAAAGGCGGAAAATCTGCACGCAATCTCATGACGCACCGGTTTTCGTGGCGATTGAATCCAGGATGGTCAAGTGTTCCGGTTGCAGCACAAGATCGCCAGCCTTGAAATTCTCGCGAAGGTGATCAACTGACGAGGTTCCCGCGATCACCAAGATATTTGGCGAGCGCTGCAGAAGCCATGCGAGAGCGACTTGTTTGGTGGTCGCGCCGATAGCATTCGCAACACCCGATAAAGCGGACGACTGGACAGGTGTGAAGCCTCCAAGAGGGAAGAATGGCACATAAGCCACTCCGTCAGCTGCGAGAACATCGATAAATGCATCGTCCTCTCGATGGACGAGATTGTATTGGTTCTGGATGCAGACGATCTTGGCGATCGAGGACGCTTCTCGATATTGGTCTTGAGTAACATTACTCAGCCCAATGTGGCGAACGAGGCCCATTTTCTGAAGCTCTACAAGAGTTGACAGCGGCTCAGCTATAGAACCTTCGCTGGGGCCAGCAGGTCCTCCAACGCGCAAGTTCACGGTATCCAAAGCTTCTACGTTAAGGCTGGTGAGGTTTTGATGTACAGCCGTCGTAAGTCCTTCCTTGGATATATCCAAAGCCCAGGAGCCGTCGTCGCCTCGGACGTACCCGATTTTCGTCACGATCACGAGATCTTTTGAGTAAGGGGAAAGCGCTTCACGGATAAGATCGTTGGCAACCTGAGGGCCGTAGAAATGAGCGGTGTCAATATGATTAGCCCCCTGTTTTACTGTCTCCCGTAGAACCGCAAGCGCTGCTTGCTTGTTACGGGGCGGACCCCATACATGAGGACCTGGCAACTGCATGGCGCCATATCCGATCCGCTTGAGGTTCACTGTTGTTCCAGGAAGCGTAAAAGTGCCGCCGAGGGCTGATATTGTCGTAGACATATGTATTCCTTGTGGTGGTTACTCTTAAATCATTGTCAACCGGTACAAATCGCACCGGCTCTGGACTTTGGTTTTTGCTTTCCGAGCCGCTATATAATTTTGGCTGCCTTTGATGCCGGTACGCAGCAGTTCAGACGATCTTCGCGCCCGGCTTCTGCCGCCCATCCCGGCGGGCCAGTGGATCCAACACCAGCTCGGCGCTGAGATTTCCTGTTGCGTGGGCAGAAAATAGTCTGATGCTATAAAGGTCACAATCAGCCACAATCCGGACAACCTGTCCGCCTTTGCGGACAATCCAGGTACAGCAGGGACTTTCGAATGCCGGACATGAACGATGTCAGCGCCTTCCTCGCAGTGGCCCGCGCCCGCGGATTTCGTCAGGCGGCCCGCGAAAGCGGAATAAGCTCGTCGGCTCTGAGCGATGCGATCAAGCGGCTTGAGACTGAACTCGGCGTTCGTCTCCTGAACCGCACCACACGCAGCGTTCTTCCGACTGAAGCTGGTGGCGAACTGATCAAGCGCATAGACCCGGCTTTCGCAGAAATACTGTCCGCTCTCGACCAGGCGAGCAGCCGTCACGACCGACTGGCAGGCTCGCTGAAACTCAACGTTCCGGTAAGTGCCGCGCGTCTGGTGCTGCCGCGCATCGTCGCCCCCTTTCTTGCGGCCTATCCCGATATTCGGCTGGAGATCGTGACCGATGAGAGTTTCGTCGATATCATCGCAGCCGGATGCGATGCAGGCATCCGCTACGACGACCGGCTCGAGCAGGACATGATTGCTATACCCATCGGCCCGCGCACACAGCGCTTTGCTCTTGGTGTCGCGCCGGATTACCTTACGGCAAGGGGAAGACCCGCGCATCCGCGAGACCTGTTGTCGCATAGCTGCATCCGGGGGCGGTTTGCTGGTCGGGCCGTTTCCCCTTGGGAATTTGAGCGCGATGGCGAGACGGTGATCATTGAACCACCGGGCCAACTCCTGGTGCAATCGGGGGGAGGGACTGATCTCGGCGTCAGCGCAGCCATTGCAGGCACAGGCATCATCTATCTCTTCGAAGACTGGCTGAGGCCGCACTTCGCGAGTAGCGCCCTCGAACCCCTGCTGGAGCCCTGGTGGTTGAGCTTCCCGGGTCCTTACCTTTATTATCCGGGTCGCCGGCTGGTGCCTGCGCCGCTGCGTGCCTTCATCGACTTCGTCAAGTGCCTCCAGAAGGCAAGATGAACAGCATATTTACCAATCCAAATTACATTGGCATCGTCGATGCTGTCACACCTTGATCGCATGGCCGTCGGCCGAATATGCGAATTTGCAGATTGGAGAATCTTCCCCAAGTGCATCATGCCGGTTTTGCAGGGTAGGGGATCAGGTCTCCTCCTGTAAATGAGCCATGAACGCTTCGGCCGGCGTCCTGTAGCCGAGACACTTTCTGGGTTGGTCGTTGAGAATGCGTGCGACCTGGTTCAAAGTTGCCTGCGACATGAGGTCTGTGTTCGATGGCAAGAAGCGGCGGATGCGCTCGAGCCGATCAAGAGCCTGCTTCTGCGCGGGCCGTATTATCTTCGCAATGTCCTGGCGATACGGTCGGCCCCGATGGCGCCCAGGTGACGGCGCTGCCTCCAGCGATCTCATCACCGCCTCTCCCGAGACACCCAATGAGATAGAAAGTCCCGAGCCCTATTACGGGAAAACAACGCTTAATAAGAAGGCCGATATTCAATTTACTGACGGAAATAGATTGGAACTGGATCAGTCTGCCAGGATGTACGGAGGGCAGGCGACTTGGCGCGATGGTGTGGCAAAAGGTGCAAATACCTTGACGACAAGTCCCCGCATTTCGCAGATTGGTGATGCTTATTTACCCAAGATGCTCGTTACGGCGAAAACCCCTTCGTCTCCGAAGCTGAAATCCAGTCTCTGTGGCAAGCCCGAATATCGCGCTGGTGAAAAATTCGGCCGTGCACCGGGACTTAAGGATTTTGCGGCCTCCCAGTTTGGGTTACCGCCATCGTGGACTGACAAGGCAGCACGTTGAATACCTTGCAATGCCAAGGTCCAACCGCCGATCCAGTCATGGCTTCGCAGCAAGCCGAAGATTTTGGGATCGAAGATCCGTGTCCGCAATGTCAGCAGGGTTCTCTTCTGGAGAAAAGGTGCATGCTGCGTCAACTGTACCTGTTGTGGTTCCGGTGCGGCCGTCTCGGCAGGGTGTCTCCTGTTGTAGCCAACTAAGCCGAAGTCAGTCCGAAACTCTACTTTTCCTCGCGGCACGGATTCCCCGAATCCCCTGTATTTCCGACTGGATCATGTGCCATCATGCTCGACTTGCCGTATGAAGTGTTGTTAGTTGAGAATAAGTGAGAGCGAATGTGTCGGAGGGGCCGCATGAGACTCAGGAACCAGATCCTTGCATTGGCCATCGGGCCCCTTGTTCTTGCCATCATCATCATTACGGCGCTCATCACCTGGCAGTCAATGACGCTGGCGCGCACCAGCATCGACGCATTCGAGCGAAACATGCTTGCCGCAAAGGAGGCGGAACTCCTCAACCTCACCAATCTCGCCCTTTCCGCTATCCGTTCGGTTTATGACAAGGCCGGGCCGGACGACGAAGCCGCGAAGGAAGAGGTCAAGCGCATTCTGATGGACCTCGATTATGGCACGGACGGTTATTTCTTCGTCTATGATTATGACGGGTTGAACGTCGTTCATCCGCGGCAAAATTTCCGTCCGGGCAATAACTGGCTGGATCTTTATGATCCAGATGGCAACCGCGTCATCTATGACCTGATCCTCAAGGCGAAAGAAGGTGGCGGCCTTGTCCAGTACAAGTGGGAGAAACCCTCAACCCGGAAGATGGCCGACAAGCTTTCGTTTGCGGCCGGCCTCGACAAGTGGCGATGGATGATCGGCACGGGTGTCTATCTGGATGACGTTTTTGCAGCAACGGCGGCGGCCAAGGAAGAATTGCGCCGCTCCATCACATGGAATTTTCTGATCGTCGCGCTGTTTGCAGTTCCTGCCGTGCTGTTGGTGTTTGCCACCTGCATGCTGCTCAATCTGCGCCAGCAGAGGATGGCGGATGGACGGCTGAAGGAACTGATGCAGCGGGTCATTGATACGCAGGAAGAGGAGCGCCTGCGCATTGCCCGGGAATTGCATGACGGTATTTCTCAAAATCTCGTCGGCGTGCGCTTCGCAATCGACCTCGCGCGGCGCAAGGTGACGCCGGATAATGTCGGTGCTGTCGAGGCGATCGGCAAAGGTGCGGCAGCATTGACCGAGGCGATCAAGGAGGTCCGTCGTATCTCGCACGATCTGCGTCCCCGCGTCCTTGACGACCTGGGACTGACCGCCGCTTTGGAAGCCCTGATTTCAAGCTTTTCCGAACGCACCGGCATTGCGGCGACACTGGAATCGGTGGCCTTCAAGCATATGCTCGTTCCGGAGGCCCGTGTCGCGCTTTATCGTGTCGCACAGGAGGCGCTCACCAATATCGAGCGTCATTCCGATGCGACGCGGGTCACCGTCAGGTTCTCAAGCCGCGACGAACGGGTGCAGATGGAAGTTCGCGACAATGGCCGGGGATTTCCGGCCACCCGGACAGAGAACGAGATGTCAGCCAACAAGGGCCTTGGCCTTAGAAACATGCAGGAGCGCATGACCCATTTTGGAGGCAGGCTTGATGTGGAAAGCTCTGCCAAGGGAACCGTTCTGCGAGCGGTTCTTCCCATGACCGCCATGAAGGATCGTGGCCATCGTTTGCAGGAGGCTGCGGAGTGACCGTTCATCCCATCCGCGTCCTTCTAGTCGACAACCATCCTCTCGTCCTCGACGGGTTGAAGGCAGTACTTGAAACCTACGAACATATCGCTGTCGTTGGAACTGCTGTCTCTGCCATGGCGGGTATCGAGGCGGCTGTCGCCACACGACCCCATGTCGTGCTGATGGATATCAACATGCCCCAGATCAATGGCATCGATGCCCTGGAGCTGTTCAAGGAAAGACAGCTTTCCGCGCGGGTGCTGATGCTGTCGATGCATGACAGCCGGGAATATATCTCGACATCGGTGATGTATGGTGCCGCCGGTTACATTCTGAAAGATGTGGCCACCGAGGAAATAGTGGCGGCAATCGATACCGTTGCGGCCGGCGGCACCTATTTCTCCTCAGGCGTTCGGGACGTGCTGATGGAGAGTTCCACCGGCAGGCTGAAGGAGCTGACCACCCGCGAGCAGGACGTTCTGCTTTTGATTGCAAGGGGAAAAAGCAACCGCGATGCTGCTCTCGCCCTCGATATCGCCGAGCGCACGATGGAAACCCACCGCAAGAACATCAAGCGGAAACTGGATATTGCAACGACCGCCGGTCTCATTCGCTATGCGATAGACAACGGGCTCATCAAGGAATAGCGGGACAGGATCGAGGCCCCGCGAATGTCGCCATCCGGGGCCCTCGATATCAGTCATGTCGGCTTATTTGCCGGCGGTCTGCATCGCATAGCCATAGCTGTCATAGGTATATTCGGCGACGCGAAACCATTCATAGCTCTCGTCGCGGAATTTCTTCCAGCCGGGATAGATCTTGGCCCATGCGGGATGTTTCTGCGTGTACTCGTCATAGAGCTCGAAGGTTGCCTTGTAGGCGGCATCGAGCACATCCCGGGGCAGCGGACGAAGCTGCGTGCCCTTGGAAACCAGCGAGCGGATCGCATCCTTGTTCTTGACGTCGTAGAGCGCCTGCATGTTGATGTTGGCGGCCTTGCAGGCGGTATCGAGCGCTGCCTTGTATTCGTCAGGCAGAGCCGCATATTGGTCCTTGTTGACGAAGAAGTGGATCGTCAGGCCACCTTCCCAGAAGGCCGGATAATAATAATAGGGCGCGATCTGGTAGAAACCGAGCTTTTCGTCGTCATAGGGACCAACCCACTCTGCGGCGTCGATGGTACCACGTTCCAGTGCCGGATAAATATCGCCGCCCGGAAGCTGCTGCGGCACGGCGCCAAGCCTGGCGAGCACCTGTCCCGCGACGCCGGCAATACGCATCTTGAGGCCCTTGATATCCTCGATGCTCTTGATCTCCTTGCGATACCAGCCACCCATCTGGGCACCCGTCGCACCGCCGGGAATACCGATGACGCCGTAGTCGGACAGGAATTCATTATACGCCTCGTTGCCGCCGCCATGGTAAAGCCATGCGTTCTGCTGGCGGGCGTTCAGGCCGAAGGGGATGGTCGAGCCGATGGCGAATGTCGGATCCTTGCCCGTGAAATAATATCCGCAGGTATGGGAAATTTCGACCGTATTGGCTTTTACGGCATCGATGGCCTGGGCGCCGGGAACGATCTCGCCGGCCTGAAAGACCTGGATTTCGAACTTGCCGCCGGTCATTGCCTTCAATGCGTTGGCCATGACGACGGCGCCGCCGTAAATCGTGTCCAGATTGTTCGGGAAACCTGACGTCAGACGCCAGCGAACGGTCGGCGATGACTGGGCTATGGCCGGTGTTGCAAGTGTGGAGGCAGCCGCTGCTGCCCCCGCAAGCACACCGCCCGACAGGAAATGTCTGCGGCCTGGATTGTCCTTCATGGGTTACCTCCTCCTGTTGAATATGAGCGACGTCCGGGACGTCGATGGTTTGCGCGGACGCTTGCGCGCCCGGTCTGCTGTCACGGGGTGTTTGGCTTGCCGAAGCTCGGCGCGGTATTGCCGGGCGCGAGGAACGGGTTGGCAAACGGATCTGCGTCCGTTCCGGCACCGGGCATGGGTACGTTGATATGAACGGCGGAAGGATCGGCCTGCTTGGCGCCTGACTTGTAGTGCATCACGATGCCGGGGAAGGCGATGATGATGATGACCATGGCGAGCTGGATAAAGAGATAGGGAATGGCGCCGAGATAGATCTGGGTCGAGGTGACCGGCTGGATCGTCTGTCCGGTGACGCGATCCCTGTAGGCGCGTGTCGGCGCAACGGACCGCAGAAAGAACAGCGAAAAACCGAAGGGCGGGTGCATGAAAGAAGTCTGCATGTTAACCGCCAGCATGACGCCGAACCAGATCAGATCAATGCCAAGGGCATCGGCGACCGGAGCCAGAAGCGGGATGATGATGAAGGCCAGCTCGAAATAATCGAGGAAGAAGGCCAGGAAGAAGACCAGCAGGTTGGCGACGATCAGGAAGCCGATCTCGCCGCCCGGAACCGATGTCATCAGATGCTCGACCCAGACATGGCCATTCACGCCATAGAAGGTCAGGGAGAAGACGCGCGCGCCGAGCAGGATGAGCAGGACGAAGGACGACAGTTTTGCCGTGGCGTAAAGAGACTGCTGGATGAGGCCGAAGTTGAGCTTGCGGTTGGCGAGCGCAAGAGCGAGTGCGCCCACCGCACCCATGGCGCCACCTTCCGTGGGCGTGGCGATGCCGAGGAAGATCGTGCCGAGCACGAGGAATATCAGGACGAGTGGCGGCACGAGCGAGGTGATGACCTTCAGCAGCAATTTGCTGCCGCGCAGGGTCCGGGCCTCCAATGGCAGAGCAGGCACCTTTGCCGGGCTGATGATCGAGGTCACGATGATGTAAAGTGTATAGGCGCCGACAAGCATGAGACCCGGAACGAGGGCGCCCTTGTACATGTCGCCCACCGAGCGGCCAAGCTGGTCCGCCAGCACGATCAAGACGAGGCTTGGCGGAATGATTTGCGCCAGCGTGCCGGAGGCCGCGATCGTGCCGGCGGCGATTTTGCGGTCGTAACCATAACGCAGCATGATCGGCAGCGAGATGAGACCCATCGAAATGACCGAGGCGGCAACAACGCCTGTCGTGGCCGCCAGAATAGCGCCGACAAAAATCACCGCGAAGGCAATGCCGCCGCGGACCGGTCCAAACAGCTGGCCGATCGTATCGAGGAGGTCTTCCGCCATGCCGCTCTTTTCAAGGATCAGACCCATGAAGGTGAAGAACGGTATGGCGAGCAACGTCTCGTTCGACATCTGGCCGAATATGCGATCGGGGATGGCCTGGAACAGCGTTGCCGGCAGCAGGCCGAGCTCGATCCCGATGAAACCGAAGAAAAAGCCGACGAAAGCGAGAGCAAAGGCCACCGGATAGCCCAGCAGCAGCACGATGATGAGCGCCGCGAACATGATCGGGGCGAGATTTTCCGCAAGGAATGCCATTGTTGTTTTTCCTTCGATCAGAGCATTGCCGCTTCGGCATCTGCCGCTGCAACCGGATCAGGAATATCGCCGCGCAGGATGGCGACGCGCTTGATGAGTTCCGAAAGGCCCTGCAGGGCGAGCAGGCTGAAACCGATCGGTATCAGCGCCCAGACCGGCCACTGGATGAGGCCGCCCGTATTGTTCGATACTTCACCGGAGGCGAATTTCTGCAGGAACACCGGCCAGGAGAGATAGACCGTGATAAGGCAGAATGGCATGAGAAAGAAGATCGTCCCGAGAATGTCGACCCACAGCTGCCCTTTGCGCGGAAGATTTCCGTAGACCAGATCGACCTTCACATGCTCGTTGTTCAGAAGCGTGTAGGCAGCAGCGATCAAAAAGACCGCAGAAAACAGATACCACTGCGATTCGAGCCAGGCGTTTGAGCTCATGGAAAACGCCTTGCGCATGGCGGCATTGATGGCGCTGATGAAAATGGCCGCAAGAAGCAGCCAGGAAATAGCTTTGCCAATGGCTGAATTGGCAGCATCAATGGCGCGCGAAACGGCCAACAGAAACTTCATGATGTCCTCCCCGGAAGCGGCCGCGTACTCCTCAATACATATGCCGCCGCTATAGTTCGGGCACGATATCAATGGCGGCTTCACGCTCAAGGGCCGCTGGACACGGATTTCTTCAGGCCTACCGAGAACTGGGTATGCAGGGGGCAACTTCAGGAGGATGGCGCGGAACAATGAAATGAAAGAGCGTGTTTGGATACATCATACTCTGTCTCAGTCGGCACCAACCCGCAGGGCGAGAGGGAAAATTCCAGCCAACTGTTCCAGCCTGCAGGGTTCAGATCAAGTTCTCGAAGCTGGAGCCAAAGTTTTCTTCTGATTCCTCCGCACGATCGTGGAGGGAGGTTTGACGTTCACCTACCGTCAAGAGCAGCTAAACAGCGCCCTCTCAAATTTTCGATCCGATAACGGAAGCGTCCCACTTCATTCCAGTGGTTCCGACGGATACGAGAGTTGTTATAAGCGGAAGTTGTCCAGGCGTTGCGGATTCAAATCGGCTGCACTGATAACTGCTACTTGGCTGGCGTTGTGATATTCGGGATGGACAGCGGTCTTCGAGGCGCGCGTCTGTTCAGGCCAAAGCCAAGTCGGACGGATGGGATGTGGTGATAATGTTATCATCGGTGACGTTGTTATCCGCGACGATGTTGATGAAGCCGATCTGCAGCGCATTATCCTGGCAAAGCTGTAACTTGAACGGTGTCGAGTGCGGTCGACCACTCGTGATGATGCACTCATAAGCGTGTAGAAGGAACATATCCAACCGGATGAACATGAGACTGTGGTTGGACTCCACCGGCCATTTTAGAGCGAGGGGCCCTATCTCCCCCCTGACTACGGGCATGTATCATCCCGGCGTGTTGTGACGTTTGACCCTGGCAAGTTTGCAGCAACCTCACCAACGTGGCACAAGTCTTTCGTATCTTGGATCAAAAAGCTTCATGTAAGCCGTGTCATCGCGTTCCTTCAAACTGCTTTCTTCATAAAGTGCCGCAAGAGATGCGAGTTTGTTCCTGTCCAGTGATACGCCAAGCCCCGGTTCTGTCGGCAAGCGGAGTTTCCCGTCGCGGAAAATGAAGGGCGTCCCTTCGACGACGTCTGTAGCCGTCCAGGGGTAATGGGTATCGCAGTCGAAGGTGAGATTTGGTGTTGCAGCAGCAGCGTGGACCATCGCCGCGAGCGTGATGCCCAGATGTGAGTTGGAATGCATCGAAAGGCCCAGGCCCAGCACCTCGCAGATTTTTGCAAGATTGGATGAGGCGCGAAGGCCACCCCAGTAGTGATGGTCGGAAAGCACTATCTTTACCGCCTTTTTTTCAAAGGCTGCGGCGATGTGATCGAACTCCAGTACGATCATGTTTGTCGCGAGAGGGATTGAGGTTGCGGCCGCCACTTGCGCCATCTGGTCCATGCCCAGGACCGGGTCTTCCAGATATTCCAGAACGTTCTCAAGCTTGCGTGCCACATGGATCGCAGTCTCGACCGTCCAGCCTCCATTTGGGTCAATACGCAAAGGATGACGCGGAAAGGCTTCCCGAAGTTTCAGCATAGTTTCGATTTCAAGGTCGGGATGAAGTACGCCGCCCTTGAGTTTCAGTGACTGGAAGCCGTATTTCCCGATCATCCTGTGGGCTTCGCCGACCATCTGCTCCGGTGTCAGGACCTCCCCCCATTCGTCCGACTCCTCACCAATATGCCCCGCAAACTTGAAAAACAGATAGGCGCTGAATGGTACACTTGTCCGAACAGCGCCGCCGAGGAGATCGCATACCGGGCGACCGAGGAGCTTGCCCTGGATGTCAAGACAGGGAACCTCAAAGGCAGATGCGACCACATCCGTCAGCTTGTGATCGGCGACGGCTGATTTGGCATTGATACCGCCACCGCCCGGCAAGGCGGCTATGATCCGGGACTTTAGTTCGTGCAGGTGAAATGGATCCAGTCCGATGAGTGCCGGAGCAGCGTGTCGCAGCCCTTCCAGCGCCTTGATACTTCCGTAACTTTCCCCGAGACCGACCGTACCGTCATCGCATATGACCTCGATGACGGTGCGCAGTGCATGGGGCTGATGGACACCTTTGCAATTCAAAAGTGGCCTGTCGGGAATGGCGACCGGTGTGAGGTGAATTTCGGCTATGCGCATCAGGAGACTCCTTGTCGCCACCAGTGGCGCGCAGCCTTCAGCGCGTCTTCCAGTGGAGGCAATTGGGGATGCCAGTGGCGTTCCCATTCGAGGCTGAGGGGAATTTTCCGTTCGTCCGGCTGGAGCAACGAAAGCAGTTCCGCGATGGGAAAGTCGCCATGGCCGGGCAGTACATAGCGCCGTTTCCCATCGCTATCCTCCATGCTGTCCTTGACGTGCAGATGGACGACGTTTTTCGCTATAAGGGGCCAAAGAGTTCTGACATCAGCGCCTTTGGCCCATGTATGATGGGTATCCCACAATATCCGGGCCGTCGGCGCGTGTTCCAGAAAAGCGAGGAGCTGATCGAAATCGGCCAGCGCATCGTGGGTTTCTATCATCAGCTCGACATTCAGTCTGCGCGATCGGCGCAAAGCCTGCCAATTGTCCAGCAGCGCCGCTGCACGAGCCATCTCTTCTAATGCTGGTTGCCCGCCGCCGTCGAATATCCGCAAATTGGGGATGCCGGCAGCCTCTGCCCAATCGATGAAGGGCTCGACTTCGGAAAGGCCGCTGCTGCCGAACAGCCGCATAGATGTGTTGAGAGCAGTAACCTTGAGCTTACGTCCGATTAGAAAGGCAGCAAATCCGGCAGGGGTGCCAAACTCGGCAGCCAAGGCGGCGGTCAGGTTGATCGTGCCGGAAAGTGCTCGCAATTCCACCCTTGCGATGCCATGGCACTCTCCCAGATCGGCCACCTCATGCAGGCTGAGTCCGGAGCAGCCGAGGGTCGAAAAACAATATTCGAAAGTGCTCATGCCATGCGCTCCATATCCTGCTTATGGATGGGGTGGAGCGGCGCAAGTCCCGCGACGAAGCGCTCTATCTCGGTGATAGCCAGATCGGAAAGTGCGCGCAATTCATTGCCCAGTGCGCCAGCTATATGGGGGGTGAGCACGACATTGGGCAAATCGTAAAACGGGCTGTCCGTTGGCAGGGGCTCGGGTTCCGGCGTGTCAATCAGAATGCGCAGCCGCCCGGAAAGCGCCTCGACCAGCAATGCATCGTGGTCGATCAGCCAGCCCCTTGCCGTGTTGATGAAGACGGCATGGTCGGCCATGAGTGCCAGTTCGCGGGCGCCGATCATATGGTGTGTTTCCGGCAGGATCGGCGCGTGCAGCGAGACTACATCGGACCAGGCGAGAAGCTCGTCCAGTTCGGTTTTCCTTGCGCCAAGGGACGCGGCTTCTTCCGCCGAAAGAAAGGGATCGTAAACGGCAATCTCGAATTTGCCACGCGCCAGCATGTCGATCACCAGCCGCCCGATGCGCGAGGCTCCGACAATGCCGACCTTGCGGGCGTGATTGCCGAGATAGGGCAGGTTCCTGCCGCGCCTGCTGCCAAAAACGCCGGTGCCACGCTCTGCCCTGTGTTCATCCCGCAACCGGAATACATCCTTGCCGCACATGATGATTGCTGCATAGGTGAATTCGGCAACCGGCACGGCCATGGCGGAAGCCGCAGTCGTGACCAGAATATCGGACGTCTCCCAGAATTCTGCGGGCGCAACCATCCGCACCGATGATGCCGTATAGGCGATCATTTTCAGCCGTGGCGCGCGCGAAAGGCGTTCGCGTGTGAGGGATGGCGTACCCCAGGCAGCAAGCAGAATGTCAGCTTCGGCGAGAGCCTCCGCACCTTCAGCCGTGTCGAAATCCGTATGGGGAAAACCCTGAATGATATGCGTTACGGCATTCAGTCGCGCCCATTCGCGCGGACCAAAAAACCCTTCCGGAAGCTCGCTGCGCATGGCGATCAGCAGGCGCGGTTTGTTCTGAGAATGCGTCATGCGCGCACCGGATCTGAAACGGAGCGGATGTCGATCTTGGAAACATCGATCTCGATCGGTTGCGAACCGGGCTGCAGGATCACATCGAGAAAAAGTTCAGGCGGTGCTTTGCCCGGCCGCAATTTCAGGGGAGGGGTCCTTAACGCGCCTTTCCACTGTCCGGACGGAAAGGAAAAGAGCCTGCCGTCATCGGCACGAAACGGTGCGAGCGCTGTCACTACCTGTCCTTCGGCTGCGACATCTTTCAACCGCAGCGATATTCCCAGAACGCCATCATGAGCCGGTATCTCCACATCGCAGATTGCGTCCACCCAGACGCCCGTGCCGGGGTGGACAAGCTGCCCGCCAAGACGATGGTTCTGCTCATCCGCTTCGGTGATGGTCCGGGCCAAGAGGTCCGATGCGAGATTGCCCGCCGGATTGTTTACCGGATCGAAGCTGTCATCCTTTGACAGGAGCCGGGCCGGCGCACGTGGCACGACAGTTTCGAGATAGTCCGCCAGCAATTGCCCGACTGCAAAGGCGCCGGGCACTGAAAAATGGGTTCCGTCATCGGAATAGTCGGGATATGGCTCGCCAAATTCGTTATCAACATCGACCCACGCCGCGTTCCAGTCGAAGACATGGCAATTGGCGTTGTTGGTCGCAAATTCGGTGCTCTGCCGGTTGATCCAGTGCGCCTTTGACCGCTCAGCACCCCCCGCCGGCCATTTTCCGATGCTTCGTGCCAGAATGGGAAGCAGAATGACGGTTTTGCCGGCGGCGAGCAAGACTGAGGCGATCCTTGCCCGCGTCTCCGCAATCGTCTGGCGCGTTTCCACCATCATGTCGTTGGTGCCGGCATCGACAATGACCAGATCGAAATCCGATTGCAGCAACCGCGGCAATCGCCGCTCGATCTCGACCGCCTTCTGGCCGGAGACCCCGAAATTGAGGCCGGAAAAGAAGCGGCTGACACCGGGTCGGTTGCTCGGCTCCCAGCCGGACGGCACGGAAGGATCGTGATGGACCGGGCAGCAAAGCCTGCCATGCGACAGGACCTCGGCCCAGCTCATCCAGCCGCGTGCCGATGTGGCAAGCGAGTTGACGTCGCCAATATGGTTCTGCTGGACGAGCGAGGTGCCGAGAATGGCAATCCGGCCAGCCCGGGGGAGCGTTACCGACATGAGGCGATCCGGATTATCAGGAGAACAGGACGCCGCCATTAATGTCGTAGCAGGCGCCGGTGACATAGTCGGCATCGTCAGACGCAAGGAAGGCAACCAGACCGGCGACGTCTTCGCTCGACCCTTCGCGCTTGAGCGATGTCGCACCAGCCACCCGTTCGCGCACCTCCGGCTTGGTGAAGGTGTCGTGGAAGGTGGTCGAGATCATGCCGGGGCAAACGGCGTTGACGCGGATATCAGGGCCGACTTCCTTGGCAAGTCCGCGGGTGAACGTCATCACGGCACCCTTGGAGGTCGCATAGGCAAGAGCGCCGGGGCCGCCGCCATCACGGCCCGCCTGCGACGAGAAAGTGACGATGGCGCCGCCCTTGGCCATTTTGGGCAATGCGGCCTTCGCCGTCAGGAACAGTGACGTCAGATTGACGTCGAGGACCTGATGCCAGAATGCTTCATCCATATCTGCGATTGTCTTGCGGGCGATCAGGCCGCCGGCAACATGGACGAGGCCATGAATCTCGCCGAATTTGTCGGCAGCGGCCGATATGGCCGCCTCGACCTCGGTTGCTTTCGTGAGGTTCGCTCTGATCGCCAGAGCCGAACGGCCAAGTTTCTCGATTTCGGCGACGGCTGCGGCCGCGCCTTCTGCCGCACCATTATAGGTGAGAACGACATTGGCGCCTTCCTGTGCAAAGCGGAGGGCACATGCCCGGCCGATATCCCGGCCGGCCCCGGCGACAACAACGGTCCTGTTTGTAAAACGCTGCATTGGAAAACCTCGTATGATTAGAACTGCTTGGGAAGTGAGAGCTTGAAACGCTCGTCATCGACATCGCTGAAGTAGACGTCGGTAGAAAAACCCTGATCGTCGATGAAGCTGAAGATTCGCTTCGGCTCCTTCAGACTGTAAGGGACGAGAAGGGTGACAAGGCGATGCCGGGTGGCGGCCGGAACCGTGGCGCAGACATGGTGGTGAATATCCAGCCCTTCGAATTCTTTCGGGTCGATATCGGGAAAACCTTCCACGGCGCTGATTTGAGGCGTGCCGGCCGAAGAGTAGACGAACTGCCCGTAGAAGCCGGCTTTCCGGCCATTGTAACGGAAGCTTGACCTGCCGGTCTGCGGGGCTCCGAGTGTATGGCAAAGCCATTGCAGTTCCTGGGGTTCGGAACATTCCACCTCATCGACAATCACGAAATAGCTGTCATTAACAAAGTGGGTTTCGCGCAGCACCTTTTGAACCAGCGGGTTCGCAACCTGGTAGGCGGCGGTTGCATCGCCGACGATGCGAACATGGTCCGGCTTTTCCTCCACCGAGACGATGCGGCCGGCGGCGCGGCGTGCAAGCGCCTTGTCCTTTTCCGCATATTGGCCTTTGCCGCCGATCAGTACGGCGTTTTTCGACCGTGTCTGACGCCGCCAGTTCAAATGCATCTGCGAATTGAATGCCACATAATAACCGGACTGGATCGCCAGATCTTCGCCATGGGCATAAAGTACAAAAGCGTTCTGGTCGCCGTGACTGTGGCTGAGCGAGCCATAGGGGCTGGATTTGAAGACGAACTGCAGATGCCGTTCCGGGTCTTCCATATGTTTATGGATGGTAGCCCAGCCGATGTCGTCGAAAACGGCGAGTGCCGGCAGGTCGGCGGGCGACAGGGCTTCCACCTGCGGGTAATCGTGACGGTAGACCAGATCGTCGAAGTTCAGGTCCCACCAGCCATAATTGTAAAAGGCCACTTCGGTGCCCGTCGCGTCCGCCTTGATGTGATCGAAGTACCATTGGTAATGGCCATTGCCGGTGATGCCGGCGAATTGGCGAACGTTGTATCCCAGCTTCAGGCCGGGAAGATCACCGAGCGTGGAGTCGTCGCCGAAGTTGGCGCGACGGGTGCCGGGCGCCTTGGTGTAGAGCGGGAAGCGGCCGGTATTCTGGAAAAACGGCCGCTGATAAAGGTCGTAACCGATATAGGAGCGGATCAGGTTGGCGGCCTCAATGAGATATGCCATGCCTGTCATCCAGTAATGCGGACCTTCCGCCCAACCGCCATCGGTTCCGGCCCATGGAGAATAGAGCGTGGCGAGGAATTCGACAGTATAGTCGAACCATTCACCCGCCTCATCGCTTTCGCCGTGAAGCGCGATGCAGGCCGGTGTCAGTACAGCCGAGAGCGAGCGCACCGCATGGCTGTCATAGGGAAATACGTGAATGCGGGCGTGTGCGATAACATGATCTGCAACTTCCCGCGTCCGTTCGAGAAGAACGGATCGCACGGTCTTGCGTTCGTCTTCGCTCAGATGGTCGTACAGCCAGTCATAACCCCAGGCGAGTGCGACGACGACACGGAACCCCGCCTCGTCATTATAGGCGCGGGAGGTCGCACCTTTCGTGTCCCAGGCGGCGACGGCCAACAGCCATTTGCGGGATGCATCGAGAAGATCGTCGCGTCCAAGCACGCGCCCGGCGATGGCCAGATGCCGGATCGCATAGATCACTTCCTGGCAATCTATATACATCTGCCGCCAGAGCGTGGCGACACGCATGTTGTTGGGATAGGGCTGCGGTTCCGGCATAACCGGCCGCTGCAGCCATGGTTCAACCGATTTTTCGTAAAATTCTGCCCAGCCGCAATGGTTTGCGTCATTTGCTACGGCGTCGGCGAAGGAATTCAACTGCTCGGAATTGAGCCAGAGCCGCGGGTGGCTGGCATGGGCGGCGGCGTGGCGGGCCTTTCTGCCGGGAAGCGGCGTCTTCGGCAACGAGGCGCCGATCTCGAAACTGCGTACGGTACTCCAGTTCGAATCCGGCGCTGCGGATTTCTGATCCCAAAGCGCATAACACCAGTGATAGTGACCTTCTGGCAGTGCTTCGTCCGGGGTGAAGAAATTCCAGGCGAGATCCTGGAAGACGATCGTTTTTTTGTCTGCAAAGCCGGGATCGGTCGAAATACGCAGCACGTAACGCGCGCCGTCATCGATATCGGGCAGCCATGAAAAGCGCGGAGGATTCTCCGCCGGTTGTGCTTCTTCTCTCGGCTCGTAGCCAATGGTCAATGAACCCGGGCGAGGTTCATCGAGAAGTGTCTGTCTGGAGATGGCCGGGGCAGAGGGACGCATTGCGCTCTAACTCCTATGAAAACAGAAGGGAAAGGATGGCGGCGACAAAGCCGCCATCCTGGTCGGAGGGTTTATTGAGCCGCCTTGTACTGGCGGTCATAGGCCGATTGCATCATCTTGATGACCTCGTCATAACCGAGGGCAGTGAGGCGCTTTTTGTAGGCGTCCCAGCCGGTATCGACGTCCTGCGCGCCGAGAATCCAGGTCTGCTGCATCTCGGTCATGTAGGTGAGGATGCTCGGCCAGTAGCGGTCGAAGGTCGCCTTTTCCTCGGCGTTCAGGGAAACGCCCATGAACTCGTCCTTGAGGCAGTTGCACTTCTCGTACAGATCGATGCCTTCAAGCGCGATCTTGTTCGTCCACTGGCGCTCATATTCGTAATCCATCCAGTATCCGCGCGGGATCGCCGCACCGACTGCCCATAGCTGGGCATTGACCGGATCCTTGTTGTCGAGGATTTCCTTCTTGAACTGCGGTTTACCGTCGACCATTTCGTAAGTGAGGCCCTCGACGCCGAAGTTCGACAGGATGCGACCCGGCTGCGAGAACCAGAAGTCGAAATATTTGATGGTTTCGACGGGGTGTTCATTGGTCGCCGAAATAGCCCAGCCAACGGGCTGGACACGCAGGCGGCGGGAATCTTCGAAACGCTCACCTGAAACCGTCTTGGGCGGAAGCATGGGCTTCAGCGCAAAGCCCTCGATCTTCGGCGACAGGGCGTCATTGTAAGTCGAGGTGCTGGCGAACCAGTCATGTGTCATGCCGCCGAGATTGTTACCCAGCAGATATTCGCGCGAGCGGGCGCCGCGGGTGAATATTTCCTTGTCGATCAGCCCTTCCTTGTACCACTTGGCGACATTGGAAATGCCGGTCTTGTAGTTTTCTTCCGCCCAGGGGTGGCGCAGTTTTCCGTCATAGACGGCAAAGTCGCCATAACGCTCCGATCCCGAAACGCGTGCGTCCCACAGATTGATGAGGCGGACGGCATCGATTTCCTCACGGGCAAAATAAGGCACCTCATCCTTGAGGCCGTTGCCGTTCGGGTCCTTGTCGCGGAAGGCTTTCAGAACCTCGTAGACCTCTTCCGGTGTTTCCGGCTGTTTCAGGCCAAGCTTGTCGAGCCAGTCCTGGCGGATGAACCAGCCGCGCGAGAACTTGCCATCAGGCACATAGGGAATGAAATAAAGCTTGCCGTCCGGTCCGGAGATGGCGTTGCGGATTTCCTTGTGGCTGTCGAAAAACGCCTTGAGATTGGGGGCGTTTTCCTCGATCAGCTCATCGAGCGGAATGAACGCGCCCTCCAGCCCGTAACGGATGAAGTCTTCCTTCAAACCGCCGGTGGCGTCGCCGCCAACGATATCGGGAAGATTGCCCGAGGCGATCAGAAGATTGAAGGCGTCGCGACTGCTGGTGGTTGCCAATGACGCCACGTTGCGGACATGAATATTGGTGATTTCCGCGGCCTTCTGCTCCACCGGCCATTTTTCCGAATAGACGTATTTGTCGCGAAAGTGGAAATGGATGGTCAGTTCCAGCGGGTCTTCGGTGATCTTGCCTGAATCCTGAGCCGATACCGGCAAGGTCAGGGTTACGGCTGTCATCAACGCCAGTAGGGGCGTGCCTTTTCGTAGTGCTCTCACAGGTTCTCCTCCCTTGTGCTGCTACTCTTTGACTCCGCCCAGCAGAATTCCTTTGGTGAAATACTTCTGCGCGTAGGGGTAAATGATGAGGACGGGAATGATGGACGCGATCATGATCGCCGATGTCACCGTCTCGAACGAATAGTGGGCGGTGAGCAGGCTCGAGGCGAATTCGTCATTCGAATTGAGGTCGACGATGACGCGCTTCAGATAGACCTGAAGCGGGATTTTTTCCTCGCCGCGCAGCAGCACCATGGCCCAGAAATAACCGTTCCAGCGCGACACGATGCAGAACAGCGCAACTGTGACGATTGCGGGCTTCGACAGCGGGATGAACACCTTCCACAGCAGCTGCAATTCGCTGGCGCCATCCATCTTGGCGGCCTCTTCGAAGGATTTCGGTACGGCTTCGAAAAAATTGCGCAGCAGGATGACGTTGAAGGCATTGGCCGCGAAACCGAGGATGATGCCGAAACGGCTGTCGAGAAGCCCAAGATCACGCATATTCAGGAAGAACGGGATCATGCCGGCGTTGAACCAGAGCGTAAACGCGATGGCGATGTTGAAGAAGGTGCGGCCACGCAGGCGTTTGCGCGAAAGGGCGTAAGCCCCGGGGATCATTATCAGCAGGCTCGCGAGCGTGCCGCCGAACGTGTAGATGAACGTGTTGCCATAGGCGACCCAGAACATCCTGTCGGACAAGACACGGTCGTAGGCGGCAAGCGTGACATCGACGGGCCAGAGCGTGACGCGACCCGCCGTGACGGCAGCGCCCGAGGAGAGCGAGACCGACAGCACATAGATGAAGGGATAGAGCGTCGACAGGACAAACAGACCGAGAAGAATGGCGTTTGCCCAGCCGAAAATCCTGTCGCCACGGGAATAGAGATTGAAGTTTGCCATGTGTCAGCTCCTCACCACAGCGATGTCGACGAGACTTTTCGGCTGATGCGATTTGCCGAATAAACGAGGACGAAGGCGATGACCGCGTTGAACAGGCCGGCGGCAGTCGCCAGATCGTATTGGGTGCCCTGCAGGCCGGTGCGGTAGATGAAGGTGGAAACGACGTCCGCCGTCTCGTAGGTGGATGGGCGATAGAGCAGGATGATATATTCGAACCCGACTTCGACCAGATTGCCGATGCGGATGATCAGCATGATCACGATCGTCGGCAGGATGCAGGGCAGGGTGATACGCCACATCATCTGCCAGCGCGACGCGCCATCCACCCGGGCGGATTCGTAAAGCGTCGGGCTCACACCGGCGATGGCGGCGAGATAGACGATGGATTCGAAGCCTGCCTCTTTCCAGACCGATGAGCCGATATAGACGGGACGGAACCATTCCGGCTGGGTCAGGAAGTAGATCGGCTCAAACCCCAGGCCTTTCAGCATTAGATTGACGATGCCGATTGATGGCGAGAGGAAATTGATGACGATGCCGGCGACGATCACCACCGAAATGAAGTGCGGCAGGTAAACAACCGTCTGCGCCCAGCTGCGGGCAATGCCGCTCTGAATCTCGTTGAACATCAGGGCCAGAATGATCGGCACCGGAAAGGCGAAGATCAGGCCAAGGCCGCTGATGGTGATGGTGTTCCAGAAAGAACGAATGAACATGTCATTCTGGAAAAGCTCCACGAAATTCGAAAAACCGACCCATGGACTTTTTTCAATGCCGCGAAAGATCGAGAAATCCTGGAATGCGATGACCAATCCGTACATGGGTTTGTAGAGAAAAACCGCAAACCAGGTGAGCATTGGCGCGAGCAGCAGGTAGAGCTGCCAGTCGCGGCGCAGGTCTTCCTGAAGGGCGTGAAGGCGCCCTTGAAAATCCTGTTTCATGGCCGCGCTCCACCCCGGTTTTTGAGCGATCTTCCGGTCGCCGCATCAAAGACGTGGACGCGTGCAGTATCGATGGAAAGCCGGTTGATGCCATTAAGGGCATGGTCGCCATAAAGCGTTTCGGCTTTGGCGATAAACGGCTGGCCATCGGCCTTTCCATGCAGCAGCGCTTCAGCGCCCAGAGGCTCCACAAGGTCGATGCTGCAATTGAGATCCTCGCGGCCATCGCCATCTTCCACCGACATGATTTCCGGCCGCAGGCCGAGCTTGACGGTCTGTCCTTGCGTTGCGTTCTTCGCGAAGGCATCGGGAATGCTGAAGCGCTGCCCGGAGCTGCCCGTGAGCTTGACCTTCACCCTGCCATCCTGCTTTTCGATGGCTCCGTCGAGAAGGTTCATCGGTGGCGAGCCAATGAAGCTCGCGACAAATGTGTTCGCCGGTTCGAGAAACACCTCCATCGGGGAGCCGACCTGTTCGATATGGCCGCCATTCATGATTACGATGCGGTCGGCAAGCGTCATCGCCTCCACCTGGTCGTGGGTGACATAGATGCTGGTGGCCTGCATACGCTTGTGCAGCAACTTGATCTCGGCGCGCATGTGGGTGCGCAGCTTGGCATCGAGATTGGAAAGGGGTTCGTCGAACAGGAAGATTTTCGGCCGGCGCACGATGGCGCGGCCCATGGCGACGCGCTGGCGCTGGCCGCCGGAAAGATCGGCCGGTTTGCGGGCAAGATATTCGGTAAGCCCCAATATCTGTGCGGCTTCTCCAACGGCCTTGTCGACAACGGCCCGCTTCTCACCCCTGACGCGCAGGCCAAACGCGATGTTCTCGGCCACGCTCAGATGGGGGTAGAGCGCGTAGTTCTGGAATACCATGGCGACGTCGCGATCTTTCGGGGCGACCTTGTTGACCACCCGGCCATCCATCGAAACGGTACCGTCCGAGATGTCCTCCAGTCCGGCGAGCATGCGCAGCGTGGTGGATTTTCCGCATCCTGAAGGACCAACGAGGACAACGAATTCCTGCGGCTGTATGGAAAGATTGATACCGTGGACGACTTCGAGGGCGCCATAGCGCTTGATGACGTCGTTGATTTGAACTGCAGACATGAAAGGCCCCTCCTCAAAAGCCTAGAATGTTCAGTCAGGCGTCTTTGACCCCCGTGAAGCGCGCTTCCTCGTGACACGCGTGTTGACCTGCTCGATGAAGGTCCAGATTTTCGGGTTTCTGGAGAGTTCTGCGATTTTGGTTTCGAGTGATCCGAGATGGCGCTGGACGGCCTCCCGAGCCGCTTCGACATCGCCTGATTCAATTCCATCCACGATTGCCTCGTGCTCCTCGATAACCTTTTCTGTCCGCCTGACCGCAAAGACGCGTTTCAGATGCCGCATACGGTCCATTTCGCCCTTGGCCTGGTTGACGACGCTCCAGGCGCCCGGAAGGCGAGCGGCTGCAAAGATGGTCTTGTGGAACTCCTCGTCAAGCAGGAAGAAATTCGTGAATTCTTCGTCTTTTGCAGCAATGCGCTGATTTGAGAGGCAGGCCTTGAGGCGCGCAATGTCTTCAAGTGAATGGCGCTTCGCGGCCTCTATGACCGCGCCCTCTTCCAGTTTGAACCGTATAAAGCAGGCTTCCATATATCGCTGCACATCAATCGGTGAGATGTATGTACCGCCCTGTGGCACAACGGTGACGAAGCCCTCTTCCGACAGACGGATGATCGCCTCGCGTACAGGCGTTTTGCTTACATTCAAAAGTGTGGCGATCTCTTTTTCCGACAGTGCGCGCCCAGGAAGCAGTTTGACTTCCACAATGAGTTTGCGGAGCAACGCATGGATCCGATTGGTCATGTTGCCGCCCTCCGGCAATTGGTCGGGCGCGACCAACTCGAACAGGGGCAGGGATGGAAATTCGAGGAATTCAGACATATCAAATCCATAACTGAGATATCAGAATAATTTCTGACATATCGGAATGCGAAATTTATGTCAAGTGATCGGTTTGCCGCAATATCGGCCCAGAGGATGAAGGGTAGTGCGTAACTGGTTCGAGGAGCTAAATGACTGGAACCAAGTGAACTTCGTGAAGATGCGCGCAATGGCACGACGGAGCATCCAATTCAGCCGACAACAATGTTCAACACTGCCAGCGCCGCTGTATCAGCCGGATGATTTGATACTGCCATGCATTTGCTTCCCAGCCCTAGAGATATCGCCCACAACCCCGGCTGGCGCGAAACAACCTGCTCGGCCGCGTTTATCTCGCAACCGTCCTGCCGTTCCACAATATCCTCGTTCCCACGCTCCTTGCGCGTCTACGTCGGCGCTTGCTCCAAGGCATTGCGGAGATACGAGATCAACTCATTTCATAATCAGCTGGCGTCTCACGAAAAATAAAGGTGCGCTTCGACGCGCCTCCTTGTCTCGCGTTCTGACGGTACGCAGGCGATAGCTCTCGATCGCCATTTTGTGCATCAGCATCGGCGTAGCCCTCCTATTTCGGGCCGAGGATCATTTCGAGCGCCGGCCCCTGCGGCATGCCGGCCATCGTGCCAATTGAACCATCCTGTTTCCTGAAAACGATCGCAGGCGTTCCGCCAAACCCCAATGTCGTCATGAGGTTCGCATTATTCTCCAGCTTCGCCGTGGTCTGTTCCTTGATGGATGAAAGGGGTGTGATTCCACCGTCCTTGTGCTTCAGCTCATTCTCGGTCAGCGCCGACGATGGTGTTTCTGCCTCGATAATCGCTGCCGCCTTAGCAGGAGAGTCTTGCCTGATGACGCCAACCATGATGTGCCGCAATTGCACTTTGCCGTTATCGATCCAAGGCCTCGCGGCCTGCCAGAACTTGTTGCAATATGGGCAGTTCGGGTCCGTGAAGGTGTAAACGACGCGCGGTGCATCATCCTTGCCGTCCGCAACCCATGTCGCTTGTTCGAGCTGTTCCCAGCCGGCCTCAAGGATTGGCTTTTCAACGATTTTTTTCATCTGCGTGGCAGCCATGTCCTGACCACTGGCATCAACGAGCGTGCCGACGATGACATGCTCGTTGTCGGGTGTGAGGTAGATTGCCAGTGGTTGTGCCCCTGCTTTGGCCGCGAACCCCCTAAGGCCTCCCGGAACGTCCATTTCTCCGAGGATATTGATACCCTGACGTTCGATCGAGCGCAGGATCGGGAGAAGATCCTGACCTGCACCAACCGCATCCTGTGCGAAAGGGGTGGAGGGAAATACAACACTCAGGAAAAGGGCGGCAATGGGGATATTACGAGCAGAAATCGTGTAGGGCATTGGAAGCTGCTTCCTTGATTTTTCAAAGGGCTGATATGTTCGGGCGAACTGGACGAAAGACTGGCCGTGTCGGAGGCTCAGGTCCGGGCACGCTTGATGGCGTCCTTCAATCCCTTTTCGTCGAGAACGCCGGGATAGATGGTCGTGCCTATGACAAAGGATGGCGTGCCGACGAAATTGAAACCGAGTGCCTGGCCATAATTTCGGTCGAGCAACCCGGAGATCTTGCTGTTGCTCCTGTTTACCGAGGCAGCAATTTCCTGCATCGACAGCCCGGCTCCGGTAAGTGTTTTTTCGACATCGCCTTCGGACAGGCGCCCCTTCGTCTTCATCAGGGCTTCCATGGCAGTTTCATATTGACCGATCTGGGCAGCCCCGAGCACGGCCTGCGCCGCGAAGATTGAAGCGCCGCCAAAGATCGGCCAGTCTTTCAAAACGAGCCTGACGTCACCTTCGCTGGCGACGACCTTCTTCACCATGTCATAGGAACTCTTGCAGTACGGGCACTGATAATCGAAATATTCGACAACCGTGATCCGTCCCTTCGGATTTCCGGTCACCGGCGCATCCTTGTCAAAAAATACCTCCTTCATGCTCATCTGCTTGGCGGAGCTGGTTTGTGCGGCAAGCAGCGTTCCAGTCATCGTCGCCAGGCAGCCGATCATGAGGTTGCGCCTTGAAAACATTCGAATTCTCCTTGTTTCATAAAATCAAACCGGACGACGAGGGAAGACCACCAGCCCCCGGCGTTTATGGTCGCATGCCGCTGGCTCGTTGAGCCGATGCAGAAAGGTCCGCGGCAGAGAACTCACCCACCAGCCGCGTCGATGCCGGCTCCGTTCGGTTCTGATCAAGAAATACCATTGTCGGCGGGCCCACCACCTTCAGGGCAGAAAGCAGTGCTTTCCTGTCCGCATCGAGGCTGGTCAGATCGAGGCTGACAAGATTCAAATTCGACAGTGCATCCATCACATCAGGTGATGTCAGCACGGATCGCTCGATTGTACGGCAGGTCACGCACCAGTCGGCGGTCACATAAAGGAGGGTCGGTTTTCCGTGGGACACGCCGTCGATCCGGGCGCTCAGATCATCCATCGATGATACCGTTGCGAAGTCGCTTTTTTTAATCGGCGTTTGCCGTTCCGCCACCCCGTTCGACCGGAACGGCTGCAGCGGCGTGAGAGGATCAGTTCCGCCAATGCCGAGACTGACGAACAGCATCAGTGCCCAGATGATAGACGCAAGGCCCGTCGTACGAGACATCATATTCATGGCTGTTACTGCATGACCGGCCGCGGCGCTGAAGGCGAATACGCCGAAGGAGAGTGCAATGACGGCCCAACCTAGCATGACGAACGTGGTGGCGATGAGAGGAGCCGCCAGCCAAAGCGCGGTTGCAAGAAACATGAAGCCGAAGACCTGGCGGACCTTTTCCATCCAAAGCCCAGCCTTTGGAAATGCGTTGCCACCCGCAGTCGCCATCACGACGAGTGGAATTCCCTTGCCCAGCCCAAGCGCAAACAGGGCAACGGCGCCGATGATCATGTCCCCGGTCCGGGCAACGTAAAGAAGCGCTCCCGCCAGAGGTGCCGTCACGCACGGACCGATAAGCAAGGCTGAGGAGAAGCCGAGTATCATCGCTCCCGGGATGGAGCCCGCACCTTTGGAGGTTTTCGCAAACCTGGCCGAAACAGCGGCCGGCAATTGAATATGAAACAGGCCGAAGTTCGACAGGGCGAGTATCACGAACAGAATGGCAATAGCGCCAACTGCGTATGTCGATTGAAGTACAATCTGCAGGTTCTGCCCTGACCACGCCGCAGCTACGCCCAGCAGCCCGAATGCGAATGCAAGCGCGACAACGTAGGACAGTGACAGGGTAAGGCCGCGTCGCGCCGTCAGCCGCTCTCCTTCTCGCGCCAGCATGGCCGCAACGATGGGATACATCGGGAAAACGCAGGGCGTGAAAGCGAGAAGCAGGCCAAAGCCGAGAAAACCGGCAAGAAGCATGACCACACCGCCATCGGCCATCATCGTGTCGACTAATGTCCGGGCATGGTCGTTGGCCACCACAAAGCCTTCCCCGTTTGTACCCTTGGAAACCTTTGGCGAAGCCGGGTTAGTGGCGGCGAAACTGCCCTGCGAAAACAGGCTTTCGCCCGAAATCATCATGGTCGCCATGTTGACGGTCTTCGTTGTCGGCGGGTAGCAAAGCCCCTTGTCCTGGCACCCCTGATAGGTGACCCGAAATGTGTCTGGCGCACCTGCAATCCGGGCTGTCGCAGCTGAATAGTAGATTTCGGTCGAACCGAAATTCGGATCGTCCTTCGCCTCACCGGGGGGTGTTTTCATCTCCAGCTTGTTGCCAGCCTGATCGTCTGCGCTCAAATATTCACGATAGAGATAATAACCATCGGCGATGGTCCAGCGAACAAAGGCACCACCGTCATCGGCCTGTTCGACCTTCATTTTGAAGGCTTGGTCCATATCCAGTGGCGCATCCACCGCACCGGCGGATGAGGCAAGCTTCAAAACCGCGAGCATCGCAATCGTGAACGCCAAAATGCGCATTCAGGCTTCCTTTCGTATAAACGTCATCAGGCCTGATCCCGCCGTCAGCTTAAGGCAGCCTTAAGGTGGCGATTGCAAAAGGCCATGAATGTGCCGCTCTCGGAGGTATTGTTGCGAATACTCATTGTCGAAGACGATCCGATCCTGCTCGATGGTTTGCGGGAAGGACTGAAGCTGAGTGGTTATGTTGCCGATGGTGTCACGACGGCAGCCGATGCTTCAGAGGCCCTGAAGACGGACCGCTTTGACGCCGTCGTGCTTGACGTCATGTTGCCGGATGGATCCGGACTGGCGATATTGAACGACATCCGCCGTTCGGGAAACCAGATCCCGGTGCTGCTGCTGACCGCCAGGGATACGGTTGGAGATCGGATTGACGGTCTCGACGCAGGTGCTGATGATTATCTCGGCAAACCGTTCGACCTTGATGAGGTCGCGGCTCGCCTGCGGGCCATTACCCGCAGGTCGGCAGGCCGTGCGACAGCGGAGATTAGTCTTCGGGGGTTAACACTCTATCCAGCCTCGATGCAGGTCTGTCGTGGCGACAATGAAATATCTCTTTCCCGCCGCGAATTCTCCATTCTCCAGGCCCTCATGGAAAGCCCGCAGACGATCCACTCGAAACACTCGCTCGAGGAGCGCCTTTATGGCTGGCAGGAAGATGTCGAGAGTAACACGATAGAAGTTCACATCCACAAACTGCGTGCCAAGCTCGGCGCGGCCGCGATCGAGACGGTTCGTGGTGTCGGTTACAGACTGGGAATGGCTTGATGCATTCGATACGTTTGCGACTGTTTGTAATTTTGCTTGCGGCAACGGGTGCGGTCTGGCTGTTCGCCGTCTCGTGGACCTACTTCAGTGTTCAACATCAGGTCGAAAGGGTTCTCGATGCCCGACTGATGGAAGCCGCGCGCATGGTCAGCTCCCTGATCACCGACCACCATATCGATGTCGCCGCGGCTGTCGATGAGACCCTAACAGGCGATGCTGCCGTATCGCTGGACATGCAGGGGGATTACCGGCGTCAACTCTCCTGCCAGATATGGTCGCTACAGGGCCAGTTGATCAGCCGTTCGGAAAGCGCTCCACAGAAATCACTCACCGACACCCATGACGGTTTTACCGAAGCCGTGGTTGATGGCGTTCGCTGGCGCGTCTTCGCGGTCGTCAATAAAAAGCTGAATGTCCGCGTCCTTGTCGGCGATAGTATGGAAATACGCGACAGGCTTGTTGCCGACGTCGTCAAGGGACAACTCGTGCCGGCTGTGGCGATCCTGCCGGTTCTGGCCATACTCATCTGGTTAAGCGTCGAAAAAGGACTGGGGCCACTCAACAGAATCGCGACCTTGCTTGGCCAGAGATCTGCCGAGGAATTGCATGCGCTCGAAGAGAAAGACGCACCTGGCGAAATCAAGCCGCTACTCAACTCGCTCAATTCACTTCTTCTGAAGGTGGCTGCCGCCCGCGAGCGTGAAAGGACATTCATCGCCTATGCTGCTCACGAACTGAAAACGCCTCTGGCAGGGCTGAAGACTCAGGCGCAGGTCGCACTGCGGAGTGATCAGGAGGCGGTGAGGGACAAGGCATTGGCACAGATATCAACGAGCGTTGATCGGACAGCGCGACTTGTTCGCCAGCTTATCGATCTGGCCTCCGTTGATTCCGCTGACCGTGGTGGTGACGCAGAGAAGGCGCGGCTGGACAGGGTCGTAAACGACATCCGGGCGGATCTGGAGGGACTGAGCAGTCGTCGGTCAGTCTCAATGGAGACATTTTACCAGACAGACGAATTACCACTTGTCCGTAACGCCAACCTGCTACGACTGGCGCTTCGTAACGTTGTCGAAAACGCTGTGCAATATTCACCAGAGCGTTCAAGCGTTTCAATCATCCTTCAGCAGGCCGCATCCCGCTTCGAAATCGAAGTGACGGACCAGGGACCGGGAATTGACCCAACGGATCAGGACGAGGTCAGAGAACGCTTCAAACGCGGCTCGTCGACTACGGTTGATGGCAGTGGCCTTGGCCTGGCAATCGTTGACATGGCCATGAACAAACTTGGCGGAGAGCTTGGATTTCGTAAATCGGACAAGGGGTTCACGGTCACACTGGCATTGCCGCGCCCATGACGGGTGATTGGCGGGAGGGGCTTAAGCCGGCCTTAAGGTGAAAGCCTCAGCGAAGCCTGGAAAACTCCAACTCTACCAGGCAACCAACCATGATTCGTGTGCTTCTCCCTTCTCGTTCATCGGCAGCCATCACATTGGCCCTTCTCCTCTCCGCTTGTGCAAGCGCAACGGACCGCGTTCCTTCGACTGCGCCGCGTCCGGTCAGGGAAGGCGCCAATGTGGAGGCATTTAAACCACTCGGATCGAACCCAATTGAAATGTATTCGGAAAAGACCGACGCCGGATTTAACATTCCTGGCGTCAATATTGGGAAGATGAATCCCGAATATGTCCGGCAAGTCGTGAGCTACACGACTGATGAGAAGCCCGGCACCATCATCGTCGATCAGAAGGCGCGCTTCCTGTATCTGGTTCAGCCGGGCGGCAAGGCGATCCGTTATGCCGTTGGCGTTGGACCGGTTGCCCGTGCATTCAACGGCGGCGATGCCGTGATCGCCAAGAAGGCCGCCTGGCCTCGCTGGATCCCGACGCCTGATATGGTCAAGAGAAACCCGGCGCATTATGGACCCAACAAGGATGGTGTCGAAGGCGGCCCTTGGAACCCCATGGGTGCCCGGGCGCTTTACATGCACAAGGATGGCAAGGATACCTACTACCGCGTCCACGGGACAAACGATCCAAGCTCAATCGGCAAAGCGGTCTCGGCGGGTTGCATACGGCTGTTAAACCAGGACGTCATGGACCTGTACGAGCGCGTGTCGCCTGGTGCCCGGATCGTGATACAAGGATAGCGGTCACGTCTGTCCAGTTTTGTATCGATCATCCGGGCGTATCAGTTGGTGTGAGAAACGATAATCATGATCCCTTGCTACTGCAGCAACGACAAAAGGGCCGACAATAGAAGAGGTAATTGAATGGGCGCTGGGGGAGATGGCACTCACATCGGTTTGACAACCGAGGAATTGGGCAGGTTGGAATGGGATCCATCGTACGGAGCTTATGTCGGCACCATCAACTGGTGCGAGACTCAAACCAGGCTCATCCTCGGCGGCGCCGGGAATGCCGCTCCAGAGCATATCCTCAGGATCGCCGTCTCGTTGTTCCAGGAACAATCGAAATGGCAGCTCCGAATAGGCGAGTTTGCCGCCGACGAATTGCTGATCCTGAAAAATCAAAACTGGCTCGACGAGGGTGAGGTAGCTCTGTCGCGCGAGGAGTTTTTGTCCCGCATGCAACTCATCGGCATCCGCGTCGACGAGGATGGCACCTTCATCTTCTCGTTTGATGATGACGACATGTTCTGGGGACATAATATCGTCATCGTCGGGGACATGGCGGCTGGGTTGAGGCAAGCCGATCTTGCAGGCTGAATGTCGTCGCGCAATTGATAATCAGCCAAAGTTCAGTCATCGCGGGCTGACGCACACAGATCAAGATGCATGAATGCGGGTAAAATTAGTATGATCATTGAGTTTTCTCAGAATTCATCATACATATTTTGCAGGCTTCACGCCTGACCCTATTTTAATGCATGGTGATCGACGTGGCTGAACAGCAAAAACAGCGCAGCAAATCTTCCGGCTCTCTGGTTACCAAAGTCAGCCTGAGCCTTAGGCATGCGATTGCCTCCGGGCAATATGGCCCCGGCGACCGCTTGCCCAGCGAGATCGAAATGACGGAAACCCATGGTGTCAGCCGCACAGTGGTGCGCGAGGCGGTCACGGCCCTGCGCTGCGACGGGCTGGTGGAAGTTCGCCAGGGGGCGGGCATTTTTGTGCTGAAGCGCGAAAAGGAGACGTTACCCACGCCCGGTATCGATCGCGCCCGGCTATCGTCCGATCTGGAGGTTCTGGAAATCAGAACGCCGCTTGAAATCGAGGCAGCGGGGCTGGCCGCCCTTCGCCGTTCACCGTCGCAGGAAGAGGCCATTTTCGACTGTCACGCCCGGCTTCTCAAATGTATCGACGAAAATCAGTCCATTCGTGAGGCCGATCTGGCGCTGCATCTGGCCATTGCGGCGGCCACCAACAATCCGCTCTTCACGCAGTTCCTCGAGCTGCACGGTCAGGCCGTGATCCCGCAATCCCGCGTGGTGCCCGAGACCCGGGAAAACGACCAGACGGCCTATCGACGGCTGATCCATAGGGAACATGAGGCCATCGTCATCGCCATATCGGATAGGAATGAACAGGATGCCAAACTGGCCATGCAGGCACATCTGCGCGGCAGCCAGAACCGCTATCGCGACATGATGCGCGACCTTCGCGGCATTTCGCACAGCTAGAGCATTTCCGGTGAAGCCGCATCGCGGTTTTCGGTCAAAAAACCAAGGCAATCAGGTATTTATGATATTTCCCGCAGATCCGCGCCCCAGACCTCGATTTGTGTCAGTGCGGGAAAAGGCGAGGGGTCATCCGCTTTTTTCAGATCGTGCAGGCGGATCCATTCCACCCGACGCGGCGCGACCGGGAACGTCTGGGCAGCGCCGGTTTTCTGCAGGGTGAAGCGCACGCTCTCGCCGTCGGAAAATGTGACGCTTGCCTCTTCCCACCAGGCGTCATGGGGAAAATCCGCCCTCAGATAAAATGTCAGTTGGTCGATCAGAACCGCGCGACCGAAAACAAGCGTCAACGAGGCTTCAGGATCACGGTTGATACCCCAGCTGGTATAGGGCCAGAAACCATGGCCAGCGCTGACCTTTTCGCCGTCTATGACATTACGGGCCGCAAAGGCGGCTTCCCCACGCGTTTCGGTACTCGCGTGGACATGCGGAAACAGCGCGGTATTTTCGTGATCGTCGAACGGGTTCAGGGCCAGGTTCCTGCGAACGCCGATCTCACCGGCAAGCGCACAACGCGCCGCAATCCGGTGAATGTTCCCGCTGAAAGCCTGCGGCGGATAGGACTTGCGCTTCGCCGCGAAAGGAACCGGCAGGACAAATTCGGCCTTCTGCAAAAAAACAAGCGTGGGTGGCATGCCGGCATCAAGGCCGAGCCAGATGTGGCCCGGCTGCGAAGCTTCGACGACGAGCCTGTCGCCTTCGCAATATTCGGCACGATAGACGAGGAACACCTCGTCCTCCGCCTCGTCCTCTGCCAGAATAGCGCCAGCCGCATTGACGACCTTGAGTGTAAGCTTCATCGGCATTTCCTTAACTGATCGTCAGGCACAGACGCTCGGCTTTGATGGGAATAAGAATGCGATAGATCATCGGCGGCAAAGACTGGCGAAGCCTGATGTCGCCGATGGGGATGATCTCGATGGCAGGCTCACCCGCGCCTTCGCAGACCACCTCTCCGAGCCTCGGAAAGATCAGGCTTCCCGGCGTGACGGTAGGCTTTTCCGCAACCATCAGTGACAGAACTGCGTCTCTCGTGCCCCGATAATCATCGGTGACCTCGACGCGGCTGCCGCGCAGCAACCGGACACGCCGACGGTAATGTTCGACACCCGCGTCGGGCGGATAAGCTCCGGCTATGTCGAAGGTAATGTCCGCCTGTTTTTCCGAAAACTCCGCGACAAAATCCCGTGCCGCAAACTGTGGCCCTGCGGCCTGCATGACGCCACCGAAAGTCGGCAGATTGTGAAAGGCCGACTGCATCGTCCAGATTTCGTACCGCTGCGGTGAAAAGGTTTTTGCGGTGTAAGTTTCCACCCCCACATCGATGATGAATGACCGGCCATTCTTGTAAAGCGTGAAACTGCCGACATCGTTGTGGTTGTGGCTCTCGCCATTATTGCCCGCCTTCACGGCAAGATCGAAAACCCCGTCACGGGCGATCGCCAATCCGGTGCCGGCATAGGCAATGTCGGTCTTCGTCGGTTCTGCAACCGCAAGTGCAGACAATTCCGGCGCGGTGAGGGCCGCCTGAACGCGATACCAGAGGTTCAATTCCTTCCGCATCAACTTATCCGATGAGCGGTTCCAGCAGGCGGCGGCGAAAGCCTGAAGCGGCAGGGAAGAGACGGCTTTACCGAAGAGATATTCACGAACGCCTGATATTGCGACCTTCGCCGGCGCGTCGGCGAAGTTGAAAAAACTCTCGCCCGCTACATGCATGTTGAGGATAAATTCGGCCATGTTGCGCAGTTTCGGCGTTTCGAAAAGCGGCATCATGGAGCCGGGGGCGCTGGCCTCGAGAGTGCTCATTGCGCCGAACAGGCACAGTGCAGCATGACCGTAATAAAGGACGCCCTCTTCGCAGGCTCCGTCTTCCGCATAATCCTTCTGAAACGCGTCGAGGCTCTTGAGCGCCTTTTCCACGACCGAACGCCGCGTCGGCTGGTCGGTAGGCAACAATAAGGTCGAAAGCAGGACATTCTGGGTGATCCAGGCGGTCCAGTTATTCATCCGCTCGCCGCCGTTCCCCATCCACCAGAAATGCCGGGCAAGATAGGGCTGCGTGATCCGTCGGTCGATCTCGGTGCGGATACGGGATGCGAGTATCGCATTTGTCCGTTCAAGTTCCGGTGCGAGCAGGTGCAGGCACAAGGCGAGATTGCTGCCCGTTTCGGCGGCGAACAGGTCGATCACCGGATTTTGCGGATCGGGCAGAGAATCTCTTGGGCCGCCGCGAACATGGGAATTATGGGCGGGCAATTGCCAGCCGCTCTCCTCGCATATTAGCCAGAGACCATCGATGATCGCGTCAAGGAAGCGGCCCTGCACCTCGGCGCATTCTCCGAGAACCAGCGCGTTCAGCTTAAGCCGGCGGGAAAAATAAAGCGCCTCGAAACGATCGCGATTGCCGCTCCGGCCGTATTCGCGGTAATCGCCCGCCAGAATAACGGACCAGGGCTCGCCAAGGGCCTGTTCCGCAGCCTCGACGAGACTGCCGCGAACCGCATCCGGCATTGAGGAGTGAATTTTTTCCGCCGACAGTTCCGAGCCGAAATCGGCGAACCGATCAGGCAGGAGCCGCATCATTTCGACAAACACGCCCTCAAACCTCCCGCGCGTTCCGCAATCCGATACAGGCGTCCTATCATACGTATTTTTGAAAAACCAGAAAATTTGTCTGACTTTATGCAAAGTTGTTTGACCAATATGGATATTGTGTTATCCAGAGCGCGGGAGGCGGCAGGGAGGAAATCCGGGCCGCAATGGGAAATGCAGGTTGCCGGCGCCAATGAAGTGGTGAAACGGCAGCAATGGGAGGTATGCTGTGGCAATCGCAACCGCGACCATGTCCGACAAGCAGGCGGCTCCGTATCGCAGGAAGAAAGTTCGCATCGTCTCCAGACGGCGACGCAGGATCGAAAACGCGCTCGTCGCCTATTCCTTCATAGCGCCCAATTTTTTGGGCTTTGCGATTTTCACGCTTGGACCGATCCTCTTTGCCTTTGCGCTAGCCTTCATGCACTGGGACGGCTCCAACGCGATGCGTTTTGCCGGCCTCGATAATTTCTGGCGGCTGTTCGAAGACAAGGCCTTTATTGCGGCCTTCTGGAACACGATCATTTACACGGTTGCATCCGTACCGGCCACGCTTGCCTGCGCGCTGGGGCTTGCGATCCTGCTCAACCAGAAAATCCGCGGTCGCAATTTCTTCCGCACGGCCATGTTCTTTCCCTATGTCGCGTCGTTGGTCGCCGTGGCCGTCGTCTGGAACATGATTTTCAATCCGGAAATGGGTCCGGTCAACATGCTGCTTTATACGCTCGGCCTTGATCCCGCCGACATGCCGGGATGGGCGGCAGACCGGCACTGGGCCATGGTTACGGTCATCCTTTTCGGCGTGTGGAAGAGCATGGGTTATTATATGGTCATCTATCTCGCCGGGCTGCAGGGCATCAATGCGGAGCTTTATGAAGCCGCGGGGCTGGATGGTGCCAATGCCTGGCAGAAATTCATTCACGTCACCCTGCCGCAGCTTGCGCCGACGACCTTCTTCGTCACCGTCATGCTGACGATCCAGTCCTTCAAGGTTTTCGATCAGGTCTACATGATCACACAGGGCGGCCCGGGCACCTCGACGCTGGTTCTCGTCTACCACATCTACAATGAGGCCTTCATTTCCTGGGATCTCGGCTATTCCAGCATGATCGCGCTTGTCCTGTTCTTCCTGGTTCTGATGGTCACCATCATCCAGTTCAAACGGCAGCGGGAGGATTGATCCATGCGCATCATGGGCCGGAAAATCCCCGCCGCCACGTTCGGCATCTATCTGACCGTCATCGTCGTCACCATCGTCATGCTTTTGCCCTTCGCATGGATGCTGTCGGCCTCGCTGAAACTCAGCCGCGACGTCTTCGCGTTCCCGATCGAGTGGGTCCCCTCCCAGCCGCGCTGGGAAAATTACGTGGAAATCTGGACAAAAATCCCGCTGGCGCTGTTCATCTACAATACGTCGAAGCTGACGATCATCGTCACCCTGCTGCAATTGCTGACGTCAAGCTTTGCGGCCTATGCCTTCGCCAAGCTGCATTTTCCCTACAAGAACACGCTGTTCCTCGGTTATATCGCCACCATCGCCATGCCCTGGCAGGTCTATATGGTGCCGCAATTCCTGCTGATGCGTGAATTCGGGCTCAACAACACCCATCTCGCGCTGATTTTCCTGCAGGCCTTCACCGCCTTCGGCGTCTTCCTGATGCGGCAATTCTACATGTCGATCCCGAACGAGCTGTGCGAGGCAGCCCGCATCGACGGCATGAACGAATACCAGATCTGGGCGAAGATCATGTTGCCGCTCTCCAAGCCGGCGCTCTCCACGTTGACGATCTTCACTTTCGTCACGACCTGGAACGACTTCATGGGTCCGATGATCTATCTCACCAAGACAGAACTGAAGACCATCCAGATCGGCCTGCGCATGTTCATTTCGCAATATTCGGCGGAATACGGGCTGATCATGGCCGCCTCGGTGGTGGCGCTCATTCCGGTTCTCGTCGTTTTCCTGGCATTACAGCGCTTCTTCGTTGAAGGCGTCGCCTCCACTGGCCTCAAGGGTTGATTTCATGCTCGATTTGATGACGACTGTTCCAACCCCAATCACCACAGCGGAAGTCGATGCCGCGCTTCAGGCCGCCGTCGCGCAAGTCAGGCGCAACCTGCCGCAATTCACCTATGCGGCGCAGAACCATTCGAGCGTGAAGAATTTCTACCCCGCCGTCGCCAACGATCAATGGACGGCGGGTTTCTGGCCGGGCCAGATATGGCTCGCCTTCGAACATACCGGCGACAGGACCTTCCAGCATGCGGCGCAAATCCAGGTGCAGAATTTCCTGCACCGTATCGAAAACCGCATCGAGACCGATCATCACGATATGGGTTTCCTCTATTCGCCCTCCTGCATCGCCGCATGGAAACTGGTGGGGGATGAGGATGGCCGACGCGCGGCGCTGATGGCGGCAGACCAGTTGATGGAGCGCTTCCAGCCGGTCGGGCAATTCATCCAGGCCTGGGGGCGCAGGGATAATCCCAACGAATATCGCTACATCATCGACTGCCTTTTGAACCTGCCGCTGCTTTATTGGGCAAGCCGTGAAACGGGCCGGGAAGAGTACCGTACCGTAGCACTTGCCCACGCCCGCACCACGCTTGCCCATTCCGTGCGGCCGGATGATTCCACCTATCATACATTTTACATGGACCCGGAGACGGGGGCACCGGTGCGCGGTGTGACAAAGCAGGGCTATAGCGACGATAGCTACTGGGCGCGCGGGCAGGCCTGGGGCATTGCCGGCATGGCCATTTCGTACCGTTACGAGCGCCTGCCAGCCTATCGTGACACTTTCGAGCGGCTTCTTTCCTTCTACCTCAAACGACTGCCGGACGATCTCGTGCCCTGTTGGGATCTGATCTTCTCGGACAGCGATGGCGAACCGCGTGACAGCTCGGCAGCAGCCATCGTCGCCTGTGGCCTCCTGGAAATGGCGGAGCTGGAGACGCCGGAAAAGGCGGAGGAATACCGCGAACTGGCAAAACGCATGGTGAAAAGCCTTGCCGATATCTACGCCGTCCGGGATCCGGCGCTCTCCAACGGGCAGCTTCTGCACGGTACCTATTCCAAGAAGACAGCCCATAACACCTGCCGGGGCGAAGGCGTCGATGAGTGCGTCTCCTGGGGCGATTATTATTATCTGGAAGCGCTGATCCGGCTTTCGCGCAACTGGTCTTCCTATTGGTGAGCGCGAGGAACAGATGGCAAGCATTTCCCTGAAAAAACTCAACAAGACCTTCGGCGCGCTCAAGGTCGTTCACGATATCGATCTGGATATTGCCGACAAGGAATTCATCATTCTGGTCGGCCCTTCCGGATGCGGTAAATCCACGACGCTCAGAATGATTGCCGGGCTGGAGGAAATTTCCGGTGGCGAATTACGCATCGGCGAAGACGTGATGAATGACGTCCCCTCCAAGGATCGCGACATCGCCATGGTGTTCCAGAATTATGCGCTTTATCCGCATATGACCGTCTACAAGAACATGGCCTTTGGTCTGGAACTCAGAAAAGCGCCGCGCGATCTCATCGACACCAAGGTCAAGGATGCGGCGAAAATTCTCGACATCACCCATCTCTTGAACCGCAAGCCGAAAGCGCTCTCCGGCGGTCAGCGCCAGCGTGTCGCGCTCGGCCGGGCCATGGTGCGCAATCCGGAGGTCTTTCTTCTCGATGAGCCGCTCTCCAATCTGGACGCCAAGCTGCGCGGCACGATGCGATCGGAAATCTCCAAACTGCACAAGCGGCTGGACGCCACCTTCATCTACGTGACCCACGATCAGGTGGAAGCCATGACCATGGCGGACCGCATCGTTGTGATGAAGGACGGCCATATCCAGCAGGTGGATACGCCGCAAAATCTCTACGACCGGCCGATCAACATGTTCGTCGCGGGTTTCATCGGCGCACCGCAGATGAACATGCTGCCCGTAACGCTGCGCCGCGACGGTGACCACTTCGTTGCCCTATTCGACGGCACCCTACTGCCTTTGCCGGCGGGCATCGATACCGCACGCCTGCTCCCCTATGAAGGAAAGGACATCGTTCTCGGCATCCGTCCGGAAAATTTCCACGAATTCGCCCCGGCGGATATCGATGCCGCCAATGTCGCGCCCTTCAGGGCGACGGTGGAACTGGCAGAGCCGATGGGATCGGAAGTGCATCTCAACCTCGTTTCCGGTGGCAGAAACCTTGTTGCGCGCGTCTCACCGCGTTTCAGGGCAAAAATCGGCGATCCCGTCGAACTGGTGGCCGATCTCACGAATGCACAGCTTTTCGATCCCGCCACCGAACGATCGATCCTTTATTGAGGCGACGGTGAGCAACGCGATGCAATGGCTGGAAGGGTTATGGACGAAAGAAGGGGCCGGGATCGACAAGAACGCCCCGCCGCTCACCGGCCTTGCCCTGTTCCTCGATATCATCAAGCGCGAATGGTGGGAGATGGTGAAGCTCAATCTCCTCTTCATCATCGCCAGCCTGCCAGTGGTGACGATGCCGGCGGCGATGCTGGCCATGGCCCGTATCTGCGTTTCCTTCGCAAATGACGAGAATACCTATCTGCTGCGAGATTTTCTCGAAGCCATGCGGAAATTCGCCCTGCCTGGCACCGCATTCACAGCTGTTAGCGGGCTGCTGATCAGCGCCGGTGCCTATGCGACCGTCAGCTATGCCGGGGCCCTTCGGCTTCAACTCATCTACAGCCTGCCTTTTGCGATCAGTCTGGCGGTAACGCTGTTCCTCATCCTCGTCTTTGCTTACGCCACGGTTCTCATGGCGAGACAGGACCCGCCGCTTCGGGAAACGTTACGGCAGGCGGCATTTTTTGCGCTCACCAGACCACTGCCGATGCTGGCGGCACTTGGCTTCGTCGTGGCGCTCTGGATCGCGCATATCCTGTTTTATCCGGTGTCCGTGTTCATGCCGGCAACCATCAATTTTTCGCTCGGCATGTTCGCCCTGTGCTTTGCGGCAAGAAACGCCGTCGCGCAAAAGGGCCTGCCGGTGCCCGAACCGGCGGGGAGCAGCACTTAAAGCATACCGAAAATCAAACGACATCAGTCAGGGAAGGAGAAACGGGCTATGGAGTTCAAGACAACCAGACGTGCATTTGCTCTCGCAACCGCCGGTCTCGGCATTGCGATGGGCATGGGAGGAACCGCATTCGCTGCGGGCGATGCGCCAGTCACGCTAAAATGGGCGCTGTGGGATCTGGATAAGGGCGCTTATTTCAAGCCCTTGATGGAGGCCTACAAGCAGAAACATCCGAATGTGACGTTCGAGGTAGTGGACCTCGGCTCGCAGGATTACACACAGATGATATCCACGCAGCTGACCGGCGGCTCCAAGGATATCGACGTCGTCACCATTAAGGATGTACCCGGTTACGCCAATCTGGTGCGCGCCGGCAACATCACCGATCTCAGCGGCTTCATCAAGGACCAGAAGATCGAGACGGCCCCCTATGGCGGCCTGATCGAGGAGCTGACCATCGACGGCAAGATTTACGCCCTGCCGTTCCGCTCGGATTTCTGGGTGGTCTATTACAACAAGGATATTTTCGACAAGGCAGGCGTGCCTTACCCCACCAATGACATGACCTGGGCGCAGTTTGATGAAATCGCCGGCAAGCTGAAGGGCGGCATGGGCGCCAACCGCATCTATGGCGCGCTCTTGCACACATGGCGCTCCACGGTGCAATTGCCCGGCATTCAGGATGGCAAGCACACGCTGGTGGATGGCAATTACGAATTCCTGAAACCCTGGTATGAGCGGGCGCTCGCCCTGCAGAAGAGCGGCGCGATACCGTCCTATGCCTCGCTGAAAACATCCAACACCCATTATTCCGCCCTGTTCTTCAACGGAACGATCGGCATGCTGCCGATGGGCACATGGTTCGTCGGAACCCAGATCGCCAAGGTGAAATCGGGCGAGTCGAAAAGCGTCAATTGGGGCATCGTGAAATTCCCGCACCCGGACGGTGTGGCGGCAGGCGCGACCGCCGCTCAAATTGCCGGATTGTCAGTCAATGCCAATTCCGGGCATAAGGAAGCGGCGCTGGATTTCATCAAGTTCGTCACCGGCCCTGAGGGTGCGGCCATTGTTGCCTCCACCGGCACTTTCCCTGCACTCAGAACCGATGACGTGGCCGAGAAGATCGCAGCGCTGCCGGGCTTCCCGCAGGATCAGGCCAGCAAGGACGCGTTGCAGGCGGGCAAGGCCTATCTGGAAATGGCGGTCAATCCCAATGCGGCCAAGATCGAGGTCGTCCTGAACCGCGTGCATGATGCGCTGATGACCGACAATATCTCCATTGATGACGGCATCAAGGACATGAATGACGGCGTCAAGGCCATCAAATAATTGCCAGGGGGCCGCAGGTGATGAGCCTGCGGCCTTTCCCTTTAACCATGAATTCCGGACATTCGTAACCGTGCCACACGAGACCGCAGCAGCCAATCCGCTCTTTCACAATCCGCTTCTCAGCAGGGATGATCTCGCAAAGGCGGTGATTGATCTTTTCAACCCGCTGCTTGGCTGTTTTTCCCCGGGTGGGGCGCATGTCCGGCTTGGTGCGACGGGAGCGATTTTCGATTTTCCTGCGGCGGAACTTGAGGGCTTTGCCCGGCCACTATGGGGAATCGTCCCCCTTGCAGCTGGCGGCTATGATTTTCCGCACTGGGATCTCTACCGACGCGGGTTGGCCAACGGCACCAATCCGGCCCACCCGGAATATTGGGGTGACACGGCCGACCGGCACCAGCGGCTGGTCGAACTGGCGGCCATAGGATTTGCGCTTGCCATGGTTCCCGAACACATCTGGGAGCCGCTTGCCGAAACGGACAAAAAGACTGTCGCCGCCTATCTTCTGGCCGCACGCGAGCGGGAATTCGTCGACAATAACTGGAAATTCTTCCGTGTCCTGATCGATCTCGGGCTGGAGCGGGTGGGTGTGGAGTTCGACCGTACCAAGACCCAGTCCTATCTCGACGAGATCGAGGCTTTCGATATAGGCAACGGCTGGTATCGCGACGGGCCGGTGCGGCGCGTTGACCATTATATTCCCTTCGCAATGCATTTTTACGGCCTGATCTACACGGTGCTGGCGAAAGACGACGAGGCCCGCAAGACACGACTTATCGAACGCTCGCGTATTTTCACCCGTGACATGCGGCACTGGTTCGGGCCGGACGGCGCCTCGCTCGCCTTCGGACGCAGCCAGACCTATCGTTTCGCGGCCGGCGGTTTCTGGGGCGCTCTCGCCTTTGCCGATCTAGAGGCACTGCCGTGGCCGGAGATCAAGGGTTATTACATGCGACATATCCGCTGGTGGTCGAAGCGGCCCATCGCCGATCGCGATGGCGTTCTCTCCGTCGGATATGGCTACCCAAACCTGCTGATGAGCGAGAGCTACAATTCTCCCTGCTCACCCTATTGGGCGCTCAAATTTTTCCTACCATTGGCGCTTCCGGCCGACCATCCCTTCTGGATGGCGCCGGAAGCGGAGCTGCAGGAATTCGCCGAGCCGATACCATTGCCGGAACCCGGCATGGTGGCCTTTCATACGCCGGGCAATGTCGTGGTCTTATCCTCCGGACAACAGCATGACAGGATGCGCGCCGCGCAGGAGAAATATTCGAAATTCGTCTATTCCACCCGTTATGCCTTCAATGTCGAAGCGGATGACCGGCATTTTGCTGCCGCAAGTTTCGACGGCATGCTCGGTCTTTCCGATGATGGCGTACACTTCCGCACGCGTGAGACGATGGAAGAGGCGTTGATTGCCAGAGACTGCCTCTATTCCCGCTGGCGGCCCTGGGCGGATGTCGAGATCGAGACCTGGCTCGTGCCGCAAAACCCCTGGCATATCAGGCTGCACCGCATCCGAACCCCGCGTGCGCTACAAACCTCCGAAGGTGGTTTCGCCATAGAGCGCGCCGACTTCAACCGCGACCGAACCCGGGCGGAAGAGGGCCGCGCTGTGTGTTACGGGCAAAGCGACACAAGCATCATTGTCGACCTTTCTGTCGGAATTCATCGCGAAGGACTGTGCCATCAGGCCATCGCCAACACAAATCTCATCCATGCCAGAACCCTTGTTCCGCAATTGCGCGGCACTGTTGCCTCCGGCGAAACGTTGCTGATAACGGCCTCCGTGGCGCTACCGGCCGGCACGGCCGCAGAAGCAGCATTGGCAATCCTGCCGGATGCTCCCGGTCTCGCCGGACTGGAAGACATGTTCAGGCGTGAAGGACGACGTGTTCCGGCCTTTGCCCTCAATGAAAACCGCGCGGGCTGATGGAGATGGCTGACGAAACACCAAGTGTTTCCCAAAGGCCCGATCGGCTGAACATCCTGACCTGGGAGCGGAAACAGGAGGATATCGACAAGCCTGACCATCAGGCACGGCTGCGCGGCCTTGAGCGCTCTGCCAACGCCGTTTTCGGGCAAGGCGTTTATATTGCTGCCAGGGCAGAAGTGCATACGGACAGGTTGCTGATGGGCGCACAGTCCTGGATTGCCGGTTACGCAATCGTGCGTGGCGATATCGAACTCGGGGAAAACGTCTCGATCAATCCCTATGCCTGCCTTTCCGGCAAGGTGACGATCGGTAACGGGGTGCGCATCGCCTCCCATGTCAGCATCGTCGGTTTCAACCACGGTTTTGACGATATCGACACCCCCATCTATCGTCAGCCGCTGACCTCGCTTGGCATCGAGATCGGCGACGACGTCTGGATCGGCGCCAATGCCGTGGTGCTCGATGGCGTGACGATTGGACGCGGAGCGATTGTCGCGGCAGGCGCAATCGTGGTGAAGGGCATTCCCGCCATGGCCATTGCCGGCGGCGTTCCCGCCCGGGTTCTGCGATATCGCGGAGAAAAAGCGGTTGCGTCAAACCTACCGGAAATAGAAGCCGTGCTGCGGGAGATCGGTGAGGAAATTGCCGATGACTGGTTGGTAGCCATACGTTCCTATGAAGAACAGGGCGCCTATCGTTCAGCCGATGCATCCGGGCAGGTCGTTGAAAGCGCCAGGCATCTGTGCGACGCGATCGAGATCGCTGCGGCCTTCGGGCAGGAAAGAAATGCCTTCGACGCCGAAAAGACCGTGGCAAGCCTGCAAGCCATGCAGGATGCACAAAGCGGGCTGTTTTTTACCGCCAATCATCGACACACGACACCGCCAGAACAGGATCCCTCCATCCTCTACAATATTCTGGCCATCGGATATGCGCTGGAATGTTTTGGTGCCGCCCCGAAACAGCCAATCGCCTTTGTCGAACACATGCGCGCCGGGGAACTGACCCGTCTGCTGGAAGAATTGCCATGGCAAAACCGGGCGTGGCATAGCGGCGCCACCATCGACGCCCTCGCCACGGCGCTTTACTTTAACAGGCGCTATTTCACATCCGGCGACAATATTGCCATGCTCTTCGGCTGGCTTGCGATGAACGCAGACAGGACAACCGGGCTTTGGGGTCAACCGACCGCCGCGCAGGGCCTGCTGCAACCGGTCAATGGCTTTTACCGTCTCACGCGCGGCACTTACGCCCAGTTCGGCCTGCCTGTTCCATATCCGGAGGCGGCAATCGACTCCGTCATCGCCAATTATCGCGCCTATGACGGCTTTCACGGCGCGGAATTTGACGCCTGCAACCTGCTCGATACGATCCATCCCCTGCTTCTGTGCCTGAAACAGACGGATCACAGACGAGACGAGGCGAAAGAGATCGCGCGCGAAATTCTGAGCCGAAACGAGGGGCGGTGGCAAAAGGGAAAGGGGTTTGCGTTCGCCGAAGGGCATCCGGCAGGACTGCAGGGCACGGAAATGTGGATGTCGGTCCTCTGGCTTGCCGCGAAACTTCTCGGAGCGGAGCAGTTCCTGTCGTTCCAACCCCGCGGTATTCATCGCTTTGAACCTGCGGAGATTATCGGCGACACGATTGCACGGCCCAAATCCCCGGCATAGGGTTCCGACACTCTTTTGAATCCTTCAAACCGGACCGCCAGGGCTAGGCGTAGCAATCACCTCCAAAGCGACGCAGAGCGGCACGTTTGACCAGTCTGATGTTCTGGCCAATTCGCGGAATGGCAAGAGAAGAGAGCAGGTGGTCTCCTGTTAAAAAACATGGTTTTGTCGCCGAAACGACTCTCCAGCCGCTTGAGTGACATCTTCTTCAGTTTATTACGGCAAACAGGCCGTCGCCTCGATTTCGATCAGAAAATCAGGGAGTGCCAGGGTCTGCACGCCAATGAATGTGTTGGCCGCAGGCTCAGCGCCATCATAGAATTTGGCAATCTCGCCACAAATCGTCGCAAGGTTCTCCGGGCTGTGATTGACGACATAGGTCCTTACCCCGACAACGTCGGCAGGGATCGTACCCGCTGCAGCCAGCACTTCCCGTAGATTTGAGAGAACCTGCCTTGTCTGGGCGATGACATCGCCAGCTCCGACAACCTGGGCGGCTTGCCCTTGGGACACGGCGCTGATGCGCTGGTGATACCTATTGGTACTGAAGCAACATTGGACGCTGACAGCAAGACGCTGACAATCACGTCTGCTTTCCACTAGTCGACTGCCTGCCCAAGTTAGGTAAGCCTTCGGTTATTCCAATGGGAACTGGAGTGCCGTATTCCGCTTGAGGCTGGCTGGAACTGCCTCGATTATCCCGTTGATCAGATCGATGTCGTCGACGAGAAAGTGGCAGGCCTTTCTAAGAGATCAAAAGATGTGGGTGATTTGCCCGTCCGCGATAGTTACGGATGTAGAACCTGACGAGTTCAACGATTTCTTTCTGTAACGGAAGCTGGCGTTGCGAGGCCTCCGTCTTCAGTCCAGGCTGTTCATACTGAGGGGCTGGATCGTAGTCTTCCTTGAACGATGAAGCATAGATAATGCGGCCTTCGCCGCGCCGAACCGCCGTTTTGCACAGAAATCAACAGCGACCAAAACGGCGGTTTCGACGCAAAAAGCAACACTTGCGAAACCGCATTGTTAGTTCCATAAGATAGATTATGCGATCTTCGTTTGTAGCCGGGTACATTCTAG
>NZ_JAPWDT010000006.1:0-392844 GCF_027212525.1 Agrobacterium sp. SOY23 | reverse complement strand
CGGAATGCCGTGTTCGGAAAACAGCGTCTCGACGATCTCGACCGCCGTCTTGTCCATCCAGATGCGGCAATCGGACCGGCGCGACAGCAGCCACATCTGCGGGCGGATGGTCAGCGCATAGGAGCGCATGCCGCGTGTGATCGGCGGGCCTTCATGCAGCTCCGTCACCAGGCCGTTGAAGGGGCGGCGGATGCCGCTGCCCTCTTCGCCGGTCCCTTGCTCGACCTCGACCGACACATCCACCAGCCGTCCGATCAGCTCTTCGGGTTTGACCGCTTCTTTCTTGGCTCGCACGGTCAGGCGAATGTCGAAGAGCTGCGATACGCCCTCCTCGACCGTCAGACGCTCCGGAAGAAGCTGATCCTCGCCCAAAGGCGACTTGACCTTGAGCACACGACTCGCCTGAATGAAGTCAGAGGATGAGGGCTGGTCATTCATTGCGAACCTCGATAGCAGAGCTCAAAAAATCAATCAGCTGTCAAAATCTCGACAGAATGCAATCAAACATTGTGGCGAAACCAAGGATTCACCATGAATTCTACAACCTGGATATGCCAAAATTCCATCGATGAAATCTGACAGGCCGGGGCCCGGAGTGACGATCGAAAAACAATCGAGGCAGACGAAACACGACGCCGAAAGTTACGGTTTGCGCCGCGAAGAAGCTGCCGGGGTCCGCCACGGCGCCGGCTGGTGGGTCAGTATCAGGCGACGTGGCCACAGGATTGTCAGGCTGTTCAAGGACAGTATCTACGGTTCCGGCGATGAAGCCTACTGTCAGGCACGCGCCTACCGCGACGCCATCATTCTTGCCATTCCGCCCGCCACCAACCTCGAGCAGGCCGTGCTTCTGCGCAAGAACAACCGAAGCGGCATTTCCGGCGTCAGGCGTGTTGAGACGACCGACGGCGATGCCTGGCAGGCTACCCTGATGACCAGTGAGGGGCAGAAAAGAGAAAACTTCTCCGTCGCCAGACTGGGCGAAGAGGCGGCAAAGTCGATGGCAATCACACAACGGCGCAAATGGCTGAAGGCACTGCCCGTGACACATCTTGCCTATGCGCATCACGCTGCCGAGGTTGCGCGCACGCAATTTGGCGACGGGCTTGCGCCGGCGTATGATGTTTTGCCGGAGGTGCGTCTGGCCGATGCTGACATCGAGGCGCGTATCAAAGAAATTAACGACCAGTTTGATGCGTCTCGCCCGAAGAGACTGCGGGTTCGGGTCAAAAGCTATTCAACAGACAGGGTATCCATCGCAGTTTCCGATGCGGAAAGCCCCGCGCGGAAAAAACTCATGCATCTCAACACGCGCGGCAAGGCAGGGACCGAAATCGTCAACGCGATCAACAGCAGCGTCCGGGAAACCGTAACGGCAATTTATGATGAGAAGACCGCGTGCTGGTTCAGTTCCACCTATGGGGACAAACTGCTCAATCCGCAGACATTCAATATTGACGAGGGCTTTAACGTGCTCGTTTTTGTGCCTCGGGAATAGTGCATCTCATCGACTTGAGCTTATGTTGATGACGGCGGACGAGCCTACCTGAACAAAGGAATAATCGACCGCACCCCGCTTCCACGCCGCGGTTACACTTTCGATAACGTCATTCTTGTCGAGATTGTCTGGTGACCCAAGCCGATCCGATAACGCATCCAGAAAGCCGGCGGGTCTTGGCGTGGTAAAGGCGCACGCCTTGTGTCCATCAGGACCAACGGCAATCCAAAACGACAGTAACTCCGCGCCGCCTTCCCTCTCATGTCGCCACCCCACGACATCAACAGAACCGCCATTATGACCGACGAAGCTGCGACGCCACTCATCAATGTCCGCATCGGTTAAACGCTTCCAACCGAGTTCGTCGCCGTTTACCATCGCTTCTAGCACAGTGGACGCTTCACAGATGGTGAGAAGGCGCTCCACCGTCATATCCGCCGGCGTGGCCGCGGCTTCCCCGAAACTCAAAAATGCGGCAAAACAGCTGCTGATTGTCGCAACCTTGAGATACCGAATCTGGATCTCGCACGCTCCTTTTCTCATATCTCCTCACTCCTGTTGATCTCACCACACTCTTGCCATCTACGTCCGGCCATCGGTCATCCGCAATGACCTGACTTGCTCTCTCCGGCCGGCCCATCCAAAGACCGCCCGGCGACACATCAACCTCATACATTACTTATGAAACAGTCATCAACCTAATGATAAAAATAGGAATAATTCACAAAATAACTGGTGCGAAATCTCTCCTCAGTATCAACTCGCCGTGATGCATCGGCGTCACGGAATGACGCAAAAACCGGCACCCGAAATTCAGGCAGCCGGTCTTGCTGTTGACGCCAACCCGGCAACCTCGTGCCATGACCCTGACGAACAGCTTCATCGCCGAACTTGTCCGCGACGCCAACAGGCTCGATCATCTCGACAGCTGGCAAAAGCGACGGATGCTGGAACGGGCAGTGACAACAATCCGCGACATGCGTGAAACAATCGGAATGCCCTCCGGTCCCGGCCGTGACTGTCTCCTCGACATCCACACCATTGCCCTCTCCATCGAACGCGGATGGCGCAGTGATGAAGAGGTGCGAAACGCTCTTCTGCAGGCAGCCGCCATGATCCGGGACCTGCATATCGTCCTCGACAGCAAAACCGAAATCAGCGTGGTCAAGCCAGCAATCTGATTGTGCCCTCGCCTGGCCGAATACACACGGAAAGCCGTCGCCGGGGATGAAACAATACCGGAAGGCTGATCACCGGTGGCGGAGTGCATCAGGCACCTTGATCCTCCTCGCTCGCCATGACGGTCGCACAGCTGGAAGCCGGCGGCGCAATCTCCGTCAGACAAAGGTCTTCTCCGGAGAACCGGGGCTCGTCGCCGGGCTTGCCGCGCGCCATCCAGTTGCGCTTGGCGTGCAGATAATCAAGCAGCTTCGCAAGCTCTGCGGCCTTCTGTTCCAGTCTCGCCAACTGCGTATCGATGATCCCGATCTCCCGCTCAGCGGACAGACCTTCGCCGAGAAGTTCGCTGGCGATCGTGGCAATCTCCTTGAGCGGCATGCCCAGTGACTGCGCAAAGCGGATCATCAGCGCCGTAGAGACATCCCGCTCGTTGAAGATCTGATAGGGATGGCGGCCTCCCTTGACGCCCGACTGCGGTGCCAGCAGCCCCTTGCGAACATAAAAACGCACAGTGTCCTGGCTGAGGCCGGCCCTCTCGGCAAATTCTCCAATCAGCATTGCCGTCACTCCTTGACCATGGACCATGGTCCAGCCTTATAGAACAGGCTCCCTCAATTGTGGAGTTGAATAATGACAGACGATCCGACCTCACCGAACGGCGCGCCCCTCGCTTTTGTGACGGGGGCCACGGGACTTCTCGGCAATAATCTGGTGCGCGCGTTGATCCTGGCCGGTTGGCGCGTACGGGCACTGGTGCGATCGCCGGACAAGGCACGTCAGCAATTCGCCAGCCTCGACGTGGAGATCGTGACGGGTGACATACTCGACCCGCCGGGTTATGCGCCGGCGCTCGCGGGCGTCCAGACTGTCTTCCATACCGCCGCCTATTTCCGCGATTCCTACAAGGGCGGTCGACACTGGGACGCACTCTATGCGGCCAATGTCGAAGGCACACGTCATTTGCTAGAGCAGGCTTATCAAACGGGTGTACGGCGCTTCGTCCACACCAGTTCGATTGCCGTACTGCACGGCGCGCGAGGCAAAATCATCGATGAGACCATGCTGCGTGACCCACGCGACGCCGACGACTATTATCGCAGCAAGATCCTGTCCGAGCGCGTTGTGCTCGGTTTTCTCAATGCCCATCCGGATTTTTGGGCCGCAATGGTGCTGCCCGGCTGGATGCATGGGCCAGGCGACATCGGACCAACCTCGGCGGGACAGACAGTCATCGATGTCGCGCTGCGGCGGTTACCCGGAATACCGCCCGGCTCCTTCTCGGTCGTCGATGCACGCGACGTTGCACAGGCGATGATCCTTGCCGACGAGAGGGGGCAGCGCGGCGAACGCTATCTCGCGGCCGGGCGTCACATGACGATGGCCAGCCTCCTGCCACAGATTGCGCAGCTGGCAGGTGTGCCGGCACCCGCTCGCCGCATCCCGCTCTGGGCAATGCACCTGCTCGCCGCCGGTTACGAGGTCTACGCTCGACTGACGGGACGCCCGGTGCTGCTGAGCTGGGCGATGGTGCGCACCGTTGCCGGCGAAAACGACCGGTCACGCTACGACCCGGCCAAGAGCGAGCACGAACTCGGCCTGCGTTTCCGGCCGGTTGTGGAAACCCTGCGTGACGAGGTGGCCTGGTTCCGCGCCAATGGACTTATACCGGAATGAGCACGTAATCCGGTCCTCTTTCCTGCAAGGCGGACTATCACCCAACACGCGGTCCCGGGAAAGAACAGGGGATGGCTGCCGGACAGCCTTGGCAACCATCCCGAAATCGGAGGGAGACCGCAACTCCGGACTGTCTCGCCGGGACGGCCCGGTGCTCTCTGCCTCGTCACGCCAGACATTTACGCCTGAACCATAGAATACTCGCGAAAGGCTGTCAGTCGACCCCACGATGTCCATGCCAAAACCATCGCAAGATCACGCGAGACATGCGTATCGACAATCGTTCGTTTTCGTCGCGGGTCAGCATCATGATAGTATCGGTATCAAGGCCTTCACCAGCGTGGCCGCGCAGTTTGACAAAGCATCGAGATGCCACAGGTTATTGAGGTCCTCAGGCTGACAGGAGAAGACTGCTTTCATCGGAAAGGATTGTGCCGTCGCCGGCCGAACTGGGAAAACATCATCGATGCTGTTGCGCACTACGGCTCGGTCAACACGGCAATTGTGTTGCGCAGCGAGCCCACCAAACGTATCGGACGTGAGCTGATGAAGAAGGGATAGTTTGGCAATAGCCCGAATTTCTGCTTCGGTTCTGCGCCTGCTTTCCGAAGGTGCAAGGGAGTGAAACTGCCGAGGGTGCCACGGCTGCTCTTGGCGGATATCCATTCGCCCTCAGCATGGAAAAGCCCGGCGGCAAGATAACGGTTTACTGGAAAAAATTCCGCACCGACGCATTGGACCTCTACCGAGGGCGGGTGCCTTCCCTTACGCTCTACATATTTTGGGGACGCACCCGCCCGCGCGGGTTTCCCTTGCGTCTGCACTCTTTGCCAAGATTGTATCAGGTCGCAAATTGACATACTCAAGGCGTCTGGGATCGATGCAAAGAATGTAATCATTCTGCCAAAAAAATAATCACAAGCCATTGAAAACCATTAAGAACTCCCTGCGCATGTTTTTTTCGGCAGCACGCAAGCTGTCGCCATATTGTGACGTCATGTCGCTGTCGGGCAAGTTAATGACAGGTTTTTACGGTTAGATAAGGAACACTCACGGCACCACTCCTGACGAGGGGTCGTGTGACCTTGGGGACGCCGGTCAGGACTCGGCGCGCCCACTCCATGGCGTCAGAACAAGATTAAGACATTTGCAGTCTGGACGGAACATCTGGAAGGGTGCCGCGACGGTCCGGCGGAATACACCTAAGCCCGAAACCATCCCTGAGATCATCATCACTCCTGCGAGCAACAAGAGAGTGTGCAGTCAGCGCGGTTCGTGTCTGGATGCCCTGTCGTTCCGCCGTGGCAAATCTGGATACCAAGGGGACGCCTTGCGCAAGCTACAGGCAATTCTCTCCACCGCAGCCATTTCAGACAACACGAACCGCCCTGATTAACCCGTCAGAGTTTGCTTCTGGAAGACAATCATAAAAAAATTACTACCAACACAAGGGGAAATACGAATGACATCAAACAACAAAAATATAGATATAAGTGTTTTTTGGCCGGCAATATTTGTGACTGGAGGATTTGTACTTTGGGGCGCGATGACTCCTTCGAGCTTGTCGGTGGTAACGACCGCTGCTTTGAATGCAATCATCCGGTCGTTTGGCTGGAGCTTTGTCACTTCCACAGCCTTCTTTCTGATCCTTGCAATTTTCCTGGCCATAAGCCGTTTCGGCAAGATCAGGCTTGGCCACGACGACGAAAAACCCGAATTCTCGACCGTCTCCTGGGTCTGCATGATGTTCAGCGTGGGCATGGGGATCGGTCTGATGTTCTGGGGCGTGGCTGAGCCGGTCTCTCACTTCGGCGCGCCACCCCATGGCATGGCGCAACCTCAGACCAAGGAAGCGGCGTTGCTCGCAATGCAGTATTCCTACTTTCACTGGGCATTGCACCCATGGGCGATCTACGCGGTCGTGGGACTGGCGCTTGCCTATTTCAGCTACCGACGCGATTTGCCGACACTCATTTCCAGCGGCTTTTACCCATTGCTCGGCGAGCGCATCCACGGACCGATCGGCAAGGCAATCGACGCGCTGGCCATCATAGCAACCCTGTTCGGTACCGCGACTTCGCTCGGGCTTGGTGCGCAACAGATCAATAGCGGTATGCACTTCCTGTGGCATACACCCGAATCCTCTGCTATCGCGCTTACGATCATCGCCGTACTGACCGTGGTGTTCATCCTGTCGGCAGTCTCCGGTGTCGGCAAGGGCGTCCAGTTTCTCAGCAACATGAACATGATCGTTGCGGCACTGCTGCTCCTGTTCCTCGCGATCATCGGACCGACCGTGTTCATCTTCGACACGCTTGCGGAGTCGCTCGGTTACTACCTCAGCGATCTTGTCACGATGTCCTTCCGCACCGCAGCTTTCGGCGACGGCAAATGGCTTGCGGGCTGGACCATTTTCTATTGGGCCTGGTGGGTTTCGTGGGCACCGTTTGTCGGCGTGTTCATCGCGCGCATTTCTCGCGGCCGTACAATCCGCGAGTTCGTGATTGGCGTTCTCCTCATTCCAAGTGCGGTGACTTTTGTCTGGTTCAGCATCATGGGCGGCACGGCGCTTTATTCCGAGCTGCTCGGTGTAGGGGGGCTGGTTGAGATCGTCTCGGAAAAAGGCGCAGCCGTATCGCTGTTTGCCTTGCTTGCTCAATATCCGGCGGCCACATTGACGTCTACCGTGTCTATGTTCCTCGTCGCTGTTTTCTTCGTCTCGGGTGCGGATGCGGCATCGGTTGTCATGGGCATGCTGTCCTGTCGGGGAACCCAGCACCCGGCGACGTCGATCGTGGTGTTGTGGGGCTTGCTAGCGGGTGCCTCGGCCTGCGTTCTGCTCGTTATGGGCGGCCTCGGCGGCCTGCAAACTGCTTCGATCCTTGCGGCGGCTCCTTTCCTGCTGGTCATGGTCGGATTGTGCGTATCGCTGTGGATGGGCCTGCTCGACGACATTGAGGTGCACGGTCACTTCGAGGAACTGGAAGGCAAAATTGCCTCCGCTGAAGCGGAGGGCTAGGCGAGGCGATCTCGGTGCTGCTGCGGATGCCGGAAATGTCGGCGTCCGCCTAATCTGCCAACCCCTGCCCCAAGACCGTGACCACGGCGGGAACTGACATGATCCCGGACTGAAGAAGGAACTTACTTGCATGCTCGACTTCCTGACGATGGCTTCCCTGATCGCGCTCGGTCAGGTGATCCTGATCGACCTTGTGCTCGCGGGCGACAATGCGATCGTTATCGGCCTTGCCGCGGCTGGCCTGCCCAAAGAGCAGCGCACCCGCGCCATCTTGATCGGCATTGCCGCCGCTACCGTACTGCGGGTGATCTTTGCTGCATTGGCCACGCAACTTCTCGCGATTGTAGGCCTGCTGCTTGCCGGCGGCATCCTGCTGCTGTGGGTGTGTTGGAAGATGTGGCGCGAATTGCACACCAGCCACGGACAGGAGGTGGCGGCTGAGCACGCCCTCGAAGGCGAGAACGGCGATGGCAACGCGCCAGGCAAGACCTTCGCTCAGGCGGCCTGGCAGATTGTAGTCGCCGACGTCTCCATGTCGCTCGACAACGTGCTTGCCGTTGCCGGTGCAGCGCGGGAGCACCTGTGGGTCCTCATCTTCGGTTTGGCCGTCTCCGTCGCCCTGATGGGTCTTGCCGCCAGCCTGATCGCGCGCCTGCTGAATCGCTTCCGCTGGATAGCTTATATCGGCCTACTCGCCATCCTCTATGTTGCCTTGGACATGATTTATCGCGGTGCCCGTGAAATTTGGCCATTCGTATTCTGACTTGGCATCGCGGCAACTGGTCCTGACATCGGCCTGGACGAGTGATCCGTTACTCGGCCCACGCCGTAATCCGTTCCGCGATCGCTTTTGGGGTCTCGATGTGCAGGAAGTGACCGACGTCGGGACGAGTTCCAGAGCGTGTGGGGCGGCAAACCGATGTCGGTCGTTACCTGTTGGGGAAAGGCGCAGCCATCTTCGGCGCCGTGAAGCTGCCGCAGTGATCAGTGCGACCTCCATGTATCGCCCGGATTGCTGTCGCCGCCTGATCGTCATCGTCATCCTCTCCTCATCCCACGGACCAGCTTGCTTCCGACACCCCGATCGTAGACTGATTTCCAGTCACGCAGCCCCAGGTGATGATTAAAAGATTTTACCGGATTCTCATGCCCGGAGCACGGTATACCGCTTGAAGTCGTCAAGGAAGAAAACTGGTTCTTCCGCCTCTCGCGATATGGCAATCGTATCCTTCGTCTGATCGAGACAGAGGAGCGTCAGGTCGTGCCGGTTCACCGGCGAAACGAGATACTTGCCTTGCCCCGGCGCGGACTCGAGGACATCAAAAAGTACTCCAGGATCTCCAATCCATCCACGGAATAGCCACCTATCTATGGCTTCCCTCGTTCTGTCTGCGATCAAGCTCTTCATTATATCTGCGCAGGACGTGTTGTTCGGCCAGCAGGCCGATCACTCTCCTGTCTGCCTTGCTATCGATCACGGCCAAAGCGTCTGCCTCGGCGGTAGAAAATGCCTTCATTGCCTCACGCACGTTCATGTCCGGCAGCAATGCGGTATCGGCGAAGCGAGCGAGGTCTTTCGCCGTCGTCTCTTCGGGCAACTCGCGGTGAATTTCCGGGATGAGAACAATTCCGACATACCGACCTTCATCATCGACTACCGTAACACGCTGGGTCGCCCCAAGGGGGAAATCGCTCCTCAACCTGTCCAGCGTCATGACGTCAGAGACGGTGCGAACATCCCTGCGCATCATTTTTCCAACGGTGAGTTCGCGTATCCATCCAATGTCAGCAGCGCTCCGGATCGATTCTCCCCGCAGATGGAAACGCCATGTGGCGAAGGAATAGCCAAACAGACGTCGAACGGTGATCGATGAAACAACGGCAGCCGCAAGAACCGCAATGGTCAGTGGCAGGCTTCCCGTCGTCTCGAGCGCCAGAAACGCCATCGTCAACGGCGCACCCAAAACGGCCGTTGCCATCGCGCACATGCCGACAATCCCAACGACCAGACCGGGAATCTTGAGGCCGAAGACGAGCATCCAGCCGAGAGCAACGAGCTTGCCGAGCATGGCTCCGAGGAAAAGAGAAGCAAAGAACAGACCGCCGCGAAACCCCGAGCCGATCGAAATAGCCGAGGCCAGCACCTTCAAGCCGATCAGCATCACAAGTACGGGCGCCGTATAATATGCCCCGAAGCCCACATGAAGAGCCGAATGGCCCGATGACAGGACAGCAGGTGTGATCAGGGCCAAGGCACCGACACACAAACCGCCGATCGCCGGCCGCATCCATGCCGGAAGCCCGCTTTTATTGAAGATTAGCTCAACCAGCGTCACCGTTCTCATCATGACGATGGCGACAAGCGCGCTCAGGATCGCCATGACGAAAACGAGCGAATAATCCGATGCAGTCAGCGTTCCGGCAAACCCCACCTGGAACGATTGTTGCGGGAACAAAAGACGCATGGTGCCCACCGCCGCTATCGAGGCGACGACGACCGGCGCCAAGGTTGCGATGGAATATGTCGCAATAATGAGTTCGAACGCGTAGAACGCCCCGGTCAAGGGGGCATCGAAGGCCGCCGCGATCGCGCCGGCAGCACCGCAGCCGACCAGCGTTCTAAGATCGCTGCGGCGCACGTGCAGAAGCTGTCCAAGCCGGGAAGCGAAGGCCGAGCTGATCTGCGTGTAACCGGCCTCCATGCCGATCGAGGCGCCGAAACCGTTCGACACCATAGTCTGCAAAACCAATAACAGGCTTCCCGCCATTGGGATGCGCCCGCCGTGCAGCGCATTGGCCTCAACGGGGTCGATGATCGAGACGCGCGAGCGGCGCGCGGATAACCAGCCGATCAGACCAAGAATGATGCCGCCGATAGCAGGAACGCAGGCTGCCCGCCAGGGATCGATAAACGCCGCACCACTGACCTCATGGCCTTTGATGGCGAACAGGACATGATGCAACCATTGAACGATCGCCACCATAATGGCGACGAAACACCCCGCAATCACGCCAACGAACCCGGCAAGAACCACAAGCCAGATTTCGTCGGCGCGCACGATCGCCCTCAGACGATGAGGGATCCTGAATAGCGGTCTTTGCGAAGGCGGTTGACTTCCAGCCCCGGCAGGGTCGAGCGTGACCATCGAGACTCCCCTGCCCTCACCCCGAAATATATGCCGCGTAAAGGTCGGCAATCCGCTGCGTGACCGGCCCAGGCTTTCCCTCGCCCACTTTACGGCCATCGATCCGGGTAACCGGTGTGATCCCGCCAAGCGTACCTGTGACGAACGCCTCGGATGCACCATAGACTTCAGCAAGTGTAAAATCCTGCTGACGCACGACATGTCCGGCTTCGGAATAAAGCTTGATCACCTTTTTGCGCGTGATGCCGTTGAAATTGTATCGCCCGGTCGAGGTCCAGAGTTCCCCACCGCGAACGATAAAGAAGTTGGTGGAGTTGCAGCTTGCGACAAAACCATGAGGGTCGAGCATCAAGGCTTCGTCGGCGCCGGAATTTATGGCCTGAATAAGGGCATGGATGAAGTTCAGGCGGCTGTGGGAGTTCAGGCGAAGATCGAATACATCGGGCGTGCTGCAACGGATCGTCGATGTCAGGAGCGAGAGGCCGTTCGTCTTGGATTCGGGTTTCGGCGTTTTGAATTCCGCAACGATGACAATGGTGGCCTGGCCGAGCGCGAAGCGCGGGTCCTGGTTCGGCGTCTTCTTCTTGCCGCGCGTGACCATCAGGCGAGCATGCGCCCCATCCGTCATGCCGTTCTTCTCGAAGGTTTGCCGCAGCGATGCCGTCAAGTCCCCACGATCCATGCCGATATCGAGCTGGATCGAATTCGCGCCCTCGTAGAGACGGTCCAGATGTTCATCGAGGGCGATGATTTTGCCATTGACGAGACGGACGCCTTCCCAGACCCCGTCCCCCAGGACGAAACCTGCATCGAAGACCGAAACCTTTGCTTCATCGCGCTTGAAGAATTCACCATTCACATAGACGAGCACGTCCTCATTGCGGCTGTCCGCGACATACCCTTGAGAACTCGTATCGCTGGCGGTGACTGCGTTCATTTTCCTAACTTCCTCATTCTTGAAATTGTTTAGATCCGCAGGTTCAGAAAGCGAACTCTGTGAAACGGTTAAGGAACGCGCGGGTACGCTCCTGCTTGGGGTTTTTCAAAACCTCGTCGGGTGTGCCCACTTCGTGAAAGACGCCATCGGCCAGAAAGATAACCTTCGTTGCGAAGTGGTAGGCAAACCCAAGTTCGTGCGTCACCAGGAGCATGGTGCGCCCTTCTTCGGCAAGCTGCCGGATAACCCGCAGAACCTCGCCGACCAGTTCAGGATCGAGCGAGGAAGTGGGCTCGTCGAACAGCAGGATTTCCGGCTCCATGGCCAGGGATCGGGCAATTGCGACACGCTGCTGCTGCCCGCCGGAAAGACGGCCGGGATAGGCGTCCAACTTGCTGCTCAGGCCGACCTTCTCCAATTCCGCTGCGGCCCGTTCTCGGGCAACCTCACGCTTTACGCCCTTGACGGTCACCAGACCTTCCATGGCGTTTTCGAGAACGGTCATGTGCGGGAAGAGATTGAACTGCTGGAAGACCATGCCGACGCGCTCGCGAACGGTGCAGAGTTCGGATTCCGGATATCGGCGTCCAACGTCCTTGCCATGCGGTCTGCCGATTTCCTTGCCGTCCAGGGCAATGGTGCCACTCGTCGGCATTTCCATGAAATTCAGGCAGCGAAGGAAGGTGCTTTTGCCGGAGCCGCTGCCACCAATGATTGCAACGCGTTCTCCTGCCTGGACGGAGAAGTCGATGCCTTTGAGGACATGGTGGTCGCCGAACCACTTTTGCAGGTTCGAGACACGAAGGATAGGCTCATTCATTGCGATATCTCCTTTGTTCGGCTCAGGCTTTCGCTGCAAGGCGCTTCTCGATGTGCGCGGACAGCCAGGTGCCGGGATAGATAAGGATGAAATAGATGACGGCGACGGTCGTCAGAATCTCGAGCGGACGATAGTACGTCGAACTGAGCAGCCGACCTTGATACATCAGTTCGTGCACGGACAGCACCGATGCGAGCGATGACATCTTGGCGACTTCGATGGCGCGGTTCGTAAAGGCTGGCAGCATTCGCTTGAACACTTGCGGCAGAATGATCCGTCGCAGGATCTTTGAGTGTCGCATGCCCAGTGCTCGCGCACCCTCCCACTGCCCTTGGGCGATCGACTGTATGCCGCCCCTGAAGATTTCCGCGGAATAGGCCGAGGTGTTGAGGGCGAGGCCGAGCAGCGCGGCTGTAAACGGCGATAACTGAACCCCGATGATGATCGGGAAGGCATAGAAGAACCAGATAAGCTGGATCAGAACGGGCGTATCGCGAAACAGCTCTACGTAGAACAGGCTCGGTACGCGAAGGGCTACATTCCTTGACAGCCGCGCAAGAGCGAGGAAAAAGCCCGCCACAAGGCCGATCAGGATACTCGGCAGCCACAACTGGACCGTTACGAGCAATCCGCGAAAAAGCACTGGCAGGCTTTGGACGACGAGTTCGAAATCAAATTGATAATCCATTGTCGTGCTCCTCAGCGATAGGCCGTCAGGCGTGCTTCAGCGATACGGGCAAGCGTACTGGCCGTTCCAAGCAGGATGACGTACATCAGGGCAATCGTCGTATAGACTTCGAGAGGCCGGAAGGTCTCGCTATTGACGATCATCGCCTGATAGAGAAGGTCCGCATAGGCAAGCGTCGATGCGAGCGCCGTCGTCTTCGTCAGCTCGAAAGAGCGCTCGACGAACGGAGCGAACATTCGGGTGATCGCCTGAGGCAGGATGATGCGCCGCATCAGCTGCGAATGCCGCATGCCAAGCGAACGCGCGCCCTCCCATTGTCCCTTCTCAATCGAGATGATGCCACCACGGAAAACTTCCGCGTAGAACGCTCCCGACTGCGTGGAAAGAGCCAGGACCGCCGCAACGAATGGGTCGAGACTGATATTCGCCAGCACCGGCAGCGCGTAATAGAACCAGAAAAAATGGATGATTGGTGGGGTGTTGCGGTAAAACTCGATGAAAGCAGTGGCCGGAACCGATAGATATTTTCTTGGCGAAAGCTTGAAAAAAGCGAGAAACAGACCGACGATCACGCCGAGAACGATTGAAATTCCGGCGATCTTTATGGTGTTGATGAGTCCGACCGCCAATATGTCCCATCTGGACCATACGCCCGAAAAATCCCATTGATAGCTCATGAGAAGCAGATCCTTGGATAAGCGAAGCCGTGATCGCGCAAGCATCGCTGGCGATCATCCTTTCGTCCGAAATGTGAGTACGCAGGAGGGGAAGCGAGCGCTCCCCTCCTGCGGGCCCGAGAGTTATTTCCAGGCTTCTTTAACCAGGCCAGGAATTCCGGTGGGATCGATGCTCTTCGACTTGAGATAGGCACCGAAGATCTGATCTGGAACGCCATCCTTGTACAGCGCTGCGAACTGCTCGCTTACCCAGTCGCGGAACGCGGAATTCGATTCTTTGCGCAAACCGGCGCTTGTGGGCACCGGGTTGACGGGTGTCGGCAGTATCACCTTGCCAAGTTTCAAGCGGGAGTATTGAACGACGAGCGCCGGATGAAACTGCACGACGACGTCGACGCGTTTTGATGCAAATGCTGCGATCGCCTCATCGTTGTTGGAGAAACGGTTGATCTCGGCGTTCTTCACCAGCGCCGTTACATTCTTGTCGAGCGAAGTGCCAAGCGTGACGCCGATGCGCGTACCTGCCTTGTCGATATCTTCCCAGGTCTTTGCCTCGGAATCTGCCGCGATCAGCGCGCCCATCGCATAGTAGAAGAGCGGAGCTTCCGGAAAGTCGATTGCCTTCTTACGCTCTTCCGTCGGATCAAGGACGAACATGAGGTCGATCTGATTGGCCTGAAGCGCTGCGACAGCATTCGCCCAGGTGGTTTCGACCGGCACCAGTGTGGCACCAAGGTTGGCTGCCAGTTTTTCGCCCATCGCGACGCCAACGCCGGTCCACTTTTCGGTCATCGGATCCTTAAAGAACCACGGTTCGGCCGATGTAACGCCGATGCGAAGCTGTTTGTCCTGTTTGATACGATCGAGTGTGGAAGCATCCTGAGCGATTGCGGGCATGGCAATACCGGCGATCGCTGCGGCGGCCATGGCAACTATAGTTCTGCGCGTCGTTTTCATTACTCTGTTCCTCTGTGGTTCATAACCGGTTTCGGCCTTTTCGGCTCTTATGGCTGGGTGTCTGCGAGTTCTGCGGCCCTGTCGGCCGCTGCTGCCGTGGTTTTGGCGAGAAGTGACGGAAGTGCTTCCGGCGCCTCCAGAACCGCCAGTCCGGCGGCCGTCGTTCCTCCGGGACTGGTTACGGCGACTTTCAGATCATGCGCGGATCGCGTATCCTGTTCGAGAAGCCGCGCCGCGCCGATCACGGTCTGACGCGCGAACTGCTCGGCCAGGTCGTGTGGAAAACCCATTTGCTCAGCGGCACGTTGAAGATATTCGGTGAAAGCGAACACATAGCCAGGTCCACTTCCCGTCACGCCTGTCGCAAGATCGATGTCGCCTTCGCTGGCCAGCCAGCAAAACCGTCCGATCGCACCGAAAATCTCCTCCACGACTTTCCTGTCGTTTGGGGAAAGAACCTCTGCATCAGCAAAGCCGACACTCATGGCAGAGGCCACCAAAGCCGGGAGATTGGGCATCACGCGGACGAAGCGCCGGAGGCCGGGAGTGGCGTCCTGCAATTTTTGAATGGGAATTCCAGCGGCAATCGAGATAATCAGCGCGCCAGACAGATATTGCTGTGCTGCTTGAAGCGCGGCCTCGACATGCTGTGGTTTCACCGACACGATGCAAACATCGAAATGGCGCTCACCCAACTCCTCGAAATCGGCAAGCACCTTGACGGGAGCCTGCTGAGGCAGAAGCTGCCTGGCTCTTTCGACATTGGGGTCGATGGCGGTAATATCGATCCCTGGCAGGCGTATGGCTGCGCCGCTTGCAATCGCCGTCCCCATATTTCCGCATCCAATCATCAGGACGGAAAGCTTGTGATGCTCGGCAACCGTCATTTCGAGGCTCCGGCGCGAAGATGTCGTTGGTCTGGAGCTTGAGGTGCCAATCCGAGCAGAAATTCTTCAGTTTGCTGGCCACCGCGCGCCATGTGATTTTTGATTTCGGAACGCATGGCCTCCAAGTCGTCGCCGAGCGCATTTTCGACATAACTGTCGTGCCCCTCGCGCCGGGGGCCGCGAATGCCGTGGGCTCGGTGATGCGCAGCCCAGTAGAGCTGGAGGCGCCCGCGGATACTCTCCCAGGTCTTGAGAAGGATCTTGTGTCCGGAAGCTTCGTAGACGAAGCCGTGAAGCTGGAGTTCCGCGTCGATGCTTGCGACATCATCCTCGGCATCGATGCAGCGGGTCAGCGCCGCTTGACGGGCATGGAGACCTTCGCGGAAAGACTGATCGCGGCGACCCCAGACAAGCTCAAAGGCGAAAATCTCCAGATTGACGCGCATCGAATAGATTTCGCGAATATCTTCGACCGACAGTTCCACCACATGCGTCCCGGTGTAGGGAATCGTCACGAGCAAGCCCTCATCAATGAGTTGCCGCATGGCCTCGCGTAAGGGGCCGCGACTGACACCGAATTGCTCGGCAAGGCTCGACTCCGTGACCTGAGCGCCTGGCGCGATTTCACCACTCAAGATCGCGCTTCGGAGGCCGTCAACGATATGGGCGCGAAAGGTCGCTTTCGGAATACGGACGAAATTTTGAGATGATCGGGCGTTCACGACAAGTCCTTTCGTCGTTGATCGATTGTCAACAATCAATCATATTTGGCCACCCTCGTCAAGTCGCTGTCTGCTTTTGAGACGAGCGGAGCCTATTCCTGGCGTTTCGAGGGAGCGCTCCCTTTGCCAGCAACCAAGGGAAGGAGAAGTTGTGCATTTACGTGTGAAAGAGAGGCACCGCCCCTGCTGCACACGCCGGGAGACCGCATCGATGATCCGCACCGCTTGCAAACCATAATGCTTTTTACTGCGGATTAATTCCGCTCGGTCAGCCAAAGAAGACCAGCGATACCAGGCAAGAAGACGTGCTCCCCTCCTCTCGTTGCAGTAAAGGCAGCGCGCTACGTGCTCGGTCAGGATGGCATGATCCTCTATTGCGAAGTCAATCCTGATTATACCAGGCGCCCTGAACCGGAAGATATGCTGGACGCGCTGCGCCGGGCCGCCGAAGTCCGCGCGTGAGGACGCCATGAAAAAACCAGGCAAATTTCGCCGCCATTATCTCCTCGGCATAAACAAATGATGACGATGCTCAAATCGTGACTACGGCCTGCCTAGCGCTCGACGGTCGTTCGATCCGCAACCCGTTGGACCAGTCGGGCGTCGAGCATTTCAAGCTTGTCAGCGGCACCAAGCTCGTAGACGCCCGGACCGATGTCGGAAGCAACCCTTCCGTCTGAGCTCTGCGGAAGGCGGCCATAGATAGAGGCGAAGGCCGCGAAACCATCATGACCGGCTCCCGCCTGCGTGGCCAGATTGGTTATGTCAATCACGCGGAGGTTTGAATTCAGTGCCTCGACGAGAACCCGGGGGTCGTCGATGTTGGCTGCGCCGGCACGGAATTGCCCTCCGGCGATAAACCTGGATATCGACAGCGCCTGATCCTTCCTGGAGACCAGAACTGTGACGGGGGAGCGCAGCCGGCCGACGACTCGAAGTTGTTGAAGAAAGACTTCCGCGTCTATATCTGGCGCAGCCAGCGTGAGGTCGACGAGCTTGCCGAGAGTGCGCTCGTCTTTGGCGATCCGGATTTGCCGGACAGATTCCATAGTTAGCCAGGCCCCCATGCTGTGAGCATAGAGTTTCATCCCCCGGACATGGCGGTCGCCAGCGACCCGTTCGACCACCCGGGCAAGCGCATCACGCGAGAAGGTCACTGCATCTTTGTCTGCAAGATACCCGGTGATCGCTGCCCTCGAAGGCCACGAGAACAGCACCGCCGATTGCGCGACCTGGACGTCGGCAGTGAGTTGAGCCGCGCGGAACAGCGATTCCGGAAAGTTGTTGTTGAAGCCGTGGACAAAGATGGCAACGTCGCGGCCGAGCCCTTCTCCGCGAGCGGCAGTGGCCCCGACTTCTGCAAAAAACTGCCTTTCATCGAGGCGCTCGGACGAGACGATCGCGAAGTGCCGGGTCGGGTCCGGCACATCCGTCGGCCATTCGATCTCGGTCGGTCGGTGGGTCGGCGGAATGGAAACGACATAGCGAACATAGGTAGTTGTGGCCGTGATCCGGTCGGTCAGGAAGGCCGGTGCTATCGGATCGGTGGCCCGCGTAGTCGCAACGAAGATGGTAACCTGCTTTGCGCCCTCGACGGCAGCCACCGGAGTGAGGACGGACGAGCCGGGCCGCGAGGCACAGGCGCCCAATGCAAGTGCCAGCGCCGTGATCAGTGCGACCGCCATGTATCGCCCGGATTGCTGTCGCCGCCTGATCGTCATCCTCTCTTCTCCACTCCTCATCCCACGAACCAGCTTGCCTCCGACACCCGGATCGCAGACTGATTTCCAGTCACGCAGCCCCAGGTGATGATTAAAAGATTTTGCCGGCCTCTCATCGGTAGTGCGTGCGAAGTGCAGCAACCCCGTACATATAGCCCTCTTCTAACGTTCGATCGGGCGTCGCTGTAGTCTCGCCGCGCGCGAAACTGTGTCCTGCAACGAGGAACGCCAGCGAGAGGATCGACGATTTGCAAAGCCTCGTTGAGATCGCGAATGCCAGCGCCCAACAATACTATTCTCACTTGGCTGGATAAGGCTCGATGTCCGCCGACCAATAGTGTTTAGCAATGTTCTGGCTGTTGCGGATAACGTGGCAGGCGATATCCGGATCACCTCCTTGAAGAGTGTCCGGGTCCGCACCACACATCAAACAATACATTTGCTGATGAACGACGCTTGCAAAATATTGCAGAACCGGCGTGGCGCCATCCTGGCCGATTGCTTGCAGGTCATGGGCAGCCTGTTCAATCGCCTTTTCCAAAGCCATCGAAACGGCAGCAGCCAACATCCTGTCCGCGCGGCTGATGATGGCAGCGATTTGGCGTTCAGCCGGGATAAGATCAGGTCCGTTATCTGCCATTTTTTACCTCCCATGTTGTTAGCGTACTTCAATTGTGCCGCCACGCTCCCTCGTCATTCGCCTTCCAGGTGACGACCCGAGATGCCTCTCTTCTTGCCGGCCAACCTTTCAACATGGTTGGTATCGTTGCTGTCATAGGTTGGGTAGTCTCGCTATTTGCAATACCCGGTCACCAAATGCGGAACGCGCACCGCCTGGCTGCCCGCAATGGGAAACGCCACGCCCATCCGGCCCAACGCACCGAGACGGATAATCTGCTTGGCCCGTTTCCTGCGGCAGTAATGAAAGTCACCACGATACAGACGTCTGACAGTAAAGGCCGATAAAGTGGTGGGTCGAACATTGATGCCGTGCCCCATCACTAACTCGGCCGGGCAGGTCTGATCGGGGAAGAACGGTTTCGCCATTTGCCGCTTCGGCACCGGCAAAGCTGTCAGTCGCTATCTTGTTCCCGCCGTCTACGCATGATAGCAGTGAGGATATGGACAGACTCTTTGCCAACGCCACGATGATGATGCTGCGCTCCTAGCGTGGCGGATTTTGTGCGCTATTTATGCACCTTGGACCGCCCTTAAGGCGGTTTTCATTGGTCGATCCGCCTTGAGGGATATTCAACTTCCACAAGGATATCCCAATGAGTAACACGACGACTTACATCACAACGTCGATTCCATACGTCAATGCCGCACCACATGTGGGTTTTGCGCTCGAGCTCGTGCAGGCCGACGCTTATGCTCGCCATTTTCGACTTCTCGGCAACGACGTCAGGTTTCAGTGCGGGACGGATGATAACAGCCTGAAGAACGTCCGTGCCGCGGAGGAAGCGGGATGCCCCGTGGCCGACTTCGTCGGCGAAAATGCAGACCGCTTCGAAGAGCTTGGCAAGCGCCTCCATATATCGAACAATGCGTTCGTCCGCACATCCGCTGATTCAAGACATGCTGCCTGCGTTCATTCACTTTGGAACGCATGCGCGAAAAATGGTGATCTTTATCGAAAGAGCTATGAGGGCTTTTATTGCGTGGGCTGTGAGCAGTTCTACGACCTACCAGATCTCGATGACGGCCGATGCCCGGAGCACGGTATCCCGCTTGAAGTCGTCAAGGAAGAAAACTGGTTCTTCCGCCTCTCGCGATATGGCAACAGTATCCTTCGTCTGATCGAGACAGAGGAGCTTCAGGTCGTGCCGGTTCACCGGCGAAACGAGATACTTGCCTTGCTCCGGCGCGGACTCGAGGACATCAGTGTGTCGCGCAGTGCCGAACGGGCACGCGGCTGGGGAGTGCCCGTGCCGGGCAGCGACGAAGTTATCTATGTCTGGTTCGATGCCCTGGCAAACTACCTGACAGGGCTCGGCTACGGTTCTGACGCGGCGCTGTTCAGCCAATATTGGGCGCGCCAGGGCGAACGCATTCACTTCATTGGAAAGGGGATATCCAAGTTCCATGCGATCTACTGGCCAGCGATACTCCTTTCCGCTGGCCTACCGCTGCCATCGTCGATCTACGTTCATGGCTACCTGACCGCCGACGGGCGGAAGATCGGGAAATCGACCGGCAACGGCATCGATCCCGATGGTTTCGTTCAAAACTACCAGACTCCGGACGCACTTCGTTATTACCTGCTCCGCCATATCCGTTCGGCCGACGATGGGGATTTCTCCGAGGAACGGCTCGAGGCCGCGTGGTCGGGAGAACTCGGCGGACAGCTTGGAAATCTCCTTAATCGGGTTCTCACATTACTGTCTTCGTCCTTCTCCGGCGTAACGCCAGCCGTTCCCGACAGTGCCCTTGTTCGCGAAGCAGCGCGTCTTCCCGAAAAAATCCTGGATGCCTTCGATAACTACGAGCTTCACGTCGGCCTGACAGAAATCTTTTCCTATCTGGGGTCCGCGAACAGGGAATTTACGCGGAAAGCGCCCTGGTCTGATGCCAAGGCCTTGCTCGGCGAGCTCAGCCATACGGAGCGGCAAAGGATTTCGGACCGTCTTGGTGCGACATTGGCGGAGCAGATCCATGGGCTCGCCATCGTCGCTCGCTGCCTGCTCCCGTTTCTGCCTGAATCAGCTTCACATCTGCACACGAGGCTCGGGATGTGGTGCCCGGCAAGGTATGACGCTCCACTCCTTGTCAGCGGAGTGAAGACATCTTCTGGAGGAATTCTCTTTCCGCGGCAGACGGAGGTGCGAGCGATGTCATGATTCAACGCTGGTGTTTCCGGCAGGTCTCCGCACCATACGGGATCACTATGCTATATCTCTGCCGGAGCGGTTTTATGGTCTTCGCTTCAGTCGGCTCTCATGGCTTCGGTGCAGGGAACCTCACTAACCTGCGCCGATCGTTAAAATATCTTGCCGGCAGCCGACGTCCCCTCGCTAACGGACGACGATCCAAATCGTGCGACAAGCATCTCGGTGAGGGTTCGCACTTTTCGAGAGGGGTACTGGCCGGGTGGCCTCACGACGAAGATGCCGGCCGGCGGAATCGGATGACGCGTCATGACTGGAACCAGCGCACCCGAACGAATGTGATCCACGACCAACGGCTCTGGCAGGTATGCGACCCCGACTCCGTCCAGGGCGGCCGCTACGAGAGACATTGCGTTATCAGCTATGAAGCGTCCCTGGGGCCGCACCGATACGATCTCGTTGCCATCCATGAACTGCCACTTCTCTGCGTCCCGCATGACGACCTGATGCTTCACAATCTCGTCCGGTGCCTCAGGAGCGCCGTGAGCCTCGATATAGGCAGGACTTGCAACCAGCTTGCCAAAGATCGGCCCGATACGTCTTGCGACAAGGTTCGAGTCCGACAGATGCCCCAACCGGATTGCGCAATCAAAACCCTCCCCCACGAGATCCACGAAGCGATCAGTATAGGAAGAAAGGATTTGTAGCTGCGGGTGTTGGCTGGCCATCCGGGCGAGGATGGGAGCAAAACAGGTCGGACCAAATGACAATGGAACGGCTACGCGCATTCGGCCTCGAAGCTTGCCGGCGGGCAGGATCGTTTCGCGGACCAGATCCAATTCAGCTGAGGTCCTGGCTGCGTAATCGCGGAATGTGGCCCCTGCTTCCGTGAGCGCTATGCCACGGGTCGTCCTTGCAAAGAGCTGTGCGCCGAGCTGTTCTTCTAGCCTGGTGATCCGCCGGCTGACCATCGACTTGGAGATGCCCAGTCGCAGCGCTGCAGATGATATTCCGCCTGCATCAGCAACTTCAACGAATATTCTCAGATCCTCAATTTCCACAAAGCGTTCCTTATTTTGCGACACGGCTTCACACGACCGGGGGCTACCAAGGCGAAGAAGCGAATGACAACGTCGGCACCGGTCTCTCTCCCGGGAGAGCATCTTCGCAACGTACCGCACCAACCGCGAATATGGGATTTATTCCATAATCTTTCGTAGCCGCTTCAACTCATTTCTCCGTCCATCGCACGCTGTGCCAGTGACGGAGGGCGGCGCCCACTCATGAAAAACAACACAGGATGTGTCCATGTGCCGAAGGTCGAAAGGCAAACAGAGGATTGACCAACAGAGATGCACCACCTCACGTCTTGCAATAACGCTTGGCTTTTGGTGCGTATCCAGGGCACGATTACCGTTGCTTTTTCTTGCGACCCTCGCCTTTGCTCAATGGGACTACCAGTCCGCCGTAGCAGATGATTCTGGCCTGAAGCCGCAGAGGCCCTCGATAAAAGCCGACAGGTCGCGGGAGGACTGGTCGATTCTCGCAGATCCAAAACTGCGGACTGAGCCGCTGGACAACCTCAAATACATTCCCCTGTTTTCTTCCAATCCCGACAGCTACATCTCGCTCGGGCTCAATCTGCGCGAAATCTTCGAAGTCAGTGATGCGCCGGCTTTCGGAACCGTGCGCGCGAATCCCGGGGACTCCTACTGGTTGCAGCGCGCGCAGTTCCATATCGATGTTCACCTGAATGAAAACTGGCAATTGTTCACACAGTTCGAGGATGTACGTGCGTTCGACAAAACGGTAGTCGGTCCCAACGATGCAAACCGGTCTGACCTTCGGCAGGCATTCATCGGCTATACGCAAGAGACCGACAGCGGGACGTTCAGGGCAAGGGTTGGCCGTCAAGACTTTGCGTTCGACGTGGAGCGGTTCGTTTCGACGCGCGATGGGCCGAATGTCCGTCAGTCGTTCGATGCTGTCTGGGCCGGGTGGGAGACGGGTGCCTGGCGTTTCTATGGCCTTGTCAGCCGGCCTGTCCAGTATCGCGATGACCGCCCTTTTGATGATCGATCGAGTGGCGATGCAATGTTCAGCGGAGCTCGTATGGAATGGCAGCTATCGCCGGATATCGAGGCCTCCGCATATTACGCGCTTTATCAGCGCAGGGACGCCACCTTTCTCACCTCGTCAGGTGAGGAGGACAGGCATATCCTCAACATCCGGACGGCCGGCAAATATGCTGGTTTCGACTGGGACGCAGAAGCGATGGGACAGGTCGGCAAGGTCGGCTCGGCCGATATTCTGGCCTGGGCCATGGGTGCGAGAACCGGCTACACCTTCGAGAATGTCAGCTGGTCGCCAAGGATCGGTCTGCAATTCGACGTGGCGTCGGGCGACGGTGATGCAGGCGACGGCACGCTTGGCACTTTCAATCCGCTGTTTCCGAACGGTTTTTATTTCTCGCTCGGCGGTCATACCGGATACGCCAACCTCGTTCACGTAAAACCATCAGTCACCGTTCAGCCGACAGAAGACCTGACCCTGATGGCCGGGGTCGGACTGCTCTGGCGACAGACGACTGATGACGCCGTCTACACCCTGCCAGGCGTTCCCGTGGCTGGCACGGCGGGTCAGGGGCCGGCATGGACCGGAGCCTATTTGCAGGTCAGGGCGGACTACCGCTTTACTCCCGTTCTCACGGGGGCGCTGGAGGTCGTCCATTATCAGGTCGGCTCGGCGCTTCACGACGCCGGAGGCAGTGACAGCAACTATGTTCGAGCGGAATTGAAATACTCCTGGTAGCGAATGCACAGCCATGCCGAACATTCAGGGACGATGGATCGGTCGTCTGACATGCAAGACGCGGTGCTGCACGATAAGGAAACCCCGGCAGGCATTCCGGGGCCGATATCGCAGCACTCATTCTCGGGATGCCGATTGAAACAACTCGACCAGCATCCTGTCATTGTCTCGGATGTAAGCGAAACGATCGCCGGAATGGTTGGGGACGGAGGACGGCGGTATGACGATTTCAACACCCTTGGCCGCCAGAGCGGCTATGGTCTCTTCCAGTTCATCGACATTGAGCGCGAAATGGTTGACGCCACCGCGTTTCAGGAGTGTTTCGATGTCTTCTCGCTCGCTTGCCATCGGGGCAGCACCTTCGACTTGAAAGATTTCGAGCCGAGCTTCGCCGCGAACGAGCATGGCCACCTGCGCGCCAGGCAAGGTGAAACTGTACTGGTGCTCGAACCCAAGCTTGTCCCGATACCAGTCAAGGCTGGCCTGCAGGTCGTTGACGACGACACCGACATGATGAAGGCGATGGACGAAGTCTTTCATGCGATTTCCTGCTTCAATTTTGGTCGCTCCGGACCCGGTTGGAGAGACCGTCCCCGCAACGGTTGCAGGACTATGCGCCCTGCTGGAAGCGACGTTCATACTTCGTAATTCAAATCGCCCACCCAGGGGCCCTGTGCCATATTTTGGGGTACAGCGCCCGCGTTCATGAGAACTCGTGGTCTGGAAGCTAGTCGTGCATATACGGGCAGCATAGTCTCCCCAAATGCGAAACTCTGTTGCAAAACGCAGAACGGGAGGTCGATCAAGGATGTCTTGACACCTTCCGGGGAGCGCCCGAAACTACGTTGACCTGACCACGGCGATCCTGGGAAGGAAGCCGACTTCCGCATTCTCCTGTCCTGTTCGCCTTATCACACGATCCGCTCGGGCACGCCCTATCCGGCCGATCCCGGTCACGACGGCTGATACCGACGATCGCATCGTGTCGGCTCGCAGCCTCAAATAAATTGCGGCGCTCCAGGCCGCAAAGCCCGGTGATAAGCCAAGGATCCTCAGGGTCGACACGCGGGCCGGCCACGGCGCCGGGAAGCCGACAATCAAGGCGATCGTCGAGATGGCCGGCCTTAGGACGTTCGCCGCCGTTGGCCCGGTATCCACGCTACGACTGCGGATTGACCGCTTGGCGGAGCAACCCTTCATCGTCAGCGAGGCGAAATAGCGGGCCAGGAGATCACGATCATGCGGTGCGGCAGCGCGCATCACCCAGCCTGCTTTGCCGGATGGCAGTTCACACGCCAATCATGCAAGGGAACGACGGTTGCTCCTCGGCATACGGAAGAGCGCAGTCAGGCTATCGCGCCCGCGTCTGCCGTCAAGATGGCACCCGTAATCAGGCTCGCGGCAGGACTTGCGAGAAAGACCACAGCGTTCGCGATTTCGCGTGGTGCGCCGAAGCGCCCCAGCGACGTGAGGCTCCGCTGGAAATCAGCAGCCGCACCGTCCGCCGGATTTGCCTCCGTATCCACGGATCCGGGCTGCACGAGATTTACGGTAATGCCGTTCGGACCAAGTTCGCGCGACAGCCCGCGGGTGAAAGAGGTCAGTGCGGCCTTCGACATCGCATAAGCCGTTACGCCCGGGAATGGAACCCGCTCACCGAGACCCGATCCGATGGAGATGATACGCCCGCCGGCGGAAAGATGCGGAATGACAGCCTTCGCGAACAGCACTGGCGCTCGCACGTTGACGTCCATCAACGTTTGATAGTCGGCTACATCGAGGTCAACGATCATTCCGGAGTGGCCGATCGCCGCGCTGTTGACGAGGATATCGAGACCACCAAGTACCGTGATGGCATCACTGGCTGCACGCGTGATCGCCTCGGGATCGGCACTATCGGCTTGAATAGCAACCGCGCGACGCCCCGTATCCTCAATGGACTTGGCCACCGTGGCAGCTTTTTCAGCCGAGCGCTGATACGTAAACGCCACGTCAGCGCCGTTCTCGGCGAGAGCCAATGCGATCGCGGCACCGATGCCTCGCGACCCTCCGGTTACCAATGCACGTTTCCCGTTCAGATCAATCATGTGTTTTTCCTTTTCTACGTAGTCGACCCAGGCCCCAACGGTTCTCACAAGATGCGAAAGACACTCGACCGCCTGTCCCGCTAACTTAATGTTCTCCAGTAACGACGCTTAGTCTCAAGACCTGTTGAACTGTGTTGCAAGATGCGGAACGTCCGGCGACGCCTTGACGTCAAACCCCCAACGCACGGAGCAGACCCTCCAGGTTTCGCTCACCGTCCCTGGTCTGTGCTCCTGCCTTAAGCCCGCCCCGAATGAGTTTTTCGGCCGCAGGGCGCGCGAACAACCCCGCCCAGGCGTCGTGCTCGCGACTGAAGCCCTCGCGCAAGTCTGCGGGTGGCACCGCCTTTTTGGCGGCGGCGATGACGCCTTCTGGTAAAGCGGCGATGTTGCGTGCCAACCGGTCGACGAAGTTATCGAGTTCCGAGGGAGGTAATGCCCGATTGATCCAGCCATAACGTTCCGCCGTTCCGGCATCGATGAGATCGGCGCCAAGGATCACTTCAAGGGCACGGCCGCGCGTCATCCGGCTGGACAGATACTGGGTAGCGCCGCCGCCCGGCGTGATGCCCATCAACGCCTCGCATTGGGCAAGTCCGGCTCGACCCTCGGCGGCAAATGTCATGTCGGCCGCCGTGACGAACTCCGCCCCGCCCCCGCGCGCCAGCCCGGCGAGCTTGACGATCGTCACCTGCGGCTGTTCGCGCAGAAGTTCACCAAACGCCTGGAACGGGTTAAGGCCTTCCGGGGCCTCGCGAACAAAATCGTCGAAGGCGCGCGGCTCATCGATCAATGTCATGTCGACATGGGCAATGAAGAAATCCGGGTCTGCGCTCTGGAAAACCAGCACGTGCGTGTCAGGATCGTCACGAACGGAGAGAAGAAAGCGCCGTATTTCGCTCATCAGGGGGACATCGAGAACATTTACCGGCGGATTGTCGATGGTGATCGTCGCAACACCGTCTACCCGGGAAATCCGGAGCCGGCGGAAATCTGTGTCTGTCATATGTAAGGTCTCTGTTCTTCGGGAAACTCTGGTGCTGATGTTTTGCACCGTTGACCCTAAAGTATTCGTCGGATACCTAGCGTCAATTACGCACCTGAAGCATCCCAGGGATGCCGGAGGATACCGATGGATGAACCAACAAGTGAAAACGATCCCGTCTACCGTGCCGACTGCCCGAGCCGGGTGATCCTCGACCAGATCGCCGACAAGTGGTCCATGATGGTGCTGGCGGTGCTCAGCGAGCCTCGTCGCTTCAATGCGATCAAACGCCGTCTCGATGGCGTCACCCAGCGCGTGCTGACCCAGACGCTGCGCAAGCTCGAGCGCAATGGCATGTTGACCCGCAGGGTTCTGAACGGGCGCGTGCTCGGCGTCGAATATGCGCTGACGCCGCTCGGGCGGTCGCTGCAAGGGCCGTTCTCGGTCCTGTTCGACTGGACTGTTGAGCACATCGATGTGATTAAGGATTGCCAGAGCAGCTATGACGCACGCGAAGATCAGGCAGCAGTCTGAACCGCGGACAGCACGAACAGGACGCTCATCTGGGCTCGAACGCGGTCATTCGTCACTTTGACAATATGCGGACGATCCACGTCGAAGGCAGTACGGAGGTGCCGATTTCTCTCGGCATTTCCCTCGGACGGGACCTCCACTCAGATCTTTCCGGGCCTGATAATTTATGGTGCAACCATTCCGCCAGCGATCAGCGATGCAAAGACCTCGACAGCTTCGCCCTGGCACAAAGTCTGACGTACCACAGCCGATGAAAGCGCTTCTCCCGCGCCGACGAAGCCAATGCAACGCTTCTCCAGATCCCCTGTAGATAGAGTGTCGAAGGGCTTAAGGACTGCAGCGAACATCTGAACCGAATTGTCGAGCAATTCCTGAAATACGACGACTTTTTCCTCGCTTCCGGTTAAGGCAGCGCCAACAGTGTGAAATTCATCCGTCATGTCGGCAGCGCAACGGATGTAGGCTTCCGCCAGCAACCGAATGGTTTCCTCCAAACTTCGCCCGCCGGCTGCCATCGCGGTTCGAAACGCCTTTACCCGCTCGTCGTCAATCCACCGGTAAAGCTCGATCAGCAGACCTGAACGGGTGCCGAAATGTTCGTACACCACCGGTTTCGAGATTCCGGCACAGGAGGCGAGATTGCCCAGCGTCAGGCGGTCTGCACCTTCATCGCGGACGATCAACAATGCGGTATCGAGCAGTTGCCGTCGTCTCTCTCCTTTGGAAAGCCTATGCGATGAGGTCTGTGTGGCAACGTGATTGGAAGTGCTTGTCACTGTCGAGTCCTTGCAAAACCTACTTTTAGTAGGCATAACCTACCATTCGTAGGTTATGCCAAGTGAGGATATATGACAATGATTTCCCATCCTATTCTCCTGATGGGCGGCACGGGCGCGATCGGGCGCCTGACTGCCCGTGCACTTCGCTCCGTTTACCCCGATGTTCCTTTATTGATTGGAGGACGCGATCTGATCAAAAGCCGCAGCGCCGCGAGCGAGATCGGGCAAGCAGAGGGCATCTTGATCGACACGCATGCTGAGAATCTCGGTCTCGGTGATCGCGAGGTCAGTGCCGTCGCGATTTTTTATGCAGACGAACGAGTGGCCAGCCTGCGCTTCGCTCAAAGTCGCAGGATACCCCATCTGGGCATTTCGTCAGGCGTCTATGAAATTGCTCCCGAAGTCGCAACCTATATGCACGCGCCAGACGCTGCGGCAGTCGTCCTCGGCTATGAGTGGCTCGTCGGTGCCACAACCGTCGCCACGTTCACATGCGCCAAACCGTTTGCACGACTCCACGAGATCACGATCGGTGCCCTTGTCGATGAGCAGGATGGTGGCGGGCCGGCTGTCGCCGAGGATTTTGAGCGCTTGAACCGGATGATGCCGGCCGCCCTCACCCGTCGTGACGGCAGCTATGTCTGGCGTAGGGAAGATAATGCGAAGGCCGAGTTCCGTGCAATCGATGGTACCCAAATGGCTGGGACAGGCTTTTCGTCTATCGATGTTGTCGGCCTCGCGACGGCGACCGGGGCGCCGAATGTACAGTTCAACATTGCGACCGGCGTGAGTACGTCCCGTCGTCGCGGCAAACCCAAGTCGACGGAGATCATCATCGAACTGGCAGGCGAGGATCACGACGGGCAGCCGCTTCGCAACCGCCATGCAGTGTTTCATCCGGGCGGCGCAGCGCCCTTGACTGCACTGGGCGTCAGCATGATCCTCGAACGACTGATCGGGCTGGATGGTAATGGACCGACCCCGGCAGGGCTGTATTTTCCTTTTCAGGTTCTCGATCACGCCACCTATCTGTCCCGGTTGCACGCGGAAGGCGGCAGCATCGTCCCGCTGGACGCCGGGTGACCGGCTCGCGTTAGGTACAAAACCGTTCCCGAAGACGCGGTAACATCAGTCTGGGCTGGGTTCGTTGCCGAGGCGGACGAGGTCGGTGGATCGCGCCAGAAGCTGCACCCCAAGCTCCGCTTCAAGCCGCACGAGCCGTCGGCTGACCATCGACTTGGAGACGCCAGGCCGCAACGCGGCCGATGTGATGCCGCCCGCATCAGCAACCTCGACGAATGTCCGGAGATCTCCGATATCCACTCGGCGTTCCCCATTCTGCGACACAGCTTAGCGCAAACAAGGACTACCGCATCACAAACGGGAATGACAAGTTTCGTCCTGTCGCGCCGCCTCGAAGGGCGCATGTCTTTTGAGCAAAAGCGCTCCAGTGAACCGCTAACACAGGATGATACCATGACCTTTCGTAACGGCCTTGATTCCCTTCTCCGCCCCGAAGACTCCGTCCTCGTTCTGATCGACCACCAGCCTTACCAGCTGGCGAACCTGAACAGCCACGATCCGCAAGCTGTGGTCAACAGCACGACTGCGCTGGCGAAGCTGGCAAAAGCCTTCGATGTTCCGACCATTCTGACCAGTGTCATCGCTGCGCGCGGCGGTCTTCTCTTCAAGCAGATCACCGACGTATTTCCGGGCCAGGAGGTCATCGATCGCACCTGGGTGAACACCTGGCAGGATGAGAATGTGGTGAACGTCGTCAAGGCGACCGGCCGCAAGCAGCTGATCATCGCCGGCCTGTGGACCGAGGTCTGCGTGGCGATGCCTGTGATCCAGGCCGCCGGCGAAGGCTGGGACGTGACCGTGATTACCGACGCATCGGGCGGGATTTCGAAGGAGTCTCACGAAGTCGCTATCCAGCGGATGATCGCGGCTGGTGCAAACCCGATGACAGTAATGGCGCTCGCTGGCGAATGGCAACGCGATTGGGCCCGCACCGGGCATGTCGAGCAGCTGACCGAGATCCTCATCCAGCACTTCGCCGGCAGCGGCATCGCCTATCTCTGGGAGCAGCAGCTGCTCAATACGCCTGTGCCGGGCAAAACCGCCTGATCCGAACCGGCTATCGGGAGGGGAAGGGCGTGCAACCGCAAGCGCCCTCCCCGTCGCATCCGTCAACACCGGTCGACAGCGAGGCAGAGTTTACATCGATGCCGGAGACCATTGTGAAACGGCAATGGCGACCGCAAATGTGACGACTATCCCGCTAAGCGATATTGGGTGCCGGGGGGGTGAGCAGCGACCTCCCCTCGCCGCCCGTCATCAACCAAACAAGTTTCGAAGGAGCCTTCATGGAAATTGGTGTCGACAGTTTTGCCGCAATCCTTCCTGATCCGACGACAGGAAAGCTCCCTTCGGCGACCGACCGCATGGCCGATCTTCTTGAGGAAGTGGAGGTCGCCGACAAGGTCGGGCTCGACGTATTCGGCATCGGCGAGCATCATCGCGCCGAATTCCTCGATTCCGCACCGGCGATCATACTTGCCGCAGCTGCGGCGCGCACCGACCAGATTCGATTGACGAGCGCGGTAACGGTATTGGGCGCCGCCGATCCTGTAAGACTCTTCCAGGAATTCGCGACCCTCGACCTGATTTCCAAAGGGCGCGCCGAGCTCGTCGTCGGCCGTGGTTCGTTCGGCGAGGCCTTTCCGCTTTTCGGCCTGGACACACGGGCATATGACGAACTCTTCGCCGAGAAGCTCGACCTGTTCCTGAAGCTCGGCGAGACAAGCAATCCCGTCTGGGAGGGCCGTTTCCGCCCGGCGTTGAACGGTCAGGGGGTCTTTCCGAGGCCCCACCAATCGCGACTGCCTCTATGGATCGGCGTCGGCGGCACGCCGCAGTCCTTCGCGCGTGCCGGCGCGCTCGGCCTTCCGCTGATGGTGGCGATCATTGGAGGAACATTTGAACGGTTTCGCCCGCTCGTCGATCTCTATCGCGAGGCCGGCCTGCGCGCGGGGCACAGTCCCGAAAAGCTCAAGGTGGGCGTTCATGCGATGGGCTTCGTCGGCGAGACCGACGTGGCGGCAAGGGACGGCTTCTTCCCGGGTTGGGCGCATCTGACGGCCAGGGTCGGACGCGAACGTGGCTGGTCGCCTCCGACGCGTCAGCAGTTCGAAGACATGGCGGGGCCCAAAGGCGCCTTCCTGATCGGCGCCCCGGCGACGGTTGCCGAGAAGATGCTTCGGGCCAGCCAGGCGCTGGGCGGTCTATCGCGCATCACCTTTCAGATGAGCACCGCCTCTCTGGAAACGGCGGCAATGAAACGCTCGATCGAGCTTCTCGGCACCGAGGTCGCACCAATTGTGAGGGCTGCGACAAAAATCTGATCGAGAAACGAAATCGAAGCGGGGTGACCATATGGATATCGAGGATCTGCGGACATTTGTCGAGGTTGCCGACGCCTGCGGCGTTTCTCCCGCGGCGCGTCGGCTCGGGATATCGAAGTCAATGGTCAGTCGCCGCCTTATCCGGCTCGAGGGATCCCTGGGTATCCAGCTTCTTGCGCGAACGACCCGTGGTGCCGCGCTGACGGAGGCCGGGGTTGCATTTCGCGAACATGCGGCAAAGGTTTGCGCCGAAATCGATGCGGCAAAAGACGAGATATTGCCGACCGGTGACCTGCGCGGACGCTTGCGGGTCGCCGTGCCACTGACATCGGGGCCTGTGCATTTTGCGCCCGTGCTTTCGCGGATGGCATGGCTTCATCCAAAGCTGCAAATACAGGCCGACTACAGTGATCGCTTCGTGGATTTGATCGCAGAGGGATTTGACTGTGCGATCCGGGTCGGCGCACTGCGTGATTCGAACCTGATCGCGAGGCGAGTTGGTCAGATCTATGGGCAGTTGGTCGCAAGCCCTGACTATATCAGGATGCATGGCTCGCCGGAAACACCGGATGAGATCAGTTCTCACCAAGCTTTGGTTGGAGCTGAAACATGGCGGTTCGTGGATGGAGACAAAATCGTCACCGTGCAACCGCAAGGACGGTTCAAAACCGAAAACGGCATGGCACTTGCCAATGCTGCCGCGGCCGGACTTGGCCTTGCATGGCTTCCCGACTGTGTCACGCAACATTACCTTGCATCCGGCGCGCTCGTACCGGTCATGACCGCATATCCACTGCCGGTCGGCACTGTCCACGTCGTGCGCCCACCCAGTCCGCATCCGGCACAAAAGGTGCGCATCCTTTCAGAGTTGCTGATCGAATCGTTTGAGCGAAATGCGCCTGTCTGGAGTGCAGGGACATGACGACCGTCACTCTCACGCTTCTCATGTTTCGAACTGGCTTGTCGCGACAGACTAGGACTTACAGCCTGCAGCTGAACGGCGGGCTCAGGCCACCACACCGAGCAGATGCTTCGCATGGTCCGGACGCTGCGCCTGCAACTCGTCGGTCTGGACTGATCCAAAGAAGCAACAAGAACATCCGCATGCCCATGATCAACCAGTGGCAGCCCGGTCTACCCATCCGAAAACCTGAGGAAAGGAAAGAACATCATGACGACGATTACCGTGCAGGACGGCACCCGGATCTTCTACAAGGACTGGGGTTCGAAAGACGCGCAGCCCATCGTGTTCCATCACGGCTGGCCACTCAGCGCAGACGACTGGGACAACCAGATGCTGTTCTTCCTCGGCAAAGGCTATCGCGTCATCGCGCACGACCGGCGCGGTCACGGTCGCTCCGACCAGACCGATACAGGAAACGAGATGGACACATACGCGTCTGACGTCGCGGCGCTCGCCCAGGAGCTCGATCTGAAGGACGCGGTTCACGTCGGGCACTCGACCGGCGGCGGCGAGGTGATCCGTTATGTCGCTCGCAGCGAGCCTGGTCGTGTGTCGAAGGCCGTTCTGATCGGCGCGGTGCCGCCGATCATGCTGGCGACACCGCGTTATCCCGGTGGCCTGCCGATGCAGGTATTCGATGGATTTCGCGAGGCGCTCCTGCGCAATCGCGCGCAGTTCTTCCTCGATGTCCCGACCGGCCCCTTCTACGGCTTCAACCGAGAAGGCGCCGAAGTAAGCGAGGGACTGATCCGCAACTGGTGGCGGCAGGGTATGATGGGCGGTGCAAAAGCGCACTACGACTGCATCTCGGCCTTCTCGGAGACGGATTTCACCGAGGACCTGAAGGCCGTTTCGAAGCCGGTTCTGCTGATGCACGGCGAAGACGATCAGGTGGTGCCGATCGACGCTTCGGCCCGCAAGGCGATCGACCTGCTGCCGAACGGCACGCTGAAGACCTATCCCGACCTGTCGCACGGCCTGTTCGCCACACATCCCGAACTGATCAATGCCGATCTGCTGGCCTTCATCGAAGGCCACGACAAGGCTTGAGCGAGGTGGCGGACACCCTGCCGGGCTTCGCTTCCAACTATCGATCACGGCGGACGGCTTATCATCCGACGCCCTTTGATCATGACCAACGCAAAGCAGGAAAGGTACGTGGATGGCTGAAGTGAGCCTGGGGCAAACGATTGGACCGGCAGTTGTCCTGATGGGAGCGGCTGTTGTCGCTGTGCCATTGTTCCGCCGGCTGGGGCTCGGATCGGTGCTCGGCTACTTCGCCGCTGGTGTTCTCGTCGGGCCATCGGTGCTGGGGTTGTTCACCGATACCCAATCCATCCTCCATTTTTCCGAGCTTGGCGTGGTGATGTTCCTGTTCGTGATCGGACTGGAGCTGCGCCCGAACAAATTATGGGCGATGCGGGCCCAGATTTTCGGGCTGGGCCTTGTCCAGGTTTTTTTAGCCACAGCCGCCCTTGCGCTGACGGGCGCTTTGCTCCTTGGCCTTTCCGCGACCGTCGCTTTCATCGCCGGGGCGGGGTTTGTCTTATCCTCGACCGCCGTCATCATGTCCGTGTTGCAGGATCGGGGCGAGGTTTCGAGCACAGAGGGACAAAAATCGGTCGCTATCCTGTTGTTTGAGGATCTGATGATCGTACCGCTGCTGGCGGTGGTCGCCTTTCTCTCACCGCTCTCGCGTGGAGAGGCGGGATGGACTGACGCCTTCGCGGCCGTTGCGGCGCTGCTCGTGCTTTCGGGCGTATCGCGCTGGGGTCTTAATCCGTTCTTCGCATTGCTGGCCCGCACACACACCCGCGAAGTGCTGACGGCAGGCGCGCTGCTTGTTGTGCTCGGCGCAGCATTGCTGATGGATGCAGTCGGATTGTCAATGGCGATGGGCGCGTTCCTTGCTGGAGTGATGCTCTCTGGTTCAAGCTACCGGCACCAGATCGAAAGCGATATCGAGCCGTTTCGCGGCTTGCTGATGGGACTTTTCTTTCTTGCCGTCGGCATGTCGCTGAACCTTTCGGTCGTCGCGGCCGAATGGCCGCTCCTGCTGGGCCTGTTGGGCGCGTTCACGGTCGCGAAGGGCGCCGCGGTCTATGCCGTCGCCCGGCTGTTCGGCGGCTCCAGCTCTCACGCCTTGCATCGCACGTCGATGTTTCTCCAGGGCGGCGAATTCGCCTTCGTCCTTTATGCGGCGGCAACTTCGGGCGGCGTGATCGATGCACGGCAGAACGCGCTGTTTGCAACCGTCGTGATCCTGTCGATGGTGTTGACCCCGCTGCTCACGATACTGGCCGACCTTCTGCTTCGTACGGAAGCATCGATGGATGGCGTCGATCATGCTCGCGATCTCAAGGGACGCGTCCTCATCATCGGGTTCGGACGCTTCGGTCAGATCGCGTCACAGATACCTCTATCGCAGGGCGTCGAGCTTTCTGTCATCGACAAGGACCCTGACCGCATCCGCGATGCCGGGCGATATGGATTCAAGGTCTTCTTCGGCGACGGCACCCGGCTCGACACGCTGCGACACTCCGGTGCGGGGGAAGCCGATGCGATCATGATCTGCGTAGACGATCCAAAGGCCGCGATGAAGATCGTGGAACTGGCGCAACACGAGTTTGCCCAGGCCAAGCTTCTTGTCCGCAGCTACGATCGAGAACACGCGGTAAATCTGATCCATGTCGGCGTCGATTACCAGATCCGTGAAACGGTCGAATCCGCTTACCTGATGGGAGCCGAAGGTTTGCGAGCATTGGGCTACGGAAAAGCCGATATTGAAGATGCCACCACCGACATTCGCCGGCGCGATGCCGAGCGGCTGTCCGAGCAGGTCCACGGGGACATCATGTCGGGTAGCAACCGGCTGCTGCTTCAACCCTCCTCAAAGCCCCTCTGATGATCGGGCTTTCTGCAAACGTCCATGGCCCCCTGACCGTCTTTGCTGTGAGTATTTCCGGAATGAACACGCCGATGCTCAATAAACACGATGATCCATCTGCACCTGAAGCGTCAGCAGTGGCTGACGCATTGAAAATAAATGGGGTGCCCCTGGAGTTGCGTGAGCTTCCAACCGGTCGTGGACTGGCGGACGAAGGCATCAGCGAGACCGACGAATGGATTGGGAGAAACTTCCAATGAAAGACGGCCAAAACCCGATTGTTTCACAGGGCGTCCGCATAGACGAACGCATAATACCCGTCCCCGCCTCAATAAGCCCCGAAGCGCAGGCAATGTTGCACGCCGCCGTACGCGAGGGAACACCGCTCAACGCGCTCTTTCCAACACCATCACCACAAGATCATGAGGCATGGCGGCAGATGCAGATCGCTGCCGACAGGTATTACGCCGAAACTCTTCCGGAGGCTGTGAAGGAAACGAAAGGAAATCTCGAAACGCTGCATTTCGGCAAAACCACGGTTCATGTAGCGACACCGGAAAATATTAGGCTTCGGGATTGCGCTCTTGTCGATCTACATGGCGGCGCGCTTGTTTTTGGCGGTGGCGATTCCTGTCGGGAAAGTGCGCGAATACACGCAGAGCGGCACGGCATGATCTGCTACGGTATCGACTATCGCATGCCACCAGATTACCCTTATCCCGCCGCCCTCGATGACTGCATCGTGACCTACAGGCACCTCATCCAGCGCTATGGCGCAAACCGTGTCGTGTTTAGCGGTCGCTCGGCCGGCGGTAACCTGGCGATGGCTGCTATTATGAGGGTACGGGACGAGGGCCTGTCTTTTCCGGCCGGTGCCGTGCTCCTTTCCCCGGAAGTGGACCTCACTGAATCGGGTGACAGCTTTCAGACCAACCGGACGATCGACGTCATCCTGCCGAATTCGCTGATGTCGAATAATCTGCTCTATGCAAACGGAGCGGATTTGTCTCATCCCTACCTGTCTCCACTTTTCGGGGAAATATCGGCCAATTTTCCACCGACTTTCCTGCAAAGCGGAACCCGCGATCTGTTCCTTTCCAATGCGGTGAGACTTCATCGCAAGCTGAGACGTGCGGGAGTTCCGGCAGAGCTGCATGTTTTCGAGGCAATGCCGCATGGCGGATTTGGAGGCGCCCCGGAGGATCAGGAACTTACGGAGGAGGTCATTCGTTTTGTTACCGGCTGCCTGGCGAAAACGGTTCGCGAAGAACGACCGGCTGCGAAATAGTTATGCTTTTGGCCAAGAGGCGACCACCCGTTGCGCCTGTTTTCACCCGCCGCGTGCAACCGGATCTAAATCTGATCGAATACTAAATCGGGAGTGTCTCATTGAAAGCAGTTACAGTTTCGAAGACAGGTGCGAAAACTCAACTTGTCCTTACCGAACATACAGAGCCTGAAGCCGCACCGGACGAGGCAATCGTCGCGGTTCGCGCGTTCTCGCTGAACAACGGCGAAGTTCGCGGTGCAATCCATGAAGGTAACGATGGCGATCGACCCGGATGGGATTTGTCCGGCGTGGTCCAGACGGCTCCGGAAGGATCCGGTTTTCACCCGGGTGATCGCGTGGTGGGCCTGGTATGGAGCGGCGGCTGGGCGGAACGTGTCGCCGTGCCGACGAGCCGGCTTGCCAAAATTCCCGGCGACGTGAGCTTTGAAGCAGCCTCGACGCTGCCTGTCGCAGGTTTGACCGCGGCCGTCGCATTACAGAAGAAAGCGATCGGTCCAGGAAGCCGTGTTCTCGTCACGGCGGCCACGGGCGGTGTCGGCATTTATGCGATCCAGCTCGCAGCGGCTGCTGGCGCCCACGTGACCGCCTTCACGCGGGATGGCTCGACTGGGGAATTCCTGCGCAGCCTTGGCGCAAACGATATCGCGGTCGGCGTCGAGGCCGGCGAGAAGGGCGGGCCCTACGACCTGATTCTGGAGGGTGTCGGAGGCTCGCTTCTGGGCGAGACGCTAATGTGGTTGGCATCACGCGGTGTCTGCGTTCTTTTCGGGGATGCTTCGGAGGATACACTCACAACCTTTGACGCCCGCCGCTTCCGCCTTCAATCCGGCGGAGCATATGGCGGTACGGTTCTCTACGGCTTCTTCCTCCTCGAGGAGCTGACCCGGCAGGAACACGCGGCCGATGGGTCGGCCATTCTTGCCGGTCTTGCGCGGCGGCTGTCCGATGGAAGTCTCCGTCCGGTCATCGGAAAGACTGTACCTTGGGCCGATATCGATACGACAGCCCGTGACTTTCTGAAAAGAAAGTTCGCAGGAAAGGCCGTCCTTACAGTGGGCGGATGATGAAAAGCCTCAGGACTTAATTGCTCTCCGGTATGCGTGCGATCACCTTGATCTCCAAATCGAACCCGGCCAGCCAGTTTACTCCGACGGCAGTCCAGTTGGGATAAGGCAGCCTGGTGAAAATCCTCTGCCTGACTTCCATGATCGTTGCGAACTGGCTCTCCGGATCCGTGTGGAGCGTCATGACATCCACGAGATCGTCGAACGTGCAGTTCGAAATCAGGTTCGGGTGTTCCATCGCCGCGGCTGCCGACTTGCCCCGAAACGAAAAGAAGATCGCCTGATCGGATCGCTGCCGAGTAGCGATGTTCTTCGTAAAGAGCATGTCTGTTGACGGGAAAGATGGCTTGGGGTTTTGTCATTTCTCGTCCTCATTTATTAGTTGCCGACGGATTAACGAACCTGGTCCGAGATTCGATCACTTCAGCTATTCGGGCAGCGGGATGAATTCGGCCTCGTCGCCGGGCGGTAGACGAAAGCGACCATGCTCCCAGTCACCCTTGCGCCAGGCCTCTTTCGCGGCATCGATCTTCTCCTGCGACGAGGCGACGAAGTTCCACGAAATATAGCGCGGTCCATTCATTGTCTCGCCACCGAGCACCATAAGCCGCGCGCCTGCCTCGCCTGCTGTCAGGCTGATCCGATCGCCGGGACGGAACACCATCATCTGGCCAGCAGCAAAGGGAGTTCCGGCGATCAGGATGCTGCCCTCGACAACATAGACGCCGCGATCCTCGTGATCGTCGGGCAGCGGCAGCCTTGCGTCGGCGGACAGAATGACATCGGCATAGAAGGTCTCGGTGAAGGTCTTGACCGGGGCCCGCGCGCCCCAGGCCGAGCCGATGATCAGCCGCACCTGCTTGCCTTCATCCTCGATGAATGGCAGCGCCTCGCGACCGTGATGTTCGAAACTGGCCGCAGTGTCTTCCGCGTGATCCGGCAGTGCGACCCAGGTCTGGATTCCGAAAGCGGTGCGGGGACGGCTGCGCATGTCCTCGCTAGTGCGCTCGGAATGAGTGACGCCGTTACCGGCGATCATCCAGTTCACCTCACCGGGGTAGACCATCTGGTCGGCGCCGGTGCTGTCACGATGGTGAAAAGCACCCTCATAAAGATAGGTCACGGTCGCCAACCCGATATGCGGATGCGGACGGACGTCGATGCCGCCGCCAGTCAGGAACTCAGCCGGTCCCACCTGATCGAAAAAGATGAAGGGGCCAACCATCTGCCGTTTCGGAGCGGGTAATGCACGGCGCACTTCGAACCCGCCGAGATCGCGGGTACGCGGGATGATGAGGGTCTCGATTGCGTCAAGGCTGTCAGTTTCCGGGCATTCGGGGTTCTGCGTGGGGTTCCAGCTCATGTTATGTTCCTTCGCTCAAACTGATCGTGGAGGCGGCCGCAGGTGGCGGATGATTGGTGGTTGGCGTCTAATGAAGGTATTCAGCAGCTCCTGGGTCGGTCACCGCATCTTTTGGCAGGTATCAACCCAAGCTGACAGGGCTGGTGATCGATCCAAACGGCCACCGAGTGATTAGGGGGAAGAAACGAGCCAAATCCACTACAAAAACCGCCTTCCGCAGTGCTTGAAAGGACACTGACATTTATATTCTTGGTGCGGTAGCTCCCGTTCATACGAAGCTGTGTCGCACCAAGGGGAACGGCAAGTTCGCACCAACATGGTGCCCGACCAGTCGGACGATGCTGATCAGGGATGATTGAATGGATCCGGAACCCGGTCGCCCTAACAAGTTTCCGTCGTAGTTGGCCTCATCTTGACGAATTAGTCGCCGCTTAAGGCTTCGTCTGGGAAAAGAGCACCGAAAACTACGCTTAGCCGACTTGCATCGTGACCATAGAAGATCATCAAGGGCGCTCCTCTATCAACGAATATCAAGGATTGCCCGCCCGCCGTGTGAAGAAACTGGACTATTTGGGGCGGGTTCGGCGAAAATAGCATTCCATAATTCGTCACTCGGGTTTTAAATTCCGACAACACCAGGCAGAGCGTGAGTCGGACGAAAAAACACAAATGAGGCTCAGGAATTGAAGGCCATCATACAAACAGGATTTGCCGTTGCCACCCTGTTTTTTTCAGGCTCTGCTGCCTTTGCCACAACGACATATCTCAGTTGCGAATTTCCAACTTCGAAGGGAATTCCCCAGGTATTCAATTTCGCTCTCGATGAAGCCGCCGGGACATTTGGAGTTTATGTCCCGGCTTCCGGGAGTCAGAGAATGGAGAAAGGCACCTTTGCCGGTGGTAAAGCGAGCCTGAATGAAGGCTCGGTGGCATGGGAGATCGACATCGCCAAGGGTTCAGTCATTCGCGATCAACGCATGGTTGGCGAAAAGGATGGCGGGACCTGCAAGACGATCTCGCACGCGCGGAGCGGCTTTGAAGAATAATTTCCGCTCTGGACAAGAGGCCAGTATCGAGACCTCTGCACATGGAACTGACGGCCCGGCGCATCTATAGTGCCTTGGCGAAGCGTTCCAGTTTACCCAGCGTCTGCTGACCCAGCTCCACGGCGCCGAAACCCTTCGCTTGCTGGAACTCGGCTTCCGTGCTGAACACCATGCCCAGCACAACTTTCGTCGCGCCATCCTGATCTTCGAAGGAGGCCCAGGCGTCGGCATGTTTCGGCCCGTTTTCGCCCCAAAGCAGCGTATAGGCGATCCGCTCTTCTGGCCGGACCTCGACATAACGATGATGGTTCGGGAAGACTGTGCCGTCAGGGCCGATCATGTCAAAGACCCATTCCCCGCCGGTCCGCAGATCAATCCTCTTCGTGCGGCAGGAAAATCCTTCAGGGCCCCACCATTGCGGCAGCGTCTTTTCGCTCATCCAGGCTTTCCAGACGATGTTTCGCGGCACCTTTATCGTTCGCTCCAGCACCATGGTCCGCCCGGCCACGCTGGCCAGATTGTTGAGACCCGCGCCGAAACCTTCTTGATAACCATCGCGCATATCCTCGGCCAAGGAGGAAAGCTGGACCGTAACGGTCAGGCGGCTGCGCTCTTCCGCAGACTGGAAATCGGCAGTTACCAGCGCTGCCGACTGGGTTACACCGCCGGATGAGACCACCTCGTAATTCACGCTGCGGCGAGTTGGCTGCAGCTCCAGCCAGCCGCATTCACAGCGAATATCCGGCTGGCCGGTGACCTTACAGAGCGACACTTCGCGACCGCCCAGCCTGCTGTCCGCCTCCAGGAACTCCACGGTGACCGAGGGTGACGGAGAGGCCCACACCGCCCGGGCAGCGGGTGACAGCCAGACCTGCCAGAGAGCCGATAGCGGAACGGCAATTTCCCGTTCGAAGCTGAGCGTCGCAAAACGGTCTTGTGGCTGATGCGGTTCAGCGTGTGCGCTTTGTTGACCCGGTTTCGTTGTCATTCGGATTCCTCCTTCATGGCCTGCATTGCAAACGCCTCCAGCCGGTCAAGCCGGCTCTCCCACATGTCCCGCTGCTCATCGAGCCATGTCCTTACCGGCTCCAGCGCTTCGGGCACGATGGCGCAGGTGCGCACCCGCCCATCCTTGGACGTGATGATCAGCCCCGCCTCCTCCAGCACGGAAAGATGCCGCATGACCGTGGGCAGACGCAGCCCCGTGGGAGCGGACAACTCCATGACCGGAGCCGGCCCGCCGCCGAGGCGCGCCAGAATCGCCCGCCGCGTCGGATCGGCCAGAGCCTGGAAGATCAGTGAAAGTTCACGGTGATGCTTAGTCATATTGCTAACTATCATGCTTCGTCGCGATGGAGCAAGGGAAAACTTAGCATATCAACTAAGTTTTCCCGGCAGGAGTGATCCGCCGGGGATGAGATGCCTTAGTGTCGACCAGACGTATCGTTTGAGCGGCTTGCCTGTCCCTTCCAGCGCGTGGTGCTCCGTAACCGGCGGCGGATGCAACTACTGAGTCGAAAAGAAGCCATCAAAAGTTGCAAAAAAGATTGACTCTCGCAGCCGTGTGAGTGAGCTTCGCTAAGAAAATGACGGGGAACATAACAAATCATCATGTCGCCAGATCGCTTCAATGAATGTCTGCGGGTGATCCGCTGGACGCCAATCAATATTGCCTCTGCCTTGCAATGCGAGCTCTCATGGATCGAGGCGCTGGAAGCCGGCAACGAAGCCGTTCCCGAAGGGCTGGCAACATGGCTGGAAACGCTGGCACAGGCCCATGAAGCCCTGCCACCGCCTGCGACCTACCGGGGAAAAAGGTCGTCGTTCTGACGCGGGCAACAGCTGAAACCTTCACCAACAATCGGATCATGCCAATGAAATCTCTTGTCACAGCCCTTGGCCTCATCGCCTTCTCAAGCCCTGCCTTCGCAGCATCCTGCGAGAAAAACTTCACCGTTTCAGGCGTGCCGATGGTGACCGCCGTCTCTTACAAGTCATGGCAGGAACTGCCGAAGGCCAAGGCACCCGCGGTTCTTCAAAAGCTTGCCCAGGCCGTCGCGGCTGAAGGTTTCTCCGGCATCCAGATAAACAAGGCACTCTCCTCGATCGATGCCCATCAGGAAACCAGCGGCAGCGGCAGAATTCAGACGCTGCGGGTGGTGGCACGGCAGAAAGGCAATGCTGTGCGGATCGATGCTGTTTTCAACATCCAGGCAGGACAGATCGCCGACAAGAACGTCATTCGCGAGGGTATCTGCAACATCATAAAGGGCGTGTAAGGCCGCTGCCCGGCCCGGCCGAAGCGAGCGGGCGCTGGAAGCCATCATCCGCGATCTTGCCGTCACGCGCGATGGGGCGACCTATTTCGCCGAGCGCGTCCGGGGTGTTGGTCTGCGTAATGATCTTGGGGACGTCCCGCGCCTGTGGGGTGTCGTGCGCCGGATTTTGCGCCTCCGGATGGGACGCGGATGAACGAGCATTTGCGCGGTAGCCGGGCGGTATTGCCGGGTTTCGAGGCGCGGCCAGGACTTGGCAAGCTGGCGGAAGGTTGGAAAGACCGGCTTGTCTACCTTGTCGTGGATGCTGAGGAGCAGCCGGGGTTGAGCGCGGTTCTCGTGCGGCCCGATGCGATCGTGGCCTGGGTGGGAAGCGGCGTTTTTGATGAGGCTGAATTTGTTGGCGCGGTCTCGTCCTGGCCTGGTGCGTCGTGATAGTTGCGCTGGAAGCGCGATAACCTCGCCCTTTTGCCAGTAAAAGTGCCAGCATACACGGCCAAAATCCGGACCGGCCGTAGAGAATGACATCAAAACCAATTCAAGCTGAAAATCCCGGTGCAGGCCATGCGGGCGGCGTATCCTTGCAACCTGAATTAAAGCGCGTACAAAGTATGATCCACAATATGGACCTAGTAGGGCGGCGAATAGCCTTTATAAATATGCCTAAATCGTGTTGATTTTACAGAATATCCTGTGTATCCCGAATACATGGTTTTGTATCGGTCCATATAGTGGAGGATATGTATCGATGCATTCAGGCTTTTGGAGGGGTCTGGCCTGTCTGGCAATACAGCTGCCTTGATGTCGCGGTCGTGGCACGGACATGCTGTTTTGCGGACATCTTCGTTGCGAAGATTGTTTTGTGGGAGAGGAGGCCCGATGACCATGACCGCAAACGCGAATGACGACGTCTTTGTGCTCGACGGCGAGTTGCTGCACACCGCCCCGGTAACGGGTTCGTGGTTCATGCGCCCCATCGAGGCGGTTGCGGCCGTGCTTTTGGCGGTGATGATCGGCCTGCTTCTGCTTGGCGTGACCTCCCGTTATGCGCTGCATCTGCCGATCGTCTGGATCGATGAAACGGCGTCGCTGTGCTTCCTGTGGTTTGCCATGCTGGGCGCGGCGATTGCGATCGATCGCAGCGAACACCTGCGCCTGACGCTGTTTCTCAACATGTTCCCGCAACGTGTTCTCGGCTACATCAATTCGCTGGCTCTGATGCTGGTGGCGACATTTCTTGCGGCAATTATCAAACCCGCCATGGAATATGCCATCGAGGAATGGGTGGTCACGTCAGCGGCGCTGAATATTCCGATGTCGTTTCGCGCCGCGGCGCTGCCGGTGGGCGCCTGCCTCATGCTGCTCCTGGTTCTCAACAATCTGTTCAGACGGGAAAATCTGCGGGATATCATCACCGCCTTCGCCACCGTCGCGGTCGCCTCCACCCTGCTCTATCTGGCATCGCCGATGCTGGAATCCCTCGGCAATCTCAATCTGGCGATCTTCCTCGGGCTGTTCGTCGCGGTGTTTCTGGTGCTGGGCGTGCCGATCGCCTTCTGCTTTGGCCTTGGAACGCTCGCTTATCTGACCTTCACCACCTGGGTTCCGACGATCGTGATGATCGGGCGGATGGATGAGGGCATGTCGGGCATCATTCTGCTGTCGGTGCCGGTGTTCGTGCTACTGGGTTGCGTGCTCGACGCGACCGGCATGGGCAGGGCGATCGTGGAGCTTCTGTCGTCGATGTTCGGTCATATCCGCGCCGGCATGTCCTATGTGCTGCTCGGTTCGCTGTTCCTGGTCTCCGGTATTTCCGGCTCCAAGGTTTCCGATATGGCGACCGTCGCGCCGGCGCTGTTTCCGGAAATGAAACGGCGTGGCCACAAGCCGAAGGAAATGATCGCGCTTCTGGCAACCGGCGCCGCCATGGCCGATACGGTTCCACCCTCCATCGTGCTGATCGTCCTTGGGTCTGCGGCGGGTGTATCAATTGCCGGCCTCTTCACCTCCGGCTTCATGATCGCCATGGTGCTGCTTCTGGTGCTGGCGGTGCTCGCCCGCTGGAAGGCGCGGCACGAGAACATGGAAGGCGCAAAGCGCACCCCGTGGCCGCTGGTTGGCAAGGCGGCCCTTGTCGCCGCCCCCGCGCTCGTCCTGCCCTTCCTCATCCGCAGCCTGGTGGGCGGCGGCGTGGCGACGGCAACCGAAGTCTCCACCATTGCGGTGCTCTATGCCATGATCATCGGCGCGGTGCTTTATGGCGGTATCAGCTTGAGAAAACTCTATTCGATGCTGGTCGAGACAGCCGCCTTGTCCGGGGCGATTCTGCTGATCCTCGGCTGCGCCTCGGCCATGGCCTGGGGACTGACCCAGAGCGGTTTCGCATTCCAGCTCACCGCCATGATTACCGATCTGCCGGGCGGCTGGATGACCTACATGGTGGTGTCGATCCTGATCTTCATGATCCTGGGCTGTGTGCTGGAAGGACTGCCGGCCATCGTTCTGCTCGCACCGATCATGTTCCCCATCGCCCGCACGCTCGGCATCAACGACATTCATTATTCGATGGTCGTGGTGGTCGCCATGAATATCGGCCTGATGGCCCCGCCCATCGGCATCGGTTTTTACATCGCGTGCAAGATCGGCAACGTCTCGCCGGATGAAGCCATGGGCGCCATCTGGCCCTATCTCGCGGCCATGGTCATCGGCCTGCTGTTAATTGCCGCAGTTCCGGGATTTTCGACCATTCTGCTCTAAGATCATGGCGGGTGATCCGGCCATGCCAATTAAACGACTGCTTTATTTTGGGAGGAAAAAGCAATGAATATCAACAGACGTACCATGCTTACCGGCGCCGGTTCCGCCGTTCTGGCCACCGCCTTCGTATCGCGCGCCCGCGCTGCCCAGTATAATTACAAATATGCCAACAACCTGCCTGCTGTGCACCCCATGAACATTCGTGCCAAGGAGGCTGCCGACCGTATCGCCAAGGAAACCGACGGACAGGTCAATATCAGCATCTTCCCCAGCAGCCAGCTTGGCGCCGATACGGACGTTCTGAGCCAGGTGCGCTCGGGCGGCGTCGAGTTCTTCACGCTTTCGCCGCTGATCCTGTCGACGCTGGTGCCGAACGCCTCGATCAGCGGCATCGGCTTCGCATTTCCGAATTATGATTCAGTCTGGGCCGCCATGGATGGCGATCTCGGCAAATATGTGCGCGGCGAAATTGCCAAGCAGAACCTCGTTGCCATGGATACGATCTGGGATAACGGTTTCCGCCAGATCACCAGCGCATCAAAGCCCATCGCCACGCCGGCCGATCTCGAGAGCTTCAAGATCCGCGTGCCGGTAAGCCCGCTCTGGACCTCAATGTTCAAGGCCTTCAAATCGGCCCCTGCCTCGATCAACTTCGCGGAAGTCTACACGGCGCTGCAGACCGGGGTGGTCGATGGTCAGGAAAATCCGCTGGCAATCATTTCCACCGCCAAGCTGTTCGAAGTGCAGAAGTTCTGCTCGGTGACCAATCACATGTGGGATGGTTTCTGGTTCCTGGCCAACAAGCGCGCCTGGGAGCGGCTGCCGGACGATCTGCGCGCCATCGTTGCCAAGAACCTCAACCAGTCCGGCAAGGATGAACGCGCCGATGTGGCAAAGCTGAATGCCTCGGTGAAGGAAGATCTGGTTTCCAAGGGCATGACCTTCAACGACACAGATGCGACGCTCTTCCGCGCCGCATTGAAGGAAGCGGGCTTCTATTCCGAGTGGAAGGGCAAATATGGCGATGAAGCCTGGGCCATTCTCGAAAAAGCCGTCGGCGCAAGCCTGACCTGATCGATCTTCTGAACAACTGGCCCCGCTTCCAGCGGGGCTGACTTGCTTGTGTCTGATATTGGAATGGAGACTGTTTTGACAGGTCGCCTGAGGGGAAAACGCGCGCTTGTGTTTGGCGCAGGATCATCGGGTCCAGGGTTTGGCAATGGCAAGGCCGCCGCCATGCAGTTTGCCCGCGAAGGCGCGTGCGTGGCCTGTGTCGATCTCTCCGCCGAGGCCGCTGAAGAGACCGCCGAGATCATTCGCGGTGAAGGCTTTGAGGCGCTTGCAATCGCTGCCGATGTCACCGTGCTGCAGTCTGTATCGGATACGGTCGCCCGCACCTGCGAGGCCTTTGGCGGCATTGATATTCTGCACAACAACGTCGGTGTGACGCATATGGGCGGCCCGGTCGAGCTGGACGAGGAACGTTTTCGCGCCTCGGTCGATCTCAACATCGGCTCCGTCTATCGCACCGCCAAGGCGGTGCTGCCGGTGATGCTGGCGCAGGGCAGCGGGGCCATCGTCAATATCTCCTCGCTCGCCTCCATTCGCTGGACCGGCTATCCTTATTTCGCCTATTACGCGATGAAGGCCGCAGTCAACCAGGCGACCGTGGCGCTGGCCATGCAATATGCCCGGCAGGGCATTCGCGCCAATTGCATTCTGCCAGGCATGATCGACACTCCGCTGATCTACAAGCAGATCAGCAGCCAATATGCGACAGTCGAAGATATGGTGGCGGCGCGCAACGCCGCAGTGCCGGTGGGTCGCATGGGTGATGCCTTCGATATCGCCCGCGCCGCCGCCTTTCTGGCATCCGATGAAGCGAAGTTCATCACCGGCATTTGTTTGCCGGTCGATGGCGGACAGAGTTGCGCCGTGGGGGCATTTTCCTGATATGGCCACAACAATTATCCCGGTAGAGAAAGATCTGACAGGTGCGCGCGCGGTGGACCGGGCGCTGGCGCTGCTCTCCATGGTGGGGCGACACGCGGAACGCGGCGTGGCGCTTTCGGTCATCGTTACCGAAAGCGGATTGAACAAGCCCACGGCCCGTCGCCTGCTGCTGGCGCTGATCCGCGCCGGCCTTGTCGAGCAGGACGAGGAAACGCGGCGTTATTATCTCGGCGAAGAAGCCTATGTTCTCGGCAGCCTGTCATCGCGCCGATTTGGACTTCTGCAGATGGCGCAGGACGGACTGACGCGCATTTCCCGCCGCACCGAGGATTCAAGCTTCCTGTCCGTGCGCCGTGATACTTTTGCGCTGTGCCTATACCGCGAAGAAGGCACCTGGCCGGTGCGAACCCATGCGCTTCAGGCCGGTTTCGAACACCCGCTCGGTATCGGCGCAGGATCGCTAGCCATGCTTGCCGCCCTGCCGGATGCCGAAGTGGATGCCGTTATCGCCGCCAATAGCGGGATCATCGCAGCGAACTATCCCGGCATCACCATCGATGGCCTGTATCGCGACGTCGCGTTGACGAGAGCCAACGGTTATTCGCTCAATCCCGGCCTCATACTTTCAAATTCCTGGGGCATCGGCGTCGCCATCCGCGCTCCCGATGGCACGGTTGCCGGCGCGCTGAGCATCGCCGCTGTCGATAGCCGCATGCGGCCGGAGCGCCAGCCGGAACTGGCAGCACTGCTGCGCGAGGAAGTGACCCGCATCGAAACACGTATCGCAGAAATGATGGCCCGCCGCGCCCGCACGCGCGGCGAAGGCGACACGAAGCGGCAAACAAGGAGAACGAGCAAATGAGCAAAGCGCAGATCGTCGGCTGGGCGCATTCGCCCTTTGGCAAATCGGCCCTTGAAAATACCGAACAACTCATGGCCTCGGTTGTCGCGCCCGCCATGGACCATGCCGGCATCGACGCTGGCGATATCGACGGCATTTTCGTCGGTGTGATGAATAACGGCTTCTCGAAGCAGGATTTTCAGGGCGCTTTGGTGGCAATGGGCGATGAGCGGCTTGCCTATACGCCGGCGGTGCGGTTTGAAAATGCCTGCTCGACAGGATCGGCCGCCCTTTACAGCGCGATGGATTTCATCGAGGCCGGACGCGGGCGGATTGCACTCGTCGTCGGGGCTGAAAAAATGACGGCGCTGCCGACGGCGGAGGTTGGCGAAATTCTGCTCTCTGCCTGCTACCGGGCGGAAGAGGCCGATATTAGCGGCGGCTTTGCCGGCCAGTTCGGGCGCATCGCCCAGGCCTATTTCCAGCGTTATGGCGACCGCTCCGCGGAACTGGCGATGATTGCCGCCAAGAACCACGCCAATGGCGCGGTCAACCCCTATGCGCATATGCGCAAGGATTTCGGCTTCGAATTCTGTAACACGGTATCGGAGAAGAACCCCTATGTCGCAGCCCCCCTGCGCCGCACCGACTGCTCGCTGATCTCCGATGGCGCTGCCGCGATCATTCTTGCCGACGAGGAAACTGCGGCCACACTCAACCGCGCGATTGGTTTCCGCGGACGCAAACATGTCAACGACATTCTGGCACTCAGCCGCCGCGATCCGCTGGCGTTTGAAGGCGCACGCCGCGCCTGGGCGGGGTCGCTCGAACTCGCCGGAGCGACGCTCGACGACCTTTCCTTGGTTGAGACGCATGACTGCTTCACCATCGCCGAACTCATTGAGTATGAGGCCATGGGACTGGCAAAACCCGGCGAAGGCCACCGCGTTGTCCAGGAAGGCACGGCGTTGAAGACCGGCCGCCTGCCGATCAATCCATCGGGAGGCCTTAAATCGAAGGGGCATCCCGTCGGAGCGACCGGCGTCTCCATGCACGTCATGGCGGCGATGCAATTGATGGGCGAAGCGGGCGACATGCAGATACCGAATGCCTCGCTGGCTGGCGTCTTCAACATGGGGGGCACTGCGGTTGCCAATTACGTGTCGATCATGGAGCGCGTGAAATGACGATTTCCAGCGCCGTGCAGCATCCCGCGGGCGGGGTAACGCCCTCCACCACGCGAGTGATGAATCTCTCGCATTTCCTCACCCAGGCAGCACGGCGCAACCCCGATCATATCGGCTTCGTCTGGGGCGAAAAGACGTGGAGCTGGGCTCAGATGGAAGCCCGGGTCGACGCCATGGCCCATGCGCTGGTCCTTGAATTCGGCGTCACGAAGGGAGACCGCATTCTGGTGCAGTCTTCCAATAACAACCAGATGTTCGAATCCATGTTCGCCTGCTTCAGGGTGGGTGCGGTGTGGGTGCCGACCAACTACCGCCAGTCCCCCGATGAAGTCGCCTATCTGGCAAAAGCGAGCGGCGCGCGCGGCATGATCTGCGCCAGCGCTTTTCCCGATCATGCGACGGCAAGTCGTGCGACAGCCTCGATCGATTTCACCATTTCAATCGGCGCTGCGGAATTCGGTGAGGATTACGATGCGATCGTCGCCCGTCATCTGGGCCGGAGGGTCAGGAGCGAAGCTGTGAACCGGGATGACCCCTGCTGGTTCTTCTTCACCTCGGGCACCACTGGCCGTCCAAAGGCCGCGGTGCTGACGCACGGCCAGATGGCTTTTGTCATTACCAACCATCTCTGCGACCTGATGCCCGGAACAGGGCCGGACGACGCATCCATCGTTGTCGCCCCACTGTCACACGGCGCGGGCGTCCATCAGCTGGTCCAGGTGGCGCACGGCGCAAAAACGGTGCTTCCAGCTTCGGAAAGGCTCGATGTCCCGGCCGTCTGGGCGCTGATCGAAAAATGGCGTATCACCAACGCCTTCACTGTGCCGACCATTCTCAAGATGCTGATCGAAGACGCATCCGTCGATCAGTACGATCATTCATCGCTGCGTTACGTCATCTATGCCGGTGCGCCGATGTATCGCGCCGATCAGAAACGCGCGCTGGCAAAGCTCGGTCCGGTACTGGTGCAATATTTCGGTCTTGGGGAAGTCACCGGCAACATCACGGTTTTGCCTCCCGCATTCCATAGCGACGAAGACGGTCCAGAAGCGCGGGTCGGCACCTGCGGTTTCGACCGCACCGGCATGGAAGTCCAGATCCAGAACGAGGCGGGAGAAGAGGTTGGTGCAGGCGAAACCGGTGAAATCTGCGTGATCGGCCCTGCCGTTTTCGCCGGTTACTACGATAACCCGGAGGCCAATGCCAAAGCCTTCCGCAATGGCTGGTTTCGCACCGGCGACCTTGGCCACCGAGATGAAAACGGCTTCGTCTACATCACCGGCCGCGCCTCCGACATGTATATTTCGGGCGGGTCGAACATCTATCCTCGGGAGATCGAAGAGAAAATCCTCATGCACCCCGATATCAGCGAGACTGCGGTTCTGGGCGTGCCCGACGCGGTGTGGGGCGAGGTGGGCGTGGCAGTTTGTGTGGCGCGCGCGGGCGCGGACATCGCAGGCATCGACCTCAAAGCCTATCTCGAAGGCAAGATGGCCCGCTACAAGCTGCCGAAAACCGTGGTGTTCTGGGACGCCATGCCGAAATCCGCCTATGGCAAGATCACCAAGAAAATGATCCGCGAAGAGCTGGAAAAACGGGGCCAGATGCCGGCTTTCGAGGAAAAACGGACAGGCTGACGACATGGCAATCAACCCGGAGGAGACGGCATGACACAGCAGATGACAGGGACAAAAGGCGCTGTCGCAATCACCGGCGGCGCATCCGGCATCGGTTTTTCCACCGCACAGCTTCTGATGGCCCGCGGCTGGCAACCCTGGCTGCTGGACCTCAAACGCGAGGCACTGGATGCAGCCTGCGAAAAGCTCGGCATCGATGGGGCGCGCGGCATCGTCTGCAACGTGGCGGACGAGGCATCGATTGAGCAGGCTTTCGCCGCCTTGACCTCGGGCGGCACGGGTCACGCCGGGGATCTGGTGGCCGTCGTCAACAGCGCCGGCATCGGCATCGACAAGCTCTCCATCGAAACCAGCGTCGAGGAATTTCGGCGCATCGTCGATGTCAATCTCGTCGGCAGCTTCGCGGTAGCGCGTGCCGCTGCACGTTACTGGCTGGAGCGCGATATTGCCGGCTCCATCGTTAATATCAGCTCAGTCTCCGGCATGTGCGGCAATCGCGGCCGCAGCGCCTATGGTGCGTCGAAAGGCGGGGTCAATCTCCTCACGATGGTGATGGCAAACGAACTGGGGCAATCCGGCATCCGCGTCAATGCGATTGCTCCCGGGCCTGTGGATACCCCCCTCACCCAGGCCGTTCATACGGAGAATGTGCGTAGCCAGTGGCATAGCCGCGTTCCCATGCATCGCTATGGCCGGACGGACGAGATCGCCTCCGCCGTGGCGTTCCTCGTGTCGGAGGACGCGAGCTACGTCAACGGCCAGGTGCTTGCCGTGGACGGCGGCTTCATTACTGCCGGGCTTGCGGTATGATCGACACGGGCACATCAGCGCTTACCCGTCGGATCGTCCATCCCGGTCCGATAACGCCCGAACGCTTTCGCGCAATCGGCTGTCACGTGCATCCGGTCGCTCTGGCAGCAAGTCCCGGTCTCAGCGTCAATGAGGCGATTGGTGAGGCCTTTGCGCAGCTGGGTTTCGAGGGCGGTTACGTCAGACTGAAAAACGTGCCGATGAAGCGACTGCATTACGTCATGCCCGCGGCGGCGCCAGATGACACACATGCCGCCTGGTATAGCGAAACCTTTTCCATGCCCGGCGGCATTATTCTCGATGCTGGCCTGCATATGGGCCGGCGCGATGGAAAGCCGTTTCTGCACTGCCATGGTTCATGGAGAAGCGCCGACGGCATCGTCTCGATGGGGCATCTTTTACCCTTCGAGTCCGAATTTGCCGGGGAAACGCCGCTTGAGGCGCTGGCGCTGGATGGTGCGATCCTCGACGTCCAGAAGGATGAGGAAACCAATTTTCCCCTCTTCACGCCAATCGCCCGGCCACGCAGCCGCGTAGCGTCAGGGTTACGGGCGCTGTTATGCACGGTGCGGCCCAATACAGATATCTGCACGGCAATTGAAACGGCTGCCGCGCAATTTGGCCTCCGGGAGACCGAAGTCGATGGTATCGGAAGCCTGATCGGTGCGGATTATGACGACGGGACGAGCCTCACAGCGTATGCCAGCGAAATCCTCATCCGCGATGGCCGTATCGGCCGCTCCTCTGTTGGCCATGACCAGGCGACGCTGGATATTTCGATGGTCGATCTTACCAAGCATATCAGCGGCGGGCGGCTGGTGCGCGGCAAAAACCCCGTCTGTGTCACTTTCGAGTTACTTATGACCGAAAGACAAGCTCCAGGACATTTGACCAGGGCAGATCAGCACTGACACATTAAAGCCAATCCAGCGCCTTTGCTGCTCGAATGGCTTCGGAGCGCCGCTTGCAATCGAGCTTACGGAAAAGGTTGCCCAGGTGAAACTTCACCGTCACTTCCGAGATGTTCAGCGTCTGCGCGATCTTCTTGTTCGACATACCGCTGGCAAGCAACTGAAGCATCTGCGCTTCCCGCTGGGAAAGTCCGCCATGCAGGGCGCGTGCCTGCGGCGAGTTTACCGAGTCGGCAAATATCGACAGCGCAGTGCGGACATCGGAAGAGGTCTCGATGAAACTGCGGATACGACGATTGTTCAAGAGCGGTGACAGGAAGACTCGCTCCTCCGACAACACACCCCTGCAGCCAAGGCGGGTCGCCGATTCAAGGGCTGTGAGAATATGCGCCCGGGCAGCGGCATTGTCGCGGCGTTGATGCGCCGCATAACTCTGCCAGATCCTGAGTGCTACTTTTTCCCGATTGGTAACCTTGGGGTTGGCGATCATCGCGTCTATCTGGCGAGAGAGATAGGCGCGCGGCGTGAAAAGATGCACGGCGTCGCGCAGCCACGCCATGACGTAGGCGATTTCATCACGGCGCGTCAGCCTTGACAGGTCCTCATGCGCGCTTTCCACCCAGTTGCGGCCCATCGGCATGCGGATTGCCGAAAGAGTGGCCGCAGCATCCGCCCAGCGATTGGCATTCTGATAGGCGATCGCCGTCCTGATCTCCATCATCGCATGAAACTGAAGCCCTTCCGACAGATGGATCCAAAGGCCGTCCAGAAAACCCGCACGGACGGTCATCGGGAAATGGTCTATGAGCACCTGCGAGGCATAAAACAGCGCAAACTGCATCAGGCTTGGCCAGATTTCGGCGGCGGCGAAGTGATCGAATTCGTGCTCAACGAAATGCAGCAGGTCGCGCGGCTTTCCCGCCTCATAGGCGAGACAGGCCTCCGCCAGCCGCAACATCCGGAACTCTTGCGCGGCATCATGCGGCACCTGTTCCAGCCTTGCGCGCGCCTCCTGCGCCGCGCGGCGAGCCAGAAGCACGTCGCCGCTCATCAGCCGCAGCACGATCTGGTGCAGGTGGATGAAGAATTCAAGCAAAGGCTGCCCACCCATCTTGCGCAGACAGATGAGGGCGCGGGCGGCAGCAGCCTCCGCCTCGCGAAAATTGCGGCGGCGGATTTCGAATTCAAGCAACGCATTGTAGTAGGCCGCCCACTTGCCGTGATCGTCCAACGGATAATCGGCCATGAATTCGCCGAGGCGCGTTATCATCGCGTCGTTCGGCGTCAGGTCCTCGGCGATCATCAGGTTCAGCCGGAAGGTTCGGGCAGCGAAGGAAAACCGCGAGTCCCGGGCAAGCACTTTCAGCGGATCGAGATAGTCCGACCCGAGGCTTTTGCCGACCAGATGCCGCACGCGCTGCAACTCGCCCTGTTTCAACAGGGCGCGGGTCACGGCAAAAAGCACGGTTTCATTCGTTGCGATCATATCCTGTGAAAATCGCATGATGATCTCACGAAACCTGTCGACGCTGCTTCGGTAGATCAGTTCACGGCCATGCGCGCGTTCAAGCATTTGTGCGGCGTGTGTCTCATAGCCCCGGTCGAGCAGCATCGCCATCGCCGCAAGCGACTTCCCTGCCTTCTCAAAAGCGGAGGCGACCTCCACGACGGCGCTGCCGGCCTGCAAGGTGGCGAGACGGTCGCGCGCCGCCAGGGTCAAAAGTCGTATGAGAGTGGGATGATGTTCGGGACGTCGGGTGAGGAACGGTGGGAGCAATTCTGTCCACTCCGCCCTGGGTTCCACAGACGGATTTTCGAGCCAGAAGCAAAGCTCGACCGTCTGGGCGGGAGAAAGATGCGGCAGGTAGTTTTCCCGCAGATACTCAGCGCACAGCGTTTCATCCGGGTGCCGGGCCAACGCCAGGAAGGCCGGCCATCCCGCAAAATCCTCAAGGGCGATGCGTCGTTGTTCGAATGGCAGGCTTTCGGCTTCATCGTTCCCCAGCGCCAGTTCATCCGGTCCGATGGTGAGCGAGCCGCGATGCAGGATTTGTCGCGCCAGCCCGCTGATCCGTTGATCGGGGCGGCAGGCGATAACCACAAAACGCACTGATTCCAGGATGCCGGCAGGCATACGCGCTGCCCGTGCAAAAACCGGCACATCCCACAGAAGGCAGCCATCCGCCACCTCGTCGCTTCGCGGCTGGTGGGTGCGGCATATGGTGGTGCCCAGTTCCTGCGCGAGCATCTCCAGCAGCACGCTTTTTCCCGCTCCTGCCGGCGCCCGCAGGAAAATGACACCCACGGTTTCGCGGGCGATACGACGGCAAAGGTGGGTACGGGGCAAAAGCATCATTCACGAGGGATAAAAGATTTAAGCATCAAAACCTATACCAATCTTTCAAAAAACTATACCTTTTTGAGATTGTTGAAATGCGTTGACGATGAAAACTTGTGCTCAGCCAACCGATGCACAAGGAACGTTCCACCGATGCAGCAACATCCGCTGATCGCGATTTTGAACAGGCTCGGCACCTTCGTGCTGGTCATGATTGCCCTGTCCGTCATGATTTTCGTGCTGGCCCGCGTGGTGCCGGGAGATCCCGCCCGTATGGCGCTGGGGCCGGCTGCAACGCAGGAGCAGGTGGATGCGCTGCGCGGACAGATGGGTCTCGATAAGCCGCTCGCCGTCCAGTATCTCGATTATATCGGCAATGCGCTGCATGGCGATCTGGGCTTCTCGCTGGTTTCCCAGCGTCCCGTCACCACTGATCTGGCGCAGACCGTTCCCGCCACCGTGGAGCTGGTGCTGGTCTCGGTCATCTTCATGTTTGCCGTCGCCATACCCCTCGGTGTCATCACCGCACATTACCGCGACCGGCCGCTGGACCATATCGGCCGTATCCTGTCGCTCACCGGGGTCACGATCCCGAGCTTTCTTTTCGCCATCACGCTGCAATTGCTGGCCGCCCGGTTCCTCTCCGGCTGGCCGATCATCGGCAGGCTCGATCACTCGCTCGGCTGGCAAGGCGGCCCGACCGGTTTCATCCTTGTCGACGGCATGCTGGCCGGACGTTTCGACGTCGTGCTCGATGCGCTGAAACATCTCGCGCTGCCGGCCTTCGCACTTTCCATGGCCGGCATTGGCCAGATCACCCGCATTACCCGCTCCTCGATGATTGAAAACCAGCGCAAGGACCATGTGCTGACCCTGCAAAGTTTCGGTGTGCCGGAGCGGGTCATCATCTTCCGTTATCTGCTGAAACTCTCTTCCATCGCGCCGCTGACGATCATGGGTCTCGAATTTGCGTCTCTGATCGGCAATGCCTTCGTGATCGAGATGGTTTTCGCCTGGGGCGGTTTCGCTTCCTACGGGCTGAACGCCATCCTGCAAAAAGACCTCAACGCCGTGACCGCCGTGGTGCTGGTGGCCGGCCTGTTCTTCATCGTTGCGAACCTGATCGTGGATGTCCTGATCTCGATCATCGACCCGCGCCTGCGCCGCAAGGAGGCTCGCTGATGGCTGATATGAAAATGCTCGAACCCACCGATCGCGGTCTAAGCGCCGGTTATATGATGTGGTATCGCTTCAGCCGCAATCCGGCGGCGGTCATCGGTTCGCTGATCCTGCTCTCGGTGCTGGTGCTGGCGGTCTTTGCGCCATGGCTCACGCCCTATCCGAAACATATCGGCGCGGTCGTCGATTTCCGCGCCCGCCACATGCCGCCGGATCTGGAGCACTGGTTCGGCACTGACAAGGCCGGACGCGATATCTTTTCCCGTACCATCTTCGGGCTGCGTGTTTCTCTGCTGCTCGTCATCGGCGTGCTTGGCATTTCGGTACCTGTTGGCACGGTCCTTGGCCTCGTCGCCGGTTATTTCGGCGGCTGGACCGAGAAGCTCATCAGCGGCCTGACGAATGTGATGCTGGCCATGCCGCCGCTCGTCATGGCGCTGGCGGTCTCAAACCTCCTGGAACCGACGCTGATGAACGCCATGATCGCGATCACGTTGCTATGGTGGACCTGGCATGCGCGGCTGATCTATTCGGTATCGAAGTCCATTGCATCCGAAGATTACATCGAGGCGGCGCGTCTTGCCGGTGCAGGGCCGCTGCACATCCTCTTTCGCGAAATCCTGCCCAATTGCGTCTCGGTCATATCGGTCAAGACGACGCTCGATGCCGCCTTCGTCATCCTGTTCGGCGCAACGCTGAGCTTCCTCGGTTTTGGCGTCAAGCCGCCGACACCCGACCTTGGATCGATGGTTGCCGACGGGCGCCAGTTCATGCCGGATTTCTGGTGGGAAGTGCTCTGCCCCGGTGCGGCCGTGCTTTACGTGACGCTGGGTTTCAACCTGCTGGGCGACGGCCTGCGCGACATGTTCGACGTGGAAAGCTAAGGCCATGACTGAACCGCTTCTCAAGGTCGAAAACCTCAACGTCACCTTCACCAATTACGGCCGTACCCGGCAGGTGTTGCGCGATGTCGCCTTTACCGTTGCCGCCGGCGAGCGCGTGGCGCTGATCGGCGAAACCGGCTCGGGCAAATCGGTCACCGCCAAGGCGATCATCGGCACCCTGCCGAAAAATGCCGCGATAACCGCCGGCGCGATCGTCGTCGATGGCCGGGATGTGCTGTCCATGCCGCGCAGGGAACGTGAAGCCCTGAAGGGTACGGCCTTTTCGCTGATCATGCAGGACCCGCTCTCCTCCTTCAATCCGGTCTTCAGGATCGGCACGCATCTCGATGATGTCATGCGTTTTGCCGACAAACGCGACGGCATCAGTTCGTCGAAGGCGGAGCGCCGCAACCGCATCGCAGCGGTTCTGCGCCGGGTGCAGCTTGCCGATACCGAGCGGGTGATGAATGCCTATCCGTCCGAACTTTCGGGCGGCATGCGCCAGCGCGTACTGATCGGGCTCGCCCTGCTACACCAGCCGAAGCTGCTGATCGCCGACGAACCGGGCACCGCGCTCGACGTCACGACGCAGGACGAAATCCTCAACCTCATCAACCAGCTGGTTGCCGAAGAAAACATGGCACTGCTGATGATCACCCACAATCTCGGCGTCGTGCGCAAGGTGGCAGACCGGGTCGTGGTCATGCATCACGGTGATATCGTCGAGACCGGTCCATGCACACAAATCCTGCATGCACCTGCCGAGGATTATACGCGTTCGCTGCTGGATGCCGTGCCGCCGCTTTATGGCCCGCGCGTTACCGATCTGGCGCAAAGCACGCGCCCGCCCATCGTGACGATTGAAGGACTGAACAAGATTTACGGCAGGCGCAACGGTTATCACGCCGTGCGGGATGTGAACCTGACGCTGAAGGAAGGTGAAGTTTTCGGTCTGGCGGGTGAATCCGGCTCCGGCAAGACCTCGGTCGCGCGCATGATCATGGGCCTGTCGCGCCCCACCTCCGGCAATCTGTTGATCGACGCCCCGGCGCCTGCGCGCGGCAAGCGGCTGACGCAGATCGTCTATCAAAACCCGGGCACCTCGCTCAATCCGAAGCGCACGGTGAAACAGACGCTTGCCCTGCCGCTGAAATCCATCGGCATGGACGGGCAGACGCGTGAAAGCCGCATGCAGGAACTGATGGGGCTGGTACGGTTGCCGCAATCCTACCTCGGCAAATATCCGCACGAGCTTTCCGGCGGCCAGAAGCAGCGTGTGGCGATTGCCCGCGCGCTCGCGGCCGAGCCGAAAATCCTCATCCTCGACGAGCCGACGGCGGCGCTCGATGTCTCCGTGCAGAAGACGGTGATCGACCTTCTGCTGCAGCTGCGCGATGAGCTTGGCCTGACCTATCTGATGATCTCGCATGACCTGTCGCTGATGCGCAATTTCTGTTCGCGCATTGCCATCATGCTGCGCGGCGAAATTGTCGAGGAGGGCGTGACGTCGGCGGTCTTCGCCGAGCCGTCGCATCCCTATACCCGCGCCCTGATCGCGGCCATCCCCGTCGTCACCGACGAGGAAGAACGTCTCAAACCCACCGTGACCGAGGAAGAGCGCATGCGCTTCCTCGTAAAAACGACCGATTGATGAAAGAGGAGCCTGACGTGTATCGCGTTGGAATTGACGTCGGCGGCACGAATACCGATGCCGTTGTGTTGCAGGATAAAACCGTTCTGGCGGGGGTGAAGGCCTCCACTACAGAGGATGTGACATCCGGTGTCATCGAAGCCCTTGAAAAGGTCATCGAGGCGTCGGGCATCGACCGGGCGCGCATCGGCGCCGTAATGATCGGCACCACGCATTTCACCAATGCGGTGATCGAGCGCCGGCATATGGATGAGGTGGCCGCCATCCGTCTCGGCCTGCCTTCCGGCGCCGGCCTGCCGCCCATGGTCGACTGGCCCGACGATCTGAAGGAAATCGTCGGCAACCACGGTTACCAGGTACGTGGCGGTTACGAGTTCGACGGCCGCGAGATTTCGCCGCTCGATGAGGATCAGATCGTCCGTATCGCCGCCGATATCCGTGCCAAGGGCCTGAAGGCCGCTGCCGTCACCTGCGTTTTCAGCGGCATCAATGATGCGATGGAGCTGCGGACGAAGGAAATCCTGCAGGAACGCTGCCCCGGCCTGCCGGTGGTGATGTCCAAGGATATTGGCCGTCACGGCCTGCTTGCGCGTGAAAGTGCTGCAATCATGAATGCCAGCCTGCTGTCGCTTGCCGACCGCACCGTTGCGGCTTTCGGCGAGGCGCTGAAGGCGGCGGGCATCACCTGCCCGTTCTACATCACGCAGAACGACGGCACGCTGATGGCGGCGGATGTGGTGCGCGGTTTCCCCGTGCTTACCTTCGCGTCCGGCCCGACGAATTCCATGCGCGGTGCGGCTTTCCTCACCGGCCTCAAGGATGCCGTGGTGGTGGATGTCGGCGGCACCACCTCCGATGTCGGTTCGCTGTCGCACGGTTTTCCGCGTCAGGCCTCGACCACGGTGGATATTGGCGGCGTGCGCACCAATTTTCGCATGCCTGATGTCTTCTCCATCGGTCTCGGTGGTGGTTCGCTGGTGGTCAATGGCGATCACGGCCTGACCGTCGGCCCGAAATCCGTCGGTTACCGCGTCCGCCGCGAGGCGCTCTGCTTCGGTGGCTCGACCCTGACAGCGACCGATATCGCGGTTGCCTCCGGCAAAGCGGATGTTGGCGAAAAGGCACTGGTTTCCAGCCTCGACAAGAAGCTCGTGGATGCGGCGGTCGGCAAGATCAACGACATGCTTGAGGCGTGCGTGGAGCGCAGTCGCATCTCGTCGTCACCGGTGCCGGTGATCGCCGTTGGCGGTGGTTCCATCCTGATGCCGGATCGTATCGGTGACCTGGAGGTCATCCGGCCTGAGAATTTCGCGGTGGCCAATGCCGTTGGCGCAGCGATCGCGCAGATCAGCGGCGAGACCGACCGGGTCTTCTCGCTGATCGAGGGACGCACGCGAGAGAGCGCACTGGCCGAGGCGGAAGCGGAGGCTCGCGAGAAGGCGATTGCCGCCGGCGCGATTGCCGAAACGCTGGAAGTCATCGAGCGCGAGGACATGCCGCTTGCATATCTGCCCGGCAATGCCACCCGCATTCATGTGAAAGTTGTTGGAGAAATGGGAGCCAATCATGGCTGAGACACGCAAGCTGAAATATGACAAAGCGGCATTGCGGACGCTGACCCGTGAAGATCTCGATGCGCTGGAAATCGGTGCCGGCATTCTCGGCACGGGCGGCGGCGGCAATCCGTATCTCGGCAAGCTTCTGGCGCTGGAGGCCATGAAGGCCGGTTACGAGATGAAGATCCTCGCAACCGATGCCATCGAGCCCGACGCTCTCTGCATGTCGATCGGCGGCATCGGCGCGCCTGTTGTCGGCGTCGAGCGAATTCGCGAAGGCCGCGAGGGCCTGCGTTGCCTGCGGGCGATGGAGGAGTTGATCCGCACGCCGGTAGACGCCATCGTCTGTGAGGAAATCGGCGGTTCCAACTCCATGAACCCGCTGGTGACTGCGGCGCTGGGCGGCCTGCCGATCCTCGATTGCGACGGCATGGGCCGGGCTTTCCCGGAAATGCAGATGACCACCTTCTCCATCTATGGCCATAGTTCCACGCCATCGGTGATGTGCGATCTGCACGGCAATGCCGTCATTTTCAGCCATGCCGTTTCAGAAGTCTGGCACGAACGCATGGCGCGCGCCTGCGTCGTTTCGCAGGGCGGCGGCGCAATGCTGGCGACCGCGCCGATGCAGGCGCATTACGTGCACCAGTATGGCATTCCGAAAACCTACACCAAGGCGATCGCCATCGGTGAGGCGGTGATCCGCGCCCGCAAACAGCAGGAAGACCCGATTGCCGCGGTCTGCGCGCTGGAAGGCGGACGGCGCATCTTCAACGGCAAGATCACCGATCTGAAGCGCCACCTGCGCGGCGGTTTCGCGGTTGGCGATCTTACGCTGTCCGGTTTCGACGATTGCGCCGGCCAGACGGCTGGCGTCGCCATCCAGAACGAGTTCCTGCTGTTTTCCCGTGACGGCAAGGTGGAAGTGACGGTTCCCGACCTGATCGTCCTGCTCGATGTCGACACGGGTTATCCGATCACCACCGAAGTGCTGCGTTATGGCCAGCGCGTGGCCGTCATCGCCATCCCCTGCCATGACCTGTTGCGCAGCGCCCGCGCGCTTGAGGTCGTCGGGCCGGCGGCCTTCGGTTACCCGGACATTCCTTTCTCACCGCTGCCCGTCCCGGTCAGCAAGGCTGCCTAACCATAAGCGGGCCAATGACCCGCAATAAAGAGGAGAACGATAATGAAAATGCCTGTACTTTCTTCCCGTCTCGCCGCGCTGGCGCTCGGCACGGCGCTCGTGCTGCCGCTTATCTCTTCCGCAGCCCTTGCGGAAGACAAGGTGTCGGTTGCGGTCAACACCATGCAGATATTCAGCTCGCTCGACCCGGCGAAGGTGACTGATTACACCGGCTACATGGCCATCGTGAACATGTATGACGGCCTGACCACGGTGAACGCCAAGGGCGAGATCGTGCCGCATCTGGCGAAATCCTGGGAGATTTCGCAAGACGGCCTGACCTACACCTTCCACCTGCGCGACGATGCGAAGTTTCAGGACGGCACGGCGGTGAAGGCTGCCGATCTTGCCTGGTCGATCCAGCGCCTGCTCGGCATCAACAAGGGCCCGTCGAACCTCATCGTTGGCGTGCTGAAGCCCGAAAACGTCACCGCGCCAGACGATGCGACGCTGGTGATGAAGATCGAGCGCCAGTTCTCGCCCTTCATGGCGGCAACGCCCTTGATGATGGCGATGAACAAGACGCTGATCGAAGCCAATGCCAAGCCGGAAGACAAATGGGGCGAAGCCTATGTGGGTGAACATTCCGCCGGTTCCGGCCCCTACAAGCTCGTCAGCTACAATCGTTCCGCCGATATGGTGATCGCCCGCAATGCCGATTATTTCCTCGGCTGGACGAAGGGCAAGCCGATCGATGAAGTGCGCTTCGTGCAGACCAGCGACGACGCCACCGTCAAGGCGCTGGCGGAAAAGGGCGAACTCGGCCTTTCCTCGCACGGTCTTGGCAACGACACCTATGAATCCATCGGCCGGATGAAGGGTTACAAGCTGATCCAGACCCGCACCGCCGGCGGTTTCGTCATCAAGCTCAACACCAAGGTCTATCCAACCGATGACGTTCATGTGCGCCGCGCCATCGCCTATGCGACCGACTACAAGACGATCCAGGAAGTGATCTATCCGGGCTTCGATATGAAGGGACCGCTTTCCGACGCGTTCAAGGATGCGCATAACGGCGATATCCAGCCGGGCGTCTACGACCTTGAAAAAGCCAAGGAAGAACTGGCCAAGTCGAAATATGCCGGCCAGAAGATCACGCTGGTCAACAGCTATGTCGCGTCGCTCGCCTTCGAGGCCGAAGTGGCGTTGCTGTTGCAGTCCAGCCTCGAGCAGATCGGCATCACGCTCGATATCAAGCCGGAGCCGTGGAACCGCATCGTCGAGCTGTCTTCCAAGCCGGAAACGACGCCGGCATCGACGCAGGTGAACATTTCGCCGACCTATCCGTCGCCGGACGCGATGTTCTACAACCAGTATCATTCCAAGGCTTCCGGCACCTGGATGTCGATGGAATGGTTGCAGAATGCGGAAATCGACGGCCTGATCGACAAGGTTCGCGCCACCACCGATGTCAACGAGCAGAACGCCACCTACAAGGAACTGCAGACGAAGATCGCCGACCTTCAGCCGGACGTCTGGGCGGTTGCACCGAACCGCCGTTATGCGGCGAACAAGTGCCTTCAGGGTTACGAGTTCATTCCCATGCAGAGCTGGGACCTGAACTTCTCCAATTTCCATTGGGACTGCAAGGCGGAGTGATCTCCGCCTGATGAAAACCGGCCCCGCCACAAAGGCGGGGTTGGCCAGACTTGGAACTTCAAAGGGAAGGAGCATCGCTTGCGGCCGGAAAGGCTGTGGCATGCCCGAGGATGACGCATGATCCAGGAATTTTCCGAAGACGATATCGAACCTCTGGCCACCGGCGCCTGGATTCTGGGAACGGGCGGTGGCGGCAATCCCTATATCTCGACGCTCAATCTGCGCCGCCTCTATGCCGAGGGACGACGGGTGAAGGTGATGGACCCGATGGCGCTTGCCGATGACGATATGGTTGCTGTCGTCTCCAAGATGGGCGCACCGCTTGTCGGTCAGGAGCGGCTGGGGGATCCCGTGCATCTCGCCCGCGCTGTCGAGGTGATGGAGGATTATCTCGGCAAACCGTTCCGGGCGATCATGAGCGTTGAAATCGGCGGTTCGAACGCGCTGTCGTCCTTCCTCGCCGCCGCCGTGCTCGACCGGCCGGTCGTGAATGCCGATGCCATGGGACGCGCCTATCCGGAAGCGCAGATGACATCCTTCGCCATCGGCAACCTGCCGATGTTCCCGCTGTCGCTGGTCGATGTGCGCGACAACGAGGTGATCGTAACGCGGGCCGCGTCGTGGAAATGGATGGAGCGCATCTCGCGCAAGGTCTGCACCGAAGTCGGCTCCACCGCCGCCACCTGCAAGGCGCCGCGCACCGGCAAGGAAGTGAAGGAATGGGGCATTCACTACACCGTCACCAAGGCGACTGACCTTGGGCGCGCTGTGATGGAGGCGCGTGCGCGCCATGACGATCCGGTTCAGGCGGTTCTCGACCACGAGGGCGGCAAGCAGCTGTTCCGCGGCAAGGTGGTGGATGTCGCCCGCGAGACCACGGGTGGTTTCCTGCGCGGCAGCACCACCATCGAAGGCATTGATGCCGACCGCGGTTCGCGCATGGAGCTGGCCTTCCAGAACGAATGGGCGGTCGCCTTCCGCGATGGCCAGCCGGTCGGCATGACGCCTGACCTGCTCTGCCTTCTCGACACGGTTTCCGGCGGCGCCATCGGCACAGAATCGGTGCGTTACGGCCAGCGTGTCACGGTTGTCGCCCTGCCCGCGCCGGAACTTTTGACGACACCTGCCGGCATCGCCGCCGTCGGCCCGCGCGCCTTCGGTTATGACATTGACTTCAGATCGGTATTCCCATGAAACGCATCGGTATTGACGTTGGCGGCACCAATACGGATGCCGTTCTGATCGATGGAGACACCATCGTCGCTTCCATCAAGGTCCCGACCACGCAGGATGTCCTGTCCGGCGTGAAGGCGGCACTTGCCCATGTGGCGGGCCATGTCGGCGCGGCGGACCGGCCGATCGATGCCGTGATGATCGGCACCACCCATTTCACCAATGCGGTGGTGGAACGCGCCCGGCTTGAGCGGGTTGCGGCGATCCGCATTGCCTTGCCAACGGGTTCTTCGCTGCCGCCCATGTGTGACTGGCCTAAGGATTTGCGTGATGCCGTCGATCCGCTGATCTTCATGGTCCACGGCGGCCATGAATATGACGGCAGCCCGCTGGTGCCGATGGTTCCCGATGAAATCCGTGAAGCGGCGATGAAGATCCGCGATGCAGGCATCACCTCCATCGCCATTTCGGCAACCTTCTCGCCGCTGACGACGGAGTGCGAGGTCAAGGCGGCGGAAATCGTGCGTTCGGTGATCCCTGATGCACGCATCACGCTCTCCCATACGCTTGGCCGCATCGGACTTCTGGAACGCGAGAACGTCGCCCTGCTGAACGCGGCGTTGCAAACGCTCGGCAAGACCACGGTTCAGGCATTTTCGGATGCGCTGCGCGAAGCGGGCGTAAAGGCGCCGTTTTATCTGACCCAGAATGACGGCACCGTGGCGCTTGCGGATGTGGCCGCCGCCAACCCCGTGCACAGTTTCGCCTCCGGCCCGACCAATTCGATGCGCGGTGCGGCCTTCCTCACCGGTCTTTCCGATGCCATGGTGGTGGATGTCGGCGGCACCACCTCCGATATCGGCTGTCTTGTTGGCGGTTTTCCGCGGGAGGCGAACAATATCGTCCATATTGGCGGGGTGCGCACGCTCTTCCGTATGCCCGATCTTCTGCCGATTGCACTCGGCGGCGGCACCATCGTCGACCCTGAAACAGGCAAGATCGGTCCGCGCTCGGTCGGTTATCGCATCCTGACGGAAGCCCGCGTTTTCGGCGGTGAGACCCTGACGACATCGGATATCGCCGTTGCCGCAGGCCTCATCGAGATGGGCGACCGTGACCGTGTGAAAGACCTTGATCCGGCTTTCGTGCAGGCCACGCTTCAACGCATCCGTGACATGGTGGCCGACAGTTTCGACCAGATGAAGACATCGGCCGAAGACGTGCCGCTGGTTGCGGTCGGCGGCGGGGCATTCCTGATCCCCGAGACGGTTCCGGGTGCGTCGGAAGTGCTGCGTGTGGAAAATGCCGGCGTTGCCAATGCGCTGGGCGCGGCCATGGCGCAGGTTTCCGGCGAGGTCGACCAGGTCTTTTCCGGCCTGAGCCGCGACGAGGCCCTTGCGAAAGCCGAGACCGAAGCGCAGAACGCGGCGGTTGCGTCTGGCGCCGGGCGGGCAAGCCTCAAGACGCTTGAGGTGGAGGATATCCCGATTGCCTATCTTCCTGGCGGCGCGCGGCGGGTTCGCGTGCGGGTCATCGGCGATATCGCCTTTCATTGATTGTAAGAGGCCCTGCCAGAGTGGGGCGACGAGGGAGTGAGCATATGACGAAGATCGCACTGGCCATTCACGGTGGTTGCGGCGTGATGCCCGAAGACAGCATGACGGCAGCGGAATGGGCTGCGGCCCGCGATGATCTGGCAGCGGCATTGCGCGCCGGTTATGGCGTGCTGAAGGCGGGCGGCACCGCGCTCGAAGCCGTCGAGGCGGCGGTCGTCGTTATGGAGGACAGCCCGCATTTCAATGCAGGCCACGGGGCAGCACTGAACGAAAACGGCATTCACGAGCTCGATGCCTCGATAATGGACGGGGCCACGCTGGCGGCAGGCGCGATCAGCGCATCCCGCGCCATTCGCAACCCGGTGAAGGCGGCGCGCGCGCTGATGACGGATGAACGGGCCGTCTATCTCACGGGAGAGGCTGCGGATCGCTTTGCCAAGGAAAAGGGTCTGGTCACAGAACCCCAATCCTATTTCACCACGCAAAAACGCCTCGAGGCGCTGGCGGCCATGAAGCGTCACGCCGCCACTGGTACGGAAGCGACGGAAAACGAAAAGCACGGAACCGTGGGTGCGGTTGCACTCGATGCGGCGGGGCACCTTGCCGCTGCCACCTCCACCGGCGGTTACACCAACAAGCCGGATGGCCGGGTGGGTGACAGCCCGGTGATCGGCGCCGGCACCTATGCGCGTGACGGGGCCTGTGCGGTTTCCGGCACCGGCAAGGGCGAATTTTTCATCCGTTATGTCGTTGGCCACGAGATCGCGTCCCGCGTCGCTTATCTCGGGCAGGACCTGCAGACCGCTGCCGGCAATCTCGTGCACAAGGATCTGGCTCCCCATGATATCGGAGCCGGTCTTGTGGCGATCGATGCAGAGGGCGGCATTGCCGCTCCATACAATACACCAGGCATGTTCCGCGGCTGGGTGACGGTGTCTGGAGAGGCGTTTGTAGCCACCCACGACACAGCATATGAGATTAGGCTCTAGGTCAAAAACCTCGGATCGACTCACTTGCGCTTGACCATTCTGCGAAGCATGGAACCCGCTCTTGCCTTCCGTGGAATGAGTTCAATGTCGCTGACAAGCTTGGCGCCGCCGTCCCGACGTTCCAATGTAATTTTCCGGCTGTGAAAGGCTTCGAGTTCGGCACGATGCGCCACGCTGATGATCGTGGCATCGGGTAGTTCTTCGATCACCGTCTGCATCATCTTTTCCTGACTTTTCTCGTCAAGAGCGGCCGTCGCCTCGTCCATGACGATGATATCAGGTGCGTTCAGCAACAGGCGCGCGAAAGTCAGCCGTTGTTTTTCGCCGCCCGACAACGTCTGGTCCCAGGGCGCCTCTTCTTCGATCTTGTCCTTGAGCTGAGCGAGACCGACCTTGTCGAGCGCAGCGCCAATCTCTTCAGAGGTCCAGCTTTCGGCTGGCTGCGGATAGCAGACAGCGCGACGAAGGGTACCAGCGGGGATATATGGCCTTTGCGGCAACATGAACAGCCGGCTCTCGGCGCGAAAATTCACGCTGCCTCCACCCCAAGGCCAGAGGCCTGAAATGGCTCGGACCAGTGTGCTCTTGCCTGACCCGGATTCCCCCGCGACCAATACTCTTTCACCCGCGCCGATTTCGACGTCCGTCTCCTTGACGACGGCCGTTCCGTCGCCCAGAGAAACGGAAACATCCTTGAGACTGAGTATCGTCTCGCCTTCCGTTTCCCCGCGCATGATCCGGCCGAGCGTATCGCTCTTTTCGGCCCGTTCGAGGCCATCGAGCGACATCATCAGCGAGGCAACACGCCGGGCGCACGCATTCCAGTCGGCGAGACGCGGATAATTGTCGACCAGCCAGCCAAACGCGGACTGAACAATCGTGAAAGCGGAAGCGGCCTGCATAACTTCGCCGAGCGACATGCTTCCATCGAGAAACTTGGGTGCACACAGAAGAAGTGGTACGACGGGCGCAATCAGCATCGAGCCATTCGAGACGACCGTTGTGCGCATATATTGCTGCGCCACGAGACGCCACTGCCGCCGAACATTGCCGAACCTCTTGTCGAGATCGCTTCTTTCTTCTTCCTCGCCGCCAAGCAGGGCGATGCTCTCACCATTTTCCCTGACGCGCGTGAGCGTATAGCGGAATTCCGCCTCGACCTGGTTTTTTACTTCGGAAACCTTGACGAAATTGCGGGCGATGAAGGCAATGGACGTGGAGGTGATGGTGGCATAGATGACGGCCGCGACGACAAGGAAACCGGGGATCGTGATCCATATACCGCCGATCGACAGCGTCAGAGCGCCGCCAATCGTCCACAGGACAATGATGAAGGTGGAGGCAGACACGAAGGCGGCGATGACACCGGAAACAAAGTCCACCGGCGCCTCCGTTGCTATGCGCATATCCTCCGAGAGTCGCGCTTCGGGATTTTGGTGGTCACCATCGATCAGGTTCAGCTGATAGTATCGGCCATTTGCGATCCACCTGCCGACGAGCGCCTTCGTGAGCCAGGAACGCCAGCGCCGTTGAACACGCATTCTCACATAAACCTGTGAGGTGACGATGAAGACGCTACCCAGGACCAGCGGGGGGAATATGGAGGCGAGAAAATAAACCGTCGACGCGTCCCGTTTTTCGATGGCGTCGAAAATCCCGCGATTCCAGATGTTGATGCCGTACTGAAAGCCGACATTTATACCGATCATCACCAATAGGCCGAGCGTGAACGGCCATGCGAGCGCATCGCCGCGCCGGCTCCAGAAACCCCGGGCGCTGATCCAGAAGCGCTTCAGCAGATATTTCCTGCGAACCTCCTCCGCCTGCTCCGGGGTCAAGTCTGACGCAGGTTCCATCTCTTCCGGCGGAGGCGGATCATCGGTGTCAGGAGCATCCTTTGCGGATGCGGTTTGGGTGCCAGTCTCGTCGGCACCAACGACCGGTTTCGGTCCTGCGTCTTTGTCGTTCATGGGCGCTAAACGAACGATGCGTTGAAAGGTTTCACGACTTCGTGATGCCGCGTGAAATATAGTTCCGGTGTGGCGTCGAGATTTTCAAAAGCCTCCGGATCCGCGACGTTCCGGTGTACCGCGCGACAGATAAAATCGATGGTTAACCGCTTGCTGATTTCGCGTTTGACGATATGTCCTGGAACAACCAGACTCTGGAATCGGACCCGCCGCTGAGGTTTTCAAGACCGCGCGGCAAGCAGACGGCGCCATCATGCGACTTAGTACCATCACGAACCTGGCTTATGCCGTGACCCTGATACTCACGACGGTATCGGCGACCACTTTCATTCTGTCAGCCCGAAGCGCTTCTCAGGAGAGGACGGCAATCCAGGACCATCTCGACGTGAGCGATCTGGCCGAGGAACTGGAGATCATCGCGGATGAGCGCACCGAGGAGGCGCGGCTTTACGTCATGCGTGGCGACGAGCAGCATCTGGCAAAATTCTACGTCGACGAAGACCAGGAAAAGCACCTCGAAAACGCCCTGGATAAACTCGCCGCGCGCAGTGTTTCGCCACAGGAGGCAGGATTATTCCAGAATATAAGAAAGAGCGCCGACGCACTGGATACGATGGAGCGCGAGGCCATCGGTTTCTATCGCTCCGGGCGCCAGAGCGATGCGCAACAGGTCCTGTTCGGCGATGAGCATTATCAACTCCATACGGGCCTGCTGAATAACGTCGCGACGCTGAGAGACACTGTTACGGCCCGCACGCAGGCAACGGTCGACCAGGCCAAAAGCCAAAGCGATTTCTACGGATCGATCGCAAAGGTGATGCTTGCCCTGACCGCCCTGATGTTTGTGGCCGTGCTCTACTTCGTCCTTACCAGACGCGTTGCCGCCCCGCTCATCAGAATGAGCAATATCGTCATGCGCCTTGCCCGGCAGGACTACAGTATCGAGGTGCCCGACGAAGGACGTCGCGACGAAATTGGGGAAATGAACCAGGCGATCAGGATCTTCCGCAGCAACGGGCTGGAACGGGAGCGGCTTGATGCGGAGCACCGCCGGAACCAGCGCATCAAGGACCTGATCCTGCAGATGATGCATCGAATTCAGGCATGTCAGAACCAGGATGAATTGTCCGACGTCGTGTCGAAATTCATGCCGCAGATCTTCCCCGCCATTGCCGGCCGCCTGCTTGTGCTCAAGGAAAACAGTTCGCTTCTCCAATCGACCGGACAATGGTCCGATCCGTCGTTTTCCGCCCCGGAATTTTCGATTGACGAATGCTGGGCGCTGCGTCGCGGACGTCCCCACGCCAGCAACCAGGACGGCGACGATGTCGTCTGCCATCACCTCAAGGGGAGCTTCGGAACCGGCCTGTGCATACCGCTGACTGCGCTTGGCGAAACCGTTGGCCTGCTATATCTCGAAATTGCCCAGAGGAACGACACGCTGGAGACGGAGCGGCTGTATCTGGAACTTCTCGCCGAGAATATCGGCCTTGCCGTCGCGAACCTCCAGCTCCGGCAGCGGCTTGTTGGCATGGCAAGGCAGGACGCCTTGACCGGCCTTCTGAACCGTCGCTCACTCGACGAGGCGTTGAACCGGCATATTGAGAAGCCGCCCGGTTCGCTGGCCTGCCTGATGCTGGACATCGACCATTTCAAGCGCTTCAACGACCGTTTCGGCCATGATGCCGGAGACGCAGTGATGCAATATGTCGCCCAGGTCCTTTCGGAAGCCATCGACGATCAGGGTGCACTGTTCCGTTTCGGCGGCGAGGAATTCACCGTGCTGATGCCGGATGCAGGCATCGAGGATGCCACCAGGCTCGCTGAGAAACTCCGACACGCCATTGAGCGGGCACCTTTCACCTACAGGGGCCGGCTGCTCGATCCCGTGACAATATCTATCGGTATCGCGTCCGCACCGGGCGCAGGGACTGTGAGCAGCGTATTGGAACGGGCGGACGCCGCCCTGCTGAGCGCCAAACAGACCGGCCGGAACAGATGGGTATCGTCCGATTCCATGTGAATCGAAGAGGCATAGTCCGATCTATTTCGAAGCTCCCTGCCGGCTGTAGTTTCTGCGAAAGTAGCAGACTACCGCCTCTTCGCATGTGCCGGTTCTTCGAACTGTAAAAGCAAATTTTTAAAAACTGCGTTGACAGCTCAGCGTTTTTATATTTCCTTGTAAACCGGTTTAGTAAATCGCTTTACAAACCATATAGAGGCCGAAAAGGCCCGGATTGAGCGGAACAGAAAGCGGGAGTGTGATGGCGCGTAACCATGCGACCAGTCTCAAAGACGTTGCCCAGGCGGCAGGTGTTTCCGTCGCGACCGTATCGCGGCTGTTGAACGGCACGCTGGAACTGCCCTCGGAAACGAAGACGCGGATCGAGACCGCCATCCGCGAGCTCAATTACGTTCCCAATCCCCACGCCAGGCGCCTGAGCCGGGGCCGCTCGGATACGATCGGTCTGGTGGTTCCCGACATTGGCAATCCATTTTTCGGAATGCTGGTCGCGGCCGTGGAAGAAGAAGCCGACCGGCGCGGCCTTGCCCTGTCGCTGTTTGCGACGCTGAACCGCAAGGGCCGCGAATTGTCGTATCTGAGATTGCTCGCCCGCAATCACGTCGATGGCCTCGTCTTCATCACCAACCATCCCAATACCGATGAACTGGCGGAACTGATCAACACGACCGGCAAGGTGGTGGTCGTGGATGAGGACGTTCCCGGCGCGACCGTGCCGAAACTTTTCTGCGACAATGAACAGGGTGGGCGTCTGGCCGGTGAGCATCTGGCGCAACACGGGCACAGCCGGGTTCTCTATGTTGGCGGGCCGGAAGAGATGATCAGCACGGAGCGTCGTTTTCGCGGCCTGACATCCGCCCTTGCCGAACGGGTATCTGCGGCGGAACTTTCCATTTCCCGATATTGCGGCGCCTATACGGTGGAATTCGGCCGGGCGGCAGCGCGCCGGTTCCTTGACGAGGGCCGGCCTGCGACGGCGGTGTTTGCGAGTTCGGACGAAATCGCCATCGGCTTCGTCGAAGTGCTGCGGTCTGAAGGCGTGCGCATCCCGCAGGACGTTTCGATGATCGGTTTCGATGATGTCGGGCCGCTGCATCTGTTTGCCCCGCCGCTCACCGCCATTCGCCAGCCCGTCAGCGCAATCGGCCAGCGCGCTTTGTCGCTTCTGCTTGAAACCAATTGGGATCAGGACACTCCGCCGCTGTCGGAGGAACTGCTGCCCGTCGAAATCGTCGTGCGTGAATCCGTTGCGCCGCCCGCGATCAAATAAAAAGCAACGAAACCAACAGAGGAAGAACGATAATGCCAAGTTTGAAACGTCGATATTTTTCAGCAGCTCTCGCTGCGACCGTCCTTGCCGGCGCGACCTTGTCTGCCGGTCTGGTCCAAGCCGCCGAAAAGACCATCGCCCTGGTGCAGATCAACCAGCAGGCGCTGTTTTTCAACCAGATGAATGAAGGGGCCGAAAAGGCGGCCAAGGAAGCCGGCGTCAAGCTGGTTATCTTCAACGCCAATAACGATCCCGCCGCCCAGAACAGCGCGATCGAGACCTATATCCAGCAGAAGGTGGACGGCATCGCCGTGGTCGCCATCGATGTCAACGGTATCATGCCGGCCGTAAAGCAGGCGGCTGCCGCCAATATTCCCGTCGTCGCGATTGACGCCATCCTGCCGGAAGGTCCGCAAAAGGCGCAGATCGGCGTGGACAACGGCAAAGCGGGCGCCGACATGGGGAAATTCTTCCTCGATTACGTGAAGTCCGACATGGGCGGCAAGGCCAAGATCGGTGTCGTCGGCGCGCTGAACTCCTTCATCCAGAACATCCGCCAGAAGGGTTTTGAAGACACCATCAAGGACAAGACCGGCATTACCGCCGCCGGCGTCGTCGATGGCCAGAATGTTCAGGATACCGCACTTTCGGCAGCAGAAAACCTGATCACCGGCAATCCGGACATGACCGCAATTTACGCAACGGGTGAGCCGGCCCTTCTGGGCGCAGTCGCCGCCGTTGAAAGCCAGAGCAAGCAGAAAGACATCAAGGTCTTTGGCTGGGACCTGACCAAACAGGCGATCACCGGCATCGATGCGGGTTATGTCGCAGGCGTCATCCAGCAGGATCCCGCCGCCATGGGTGCAGCCGCGGTCAAGGCGCTCAAGACGGTCGCCGATGGCGGCACCGTCGAAAAGACCATCGCCGTGCCGGTCACCATCGTCACCAAGGCCAATGTCGAACCCTACCGCGCGGTTTTCAAATGATTGCGGCCGGACAGCACACAGGCGCTGTCGACGGCGCCGGGGGAGATATTCTCTCCCGGCAGCCCGATCGTGAAGCGCGTATCTCCCTGCGCAATATCCGCAAGACATTCGGCTCGCATCAGGCGCTGCGCGGCGTCGACCTCGATATTTTTCCCGGCGAATGCCTCGGTCTCGTCGGGGACAATGCAGCCGGTAAATCAACCCTCACCAAGGTGATTTCCGGCACTTACATCCCGGACGAAGGCACGATCACAATGGAAGGCGAAGCCATTCGCTTTTCAGGCCCCGCCGATGCCCGCAACCGCAACATCGAAATGGTTTTTCAGGATCTGAGCCTCTGTGACCATATCGACGTCGTCGGCAATCTCTTCCTCGGACGAGAAATTACCAAGGGGCCGTTTCTCGACCGTCCGGCCATGCTTTCAGAAGCGCGCAAGATGCTGGATGCGCTGGAAATCCGCATTCCACGTCTTACCGCCAAGGTGGAGAAACTGTCTGGTGGCCAAAGGCAGGCGATCGCCATCGCGCGGGCGGCCTCCTTCAATCCGAAGGTCCTGATCATGGACGAGCCGACGTCGGCGCTTGCCGTTGCGGAAGTGGAAGCCGTGCTTTCGCTCATCAATCGCGTCAAGGCAAAGGGTGTGTCCGTCATTCTCATCACCCACCGCCTTCAGGATCTCTTCCGCGTCTGCGACCGCATCGCCGTCATGTATGAAGGCACCAAGGTGGCGGAGCGCCAGATCAACGACACCAGCCTTGAGGATCTCGTCCGGCTGATCGTGGGAGGGCAACGTCATTGACCGTCTATACTGAACGCGCCAAAGGCTCACCGCTTTCGGATTTCTTTGCCGAGAATGCACAGGTGCTTTCCATCGCGGCCTTTTTTGCCCTCTGCATGGTGTTTTTCTCCGTGACCACGGATACGTTCCTGACGGCCGGCAATCTTCTGAACGTCGTCCGTCAGGCCGCACCCATACTGATCGTCTCCGTCGCCATGACATTCGTCATCATCACCGGCGGCATCGATCTGTCCGTCGGCTCGATGGTGGCCCTGATCAATGCCGTTGGCGCCATCCTGCTCGCGGCCGGTTATCCCTGGCCGCTGGTTGTCGTCGCCATGCTGGTGCTCGGCGGCGGGCTTGGCCTCGTGCAGGGCTGGTTCATTGCCTATCAGGGTATTCCGGCCTTCATCGTCACGCTTGCCGGTCTCTCCATCCTGCGTGGCGTCGCCCTCTATATCACGCAGGGATATTCCGTACCGATACCGGAAGCGCCCGGGTTCTTTTACCTCGGCAGAGGTGATTTCCTCGGTATGCCTGTCCCTGCCCTGATCGGCGTCGTCGTTACCGTGATCGCCTATATCGTCCTTTCGAGCACCCGATATGGTCGTCGTGTGGTGGCCGTCGGCTCCAATCCTGAAGCGGCGCGCCGCGTGGGAATGCCCGCCAAGTGGATTCTCGCCTCGGTCTATCTGGCTGCAGGTGTGGCGTCAGCCATAGCCGGCCTGATGATTGCGGCGCGGCTTGGGTCCGGATCTTCGAATGCGGCTGTCGGTTTCGAGCTTCAGGTGGTTGCGGCAGTGGTTCTGGGCGGCACATCGCTGATGGGTGGCCGCGGCACCATCCTCGGTACGGTGCTGGGCACCATGACCATTGCCGTTATCGGTAACGGCCTCATCCTCATGCACATCTCTCCGTTTTTCACCCAGATCGTGACAGGCGCCATCATCCTCGCCGCAATCTGGCTCAACACGCGCATCTTCACCGCAAACTTCCGCCTTGGCGTGAAGAGAAAGGGCTGATGCGATGAACCCGGAACTGTCTGAAGGACATATCCGATCGGGAAAGATCATGACCGTGCGAGGCCCGATCGCTGCGGATCAACTCGGCGTCACGCTGATGCACGAGCATATCCTCAACGATTGCCGCTGCTGGTGGCACGCCCCCAAGACGCCGGAGCGGCAATATCTCGCCGAAGGTTTCGTCTGCATGGAAATCCTCGGCGAACTGCGTCAAGATCCCTTCGTCAACAAGCACAATATCACGCTGGATGACGAGCCGCTGGCGATTGCTGAACTGAAGGATTTCGCTGCCACCGGTGGACAGACGATCGTGGAACCAACCTGTCAGGGCATCGGCAGAAATCCGCTGGCGATGCGACGGATTTCAGAGGCAACCGGGCTCAACATCGTCATGGGAGCGGGTTATTACCTTGCGTCCTCCCACCCCGAAAAGGTGGCCGGGCTCACGGTCGATGCCATCGCCGACGAGATCGTGCAGGAGGCGCTCCACGGTGTCGATGGCACCGATGTCCGCATCGGGCTGATAGGAGAAATCGGGGTCTCGGCGGATTTCACGGCCGCCGAGGAAAAGTCCCTGCGCGGCGCAGCACAAGCCCAGCTTCGCACCGGCCTGCCCCTGATGGTTCATCTGCCGGGATGGCTTCGGCTGGGGCATAAGGTTCTCGACATTGTCGCGGAGGAAGGTGCGGATCTGAACCACACCGTTCTTTGCCACATGAACCCGTCCCACGCGGATATTGCCTACCAGAGCGAACTCGCAGGCCGCGGCGCCTTCATTGAATATGACATGATCGGCATGGATTTTTTCTATGCCGACCAGCAGGTCCAGTGCCCCAGCGACGAGGATGCTGCCCGTTCGATCGTCACGCTGGTGGAAGGCGGTTATCTCGACCGCATTCTGCTTTCCCACGACGTCTTCCTGAAAATGATGCTGACGCGATATGGCGGCAATGGCTACGCCTATATTCTCAGGCATTTCCTGCCGCGCCTGAAACGGCATGGGCTCGACGACGCCACTCTTCAAACCCTTATGCGGGATAATCCGCGCTCGGTCTTCCAGGCGAAGACCTGACGAACCTATGGAAATGGAAAGATCATGACAAAAAAAGTGCTCCTCGTCGGTGAAAGCTGGGTCAGCTCCGCCACCCACTACAAGGGCTTCGACCAGTTTGGCAGCGTCACCTTTCATCTGGGTGCAGAACCGCTGGTGAAGGCGCTGGAAGGCAGCGAATACGAGCTGACCTACATGACCGCCCATGATGCGGTGGAGAAGTTCCCCTTCGAGATGGCGGGGCTCGACGCCTATGACGCCATCATCCTCTCGGATATCGGCGCAAATTCGCTCCTGCTGCCGCCGGCCGTCTGGCTGCAGTCGAAAACCGTGCCGAACCGGTTGAAGCTCATCAAGGCATGGGTGGAAAAGGGTGGCGGCCTGCTGATGGTCGGCGGCTATTTTTCCTTCCAGGGTATCGACGGCAAGGCCCGCTGGCGCCGCACGCCGGTGGAAGATACGCTGCCCGTCACCTGCCTTCCGTGGGATGACCGCGTGGAAATTCCGGAAGGCTCGACGGCCGATATTCTGAAACCCGACCATCCGACCGTCGCAGGCCTTTCCGGCGAGTGGCCGCTTCTGCTTGGGGTGAACGAGGTCGAAGTGCGTGATCGCGCCGATGTCGAGGTGGTTGCCCGGCTGCCGGAAGATCAGGGCTCCCATCCCCTGCTCGTCACCGGACGTTTCGGCAAGGGCCGCACGGCCGCATGGACCTCCGACATTGGTCCGCACTGGCTCTCTCCCGCTTTCTGCGAGTGGGACGGTTATGGGCGCCTGTGGAAGAACATTCTCGGCTGGTTGACGGAAAAACCGTGATCGGGAGGGCTCAAGCCCGCAGAATGGTCACCAGCTCGTCACGGCAGGGAAAGGCATCCTGCGTGCCGCGGCGGCCGACCGTGACGGCTGCGGCCCTTGAGGCATCTTCAAGGGCGCGCGCATCCACAGTGACGCCACGAAGCATGGCGGAGGCAAGCGCAACACCGGTGAAGCAATCGCCGGCACCCGTGGTGTCGACGATCGTGGCGGGCGCGGCCGGCACCTCGATGGCACCATCGGCGGACACGAGCACACAGCCCTGTCCGCCGAGTGTGACGATGACGCGGCCGACACCCGCGCGCAGCAGGAAAGCGCCTGCCCCGGCGCCGCTTTCGCCGGTCAGCGCCTCAGCCTCGATGCGATTGAGGACGGCGATGTCGATGAAGGCCAGGACGCTTGCGAACCAGGATTGCAGGGGCGACGGATTGAAGGCAGTCGTCAGCCCCTTCGATCTCGCAGCACTGAGAATGGCGAGGGTTGTTTCTTCCGAGAGATTGCCCTGCAGGACGACGAGGTCTCCGGATACGGCATCACCAAGTGCCTCCATGGCCGCGTCTTTATCAAGCGCTGCGGCGGCTGACCGGGTGGTGATGATCGAGTTTTCGCCGTCCGGGGTCGTCAGAATGATGGAGATATCGCTGGTGGCGCTGGCGACGGGAATGAGCTTTGGTGTCAGCCGCTCGCGGGTGAGCGCTTTTCCGATCGCAATGGCGCGATCGTCCCTGCCGACGGCGGCGACCAGAGTGGTTTCGACGCCGCATCGTGAAAGAACAATGGCCTGGTTGCAGCCTTTGCCGCCGAGGCTGCGCGAGGCCTGCTCGCCGAAGATTGAAGCGCCTGCCGCAGGCAGTGCGGCAATGGAATAGGTTTCATCAAGTGCGATATTGCCGATAACAAAGGCACGCATGGAGAACTTTCGAAAGGGACTGAAATGCAGACCATATCCGACAACGCGGCCAATGCCATTCAGGAAATTTTCGGTCGAAGCAAGGCACTGATCGGCATGATCCATTGCCCGGCCTTTCCCGGAGCGCCGCGTTATCGCAACGCGAGCATGGATACGATCTATGATGCCTGCATGCGTGATGCGGAACGCCTTGTCGAAGGCGGCATACACGGCCTGATCGTCGAAAACCACGGAGACGTCCCTTTCTCCAAACCTGACGATATCGGGCCGGAAACATCAGCCTTCATGAGCGTGGTGACAGACCGCATCGTTCGCGCCGCCGGCGTGCCCGTCGGCATCAACGTGCTGGCCAATGCGCCCATCCCGGCCTTCGCCATCGCCATGGCGGGCGGGGCAAAGTTCATCCGCGTCAATCAATGGGCCAATGCCTATGTCGCCAATGAGGGTTTCATGGAGGGGCGTGCAGCCGAGGCGATGCGCTACCGTTCGCTGCTGAGGGCAGAGCATATCAAGGTTTTTGCCGACAGCCACGTCAAGCACGGGGCCCATGCCATCACCGCGGATCGCAGCATTGATGAACTGACACGCGACCTCGCCTTCTTCGACGCCGATGGCGTCATCGCGACGGGCCAGCGCACCGGCAACAGTGCGTCCCTTGAGGAGATCGAGGAAATCGGTGCGGCGACACATTTGCCGCTGCTGGTCGGCTCGGGCGTCAATGAAGGCAATATCGTTGAAATCCTCAAGCGCACCAACGGCGTGATCGTGGCCTCATCACTCAAGGAAGGCGGCGTCTGGTGGAACCCGGTCGAACTGGCGCGAGTGCGCTCTTTTGTTGCCGCAGCCCGCCCCGGCCTTGAAAGCTGAGAGGGAGACAGCGATGGCAAAGTTTTCGATCAACGGTGAAAGACTGCTGGCAAATCTCGACCGGTTTGCAGCGATCGGAGCAACCGAAAAGGGCGGCGTCAACCGGCAGGCGCTGACCGGACTGGATCGCGAGGCAAGACGGCTGCTGGCGAAACTGGCCATGGATCGGGGATTTTCCGTATTTCAGGATCCTGTCGCCAATCTCTTCATCCGCAGGAGCGGCCGCGACGAAACGCTTCCGCCGCTTCTGATCGGCAGCCACCTTGACAGCCAGCCCGCTGGCGGCCGGTTTGACGGAGCGCTGGGGACGCTTTCGGCATTCGAGGTTCTCGAAACACTCGAGGATTTCGGAATTGAAACGGAGCGTCCGGTTGAAGTCGTCGCCTTCACCAACGAGGAAGGTTGCCGTTTCGCTCCGGGCTGCATGGGATCGATGGCTTTCGCCTCCCGAACGATACCGCAGGATTGGCTGAAGCTCCTTGCCACAGATAACGGAGCCGATTTTGCTGGCGAGCTTTCCGCAACACTGGAAAGCCTGCCGGAAGCCACCATGCGCGATCTCGGTTTTCCTGTATTTGCTTATATCGAGGTTCACATCGAGCAGGGTCCCTCCCTTGAGAAACAGGGAGTGCCTATTGGAATAGTGACGGGCATACAGGGTACACGCTGGCTGGAGGTATCCATCACCGGCCAGACCGCGCATGCGGGCACGACGGCACTGATCTACCGGCGCGATCCGTTTCACGCGGCGGTCAATGCGCTTGGATCACTGTTTCCCGCCATGATGCCCGCGGATCCCGCCGCCCGTTTCACTGTGGGGCGGATCGCACTTCAGCCCGGTGCGGTCAACGCCATTCCGCAGACCGCCATTTTCACCATCGATATCCGGCACCCTTCATCCGAAACGCTTGACGCGATGGAGAACAAAACTCGCGCGGTCACTCAGGCGGCCGCGAAGGACCAGAATTGTGAAGCGACGATCACGCAGATCTTCGACATGCCGCCGGCGAATTTCCCGGAGGATATTCTCAAGATGTTGGATAGCGCCGCGCAGGAGCGGGGTTTCGTGACTCAACGCATGTTGTCCGGTGCGTTCCACGACGCCCTCTTCATGAATCGTGTCGCGCCATCGGCCATGATTTTTGTCCCCTGCCGCGATGGCCTCAGTCACAATGAGGCCGAGTACGTCGAACCCGAACACAGCATAGCCGGATGCAACATGCTTTTAGCTTCGGTGCTTCAAGTCCTAGCATAAGTCCCGGCCGGAGATTTTCGTCGGCAGCGCCAGCAGCCTTGGCGCGCGGTGAAGCGGGCAATCAGCGGCCAATCGGTGACCGCTGATGTTCGTTGGCAGTGGGACCGGGGGCGAACCGCCCTGCTTCACATGGCCAGAGCAGCCTGATGAATGTCCGCAAGCTCTTCGTAACACGAGATATTGCTGGCGAGGACCGGCTGTCCTTCGAACAGCTTTTCACCTTCCAGCGAAAACGGCAGGGAACGGCCACCGGCCTCGTTGACGAGGCAGAAGCCGGCCATGCAATCCCAGGCGCGCATATGGGGTTCGTAATATCCGACAAGGCGTCCTGCCGCGACATAGGCCAACATCAAGGCGCCCGAACCGTTGCGGATGAAGTTGCCGCCGCGGGCCAGCACGTCGTTGATGATGTGACCGACGCGCTGCGGCGTGACATAGTTGTTGCTGCCGATGCCCGTCAGCGCGTTCTGCAGGTTCCTTGATGGATCGAGTTGCAGGCGTGTACCGTTCAATGTCGCGCCATGGCCCTGTGCGGCAGCGTAGATTTCCTGCGAACACGGGACCTTGATGACGCCGACGACCGGGACACCATCGCGAATGACGGCGATGGAAACGCACCAGCTTGGCATGCCATTAACGAAGGGGGCGGTACCATCGATCGGGTCGACGACCCAGGTGTAGCCGGAGGTGCCGTCCTGATAACCATGCTCCTCACCGAGGAAGCCATCATCCGCGAAGGCTGCGGCGACGCGCTCGCGCAGCAGGGTTTCGACGTTGCGGTCTGCGATGGAGACCACGTCCTGCAGATCGCGCTTTGTCTCGATCACGAGGCTGTCGCGCTTGTTGAAATAATCGAGCGCCATTAAACCGGCCTCTTCCGCCAGCGTTTTTGCCAGCGCAAAGCGTTGATCGAGGCCGTCATTCTGTCCTGTCATTTCCATTTTCCTTAAGTCTATGAGTCTTCAAGCGTCGATGAGGGCTATGCCACGGTTTTTGAAATTGAGTGTGACATCGCTCGTTTCGCGTTGTGTGTGGTTCATTTCATGGTCAACGATGAAGAGCGTGCCGACTTCGGTCTCGACTTCATATTCGATGTGGCCACCGAGATAGGCCGTGTGCAGCACGCGGCCGGGCATGCCGCTGCCGCCCGCCGCGCCGATGGTGATGGCGCCGGGACGCACCGCAAGCTTGGCGGTGCCGGAGCGCGGGCCGCGGCTTCGGACCCGATGTTCCATGTTGCCAACCCGCACGAGGGACTCTTCACCCGTCTGGGACATGACTTCGCAAGGCACCACGTTCGCCTCACCCATGAAGTCCGCGATGAAGGAGGATGCGGGTGCCTCGTAAAGCTCGCGGGGCGCGCCGGACTGGGCGATCTCTCCCTCCTTCATGACGATGATACGATCCGACACCGCAAGTGCTTCATCCTGGTCATGCGTGACATAAACGGCGGTGAAGCCGATCCTTTGCTGTAGCTCGCGGATATCGGTGCGCACGCGCCGGCGCAGGCGCGCATCAAGGTTCGACAAGGGTTCATCGAGAAGCAGCACCTGCGGCTCCAGCACGAGGGCGCGGGCGACTGCGACGCGCTGCTGCTGGCCGCCGGAGAGTTCCGCCGGCAGCCGGTGACCCATGCCTGCAAGACCGACGAGTTTCAGCCCTTCTTCGGCCTTTTCCCGCGCTTCGGCCTTTTTCAGGCCCGAGGACTGGAGGCCGTAAGCGACGTTATCCAGCGCGCTCATATGCGGAAACAGGGCATAGGACTGGAAGACCATCGAGACATCCCGTTCATTGGCGGGAAGCATGGTGACATCCTTGCCGCCGATGAGAATGCGGCCGGAATTGGGATGTTCAAGGCCGGCAAGCATGCGCAGTGTCGTCGTCTTGCCGCAGCCGGAGGGGCCAAGAAGGGTGACGAGCGTGCCGGGCTCGATGGTCAATGAAAGATCTGGAATGGCGGTGAATGCGCCAAAGGCCTTGCGGACATTTTCGAAGACGACTGAGCCCGGTTTGACGGTAATCATGCGACTTTCTCCTGAGGGTGAGAAACGGATTTGGCTTCATCGAGGCCCGCGACGCGGTTTTCGCGCCGCAGACGTCTTTCGCCGACGATGAGCTGGAAGCCTGCGATAACGGTGATCATCACGACGATCAGCATCGAGGAATAAGCGATTGCGACACCGTATTCGCCGTTTTCAACGAGGCCGACGATATAGGACGTCGCCATGTTGTATTGGGCGCTGACGAGGAAGATAACCGCGCTGATGGAGGTGATGGCCCTGACGAAGGAATAGACCAGCGCTGCCCTGATGGCCGGTCGCAGAAGCGGCAGCACCACCAGGCGGATGGTGCGGAAGCTGTTTGCCCGAAGCGTGAGCGAGGCTTCGTCGAGGCTTTTGTCCAACTGGCTCATCGCCGCAATGCCGCCGCGAACGCCGACCGGCATGTTGCGGAAGACGAAGCAGGCAATGAGGATCAGCGCCGATCCCGTCATTTCGAGCGGTGGCAGGTTGAAGGCCATGATGTAGCTGACGCCGATGACCGTGCCGGGGATGGCAAAGCTCATCATCAGGGCAAATTCGAACAGGTTCCGGCCGGCAAACTTCTGCCGGACGATGATATAGGCCGTCAGGAGACCAACAGCCGCGGTCAGCGGAGCGGAAATCAGGGCGATCTCCATCGTCGTCCAGAAGGAGTTCCAGGCGACGCCCGTCCAGGCGATCGAACCATTGCTGAGGCTGACGGAGAAAGCGCGGACGTAATGTTCGATCGTCAGCGTGTTATCCAGGCCCCAGGTCTTCACGAAACCGCCGACGAGGATCATGCCATAAACGACGATGGTGAAGAGCATCCAGGGAACGACGAGCGCGTGTACCGCAATCGACATGGATTTCGGAAGGGCGGCATGCGCGCCGCTGTCACCCTTGCCGGTTACGGTGGCAAAATTCTTGCCGGCGAGCCAGAAGCGCTGCGCAATGAAGGCCGACAGCGTGAAGCAGAGCAGCACGATGGCGAGGACGGCCGCGCGTGACGGGTCATTCTGCGAGCCGACGACGGCGAAGAATATTTCCGTCGAGAGAACGCCGTGGCTGCCGCCCAGCACCAGGGGATTGCCGAAATCCGCCATGCTTTCGATGAAGCCGATCAGAAACGCATTGGCAAGGCCCGGCTTCATCAGCGGAAGCGACACGCGCCAGAAGGTGCGCCAGCGGTCGGCGCGCAACGTCTGCGATGCCTCCTCCATCGAGGGACTGACACCCTCGACGACACCGATGAGGACAAGGAACGAAATCGGCGTGAAGGACAGGACCTGTGCGATCCATATGCCCGTCAGGCCATAGAGCCAGCGGCCCGGCTCAATGCCGAAGATGCTCGACATGAATTCGGTGACGACGCCTGCGCGGCCGAAAAGCAGCGTCAGGGCAAGGCCGATGACGAAAGGTGGCGTGATGATCGGCAAGATCGTCAGCAGCCGCAGGCCTTTCTTGAACGGAAAACGCGTGCGGGTGGCGACCAGCGCGAAGGCCAGACCGAGGATGGTCGATCCCGCCGCCGTCATGATCGCGAGGAAGAGTGTGCGCCATGCGACGCCGCAGCGGCCGGCACCGATCACGCAATCAAGGCCCCAGATGCCGGGATCACGCATGTTGCGGATAAATCCGTCGGGATTGAACGAGCCGTCAAAGTCCTGCACCGCGCCGACCATCATGCTGCCGATGGGATAGAACACGAAAACGCAGACCAGGAAGACGAGAAGTGAAATCGAGGAGACGACAAAGACGTCGCCCTTCATGAAACCCCGTTCGGCGAGGCCGAAAGAAATGAAGAGCACAAAGACGAAAGCCATCGTCACCGCGCCAGCACCCATGGAGGGCTGCCCGTCGGCCATGGCTCCGAAAAGGCTTTCAGTCACCTGCCAGGTCCAACCGGTAAAGCCGATCGCCAGTCCCTGAAGCACGAGGAAGCCAAGCCCGAAAGCGCCAGCGGCCACAAGAAGCCTGCCGCGCAGGAGAGGATCGGAGAGCGTCCGTGCGAATGCTCCTGCCAGAAAGAAAAACAGGACGCCCAACAGCCAGGTGCGGCCCTCGGTTATCATCTGGAGAATGCCGGGCGCGACCTGCGACGATGTCGGAAAATCCGATAGCCAGCCGAGGCCGAAAAAGCCGCCTTCGATGCGGTACCACGGCACCAGCACCAAGGCAGCAAGGCCCAAGGCCAGAACAATGTCCAGCCTGCGATTGCCATGGGTCATGGTCAACCTCACAAAATTGAGTGTGTCGGAAAGGGGCTGCCTTCGTCATTGAGCAACGAAGGCAGCCGGCATGGGATATCAGTTGGCGGCGGCGCCGACGTCCTTGTCCCAGCGCTCCAGCAGGGCCTTGCGCTTTTCAGGATCGCCATAGGTCTTGAAGTCGTAATTGATCAGCTTGATATCCTCGAAGCGCGGCGCTTCCTTGGGGATTTCGGCCGTCTTGTTCGATGGAAGCTGGAACGACTTCGCATCCTTCATGCGCGATTGAACGTCCGGCTGCAGCGCCCAGTCGTACCATGTCTTTGCGTTTTCGAGATTGCGCGCGCCCTTGACGATGGACATGGAGCCGATTTCGTAGCCGGTGCCCTCACACGGCGCGATCGACTTCACAGGAAAGCCTTCCGCCGTCTGCGCTACGGCGTCATGCATGAAGACGATGCCGACAGCCGTTTCGCCACGGGCCGCCGCCTTGACCGGGGCCGAGCCCGACTTGGTGTATTGCGAAATATTGCCGTTGAGCTTCTTCAGATAATCAAAGGCCTGATCTTCACCCATGATCTGCACCAGCGAGGCAAGCGCGGTATAGGCCGTGCCGGAGGAATTCGGGTTGGCGATCTGGATTTCGCCCTTCAGCTCGGGTGCAAGCAGGTCCGCCCAGCACTTCGGTTCCTTGTAGCCCTTCTTCTTGAAGATATCCGTATTGTATCCCCAGCCGAGCGCACCGGCATAAACGCCAACCGTCTTGTAACCGGCACTTTCAGCCTGGTTCTTCGCCCAGTCCTGCAACTGGTCGAGCATCTTCGATTTATATTCCAGCGTCAGGTTTTCCGAGGCCGCCTGAAGATGCGGGTCGCCGGTACCCGCCCACCATATGTCGGTCTTCGGGTTGCGGGCCTCCGCGCGGATCTTGGCGTAAGCCTCACCCGAGGACATGCGCACCATGTTGACCTTGATGTCATGGCTCTTTTCGAAGTCACCCTTCATCTGCTCGCAGATCACCACATCCGCAGCGCAGATGAGATTGAGGTCGCCGGCAGCATGGGCCGGAACGCTCAAGAGAGTTGTGCCTGCCAGAAGCAGGCTGGATATGATCGTCAGTCGCATGATTTCCTCCATTTTTTGCGTCTGAATAAGTCTGCGGACATGGCTTCGCCGTTCGACATGCCGGTGGCTGTCGTTTTTGTCCGCTTCAAGTCGTCTGGTTATTGGCTGGGGGGATGTACTTCCGTATCAAACCGGCGCAAAAGCCGCCCCCGTTCTTCCGGTGTGCCGAATGTCGCAAAGTCGTAATCGACCATCTTGATCAGGGAGAGGTCCGGCGCGCCCGCCGGCAACGCTGCTTTCGCATTGGACGGCACCTGGTTCTGCCCCGCAGCAGCCCCCGTGGCCTGCCCTTCGGGGCTCAGCGCAAAGTCCACGAACCGCCGGGCTTCCTCCCGGTTTTTCGTGCCCCTGACGATGCTGACCGCGCCGATCTCATAACCGGTTCCCTCACAGGGAGCGACGATGACGAGGGGTGCCCCCGCCTCCTTCTGCGTGACGGCATCATGCATGAAGGATATGCCGATCACTGCGTCTCCGCGCGCCGCCGCCTTGACCGGCGCGGAGCCCGCCTTGGTATATTCGGCCACGTTCTGATCGAGTGCCTTCATGTAGCTGAACGCCTCCTCCTCCCCGAAAAGCTGGACGAGGGTCGCGAGCATGGTGAAGGCGGTGCCCGACGAGTTCGGATTGCCGGCCAATATCTTGCCGCGATAAGTCTCGCTGATCAGGTCTTTCCAGCAGCTTGGAACCGGGAGCCCCTGCCGCTGCAAGAGATCGCTATTATAGGCAAAACCGAGCGCGCCCGCATAAATGCCGGCCGATTGCCCACCCGACATGGTGAAGAAATTCTGCGCCCAAGGAAGAACCTCGGTTTCATTCTTCGAGGCATAGGCTTCCAGAAGCCCTTCGGATGCGGCCTGCAAATGCGTGTCGCCCGTACCGGCCCACCAGACATCGACCGTCGGCGCGTCCTTTTCCTTGCGGACCTGTTCGAGAATTTCACCGGTGCTCTTGCGGACCATGATGGTCTGCACGCCGGTTTTCGTTTCGTAAGCGCGCTGCATCGTCGCGCACCAGGCATCATCCGCCGCGCAGAGGATGTTCAGCCTTCCATCGGCCTGCACCCCCGTCGCGCCGAGGGCCCACAGGGCTAAACCGGCGCTGAATGCCGCAAGCGATGCTTTCACCTTGTCCTCCCCTGGAACCTCCCAGTTCCATTCTTGAGGACAAGCATGCCAGAACCCGCGATTTGCGCAATCCGTTGAATGGTTACCGATTTTTCAACATGACACGCCTGCGGGGCGGAATTGGTTACGAATATTACAAATGTAACAGAACCAGTCATCATCGAGCTTTTGAATATTTCGGTCCTCTTGCATATGATCGGTGATGGGAGGACTTCATGGTGCAGAAACAGAGGATCGGGATACTGATCGTCGAAGACGATCCTGATATGGCGGAACTGATTGCCGATCTTGTGGAGGCCGAAGGCTGGTCTCCGCTTGTGGTACACTCGGCGGAAGATGCCGCGGCGACACTGGGACACGAACACATCCATCTCGTGCTTCTCGATCACAATCTGCCCGGAATTTCCGGCAGAACCTTCGCCCAGCGCATCCGCACCGAGCTGGGACTGAATGTCGGCATCGTTATGGTAACGGCGGCTGGCAGCGCAACCGAGCGCGTGCTGGGTCTGGAAACCGCCGCAGACGACTATGTCGTCAAACCTTTCGAGCCGATTGAACTGACGGCGCGGATCAAGGCGGTTCTGCGGCGCATCGCTCCGTCTCTCAAGGTCGAAAAGGAGCCGGAACGCGAAACCGAAATGAATTCGCTGAGACTTGGCGACTGGGCGGTCGATCTTTCTGGGCGGCGCGCCGTCTGCCTTGCAGACCGCAGCAGGACGTTGACGACGGCCGAATTCGCGCTTCTGGAGATCCTGGCGGAAACGCCGAACAGGCCGGTCAGCCGATCCCATATCCTCGATCGCCTCGGCGCGGAAAGCGACCGTTTCATCGATCGCAACGTCGATGTTCTGGTGCTTCGCCTGCGCCGGAAGATCGAGCGCAACCCGGATCTGCCGCAACATATCCAGACACGCAGAGGCAAGGGTTACGTCCTCCATACAGACAATGCCGAGCCGCAATTGTGATCAACAGGCTCTTCCTCCAGTCAATCGCGTTTCGCCTGCCCTTTGCCATCGTCTTCATATGCTCATCGGTCTTCATTCTGTCGGCGGTCGCAATCTACGGCCTGCAGAAGGCGAAAACCGAAATGGCGACTTACAGCCTGCAGGCCTTCTCCAGCCTTGCACGCGCTTCGCTCGTGTCGCGGCAGGTAGCCGATCTCGTTTCCAGCGCGCCGCTGCTGATGAACGCGACATCGCCTTACCGCGTATCGAGCGAAAGTCGCGCGGTCGTTTCGCAGGTGGACAGCCTTCTTGAGACCATCGCCCAATACAAGAAAGCCGAAACGCAGAACGCCATTCCAAACGACGATATCGTCGAGCTGCTCCAGGCCATTCGCCAGCAAACCCTGTCGCTCGCGGCGGATGCGGATGCAGCCCAGCAGCACAAGGCGGAGGCGGCAGCGGCACTCGGCGAAATCGCAACGGGTCAGGCCGTCACCGAAGGAGCCCTTCGCCAGCGCCTGAACGCCATCGTACAGGCTGCCGCCAATTCCGCCAGCCTGTTCCAGCTGGGTGAATTGCAGCGTCGTTTCACCTCGGAAACCGGCTATTTCATGAATGAGCCGGCCGCGATGGATGACGCAGAGGCCGAGGGGCTTGCACCTTACAAACGGGTGTTCGACGCCCAGACGCAATATCTTCTGGAGATGTTTGCGATCCAGTCCTCCGTATCGAAACTTCACGCCGTCTCCCGCAACCTTTCCCACGCCACAGAAACGCAGAGCGAAGCCGTCGCACACAGACTGACGCAGGGCCTCGCCTCCGCTTCGGCAGCACTGACCCGGCTGATCGTCATGGTCGCGATCGCTTTTGTGGTCGTCATCATTCTCTCGACCCTCTCCATCCGCTCCGTCATGCGGGTCTCACACGGCATAACGGCACTTTCGGGCGGCATGAATTCCCTCGCGAATGGCGAGCAGAATGTGAGCCTGCCCACCTATCGTGGCTCGGAAACCGAACTCATCCGCCTGTCGGACGCATTTCGTGCCTTCAAGGACAGCGTCGACCGCGTGTCCCGTCTTCGCCGCACGGCCGAAGCCGCGGCCCGGACAATCCGCTCCACCTTCCGGACAATGAACGAGGGCATCGCGCTGTTTAATGCCACCGGCCAGCCCATCACCATGAACAGGCGCATCATCGAGCTTGTCGGAAAGCGTGGCGGTTATTCCAGGAAGCTGCCGTTGCGTTCCTTCGTCGAAACGATACCGGAGATCGATCCAGCCCTCTTGCCCTCATCCGACGATCCCGGCGGACTTGCCAGCCGGATAACCGTGCGCCACCGCACGCAGGACCAGCAGGTCACGGAGATTGCCGTCTCCCGACAACCGGACGGCGGCATCGTGCTTCTGGCCCGCGACGTGACGGCTCTCGACCGCCAGGAGGCAGAAGCTGCAAAGGCGCAGCGGCTTGACGGCATCATGCGCATGACCCATCAGCTCAGCCACGAAGTCGGCAACATGATCGGCATCATTACCGGAAGCCTCGGGCTTCTGGAGCGTGAAACAGGTTTCAGCGAGCGCCAGCAGCGCAACATCAATCGCATCCGCAAAGCCGCTGATCGTGGCCGCCAGCTTGCCAGCAGCATGCTCTCCATCGGCAGCCAGCAGCCGATCCATCCCGTCTATGTGGATGTCGCCTCGCTTTTGAAGGGAATGGTGGATGTTCTCGAGATTGCGGTCGGTACGCGCAACCAGATCAGCCTTCGACTCCAGGATGATCTGCCAAGGCTGGCACTGGACGCCGCCCTGTTCGAACAATCCATTCTCAATCTTTGCCTCAACTCAGCCGCAGCCATGCCAGGCGGAGGGGTCATCATCATTGCGGCGCAGACATCGGACAATGCAGTCGAGATTTCGGTGGAGGATAACGGGCAAGGCATGGATCAGGACGCCGTGGACCGCGCTTTCGAACCCTATTTTACTACGCGTGCCCAACAGGGCGGCACGGGCCTTGGCCTCGCCATGGTCTACGGTTTCCTGCGCCAGAGCGGCGGTGATGCCAAAATCACGTCTCAGCCCGGTTGTGGCGCCCGTGTGTCGCTGACATTCCCGATTTCCGGACAGCAGGGCGACGGGACCCCACCATCGAAAGGATAACGAAAAGCGCGGTGAGGATCGCCATAGCGCCGCGCATTGTCCCCTCCAGCGGAGGTTCGGATCTGCCATGTCCGGATGCCGCTTCGCGGTTCATTGACCGCAGGCGATGATGGCGGCAAGCCAGGCGCAAGCAAGTTGCGTCAGGTTGCGGGCGAAAGGGAGATACACCCATGTCCACTATCGATCGTATTGGCTCTACTGCCCTGCTCTACACGCGCGCGCGGCCGCAGGATGTTTCTCAACCGGCGCTTGGCCAGGCTTCCGAACGGTCGGCTTCGCCGATCTCGGGTGGGGCTGCGCCCTCCATTTCCTCCAATCTTGCCAATGCGCTCTGGTCGCTCCAGGGGCAGCAGCAGGGGTCTATCGAGGAGGCTCCGCTGCAGGGCGGCGGACCGAGCCCGGAGGAGGAGGAGTTGAGCAAATGGGCGCATATGAGCCTCGGTGAAAAAATCCGGGCGCAATATCTGGAGGCACGGGGATTGTCGGAGGGAGACCTCGCCGCCATGCCGCCCGACGAAAGGAAGGCCATAGAGGACGAAATCCAGAAGGCGATCAGGGCCGCGATGGAGGCACGAAAGGACGACGACGTGAACGGGCTGGCCGGCATCTAAAACGACGCCCGGCCGGGGGCGGCACGGCGTCCGGCTACAATCCGATACATAAATGCGGGTTTCGTGAAACATGCCGGATACCTGCGGCGCAGATCATCGCCTGATCTTTTTCGGATCAGGCAGGATTTTTCATGAAGAGCCAGATTTTCTTCGCCGTCGCTCTCTCGGTCGCAGGAGCAGGTTTTGGGGCCGTTTATTCCAGCCTTGCGGACACACCGCCGGAAAACGCCTCTCCCATCTATGGTGTCACGCTTCCGGAAGGATATCGTGACTGGCAGTTTATCGCGCCCGCCCAGGAAGCCCCACCCCTGGACGAGCTGCGCGCCGTTCTGGCAAACGATATCGCGGTCGACGCCTATAAGAGCGGAACCTTACCCTTTCCCGACGGCTCGATCCTGGTGAAGCTTGCCTATAAGAGGCAGCAATCAACGGAGTTTCCGCCGGCCACGGTGCCGGGAGCGGCAACCACCGTGCAGGTGATGGTGAAGGACTCCAAAAAATATCCCGACAGCCACGGCTGGGGTTTCGGGCGGTTCGTCAACGGCAAACCGGTCGATGTCGCGCAGCATGAGACCTGTCTCTCCTGCCATGAGGGCAACGTCAAGGACCATGATTTCGTCTTCACGCGATACGCGCCCTGACGCATGACAGGATCGTTCGGCCGGGAGGCTGGCGTCGTCGCCGGGCCGCCTTTACCGCCCGGAGCCCCGACCACCATCGCCCGTTCACGGGTCCTGTTGCAGCCGCTCCTGACGATGGGGCGGCTGATTGCGTTCAGGGGAACAGGCCGAATGTATCCTTATGTATCCAGAATGGCCCCTGCTACAAAACCATTCACATTCGCCTCCCCCGGGACACATCGAGGATACACGAACCGCGTTTCCTGCCCGTCATCCAACAAGGACAGGAGAGACAGCAATGAATTCCAGGATCGATTTACAGCGCCGCCGCTTCTTCGGCATTGCCGCGATGACCGTTGCCGCCGTCGAATTCGGGGCGGCGAGCCTCGCTCACGCCAAGGGCGAAGCGCCTTCGCAGGGTCCATCAACCGGACGCGAAGGAGCGACCTCCTTTGGCGCCTTGAAAGAGGTCAAAGCGGGCGTGCTGAGCGTCGGTTATGCCGAAGCCGGTCCGGCGGACGGCCCGGCCGTTCTGCTGCTGCACGGATGGCCCTATGACATCTACAGCTATGTGGATGTCGCGCCCATTCTTGCTTCGGCGGGATATCGGGTGCTCATCCCCTATCTGCGCGGTTATGGCACGACACGTTTTCTCTCGGACGACACGCCACGCAACGGACAGCAGGCGGCGCTTGCGGTCGACATGATCGCCTTTCTCGATGCGCTCGGCGTGAAACAGGCCATCGTGGCCGGTTATGACTGGGGCGCGCGCACGGCCGATATCATGGCCGCACTCTGGCCCGAACGCTGCACGGGCCTCGTGTCGGTCAGCGGCTATCTGATCGGCAGTCAGGAGATCAACAAGAAGCCGCTTCCGCCCAAGGCGGAGCTGTCCTGGTGGTACCAGTTCTATTTCGCGACGGAACGTGGCCGTGCAGGCTATGCCGCCAACACCCGCGACTTCGTCCGCCTGATCTGGCAGACGGCGTCTCCGACCTGGAAATTCAGCGACGAGACATTCGATCGTTCGGCCCCGGCATTCGACAATCCCGACCATGTGGCGATCACCATCCATAATTACCGCTGGCGGCTGGCGCTGGCCGATGGGGAAGCCAAATATGACGACTATGAGCGCCGGCTTGCGAAACTCCCCGTCATCGCCGTCCCCACCATAACGCTGGAAGGTGACGCCAATGGCGCGCCGCATCCGGATCCTTCCGCTTATGCGGCGAAGTTTTCCGGCAAATACCAGCATCGCAACATTACCGGCGGCATCGGCCACAACCTTGCGCAGGAAGCGCCCGAGGCATTTGCAAAGGCCGTTCTGGACGTTGCAAAGCTTTAGGCTTGCCGAAGCCCGCGAACCGTTGTCTTACTGCATGTGACAGCAGTGACGCGGGTTGCGGGCCACCCGAACCGTCCGGACGACGAAGGCATCCAATGGAACATATCGACCACATTCTCGTCGTGGATGACGACAGGGAAATCCGGGAGCTGGTCTCCAGCTACCTGAAGAAAAACGGCCTGCGCGCAAGTGTAGCGGCCGACGGACGGCAGATGCGGAGTTTTCTCGACGGCAATGCCGTCGATCTGATCGTGCTCGACGTGATGATGCCCGGCGATGACGGGCTCGTCCTCTGCCGTGAGTTGCGCGCCGGCAAACACAAGGCGACGCCGGTGCTCATGCTGACTGCCCGCGATGACGAGATGGATCGCATCATCGGGCTCGAAATGGGTGCTGACGACTATCTGTCTAAACCCTTCGCGGCCCGGGAGCTTCTTGCGCGGATCAAGGCGATCCTGCGTCGCACCCGGATGCTGCCTCCCAACCTGCAGATCAGCGAAGCGGGACAGCTCCTGACCTTCGGCGACTGGCGTCTCGACACGGTCAGCCGCCACCTGCTCGACAGGGAGGGAACGGCAGTGGCGCTGAGCGGCGCTGAATACCGGCTTCTCAGGGTCTTCATCGATCATCCCCAGCGCGTCCTTAACCGGGACCAGCTGTTGAACCTCACCCAGGGACGCGATGCCGAACTCTTCGACCGGTCGATCGATCTTCTCGTCAGCCGTGTGCGGCAGCGGCTGGGGGATGACGCGCGGGAACCCGTCTACATCAAGACGGTGCGGGCGGAAGGTTATGTCTTTTCGGTTCCCGTGGAGATTTCGGAGCCGAGGATATGAACGGCCGAAGCCTGCCTGTCGGCTGGTGGCCACGCTCGTTGCGGTCGAGGCTCTTTCTCATCCTGCTCGCCGGTCTGGCCATTGCCTACAGCCTCTCCTTCAGCATCCTTTTTGCCGAAAGATACATGTCGGCGAAGGCGGTCATGCTCGGCACGCTGGAGAGCGACCTTGCGGTATCGATTGCCATCATCGACCGCCTGCCTGCGGATGAGCGCGCCAAATGGGTCAATCGCCTGAGCCGCAGTAACTATCAGCTTGTCCTCGGCCCCGGCCTTCCCGGTGTTTCCGACATGTCCGGACGCGGCGCGGAAATTGCGCAGAGGATCGAGGAAGCGGCGGGACACAGGTTTCCCGTCAAGGTCGAGTCCATTCCCGGTGACGGCAAGAGGCTCCAGGCGCATCTGACCCTGTCGGACGGCGCACCACTGACAATCGACGTGACTCCGCGCGGCGTGATGCCGCTGGCGGATTGGCTGCCCTACGTCTTCGCCGCGCAAATGGTGCTTCTGCTTCTTTGCACCTGGTTTGCGGTCCGACAGGCAACCCGTCCCCTGAGCGCGCTTGCCGCGGCAGCGGAGGCGCTCGATCCGGGGGAGAAGGGCCTTCCGATGAGCGAGAACGGCCCGAGCGAAGTTGCCCACGCCGCCCGCGCATTCAACGCCATGCGCGATCGCATCGCGCAATATCTCGAGGAGCGTGTCCAGATTCTCGCGGCGATCTCGCATGACCTGCAGACGCCCATCACCCGCATGCGATTGCGGGCCGATATGGCCGACGATACGCCCGAAAAGGAAAAACTGGTCAAGGACCTGCGTGAAATCGAACGTCTGGTGCAGGATGGCATTGCTTATGCACGCAGCACGCATGGCAGTGGCGAAAAAGCGTCGCGCATCGATCTGGCCTCTTTCATCGACAGCATCGCTTACGACTATCAGGACACCGGAAAAGCCGTCTCGGTTTCCGGCATCGTCCGCGGCACGGTCTCGACCAAGCCCCATGCATTGCGACGAATATTGACGAACTTCATAGATAACGCCCTCAAATTCGCCGGCAGTGCCGAGATTGCAGTGGACCGGCAGGACGAAGGCACCGTGGTCGTCACGGTGCTGGATCGCGGGCCGGGTATTCCTGACAAGATGCTGCAAAACGCCATGCAGCCCTTCTTCCGGATCGAAACATCAAGGAACCGCGACACGGGCGGGGCAGGTCTTGGCCTTGCGATCGCGCAGCAGCTTGCCGGAACCATTGGTGGCTCGGTGCGGCTCTATAACAGGCAGGGCGGCGGGCTTGCGGCCGAGGTGACTTTCCGCTGATAGGGCGACGTCCGAAGACGACCATCGGCAGAAGTGAGGCTACGTTTCGATACAGTTTCGCCGTTTCCGGAAACATGCCGGATACGCTGGTCCGTCACAACGCTCCTATCAGAAAACGCCGCCGCAGCGGCAAATGAAAGGAGCCTCCCATGACCAGCATCGATACCGTTCTTTATACCGGCAAGACCCACACGACCGGCGGGCGCGACGGATCGGCCCGCAGCGATGACGGCGCGCTGGACATCAAGCTTTCGCCCCCCGGCAGCGGAAAGCCGGGCACGAATCCCGAACAGCTTTTTGCCGCGGGCTGGTCGGCATGTTTTATCGGCGCCATGACAAAAGCGGCGGCGAAACGCCAGCTGCGGCTTCCCGCCGACACCGCCGTCGATGCGGAAGTCGATCTCGCCACCACGGACAGCGCGTTCTTTCTGCAGGCGCGCCTGTCGGTCAGCCTGCCCGGCATCGACCGCCCCGTCGCGCAGGCGATCATCGAGGATGCGCACCAGATCTGCCCTTATTCGAAGGCAACCCGGGGGAACATCGATGTCTCGCTCACACTCGCTTAGGACGGCTGTCTCCATGCGTGCACTCGTCATCGTGATCGTGTCTGCCGCGATATTCGCAGCGCCGTGCATTTACGATCTCACCTCCCAAGAACCCTCGCCGCTTGCAGGACTTCTGGGCGCGATCTCAACGATGTGAATGACAAGAGAACGGCTCGGCATCTGCCGGTGCCGTTTTCGCTTTTTCCTCTCTTCCTTCCCACCCCCGTGACGAATTCAGCGAAACGTCCCGACGTTTCATGCTGCCCGCGTCAGGCGCGTCATTCGATGGCCGGAACAGCCAGGACAACCGAGTTCGCCACTCAATCTCGAATGAGGTCAGATCAATGCGATCCATTGAACATATCTACGTCAACGGTGAATTTGTGGTGCCAGCCGGCAACGAGCGGCTGAACCTTTTCAATCCCACCACCGAAGAAAAAATCGGCGATGTACGGCTTGGCAACGCTGATGATGCAAGGGCAGCGGTGGCAGCCGCAAAACGCGCTTTTCCCGCCATGGCGGCCTCCACCAAGGCGCAACGTATCGAAATGCTGCGGAGCCTGCGCGACGCGATCGCGGAGCGGCCCGATGAGCTCGCTCAAGCCATGACCGAAGAATACGGCGCCCCCGCTTATTTCACCACTTTTTCCCTTCAGAACGCAGCGTCGGTTTTCGAAGTGATGGCGGAGACCGTCGCGAATTACGACTTCGAGCGGATCGTGGGTAAAAGCGCGGTCAAGATGCTGCCGCGCGGCGTTCTCGCCGCCATCACGCCCTGGAACAGCAATTTCGGCTTCATCGCCACCAAGCTTGCGCATGCGATCGGTTCCGGTTCTCCCCTTGTCATCAAACCGGCCGAACAGAGTGCGTTTCAGACCGATATTCTGGTCAGAAGGCTGCATCAGGCTGGCCTGCCGGCCGGCGTTTTCAACGTCGTCAACGGCACGGGTCCGGTGGTCGGTGCGGCGCTGACGGAAGACCCCGACGTGGCGACCATCAGTTTCACCGGCTCCACCCAGGCGGCAAAGATCATTCAACGCGCCGCAATCGACAGCATGAAGAGAGTGGTTCTGGAACTGGGAGGCAAGGCACCCACCATCATCCTGCCGGATGCAGACCTCGACAGGGCAATACCCGTCGCCTTGATGTCGGGCTTTGCCAATAGCGGTCAGGCCTGCGTCGCGGGCACCCGCATCCTCGCCCCTCGGTCCCGCCTCACCGAGATTGCCGAACGGCTGAAGATCGAAACCGGGAGGTTCAGGGTTGGCGACCCTCGCGATCCGGACGTCCGGATCGGACCGCTCGCCAATCCCGCCCAGTGGGAGAGAATTCAAGCCTATATCCGGCTTGGCATCGAAGAAGGGGCAACCCTGCTGACGGGCGGAACCGGGCGACCGGCGGGATTTGAAAAAGGATGGTTCGCCCGTCCGACAATCTTTACCGATGTCAGAAACGACATGCGCATCGCCCGTGAAGAAATCTTTGGTCCGGTCCTGTGCCTCATCGCCTATCGGGATGAGGACGAAGCCGTCGAGATTGCCAACGACAGCAACTACGGACTTCAGGCCTATGTGCTGGGATCCGACCTGAGACAGGCCGAACAGATCGCCGCAAGGCTGATGGCTGGCCGCGTCGTGATCAACGGCGCCCCGCATGATCCACGCGCGCCCTTCGGCGGTTTCAAGCAATCCGGCATTGGCAGGGAGATCGGTGCGTTCGGTCTCGACGGCATGCTCGAACCGCGAGCCATTCTCACCCCGTAACCTGAATATTTCAGGGCGCCTGCCCCGGCGGGCGCCCGTCACTGCGGCAGACTGATTTGTATCCCTATGTGTCAGCCGCGCGGAAGCCAACGTTTTGTGACGCAACGGCAGGTGGAAAGAAACAGTCGGGATACGATCAACATCTACCTGTTCCTAGCGCGAGATGATCGCGAACCACACCGATATGGAGAGAAACATGACTGATGCCGTTAACCCCGGAAAATACGGACGAAGAACCGCTCTTGTCCTTGGGTCTGCAATGACTGTTTTGATGGCCTTCCACCCTGCTCTGGCAGTTGAACAGACCAAGCCCGCCCAATCCGAAACGTCTGCCGACGATAGTATTCGGCCGTTTCAGGTCCATGTGGATCAGGCCCAGCTTGACGACCTGAAGAACCGGATCAGGAATGCGCGCTGGCCGGACAAGGAAACCGTTGGCGATATTTCGCAGGGCATCCAGCTGGCGCGGGTTCAGGACCTCGTTCGATATTGGGGCAGTGATTATGACTGGCGGAATGCCGAGAAGGAACTCAACGCATTGCCCCAGTTCGTCACCAAAATCGACGGCGTCGACATCCACTTCATTCATGTCCGCTCCCGCCATCCCAACGCCCTGCCCGTCATCCTGACCCACGGCTGGCCGGGTTCCATCTTCGAGTTCACGAAAGTCATCGGCCCGCTGACGGACCCGACCGCTTATGGCGGCAAAGCCGAGGACGCGTTCGACGTGATCATTCCCTCCATCCCCGGCTATGGCTTTTCAGGCCATCCGACCGATCTGGGCTGGGGTCCGGATCGCGTCGCCCGGGCGTGGGACACCCTTGTAAAGCGCCTCGGCTATACGCGTTATGTTTCCCAGGGCGGGGACCATGGTTCGGTCATTTCCGATGCCCTGGCGCGGCAGGCTCCAGCAGGTCTCGCCGGCATCCATCTCAACATGCCGGCCACCGTTCCCGGAGCGCTCATGAAGGGTATCAATGGCGGTGATCCAGCACCGGCGAACCTGTCGCCATCGGAACGAGATGCCTATAACGCGCTGCAGGGATTTTTCGGCAGGAACGCCGCCTATGGCGCGATGATGGTCACAAGACCTCAGACGATCGGATATTCCTTATCCGACTCCCCGGCCGGGCTTGCCTCGTTCATCTACGAGAAGTTCGCGCAATGGAGCGATAGCAACGGACAGCCCGAAAGCGTGCTTTCGCGCGATGAAATGCTGAACGACATCACCCTCTACTGGCTGACCAATAGCGGTGCGTCCGGCGCGCGATTCTACTGGGAAAACAACAACAACAACTTCAGCGCGGACGCCCAGAAGACACGGGAAATCAAAATCCCGGTCGGCATAACGGTGTTTCCAAAAGAGATCTATCAAGCGCCCGAAAGCTGGAGCAAGCAGGCCTATCCATCCCTCTCCTATTATCATCGGGTGGATCATGGCGGACATTTCGCGGCATGGGAGCAGCCGGAAATTTTCTCCAGGGAGCTTCGCGAAGCTTTCAGAAATCTGCGCTGAGAGCCACTATCATTCTGCAAGCGCGGCCCGGTGCCGCGCTTCCTTATCTCAGGTCATGTAACAGCAGCAGCCGGACATCGGCTGCATCGTCGTCCATGTGAAGATGCCGGGGGCTCTCCGGCATCGGCTGCCGCGCGGGCCGAACCGGCGTGGCAGCCATCCGCCTTCCATCTGCGCCCAGCCACCAACACCTTCTGCCATACGAACTAGACCTCTGTATAGATGCCGGCGCCTCCGCCCCGCCGTAGCCTTTGCTCCAGTCAAGCGCCTCCCTTCAGGGACGATCCTGACGACACCATCACCCTTTTTGTGGAGCACGGCATGACCTCCATCAGCAAGAATGCGGACGAGCGCAAACCTCGTCGTCTCAAAGTCGCAGCGGTTTTGGCATTGGGTGCGATTGCAGTGCTCGGCGGCAATCTCCTCCTCATCAGAGATGCCGAACCGGCGCTCGCGGCCTCCGAAGAGATCACGTCGGCAGGCGCGTTGCACATCCTCGCACCGCAGACGATCGACAGGCTGGCGGGACTTTCCGCGCCCGTTGCGGATGGCAGCGATGCGGACGATGGCGCGCAGCCTGTTCCGGCCGAGGACAAGACCTCCTGCGTCGCCACCCGCGCCGCCCGGAAAACGGACCGGCATGACGCACTCGATCCCAAGGCCTTCTGCCAGTTGCAGCAACGCCTCTTCAATGCCGAACTGATCGACCGCATCGCGGTGCTCCAGCTCGCATCACAAACCCGCTCTATCGACACCTCGTCCCAACTCGCCATGAACAAGGAGTTCTGAAATGGAAACGTTGACCAGACGTGCAGTTCTCGCAATCGGCGCCGTCGGCGGCACCGCCCTTGCCGCCAGCGCAGCCGGAGCAGCATCTTTCGGCAATCCCGACCAGCCCGCCGAGGGAGCCATCAATGCCAATGCCGCGGGGCTCAGCGATCCCGGCCCGAAGAACCCGGCGATCAACGACCAGTTTCCCTCCTTCCAGAGCCCGCCCGCGACCGATGTCGGCGACATGCAGCTCTTCTGGGGCTCGTTCAACAATGCCGCCAAGCGTATCCAGAACGGCGGCTGGGCCCGTCAGGTGACCAAGTCGGACTTCGCGATTTCGGATGCCGTCTCCGGCGTCAACATGCGGCTCGGACCGGGCGGCATTCGCGAGATGCACTGGCACCGTGCCGCCGAATGGGCGATCATGACCAATGGCCGCTGCCGCATCACCGTGCTCGATCCACAGGGTCGCGCCTATGTGCAGGATGTCGAGGCCGGTGACCTCTGGTATTTTCCGGCCGGTTACCCCCATTCGCTGCAGGGCCTTGGTCCTGATGGATGCGAATTCGTCATCGTGTTCGACGAAGGCGATCAATCCGAATATGGCACCTTGCTTCTGACGGACTGGCTGGCGCATACCTCCCCCGAACTGCTGGCCAAGAATTTCGGCGTCGCGCAGGATGTGTTCCGCAACATTCCGCTGCAGAACCTCTGGATCTTCCAGGGCAAGGAGCCGGGACCACTCTCCAGGGATCAGGAAGCCGTTGCCGGTGCCGGTCTGCCGCCTTTCCCCTTCACCTACAAGCTCGCGGCATCCAAGCCTCTGAAGGAAAATACCGCCGGCGTCATTCGCCTTGCGGACAGCAGCGCCTTTACCGTGTCCAAAACCATTGCCGCCGCCATCGAAACGATCAAGCCCGGCGGCGTGCGTGAAATGCACTGGCACCCCAATGCGGATGAATGGCAATACTGGATCAAGGGCGAAGGCCGGATGACCGTGTTCGACGCGGGCCCGCGCAGCCAGACCGCCGATTTCCGTGCCGGCGATATTGGCTATGTGAAAAGAAGCCAGGGTCACATCATCGAAAATACCGGGAAGACCGACCTGCAATTCGTCGCGGTCTTCAAGGCCGCCGAATATCAGGAGGTCAGCCTGTCGTCCTGGCTGACCCATACCCCGCCGGCGCTGGTGGCCCAGCACCTGAACGTCAGCATCGAGGATGTGGCGAAATTTCCCGCAAACCAGCCAGCGATCATGCCGGGTTGAATACCCTGTCCGCTTATAGACCGGCGTTTCGGCATGTCCGATCCGCCGGTCTTTCTGGCGAAGACCAGACATTACGCCGCAAAACACTTTCGAAAGACAGGAACGAGCCATGAAACCATTGACAATCCGCATCGCCGGCGGCTCGCTTGCCGGTCTCTTTACGGCGATATTGCTGCAGGAGGACGGACACGATGTGAGAGTTTATGAACGCTCGTCGTCCGGCCTCGCCGGGCGCGGTGCGGGGCTGGTGCCGCAGCAAGACCTGTTCGAGGTTCTCGGTCAGATCGGCTGCGAAGACGTCGCCCATGTCGGGGTGGTTGCAAAGGAACGCATCTACCTCGATGCCGATGGCCGGGTCGCCCAGCGCCAAAAAACGCCGCAGATGCAGGTTTCATGGGACTATCTGTTTGAACGCGTATCCTCCCGTCTCCACGCCGATACCTATCGTCTCGGACATCAGGTCGATGCCGTTCGGGAAGACCCGGAAGGGGTGACGCTGTCCTTCGCCGACGGCACAGAGGAACGCGCCGATCTGGTGATCGGCGCGGACGGTCTGGGTTCTGCAATCCGGAGCGCCGTCAACCGCCATTCGGAAAACGCCTATGCGGGTTATGTCGCCTGGCGCGGGCTTATCCCCGAAACAGCATTGCCTGCCGATGCGGCCCTGCTGCTCGACCGCTTTGCTTTCTACATCGCGCCCGGAATTCATGTTCTGGGTTATCTCGTGCCGGGACCGCGTGGTGAGACACAGCCGGGGCAGCGCCGTTACAACTGGGTCTGGTATCGCCCGACGACGACTGATGAGCTTGACTTGACCTTCACCGGCCGCGACGGCCGGCATTTCGAACATTCCCTGCCGCGTGGAGAACTCTCGGAGCATCGCCGCAGGCAATTGCGCGAAGACGCGTTTTCGCTTCTGCCGCCGCAACTGGCGCTCGCCGTGGAAGCGGAGGAAACCCCATCCATCCAAGGCATTTTTGACTATGAGGCCGGAGAGATGGTGTCGCAGCGTATCGCGCTGGTCGGCGATGCCGCCTTTGTCGTTCGCCCTCACACGGCGATGGGCGTTTCCAAGGCCGCGGGCGACGCGATGGCGTTGCGCGATGTGCTGCGGCAAACGGACGATCTGCCCACTGCCCTTTCGCGATATCAGAGAACCCGCCTGCCGGTGGGCAAGGGAATTGCCGCCTATGGGCGGCGGCTTGCCGAAACCGCGATGTAAATACGGGTCAAAAATCAGTGGGGCTCCTGCCTTGCGTCACTCCACCTTTGCGCTACCCTTGCAATCAGGGATTTCTCAATGGAGGGACTGAGGCATGTGCAATAGCTGCGTAATCGAGAACGTGAAACGGAACATGCTGTCACGACGCCTGCTGTTCAAAGGTGCGGTGGCCGGCGTAACGGCAATGGCGGCGGGCAGCCTCGCGGCCCCGGTGCTGGCACAGTCACCCCGGCAGGTCGTCGATCTTACCCACGCCTATGATTCCACATTTCCCACATTCGACGGCAAACCGGGAATAGAGTTCGAGTGGGCGGAAGAGATCACCAAGAGCGGTTATCAGCTCCACAAGCTCACAATCTACGAACATACCGGGACGCATATCGACGCACCGTTCCACTTCAGTGCCAACGGCGCGAGCGTCGATCAGCTGGAACCGCAGAAACTCGTCGCACCGCTGGTCATCATCGATATCACCGACCGCGCGAAAGAAGATGCCAATTCCACCATCGAGGCCGAAGACATCGAGCGCTGGATCTCCGCAAATGGCGATTTACCGGCAGGTGCGGTCGTGGCTCTGCGCTCCGGCTGGGCGACGAAAGTGAAAAGCCCGTCATTCCGCAACGACGATGCCGGAAAATTCGCCTTCCCCGGTTTTGGCAAGTCCGCGACCGACCTTCTGCTCGAGCGCGACGCCGTCGCCATCGGCGTTGACACGCTTTCACTGGACCCGGGCAATTCGGCAGATTTCGCCGTTCACAATTCCTGGCTCCCGGCCGGGCGTTACGGGATCGAAGGCCTGAACAATCTCGAGGCCCTGCCGGTCAAGGGCGCGACCATAATCGTCGGCGCACCCAAACATCGCGGCGGAACGGGTGGGCCGGCGCGTATCCTGGCCCTGGTCTGACACCGGCACACCCTGCAGGAGCAACCTGCGGCTTCCGGCGCATGAACTCCGACTGAATAGTCTCTTCAGCTTCCGTTCCAATGGGACCGTCTAAAACAAAGACGTTCAACCGCGGTCCCATCCGCCTGAGGAGACACAGTCATGATCCGGAAGTCTTTCATTGCAAGTGCACTCGTTGCTCTCGTTGGCATCTCTGCTGCGGCACCCGCCATGGCCAATGATGTGCGCATCGAACAATATGGCTGGTCCAATTCTGCCGGCGGCGCGCAGGAAGGTTATGGCAACCGGATCCGCACCTACCAGAATGGCGGCTACAACCGGATCGTCGGCCATCAATATGGTCATCGTAACCTTTCGGCTGTCGGTCAGGAAGGGCAAGACAATTACGGTTCCACCTATCAGAACGGCAATCGCAACGTGGCCGGCATCGGCCAGTTCGGTTCCAACCACACCACCATCCTGACCCAGGACGGCAACGGCAATATCGCCGCCGGTGTTCAGGTTGGCCGTGGCTGCAGCGCCAATGTGAGCCAGGGCGGCAACGACAATGTCGCGGCCTTCGTGCAGGCGTGCCCGTAAGCAGCCTGCAACGACGTGAAACGGGTCGATCAAAACATCGGATCATTGGGAGACGAACCATGCCCCATACCCTCAGACAGTCGCGCCGCCTGGCGGTAATCCTCGCGCTGGCCCTACTTCCTGTCGGCGCCGTTGCGGCCATCTCGACTGCAAAGGAACCGGCCGACGGGCAGCTCTGCGAGATCAAGGCGACACCGCAGGCGGGCATGGTGAAGCTGGAGGCCCTCGCCAAGGGTGACACCGGTGCCGGCGGGACCTACTCCTTTCACGTCGAAAAATCAGGCGGCAGCGGCAGTTCCGTCATCAGCCAGGGAGGCGACTTCAACGCCGCTGCCGGACGTTCGCAACTGCTGAGCTCGGTGACGCTCGATGCGAAGGCAGCCCGCTACAAGGCGGTGCTCGATCTCGTGATCGACGGCAGGAGTTTCAGTTGCACGAAGCAGATCGGCGGCGATTAAGTCGCCGCACGCCATAAATTTTCATCTGAGAGGGCGCCGGTTCCGGCGCCCTTTTCTTTTGCGCGCGCCGAGTGACTGAACGCGATGTGAATGGGTAATTCCGGTCGGGTTCAGTTGCGGGATGCAATTATGGATCATCGGCAAGGTGCTGACAGATGGAGATAAGAATGGCCCGCAACATATTGAAACTTCTCACCGTCACCCTGCTTGTTGGCGGTCTGGCGCCGATCGGATTTGCAGCACCTGCCCATGCCGGTGGCCGCATCTCCTTTGATCTCGCACCGAGCAATAGTGCCGATGGCGATCTGCTTTCGACCGGGCTGCGCGCCTATTCGCTTTACCGCAACTTCAAGGATGCCGACATAAAGCAGTTCGGCCGCGGCAATGCGGCGGGCATCGCCCAGAATGGCGGCGGCAATCTCGGCTTCATCCGGCAACGCGGCAACGGCCATTCCGCGACACTTCAGCAGAACGGCAACAACAATGCCTATGGCATTTTCCAGTATGGCCGCAACACGGACACCAATGTGGTGCAGGATGGCGACAACGGCAGCGGCCTGACCTTCAGTTATGGCTGGTAAGGTAACTACCGGAAGCCATGCCCAGGCATCTCGCGCCCCGCGGGACTCAGTTCGCGAGAACGGCCAGAAACTTTCCGTCTCTGCCCTGCACGATATCATGCGCCGGAACCGGTGGAGCATCGGAGGCGGGCAGAGGCGGCACTATCAGCCATGCACCGGGATAGTCATTCCGAAGATGCCGGGGATTATAACGAACAGTGCTGCCGGCGGCATGGTGATGCGTTCCGAGCGTTGCATCTTTTGACAGGACGCCTCTTCGAACCTCGTGGAGTTTTCGCTCGCCATCAAGGGCAAGTGTTGCCTCAGAAAGATCGAAATTATCGATCCGGACGATCTGACCTTCCGGCGCGTCGAGAACCCATCTGTCGGAATCGACAAAGCCATCGGTGTAGACATTGCCGGTTGAGGACCGCAGGAACGTACCTTTCGGCAGGGTGATGCCATCAACGACATTGCCTTCGGCAAGAATGCATGTGCTGAACGCGGATATGCCGCCATCGGGCTTCAGGTCGAATTGCACAGGCTGTGTCGCGTCACAGCGCCAGCCGCTCTGGGTGGTCACGCCCTTGCCGGTTATCCGCATATTGTCAGGCGTAAAGCCGATCGTCTCGTAATTCTCGTTGGTTTTGATCGAGATATAACGGGCGATCTCCACGGCATCGATATTCGCGACCGATACGGGATGCGGAAACAGGGCGCGATTGAAGGATTCCGGTGTATCGGCGACCGACAGTTCAAGTTTCGTGCCTTTGGGCATATCGATCTGGCCAAGGCGTGTCGGCTCCGAGAGTTCCGGGCGGTATCGCGCCACCCTCTCATTTTCATAGGCATTCATCTGGATATAAAAATCACCAATCTGCCACAGGGTGAAAATTGCGACAGCGCTTACCAGCCCATAGGGCAGCAGCATCGGTCGCTTCCAGCGTCCCGCCGCATATCGAAGGACGAGCCCCAGTGTCCAGACGATCCAGACGAAAGTCGTGACGAGAAGGAAGGCGAGGAAAAGCAGCGCTTCGACGGATGGCAGTGCGACAGGGATCATGAAACCAGTGGCCTTGGACGGATCGTTTTGATCCTGAAGAGACACTGGAGTTTTAGCCGCAAGCGATGGCCTGTTCAACTCGCGGATGGTGGCAGTGCCGAACCGGGCGACCGCAAATCGCTGCCGCCCGGTCAGGATATTGTCGCAAATCAGCCGCCAAGGACAAAGCGGGAGAATGCCAGTGAATTGCGGGCATCCTCATCCATTTTCGCGATATCAGCGCCATTGCTGAGATCACGCCAGACCTTGATATCCGAGCCGATGGTGCCGCCCGTCTTCACGAAGGGCTCCATGACGACCGCGCCGGTGTAATTGATCTCGCGAAGCGCAAGACCGATTTCATGCCACGGCATCCTGCCCGTGCCCGGAACGCGGCGATTGCTCTCTCCGGTGTGGAAATGACCCAGCAACGGGCCAGCCGTTCGGATGGCCTCGCCAAAGCTGTCTTCCTCGATGTTCATGTGGAACGTATCCAGCATGACTTTCACATTGTTCTTGCCGACATCCTTCACGAAAGCGACGCCTTCGGCCGCCGTGTTGAGGACATGGTTTTCAAAGCGGTTGAGGACTTCGATGCACAGGTTGATACCGAGATCATTGGCGAAATCGGCAATGCCGTTGATACCTTCGACGCCGCGCGCATAATCGCCTGCCTTGTCGACGGGCTGCGAATAATCGATTGGCCAATAGGAATGCAATGCACCGCCGATGGTGCGGATGTCGAGCTTGGCGACATTGGAAAGGGTCCGTTCAAAAAACGCCTTGCCGGCCGCACGCACCGAAGCATCTTCCGACGACAGGTTCTTCGTTTTCGACGGGCCGATGCCGGCGGTGAGGATGATGCCGTTATCCTTCGCGCTCTGCCTGATGGTCGCAAGTTCGGCGTCGCTATATTCGTTGATGTGGTGTGCGGCGACTTCGATGATGTCGAAACCGAGCTTGGCGACCTTCTCGATATAGGGACCGAACTTGGCGCTCCACTCATGTTCCCAGTAAGAATAATAGATGCCGTGTTTCATGGGTGTCTCTTTCGTTTTTCTGTTTCGCTTGACTTTGAATAGGGAGGCGCAGTCATTCAGGCGGGCTCAGGACGCGGCGCCTTTTCCCGGATTTCTGACGCGAAAATCAGGTTCCGCGCTTGTGGACGTGATGAAGCGGCCATTGGGAAGATCGTTCTCCTCCACCTTCCGGTTGATCTCGTCTTCGCCGAGACCGAATCTCAGCCAGCGGTCTCGCAGCCGCGCACGCAGATCGTCCTCCTCGACATCCACGAAGACTGTGAGATCGAAGATTGATTTGAGACGATGCCATGGCGACTGGCTGGCAAGGAGATAATTGCCCTCACAGACGATGATATCGACGGATTGCGGGATCAGCCGGCCGCCGGCGCGGGCAATCTCGATGGCGCGATCGAAGACCGGCACGGCAACGACATCGTCCTCATTAGCCTTGAGACGTTCAAGCATATGGCGCAGCCCGTGCGCGTCGAAGGTATCGATGGCACCCTTGAAGGCACGCCGGTTCATCGCCTCAAGCACAACATCGTCATAATGAAAGCCATCCATCGGAAACAGCGCAGCGGACACGCCGTTGCCCGCGTTCAGTGCGTCGACCACACATTCGGCAAGAGTTGATTTTCCCGATCCGGGGGCGCCGGCAATCGCAATCATCACGCGCCGGCCATTCGAGCCGGCAAAACGCTTCAGCGCGAGGCCGGCAATTTCACCGGCATTATCGTCAATTTTACTCAAGATGCTCCTCGCCTCGAAAAGTGGTTCTCGCCACCGGCTATTCGAAAATCCGGTACTGATTTGCCTTGTCGCGTAGAAAGGCCAGCCCCTTCTCCAGGGACTCCTCAGTGCTGGCCGCAACGGGCCGCCACGTCGAAATCGCACCCGCCATCTCCACCGGCATCGCGGCAAAGCCCTCAAGGGCAAGGACGCCGTTGAACCTTATGGCCGCGAGCGCCGAAAACACCTCGTCCCAGGCGACGTTGCCGAAACCCGGCGTACCGCGGTCGCTTTCCGACATATGCATATATTTCAGATGGTTGCGGGCAGCGATGATGCCATTGGCGATGCCCTTTTCTTCCATATTCATATGGAAGGTATCGAGATGGATAAACACGTTATCGGCGCCGATGCGCTCCACCAGCGCCACCGCCTGTTCGGCGGAGTTGAGCAGATGGTTTTCATAACGATTTACGGTCTCGATGCCGAATTGCAGGCCGAGCGCTCTTGCGTGGCCGGCAGCCTCGGATAGCGCCCTTGTCAGATTGTCATATTCACCCTGCGTCGGCGGAAAACCGGTACGCTCGTTTGTGCCGCCATAGGTGACACCCGTCAGCGCCTTCGCCCCCATGGCGGCAGCCTTGTCGAGGGCGGCCTTGAGATGCTCGACGGCGGCTTGCGGACGGACAGAAGCCCAGGCCGGCTCCGGCAGCACGAGCGAACAGACAGCACTGAGATCATGCTGCTCAAGCAGGCTGCGCGTGTGTTCCGCATCGACGGACGCGATATCGACAAGCGGGATTTCGATGAAGTCCTGACCATAGCTGGCTGCACCGGCAATGGCGCGGGCGGCATTTTCATGGTCCCATTTCAGAGACCACATCATTGCGTGAACACCGAGGCCTTTCACGTCATACCTTCTTTCTGAGAGATGCAAAGTAACTGGAAAACAGGCCGCGCGCCGCCATGACGACGATCATCAGAACGCCCCACAGCGCGGTGGCCAGATGCTGGTTGGCGCCGAGAAGATTGAGGCCAGACGACAGGAGTTGCAGCACGATGAGCGCGACGAAGACGGGTAGCACCCGGCCGAAACCGCCGAACGGATTGATGCCGCCGAGAAAGGCCGCCAGCACCGTGATCAGCAGATAGGATTCCCCATGGCCGACACGGACGGAGTTGAAACGCGCAAGCATGATGATGCCGGCAACCGCACACATCAGACCTGATAGCGTATAAACGAGCACCTGAATCTTGCGGGTGTTGAGACCGGAATAACGCGCGGCCTCGATATTCGAGCCGATCATCAACAGGCCGAAGCCGAGCTTGGTGCGCGTCAACAGCACATGCCAGAGACCGACGCAGACGGTAAAAATCAGAAGCGGGATCGGCAGGCCAAGAAGCGTGCCGTGACCGAGCGGCGCCATATAGGCCGGAAAACCGGAGACATCGCCGCCGCGCGTCAGAAACTCGCCCAGTCCGCGCAGGAAGATCATCATCGACAGCGTCACCAGAATGGGGTGGGCGCGGGTGTAGGCTATCGCCGCTCCCGTCATCGCTCCGGCGGCTCCGCCGGTGACAAGTGCGGCAAGGCAGGCAAGCAGGAATGCGCTCGGCGGCGCATCCACCCCACCATGGGCCTGCAGCACCCAGGCTGCGGCAAGCCCGGACAGATTGGCCGCAAAGGTGACGGACAGATTGATCCCGCCCGTCAGCAGCGGCAACAGCATCGCCAGTGTCAGCAAACCAAGCTCAGGCAGCTGGAAGGCGACCGAACCGAATGTTGCGAGCGACAGGAAGTTGTCCGCAAAGGTTCCGAAGATGAGCATGACGGCGATGAAGGCAATCACCGGGCCCGCCATGTCGGCTCCGAAGATCGCGTTGAATTTCCGGATGAGGCTGTTCATCGCTGCACGCTCCCCTTTTTCGTGGATGTGCGGAGCGCACTCGGCAGAAGCTTGTCGAAGCGGGTCGAAGAGAGCGTGATGGCGACGAGAATGATGGCGCCGACGATCATCTTGAAGGCAAAGGGAGAAACACCCATCAGGTTGAGGCCGTTCTGGGTGATCGACACCATCAGCACGCCGAGCACGCAGCCGATGACAGAACCCTTGCCGCCGCCGAGCCGCGCGCCGCCAAGCACGGTGGCAGCAAGCACATCCAGCTCGCGACCATAAAGCGCATTGGGCACCACCTCCTGCGCATAATGCGCCTGCATGAGCCCGGCAATGCCCGCCATCAGGCCAAGCCAGCCGAAGGAGATGTAGTGCATGGCGCCGATATTAATGCCGAAGCGGCGAGCGCCTTCCGGATTGTCACCGAAGGCATAGAGCTTGCGTCCGACAGTGGTGCGCGAAATCATGAACCAGGTGGCGACGCAGCAGAGGATCATCACCACCACAGGCAGCGTCAGTTCCACCCAGGAACCATCGGACATTTCGCGTTCGTAAAACACCACGCGCGTCGAAAGCCATTCCGGCAGGTCATAGATCGACACGCCCTTGGTAAAGAACATCAACAGGCCGAAGAAGATGTTGAAGGTGGAGATGGTCGCGACGATGGAGATGATGTTCAGCCGCCAGACGAGGAAGGCGTTGACGAAACCGAGACTGAGGCCAACGGCACCGGCGATGATGAAACCCTCCGCCCAGTTACCGCCGCCGAGAGCATTGAGCGCCAGCACCGTGACATATTGAACGACGGAGGCCGCGACCGCGAAGGAAATGTCGATACCGCCAGAGATCAGCACGACAAGCAAGCCGACCGCAAAGATGATGTTGACCGCCGAGACATTCAGCACATCGAAGGCGTTGGAAATGGTGAGGAAACGGTCGGTGGCGAAAGAAAGCCCGGTGCAGAGCAGGACCATGACCACAAGCAACGTGAATTCGGTCGTATGTCCGAGTATGAGCCTACGCATAGATGGCGGCCTCCAGTTCGGTCAGCGACAGGCGTCGCGGATCATAGGTGGCGTGGAAGCGGCCTTCGACCATGTGGATGACCCTGTCTGTATTGAAATAGACTTCTGGCGCTTCGTCGGAGATGACGATGATCGACAGGCCCTCTGCCGCGAGCTTGCGGACGATTTCGAAGATGCCGGCGCGGGCACCGACATCGACACCCACGGTCGGCGCATCGAGGATGAGTATTTTCGGCCCGATCGCCAGCCATTTGGCAATCGCCACACGCTGCTGGTTGCCGCCTGAGAGCGTGCGGATCGGATCTTCCGGCAGGCCGATCTTCACCCCGAGTGCTGAAATCCAGCGGGAAACGACATCCGCCTTTTTCGATGGCGAGATGAGGCCGCCGCTCAGCAACTTATCGAGCGAGGCCATGACGAGATTGTCGGCAATGGATTGCGGCTGGTTCAGGCCAAGCGACAGTCGGTCTTCGGAGAGATAGGCAACACCCGCCCGGATCGCGTCCCGGTTGGAATGGAAATCCACCTTCTTTCCATCGATGAGAATTTCGCCCGATTGCGGCCGGTGCATGCCAAACAGCGTCAGGGCCAGTTCCGTGCGTCCGGCCCCGAGCAGGCCAGTGATGCCGAGCGTTTCTCCGCGCCGCAGATCGAAGGAAACATCCTCGAACTCACCCGCCCGGCTCAGGCCGCGCACGGAAAGAACGACAGGCTTGTCATCGTGGTCGGCGGCAATGACGGCGCTGTCGAAGTTGCGGCCGGTCATCAGCTCGGTCACGCGCGACTGGGTCATGCCTTCGACCGGGAAAACACCAACAAGCGATCCGTCCCGCAAAACGGTGATGCGATCCGATATCTCCAGCACTTCCGCCAGACGATGCGAGACGAAGACGACCGCGACACCGGATGCCGAGAGGTTGCGGACGATGTCGATCAGATAATCCGTCTCCGACTGCGTCAGCGATGCGGTGGGTTCATCCATGAAAACGAGACGGGCTTCGCCAACCAGCGCGCGGGCAATCGCCACGATCTGGCGCTGGGCAATCGGCAGCTCCTTGAGCGGCCGGTCGAGATCGAACGAGACGCCGAGACGCGCCAGCGCTTTTTCGGCAGCCTTCTCGATTGCGCGCTTGTCGACCAGCCCAAATCTGCCGTTCACCGCATATTGGAAACCGATATTCTCTGCCACCGTCATTTCATCGAACAGCGCCAGATCCTGCCAGATCACCTGAATGCCAAGCGATTGCGCCAGCGTCGGGGTCATAGCAGCGATGGGTTTGCCATCGAAATAGAGCTCGGCATCGCTTTGCGGCGTGTAGACCCCGGTAATGACCTTGATCAGGGTGCTTTTGCCGCAGCCGTTTTCGCCGGCAAGGCAATGCACTTCCCCCGGATTGACCTCGAAGGAAACACCCTTCAGGGCGCGCACGCCACCAAAGGTGACCTTGACACTCTTGAGGGACAGGAGCGGTTCTGCGCTCATGATAGCGTATCTCTCCTTTCGCCGCGAAAGCATCGCAGACGTGGCGCTCGGCATAAATTCTGGATGGACGTCGCGCGGGCGTTTTCCCCGCGCGACGCCTTCGGCCTTGGGGAGGATCAGAGGCCCATGGAAACGAGCTTGTCGATGCTTTCCTTGTCGATCTTCAAGAGTTGGTCGACGACGATGGTGTTGCCCTCAGGATTGATGGTGCCGAGGCCTTCGATAGTGTCGCCGGCCTTGGGCGTCTCGCCCTTGGCGATACGGTCGGCGAGCGTGATGAAGACCTCACCGGCCTGCTTCGGGTTCCACATGAAGCCACCCGTCAGCGCGCCAGATTTGATCAGCTTGGCGCCCTGCCCCGGAGAGAACGGACCGATGACGAAGACCTTGCCGTCCTTACGCCGCTCTTCGACGGCACGTCCGGCGCCGATCGGCCCCTGCGAACCGAAGGCAAGGAAGCCCTTGAGGTCGGCATTGGCCGACATCAGGTCAAGTGCGGTCGAACGGCTCTTGTCGAGATCTTCCGCCACACCGTAGCGGTCGCCGACCAGCTTCATGTCGGGATAGTTTGCCTTGATATAGGCGATGGCGGCATCGGCCCAGGCGTTGTGAAGCGGAACGGTGAGCGAACCGACGAAGACGGCATAAGAACCCTTGCCGCCCATTTTTTCCGCGAGCAGTTTGCCATGCGCTTCACCGAAACCCTTGGCGGAGGCGAGTTCGAAATCCCAGTCGGCGCCGAGCTGCTTCGGGGATTCATGGGTGATGACCTTGATGCCAGCGGCCTGCGCCTTTTTCAGCACGGGCTCCAGCACCTTGGCATCATTCGGCACGACACCGATGAAATCGACCTTCTGGGCAATCAGGTCTTCGATCGCGCGAACCTGCAGGGCCGGGTCGGCACTGGTGGGACCGACCATGAAACCGTCAACGCCGAGCTTCTTGCTCTGCTCCTTGATACCGGCCTCCATGGCGTTGAACCACGGGATACCGCCGATCTTCACAACGACGCCAACCTTCGGCCCTTCGGCAAAGGCTGCGGATGAGAGCAACGCAAGCGACAGACCAACCGCCGCAGCAATAATTTTCTTCATTGATGTTCCTCCTCAAAAATTCGGCAAACGAAATCCGCCCGCAGCCCGTTTTTCCCGGACGCGTTCAAAATTTCTCATCTCGCTTATTCGAGACTCTCCCTTGCCACTCCCACAGCAACCATCATGCACAATCGATATTGCCAATTTGCACAATCGATGGTGCAATAACCATAACATGAAGCGCCCTTCCGTCAAGGGGATGCGTGCTCTAATAATCGGAATCAGTTGGGGAGATCACAGTGACGGGCATAAGTTCCAAGAAAGCCACCATTTATGACTTGTCGATATTGTCCGGCGCTTCCGCCTCGACGGTCAGTGCGGTGTTGAACGGATCATGGCGCAAGCGGCGGATTTCGGAAGAAACCGCTGACAAGATTCTCTCGCTCGCCAAGGCCCAGCGCTACACCACGAACCTGCAGGCGCGCGGCCTTAGAAGTTCGAAATCCGGCCTCGTCGGGCTGTTGGTGCCGGTTTATGACAACCGCTTCTTTTCATCGATGGCGCAAACCTTCGAGGGGCAAGCCCGCAAACGTGGCCTGTCGCCCATGGTCGTTTCCGGCCGGCGCGATCCCGAGGAGGAGCGGCGCACCGTCGAGACCCTGATCGCCTATTCGATCGATGCCCTCTTCATCGCCGGTGTGACCGATCCCGATGGCGTGCATCAGGTCTGCGCACGCGCAGCCCTTCCGCATGTGAACATCGACCTGCCGGGCAAATTTGCCTCCTCGGTCATTTCCGACAACCGGCACGGCGCGGAAATTTTGACAGCGGCGATCCTTGCCCATGCGGAAAAGGGCGGTCCTCTTGGCCCGGATGACGTCATACTGTTCGGCGGCCATGACGACCACGCCAGCCGCGAGCGTATTGACGGCTTTCATGCCGCGAAAGCCGATTATTTCGGCGTTGAGAGCGGTGATGACATCGAGATCACCGGCTATTCACCGCACATGACGGAACTGGCATTTGAGCGTTTCTTTGCCCGCAGGGGCCGCCTGCCCCGCTGTTTCTTCGTCAATTCCTCGATCAATTTCGAGGGGCTGCTGCGTTTCATGGGGCGCCATGACGGCGAGGCCTTTGGCGACATCGTCGTCGGCTGCTTCGACTACGACCCCTTCGCGTCTTTTCTTCCCTTCCCGGTTTACATGATCAAACCCGATATCGCGCAGATGCTCGAAAAAGGCTTCGAACTGCTGGAGGAAAACCGGACGGAACCCGACGTCACCATCATCGCACCGCAACTCATTCCCCCGCGAACCGCCCTCAAGGGGCCGCTTGACGACATATGGGACCCGGTTGCATTGCGGCGCATGGCGAAGTGAAACACCCTGCCAAAAGGGCCGAAATCTTCGCTTGACCTCAACCACGCTTGACGTCGTACCGATTTGCAACAGGCATCACCATTGCAACGGAATAACGATGATTGAAAAGCTCATGAAGGTGTTGGAAAGCGGAAGGGATAGCGCCGTCCTGCGCTTTTCCATCGCGAAGGCGCTGGTGGAAGCGCGGCAATTCGAAGACGCCGCGCAACATCTGCAAGAGGCCATCCGGCAGAATCCCGACTATTCGGCGGTATGGGCAGAACTCGGCGAATGCCGAGCGCGGTTGGGAGACAATGACGGTGCCGCAGCGGCCTGGGTGGAAGGCGTGGCAGTGGCCATCAGGTGCGGTGACATTCAGGCAAAAAGGCAGATGGAGGTCCGGTTGCGACGTTTGCAGACGCGCAGCTCAAATGTCAGTTGATGATGCCCGGACCGTGAGGGGAAACCCAGCCTCGCGTAGCGCCGCCAGTTCATCCGATCCCACGGGCTGAAAAATCGCCGGAAGATTAGCCAGGTTTCATAAAACTGGTTATGATCGCCGGAAAAATCACGGGAGGCGGCTGTCCAGAGCCGGTGGTTTATGGGTTTTTCGGATCACATCAAGGAAATCGAGACCGTCGGTCAGGGCAGGAATACCGGCCGGGATGCGGTGGTGCTGGAATCCTGGCGGCGTTGCCTCGACACCTACCAGCTCGATCCGACCAAGGCGCGCGAAGCGGTCATCGTTTCCGAGACACGTCTTCGCGAGCATCGCCAGCAGGCGGAAGACCTTGTGCACATTGCCCGCTCCGGCCTGGAACGGCTTTACCGGCAGGTGGCTGAGCAGAATTACGTCCTTCTCCTTTCCGATCGGCAGGGCGTGACGGTTGAGTTCCTGGGCGATCCCTCCTTCAACAATAATCTGCGCAAGGCCGGGCTTTATCTGGGCTCGGAATGGTCGGAACCCCGCGCCGGCACCTGTGCCGTCGGTGCCTGCATCGCAACGGGCGAGCCGCTCACCATCCACCAGACCGATCACTTCGATGTGACGCACACGCCGCTCTCCTGCACGGCAGCGCCGATCTACGATACGCAGGGCGCGCTCACCGCCGTACTCGATATTTCGCTGCTCAGTTCGCCGATCCTGAAAACGAGCCAGAACATGGCCCGCCACCTCGTCTCTTCCACCGTGCGTAGAATCGAACTTGCCAATCTGATGGCCAGCAGCCGCCATGATCTCGTTCTGCGCTTTGCAGGCGCGCCGGAATTTCTGGATGTCGACCCCGAAGCGGCCCTGTCGGTCGACGGTTCCGGCCGCATCACCGGCATGACACACGCCGCAGCCCGTCTTCTCGCCGCCTCCCGCGGCCTCGACTGGCGCATGCCCGAGCGCCTTCTCGGACAGCGGGTGGAGGAGTTTTTCGAAGCCGATTTCGATGAGCTTGCCTCACTTACCCGCTCCAGCCTGCCCCAGGACAGACGCATCATCGTCAGAGACGGGACCGTGCTTTATGCGCACGCGATCGAACCACAACAGCGCAGGTCGACCGTTCCGCTTGCCCGCTCGAAACCGCAGCCGGTAACGGAGAGGATCGGCGGTGACGGCCCGGCGGTTCGAAATCTCAGGCGGAAGGTGGAGAAACTCGCACCCGCAAGACTACCCATCCTGCTGCAGGGCCAGACCGGCACCGGCAAGGAACACCTCGCCCGCATCATTCACGATGCCAGCGGTGTTTCCGGCCGCTTCGTTGCCGTCAATTGCGCCGCCATTCCCGAACAGCTGATCGAAAGTGAACTGTTCGGTTATCTGCCGGGCGCCTTCACCGGCGCTCTGGCGAAAGGTCGCAAGGGGCTGGTGGAAGAGGCGCAGGGCGGGACGCTTTTCCTCGACGAGATCGGCGACATGGCGTTTGCGGCCCAGAGCCGGCTTTTGCGCGTTCTGGCGGAAGGCGAGGTTCTGCCGGTTGGTGGTTCCACCCCGCAGAAGGTGGATTTTAGAGTGATTTCGGCATCTCACCGTCCCCTGAACGACATGGTGCGAACAGGTGCATTCCGCGAAGACCTCTATTACCGGCTGAACGCGGCGGTCCTGACGCTGCCGGCACTCAGCGAACGCGACGATTTTCCGTGGCTTCTCGACAGGATACTCGAAAAACACGGCATGCCCGGCCGGCCGCTGACGCTCTCCAACGCTGCCCGCCTGACGATCCTTCACCACCGCTGGCCGGGCAATATCCGTGAGCTGGACAATGCGATCGCCTTTGCAGCGGCCCTTTGCGACGACGGTGTGATTACGGCGGAAGACCTTCCGGAGCAGCTCACCCCCGCATCCTCCACGCCCATGATCGACAGCAACGGCACCGACCTTCGTGCGCTGCTTGCCGCCTGCAACGGCAATGTATCCGAGGCCGCCCGCCGGCTCGGTGTCGACCGCACGACCCTCCACCGCCGTATACGGCGCCTCGGCATTGGAAAACCTCACTGAAGGTGAGGCATATGCCACAGCTGTAGCGCCGCAGCTGTGGCGGGTTGCAAAACAGGCTTTTCGGTAAAACCCAGCAATTTCAGGTCTTCGGTGGAGAAAACCGTGCTGGCATGGGCATTGCACCTTCTCTGGCATCAAGTGCCATCGAGGAGAAAACATGCGCGCGCTCAGATTTCATGCAGCCAAGGATTTGCGGATCGAAGACATTGCCGAGCCGAAACGGCCTGGCCCGGGACAGGTCCTCGTCCGCAACCGCTTCGTCGGCATCTGCGGCACCGATCTGCATGAATATAGCTATGGCCCGATCTTCATTCCCACCGAACCGCATCCCTTTACCGGCGCCCATGGCCCGCAGATTCTGGGCCATGAATTTGGCGGCGTGGTTGAGGCGATCGGCGAAGGCGTGACCTCCGTCAGTGTCGGTGACCGCGTCTCCATCCAGCCGCTCGTCATGCCGCGATCCGGCGATTATTTCGCTGATCGTGGCCTTTTCCATCTCAGCACGCAGCTGGCACTGGTCGGCCTCAGCTGGGATGGCGGCGGCATGGCAGAAGCCGCACTTGTCAACGACTATAACGTCCAGAAAATTCCGGACGAGATGACCGACGAAGAGGCAGCGCTGGTGGAGCCCTCGGCCGTCGCCGTTTATGCCTGTGATCGCGGTGGCGTTACCGCCGGAAACAGCGTTCTGGTCACGGGTGCCGGCCCCATCGGCATGTTGACGCTTCTGGCCGCACGCGCAGCCGGCGCTACCCAGCTATTTGTCTCCGATCTGAATGATGCCCGTCTCGAGCTTGCCCGCAACGTCATCCCCGATGTCATCACCATCAACCCGAAGCGTGACAATGTCGGAGACGTCGTTCGCTCGGCAACCGAAGGCAAGGTTGGCTGCGATGTCGCAATCGAATGTGTGGGCAACGAACATGCGCTCAAGGCTTGCGTTGACGCCGTGCGCAAGCAGGGCGTCGTCGTCCAGACCGGGCTGCACCCGCATGAAAACCCGATCGACTGGTTCCAGGTGACCTTCCGTGATCTGGAGATCAAGGGATCCTGGGCCTATCCGACCCATTATTGGCCGCGCGTCATCCGGCTCATTGCCTCGGGCCTGCTGCCGGCGACGAAGATCGTCACCAAGCGCATCACGCTCGATACGGCCGTGACCGAGGGCTTCGATGCGCTGCTCGACCCGGCCGGCACGCATCTGAAAATCCTGATCGACCTTTCGAAATAGGCCTTCCGTCTGCGCCTGCCGGGAAGAGGAGCCCGGCATGCGCAGGCCATCGGCTTTAGGAACGGCGACACCGCCGCTCCACCATCAGACCAAGCACCATGGAGGAGATGAATATGCTTGATGTCAGTCCCGCCACCAAAATCGACACGGTTCTTCTGAAGCTCGGCAACGCGCTTGAAGCCGGCGACATAGACGCCGCCGTCAACCTGTTTCAGGCCGATTGTTACTGGCGCGATCTCGTGACCTTCACCTGGAACCTGAAGACACTGGAAGGCCGCGAGCAGATCCGCGACATGCTGACCAGCCAGCTTTCCGCGATCAAGCCCTCCGGTTTCGTGCAGGATGTGAAGGAGCAGGCTTCGGAAGGCAATGGCGTCACCGAAGGCTGGTTCGAATTCGAGACCGGGGCCGCTCGCGGTTACGGCCACATCCGCCTGAAGGACGGGCTGATCTGGACCCTGCTCACCACCATGAGTGAACTGAAAGGCCACGAGGAACCGAAAGGCATTCGCCGCCCCATGGGCGCAGAACACGGCCATGGCCGTAACCGCACGACCTGGAAGGAAAAGCGTGAGACCGAGGCCGCCGAACTCGGCTATTCGGAGCAGCCCTATGTCGTCATCATCGGCGGCGGACAGGGCGGCATTGCGCTTGGCGCGCGCCTCCGCCAGCTCGGCGTGCCGACGATCATCATCGAAAAGAATGAGCGGCCCGGCGACAGCTGGCGCAAACGCTATAAATCGCTCTGCCTGCACGACCCCGTCTGGTACGACCACCTGCCCTATATCCCCTTCCCGGAAAACTGGCCGGTTTTCACGCCGAAGGACAAGGTGGGCGACTGGCTGGAAATGTATACCAGGGTCATGGAGCTGAATTACTGGGGCTCCACCACCTGCAAATCGGCGCAATATGACGAGGCGACGGGCGAATGGACGGTGGTCGTCGATCGCGCCGGCAAGGAAGTCGTGCTGCGGCCGAAACAGCTGGTGCTGGCGACAGGCATGTCCGGCAAGGCCAATGTGCCGAAGTTCACCGGGCAGGATATCTTCAAGGGCGAACAGCAGCATTCCTCGCAGCACCCCGGCCCGGACGCCTATGCCGGCAAAAAGGTCGTAGTGATCGGCTCCAACAATTCGGCGCATGATATCTGCGCGGCGCTCTGGGAAGCGGGCGCTGACGTCACCATGCTGCAGCGTTCCTCCACCCATATCGTCAAGTCTGACTCGCTGATGGAGATCGGTCTCGGCGATCTCTATTCCGAGCGGGCGGTTGCGAACGGCATGACCACGCGCAAGGCCGACCTCATCTTCGCCTCCCTGCCCTACAGGATCATGCATGAATTCCAGGTTCCGATTTACGACCGGATCCGCGAACAGGATGCCGATTTTTACGCGGCACTGGAAAAGGCCGGCTTCATGCTCGATTTCGGCGACGACGAGTCCGGTCTCTTCATGAAATATCTGCGTCGCGGCTCGGGTTATTACATCGATGTCGGGGCCTGCGATCTGGTGATTGATGGCTCTATCAAGCTGAAATCTGGCGTGGATGTCTCCCATCTCACCGAAAATGCCGTGGTGCTGAAGGACGGCACGGAACTGCCCGCCGATCTGGTGGTCTATGCCACCGGTTACGGTTCGATGAATGGCTGGGCGGCCGATCTCATTTCCCGCGAAGTGGCGGACAAGGTTGGCAAATGCTGGGGGCTCGGCTCCGAAACCACCAAGGACCCCGGCCCATGGGAGGGCGAGCAGCGCAACATGTGGAAACCGACCCGGCAGGACGCCCTGTGGTTCCACGGCGGCAACCTGCATCAGTCACGGCACTATTCGCAATATCTGTCGCTCCAGCTCAAGGCCAGACAGGCAGGGCTGAAGACGCCCGTCTACGGGCTGCAGAAGCCGCATCATCTGTCCTGATGTGGCAGGAACACCGGCCCGCCCCGTTGAGGCGGGCCGGCAATTTTGACCGTTAGGACTTATCGGACCGCCAGAAACGATAGAGCTCCGCGACATTGCCGCTGGTCATCAGCGGCATCGCGGCTTTCAGCCGCTCCGCCGGCCAATCCCACCACTTCATCTCAAGCAACAGGGCGACGCTGTCGTCGTCGAACCGCTTGCGGATCGTTTTTGCGGGATTTCCACCGACGATGGCGTAAGGTTCGACATTCTTCGTCACCAGCGCCCGCGTTCCGATTACCGCGCCATCACCGACGGTGATGCCGGGCATGATGATCGCTTCCGAACCGATCCAGACATCATTGCCGATGACGGTGTCGCCCGCCGGCAGATAGCCGTTGGTGGCGTTCTCGAATTCCGGCACTTCGGGCATGAAGAAAAACGGAAAGGTGCTGATCCACTCGTTGCGATGGCCCTGATTGCCCGCCATGATGAAGGCAGCCCCCGAGCCGATCGAGCAGAAGCTTCCGATCACCAGCCTGTCGGCACCCTCATCCGGCAACAGATAACGGGCGCAATCCTCAAAGCTATGACCGTGATAATAGCCGGAATAATAGCTGTATTTCCCGACCACGAGGTTCGGGCTCTTCACCTGTCTGTCGAGCGTAATGCCCCGGAACGGGCTTTCGAAATAGTTTTCCATTGGAGTTGTCTCACTGCATCTGTTCGCATTCGCCTGCCTTCAGGCAAGCATACGCCAGGCGCGAAACCGACCGGTTTTGCGCCGGATGCTCCTCGCACTCAGGCGGGAGCTAGATGCAGGTGATACTCGATGTTTTTATCATTCCGTCTGGTTACCGCAAAAAGTGGTGAAGGCCAAGCCTTCTCCCAAGACAGGCCTTGCCGGGGGCGATCATCCGGGCTACGTATCCCTTCAATATTTAAAGGACTATTGAAATATGGATGAGCGTCAGGCCCTCGCATCCTTCGGTGCCTTGTCCCAGGAGACACGATTGCAGATCGTCAGGATGCTGGTGGTGGCCGGCCCTGATGGAATGTCTGCGGGCTCCATAGCGGAAAGTCTGGAGGTCTCACCGTCAAATGTCTCCTTCCACCTCAAGGAACTGGATCGCACCGGACTTATCGGCCAGCGGCGGGAAGCCCGCTCGATCATCTATGCGGCAAATTTCAATGCTCTCAGCGGATTGGCACGCTTTCTGATGGAAGAATGTTGCAGCGGACACCCGAAGAGTTGGGTTACGGCACCCGATGCCCCCTGCGGCACATCCGCGACGGACGAGGTTCAATGAACAGTTTCGCGCGCTACATGCCTGCCGCTGAAGCGCCCGGAGGCTGCCATGCCGCCTGAGCGGGTGCCTGTTATTGCGATCCTGTTGTTGGGGATAACCCAGAACATCGGTTATGGCACCCTCTATTACAGCTTCAGCATTCTCGCTCCCGACATGGCAAGCCATTTTGCGCTGTCGCCCGAATGGATATTCGCCGCCCTGTCGGCCGCGCTGCTAATCGGCGGACTGACAGCGCCCTGGCTCGGCAGGCTGTTCGACCTGCTCGGAGCCGGGCGAGTCATGACCATGGGTTCGGCAGTGGCGGCAGCGGCTTTGATGGCCTGTGCCTATGCGCCGAACAGAACATCCTACGTCGCGGCACTGATCGCCGTGGAAGTCGCGGCCAACCTCGTGCAATATGGGGCAGCCTTTGCGCTTCTCGTTCAGCTCCAGCCTCAGGCCGCATCGCGCAGCATCACATATCTGACGCTTATCGCCGGGTTTGCGTCGACCTTGTTCTGGCCGATCACAACGGCCTTGCACGCCCATATGTCGTGGCAACAGGTCTATCTGGTATTCGCCTGCCTCAACCTGCTGTTATGCCTGCCAATCCACGCCTGGCTCGCGCGGAACGCCTCCAGATATCGGGCAGCGGGAAGACAGGCCGCCGCCCGGATCGAAGGGGCGTTGCCGGCAGCACGCCGCAAACTCGGGTTCCTTCTAATGGTCTCCGGCTTCTCCCTCATGTCGCTGGTCAGTTCCGCCGTGCTCGTCCACATGGTCCCGCTCCTGTCGGGGCTTGGGCTCGGCGCGACGGCAGCCGTCGTCGGAACGTTGTTTGGTCCGTCACAGGTTGCGAGCCGGCTGATCAACATGGTTTTGGGAAGGAATGTCAAAGCGACCCATCTCGCCCTGATCGCCGCCGGGCTCATCCCGGCAGGCGTGGTCGTCCTCCTGCTGACGGCTCCTTCGGTGCCGGGCGCCATGTTGTTTGCGGTGATCTTCGGCATGGGCAATGGCCTGCTCAGCATCGTCAGCGGTTCGCTGCCGCTATACCTGTTCGGAAGCGACGGGTATGGACAGCTTCAGGGAAAGACGATGGCGGCCCGCCTGATCCTCTCCGCCCTTGCGCCTTTCGTACTGGCACTGGCCATGTCAGGGATCGGCATCACCGCGTCGCTGGCAATCACGGCGGTACTCGGCGGATTGGCGATCATCGTGTTCGGCCAGATTGCGAGACTGCTGCGATAGGGCCGGATTACCGTGACCGCCTCGCCGTCAAAAGCGGCGCAACCGCGGAGGAATGATATCTTCCTGCGCCGGTCGCATTTCGTCATGGCTCAGCGGAGCGGGCCTATTTAGCCGCGCCCAGCGCCGTCAAAATCTCATAGGCTGCGGAGACACGCTCCTCATTGGGATAGTTTTTATTGGCCAGAATGACGATGCCAAGTTTCTGCTTCGGAATGAAAGCCACATAGGCACCAAAACCATTGGTGGAACCGGTCTTGTTGATGAAGACATCCTCGCTCGGTTTCAAAGGGGGCGTGATCTCGGAGACCGGGATCGTCTTCAGCAAGGCGCCGGAATTTGTTTCGGTCAGCGTTTTCAACGCGGCCGGCTGGGCATATTGCTCCCAGATCATGTCCTGCGTCATGGCACCGACGCTGAAATATCCCGTATGGGTGTTGAGGACCGCCTGCCGGATTTTTCCATCCAGCTTTTCGAGCCCCATATTCGCATCGACGAAGCGGATCATGTCCTCTGCCGTCGACCTGACGCCATAGGCCTCCGAAGAGAGAATGGCCGGTGTCACGCGGGCCGGATCGCCATTTCTTTTGTAACCCTGCGCATAATCGGCCATCTTTGCCTTGGGCACCACGGTGAAGGTGTTCTTCAGGCCAAGCGCCGGGAACAGCGTGTCCTGCATGGCGCTGTCAAAACCCTGGCCCATGGCCTTTGCAGTGATATATCCGAGCATTCCGATGCTGGGATTGGCGTAGGTCCGGTGGGTTCCGGGCTTGTAGGAGGGTTTCCAGGCCTTGAGATAGGCCAGGAGCTGCTGTTCCGTCTCGACACTATCCGGCACCTGAAGCGGAAAGCCGCCGGCGGTGTGGGTGCCTAGATGCATCAGCGCGACATCGCCAAAGGGCCTGCCCTTCATGGAAGGAAGATAATCTTCAACCTTGCCGGACAACGAAAGCTGGCCATTCATTTCGGCATAGGTGCTGAGGGTGACCGTGAAGGTCTTGGAAATGGAGCCGAGTTCGAAAAGCGTCTGCGGGGTAATGGGCTGGCCGGTGCTTTTGGACATGACGCCATAGGTAAAGATGTGGTTTTCACCACCGACGCTGATGCCGACAGCAAGACCCGGAATGCCGTTTTTCTCCATGACGGGCCTGATCGCGGCATCCGTTATCGCTTTCAGCCGGGCATCATCGGCGGCGGAAGCCTGCGTGAACAGGCCCGTCGAGAGCAGGGCAGCCAGTGCGATATGTCTGCGATTAAATTTCATCTTTCGCGTTCTCCAAAACTTCAGGTGGATTTTTCGGCTGTTCGCCATCCCCAGCGAAAGAACGTTTAACCGCCCTACATTGCACGAACAAATCATGATATCTCGGAAGAGACACAAGAAAATCTAGGTCTTGAATGGTACGTCAATTTCTTCCGCTGAACGGCCTGAGGGCTTTCGAGGCATCGGCCCGGCACCTGAGCTTCACGCGCGCGGCCATTGAACTGTGCGTAACGCAGGCGGCCGTGAGCCAGCAGGTGAAGGGGTTGGAAAAGCGGCTGGGCGTCGCCCTTTTCCAGCGGTTGCCGCGCGGCCTGAAGATCACCGCCGAGGGCGAGGCCCTGCTGCCGACGGTGACCAGCTCCTTCGACCAGATGGCGACGACGCTCGACCGGATCGAGGCCGGACAGGTACGCGAATTGCTGTTTCTGGGCGTTGTCGGAACCTTTGCCGTGGGTTGGCTGCTGCCCCGGCTGAAGGCGTTTCAAAAACGCCAGCCCTTCATCGACGTCAGGGTTTCCACCAATAACAACCGGGTGGATATGGCCGCTGAAGGGCTGGATTTCGCCATTCGTTTCGGCCAGGGCTCCTGGCACGGTACGGATGCCTTCCGGCTTTTCGAGGCGCCGCTTTCGCCGCTCTGCACACCGAAGCTGGCCGAGGCGCTGAAATCGCCCGCCGACCTGATGGAAGCAACGCTGCTGCGCAGCTACAGGGCCGATGAATGGAGCAACTGGTTTGCAGCGGCCGGGGTGACGCCGGCGGCGCAGGTGACTGCCGGCATTGTTTTCGATACGTCGCTCGGCATGATGGAGGCAGCGTTGCAGGGTCTGGGCGTGGCGCTCGCGCCGCCATCGATGTTTTCGCGGCTTCTGGCCTCAGGGGAGGTCATTCAGCCCTTTCCCGTGACCATCTCGCTTGGAAGCTATTGGCTGACTCGGCTGCAATCAAAACCGCCGACACCCGCAATGCAGGCATTTTCCGACTGGATGTTCGAGACCATCGGTGCCGCGTGAGCGAAGCTATATCAGGGCAAGCAGGACGCCGCCGGCCGCGCAGAGCGAGACCACGGCCCATGGCGGGGTTTTCCAGACCGTCAGCAGGATGAAACCCGCAAGCGCAAGGGTGAAATCCTTCGGCGTGAAGATCGCGCTTGTCCAGACCGGATCATAAAGGGCTGCGCCGAGAATGCCGACGACCGCGGCATTGGCGCCGCGCATGGCGGCCTGCGCCAGCCGGTATTTGCGGAAACCTTCCCAGAAGGGAAGCGCGCCGACGAGCAGCAGCATGCCCGGCAGGAAGATCGCGACAAGGGCGATGGCCGCGCCGGCGATGCCATTGGGCTGCGGCCCCACCACAGCGCCCAGATAGGCGGCAAAGGTGAAGAGCGGGCCGGGCACGGCCTGGGTGGCGCCATAACCGGCGATGAAGGCATCTTTCGTGACCCAGCCGGTGGCGACGACTTCCGATTGCAGCAGCGGCAACACCACATGGCCACCGCCGAAGACCAGCGCGCCGGCGCGGTAAAAGGCATCAAACAAAGAGAGGCCCTGCGATGCCGCCACCGCCGCAAGCAGCGGCAGCAGGCCGAGAAGCAGGGCGAAACTGGCAAGCGCGACATATCCGACGCTTTTCGGCACCCGGAAGGCGAGATGGGTGGCCTGCCCTGCGGCATCGGAGCGACAGAAGACAAGCCCGGCCACGGCGCCGACGGCGAGCGCCAGTATCTGCCCGAAAGCACCGGCGACGAACACCACGCAGACGATGCCGGCCAGCGCGATGCTGGCGCGCTCACGATCCGGCGCAAGACTTTTCGCCATGCCCCACACCGCCTGCGCCACCACGGCAACGGCGACGATCTTCAGCCCATGCAGGAGGCCCGTGCCAACCGGGCCTTCGATGGAGGCCGCGACCGTGGCAAAGAGAAGAAGAAGGATGGCGGATGGCAGGGTAAACGCCGTCCAGGCCGCCAGCGCCCCGAGCGGCCCGGCTCTGAGCAACCCCAGCGCAAAGCCCACCTGGCTGGACGCCGGGCCAGGCAGAAACTGACAGAGCGCCACGAGATCGGCATAACCGGCCTCATCGATCCATTTGCGCCGCACGACCAGCTCATCGCGAAAATAACCGAGATGGGCAATCGGCCCGCCGAAGGAGGTGACGCCGAGCTTCAGGAAGGCCGCGAAAACCTCACCGGGGGCTCCCTGTTTACGGCTGTCCGCTTCGGTGCGCATTACCTGTGTTGACGATTTCACGAAGAACTCCCTGCGTGCAACGGCAATTCGTCAACACATATCGGCCTCAAAACGATTTCGGTATCAGACACCATTATGACAGGGATATGAAGGGGCTGGTTGCTCCGACGCCGGAAAGTCGCGCGCACTTTCCGGCGTCTCTGACTGTTATCCGGCGAAGGGCCTATCGCCCGGTCGGCAACAGATCGGCAAAGTGCGAAATCCAGCCATTTTCATCGGTGCCGCCGGAGAAACCCGTCGCCTCCCAGATGATGTGATGCTGGTTGCTGCCGTTGCGAATGGTCACCGCGGCGGCGATGGGCGTCGGGGATCGCCAGGAAAAATTGCGGTTTGCCCCCGGCGCGAGATGGCTGAGCGATTCAAGCTGGACATCGTCGAGGAAAAGCACCGTGCTCATCTGGGTCTCATAGAGGTACTCCCATCGAGCCTGCGCCAGCGCGTTTGCTGCCGCAACGAGAAGGTTGCTCTCGCCGACGGGATCGGCCAGGGCGGCCAGACGCCATGCGGCGAAGATATTGGTGATTTCCTCCGTATCCAGCCCGAGGCTTGAGAGGAACTCGATGGTCTGGTCATTGCCGAAGGCATTATAGCCTGCTTCACCGAAGGGCCGGATATGCTTGACCACGAAATTGCTGAGAAGTGGCATGTGTATCTCCTTTTCTGGATATGAGCCATCTGTTCCCGGACTTTGATGTGCGGGATCGCATGATGGGATTTGGTGTTGATTGGGTGCCGGGATATGACCGGCGATCGATGGGATTGCGGTCGGCCCGCCGGCTTAGCCGAAGGTTATGGTGACGCGGGCCGGCATGCCCAGAAACTCCTGGAGGCCGAGGCGCGTTCTGGCCCCGCCCCGCCCGGCCGGCCATGGATCGAGGATATGAAGTTCGAGATCCTTGCCCTTCACGGTGTAACCGTAGACGAGGTAGTAGTGGTGCTCCGTTCCAATCACGAAGACGCGGTTGTCATCGATCTCGTGTCTGACGATGTCGGCCGTCAGAACGTCGACGAAGTGACCGCCGGTCGTTGTGTGATCGAAGGCGTTCCACTGGCTCGACACAAGCTTGACGATATTACTGTCCGGATTGGCTCCGCCCATTTCATCGATGCCGGCGGATTGATCCAGAACCTGCGCCAGTTCCCAGCTTTCCCGAACCTGAGGATCGACGGTCGCGAGCGCCTCGGTGTTGCGCCTTGCAATGTCGTATTGCGAAGCTGCGGGAAGCCCATAAAAGGCCCGCACCATCTGTTCGACGGCGGCAAAGCACCAGGCGGGTGTGTCCTGGGGGACCAGAACGGGAGGGTCGTTGACTATCGGCATGGCCTTCTCCTTGAAAATTGCGGGCGGTGGCTGCGATGGCAACCGGATGCCCGTCACTGATTCCGGGTGGGGTGAATGCTGAGGTTTCGGTGGCCACCCTGCCGGCATCTGCGCCGGCAGGGCATTTACCCATGATCCCTTTTGCCGAAGGGGACGTCTTCCGGTACGGACCATGGCGGCGATACCTGCCGGGCCGGGAAAGGAACGGCAGGCTCGCGGGATCAGCCCGTTTTGCTCAGGTCCTTGCGATAGGCCTGCAAAGACGCGATTTTTGCGTCCGCAGCGGCCTCGCGTTCAGCGACGATGGCGCTGAGTTTCCCCGCGATCCCGGCAAGATAGTTCGGCAACTCGCCGCTAGGGATATAGGTGCCCTGCAGCTTGTTCAGCGTCGACCACCCATCCGCAAAGCTGCGGTTGAACAGGTCGGAGACGATCACCACCGCATGCCACTGGGCGGTCTGCCTGACGAAGAACTCGTCGACGGAGCGAACGAGCTGGGCGAAGCGGTTCTTGCGAATGACCTCCAGCTCGGCAACATTGTCGATAGCCTTGATCTGGTGCTCGGCATCGTCGGCCACGGCCTGCATGAAATCAGCGAAGCCTTTGAAGAAGAAGGCGATTTCCTGAATGATCTCCTTCATGCGTTTCAGCGCCGTGATGCTGACATTGAGCGACTGGACCGCGAGCTTGATCTTGTCGTCCTCGGCCTGTTTTCCTTTCAGGAGCGCATTGATCTTTATGAGTTCAGCGGTCTGGTTGCGGCGCTCCTTCTGATATGCTTCCGCCTTGTCGATCATCTGCATCTGGATTTCACGCAGGCTCGCCGCCTGCTGCTGCTGCTCATCGGTAAGCTTTCCCAGCCCCTTGTCGAGCGCATCGAGCGAAGCCTGCAGGCTGGAAACCAGGGTCTGCTGACCTGCAATCTTTTCCTCCTGCGCCTTCAGCTCCGCAGCGCGCGCGGTCAGGCGTTTATCGAGTTCGGCAAGCTCGACCGCCTTGCTCGATTCCGGATCGGCACCCTTGGCGTCCTTCGCCAGCGCCGACCTGTTGTCCTCCAACACTTTGATATCCTTCTTCAAGGTATCGCGTTTTTCCTCGCTTTTGCGCAATTCGGCTTTCTGCTCGGAAAGTTTGCTCTGCGTTGCGGCGGCATCCGCCTTGTCGCCGCCCGTCGGCGTGCGGGAGCCGCCACCCTGCCCCTGCCCGTCAGCACCCTGGCCACCCTTGGACTGTCCCGAAAGCGCGCCACCGACCGAGGAGGCCAGCATGGAGGCCGGGCCACCGGCGACCATGGCGATGGCGGGAACGACGCCTGAAATCATCTGCGCCCCGACGCGGACGATCGACATGACAAAAGCGCGGTCTTCTGCCGTATTGGCCCGCTTTTCATATTCACGGGCCTTCTTTTCGAATTCCGCGACCTCCGCCGTCAGCTCCTTCACGAGCGATTCAAGCTGCTCGCGCCGAGCATCGGCCTCCCGGATCTCCCGCTCCATCACCGCCTTGTCCTCGAGACGCCGGCTCAAGGCCGTTTCGCTCATGCTCGTGGTTTGGGTTATTTTTTCGATGATGGCGTCATAGGATTTCGCAACGGAAATGAGGTCGTCACGCACATCCAGTGCTTTATCGCGGATATTCCGTGCCAGTGTTATCAGCTTGCTGGAGACGAACGCCTTGACCTCGGCCTGGTCATTTCCCTCCCGGACATCGAGCCATTCCGGGAAAAGATCGGCGACGGATACGCCGATACGGTTGGCGACATCTATCGCGTGCCTCATGACCATTTCGCTCTTCTGCTGCGAAGTAATCAAGCCGTTCATGATCGCGGTGATGCGATTTCGAATCTCGCTCTCCTCCTGCGGCGTGGTGTTGTAGGCTATGTAGAGCAGATCGATCGCGTTGTCGGTATCGCGCTTGGCGCGCTCGACATCGTAGGTTCCCTGAATCTTGTCGACATAGGATCGGACGAGCGCCGTATTCGACTTGGGAAGGCTGAAGTTCGGCTGCGAAACGATCGCTTCGACGTCGGCGTCGATCGCGCTGTTGATCTGGGCGGCCCGGCTTTCAAAATTAACGACATTGTTCATTTTTAAAGACTCCTGTTGATGTGTGACTGGTTTCCGATGGGCATGTGATTGCTCACGGCGAGCATCGACGCTTCGCCTCGTCCGGCAGGCCGGCTTCGGTGGAGGAAATGAATTGCGGCACGCTATCGGTCAGACCCGCGATTTCCTCGGACAGCCGCGTCACCTGGCGTATCTGCGCATCGTCGGGATTGACTTCACGCGCTTCCTGGAGGGCATTGGTGAAGTTGCCGACCTTGATGTTGAAGTCCTGAACCTTGACGTTGATGGTGGAAATCGCCGCCTTGAGCTTGATGATCTGCTCTTCGAGCTGATTCACGGCGTTCTGGTTTTCCGCGTGGCTCTGCCGCGCTGACTCAAGCTGGCGGCGAGTGTCTTCCAGCTGCTTGTGAACGCCCGCAAGGGCTTCCTCGGCACTGCGCAACCGGGGCTGCGCGGCACGGAGCTCCCGCTCCGCATCGTTCATCCAGCCCAGCGCCTTGACCATGGCTTCACCGGCCTGGCAAATCCCGGGCAGGAAGATGAGCACCTGGCTGCAGATTTTTACTCTTTTAGCCTGTTCCTCCGTTTCCCTTCGGGCTTTTTCGAAAGCGGCATAGCGGCTTCTGACATAGTCGCTCTCAGACTGGACCAGCTCCTCATAACCTTTCACGCTGGCTTCGGATTGCACCACCTGCCGCTCCAGCTCGATCTGCAGGGACAAGGCCTGTCCCAGCGCCCGCTCGCGGTCGGCGCTGAGCTGCTGTTGCGCCGTCAGATGCTCCATCAGGCACACGGATCGGCGGCCGAGCAGTTCCCGGCTCGCTTCCGCCTGTTCAAGTTTGGACTGGAAGGCGGCCGCCTGCTCGCTGGTGAGGGCGGCGGCGTTCGCAAGGGTGGGCTGCCCCATGGACGGGATGTCAACCTGCATCGTGATGGCCACAAGGCCGGCAAAAATAACATTTTTAAGTTGCATTGTCTCAACCTCCTTCGGAGAATTCGGGGTGGGTAAAAGGCATGGGGCTTCCGTCCGGCATCGCTGTCGGCCGGTCATAAATCTGCTGGAAACATTCGGATGTCAGGCAGCCTCGGATGCATCTTTCGCAATTCCGTCAAGACCGAAAAAACAACCCTCAAAGATTGTACTTCCGGCAATCCAGCGAAAGATTGAGCATTCGAAGAAGTATTAAATTATACAATGAAAACAGGCATTAAAATCATCGTTAATGCCGCTCCCGCAAACCGTTTCAAAAGGGCACATATTTTAACGCACCCCTTAATACTCAATTTATGAGAGTGTTTTTTAATACCCCTCAACAGGGCGATGGGGGAGTGCAACAAATTGCACGCATCTTCCGAACCGGAACCTTTCGGCTGCCATGCCCGCGCCTTCGGCGGTCACCCCCAGCCAGCATAGCTCATGCCTTGGACTTCGCCATAAAGTAGCGAAGACCAGGAAGCCAAGGGAGAAAGGTATCCGGAAAAGCAGGCGCCCAGGATCCAAAGAAGCTCCCGAAAAGGGACCCTGTCCGGCCCACGCCGGACATGCTTCGAGAGAGGCTGGGCCCGCTTGCGGACCGAATCCTGAAAGACGACGCCTTTGGCGATGCTGTCATTCAGCTTTGCGCGCACATCCCGGCCGTCTTCAAGCAGGAACAGCGCCTTGTCCGCGCACTCGGCGATTTCGGCGCATTCGCCACAGTCATGTGCGCCGTCGGCCTTGCATCGGTGCCGGACGGGCAATTCACGCTGGCGGCCGTTCAGGCCGTCACCGTGCCGTCCGGTTGGGTATCCAGCCGCAGGACACGCGCATTGATCGACTGGCTGGAACTGGAAAATGCCGCGCAGCGACACCCGCCGCGCGGCGACAATCGCGAGCGGCCATGGTCATTGAGCAGCTGGCTGATTGCCGCAGTCGAGACGTTTGCCAGGACCTATCTTCTTGCGGCCTCGCCATGGCAAATCTCCCCGGCAACGGAACCGGAGGAAGCAGCGATCCAGACACTTATCGATGGCGTGGGCTGGTTCCTGCGGCACGCAGGGGAGCTACCTCTGCCATCGGAGGAAATGCGGATGTTCCTGGGACATGCGCCCGGTTTTCCATTGCTGCTGGATCTGCTGTTCGCCGCCAGAACAGGCGGGGCCGATGCCACGGGTTTCGAATTTTCCCGCAAGGCGGCTGCGCGCTCCTATGGGATCAGCCGCGCCCATGTCACCGCCATAGTGGCCAGGGCCGAGCGGTTAGACATTTTGAGGCGAGACGGATCGCGAATAATTCCGAGCGACCCGACATTACAGGATGTGCAGCGCGATCTGGCCTATCAGCTGGCATTCGTCGTCTTATGGATGGAGATCGCCAAAACCTCACGATCTCCACCGTCCACCGACGTCCCGGAGAGCCTCTCCGGCTGGAACGCCTCCAGCAATCCACGATAGGGCTTGTTGATCGGTGTGGCATAGGCACCGCGCTTGGCCGTCGAAAGCCCCATGGACACCAGCGATTCCGCCTGTTTGACGGCGGCTGCGACACCATCGATCACCGGCACACCGAATTCGGCGCGCAGCTCGGCGGTAAGGTCTGCCATGCCGGCGCAGCCGAGAACGATAGCCTCCGCCCGGTCCTGCTTCAGGGCGAGCGCGATCTCCTGCCGCAGCCTGTCGCGGGCATTCGAAGCGGGATCTTCCAGCGACAGGACCGGAATATCGGCGGCGCGCACGTTGCAGCGGGCTGACATGCCATAACGATGAACGAGATGTTCGAGCGGCAGCCGCGAGCGTTCCATCGTCGTGACGATGGTAAATTTCTGCGCGATGAAGGCGGTGGCCGAGACCGCCGCCTCGCAGATGCCAATGACGGGGACGTCGGCCAGAGCGCGGGCGGCATCGAGCCCGGTATCGTCGAAACAGGCAATGACAGCGGCATCCGCACCCACTGCCGGGGCCTTGGCGAGTTCCATGAGCAGGCCGGGCACGGCAAAAGCCTCGTCGTAATAACCTTCGATGGAGACGGGCCCCATGGAAGAGGTGACGGCGAGAATTTCCGTATCGTGGCCGGCTGCGCGTGTCGCGGCGTCGGCGATCGTTGCTGTCATGGATTGCGTGGTGTTGGGATTGATGACGAGAATGCGCATTTGACGTTTCTTTATCCGCGTGAATGGCGGCGATTGAGCATAACGATCAGGCCAAGCGTGGCCGCAATCACCAGGAAGGAAAACAGGGTTGTAACAGCCCCAAGCGCATAAAGCACCGGTGTCGTGACATTGGTGGTCATGCCGTAGATTTCCAGCGGCAGCGTGTTGTAGGTGCCGGCGGTCATCAGTGTACGGGCGAATTCGTCGTAAGAAAGCGTGAAACCGAACAGGCCGACACCGATCAGGCTCGGCGCGATCATCGGCAGCACCACATGGGCGAAGGTCTGCCAAGAGGAAGCGCCAAGATCGCGCGCCGCCTCTTCATAGGAAGGCGAGAAGCGGTTGAAGACGGCGAACATGATGAGCACACCGAAAGGCAACGTCCAGGTGAGATGCGCGCCGAAAGCTGATGTATACCATGAAGGTTCAAGCCCAAGCTGTTGGAAAAGAACACCAATACCAAGCGAAATAATGATCGACGGCACCACCAGGCTGGCGACCGACAGGTAAAACAGCGGTGTCGCGCCGATGAATTTGCGCCGGAAGGCAAGACCTGCCAGAAGCGAAACCAAGACGGTGACGGCCATGACCATCAGCCCGAGGCCGAAGGAGCGTCGGAAGGAGCCGCCGAAATCGCCGACCGCCTGCTGTTCGAAGAGATTGCCGAACCAGTGCAGGGACACGCCGTTCAGCGGGAAGGTCAGGCCACCATTCGGCCCCTGAAAGGCAAGGATGAGGATGGCCGATAGCGGGCCATAGAGAAACAGCACGAAGAGGGCGAAAAAGAAGGCGAGGACGTAAAATTCGCGGCCGCGTTTTTCCTGATGCATGGGATCAAAGCTCCTTGCGGATATCGACGATACGCAGAATGCCCGCGACCATCAGAAGAACGAGGATGAGCAGGATGACGGCATTCGCAGCGGCGGCCGGATATTGCAGCAGCGACATCTGGTTCTTCATCATCAGCGCCACCGAGGCACTCTGGCCGCCGGACATGACCTGAACCGTGGAGAAATCCGCCATGACCAGCGTCACGACGAAAATGCTGCCGATGGCCATGCCGGGCTTGGCAAGCGGAATGATGACATTGGCGAGCGTCTGCCATCCCGTCGCGCCGGCGTCCCGCGCCGCCTCGATCAGCGATTTGTCGATGCGCATCAGCGTGTTGAAGATCGGCGTCACCATGAACAGCGTATAAAGATGCACCATGGCCAGCACCACGGCGAAATCCGAATAGAGCAGCCATTCAATCGGCTCGGGAATGATGCCGGTGCCAACCAGCGCGCTGTTAACGAGGCCGTTTCGCCCGAGAACCGGAATCCATGAGATCATGCGGATGATGTTCGACGTCAGGAAAGGCACGGTGCAGACGAGGAACAGCACCATCTGCATGGTGGTGGTGCGAATGTGGAAGGCAAGGAAATAGGCGACCCAGAAACCGCAGAACAGCGTGATGGCCCAGACCATGGCGGCATATTTCAGCGTGTTGAGATAGGTCTGCCAGGTGACCCACGAGCCGAGCGTCTCCAGATAATTGAAGGTGACGAAATCGGGATACATCTGGGCGAAGTCGTAATCCCAGAAGCTGACCACGGCGATCATGAGGATCGGCAACAGCAGGAAAAAGCCGAGGATGAGGAAAAGCGGCAGGGCCTGCACATAGGACACAAGCTTCTGCGGCAGCGCGAAGCTGCGCGCCGGCCTATCCTTCTTCTCGCTGACGCCGATGAGCCTAACCGTCACCATGGGGAGCCTTTCGCTGGATTTGTGGAAGTACCGGCAGCTTTCGCACCGGCTAGTGTGTCAGGCAAAGCTCTCATCAAACGCGACGTCATCCGCGGGCTTGTCCCGAGGATCCAACCACGTTTGATGTGGTGGGACGTTAGATCCTCGGGTCAAGCCCGAGGATGACGGAGAGTTTAGAGGCTCTGTTGCTGTCAAGATCGGCAGCCAACGCCGCCGATCCTGTCTGTTTCGGGTACTAAGCGGCGATGAATTCGTTCCAGCGGCGGACCATGTAGCGGTCTTCGTCCATCACCGAGTTCCAGCAGGCGACCTTGCCCATGCGCTCCTCGAAGGAGCCGCCGTCGCGCACGGCACCGGCCTTTTCCATGACCTTGCCATCGGGCGCGATGATATCGTCCTGCGCGGGCTTGCCTTCCACCCAGTAACCCCATTCGTCGGCGGACATGTGTTCCTTCGCCGTTTCCATGGCGGCGGAATAATAACCCTGACGGTTGAGGTAGGCACCGACCCAGCCGGAAGTGTACCAGTTGATATATTCATAGGCCGCGTCGAGCTTCGCGCCCGAGAGGTGCTTGGCAAGGCCGAGACCGCCGCCCCAGGAGCGGTAGCCTTCCTTCAGCGGCTGGTATTTGCAGGCAATGCCCTTGGAGCGGACCGCGGCAACTGCCGGCGACCACATGGACTGGATGATGACTTCACCCGAGGCCATGAGGTTGACGCTCTCGTCGAAGCTCTTCCAGAAGGCGCGGAACTGGCCATCCTTCTTCGCCTTGATGAGGAAATCGATGGTCTTGTCGATCTCTTCCTTGGTCATGTTGCCCTTGTCGGCATATTTGATGTTGCCCATGGCTTCCATGATCATCGCCGCATCCATGATACCGATGGAGGGGATGTTGAGGATCGAGGTCTTGCCCTTGAACTTCGGGTCCATGATATCGGCCCAGCTGGTAATATCGCGGCCGACGAGATCGGGGCGGATGCCGAGGGTGTCGGCATTATAGATGGTGGGAACCATGGTGAAATAATCGGTCTCACCCTTGGCGAAGGTCTTGTCACCCGGCTTTTCAACGAAACCGACCGTGTGCGGCGCGGTGCCCTGCGCCACGACGCTGTCCGGCTTCAGCTTGCCGTTTTTGAACAGCGGCACGATCTTGTCGTAATACTTGAGCTTCTTGATTTCCATTGGCTGGATGACGCCGGCGGGATAGACCTTCTTCAGGATCCAGTATTCGATATCGGCGATGTCGTAGGAATTCGGCTGGGTGACGGCGCGTTGAGCCGCCGCATCCGAATCCGTCGCTGTCATCTCGAGCGTGATGCCGAGATCGGCCTTGCACTTTTCGGCAATGGCATTGAGGTTCGACACGCCGGTGCCGAACTGGCGGATGGTGATGGGGTTCTGCGCCCAGATGGTCGGGAAGCCGGTGATGAGGCCGGAGCCGATCGCCGCACCCGTCGCAGCCGCGCCCGCCTTCAGAAGGCCGCGGCGGGACAGGCCCTTCTTGCTGTTGATGGTATCGGTCATTTCAAAGTTCTCCTCTGGTTATTTTTGGGTCACTTCTCTACCCGGCCGAGCACGATGGCATCGGCCGCATTCCATGAAAGCGGTATGGCGTCGCCGGTCCTGACCGGGTTCTCGAAGAAGGCGGCATCGCTGAGGATGACGTTGAAATCCTCGATGCCGGCGCCGGTGACGGCCATTTTCACGCTTGCGCCGCGATATTCGACATTCGAGACGATGCCGGTGAAACCGAGGCCCGGCTGCTCCGCTTCGCCGACGCGCACCCGGTCGGTGCGGACCGCGATATCCACCGCGCCGTCATCCGGGGCCATTCCATCGGCGATAAATGTGCCGCCGCCCGCCACTTCGAGTGTCACAAGATCGCCTGCCTTTTCCCGATAACGGCCGGAAATGACGTTATGATCGCCCATGAAACGGGCAACGAAAGCGGTTGCCGGGCGCTCGAAAACCTCGCGCGGCGTGGCCGCCTGCTCGATGCGGCCGTCATTCATGACGACGATGATATCAGCGAGCGCCATCGCCTCTTCCTGGCTATGGGTGACGTGCACGAAGGTGATGCCGAGCGAGGTCTGCAGCTTCTTCAGCTCGGCGCGCATGCGGATCTTGAGGAAGGGGTCCAGCGCCGAAAGCGGCTCGTCCAGCAGCAGCGCCTCGGGATCGGTGATGAGTGCGCGCGCCAGCGCCACGCGCTGTTGCTGCCCACCGGAAAGCTGGGCCGGGCGGCGGCTGGCATAGGGTTCGAGCTGCATCAGCCGCAGCATCTCGAGCGCCTTGGCCCTCCGGCTCTCCTTGTCCGCGCCTTTCATCTTGAGGCTGAAGGCGACATTGTCGACGAGATCGAGATGCGGAAAAAGCGCATAGGACTGGAACATCATCGCCGTGCCGCGCCGGGCCGGCGGCAGATCGGTGACCACCACATTGCCGAGCCTGATATCGCCGCTGGAAATGCTTTCGTGGCCGGCAATCATCCGCAATGTCGAGGTCTTGCCGCAGCCCGAGGGGCCAAGCAGGCAGCAATAGCTTCCAGCCGGTATCTTGAGGCTGATCGCATGCACGGCTGTGGTATTGCCGTAGATCTTGGATACGGACGCGATGTCGATTGCTGCGGCTTTGCTCATAAACACTCTCCTGCGACGTCTTTGTCATGCAGGAGCCGTGCCAGATGGCTTTGCCATTGATGCAAAAGGAGATTTTTCAGAGTTCCGTGGGTGCGGACACGACCCTGCTCAAATTTGCAGCGATTGTTTTCGATTCATTGCAGAAATTGTATGCAATCTGAAAACCCGGAGACAGGCGCGGTTTAACCGGCCTTGAACCGGTCAAAGGCCGTGAGATGTTTGACCATCGGATCGGCATCCCAACGGTAAATTTCGGTCCGCAGGAAATGCAGTTCCTCTTCGAGCTTCTCTTCCGGCAGTTCCACCCACCAGGATTTCGGCCGACCGTCGGAACCGTCCGACCAGCGGTAAGCCCGTTTTTTCAGATGATCCTTCATATCGAACGGGCTGTTTTCCGCATAAATGCGCACCCTTGACCGCCGGCTCGCTTCGTAAAGCTCCGCAAAAGGCGTGCCCTCGTGGCCGGGGCGTGTCTGTTCCAGCACCTCCAGCAGCGCGAAACAGTCATCGACAGCGCGGTGGCCGTCATGGAAATAGCCGGATTGCCCGATCAGGTAGCCAAGCTTGTTGCCCTCGAAGCCACGCGCCCGCCAGTCTATTTCCGAAACGGAACAGGCCCAGGCCTTGTCGTGGAAGATCGGCGAGAAGGCCTCGCAAAAGGGACGGTCGAAGCCAGCATTATGGGCGATGATCAGATCGGCCCCGGCGATCAGAGGGGTCAGCCGGGCCATGTCTATCGCCTGCCCCGCAACCATCTCATCGGTTATCCCCGTCAGGCGGGTGATTTCTTCCGGAATGGTGATGGCCGGCTGCCGCAACCCGCCATAGACGCCGGTCACATCGCCGATCACACCCTGATCGTCGAATGTGAAGGTTATGACGCCGATTTCTATGATTTCGTCGGTGCGATGGTTGAGCCCCGTCGTTTCCGTATCGAGGATCACGCCCCGGCGGGAAAATTCCGGTCTTGGCCGGTCGACCACCGGGCGTGGCTGCAGCCTGCGCAAAACGCGATAATTGCCGGTCGCTTCAAGATGGGCGGCGAGCGCCTCATCATCCAAGCCGATCTTGGGCGCAGCCTCGCGACCAGCCGACTTTCGCCCCCTTTCAGCCTGAGGAAGCCGCGCTGTGGCGGAAGCGAAAAAATCCAACTGGGAGGTCATTATGCGCCTGTCCGCCTTGCCCGGAAATCGAGATTCAGTACTCCAACATATGCGCAGAGGCTCACAGGAACAACAGCGCGCACCCTCATCCACAGAAAGGGGATATTTCACGGGGTACAGTTGAGGGTTGCAGCTTCAATTTACGATGGTAAAAAACACCGTCCCCGTGTTTCAGGAGAGAAGAAGAATGCCGCTTCCATCACCTTCCAACCCGAAAACGCTTGCCGACCAGGGCCAGTTGAAGCTCTTTCCGCTGCAAAGCGGTCCGCATTTTGCCAATGTGGGCCTGGCCAACGGCGCAAGCGGCATTGTCTTCACGGGTTATACTCGCGATGCGAGCGTGGACAATGAAGCTTTCTCCTGCTGCGGCAGTTACACCCTGCGCAATTCCGTGCATGCCGCCATTGCCGGCACGACCAGCGACAATTGCACGGTCTTTGCCCTGAAGAGCATCATCAACCAGCGCCCCTGCCTGGCGGTCGGAAAGTTCGACCCGGATGGCAAGCCGGTGCAATTGTCGAAGTCGGAGTTCGATCAGGTCACGAAACCGCTGTTCCAGTTCGCCGACAAGGTTTCGCCGATCCTCGGCAGCGAGCCGGCACCGGGCATTCAGATCCGCAGCGGCGACGCCTCCTATAATTATCAGGTCGATGCGCGCAGCGGCCGTTTCCGCTTCACCTATAAGGACAGCATGAGCGGCGGTCGTTACGGACCTTCAGCCGATGGCAATTTCTCTCTCGAGCACGATGGCCATCGCCTCGCCAAAATAAGTGCGGGCGGCAGCTATAGCAGTTCGGACAATTCGATTGCCGCCTCAGCCTATCGCGATATCGAAACCCGCGGTTTCGAGACGACGGTGCGCAGCGGCCAGGCTTCCGCCATGTTCGGAAGAACCTATACGGAAAACGCCATCACACGCAAAATCGGTGTCGGTTACGGCAACACCTCGTTCCGGCGCGAAGATACGCCGGGCGGAACGATCAAGGAAAGCCTCGGCCACAAGCTGGACAAGGTCACGCTGGAAGTATCCCGCACGCGCGACCGGGCGAAGGGCACCGAATATATGCTGACCATCAAGATGGAGCTCTGAGGCATTCGGCAACCGGGGCGGTTGCGACGGACCGCCTCAGGACGCCGGACGATTGAGAAGGCCCTCGCAATTGGCCGGATTGCCGATGATCTCGCTTGTCTTGATGGTGGAGGCGGCATTCGCGGTGATCTTGATGATGCAGTCGCGTCGATGTTCCTTGATCTTCATGCCCTCGGTTTCCGAAATCCGCGCCTGCCCGTCCACGGTCTTGACTTCGCGCCGGTTGCTGAGCCCGGCATAGGTCTCCACATCGACCTTCAGCCAGTAGGATTCGGTTTCGCCGTTTTCGATGATGACCTTGTTCGGGCGGCCAAGCCTGGCGATTGCGGCCTCACGCGGTTGGCCTACAAAACCCGCGACCGTGCGGGAAATCTGCGTCTCCCCGGTGCTGGTGCACGCCGCAACGACAACCAGAACGGCCGCCAGACATCCGGTTTCAAACCATTTCATTTCCAGATCATTCCCCACATATGCCGCCGGCCCCTGTCGGCCGGCATTCGCGGCAAATCTATGCAGGATCACCCCGCCCCGAAAGATGGGACGACCGCAAAGCCGATCAACTTGTTATGATCGCCCCTGGCGAAGAGAAAACAGACCGGCCCGGCGCTCGCCGTTTTACCGGTTGCGGAACACGGTGCAGGGAACACCCGCCCGCCTGATTTCGCCGCACAGCGTGTTGGCCTCGGCGCGGGTCTCGCGGCCGATGCGGGCTGCATAACGTGGCCGCGAGCCGAAATTGCCGCCCCGCTGCCGCACGATCAGCGCCCTCTCGGCATTCAGCGGTTCCGAAAGCTGCACGATCGCGCGGGTGAAAAGCCGGTTCGCCACCGCCGGATTATAATGGGCGGCAAGCTGCACGCCCCAGGCCGCCCAGTCGGCCGAAGCAATGAGGACGGGATCGTTCATGGTGCGGGTATCGGCGAGACGCACGCAGGCATCGTGGAAGGGACGGCCGTCATCCAGTGCCGGCGCCGCCTTCTCCGGCGGATTGTCCTTCCATGTCTCCACGGGGTAGCCGGTGATCGCAAACACATAGTCGCGGGTTTCCATCGGCAGGCGGCCGGTGGCGATGAAGTTCCGCAGGCCCGCCTCCCCGGCATTATAGGCCGCGGCGGCAAGACCGAAATTACCGAACTGCACGTTCAGGTCCGACAGGTAACGAGAGGAGGCCTCAAGGGCGGCGACGATGTTGAAACTGTCTTCGAGACCGCGCAACCGCGCCGTGCCCGGCATGAACTGGGCAATGCCCTCCGCCCCCTTCGGGCTGATCGCACTCGCCCGAAACAGGCTTTCCCGCCAGATCAGCCGGGCGAAATAGTCAGGCGGAACAGCATGGCGGGCAGCCAGAACCTCGATGGCGCGGCAGAGATCATTATTGTAACTGCCGGCATTGATGCACAGCTCCGGCGCGACATCGTGGGTATAGGCGCAGGCGGGTTTTTCCTTGGCGGGCTCTTCGGCCTTCCCCGCGCCAGAGGCTGCGACCAGCAAACAAAAGGCAAGAGCCGTGCGGCCTGTCGATATCCCTGCCAAGCGAGCGTCCCCGAAAATTCCAAACGCAATGTGCCGATTATCGGTCAATCGGGAAGATATGACGAGCTTTCGGGCTTGTCATCACGTATCGAACATCGAAAAGGCCCAACCCAATCAAGCCGACGTCATCCTTGGGCCTGTCCCGAGGATCTGCGACCTATTGAATGTATTCAACGTGATTGGATCCTCGGCACGAGGCCGAGGATGACGTCAGGAGAATGTGCGCCCTCACTGCCGACTTCAGGGCAACTCAGCCTGCCTTAAAAGTCCTGCCACTCCTCGTGGCTGACAGCAACCGCAGCCGAACCGCGTGCCGCAAGCGGGCGGGATGCGCTATGGCGCGGACTAACAGGCGCTGCCTGCTGCTCGAATTGGCTCCGCGAGGCGGGCGACGCTGATCGCGGCGCGTCCTCGAACCGGAACTGCCCGAGAAGTTCGAACAGCGCCGCCGCTTCCCGCGCAAGGCTGTGGCTTGCGGCGGTCTGCTCTTCCACCATCGCCGCATTCTGCTGCGTGCCCTGATCGACGGTGTTGACCGCCTGGTTGATCTCGGCGAGTGCCGTGGACTGTTCACGGGCGGCATCAACGATAGCGACGACATTGGTGTTGATGTCGCGCACCTGCTCGGCGATCTCCTGCAGGGCCGAACCGGCTCTGGTGACAAGGCCGACACCGTTTTCCACCTGCGCGCCCGAGGCATTGATCAGGCTCTTGATTTCCTTTGCGGCGGTTGCCGAACGCTGGGCCAGCTCACGAACCTCCTGCGCGACGACGGCAAAGCCCTTGCCCGCCTCACCGGCACGCGCTGCTTCCACACCGGCGTTCAGTGCCAGAAGATTGGTCTGGAAGGCGATTTCGTCGATCACGCCGATGATGTTCGAAATTTCGCGCGAGGATTTTTCGATCTGGTCCATGGCGCCGATCGCATCGCGCACCACCTGGCCGGAATGCTCCGCATGATCGCGGGCGCGAGCGACGATCTTGCCGGCCTCTTCAGCGCGACGGCTGGAATCATTGACCGCCGTGGTGATCTCCTCAAGCGCGGCCGCCGTCTCCTCGATGGAGGCGGCCTGCTGTTCCGTGCGTTTCGCCAGATCATCGGCGGCGGAGCGTATCTCGTTCGAGCCCGAAGAAATCGCGCCGGCATTTTCGGATACCAGCGTCATTGCCCTCTTCAGCTTTTCCGAAGCCGCATTGAAATCCGTGCGCAATCTTTCGAGAGACGGAATGAAAGGCTTGTCGATGCTCTGAGCAAGATCGCCCTCGGCCAGATCGGTGAGACATTGTGCCAGCTTCTCGACATTCTCGACGCGGCCGGTCACGTCGGTGGCGAATTTGACGACCTTGAACACCTTGCCGTTCAGATCGAAGATGGGATTGTAGGACGCCTGAATGAAGACCTTGCGGCCCCCCTTGCCGAGCCGCATGAATTCATCCGCCACGAGATCGCCGCCCGACAGTCTTTCCCAGAACTGCTTATATTGCACCGACTGCGTATAGGCCGGCTCGCAGAACATGGAATGATGCCTGCCCTGCACTTCCGAAAGCGAATACCCCAGCGCCGCCAGGAAATTGTCGTTGGCGGTCAGGACATCGCCATTCGGAGAGAATTCGATGATGGCCTGCGCCCGCGACAGCGCGTCGATCTTGTCCGCATCTTCCGCCGCCTTCAGCTTGCGCTCGGTGATATCGGTGGCGATCTTGACCACTTTCACCGGCTTGCCGCGGCGAAACACCGGATTATAGGAAGCCTCGATCCAGACTTCGCGGCCGCCCTTGCCAATGCGCTTATATTGCCGCTGATCGAACTGGCCGGACGAAAGCTTGGACCAGAAGGCCCTGTAATCCTGCGAGGACACGACCGCGGGCTCGACGAACATGCTGTGGTGCCGGCCGACGATTTCCGAAAGCTCGTAACCGAGCGCGCGACAGAAATTTTCGTTGGCCGTCAGAATCTTTCCGGAAAGGTCGAATTCTATAATGGCCTGGGATTTGGAAAGCGCGGCGAGAACCGCCACAGCATTGGCACCACGATCAAGAATAGTCACGCGCAGTCCTCCGATGAAATGAATGTTTTCAATGAAAATTATTCGCAAATATTATGATTGCATTGTTAAATAATATTTAAGGATAATATTGACTTTCGTCAGGTGGATTGAAGCGTGCAGCCGGTAAAACCTGCAATTGCCCGACATCTTTTCAAAGCCTCGACATGGCCCCAATCCCGCAGTCGCAACGATGCAATACAAAAGCCCAATCCATGATCCGGTTTCCAAACCGGCGGGACCGCGGCGCGGAGTTTTCGGAACGTTTGTCCCGCAGCCGCATTTTATGCCTGATGGGGAACGGGCCAGCGGTCCGCAAGTTTCCACGCCGGCAGGGGGACGATTTCAACCTGGGAGGACCATGCACATGGAAAAGAACACGATCTGTATCTGGTATGACAAGGATGCGGAGGCCGCCGCCAGATTTTATGCCGAAACCTTTCCGGACAGCGCCGTCACCGGCGTTCACCATGCGCCGAGCGACTATCCCTCCGGCAAGAAGGGCGATGTGCTGACGGTGCAGTTCACCGTCGCCGGCGTTTCCTGCATCGGCCTCAATGGCGGACCGGTCTTCAAGCAGAGCGAGGCTTTTTCGTTCCAGATATCGACCGAGGACCAGGAAGAAACCGACCGCTACTGGAACGCCATCGTCGGCAATGGCGGTGAAGAAAGCGCCTGCGGCTGGTGCAAGGACAAATGGGGCGTCTCCTGGCAGATCACGCCGCGCGTGCTGATGGAGGCCATGGCGGCCGGTGGCGCGGAGGCCAAACGCGCCTTCGACGCGATGATGGATATGAAGAAAATCGACGTCGCCGCCATCGAAGCCGCACGTCGCGGTTGACGCAGACAGGATATTCAGCAGCAAGTGGTGAAGCGGCACCGAATATCCAAGCATCTGAAAAATACGGTTAAACTGCGAATTTTAATATCTGTCGCATTTTTTCAGCCGCGCAGAATGCGCTGCGCGGCCAGTCATCATAAAACGTTCAACAAAATGTAAGCGATCCGTCAAATACGGCTGTTAGCAGAGCCCGTGGCTTCGTGCCGGGGACATGAGGTCCTTGCCCGAGCAGGCCATCATTCCATCAACGGGGCTCAACTCATGAAATCTTCCGCTCTGACTTCCTTCGTGGCCGGCGTTGCCATTGCCGCCGCCTTCGGCGTCACCGCCGCCCACGCAGAAAAGACCAAGTTCGAATTCTGGTACGGCCTTTCCGGCGATCTCGGCGACCGCGTCCAGGAAACCTGCAAGAAGTTCAACGACTCCCAGGCCGATTTCGAGATCGTCTGCACCTCGCAGAACGAATATGAAACCACCCTGCAGAACACCATTGCCGCCTATCGCGCCAAGAAGCAGCCCGCCATCACCCAGATCTACGACGCCGGCACGCTGGACATGATGCTGTCCAAGGCCTTCGTTCCCGCCAAGAAACTGATGGCCGACAATGGCTACAAGATCGACTGGAACAATTATTTCCCCGGCATCGCCAATTATTACGCCACGGCGTCGGGCGAGCTGAACTCCTTCCCCTATAATTCCTCCACCGCCGTCTTTTATTACAATGTCGATGCCTTTGAAAAAGCCGGCATCACCTTCAAGCCCGACACCTGGGAACAGGTTGAAGAAGCTTCGAAGAAACTGAAAGCCGCCGGTTTTGAATGCCCGCTCGCCTTCAATTTCGACACCTGGATGCTGATGGAGCAGTTCTCCGCCATCCACAACCAGCCGATCGCCACCAAGGGCAATGGTTATCAGGGTCTCGATGCTGAACTGACGATCAACAAGACCAAGTTCGTCGACCAGGTGAAATTCTTCAAGAAGATGCAGGACGAGAAGCTGTTCGTCGTCAAGACCAAGCAGCTCGGCATGGACATTCTGCCCGCCTTCACCTCGCAGACCTGCCAGATGTTCATGTCCTCGATCGCCAGCCACGGCACGGTCGGCAAGGGCATGCCGCAAGGCGTGAAGTGGGACGTCGCCATGCTGCCGATCTGGAAGGGCACCGAGCGTCACAATTCGCTGGTCGGCGGCGCTTCGCTGTGGGTCATGGCCGGTCGTCCGGAGGCCGAATACAAGGGTGCCGCCGCATTCCTGAACTTCATCGCCCAGCCGGAGATGGTTGAGTGGTGGTCGACGGTCACCGGCTACATCCCGGTCACCAAGACCGGTTTCGACGCCATGAAGGCCAACGGCTTTTACGACAAGGCTCCCTACAAGGGCCGCGAAAAGGCAATCGAAAGCCTGACCTTCACGCCGCCTTCCGAATATACCCGCGGCATTCGCCTCGGCGGTTTCACGCAGATCCGCAAGGAAGTTGCGACCTCGCTCGAAGCCATCTTCATGCAGAACGCCGATATCCAGGCCGAGCTCGACAAGGCCGTCGAGCGCTCCAACGCCGGTCTGCGCCGCTTCGAAAAGACCTATGAAGGCGCCAAGCTGAACTAAGCCCGCTTTCATTGCCGTCACAAGGCCTGTCCGGACATCCTCCGGGCAGGCCCGCCGAAATCTCGAACATTGCCGGTCTCCAATGGAAAAACGTACCGTTTTCAAAAGCACATGGCTGCCTGTGCTCTTCGCCCTGCCGCAGTTCCTGCTCATCCTTCTGTTCTTCTATTGGCCGGTTGTCGCGGTGCTGAACTGGGCATTCACCCTCGAACCGCCCTTCGGCGGCCCGGCGGAATTTGTCGGCCTCGCCAATTTCGTGGAAACCTTCGGCGATCCGCTTTATTGGCAATCGATCGTCACGAGCCTGACCTTTGCAATCGTCGGACCGTTTTTTGCCATTCTCATCGGCCTCGTCCTCGCCTTGGCGGTCGATCGCCAGCTTCCCGGCTCCGGTTTCTTCCGGGTGCTTTATATCCTGCCCTATGCGATTGCCGGTCCCGCCGCCGGTATGGCCTTCCGCTTCATCCTGTCACCGGAACGCGGTCTCGCCGCCTCCCTGAACGCCTGGTGGCCCGATATCTGGAACCCGGCAAAATATGGTGAACATGCGCTGATCCTCATCATCGTCATCTTCATCTGGAAATGGGCGGGCTACACCTTCATCTTCCTGTTCGCCGGCCTGCAATCGGTGCCGCGCTCGCTGACCGAAGCTGCCGCCATGGACGGTTCCGGACCGATCCGCCGCGCCATCGACATCCAGGTGCCGCTGCTTGCGCCCACCCTGTTCTTCCTCACCGTCATCATGATGACCGAAGGTTTCGTCGGCGCCGATACATTCGGCATCGTCGCCTCCACCACCGAGGGCGGCCCCAACCACGCCACGGAAGTGATGGTCTATCGCATCGTCAGCGAGGCCTTCGAGGGGCTGAACTATTCCGGCGCCTCGGCCCAGAGCCTCGTCCTCATCGGCCTCATCATGGTCTTCACCTTCGTTCAGTTCCGCTTTGTCGAGCGGCAAGTCCATTACAAGTGAGGCGGCCATGATCCAGCGCACTCCCTATGCCGACGCCCTGACCTATGCGATCATGGTGGCGGGTTTTCTCCTGCTCATCGGCCCCTTCCTCGTCGTCATTTCCGGCGCCAGCCAGACGGTCCAGCAGGTTAACAGCGTACCCTTCAACTTCATGCCGCAGGGTGAATTCTTCACCAATGCCAAGGCCGCATGGGCACGCGCCAATCTCGGCAATGCTCTCTTCAACAGCCTGATCATGGCGGTGCTGGTGACCATCGGCAAGGTGGCGCTCTCCGCCTTCACCGCTTTTGCCATCGTCTTCTTCCGCTCGCCGCTGAAACATCTGTTCTTCTGGACGGTCTTCATCACCCTGATGCTGCCGCTCGAAGTACGCGTGGTCCCGACCTATTCGGTCGCCGCCGATCTGTTCCAGCCGCTGCGCTCCATTCTCGGCCTGTTCGGCATCGAGGTGACGCTCGAATGGAACCTCCTGAATTCCTATGCCGGCCTGACGCTACCGCTCGTCGCCACCGCCACCGGCACCTTTCTCTATCGGCAGTTCTTCATGACGATCCCGGATGAACTGGCCGAGGCCGCCCGCATGGACGGTTCGGGTGCAGCGCGCTTCTTCGTCGACATGCTGCTGCCGCTCTCGCGCACCAACATGCTGGCGCTCACCACCATCATGTTCGTTTATGCCTGGAACCAGTATCTCTGGCCGCTGCTGATGATCACCGACCCTTCCTACAAGACGGTGATGATGTCGCTCAGGGCGCTTCTGCCCGCCGATGACGGCACGCCGGACTGGAACGTCACGCTGGCCGGTTCCCTCATCATCATCCTGCCGCCGCTTTTCGTCGTGGCCTTCCTGCAACGCTGGTTCGTCCGTGGCCTCGTCTCGTCCGACAAGTGACGCGCGGCTTTCAACAACAAGGTTTTCTATCATGGCTCAGATCGATATTCGTCAGGTCCGCAAATCCTATGGCAAGACGCAGACCCTGCACGGGGTGGATCTTTCTTTCGACTCCGGCGAATTCGTCGTCATCCTCGGCCCTTCGGGCTGTGGCAAATCCACGCTTCTGCGCATGATCGCCGGCCTGGAGGAAATCACCTCCGGCGAAATCGCCATTGGCGGGCGCGTGGTCAACACGCTGGAGCCGCGTGAGCGTGGCTGCGCCATGGTGTTCCAGAATTATGCGCTTTATCCGCATATGTCGGTGGCCGACAATATCGGTTATGCGCTGAAGGTCGCCGGCGTTCCCAAGGCCGAACGCCAGCGCCGCATCGAGGAGACCGCCAAGATCGTCGGGCTTTCCGACTATCTGGAACGCAAGCCGGCCGCCCTTTCCGGCGGCCAGCGCCAGCGCGTGGCCATGGCCCGCGCCATCATCCGCGAACCCGCCGTGTTTCTGTTCGATGAGCCGCTCTCCAACCTCGACGCCAAGCTGCGTGTGTCCATGCGCGCCGAAATCCGCAAGCTGCATCAGCGCCTCTCGGCCACCTCCATCTTCGTCACCCATGACCAGGTGGAAGCCATGACGCTGGCCGACCGGCTGGTGGTGATGAACAAGGGCAATGTCGAACAGGTCGGCCATCCGCTCGATATCTATCACCGCCCGGCCAGTACCTTTGTCGCCTCCTTCATCGGCTCTCCCGCCATGAACCTCTTCACCACAAAGGTGGAGGTGGAAACCGCTGCTGTCATGCTTTCCGGCACGCCGGTGAAACTCTTCCCCGAAACCGCGCTGGAGCTGCGCGGCCGCAACGTGACGGTCGGCATCCGCCCGGAACAATGCGTGGTGAGCATGGATGGTCCGGGCGTACCGGCCGTGGTGGATTTCGTCGAAGAACTTGGCTCCGGTCGCATCGTGCATGCGGATATAGCTGGAGAAACCTTCTCGGCCGCCATCGGTGAGAATCTCTCGGTAAAACCCGGCCAGCGCATCCACATGGAGCTTCCCGCTGCCCATCTGCATTTCTTCGACCCGGCCACCGGAAAACGGATCGAAACGGAAGGAACGGCGGAGACTGCCCGCAGCAACAACGAAAAGCTGCTCGCAGTCTGATCTTCCCCTGAGACAGGTCCGGCACGGTTTCGGATAAATGTCCGTTCGTGCCGGACCTGCATGTGTCGATGGCGGCAACCAGACCAGCCGCCTATGCGGGCTTCACCTTTGCCCGAACGAACAGACATGGCGGATGAGCCGAAAGGATGGCTTGGTCACAACGAAGCGGGCAGCGTCGATGTCATTTGCTGCCCGCCGCATCCTGCGAAGAGTGCCGCCCTCACCCTTTCACGCCGGACGAGATCATGATCGCTTCCGTCACGCGGCGCTGGAAGACGACATAAGCGATGATGACCGGCAGGGCCGCCAGCATGGCAATGGCCATCAGGCGCGCATAAACAATGCCGAAAGTATCGTTGACCTGCGTGATGCCGACGGGGATCGTCATCATGTTTTCAGAAGTGATCACGAGGAAGGGCCAGAAGAAGGCGTTCCACACCGTGATGAAAGTCACGATCGCCAAGGCGGTGGTGATGCCCCAGTTCAGCGGCAGATAGACCTTGAAAAGAATGGTGTATTCGCCGCCGCCATCCAGAACCACGGCTTCGCGCATTTCCTTGGGCACGCTGTCGAAGAACTGCTTGTAAACGATGATGACGATGGGCGTGATGAGCTGCGGCAGGATGATGCCCGCCCAGGTATTGATGAGGTTGAGGTTCTTCATCAGGATGAACTGGGTGACCACAAGCGTTTGCGCCGGCACCATGAAGCTCGCCAGCACGATGCCATAAAGCAGGCGGCGTCCCGGAAAACGGATCTGCGACAGCGCATAGGCGCACAACATCGAGATCAGCAGCACGGAAACCGTGACTATTGCGGCGGTGCCAATGGAATTTACATACCAGGTCAACAGCCGCGTATTGAAGATGGCATTCACATAAGCTCCCAGCTGGAATTCATCCGGCAAAATCGACATGTTGCCCGCAACATTATTGTCCGAGCGTAACGACGTCACGAAACCCCAGTAGAGCGGAAATATCCACACGAGCGCCGCCGAAAATGTCAGCAGGGTCAGAACGACGTTTTCCAGTCTTTTCGTGAAGCTCATGAATTCCTCCGGATGCGCAGCAACTGGAACTGAAGAATGGAAACGATGACGATCAACAGGAACAACACGGTGGAAACGGCGGAAGCGTAACCGCCATTGTTCAGCTGGAACGCCTCACGATAGACCTTGAGCAGAAGCACGAAGCTGGAATTGAAGGGCCCACCGCCGCTCAGGAGATAGATCTGATCGAATATCTTCAGCTGCAGGATCAGTTGCAAAGTGAGAACCAGTGCCGTGACGGGCCATAAAAGCGGCCACGTCACCCGCCAGAAGCGCTGCCACGTCGTTGCGCCGTCAAGTGAGGCAGCCTCGTAAAGCTCGGCCGGGATATTGCGCAACCCGGCGATGAACAGCAGCACGTTGAAGCCGTTCGTCCACCAGATGGTGACGACAGCCACCATCGGCATCACCCAATAGGGGTTCTTGAAAACCGCAACTGGCTTGCCGGCAATGAGCGAAATGACAGGCTGGAGAATTCCGAACTGCAGATCGAGCATCCATGCCCAGATTTCCGTGACCACCGAAACCGGCAGAACATAGGGCAGGAAAAACAGGCTCATGGCGATCGTCTGCTTCACGCCCGACAGACGACTGACGGCAAGAGCGATCATGAGCGCGATGACGGTCGTCGGCACGACGGTCAAAAGCACGAAATAGCCATTGTTTTTCAAAGAGGTGACAAAGAGGTTGTCGCTCAGCAGTTTTGCGTAGTTCGCCAGCCCGACCCAGTTTCCGTCACCGATCAGCGGCGCATCGGTGAAACTGATGCGCACCATCTCAATCAGCGGATAAAGGAAGAAGGTGACGAAGACCACGATGAACGGCGTCACCATCGACAGCGCGATCAGCGATTTCTTGCGCCTGTTTTCAATCATAGCCATGGAATGTCTCCGGGACCTTGCGCATTGCGTGCTGCCCTCCGGCGAGAGGCCGAAGGGCAGGTTTCCGTTACTTCAGCTTGCTTTGCAGCTCGTCCTTGATCTGCGCCACCGCATCCGTGCCGCTCATGAAGCCCTGAATGGCCGGAGCGATAACGTTGAGAGCGGCATCATAGGCTGGCGAGGCCACACCGGTGATCGTGGTTTTCGGATCGAATACCGCCGCTTCCGCCAGTGATGCATAGGTGGCGTTCGGCTGCATCGCCTTGTATTCGCTGCTTTCGGTGATCGATTTATAGGCCGGGATATGGCCGGCATCGGCCCAGCTGATGGCGTGTTTTTCCATCCAGCCGATCACCTTCATCACGGCAGCGCGCTTCTCGCCGGAAACGGTCTTGTCACCCTGGTTGGGGATAGCGAAGGCGTGCGAATCCGCCCAGGTGGCGCGTTTGCCCATGAAGGGCGGAACTTCAACCGCGCTCCACTTGAAGCCCAGCTTGTTGTTTTTCTCCAGATCCTTGTAGGTCGGCACCTCCCAGACGCCATTCAGCTGGAAGGCTGACTTTCCGGCGGAGAACAGCGCAACGGATGCCGCATATTCCGCCTGTTCCGGCGCCCAGCCGTTTTCGCGCCATTTCGACATGGTGTCGATCGCCTTGGCCGCTTTCTCGGCATTGTCGCCGGCCAGCACCTCGCCATTGGTGACGAGTTCGCCGCCCTGTTGCGAGAACAATGTGTAAAAGACACGCCAGACACCGGCTTCACCGCCGGACTGGTAGGTGACAGGCGTTTCAACACCCTTTTCCTTTGCCCAGGCCAGCGCCTTTTCGAAATCATCCATCGTCTTGATGCCGGTCAGCTTGCCTTCGGTATCGAGATAGGGCGAGCCTTTGAGAAGATCGGCATTGTAATAAAGAACAAGTGCGTGGATATCGAAAGGCACGGCATAAAGCTTGCCGTCATGGGTGGCCGCCTCGAGCGGCGCGCTGAAGAAATCGTCTTTCTTCAGGCCGGCTTCCTCCAAGTCCTTGTCGGTAATCTCGCTCAGCACCTTTTCCTGCAGGGCAAGCGGCGCACGCGACAGGTGGTAGGTCATGACATCGGGTCCTTCCCCGACGGCAGAGGCGGTCCGCACCTTGGTGTAGAAGGGCACACCCCATTCCAGCGTCGTTCCCTTGACCTGGATATCGGGGTGCTCCTTGTTGAAGGCATCGATCAGCGCCTTCATGCGCACGCCGTCACCGCCCGACAGAAAGTCCCACCAGACGATATCCTGTTTGGCCAGCGCCGGCAGGGCGGTCAAACCCAGAACCGTGCCAACAAGCAATGTCTTGATCAGTCGCATCGTTCACTCCTCCCGTTTATGTGGAAACACCCCTGATGGGGCGGTCTGCTGCATCGAAAGGCGCCTCCTCGCGCCTATCGCAATCTTTTGCCGTCGCTATCGAAAACCAGAATGTGGTCGGGCGAGGCGCTCAGCAGGACGGATCGGCCATCCAGACTTTCACGCGAGCCCTGCCGCTGCACGATGATTTCCTTGCCCGAGGGCGCGCGCGTGTAGAGATAGGAAACATCCCCCAGTTCCTCCGCCACCTCGACATTGACAGGCAGGGCGCCCTCCTGCGTAATCATCAGATGCTCCGGCCGAACGCCGATTTCGACCCGCTGGCCGGTGGAAACAGGCTGTGAAAGCCATGCTTCGAGATGTCTCTCCCCACCATCGAGCGAAAGCGTCACGACGCCGTCTCGCTGTTCGACAATCGCCGCCTGCAGGAAGTTCATTGCCGGCGAGCCGATAAAGCCGGCCACGAACCGATTATCCGGATCGTCATAAAGGGTGAGCGGCGCACCTGCCTGCTGCACAACGCCGCCCTTCAGCACGAAAATCTTGTCCGCAAGCGTCATGGCCTCCACCTGGTCGTGCGTGACATAGATCATCGTGGCGCCGAGCTTGCGGTGAAGGCGCGTCAGTTCCAACCGCATCTGGACGCGCAGCTCCGCATCGAGGTTGGAAAGCGGCTCGTCGAACAGGAAGACCTTTGGCTGCCGCACGATCGCGCGGCCGATCGCCACGCGCTGCCGCTGCCCGCCGGAAAGCTGCGACGGTTTTTTATGCAGATGGTCTTCGAGCTGCAGGATGCGGGCCGCCTCGCCCACCCTTTCATTCACCTCGGCTTTCGGCCTGCGGGCAAGCCGCAGGCTGAACGCCATGTTCTCGAACACGCTGAGATGCGGATAAAGCGCATAGTTCTGGAACACCATGGCAACGCCGCGTTCGGCCGGTTCGACGGCCGTGACGTCACGGTCGTCGATGGCGATGCGGCCGCCGCTGGTCTCTTCAAGGCCGGCGATCATGCGCAGCAGCGTGGATTTGCCACAACCGGAAGGCCCGACGAAGACCGCAAAGCTGCCGGTCGGGATTTCCATCGAAACATCCCGGATCGCTGCGAAGGATCCGAAGGACTTGGCTATATTGTTGAGACGGACACCCATGGCCGCCTCACTGAACCTTCAGCCGCAGCACATGATAGGACAGTGCCGGCACGGACCCCTTCAGCGCGCCATCCTCGACACCAACGCCGCTGCCCGGCACCGGCACGACGCGATCCGGCTGATCCGGGCCGTTGCCGACGCGCAGGTCATATCCCGCCATGGCAAGATGCAGGTCGAGCGTGGCCGACGAGAATCCGGTGAGGCTGACATTGATATCGGCCGCCTCGGTGAGATGCCGGTTGAGCACGAACAATGTCACCATGCCTTCGGCTTCGTCATAAACGCCGGCGACGTCGAGATATTTGACATCATCGGCCGCGTTGCAATCATAAGTCGGGCAATCGACCGCAACATTCAGCGCGACACCGCGACCATAAAGCGAGGCGAACTGATAGGGGTAATAGATCGTCTGGCGCCAGGCCGGCCCGTTCTTTTCCGCCCGGATAGGCGCGATGACATTGACGAGTTGGGCGATGCAGGCGATGCGCACACGATCCGAACGGCGGATGAACTCATTGAGCAGACCGGCGACAAACAGCGCATCCTCGAAGTTGTAAGTCTCTTCCAGAAGTGCCGGCGCTTCCGGCCAGTCCCAGCTCTTGATGCGTTTGCCGTCTTCTTCGCGGATGTGATACCAGACGTTCCATTCGTCAAAGCAGATGGACACTTCGTTCTTGGCGCGTTTCTTCGCCTTCACATAATCGATGACACCGGCAATGGTCTGGATGTAGCGCCCGGTTTCTTCGATCTTGCCGAAATAATTGAGCGTGTCGCGGCTGTTATTGCCGAAATATTTGTGCAGCGAGATGTGATCGACATTCTCGTAGCATTCCTCCAGCACCTCGCGCTCCCATTCGGGATAGGTCGGCATGCCATCGTTCGAACTGCCGCAGACGATCGCTTCAATGGTCGGATCGAAGCCCTTGAAAGCCTTGGCGGTTTCGTTGGCCAGACGGCCATATTCCACTGCGGTCTTGTGGCCGATCTGCCAGGGGCCGTCCATCTCGTTGCCGAGGCACCACATCTTCACGCCATGCGGCTTTTCGGTGCCGTGGCTGCGGCGCAGATCGCTAAGCGCAGTACCGCCCGGGAAATTCACATATTCGAGGAAGTTGCGGGCATCATCCAGACCACGGGAGCCGAGATTGACGGCAAGCATCATCTCGATGCCGGCCATCTGCGCCCAGTCGGCGAATTCGTTGATGCCGATCTGGTTGGTTTCCTTCGAGCGCCAGGCAAGATCGAGACGGATGGGGCGCTGGTCGCGCGGGCCGATGCCGTCTTCCCAGCGATAGGCCGAAACGAAGTTGCCGCCGGGATAACGGATGGCGGGGATTTTCAGGTCCTGTACGAATTTCAGGACGTCCTTGCGAAAGCCGTTCGCATCCGCCTGCGGATGGCCGGGCTCATAAATCCCGCCATAGATCGCACGCCCCATATGTTCGATGAAGGCGGAATACAGACGATCGTCGATACGCCCAATCCGGAAGTCCCGGTGGACTGAAACCCGCGCTTTCATAGGTTCTCCTCCCTGCGCATTTATATCTTAAAATATGATATGAACCATATTTGATAATATAGTTGCCGAGGGAATCCGCGCCTGTCAACCGCGAAAATCATACTTTTGAAAATTGAGGGGTTCAGCCCGCGGTGCGCAGGCGCAGGACGATGTCCTGATCGTAATTGCCGAAACCGCGGCCGAATATATTCAAGCCGCCGGGATGTTTTGCATCGGCCTTGACCTCGATGCGCAACCGGATGGAACGGTGGCTGACGAGGTCGATATCCGCAAGCGTGACATCGGAAATCCGCGTACCGTCGACATAGGTTCCCTGGGGCGTGATGCGCCAGGTTTTCAGCATGCCATATTGGGAACCGGACAGTTTCCACCAGCCCGGCGTGAAGACGCCCCGCTTGTCGCCAAAGTCTCCGGGCGAGGTCCAGACACCGATTTCCTTGCCGTTCACGGACAGCGTGATATCGGACGGCCAGTTGCTGTGGGTTCCCGGCACCTCGGAACTGACTTCCATCGAAAACTCGATTTCCTCGACGTCCCGCCCTTGAATCTTGGCATTATTGGGGAATTGATACTCCACGAAACCCGAGGTGAGCCACAGCAGCGCCGTTTTCATACGGTCCGGATCCATGAATGTATCGGGCACATCGAGCAGCCCGATAATGCCCTCCGGCGAGCAGATGCCGCAGGGCGCGGTGACCGAACTCTGCGTATAAAGGCCGAGCGGCATGGCCACCGCAATGTAGTTGGAAGCCGCCGGCGTCTCCGGTTTTCGGAAAGAAACAATGAGTTCGTCGCAGGTGGCGAAGCAGATTTTCTGGTTTCCCTTGCGCGCCTTGCGCGTCTCCGTTCGCAGCAATCCCGCCTCTTCGAGAACCGCCACACCGGCAGAGACGGTGGATTGCGGCAGTTCCAGTCTCTGGGCGATCTCGTTGACGTTCAGGCCATTGGCCTCATGCAGCAGTTTCAATATCTGCACGCGGATCAGCGACGCGGCCGCCTTCAGCACATCGAATTCTTTTTCAGCATCAACGAGGAGGAAATTGGGCGCCATGGTCTAATCTTCAGATTTATCGATCCAGATCAGAATTTCTGGCTTAAATGCCCCGCCCTTGTCCAGTCCTGTTTGTCATAAAGCTGTAGCAGAGGGCGTAAAGCGCCGCTCATTCCGTCGTGCGCCCATCACGACCAATGAAAAAAGGACCGCCACACGGCTGCGAGACCGCGTGGCGGCGCCCTTTTTGTCGTCAACCGCGCTTGCGCAGGGTCCGCGTGCCGGTGTCGACAAGATTCTGCGCCGCCTCATCGACGCTGGCACGACCGAAGGCGAGCGAATCGGCAATCGGGCGCATCACACCACGGTCGAATTCATTGGCGCCGATCGGGGCGGGTTCCGGATAGGAATCGAGCTTGCCCGACAGGCTTTCGATATAATCCACCGTCTTGCGCTCGGTCTCGTTGAGGCTCGGCAACAATGCCTCACGCACGACCTTGGCCGGTGGCACGCCACGTTCCACGCCGAGCACCTTGCCTGCCTCGAGATCGTTGACGAAGAAGTTGATGAATTTCGCCGCCGCTTCCGCATTGGTCGAAGTGGACGAAATGGACCAGATGAGGCCCGGCCGGTAATAATGCCCGGTTGGCTTGCCCGGCCCCTCACCCGGCAACATGCCGATGGACAGCGTTTGTTTATTGAGCTTCTGATAACCGACGAGCTGGTTGGAATAGGCAAAACCGATGGCGGAATTGCCGAGCGTCAGGGCGTTGGATTCAATCGTATTATCGTCTCGCGTCTGGATATCGGCGGAAACGCAGAGCTTGTTCTCGCGCAGGTCCTCCCAATAGGCGAACCATTCCTTCGCATCTTCCTTGTTGAAGCCGATGGTGCCGTCCTGGAACAGAAGCTTGCCGCGCTGGCGCAGCCAGACATCAAAAACGTAATGGTAACGCGCGCCATAGGGCACCGCCCAATAGTTCCGTTTTGCCGGAGCGTTCTTTTTGAAATCGCGCGCCAGTTCCGCCAGCGCCTTCCAGGTGATCTGGTCCTTCGGCACGGAAACACCGGCTTCCTTCAGCGTATCGGCATCATACATCATGCAGAAGGAATTCAGCCCGAGACCAACGCCATAAAGCTTGCCGTCGATGCGGCAGAGATCAACCTCGCTTTTGCCGAAGGTGGAAAGATCAAGCGACTTGCCGACAAACTGGTCCAGTTCCATGCAGGCGCCGCGACCGGAATAATCGGCAATGGTGGAAGGCTCCAGCTGGAAGATGTCAGCGACATTCCGTCCCGCCATCGAAGTCGCAAGCTTGGTCCAGTAATCGGAACCGGCGATCATTTCGCCGCTGATCTCCGTCTGCGGATTAGCCTTCTGATAAAGGGCGATCACATCATTGGTGCGCTTGCTGCGGTCGGCCGATCCCCACCATACGCAGCGAAGCCGGGTTTCAGCCGCGGACGCGCGAAAGCCGCCCGCCGCCACACCGAGACCGGCCAGCGCCGCCGTCACTAAAAATCCACGTCTATCCAACATTTGCATCTGCTCCTCCCGCGTTTTGCAAATTTTTCAGATGGCACTTAAATTCTTGCAAATTTTCTTAGTTTGCAATATTTGCATCACAATAGATTTTTTTGCAAGCGCAGGAGACGATATGAACGATACGCCCGACATCAGCCGCCCGCGCCAGTCGGATATCGCCCAGCGCGCCGGCGTCTCCATCAGCACCGTTTCGCGCGTTCTGGCAGGTGAAAAAGGCATCAGCGCCTCGATCCAGACGAAGGTTCTGGGTGTGGCCGCCGAGCTTGGTTATCCGCTACGCCCGGTCGGAAACCAGGCGAGCGGCATGACGCTGGAGGGCAAAAAAATCCTGGCGCTGATGGCTGCGGAAAGGGCAACCGGCGATATCGGCGCCTTTTATCACGATATTTTCGACACGCTGCGCAGCCTTGCCCAGACGGATGGTTTCGAACTCGATATCCGGCTCCTGCACCAGAAGCAGATCGACGAGGCACTCACGCAGCGGGTCTGCGAGGTGGACGGTCTGCTCGCCATTGGTCTCGACCCCGAAGAGGAGATCATTCACCGCATCACGCAGGGTGTGCTGCAACCGGTTCTGGTCAACAGTGCCGATCCGGCAATGCTGCTCGACTGTATTTCGCCTTCCAATTTTTACGGCGGCGCGATGGCGGCGCGGCGGCTTCTGGAACTCGGCCACCGCAAGGTCGCTTATATCGGCCCGCATCACCGCCACACCATAAGGGAGCGGATGCGCGGTTTCCGGCAGACGATCGAGGAAGAGGGAGCCAGCTATGAGGAATTCCTGCTTTCGACGGCCGAGAGCGGCTTCGGACAGGCCGGCGATGCGGTTCGCCAGCTGCTTGCCAAAGGCCCTGAGACAACGGGCATTTTCTGCATGAATGACGCGATTGCGCTCGGCGCGCTGGGTGCGGCGCAGGAACTTGGCCTCAGCGTGCCTGACGATCTTTCCATCATCGGCTTCGACGACCTGCCCTTTGCCGAACTCTCCACCCCGAGGCTCAGCACGATCAGGGTCGACCGCCGTGAAATTGCCCGCGAAGCGGTGGAGCTGCTGCGGCGCCGGATGACGGAACCCTCCGCCAATGCCCGGCATGTGCAGCTGGGCGTGCAGCTGGTGGAAGGGCAGACCGCCGGACAGGCAAAAAAGACCGGGAAGGCAGCACGCGATGCATGACACTGTGAATAGACGCGACATGGCGAGATTCAACCCGCTGCACGGCAATCCGCTCAAGACCCGCGACGATGTCCGGCGCGCTCTGGATGACAGTTTCGCTCCGCTGCTGCCCTATTTTTCACCGGGCGGCGCAAGGGTGACGCTGAGCGGCACGGCCGCGCATTTCGACCGGGCGGCGGCCGATCTGGAAGGATTTGCCCGGCCGCTCTGGGGCATCGCGCCGCTTGCGCTGAGCGGCGATACATTCGCCCATTGGCCGCTTCTGGCGAAAGGCATTGCCAATGGCACCGACCCCGCCCATCCCGATTATTGGGGTGATGTGCGCCAGAAGGACCAGCGGCTGGTGGAGCTTGCAGCACTTGGCTTTGCGCTGCGGCTTGCGCCGCAACACCTCTGGGAGCCCCTGTCCGACGCGCAGAAGGACAATGTAAGCCGTTACCTGTTGACGGCGCGCGAGCGCAATTATGCCGACAATAACTGGAAGTTCTTCCGGGTTATGGTCGATATGGCACTCGACCATCTCGGCATCGGTTTCGACCGCAGCCTGACCGAGACATTCCAGAGGGAACTGGACGATTTCTACATTGCCGATGGCTGGTATCGCGATGGCAACTATCGCCGCATCGACCACTATATCGCCTTCGCCATGCATTTTTACGGGCTGATCTATGCCAGGCTTAGCAAGCCTGACGATGTCTACGCCAAACGGTATCGCGAGCGAGCGCGCCTCTTCGCCGGAGATTTCGCCAGCTGGTTCGACGAGGATGGCGGCACCCTCGCCTTCGGCCGCTCCATGACCTATCGTTTCGCCTGCGGCGGCTTCTGGGCCGGCCTTGCCTTTGCGGATGAGGAAGCGCTGCCCTGGGGCAAGATCAAGGGGCTTTATCTGAGCCATCTGCGCTGGTGGGCGGACAAGCCGATCGCGGATCGCGACGGCGTGCTTTCCATCGGTTATGCCTATCCCCAGCTCACCATGTCGGAAAGCTATAATTCCGCCGGTTCGCCGTATTGGGCCCTCAAGGCCTTCCTGCCGCTGGCGCTTCCCGAAAGCCACCCCTTCTGGCAGGCGGAGGAGACATTGCCCGAAGTGTCAACCAAACCGCGGCCGCTCATTCATCCCGGCATGGTGATGATGCGGGCGAAGGGCAACGTCACCGCACTTTCCAGCGGGCAGGAAAACCTTTCCATGCGCGGCGGGCCGGAGAAATATGCCAAATTCGCCTATTCCTCCCGTTACGGTTTTGGCGTCGAGGTGGACGAGCGCGGTTTCAAGACCAATGGTTTTGACAATATGCTGGCCTTCTCCGACGACGGCCTTCATTACCGGGTGCGGGAGACCAACCGTAAGGTTCTGCTGGCCGGAGCAAATCTGCGGGCCACATGGAAGCCATTTCCGGATGTGACGGTTGAAACGACGCTGGTTGCCGCCGGTGACTGGCATGTCCGGCTGCACCGGATCACCTCCGCGCGCGCGCTTTCCGTTGCCGAAGGCGGCTTTGCGATCAACCGCAACGATGGCGACCGCGATGCGGTGAGCGAGACAGCCGGACGGGCGACGGCCGATTGCGGCACCGACCTGTCCGCCATCGTTGATCTCGGATCGAGCGTGAGCCGTCAGGGCGTGGCGCTGAAGGCGCTGCCCAATACCAATCTCATCAACGCCAAGACCACGGTGCCGCAATTGCGCGGCGAGATTCCGGCGGGCGAAACCCTGCTTGCCTGCGCCGTCTTTGCGGGCGTGGCCGGAGCGGAGAGCGAAAGAGCACTTGCCGCCGTTCCCGCATGCCCGGATCTTGAGGCGCTCGACCGTCTGTTTGCGGAAACGGGCGTTCCCGTCAGTGCCATGGCGGGAGAGCCGCAATGACGGTGCGGCTTCCGCGTCTCAGCCTTGCCATGGACCCGAACCGGACGCAGCATGTTCTGACACCGCAGGCCCTCGACAGGCTGTCGCAGAGTGTCGAAATCCTTGATACGGCGCGCATCTGCGACTTTCACGACGCCTCGGTGAAAGATCAGCTAGAACAGACGGATATTCTTCTGACCGGCTGGGGCTGCCCCGATATCGGCACCCGGGAACTGGCGCTGATGCCGCGGCTGAAGCTGATCTCCCACGCCGCCGGCACGGTCAAATATTTCCTCTCGCAAGCGGTCTTCGAGCGCGGCATCACCGTGTGCAGCGCGGCGGAGGCAAATGCGCAGCCGGTGGCCGAATTTTCGCTGGCGATGATTTTGCTTGCGGGCAAACGCACCTTCGGCTTCAGGCGCCTTTACGAAAGGGATCGCGGTCGGAGCAATGTCGAGCAACTGCAATCCGAGCCCATCGGCAATCTCGGCCTGACGGTCGGCATCGTCGGGGCGTCGCGGATCGGACGGCGCGTCATCGCTCTTTTGCGCCCCTTCGATCTCGATCTTGCCCTCTTCGACCCTTTTCTAAGCCCGGCGGAGGCCGAACGGCTCGGCGTGCGCCTCGTACCGCTCGATGAGCTGATGGCGATAAGCGATGTCATATCCCTGCATGCGCCCTCCCTGCCCCAAACCCGGCATATGATCGGCGCACAGGAACTGGCCCGCATGAAGAATGGCGCGACGCTCATCAACACCGCGCGCGGCGCGCTGGTGGATGAGGACGCGCTTCTGAGGGAACTGAAGACGGGCCGCATCGACGCCGTCATCGACGTGACCGATCCGGAAGTGCCACCGCCGGATTCACCCTTCTACAGCCTGCCGAATGTGTTTCTGACACCGCATATCGCCGGCGCGACCGGCCTTGAGCGTGCACGTCTCGGCGACATGGCGATTGCCGAGATCGAACGTTTCTGCACGGGCCGGGCGCTGGAACAGGAGGTGCGGCCTGAACATCTGGAACTGATCGCATGAGGATTTTCGAACCAAGCCTCTGTTCCGTCACCTTCCGTTCCCTGTCGCCGCAGGTGGTCATCGACCTTGCCGTGGCAAAGGGCATCAAGGCGATCGAATGGGGCGCGGATATCCATGTGCCATCGGGCGATTTCGATAATGCAAGGGATGTGGCAGAACGCACGGCCAAAGCCGGCCTCACCGTCTCCTCCTACGGCTCCTATATCTTCGCGCCGGATTACACGCCGGAAGATGTGACGGCCGTTCTGGAAACCGCCAGGACGCTCGGTACCGGCCACATCCGCATCTGGCCCGGCCACCGCAAACGCCCCTCGACGGACTATTCACAGCAGGAGCGCCACATGGCGACGCAGGCGCTGGCAAATATCGCCCGCCAGGCAGAAGACTACGGCATGACGATCGGCCTCGAATATCACCCCAATTCGCTCACCGACACCCTGCCCTCGGCCCTGCAACTGGCACAGGACCTGACCGCACCCAATCTCTTCTTCTACTGGCAGCCGGCACCCGGCCTGCCGCTTTCCGACGCGCTCAAGGAAATCGCCGCCCTCGGCCCGCGCATCTGCCACCTGCACGTCTTCGCCTGGCTTGCCGATGCCAGCCGCCTGCCGCTTGGTGAGCGAGCAGACTTCTGGCGAGCCTGCCTTGCGGCCTTGCCGGAAAGCGGTTGGGATAAACCGGCTTATGCAATGCTGGAATTCGTCAGGGGTGACGATGTTGGGCAATTTGCGGACGATGCAGCGACGCTTCAGCAGATCCTCTGCGGGTCTTAGAGCCCGCTTCTGCCAGCCCGCGTATCATAAATATCCTCTAGTCACACTTCACATAGTGAAAATTATGCACTATATTTTATGAGTGCTGTGGGTGCTGGATGGGTAAACTTATTCAAATCGGAAACATCATCATCCGCGTGTATGCGAACGATCACCTGCGACCGCATTTTCACATCATAACACCCGATGCGGATGCCCTTGTCGACATAGAAACTCTGGAAATCCTGCGTGGCAAACTCTCTCGCAGGGCGGAGGCCGAGGCTTTGGCGAAAACCAATGGGAGCCTGATTGTCGAGGAATGGAATCGCACGAACCCGCGTTTTCCCATTGTAGAAAAGGGAAGCAAGTCATGACACCACGCGTGAAAGCCATCCTCCCCTGCGCGCCTAGCTCACTCACCATCGACTGGGCCGACGGCGGGCGGTCAACGGCCGATCTGACGGGATGGATCGCAACGGGGGGAGAGATGCTAAATCCCCTCCGTTCAGCGGATATCTGGAATACCGCGACAGTCACCGACTATGGTGCCAGCGTGGAATGGAACGGAGAGGATTTGGCGATCGACGCCTATCATCTTTACCAGATAGCAGAGGACCAGCGGGACTTCTACGTCGACGATTTACGCAAATGGCAGGAGGACATCGGCCTTTCCAATAATGAGGCGGCGGATTTTCTCGGTGTCACATTACGAACGTGGAATAACTACCGCGCTGGCGCGCCGGTAAGCCACGCGGTCAAAATGCTGCTGCGGGCCACCCAGCGCGACCCGCTTCTATTACATGCTCATTTCCGTCCCCGCCGGCCCGGACGCCCGAGACACGCGGCATAGGACAACTGCTCAATCATATCCGACGCCCATCCGCCCCGAACAGGTGCGTTTTCGCCAGATCAAACGCAAAAGGAATGGTCTCGCCGATGCGGATATGGCGCTGGCCGTCCAGCAACACGGTGGCGGGCTGGCCGTCGGGGGTAGCGGTGTAGACCACCGTCGAGCCACCGAGATGTTCGACAAGCTGGATCGAGGCGTCACCAAGCGAGGCCGATTGTGCCTGCGGGTTCACATGCTCCGGGCGTACGCCGAAGGTGAGCGGCTCGCCCTGCTGGGCGGCAACCGGTTTTTCCAATACGATGCGCCGGCCGGCCACTTCGATGGTGCGGTTGGAACTGTCGCCGGAGGCCACCTTTGCGGAGAGGAAATTCATCTTCGGCGAGCCGATGAAACCGGCCACGAACTGGTTGGCCGGATTGTTGTAAAGATCGAGCGGCCGGCCGACCTGCATGATGCGACCGTCACGCAACACGACGATCTTGTCGGCCATGGTCATGGCTTCCACCTGGTCATGCGTCACATAGATCATGGTGCTGCCGAGCGTCTGGTGCAGCTTGGCGATTTCGACGCGCATCTGCACGCGCAGTTCCGCATCGAGGTTGGAGAGCGGTTCATCGAACAGGAAGATTTTCGGTTCGCGCACGATGGCGCGGCCGATGGCGACACGCTGGCGCTGACCACCGGAAAGCGCCTTGGGCTTGCGTTGCAAAAGCGGGCCGATCTGCAGGATATCGGCGGCCTTCTGCACCCGCGCTTGAATTTCAGGCTTCTTGTAACCCGCCGTTTCGAGGCCGAAAGCGAGGTTCTTGTAAACGCTCATATGCGGATAAAGCGCATAGGACTGGAAGACCATGGCAATGCCGCGTTTGGAGGCCGCGGTCTCGTTGACCCTTTCGCCATCGATACGCAGATCGCCTTCGGAGATTTCCTCAAGCCCGGCGATCATGCGCAGGAGTGTGGATTTTCCGCAGCCCGAGGGGCCGACGAAAACGGTGAATTCGCCCGGCTCGATCTTCAGATCGATACCGTGGATGACTGGAAAAGCGCCGAACCGCTTGACGATTTTTTCGAGCGTAATGCTGCTTGCCATGCTGTTTCTCCCGACTGCCGCGCCGCATGAAGAGCGGCGGCGACAGTGTTGATATCTTTATAAAATACGTTCCCGATCCGGGTTCCGTTCAGCGTTTCATTCCCGTGGTCGCGATGCCTTCGATCAGCAGCCGCTGGAAAAACAGGAAGAACAGGAAGACCGGCACCAGCGACAGGTTGGACATGGCGAAAAGCGAGGTCCAGTCCGAGCTGCCGGTGGAATCCACGAAAGAGCGGAGGCCGAGCTGCACGGTGTAGGTGTTGATGTCGTTCAGATAGATCAGCGGCCCGAAGAAATCGTCCCAGGTCCAGATGAAGGAAAAGATGGCGGCCGTCGCCAGCACCGGCAGCGACAAGGGCAGCATGATCTTCCAGTAGATACGGAAGGGCGAGCAGCCATCCATGACGGCCGCCTCGTCCAGCTCACGCGGAATGCCACGGAAGAACTGCACCATCAGGAAGATGAAGAAAGCGTCCGTCGCGAGGTACTTCGGCACGATCAGCGGCAGCGAAGTGTTCACCCAGCCCATTTCCAGAAACAGGATATATTGCGGGATGAGCACGACGTGATAGGGCAACATCAGGGTGCCGAGCATCAGCGCGAACCAGAAATTGCGGCCACCGAAGCGAAGCCTTGCGAAGGCGAAGGCGGCGAGCGAACAACCGACGACGTTTCCTATGGTGGCGAGCACCGAAATGAAGAAGGAGTTCCAGAAGAACTGCCCGAAACTCACCTGCAGCCCTGTCCAGCCGCGAATATAACCGCCGACATCGACCGCCGAGGGGATGAGTGAGGAAGAGCCGAACAGCTCGTCCTGCGGCCGGAAGGAACCGGATATCATCCACAGGATCGGATAGAGCATCGCGAAGGACGCAATGATCAGCGCCGTGTGGAGCATCACCGATTTCAGCGGCGAGCGTTGCGGGCCTAGGCCCGGCCGGGGGGCGGTAACAGCATCAGTCATCGTAATGCACCCAGTATTTCGCGCTGAGGAACGAGAAGGCCGTGAACAGCGAGATGATGATCACCAAAATCCAGGCAAGCGCCGAGGCGTAACCCATGCGGAAGAAACCGAAGGCTTCCTGGTAGAGATAAAGCGTGTAGAACAGCGTCGAATTGATCGGCCCGCCGGTGCCCTCGGAAATGATGAAGGCGGGCGTGAAGGCCTTGAAGGCATCGATCGTCTGGATCACCGCATTGAAGAAGATCACCGGCGTCAGAAGCGGCAGGGTAATGCGGAAGAATTGCCGCACCTTGCTCGCACCGTCGATCTCGGCGGCTTCATACATATCCTGCGGGATTTGCCTGAGCCCGGCGAGGAAGATGATCATCGGCGAACCGAACTGCCAGACGGACAGGATGACCAGCGTATAGATCGAATAATCCGGATTGGAAATCCAGCTTGGCCCTTCGTAACCGAAGGCCTGCCAGAGGACCATGTTGACGAGACCGTCCGAAGCGAAAAGCTGGCGCCAGAGAACGGCGATAGCGACACTCGAACCCAGCAGCGACGGCAGGTAGAAGATCGCCCGGTAAAGCGTGAGCCCCTTGATGCCGCGATTGAAAGCGAGCGCTACGAGAAGCGCGAAGATCAGCTTCAGTGGCACCGACAGCAGCACATAGGTAAACGTCACCTGCATGGCGGCGGCAAATTTCGGGTCGGCGGTGGCGATGCGCACATAATTGGCCGCCCCCACCCAGTCCGGAGACTGCAACAGGTCGTAATTGGTGAAGGACAGATAAAGCGACGCAAGCGCCGGGCCCAGCGTGAGGCCGAAAAAGCCGATCAGCCAGGGCAGGAGAAACAGGTAGGCATGAATGTTGCGGTCGAACATCCGCTTCACGCCGCCCCGCTTCGGGAGAGCCGCGCCACGGCTCTCCCCCACAAGAGTTTCAGATCGAAAGGCCATAAACCATCACTTCCGTTTGATAACGGTTTCGGATTCCTTGACGAGGCGGTCACCGCCCTCTTCCGGCGTGATCTTGCCGAAGCCAACTTCTTCCGCCGTGCGTTTCAAAACGAAGGCGAATTCGCCCGCGCCCGGAGGCGGTGCCGGCGGCAGATCGCCGACGCCGGGGGTAATCTCGGCGATATAATCCACCATGATCTTGCTGACCTCGTCGAGCTTGCTGCTCAACTGGCTGCGCATGGATTCCGAGGCAGGAACACCGCGCTCGACACCGAGAATATCGATGCCCTGCGGTTCGGCGACGAGGAAGTTGATGAAACCGACCGCCTGCTCGATGCCGGGGCTGCCGGCGGCAACACTGATCAGCATGGAGGGTTTCAGATAGTGACCGGAAGGACCATCCTTCGTGCTCTTCGGATAGGAGCTTATCGCAAGCTTGGACTTGTTGAGCTTCTGATAACCGACGAACTGGTTGGAATGGGCAAAAGCGGTGGCCGCCTTGCCGGTCGTCAGAGGGTTGGTTTCGATATTGAGCTGATCCAGCGCCTGCACGTCGGCCGGCACACAGGCGCCGCTCTTGCGCAGATCCGCCCACAGAGTGAACCATTTGGTCGCATCGGTCGGATCGAAGCCGATGGCGCCATCCTGCGTATAAAGCGACTTGCCATTCTGGCGCAGCCAGTTTTCGAAGCTCGGCTCCACGCCGCTCGCATCGGCCGTGGCATAATAACCGGGTTTCGGCTTGTTCTTGCTGAGCTTGGCGGCGTTTTCGGCAAACTCCTCCCAGGTCTGGCCGATGGACGGCGGTGTCGCGCCGGATTTTTCCCAGGCCGCCTTGTCAAAGAAGACCGCACTCGAATTGACCCCGAGATTGATGCCGTAAAGCTTGCCATCGACCCGACCGGAATCGATGTTCATCTTGCCGAAATCCTCGATCTTCAGGCCCTTGCCGATATAGTCATCGAGCGGCGCCAGCGCGCCGCGACGGCCATATTCGAAGATATAACGATAATCCATCTGGATCAGGTCGGGCGCATTGCGGCCCGCCACCTGCGTGGCAAGGCGCGGCCAATAATCGCTCCAGCCGGCAAATTCGCCGGCAATGTCGAGATCGGGCTTCACCTGCTTGTAAGCCGCAATCGCCTTATTGGTACGATCGGCACGTTCCTGTGACCCCCACCACAACATGCGAAGGCGCGCGGCCTGCGCTTGCGCCGACCCTCCCCCCAATGTTGCAAGCGACAGGGCCGCAAGCCCTGTTGAAAGCACAGTTCTCCTCTTAAGCATCATGGGCATTGGCAACTCCTCCCTATTGACTGCCAATTGATGATGAACGTAAACGACACTTGCCGTTTTATAACTAATTGGTTACATGGGAACACCGATCACCAACATTGTCAAGCGGGTGCTGAAATGGAAGAAACGACAAAAAACCAGCCACTCGACACGGCCACGGAAGAAACGCCGGCGCCCAAGCGCAAACGCGCGACGACACAGGTCAGAAACCCGGAAAGAACCCGGGCCGCGATCCTTGAGGCGGCCCGCCGCGAGGTGGCGGCAAAGGGGCTGGCGGGGGCACGAATCGATGTCGTCGCCCGTCGCGCCGGCACCAACAAGCGGATGATCTATCATTATTTTGGCGACAAGGATGCGCTTTACCTTGCCGTCCTGGAAGACGCCTATCGCCATATCCGTCACACCGAAAGGCGGCTCGATCTCGCCCGAAAGGCCCCTTCGGAGGGGTTAAGGGAACTTGCGCTTTTCACCTGGCACTACTTCCTCGACCACCCGGAATTCCTGAGCATCCTCGCGACAGAAAACCTCAATAAAGCCCGATATCTCAGGCAATCCCCGACGATCACCGCGATGCATTCGAATTTCATTTCGGAACTTGAAGACGTGCTGCGGCGCGGCAGCGATGCCGGCGAATTCCGCGACGGCCTTGATCCGATCGACGTCTATCTGACCATCGCCTCGCTCGGCGCCTTTTATCTGTCGAACCGGTTCACGCTCTCGACGATCTTCCAGCGCGACCTGACCGACCCGGCCGAGCTGGAACGCTGGGGCCAGCACATCGTCAACACCCTGCTTGCTGCGGTGCGGCCGGTCTGAGCCAGTCGAGCCGAATTCTCTTTTAACAACAGTGACGACGCGCCATTCGCACCCGCGAAGCGCGTCGTTTTCTTTTGCGGCGCGGTGAAGACACGCAATGGCCGCAGCATGCGATATCCGAATTTTTCCTGCCGAAAACACCTTGACAGATCGCCTTCTTCGCGACCACAAATAACCAAATGGTTACAAATTGCCATGTTTGACGGAAGCGACCTTGCGGGAAAAGGTCGCCTTGGGAGGAAATTCATGAAACGTATCGGCGTCATCATGCACGGCATCACTGGCCGCATGGGTTACAACCAGCATCTCGTGCGCTCCGTTCTCGCCATTCGCGACCAGGGCGGTGTGCTTTTGAAGAGCGGCGAAAGGGTCATGTTCGACCCCATCCTCGTCGGCCGCAACGGCGCGAAGATCGAAGAAATCGCCAGAAAGCACAATGTCGCCCGGTGGACGACCGACCTTGATGCGGCATTGGCAAACCCCGATGATACGCTGTTCTTCGATGCCGGCACGACGCAGATGCGCGGCAGCCTGCTGGAGAAGGCAATCAAGGCCGGCAAGAACGTCTATTGCGAAAAGCCGATTTCCGACACGATGGAAGAGGCGCTGGCAATTGCCCGGCTCGCCGAAAGCGCCGGCATCAAACACGGCGTGGTGCAGGACAAGCTGTTCCTGCCAGGCCTTCGCAAGCTGGCCATGCTGCGCGACAGCGGTTTCTTCGGCAAGATCCTCTCGGTGCGCGGCGAGTTCGGTTACTGGGTTTTCGAGGGCGATTGGCAGCCGGCGCAGCGCCCTTCGTGGAACTACCGCCTGAAGGATGGCGGCGGCATCATTCTCGATATGCTGTGCCACTGGCGTTACGTGCTCGACAATCTGTTCGGGCCGGTAAAATCCGTAAGCTGCCTTGGCGCCACCCACATTCCGGAACGCTTCGACGAGCAGGGCAAAGCCTATAAGGCGGATGCGGATGATGCGGCCTATGCGACCTTCGAGCTGGAAGGCGGCGCCATCGCCCATATCAATTCCTCATGGGCCGTTCGCGTGCGCCGCGACGATCTCGTCACCTTCCAGGTGGACGGCACCCATGGTTCGGCGGTGGCAGGCCTCACAAAATGCTTTACGCAGCACCGCACCAACACGCCAAAGCCGGTGTGGAACCCCGACCAGCCGCAGACCATCGATTTCTACAAGACCTGGCAGGAAGTGCCGGACAATGTCGTCTACGACAACGGCTTCAAGGCGCAGTGGGAGATGTTCGTGCGCCACCTCGTCGATAACGACCCGTGGCCCTATGGGCTGATGGAAGGCGTGAAGGGCGTGCAGCTTGCCGAGCTTGGACTGAGATCGTGGAAGGAACGCCGCTGGCTCGACGTTCCAGCCCTTTCCTGAGGAGGCGGCCGTGAGCGAACTCAAGCTTCCAAAGGAAGATCGCAGCATCGAGGTCTACAAGCTGTCCGGTACGCCGGTCGCGGTTGAAAAACGAAGTGCCGCGGATTTCAACCGCGTCGCTTTTGCCGCCGCCCATGTGGTGGCCGATCCGCTTGTCGATAACGACCCGTGGCTGACGCCCGCCATTGACTGGGACGCGACCTTGCGCTTTCGCCATCGCCTCTGGGACCTCGGCCTTGGTGTTGCCGAGGCCATGGATACGGCGCAGCGCGGCATGGGGCTGGCATGGCCGCAGGCGCAGGAACTCATCTCCCGCTCGCTGAAGGAAGCAGCCAGCCGCAAGGATGCGCTGATTGCCTGCGGGGTGGGCACCGACCACCTGAATGGCGGCGGCCATGACCTCAACCATATTGTCGACTCTTACCTCGAACAGCTTGATTTTGTTCATGGAGGAGGTGGGCGCGTGATCCTGATGGCCAGCCGCGCGCTGGCCGCAACCGCCCGCTCGCCGGATGATTATCTCGAGGCCTATGCCAGGGTTCTTTCCCGCGCGGACCAGAAGGTGGTGATCCATTGGCTGGGTGAAATGTTCGATCCGGCGCTTGAGGGCTACTGGGGTTCCGGTGACCACATGCAGGCCATGGAAACCTGCCTTGCCATGATCGAGGAGAATGCCGAAAAGATCGATGGCATCAAGATTTCGCTTCTCTCCAAGGAAAAGGAAATCGTGATGCGCCGCCGTCTGCCAGCAGGCGTGCGCATGTATACCGGCGACGACTTCAATTATGCCGAACTGATCGCCGGCGATGAGCAGGGCCATTCGGACGCGCTGCTCGGCATTTTCGATGCCATCGCACCGGCGGCCTCCAAGGCGTTGGCCAGCCTGAAACGCGGCGCGGACAATGAGTTTTTTGACATTCTCGAGCCGACGGTGGCGCTGTCGCGCCATATCTTCAAGGCCCCGACCCGCTTCTACAAGACCGGCGTGGTGTTCCTCGCCTACCTCAACGGGTTGCAGGACCATTTCACCATGGTCGGCGGGCAGGAAAGCACCCGCTCCACCCGGCATTTCGCAGAACTTTTCCGGCTGGCGGACAAGGCCAATGTGCTGGCCGAACCCGATCTCGCCACCCACCGCATGAAGACGTTCCTGACTGTGCGGGGCATCAGCTGAAGCAGAACGAGGGGAGATACCGACATGAGCCTTGAAGGCCTTTCCATCAATTTCGCCACCGTGCGGCAGGGCGGCAATTTCGGCGCCATCGTTGATGCCTGCCTTGCACATGGCATCACCGCCATTTCGCCCTGGCGCGAGCAGGTGCACGGCGTCGGGCTTGCCGAAGCTGCCCGCATCGTCGAACAGAACGGTCTGCGCCTCAGCGGCCATTGCCGCGGCGGCTTTTTCCCTGCCCCCACTGCGGAAGGCCGCCGCCTGGCGATCGAAGACAATAAACGCGCAGTCGATGAGGCCGCCGCCATGAAGGCTGACTGCCTCGTGCTTGTCGTGGGCGGCCTGCCTGCAGGCTCTCGCGATCTGAAGGGCGCGCGGCAGATGGTGGAGGACGGCATGACTGAGCTTCTGCCCTATGCACGGGCCGCCGGTGTGCCGCTGGCCATCGAACCGCTGCATCCCTTCTATGCCGCCGATCGCGCCTGCTTCAACACGCTGAAACAGTCGCTCGATCTCTGCGACCGGCTGGGTGCAGGCACCGGGGTCGCCATCGACGTCTACCACGTCTGGTGGGACCCGGAACTGGAGGAGCAGGTGGCGCGCGCCGGCAGGAACGGGCAAATCCTCGCCCACCATATCTGCGACTGGCTGGTGCCGACCACCGATCCGCTCAATGATCGCGGCATGATGGGTGACGGCGTGATTGACCTCAAGGCGTTTCGCGCCATGATCGAGGCCGCCGGCTTCCACGGCCCGCAGGAAGTGGAAATCTTTTCGCACCGCTGGCAGACCCGCCCGATGGACGAGGTTCTCGCCACCGTGGTGGAGCGTTTCAAGACTGTTTGTTGATTATCCGGGAGAGAGACAATGCCTGAAAGGGTGAAACGCAAACGCTATGCGCTGGTCGGCACCGGCAATCGCGGCACCACCATGTGGGGCCGCGAATTGCTGGCCGGCTGGAGCGACTATGTCGAGCTTGTCGGCATTTGCGACCTCAACCTGATGCGCGCCGAACGCGCCCGCGCCATGATGGGATCGAGCGCGCCGCTCTACGATGATTTCGAGCGGATGATGGTGGAGCAGCGGCCCGAACTGGTGATCGTCTGCACGCCGGACGACACCCATGACGACATCATCATCCGTGCGCTTGAGGGCGGCGCCGATGTCATCAGCGAAAAACCGATGACCACCACCCCGGAAAAGATCGACCGCATTCGTGCAGCCGAAGCCAAAAGCGGCCGCCGGGTCGACGTCTCCTTCAATTATCGTTTCTCTCCCACCGCCGCCCGCATCAAGGAACTGATCGATGACGGCGCCATCGGCACGGTTACCTCGGTCGATTTTCACTGGTATCTCGATAACCAGCACGGCGCGGATTATTTCCGCCGCTGGCATGCCTTCACCGAACATTCCGGCAGCCTGTTCGTGCACAAGGCCACCCACCATTTCGATCTCCTGAACTGGTATCTCGATTCCGATCCCGTGGAGGTAAAGGGCTTCGGGCAATTGCTGCATTATGGCAGGAACGGGCCGTTCCGGGGAACGCGCTGTCGCACCTGTCCGCACAAAGGCGAGTGCGATTATTTCATGGATCTCGGCGCCGATCCCTTCCTCGACGCACTCTATGAAGACCCGTCGAGCATCGATGGCTATATGCGGGATGCCTGCGTCTTCCGTGAGGAGATCGACATCCCCGATACGATGAGTGCGTCGATCCGTTACGCCAGCGGCGTGCAGGTCTCCTATTCGCTGAACACCTATATGCCGATCGAGGGCCACCACATCGCCTTCAACGGCCATAAGGGCCGCATCGAGATGCGCCAATATGAAAAGCAGCCGTGGACGGAGCCGCCGGCCGACGAAATCCTACTGGTGAAAAGTTTCGGCGGCGGTGTCGAACGCATCTGGGTGCCGCATGAGCCGGGCGGCCATTATGGCGGTGACAACCGCATGCGCGACATGATCTTCAAGCCGGGCTCCAACGACCGGCTGCGTCAGCGGGCGGGTTCGCGCGCCGGCGCCATGTCCGTCCTCTGTGGCGTCGCGGCGCTGAAAAGCGCCCGCGAGGGTGGCTCCCAGCCGGTAAAATCGCTGCCCCTGTAACCCATGTCGGCGTGCGGCCGCTCGGATCGCGGGCCGCACGCTGAAACTGCCAAAAAGAACGGACGATATTCCGCAGATTACGCGCTTCTTCCTTGCCGATAAAATGGTCGCCGGGGTAAGAAAGAGTGAGTCATGTCCAGTTTTGAATCCTTCGTTCCGCTCATCATCATCGGCGTCAGCCTCGTTTTGTTTTTCAAATGGGTCGGACGCGACATGAACCGCGAAGAGAAAAAACCGCGCTCCCGCCGCTGACGGCAAAAGCCTGCACGGCAGGCGGCGGGGCGGCGGAACTTCACCTTCTCCCCGGCGTTTTCCTCCAGAAGGAGAACGCGGATATGACGAAAAAAACCAAACCGAAAAAGACCGGAAAAGAAGCTTCCAGACCGAGCGAAATTCCCCCCGCCGGCCCGCATGCCAAACCGTCCCTTACAGATTACGACAAGACGCCGGGTGCGGGCAGCCTGCCGGACGAGGGTGCGAAGGACGTATCTCCCGGCGGCGGCTGATGCGCCTGGGCGCCAAAGGCCCGCAGCTACGCGGGCAGACGGAAACGATGGAGAAAAGCGCGTGAAAACAACCGCTTGCCCTGCACGCGATTGTCGGCGACCGTTTTTTCATTCCCGGCCCATTGCAAAATCAAAAATTGAGCCTATATTCCCTTTATCGACCATTGCTTGTGACGTCGTTTCTGGAACACTATGTTCCCCGTCGGATTTCCTCTCAAATAATCGATCTAATTCCGCAAGGTATCGCGGGAACCCCAACGATTCTACGAAAGGAAATCGTTATGAACACTGGTACTGTAAAGTGGTTCAACGCCACCAAGGGCTTCGGCTTCATTCAGCCTGACAATGGCGGCGCGGACGTTTTCGTTCACATTTCCGCTGTAGAGCGCGCAGGTATGCGTTCGCTCAACGACGGCCAGAAGATCAGCTATGAGATCGTTCAGGACCGCCGGTCCGGAAAAAGCTCTGCCGACAATCTTCAGGCAGCTTGATATTCGTCATTTGAACTCCAGACCACGGATGTACTGGCTGGAGGTTTGAATGATTGTGAGAGGTCGGGTCAAAGCCCGGCCTTTTGTTTTTGGGCCCTGGAGGTTCTTATGCGCAAAAATCCCTACCGTTGCGGCGACGCTGTCTTTCTGAAGCCGGGCGTGCTGGGCGGCAACCAGCCCGACGGTCCCGGCCGGATCGTATCGGTTATGCCGGAGGCGCAGGGGACGGTTCGCTACAGGGTGCGTTTCCAGCATGAAAATTTCGAGCGCAGCATCGCGCTCGATGAGATAGATGTGCCCACTTCGACACCAACCCGGCCGGGCAGGAGCGAAAGCCCCTCGCCGCGCGAAGCCGGATCGAGCTGGATCAATCTGAATACGATTAAAATCAGAAAATAGCGGCGGAGGCTGCTTAAAGGAGATATTCTTGCAGGTACTCGTCCGAGACAATAATGTGGAGCAGGCGCTTCGCGTCCTGAAAAAGAAATTGCAGCGCGAGGGCATCCTTCGCGAAATGCGGGCCCGGCAGTCCTATGAAAAGCCGTCGGAAAAGCGCGTTCGTGAAGAAGCCGAAGCCGTACGTCGCCACCGCAAGCTGGCCAGGAAAAAAATGCAACGCGAAGGGCTGCTGCCCGCCCCCAAGAAGGTTGTTCGCCCCCGGTAACCGTTCGATACCGCTCTTCCGTAAAGGAGAATGCCATGGCCGCGACGAAAGAGGTGTTTTTCAAACCCGGTAAACTATCCGCGCAAGACAAGGCATCACTGACGGATAGCGCCGCCAGACAGATCATAAATGCCGAAGCCGACCAGCGCGCCCGCAAAACGGAACGCCTTCGCCAGCTTCGCGAAGCACAGGAAGCGGCGACTGTCCCGACCGAACCTGTTCCCGGCAAGAAGCGGTCCGGAAAGACGTAACCGGGCCGCATCGATCATTGCGGGACCGGCAGAAGCTCGATCGGGCGAAGAAATAACCGCTTTCGCCCGACGTCAAGCCCAGTGTGAGGAGAACACCCATGGCCAAAGGTCAATTGCGCAGCAACAAGGAAATCCGCAAACCGAAAAAGGACAAGACCAAAGCCCCCGCAGCGACACCGGCGGGATCACAGGTCAAGTTTGCCAACGCCACGACGGCGGATGGCAAAAAGAAGTAACGTCGTCCTTGGTTCGGGCAGACAGGTCGCGATGAATAAAAGCGTCTGCAAAGGCGCTGGACTTGTTTTGGCCACATTGCCCATCTATATGACACTCACAGCAACTGCTGGTGAGCGCGAATGAAATCGTCGTTCGCAGTTGTTTTAGTCGCTTCAGACTTTTGACCACGGATGTACTGGCACTGGTGTTGAGAGCGATATGAGAAGGTCGGTGCAATATTGCCCCGGCCTTTTTTGTTGCCTGCAGTCTGGCCGGCGAATGCCCTGCACCTATCCCGGAATTAACTTGCCTATTCCCCGCAAAGGGCGCACTCTTTTTTTTGGTAGTTGAAGGGCGTTACCGCCGTTTGGCCTGTTTGCCGTCCTTGAGCCCTGTTCTGCCCCTTTTCATCGATCGGCAGAAACGATCCGGCATTTACGCGACATTCATAGCGGCACGGGCCGGGAACGGTTTGCCTTGCGTCGCCCCGTTTCAAGGCGTTGAAGCGTCGGCACGGCGTCCGAGCGGGCGTTCGATGCTCCGGCTTTTGTAAGCCCCACAAGAAAGGAGGACGTCATGTCTTCCGTATATGAAAATTGCATCATCACGTCGCAGGATCTCAACATGCTTCAGTCCGTGCTCGAAGGTCTCGGTTATGACCGCCACACCATGGATGAAGAGGTGAAACTCTACAACAATGCGGCCCGAAAGGTGATCGAGCTCTTTCAGGACGGTGTGACGGACCCCGCCGATCTTTCAGAGGAAATGCTGTTTCTGTTCGGCGTTCACAAACATGAGCGCGTGAAACCATGGAAGCCGCTGCCGCGGTATGCGATCCAGGGCCTGCCGCCTCTTTACCGGTGATGCGATGGCCCTCCTTCCCGTAACGCCCACGCGAAAGCGGCCTTCAAAATCACCGATGAAAATAACGGCTTGGCAAATGCCATATATCAGGCAACACTCAAATTGAGCGTCCCGCGTGCGATCAGGTGCGACAGGGAGGCTTGGGTATGGACATATGGAAGGCTGAATTGCGGGACCTTGACCGGCCCTGCGAAGAGGTCCGGAGGGTTCCATGCCGGTAAGTTTTGCGTCTGCGTGGAGAGTGAGTATGACGTATGACTGGAGTGGCCGCAGAATGCGGCGCATGCGAGCGGCGAAACTGACGATCATCAGCCTCGTTGCGGCTTTTGTGCTGACGGCCCCGATCTTCGCCCATTATTGAGGATACGCAGCGAGAGCGTTTTCACTTTTTCCCGAATTGAGAAAACACTCCAACTTCTTGTTTCATTGCATTTTCCGACGAAAAAAGCAGAAGCTGCTTTTCTTGGAAATGCCTAATACAGGATCACACCGGCTGGCGGATTTCCGTTCGTCTTCTCAGCCGGCTCTTCAGCCATGTCTGCACCGGCTGATCGTAATGGACCGTCAGATACCATGAAAGGCAGGTCGTCGCGATCAGGAAGACGATGCCGGCGGGCAGGCCGAAATTCTCCCTGTGCACCGCCGGGATGAGAAGCTCCGTCCAGGCCAGAAGCGGGATATGCAGCACATAGACCGCATAGGACGCCGTGCCGAGAAATACCGACACCATTTCCACGCGGCGCCCCGGAACCGTCTTGCTGGCCACGAACAGCAGCAGCGGCCAGACGAGCAGCACGACCACAAGATCGAAAAACGGCCGCAGCTCGCGCGACATGGGTACGGCGAGGATGAAACAGACCAGCAGAAGACAAAGTGCCGCCTGCACGGGCTTCAGCGCCGGCATGCGATTGCGGAAACGATAAATCAGCACACCGGCAAAAAACGAGAAGAACACCCTTCCCATGCCGGCATACATTTCATGCCAGCGGAAACCGGCGTGCAGCCGGCCGAACTCGGCCGCCGCCACCATCAGCACAAGGGCGCTGATGGCGAGCACCACGGCCGTCTGTTTCGTCGTGGCCCGCACACCCCAGCGGGCATAGGCCGCATTCACCACCAGCTCGTTGAAAAGCGACCATGCCGGGCTGACGAGAAACAATGCGCCGTTCAGGGTGAGCGTGAAGGGCGCGGGCAAGAACAGCAGTCCCGTCACCAGCGCGAAGGCAAGTTCGCCGGGATCGATCATGCGATGCAGATCGTCGATCGGCGTCGGCAGGCCCAGCACGTAAAGGCAGATGAAATAGGCAACCATCAGGGCCAGCGCCAGCACATAGAGCGGGTAAAGACGGGCAAACCGCGCCTTCATGAAAAAGCCGGGTGTGATGACCCCTTCGCCCAGCTTCCTGCCATAGGCATGCGCCAGCACGAACCCGCTGAGTGCAAAAAACAGGTCCACGGCGAGATAGCTCGAAGCCGTGCTTTTTCCAAACAGCGCCTCGGCATGACGATGGACGATAAAAAGGGCGGCCACACCCCTTATGCCATCGAGCAAGATGAAACGTTCCGGAAACGACTGGACCATGGCGTGATGCTCGGCGATTTGGCGAATTTGTTCAAGACAAACGAGCTTTACCGCGTCGCGGTTCACAGATTCCAGTCAAAAACTGTTCAACGCTGCGGGCGCGCGGATATTTTGCCTCGCGCTTGCCGGAGGCCTGCACCCTTTCACACTCGCGAAAGCCATGCTACGTCCGGATGTCATCGATGTCTTGCCCCTTTGACTCCGCCGCGCTGTCCTCACAAAAATCCGATGTGATTTGCAGGGATCATCCGGCGAATTCAAAATGGGGCACGTTCGGCGGCAAGCAACTTTTGCGGAGCCTTTTCATGCCCACCATTGCAGAGCGTATCAGAAAAATCATCGTGGACCAGCTTGGCGCAGACCCCGCCACGATCGTGGACGACGCCAGTTTTGCTGACGATCTCGGTGCGGATTCCCTGGAGACCGTTCAGATCGTCATGGAAATCGAGGAAGAGTTCGGCGTGGAAATTCCAGATTCCGCCGCGAATACGATTCTGACCGTGGGCGACGCCATCCGTTTCGTCGAAAAAAGCAAGGCGTGACCGGCAGCGGCGGATATCACCCCGCCGCGCCGGCCGGCAGAGAACCGAAAACGACGGCGATCAGTGCCGGGCAGCCGAAATATTCCATCCCCTCATAAAGAGCACACGGGGGATCGCAGGCGAGCGATCCCCCGGCTGCAGCCGTTGCCGGCTGATTTCCTCCTTTACCGGGGGGCAGATCAAGGAGGAAATGTCGAAGCGTTGCGTCAGCCCCGGTCCGCCTCGGGAACCGGCGGCCTCATCGCGTCATGCGGGGGAGCAAGACGATCACGTTCGGCAGGCCCGTGGCGCGGGCCGGGCGGCGGCGGCGGCATCAGCGCACGCTCCAGTTCGGCAAGTTTCAGCACCTGCTGCGGTAACAGCTTCGGTTTCAGCGCGGCGGCGGCGTCCTGCAGGACTTTCGCCTTTTCCGCCCTCCGCACGATGTCACCCGCCAGTTCCTCACCGGCAAGACGCGGCTCGGGTCTGGCCTTGCTGTCACCCGGCACAGGCGGCGGCGGTGGCGGATTTTGTTCCGCAACAGGTGACACGAGATCGATCAGCGCCGTGGTATAGGCGCGCCACGGACCAAGCTGCTCCGGCGTGATGCCGAGATAGATTTCGGCTGCCGAAAGCCTCGTCGCCAGTCCGAGAACATCCGGCCGCCCCGGCATACCGCGCATGTGCGGCGGCAGCGGCCGACGATTCGGACCATGCTCCGGGCCGCGCGCCAAACCGGGATTCGGGCCGAAATCGGGGCCGAGGTCCGGGCCGAAATCGTGACCGAAATCCGGATTGACCGGCGGCGGCGCGGCGTGTGGCGGCGGAGGTCCATTCGGCTCCTCAGCCTGCGCGGCGGCGGAAGCACCGAGAAAAGCTGTCACGATGACGGTGGTAACCAGTAGTGCGTGTTTCATTTTACCTTCCTTCCGTTTTCCAACATGGAAGGACGATAGGAGCGCCGCGTTTCCGGCTTTGGTCCGAATGTTTCCGGTCCTGTTCCGCGGCTGGCTGATTTGTAACCGAATGTTGCCGAAGCGGCTTCGGAAAGCTTTCGTTGCAAAAATCCGCCGTCCACTTGCAGCGCTTATGTATAGTGACGTCAAAAGGCTGGACGATATGACAACGGTTTCGGTGACACATATATTGATCGTCGATGACGATCCGGAAATACGCACATTGCTCGCCAAATATCTCGGCTCGCAAGGATTTCGCGTCTCGATGGCGGCCGACAGGCGGGAATTCGAGGAACGGATCGCAAGCTCCGATCCCGATCTCATCGTGCTCGACGTGATGCTGCCCGACGGCTCCGGCCTCGATATCTGCCGCGATCTGCAGGGCCGCCGGCCGCGCATGCCAGTCATCCTCCTGACCGCGCTGAAAGAAGATGTCGACCGGATCGTCGGGCTGGAAATCGGCGCCGACGACTATCTCGGCAAACCCTTCAATCCGCGTGAATTGACGGCGCGCATCAAGGCCGTGTTGCGCCGCGCGACACCGCATGAAGCACCCCGCCCCCCATTCGCCACTTATAATTTCGCGGATTTCACCGCCGATCCGGAACAGCGCTCCGTCACCCGCGCCGGCGGCGAGAAGATCGAGCTGACGGGGGCGGAATTCGATCTGCTGAAGGTGTTTCTCGACCGGCCCGGCCGGCTTCTCTCCCGCGATCAGCTTCTCGATCTGACACAGGGCAAGGATCGCGGCCCCTTCGACCGCTCCATCGACGTGCTGATGAGCCGGCTGCGCAGGAAGCTGGATGCGGACGCCCGCGCGCCGATCTTCAAGACGGTGCGCAATGGCGGTTACCAGATGACGGTTCAGGTCAGAACCCTGCCGGTGCAGCGATGAGCTCGCTCAGAAACCGCATCGCCGCCCTGCTGATCGTCTCCATCGTCGCCGTCATCGCGCTTGCGACGGTGGTGGCCGATCGGACATTGCAACCACCGCCGCCCGATCGCGCCATGGAACCGCTGGCCCGCAGCCTCGCCTTTGCCGTGACCATGGCCGAGCGCGATCCCTCCCTGCGTCAGCCGGGTTATTTCCAAATCCAGCGAAAACCGCCGGACGGCGATCTGGACCCGTTGCTGTCGGACTTTCTGGAGAAGTCGCTGGCCCGCGTTGGCGAGCCGCGCACCGCCATGGTCCTCCGCATGCGGAGAAATCCCGCTCCCGTTGCGGCAATTGCGCTAAAAACCGATGGATGGTTGATTTCGGAAATTCCGCATATGGGTCCGCCGCCCGGCGGCTGGAAGAGTTTCGGCATGTGGATCGGCCTCATCATTCTCGGCAGTGCGGCGGTGTCCATCTTTGCCGCCCGCAAGATCACCCGCCCGCTCGACATGCTGGAAAATGCCGCCGCCAGCATCGGCCCGGACGGTTCGCTGCCGCACCTGCCGGAAACCGGCTCGGGCGAAATCCGCGCCACGGCGCGGGCGCTGAACGAACTTTCCCGCCGCCTGAAGGCGGCGATGGAAAGCCGCATGCGCCTCGTCGCCGCCGCAGGCCACGACCTTCGCACACCGATGACCCGTCTGCGGCTCAGGGCGGAATTCATCGAAAACGACGAGGAGCGCGCCAAATGGCTGGCGGACCTTGAGGAGCTCGACGCCATCGCCGACAGTGCCATTCTGCTGGTGCGCGAGGAAGTAAGCCAGGACAGCATCAAGACGATCGATATCGGCAGGCTGCTTGGTGAAATCGTAAGCGAACTTTCCGATCTCGGCCATGCCGGCGCGCTCGATTTTACCGCGCCGGACGCGCCCATGACCATCAAGGCCGCCCCGCATGCGCTCAAGAGAGCCCTGCGCAACCTCGTGCTGAACGCCGTCACCCACGGCAAGAAGGCGTATATCGATCTGACCGGGGACGATAGGGAAATCGTCGTGACGATCCGCGACGAAGGCCCCGGCATTCCGCAGGAGCTTCTCGGACGGGTTTTCGAGCCTTTCTTCCGGGTGGACCTCGCGCGGCGCAAGTCAATCCCCGGCGTGGGGCTGGGTCTTGCCATCGCCAAGGAAATCATCGAGCGCTTCGGCGGCAGGATCACCATTGCCAATCACAAGAAACAAGGCCTGATCCAGACCGTGATCTTCGTAAGGGCGGCGTGATGTCACGCCGCTGAAACAGCCTGCCTCTGCTGCTTGGCCAGAAGCAGGTTTTCGGCATAGGCCATCATCAGCGGCCCGACGCCCTTGGCATCGTCGGACACCACCGGCTCGGTCAGATAATATTCCGGCGTTCCATCGCGATAGTTACCCTCGAAACCGCCAAGGCCCGCCACATGCACAATGCCGATGAGGCGCATCACACCCGCTTCATCGGCTTTCAGCCGCGTTTCCAGAAGCGCTTCAAGCGCGCGGCGACCCGCCGAAAGGGCGGCATTAGCCTCATCGCCCTGTACGAGCTTCAGCCGCGCCGCATGCAGCAAGGCATAGGCACACATGGCAGAGGCGGATGTTTCCTCGTAATTGCCCGCAAGGCCCGAATTGTCGAGAACCTGCATCCAGAGGCCGGCCTCGGTCTGCCGTGCGATGATTCCGGCCAAAAGCAACTGCGTCTTCTTGCGAAGCGCCGCCGTCGCGCCGTCCTCCGGCAGGATGGCCAGCGCGTCCACCAGCGCCATGGCGAGCCAACCCACCGCGCGCGCCCATATAGCGGGAGACTTACCGCTTTGAGGATCGGCCCAGCGCTGGCTGCGGCTATCGTCGTAACCATGGGCATAGAGCCCACCGCTATCCGCAGTCGCCGCGAGCGCCGCTGAAAACTGCCGTAGCGCATCGTCGATCAGTTCCGCCCGGCCCGTCGCCTGCGCATATTCGATCTGGAAAGGAAGCCCCATATAAAGTCCGTCCAGCCAGACCTGATGCGGATAACGCTTCTTGTGCCAGTAATTCCCGGATGCGATGCGCGGATGGCTGCGTAGTTGCCCCGCCAGATGTTCCGCCGCAGCGAGGTAACGCGGATCGCCCGTTTCCACCGCAATGGGAAAGAGGATACGGCCGGCGAGGATATGGTCGATATTATATTCCTGCGGATCGTAACCGGCGAGCGTGCCGTCTGGTGCTATCTGTGCATCGGCCAGACGGTGCAGATGGTCGTTCCAGCGCACTTCTCCGGTGGCCTCGAACAGCTGCTGCAGGCCGCGATAGACACATCCATCCTCATAACACCAGCTTCCGCCCTTGTAATGTTTATAGCGGCTGGAGAATTGGTCAAAATATTCAGTGACTTTCATCGGTTTTCTCAATCGGAATCTGACACAATGGAAACGGAAGCATCGCTCAACAGGGCGGGATTATCGCAGACTATATGCGCCTGCTCGAAAACAATCGCCTCATGGCGCATGGGACGCAGCCGGTCGGCCATGATTGGCGGCGTCGTGATGGCCGACGGATCGTGCGAGACGATGGTGAGATTGCGGATGGCGACGTTGCGGATGGGCGCTTCGGGAAGGCCGAGAAAAGCGCCGGCCGCATGGGAGAGATTGCGAATTTCGACGTCCTCCACGGTAATGCCGTCGATAAAGGGCGTGCCGCCATCGACCGGTGCGGGTTTTCGCGATTGCACCCATTCATCATGCCCATCGGCGTCGCAATGATAGTGGGCATTGGCGGAAAGCGCGGTCTGCACGCCATCCAGCAGCACCCGGCGCATGGCGATGTTGCTGACGGTACCACCCCGCCCGCGCCGTGTCTTGAGACGCAGGCCGCGATCCGTGCCGACCATGTCGCAATCCTCAACCGCTACGTCATGCACGCCGCCGGACATTTCTGAACCGATCACCAGCCCGCCATGGCCACGCTGCATCAGGCAATGACGCACCTGAACGCCGCGGGTTTCCGCAAGATGGTCGTCCTCGCCATCAGCTCCGCGCTTTCCCGCCTTCACCGCGATGCAATCGTCGCCGACGGAAAAACGCACGCCCGATATTGTGACGTTGCGGCAGCTTTCAGGGTTGAAACCATCGGTGTTCGGGCTGTCATGCGGCGCGGCGATGCTGAGGCCGGCAGCGATCAAATCTTCACAGCCCTGGGGATGGATCGTCCAGGAGGCGGCGTTTTGGATCGTGAAACCGAGAAGCCGGGTTTTGCGGCAGGAAACGAGATGCAGGCCGCGCGGCCGGCGCGCCCCGTCGCGGGTTTCTTTCGGCCAGCTCCACCAGTCGCCCCTGTCGCCCGAACCATCGAGAATGCCCCTACCCTCGATGACCAGATTATCCGCCCCGATGGCATGAACGGGCGCGGCGAAACAGGCATCCGGCAAGCCTTCCCAGCTTCCGAGCATGCGGCCTGCATCATCGCGGGCAGGCAGGATCGGCCAGCCTTTGCGGCTGGAAGGCGCGCGCAGCACGGCTCCCTCGGCAAGCTGAAGGACCATGTTGCTTTTCAGGCGTACGGGAAAGGCCGTCCAGAGACCGGCCCCGAGACGCAACGTGCCGCCCTGCGGCACCGCAGCCACTGCCCTTTCCAGCGCCTGCGCATTGGCGCGCGCGCCTGTCTCATCATCGAGCGCAACATCCGGCATAAGGGAGAATTCCAAAGCCTCGACAAGCCCGGCACAGGGGGCGGTTCCGAACTCCAGCCGTCCTAACCCCTCCGCTTCGAAGACATAGCGGGTATCCGGGGAGAGATCATGCAGCAGCGTCACCACGGTCGCTGTTTCGCCGCTCCTTTCGTCGCCATCCGCCGACGTCAGATGCCATTCCGTTTTGGACGGAAGGAAATAGCGCGCGCCAGGCACGGCAAGGCAAAGCGCTGCCGTTCGCGCCGAAGACGCGATGATGATGGGTTCGTTCATGTTCTTTTCTCGTCTTTCGTGCCTATCCGGCCTTGGCGGACATGCCTCACATCTTCCGGTAGTCGGTTAGCGAGCCCGCCGCCATGGAGGCGGCGGGCGATTGTCGTCAATTGAACTTGGCAAGAACATCGTTGGTCGTATCGATGATCTGCTCGGCCGCCTCTTCCGCCGTCAACTGGCCATAAGCATATTCCTCAAGCGTATCGATGAAGCCCGAGCGGATTTCAGGATGTTCGTTGAAGGGTGACACCACCGGCCCCGATGCCGCCATGACGATGGCGTTGGCGGCCCGCACCTCCGGCTCGCCCTTGTCGCCCAGACGTGCAGCCGCGGCCTTCGAGGCGGGCAGGCCGCGCGAGGTGCCGAGCGCATCGATGCCCTCAGGTTCGTTCAGCAGGCAGTTCAGGATTTGCGCGGCCGCTTCCGGGTTCCTGGAGTTTTTCGAGATGGAAAACACCATGGAAGGTTTGCGATAGACGCCCTCTGTCACGGCATCGGCACGCTTCAGCATCGGCACGGGTTTCAAAACCTGCCCTTCCTTGAGCGGATCGGCATATTTCGAATAGGTCGAATCCCATTCATAGGAGCCGGCAATCCGGCCTTCCGACCAGGACGGCTTTTCATAAAGATTGACGTTGCCATCGGCCGCTTCCTCTTTCTGGGAGCGGATGGAGCCGGTTTCGACCAGCTTGCCGACGAAAGAGATACCCTCGGCCAGCTCCTCCGGCGTCCAGGCCACGCGGTTGGTCTTGGGATCGACCAGATCCTTGCCGGTCTTCTGCACGACAGCCAGCGTCACCAGAAGCTGGGCAGTCTCCTTCACGGCATTGAAGGTGTAATAGTCCTTGCCGAGCTTTTCCTTGATGGTCTTGGTTGCCGCGAAAAACTCATCCCAGCTCTTCGGGATTTCCACGCCGGCCTTTTCGAAAGTGGTGGCGTTGAAGAAAAAGACACGGCCGGTGGTGGAGACGGAAAGCCCCTGCAGCACGCCGTTCATCGAGCCTGCGCCCAGATCGCTCTCGGCCCATTGCGAAAGATCGAGCGGCTTCAGCTGGCGCAGATCCGCAAAGCCCTCGCCGTTCCTGGAGAAGAGCGGCAGCCAAGGCCAGTTGACCTGAACGATATCGGCTTCGGTCTTGCCGGCCATCTGCGTGGTGAGCTTTTCCAGATAGCCATCGAAGCCGGTAAATTCGCCCTTCACCGTGTGGCCATATTTCTCGCCGCAGGCGGCAATGGCCTTCTGGGTGGCGACGTGGCGGCTTTCGCCGCCCCACCATGACATGCGCAGTTCCGCAGCACCTGCCGCCGGGGCGGTTGCCATCGCCACATAAGCGGCACCGGCAAGCATCGCCATCATTCTTGTCATCGTCTTCATTTTTCTTCTCCTCCTCAAAAAATCAGGCACGCCCGTCCCCTCCTCACAGCGAGACGTTGCGACCATCGGCCTTGTCGAAAATATGCAGCTTCTCCGGATCCGGTTTCAGCCGCAGGATGCCGTCGCGCCCGAGCGCCTCGAATTCCGCTGCGCCGACGACGCTGACGACCTTCTGGCCGCCAAGATCGGCGTGCAGATAGACCTCGTGGCCCATGAACTCCGCATTGGTGAGTTTCGCCTGCAACGCCGGGCCATCCGTCGCCACCGCGAGCGAAAGATGCTGCGGGCGGATGCCGATGACGGCATCTGCGGGTCTGGCCGAAAGCCGCTGTTCCAGATGGGCGCCGATCGGCAGGCGCTGGCCGGCGATGACGAACTCGGCGCTGTCGATTGTCACATCCACCAGGTTCATTTCCGGCGTACCGATGAAACCGGCGACAAAGAGATTGGCGGGATGGTTATAAAGCTCCTTCGGCGTCGCGACCTGCATGATGCGCCCCGCCTGCATGACGCAGATGCGGTCGCCCATGGTCATGGCCTCCGTCTGGTCATGAGTGACGTAAATGACCGTCGAGGACAGGCCCTCCGCCTTCAGCTGGCGATGCAGATCGGTAATGCGCACCCGCATGGAGGCCCGCAGCTTGGCGTCGAGATTGGACAGCGGCTCATCGAACAGGAACACGCCGGGCTTCTTGATGAGCGCGCGGCCAAGCGCCACACGCTGCGCCTGCCCGCCGGAAAGCTGCTTCGGCAGCCGGTCGAGCAGCGGCTCGATTTCGAGAATGCGCGCGACATTGTCTATGGCCTTTTCGATCTCGGGCTTGGCGACACCGGCGATCTTCAGGCCAAAGGCGAGATTGCCACGCACCTTCATATGCGGATAAAGCGCATAATTCTGAAACACCATGGCGATGGAGCGCTTGCCGGGCGGCAGGTCGTTGACGCGCTGGTCGCCGATCAGGATTTCACCGCCGGTGATTTCCTCCAGCCCCGCCACCATGCGCAGCGTCGTGGATTTGGCGCAGCCGGAAGGGCCGACGAACACCATGAACTCACCATCCTCGACATCGAGATTGATGCCATGCACGGCCTTGAAGCTGCCGCCATAGATTTTTTCGAGATTTTTAAGTTGAACGCTAGCCATTTTCAGCCCTTGACCCCGCCAGACGAGATCCCTTCAATGAAATACCGTTGCGCCGCGAAGAACACGATCAGCGCAGGCGCGATCGTCAACACCGACATCGCCAGGATGCGGTTCCATTCAAAGGCTTCGGTGGTGTCGATGGAGAGTTTGAGCGCAAGGCTCACCGGATATTTATCGACCGAGGACAGGTAAATCAGCGGCCCGAGAAAGTCGTTCATCGTCCACATGAACTGGAACAGGCAGACCGAGATCAGCGCCGGCGCCAGCATCGGCACGACGATGTAAATCAGCGTCTGCAGGCTGTTGGCACCATCCACCCGGGCGGCCTCTTCCATGTCCGATGGCAGCGAGCGCAGGAACTGCACCAGCATGAAGACGAAGAAGGCATCGCCGGCGAAAGCCGAGGGCACCCAGAGCGGCAGGAAACTGTCCAGCCAGCCGAGATCGCGAAACAGGATATATTGCGGAATGCGGGTAACGACATTCGGCAGAAGCAGGATGGCGATGACCGAGCCGAACAGGATTTTCTTCAGCGGAAAATCGAAGCGGGCAAAGGCATAGGCCGCCATGGTGCAGGAAATCGCCGTGCCGATGACCTTCGGCAGGATGATCAGGAACGAATTCCAGAAGAACCGGCCGAACGTATAGGGCGTCGAGGTTTCCCAGCCGCGGATATAGCCGTCCAGCGTCGGGTTGTCGGGGATGAAGCCGGCGCCGGAGAAGATTTCCGAATTGGTCTTGAAGCTAGCGCCCACCAGCCAGACCAGCGGATAAAGCATGACGAGGCCGACCGCGAAGAGAAGGACGTAACGCACGGAGGTGGAGAGCAGCCTCAGCCGCGCCCGGCGGGCCGCCTGCATGTCGTTTAGGGTTGCGATATCGGTCATGGCATCAGTTCCGCTTGTCGCCGGCGTAATAGACCCACTTCTTCGACGACCAGAAGGCCACGAGGGTCAGCACGGTGATGATGGTGAAGAGCACCCAGGCAATCGCGGAGGCATAGCCCATGTTGAACTTCTTGAAGGCCTCGTCGTAGATGTAGAGAGGCAAGAGGTAAGTGGACTTCAGCGGCCCACCCTGGGTGATGATGTAAGGGCCGTTGAACTCCTGAAACGCCTGCACCATCTGCATGATGAGGTTGAAAAAGATCACAGGCGTCAGAAGCGGCAGCGTGATGAAGAAGAAGGTCCTCACCTTGCCTGCGCCATCGATGGCTGCGGCCTCGTAAAGCGACTTGTCGATGGATTGCAGCGCGGCGAGAAAGATCACCATGGCCGAACCGAACTGCCAGCAGCGCAGCAGCGTTATAGTGAAAAGCGCATTGCCGGGATCACCGAACCAGTCTACGGGCGAAAGGCCCACGGCGGCCAGCGCCATATTGGCGAGCCCCTCGCTTGCGAAGATATAACGCCACAGAACCGCTATCGCGATCGAGCCGCCGAGGATGGACGGCACGTAAAATGCGGTGCGGAAGAAGTTGATGAATTGCAGCTTGTAATTGAGTATCGCCGCAATGAACAGCGCAAAGGCAAGCTTCAGCGGCACCGTCAGAAACACGTAGAACAGGGTGACGTTCAGCGATTTCATGAAGGTGCGGTCGCGGGTGAACAGCCGCTCGTAATTCGCAAGCCCCGCCCAGCTTGGATCGCTCATCAGGTCGTAACGGGTGAAGCTGAGATAGAGTGAGCCGAGGAACGGGATAGCCGTGAAGACCAAAAGCCCGATGATGTAAGGCGTCAGATATCCCAGCCCGAGGAAGCGCTGAGATTTCATGATGCTCCTCCCCGCGCCCCGGCGGAACGCGAATGACAGAATACAATTTCGTACAAGTGATTCTCCCGGAACGGCGGGCGGCGGGCGCGTGATGGCGCAATTTCTCACCGCGGCCGATCTCCTCCCTCATTGATGCGGCGCGTAAAAGCGATTTATGCGGTGACAAAACCAAATTTCCGCGCCAAGGTGAATTAACAAAGACGAGGAAAAAGATGGACGAAATCGAAGGTGGCATTCTGTCTTCCGTTCCGCCTGCGGCGCTCAACCTCAACCTGACACGCGCAACGATCAAGATGGAGCATTCGCGCACCTGGCAGATCGACAAATCCAACCAGGTGGATGATCTCGTTATCTGCCTTGAAGGGCGCGGGCATTATCTCGTCGATGGCGAGGCTCGGGTACTGGACCCCGGTGACGCGATGCTGATTTTGAGAGGGCAGCGTTTTGTCGGCTGGAACGAGCAGGCCGTGACCTATCGCGGCGTGGCGCAGCATTTCACGCTGGATATTTATGGCCGCCACAACCTTATCGCGCAGATGGACCTGAAGCCCAAACTGCGGCTAAGCCGCTGGCCGCTTTTGGAACCGCTGGTGCGCCACTACCGGCAGAGCGCCCCGCCCTCCTCCGTGACACTCGGCCAGCACCATCTCTTCATGGTGCTTCTGATCGCTTTCATCGATGACGCCTTTCTTGGATGGGTGGACCGCCCAAGTTTCCAGCCCGAGGGGGCGGAGGCGCTGGACCTTGCGGTGATGAAGGCGATCACCATGATTTCGGCCAATCCACTCGACCCCGATATTGCCGGCCGGGCGACCGATGCGGCGCCCTATAATCGCGATTATTTCCTGCGGGAGTTCCAGAAGCGCGTGGGACGGACACCGCGGAAATATCAGGAGTTCAAGCGCATGGAACGCGCCATGCATTTTCTTGAGGCTGGGCTTTCGGTTTCGGCAGCGGCAGCCGAAGTGGGGTATGGCGACCCGTATTATTTCTCGCGCATGTTCAAACGGACACTGGGACTTAGTCCGCGTGACCATATGAACCGGATACGCCGCAGCCGGCATGGCAATCTGATGGCCTTTGATGAACACGAACAGCAGAGGCTGCTTGCCACCGAAACGGAAAAGGCCCCGGCATAGCGGGGCCTCCTCTTGCGGAAGTTGTGGAAGTCACCGGAAAAGCGATGGCAACCACAGGGAAAGCGAAGGAATATAGGTGACGGCGAGCAGCACGGCGATGCTGGCGCCGAAGAACGGCCAGATCGTCCGCATCGCTTCCCTGATAGATATGCCGCCCACCGCGCAGCCGACGAAGAGCACCGTTCCGACCGGCGGCGTGTTGAGGCCGATCCCGGCGTTCAGGATCATCACCACGCCGAAATGCACGGGATCGATGCCGAAGGCCTTCACGACAGGCAGAAGCACCGGTGTTGAGATGATGACCATCGGCGCCATGTCCATGAAGGTGCCGAGCAGCAGCAGGATGACGTTGATGACGAGCAGCACGATGATCGGATTGTCCGAAATCGCGCTGATTGCCGCAATCATCAGCGTCTGCACCTGCAGGAAGGCCATCAGCCAGCCGAAGGATGCCGCCGTGCCGATGACGAGCAGAACCATGGCCGTGGTGCGGACGGCCCCCATGACCGCTTCCACAAAACCGTCCCAGTTGAGCTCGCGATAGACCAGCATGGCGACAAGGAATGCATAAAGCACGGCGATGCACGAGCTTTCCGTCGCTGTGAAGATGCCCGACCGCACGCCACCAAAGATGATGCCGATCAGCAGGATGCCGGGGAATGAGGCCAGCAGATAATACATCAGCTTGGAGAAACCCGGAAACGGCTCGGATGGATAACCCTTGCGCCGGGCAACGATATAGGCCGTCACCATCAGCGCTGCGGCCAGAAGCAGGCCCGGAATGATGCCCGCGGTGAAGAGATCGGCCACCGAGACATTGCCACCCGCCGCGATCGAATAGAGGATCATGTTATGCGAGGGCGGGATCATCAGGGCGATGATGGCGGCATTGACGGTGACATTGACGGCATAGTCCCTGTCATAACCGCGCTTGGCCATTTGCGGGATCATCAACCCGCCGACGGCCGAGGCATCGGCGACGGCCGAGCCGGAAATGCCACCGAACAACGTGGACGCGACGATATTGACCTGGCCGAGGCCACCACGCAGGTGCCCGACGAGACCGGCGGCAAACCGGATGAGGCGATGGGCAATGCCACCGCGCACCATCAGGTCCCCCGCGAAGATGAAGAACGGGATCGCCATCATCGCGAAGACATTCATGCCGGAATTCATCTGCTGGAACACCACGATGGGTGGCAGGCCGAGATAAAGAACCGTGGCGAAGGAAGCGATGCCGAGGCAAAAGGCGATCGGCGTGCCGATCAGCATCAGCAGGGTAAAGACCCCGAAAAGAATGGTGTAAGCCATTATGCGGCCTCCTGCGCGATGACGTCAGCCGCGATGTCCTCACCGATGGCAAGATCGATGAAACGTTCTGCGGAAAACAGCGCGATGAGGAAACCGCCGCCGATCAGCGGAAAGAAATCCGTGCCGCCCGGCCAGCCGAGAACGGGTATCGTCGCTGTCCAGGTGCCCATGGAAAGCGAGGTGCCATACCAGGCCATGCCGACGCCGAAGAAGAAGATGAGCGCAAGGCTCGTCAGGTCCATGCCCTTCTGCACGCGCGGCGGCATCATGTAACGCAGGATGTCGAGCCCCAGATGCACGCTTTCGCGCACGCCGACGGCTGCCCCCAGCATGATGAACCACGACATGAGATGCAGCGACAGCGGCTCCGACCAGCTGGGTGAATCATTGAGGATATACCGCGCAAAGACCTGCCAGCCGACGATAAGCGTCATGGCGATCATGCCGATACCGGCAATATAAAGCGACGCGTGGCTGAGCGCGCCGAGAAAGGGGCGGATTGCCCGCATGAAATTTCGCATTGTCTGTTCCTCCCGCGTCAACGGCGACAAAAGAAAACCGGCCCTGTTTCCAAGGCCGGTTTTCGCGCGTTACTTGACCGCTTTCACACGCTCCAGAAGGTCTTTCATCTTCGGATCGGTGACGAACTTGTCGTAGACCGGACCCATCGCCGCGGCGAATTCCTCCTTGTTGACCTTGATGACGTTGACGCCACCGGCGCGAACCTTTTCTTCGGACGCCTTTTCGCGGGCGCTCCAGAGTTCGCGCATCTTGCCGACCGAATCCTTGGCCGCCTGGCGCAGCAGCTTCTGGTCTTCCGGCGAGAGCTTGTCATAGGAGATCTTGGAAATGACGAGGATTTCCGGGTTGAGGGAATGTTCCGTCAGCGAGTAGTTCTTCGCGACTTCATAGTGGCGGGCGGATTCGTAGGACGGCCAGTTGTTTTCGGCACCGTCGACCACACCGGTCTCAAGCGAGGAATAAACTTCGCCCATCGGCATCGGCGTCGGGTTGGCGCCAAAGGCCTGCATCATCGAAATCCACAGGTCCGACTGCTGCACGCGGATTTTAAGACCCTTCAGGTCCGCCAGTTTTTCGATGGGCTTTTTGGTGGTGTAGAAGGAACGCGCGCCGGAATCGTAAAAGGCAAGACCGACGAGGCCATGCGGTTCGAAGGCCGCCAGAACCTCATCACCGATCGGGCCGTCGACCGTATTGTGCATGTGCTCCGTCGAGCGGAACAGGAAAGGCAGGCCGAGAACGGTGGTTTCCTTGACCAGATTGTTGAAGGGGGCGGCGTTGACGCGGTTCATGTCGATGACGCCGAAGCGGGTCTGCTCGATGGTGTCCTTCTCGCCGCCGAGAACGGAATTGTTCATCACCTGGATCTTGATGCGGCCCTTGCTGCGCTCTGCCAGCAGCTCACCCATATATTTCACGGCCTCGACGGTCGGATAACCATCCGGGTGGATATCGGCGGAGCGCAGGGTGATTTCCTGCGCGCTGGCGGAAACACCTGACAGCGCGATCCCCATCGCGACGCACATCATGCTTGCAATCTTTTTCATGCTTTCCTCCTCCATTGTTGAAACGGCCCAGCCCCTCCAAGGCTATCGGGCCGATTTTTTTGACGCCCATCCGGGCCGGCATGCAAAGTCCTTTCAGTTGAAAAGGATGACGGGGCCTCCCTTCCCCAACCATCCCGGATAAAACTAGGCCACCTTGACCGGCGACAGCTTGAACAGAGCTTCCGGGTTTTCGACCAGCGCCCGATGGCGCGCCGCCTCGTCCGGCAACCAGCCGAGCGTCAGTTCCGCAAGACGGGCATCATCGGGATAGGCGACCGTTTCGCGCACCGAATTATGCGGCCAGTTAGTGCCCCAGACGATGCGCTCCGGCGCATGGGCGGCGATCACCCGCGAAAAGGCGGCGACGTCCGCATAGGGCCAGCTTTCACGGGCGCTTTCATAAACGCCGGCGAATTTGAACCAGAGATTGCCGCGATCGATGAGCTTCAGAAGTGCTGCCATTTCCGGCCCATCCGTCCTGATGCCCTTGAAGAACTTGCCATGATGATCGAACACCCAGCGGGCGCGGATTTTCTGAAGCCGCGGCAGATGATCAAGAAGACCATTGCCGTCGAACTGCACCGCCACCATCCAGTCGGCCGCATGTGCCCGCTCGTCCACCACTTCCAGCTCGGAAAGGTTCACCGCACCGCCCGGCAGATCCATGATGCGCGCGCCAACCGCACCGGCAGCGGTGAGCTTTTCCATGTCCTTTTCGGTCGTTGTCGCATCGATGATGACCACGGCGCGGGCCGCCTCGCCCATCTCGGCAACGCAGGCAAGCGTGTTGCCATTATCGCGCTGATGGGCGTTACCCTGCGTGATGATGACCCGGTCTATGCCGAGCCATAACATCAGGCGGCGATAATCCTCCGGTCCCGGCAGGGTGCCCGGCGGCAGGCCGGGACCACCCGGCAAGGCGGGATAACCGGGCAGATACATATGCATCTGCGTATCGACCGCCCCTTTTGGGAAAGCGGGGTTCGGCGCCGTGCCGCTCAGTTTTCTGACGAGTTCGCTCACGGGTCTGGCATCCTGAATTCGGTCAATGCGTCACGGTTGATCTCGATGCCGAGACCGGGACCATCGGGGATGGCGACAACGCCGTTCACCGCCTCGAGAGGCTGGCGCAACACGGCCTGACGGAACGGATTATGGGTGCGGTCAAATTCCATGATCGGCTCGATGGGATTGACGCGAACCGGGTCGGGCACCATCGCCGCCATGAATTGCAGCGCGGCGGCGATCTGCACGCCGGTGCCCCAGACATGCGGCACGATGCGCACGCCGTGCAGCGTGGCGAGCGTGGCGATCTTCTGGGTTTCGGAAAAACCGCCGCAGCCGCAGAGATCAGGCTGGAGAATATCCACGGCACCGGCGGAAAGCGCCTGCCACATGCCATAACGCCCATGCCAGGTCTCGCCGCCCGCAACCGGGATCGGCTGGCCGGCCCGCACCCGGGCATAGGCATCAAGCTGTTCCGGAACCACCGGCTCCTCGAACCAGTCGATGCCGAATTCGGCCGCGCGATTGCCGAGCGTGATGGCTTCGGTGACGGTATAACCATGATTGGCGTCTATCATCAGCCGCATATCCGGCCCGATCGCGTCACGCACCGCAGCGATGACCCGGAGGTCTTCCTCGATGCCGAAACCGATCTTGATCTTGCAGGCGTGAAAACCCTCCGCCCGGCGCTCGGCCATCTCGGAGGCATTGTCGGAGACGCGGTCAACGCCATCGCGCTTGAAGCTGCCGGTGGCATAGGCCCGCACGCTTTCGCGCCAGCGCCCGCCAAGCAGCATGGAGACGGAAGCGCCGTAATGCTTGCCCTTGATATCCCAGAGCGCGATATCGATGCCGGACAAGGCGGTGAGGCTGAGGCCGCGCTGGCCCTGATCGCGCAGGGCATTATAAAGCACGGCCCAGATCTTTTCGGTCTGGCGCGGGTCCTGGCCGATCAGCCAGCCCGAGTAAGCCTGAACCACGGCCGCGTTGGGTCTTGCCGGGCCGAGGCATTCACCCCAGCCGACGGTACCGTCGTCGCATTCGATCTCCACCAGAACATGGGCCCGCCGATCAAAGCGCATGGATGCGCTTTCAAATGGCGTGTCCAGCCGGTGTTCGAGCAGATGCGTGCGCACCGCCGTGATTTTCATGGCTCCCCTCCCGTTTGTCCCGATCAGCCCCCTAATCAGGCTTTGCGCTTATGTGTGCCGATCAGGGCATCGAGCATGCCGATTTCCTCATTGGTCAGATCCTTCAGCGGCGCGCGCACCGGACCGGCATTAAAGCCCTGCAGACGAACACCGGCCTTGACGGCGGAGACGGCGTAACCCTTGGCGCGGTTGCGGATCGCCATGAACGGATAGAAGAACTCCGTCAGGATGCGTTCGCAGGTGGCGCGCTCGCCGGCACGCAGGGCCGCGTAGAATTCATTGGCGAGACCCGGCACGAAGTTGAAGACGGCCGAGGAATAGGTGGTGAAACCGGCACCGAGATAGGCTTCGGCAAACAGTTCCGCCGTCGGCATGCCGCCGAGATACATCAGGCGGTCGCCCATCTTGGCGGTGATCTGACGCACGAGGCCGATATCGCCCGTGCCGTCCTTGAAGCCGACGAGGTTCGGGCATTCGTCACAGAGACGCGCCAGCGTATCGGCCTGCAGCACGGAATTGTCGCGGTTATAGACCATGACGCCGATGCCGACCGACTGGCATACCTTCTTGATGTGGGCGTAAAGCCCTTCCTGCGGCGCATCGATGAGATAATGCGGCAGGAGCAGGATGCCATCGGCACCGACTTTTTCCACGGAGCGGGCAATATCGACGGCGATCTCGGTGCCGTAACCACAACCGGAAACGATGGCCGTTTCGCCGGCCACTTCCTTGGCGGCCGAAACGATGGTCGGGATTTCATCCGGCTTCAGCGAGAAGAACTCACCCGTGCCGCCGGCGGCAAACAGCACCGGCGCCTTGTAACCGGCGAGCCACTCCACATGCGCCCTGTAGCTATCGGCGGCGAAACGGCCCTCGGAATCGAAATGGGTGACCGGGAAGGACAACAGGCCGGAGCCAAGCGCCGTCTTGATTTGTTCAGGGTTCATGACCGAAATTCCTCTGCAGGTTCATTGACTGAAAGCCACCTAAACCGCTCGCCTCATATTTGTCAACAAGTCATCATACAAGTTATATGATGAATTTTCAGAACTGGCGCAAATCAGCGCGCCAGCCAGCCGCCATCGACGTTGAGAATGGCGCCATGCACATAATCCGCAGCCGCAGATGACAGGAAAACCGCCGCCCCGGCGATATCTTCCGAGTGCCCCCAGCGGCCGGCCGGAATGCGCTCCAGAATGGCCTTGTTGCGGGCTGCATCGGCGCGCAGGGCCTCGGTATTGTTGGTTTCGATATAACCGGGGGCAATGGCGTTCACATTGATGCCCTTTGCCGCCCACTCATTCGCGAGGAGTTTGGTGAGGCCGGCGACACCATGTTTCGCGGCCGTATAGGATGGCACGCGAATGCCGCCCTGGAAGGACAGGAGCGAAGCGATATTGACCACCTTGCCGGACCTGCCTTTCGCCAGCAGCTCCTTCGCAAAGGCCTGTGTGGTGAAAAACAGCGCCTTGAGATTGACGTCCATCACCTCATCCCAGTCGAGTTCGGAAAACTCGACGGAATCGGCGCGACGGATGATGCCGGCATTGTTGACGAGAATGTCGAAACCGGCCTCGGTAAAACTGTCCTTCGCCGCCAGTGGATCGGAAAAATCGATCGACAGTGCGCTGGCCTTGCCGCCCTCCTTCGCGATGATATCAAGCGTCTCATCCGGCGCGCGGCGCGCGGCGCAGACCACCTCCGCACCGGCGGCAGCAAGACCCACCGCAATGGCTTGGCCGAGACCCGTATTCGCGCCGGTTACGAGCGCCTTGCGGCCCTCGAGAGAGAAGGGATTTTTCATTTCAGATCCCCCGGCTGGATGAAGTCCATATCGGTATAGTCGACATTGTCGCCGGCCATGGCCCAGATGAAGGTATAAGAGCCGATACCCGCGCCGGAATGGATCGACCAGGGCGGCGAAATGGCGCCTTCTTCGTTGGAAATGAACAGATGCCGGGTTTCCTGCGGCTCACCCATCAGGTGCAGCACGCGCGACTTCTCATCCATGCCGAAATAGAGATAGGCCTCCATGCGGCGGTCGTGGATATGCGAGGGAATGGTGTTCCAGACGGAGCCATCCTCAAGCGTTGTATAACCCAGCACCAGCTGGCAGCTTTCCATGACGAGCGGATGGATGAACTGGTTGATGGTGCGCTTGTTGGAGGTCTCGGCCGCGCCAAGCTTGACCTCCTTGCTGTCAGCAAGGCTGACGAGCTTTGCCGGCAGGCTGCGATGGGCCGGGCAGGAAGTGATGTAGAATCGCCCCGCGCCATCAAAGGTCACCGCGCCGCTGCCGGCACCGAGATAAAGCACGTCGCCGCGATTGAGCGTATAGGTTTCGCCGCCGGCGCTGACGGTGCCGGTTTCGCCGATATTGACGATGCCCATTTCACGCCGGTCGAGGAAGGACGGGGTCCTGGTTTCTTCCACCTTGTCCAGCGTCAGCGGCGCGCCATTCGGCACCGCGCCGCCCATGACGAAGCGGTCATAGTGGGTATAGATCAGCCTGATTTCACCCGACCGGAACATGTCGTTCGCAAGGAAATGCCGGCGAAGCCCCTCGGTATCCAGCGTTTTTGCATAGTCCGGGTTCACGGCCTGCCTGGTTTCGACGGTCAACATCAAACTCATCCTTCATGATTGTTGCGTATGGCACATAATATATGTTATCCGCTTTTTGTACGATCTGTATGACAAGGTCAAGAGGTGGCGACACTTCTGACCACAGCGCAGATGCAGAAATGACTTGGGAGAATGGCGATGAAACGGCTTCTTGTTACCGGTGCGGCGGGCCAACTTGGCCGTGTCATGCGCGCACGCCTTGCACCGATGGCCGAGATAGTGCGCCTTGCCGACCTCTCCCCGCTCGATCCGGCCGGGCCGAACGAGGAATGTGTGCAATGCGACCTTGCCGATGCGGCCGCCGTGGACGCCATGGTTGCCGGTTGCGATGGCATCGTGCATCTCGGCGGCATATCGGTGGAGCGGCCCTTCGAGCAGATTTTGCAGGGCAATATCATCGGGCTTTATAATCTCTACGAGGCCGCCCGCGCCCATGGGCAGCCACGCATCGTTTTTGCGAGTTCCAACCATACGATCGGTTATTATCCCCAGACCGAGCGTCTCGGCCCCGATGTTCCCGTCCGCCCGGACGGGCTTTACGGCGTCTCCAAATGTTTCGGCGAAAACCTCGCCCGCATGTATTTCGAGAAATTCGGACAGGAGACGGCGCTGGTGCGCATCGGCTCCTGCACGCCGGAACCCACCAATTACCGCATGTTATCTACCTGGTTCTCGCAGGATGATTTCGTGTCGCTGATTATGGCGGTGTTTCGTGCGCCGGTGCTCGGCTGCCCGGTCGTCTGGGGCGCTTCGGCCAATGATGCCGGCTGGTGGGACAATTCCCATCTCGGTTACCTCGGCTGGAAACCCAGGGACAATGCCGAAGCCTTCCGCGAACAGATCGCGCAGACCAGCCCGACGCCAGACCCCGACGATGCACTTGTCCGTTTTCAGGGCGGAGTCTTCGTCGACAACCCGATCTTCAAGGCGACGTGAGCTGCCAGACGAAACGCCCGCCCAAGCGGCGGGATTGCAAGCGGGGCCGCGAATGACGTATCGAGGAACACGCATGCAACCGAATTTTTAGAACGGCGATGAAAATGACAAAAGCGACGAGCTCGGAACCGGCAGCGCCCCAGGGCAGAACGCTTGTGGTGAAGGTTTCGGAGGAACTGCGCAGCCAGATCGCCAAGGGCCGTTACAAGACCGGCGACCGCCTGCCCTCCGAAGCGCAGCTGACGCAAGAATTCGGCGTGAGCCGCACCGTGGTGCGCGAGGCGATCGCCTCATTGCGCTCCGATGGTCTGGTCGAGCCGCGTCAGGGCGCCGGCGTCTTCGTGCTGGAGCCCGCGCCCGTGGAGCGGCGGCCATTTCACAATGTCGATCTCGCGCGTGTGTCCTCGCTGATCGAGATGCTGGAGTTGCGCACCGCCGTGGAAGGTGATGCCGCCGGCCTTGCCGCCATTCGCCGCTCGCCGGCGCAGGAAGAAAAGATCATCGAGGCCTTTGATGCCTTCCGCGCCAGCGCCGCCCGGGGTATCCCGACGGCCGAGGCCGATTTCGCCTTTCATCTGGCCGTGGCCGAAGCGACCAACAATCCCCGTTTCAGCGAGTTCCTTCAGGTGCTTGGCCCGACCGTCATTCCGCGCCGTGCCGTGACTGACAACGGCACGGAAACGGTGCTTTCGCCTGCCGATCTCGAACGGCTGGTCGGCGAGCACGAGGCAATCCTGATCGCCATTCAGGATGGCGACGAGGATGCGGCGCGAAGCGCCATGCGCCAGCACCTGAAAAGCAGCCAGACGCGTTACCGCGCCATGTTGCGCGCACCACGCTGAAATTGCCCGCCTGAACCGCCCTGAAGCGCATTACAAGACCGAGGAGAAACCCATGCAGCAGCTTCCCAAATTCCCCACCGTTTCGCCCGACGATGGCGTGGAACGCACCGTGCTTTCCGAAGCACCCGAGCTGATGGTGGTGTCTTTCCGTTTCAAGACCGGCGCGGAAGGCAAGCTGCACAGCCATCCGCATGTGCAATCCACCTATGTCGCCAGCGGCAGTTTCCGTTTCTACCGCGATGGCGAAGCCTATGACCTTGAGAAAGGCGACAGCCTTGTGGTGCCCGGCCATATCGAACACGGTTGCCTGTGTCTGGAAGAGGGCGAGCTGATCGACTGCTTCACCCCGCGCCGCGACGATTTCCTCTGAGACGGCACTCAGCTTCTGAATAAATCTCTCAGAGTGCGGGGCAGCGTGTTCATGCACTCCGCGCCTGACGATGTGACGAGGAACTGGTCCTCGATCATCAAGGCACCCAGCCCCTCGCCGTAAAAAGGCGCTTCGAGCGCGACCACCATGCCGGGAAGAATGATTTCCGGATTGTCATGGGAAAAGAATGGCCATTCCTCGATGCCGACGCCGCCCCCGACGGAATGGCCGAAATGGCCGCGATAATATTCGCCGAAACCGTCCCTGCGCATCGAGGCCAGCATGGCGGCGTGCACCGCGCCGAAGCTGTTGCCCGGACGGATCGATTCAAGCCCGGCGGCAAAAGCCGCTTCCAGCGCCTTGAAGATATCCGCTGCCAGAGGCGAGACCGGCCCCCATGAGAAGGTTCTTGCACCATCGGAAGAATAACCATCGACCAGCGTGCCGACATCAGCCTTGATGAGCGCACCCGGCGTCACCACGGCCGCCATATCCGACAGGGCGGGCCCGACGGATATGTAATCCCAGTGCCCGCTCAGTGAAAAACCGGATGTCGCGGCATGCGCCTGCGCGCCGGCCTTCCAGGCGGCGGAAAGCCCGCCGAGCGCCGCCCCCGGCCTGACGGCCGCCGCCATCGCGACCAGCCCCGCCTCAGCCGCCGCTGCCGCGCGCCGCAGAAGCTCGATCTCGCGTTCGGATTTCACCGCGCGCAGACGCCGCAACACGGCCGAGCCATCGATCCAGTTCACATCGGGAAGGGCCTGACGCAGGGCCAGAAAATCGGCGGCCGGCATGAATTCGAGATCGGCGCCGATGCGCGCCGCAGACAGCCCGCGCTCCCGCAGCAAGTCAGCCAACAGGCCGAAACAGACGGCACGATCGAATGTCTCCGGTCTCGGCCCGCCGGAAGCACTACGGCGATAGGCGTCATCCACCTGCGCGACGGTTTCCACACCCGAAAGATCGACCATGTCGATCCAGATGCGATGGCAGCACAGTTCAACGTCCGGTGCGGCCCGTCTGACGAGCGGGGCGGCATGATCACTGACGACGGCGGCAAGTCTCGCCCCCACATCGGCCGGCACCAGCGCAATCGCCGAGCCCGCCCTGCCCCACATGGTCGCCACGCCGGCGTGAGCGCCGACCGCATAACGGAAGGCTTCGGGCTGGAACAGCACCAGCGCGTCGATATCCGCCTCCCGCATCAGCTCATGCGCACGGTTTCGGTCGATATCGCCCATGGGAACTCCGGTGATTGTTTCGCGACGCGTCTATGAACCTAGGCTTTAGCAGTCACCGGAAAAGGAAAGAAGATGAAAGATAGCGCCCTCCGCAGGATCGCCATGGAATAAGCGGGTGCCGCCTGTTTCTTCTCCCCGCCGGGGGAGAAGGTGGCGCAGCGCCGGATGAGGGGGCGGCGGCAGAGATATTCGGAGAGTTTGCCACCTCATCTGCCCCTTCGGGGCATCTTCTCCCCGGCGGGGAGAAGAAATATGCCGCAGCGCTTCGTCCTATCCGAATGGCGGCGGACTTATCCGCCGCCTTCCTGACCGGCCGTACGCCTCCAGCCACTTCACCTGCTCGCCCGTCAGCGCAATATCCAGCGCCGAAAGACTATCCTCCAGCTCGGCGATGGTGCGCGGCCCGATCAGCGGAATGACCGGGAAAGGCTGGGCGATGACATAAGCAAGCGCGATATGGATCGGGTGCCGCCCGAGTTTCTGTGCAAGCTCGATTGCCCGATCGCGGCGAACGAAGTTGCGGTCGGAATACCAGACACGGACGATCTCCTCGTCATCATGCTTGTTCCGCCCTGCCCGATCGGTGAAGAAACCCCGCCCCTGGCTCGACCAGGCGAAGTTGGGGATCTGGCGGGATCTCAGCCATTCCTTCCACTCGTCATCCGACGCAGCGACACAGCCCGCCCAGATGGGATCGAGCATTTCGGCGAGCGAGAAATTGTTGGAAAGCGCGCCCGGGGCCTGCTTGCCGTTCTTCCCAGCATAGGCGGCAGCTTCATCCATGCGTTCCCGTGTCCAGTTGGAACCGCCGAAAATGCCGCGAATGCGCCCGCGCCGGACTTCGGCATCCATGGCATCGACGAATTCGGCGACCGGAACGTCCAGATTATCGCGATGCATGAAATAGGCATCGACATAATCCGTCTTCAATCGCTCCAGCGACTGATCGAGCTGCCTGGCGATCATGTCGGGATAGCAGAGCGGCGAATGCGCGCCCTTGCCGATCAGCACGATCTCCTCGCGCGGCACATTGCGGCTCCTATGCCAGTCACCAAAAATCGCCTCCGTCTTGCCGCCGCCATAGACATAGGCCGTATCGAAGAGATTGCCGCCCGCTTCATAAAACGCATCGAGCGTCAGCGATGCGGAGGCGAAATTGGGGAAAAATTCGAAACCGAGCGCGACCACGGAAGCCGGCTTGGCAATGCCCGGTATCTGCCGCTTCGGAACCGCGTTTCCGGCCACCACCTTGCCGCCGGCAATATTCGCAACGCGCGACGTTGCCTTCTCAATGCTGTATTCCAGCCCGACGGAAGCGCGCCACTGATCCATGACCCGCAAATTGCCGAGGCTGTCGGCCCAGCCCATGCCGGGTGCATCGAATTCCTTTTTGCCCTGCCGGATAGCCTCGCCGGCCGCATCGACCTCGAAGGAATAAAGCCAGCGATCTTCCGGCACTTCGATGGTTTCCACCTTGTCGCCGCGAATGATGTCGATCCGCCCGGTGCCGCCCTTGTGGCCAGCGGCGAACCAGAAATCCTTGACTTCGATGCGACCTTCCGAGCCGATGATGCGCAGCACATTGTCCTGCCCCGCCATGATCGAGCATGAGACTTCGGCGACGATGCCATTGGGGAATTTCAGCACCGCCGAGGCCCATTCATCGACGCCCGACTGGCCGAGATGGGCGGCACCCGCCACCTTTTCCGGCTCGGCGAAGGATTTTCCGTCTACCGCACCGGCAATCATGCGCACCATGGAGACCGGATAACCGCCGACATCGAGAATGCCGCCGCCCGCCATTTCATTGGCAAAGAGCCGGTGATCGGCCCGGAAGGAGCCCATGTTGAAACCGAAGCTGGAACGGATGATGCGGATATCGCCGACGGCGCGGGCTTTCACCAGTTCCAGCAGTTTCGCCGTCTGCGGGTGCAGGCGATACATATAGGCCTCGCCGGCAAAGACGCCTGCCTTTTTCGCCTCGTGGAAAATGGCATCGGCGTCATAGGCGGAAAGCGCGATGGGTTTTTCCACCAGCACGTTCTTGCCGGCGCGGATCGCCTTGATCGCCCATTCGGCATGGCCGGTGTGGGGGGTGGCAATGTAAACCGCGTCGATATCGGGATCGGCAAGCAGCGCGTCGTAACCATGGATGATGCGCGCGCCGGCAAAAGCTTCGGCAAGGCCGGGCTTGTCCGGATTGCGGGTGGCGATGGCCTCTAACCTGCCGGTGCGGGAATGGGCAATGCCGTCCGCGAATGTTTTGGCGATGGTGCCCGGGCCGATGATGCCCCAGCGGATCGGTTGTTCGGTCGTCATGAAATCCTCGTCTTACATTGGGTGCTTGGGAAAGGGTTCAGCGCAGGCGTTCGCCCTTGCTGTCGAAAAGGAAAGCCTTGGGGGCGGAAAGACCGACCGTCAGCCGGTCGCGATTGCCGACATCACGCGATTCCGGCCGCTCGATGATGAGCTGTTCGCCGCCTTGCGCGCGGGCATAGACATAGCTGGTATTGCCGAGATGTTCAGCGACATCGACATGAACGGTGAGATCGGCATCGCCTTGCCCCGCATCGGCGAAATGTTCGGGCCGGATGCCGAGCGAAACCCTGGCGCCGTCGTTCAAACGGGCCTTGACCGGCAGGGTCAGCCGCACCGCAGGATCGCTGTCGAGCGAGAGCGTGACGCTTTCCGCACCGCTGCCGATGATGGTGGCGTCGAGAAAATTCATCTTCGGCGAGCCGACGAAACCGGCGACGAAACGATTGGCGGGATCGTCATAAAGATCGAGCGGCGCGCCGACCTGTTCGATATTGCCCGCCCGCAAAACCACGATCTTGTCGGCGAGCGTCATCGCCTCGGTCTGGTCATGGGTCACATAGATCATCGTGGTGCCAAGCTGCTTGTGCAGCCGCGATATTTCCACGCGCATCTGTACCCGCAGTTCAGCATCGAGGTTGGACAGCGGCTCATCGAACAGGAAGACCTGCGGTTCGCGTACGATGGCGCGGCCGATGGCCACACGCTGGCGCTGGCCACCGGAAAGCTGTTTCGGGCGGCGTTCCATCAATTCGTTGATCTGCAGGATTTCTGCGGCACGGCTGACACGCTTCTGCGTATCTGCTTTGGGGTTGCCGTTCATTCGAAGGCCGAAGGACAGGTTTTCGGCGACAGTCATATGCGGATAAAGCGCGTAGGACTGGAACACCATCGCGATGCCGCGATCGGCCGGATCGGCATCGCTCACCGTTCTGCCGCCGATCACGATATCGCCGCCGGAGATATCTTCCAGCCCGGCGATCATTCTGAGAAGCGTGGATTTGCCGCAGCCGGACGGGCCGACAAAAACGACGAACTCCCCGTCTTCCACCTCCAGATTTGCGCCATGGATGACTTCGAGCGCGCCATAACGCTTGAGCACGTTCCTGAGCGAAAGTTCCGCCATGTAGCCTCCCTTACTTGACTGCCCCGGCGGAAATGCCGGCGATGAAGTGACGCTGCAGAGCCACGAAAACCACGAGGATGGGTGCGGTGAGCAGCACCGCGCCGGCCATGATGCCGCCCCATGACACCTTGGTGAGCCCGATGAGGGTGCCAAGCGCCACGGGTGCGGTCATCATTCCTGGGCGGGAATTGATGAGAAGCGGCCAGAGGTAATTGTTCCACGAGGCCAGGAAGAGAATGATCGACAGCGCCGCCATCGTGGGACGCGCCAGCGGCAAGGCGATGCGCAGGAATATCTGCCATTCCTTCACGCCTTCCACCCGTGCCGCATCGAAAAGCTCGGTCGGCATCATCGAGAAGGATTGCCGCATGAACAGCACGCCGAGCGAATTGAACAGCGGCGGCACGATGAGCGCGATCCAGCTATTGGCCAGCTTGAATTCCCGCGCCACCATGATGAATTGTGGAATGACAACGACCGCGAAAGGCAGGGTGATGGTGCCCAAAATGATGGCGATCACCACCCCGCGTCCTGCAAAGCGGTAACGCGCCAGCGCCCAGCCCGCCATCGACGTCAGGAACACCGAAAGAACCGTGTAGATAACGGCGACGGTGATCGAGATGAACATGGCCCGCAGGAAATTGGTGTCCGCCTGTAGATTGTTGAAATTCTCAATGAAGTTGGTGGACGGCACCAGCACGATATCCGGGCTGAAAATGCCGTAATCCGGCATGGTCGAAAATACGAACATCATCCACAGCGGAAACAGCCAGATGATGGCGAGCGGCGTCAGCGCCGCATGCAGCGCGATCTTCTGCCAGAAAAGCGATCTGGATTTCGACCTCATTTCGGCTCCCTCCCGACCCAGAGATTGAGAAGTGAAATGGCGATGGCGAGCGCCGCCATGGTGTAGGCAATGGCCGAAGCGTAACCGAAATTGAGCGAGGTAAAGCCCTGCCGATAGAGGAACAGCCCCAGCGTTTCCGTGCCGCCACCCGGCCCGCCGCGATTGGTGATGAGGAACGGTTCGGCAAACAGCTGCATGGTGCCGATGACCGACAGGACGACGCAGAAGAGGATGATGGGTTTGAGGAGCGGCAACGTGATGTGGAAAAATTGCTGGCGCTTGCTCACCTTGTCCAGCGTCGCCGCCTCGTAGACATCACCCGGAATGGATTGCAGCCCGGCCAAAATGATGATGGCGTTATACCCCGCCCAGCGCCAGGTGACGGCGATGATGACGAGTGCCATGGCCGCATTGGCATTGTCGAACCACGAGACCGGCGAAAGGCCAACGGCGGTGATGAGCTTGTTGATGATGCCGAAATCGACGCTGAACATCAGCCGGAACACCGCCGCATAGGCGACCTCTCCAACGACAACAGGCGCGAAGAAGGCGAAGCGGTAGAGCGGTCGTGCCTTTAAGAGCGGCGAATTCAGCAGCACCGCCATGATGGTGGCGAGCGCAATCATCACCGGCACCTGAATGACCAGAATGATCAGTGTGTTGTAGAGCGCATTATAAAAGGCTGGATCGGAAACGAGCCGCCCCCAGTTCACGGAGGGCGCGAACCGCCACGGATTGATGCGCGTATTCTGGAACGACAGCATGAACGAACTGATGATCGGCCAGACCCAGAAGGTGGCGAAAATCAGGAGATAGGGCGCAAGGAACGCATAAGCGATCCTGTTCCTTGACGGCATGACGACCTCCAGATGCCGGCGGTTCGGCCGGATAAATGGAAAAGCTTGGAAGAGGCCTGCCCCCGTTTGAGGACGAGGCCATCGCAAGACGGCACGGCGTATTTCTTCTCCCCGAGGGGGAGAAGGTGGCTCGAAGGGCCGGATGAGGGGGCAAGCTCTCGGTCCATCGCTGACGTCGCCCCCTCATCCCGCTGCCGCGGACTTCTCCCCCCTCGGGGAGAAGAAACGTGCGGCACCCTCTCGGTCCATAAAACAGCCGCCCGATTACTCCGAGGCCGGGAGCCCCGTCGCCGTCTCGATCTGCTTGGCGGCATCATCGAGCGCCGCTTTCGCATCGGGATATCCGCCCGCGAAATATTTCGTCTGCGTCGCCTTGTAGATCGCATCCGCATCCGACTGGAACGCCGTGCCACGGCTCGGCACGATCTTCGGCAGGGTGGCGAGAATATCGGTCCACACCGCTTGCCCGCCCCAATAGGGCTGCTTTTCCTTGACGAAAGGATCGTCGATGGCGGAGAGCAGCGAAGGAACGAGGCCGAAGGACTTCAGCATCGTCACCTGACCTTCATTGGTGGTCAGCGCATAATCGATATATTTCCACGCGGCTTCCTTGTGCTGGGACGTGGAGCTGACTGCCAGCGAAGAGCCGCCGAGATTGGCCGCATGCGGGCCATCCGACGTCAGGCTCGGCATCAGATAGACGCCCCATTTGCCGGAAAGATCGGGAGAGCCGGAACGGACCGTGCCCTCATACCAGGCGCCATACATCTGGCTTGCGGCCTTGCCGGCCGTGTTGGCCTGGATCTTCTCATCCCAGATCGCGGCCGTGATGATGCCCGCACCCTTCATTTCCTTGATCTTTTCAAGGGTCGCCACACAGGCCGGCTTGTTGATGGTGATGCTTTGGCCGTCGGTCGAAAAGTAACCGCATCCCTGCTCATTGGCGATCATGCGAAACCATTCGCTGTCGCCGTTGAAATCGGCCTGCGCCATGACGGTGCCGGGATTGGCGGCCATGACCTTCTTGCCGGCGACTATGAAATCGTCCCAGCTCTTTATGGTAGCCGGGTCAACGCCCGCCTTTTCATAGAAGTCGCGGCGATAAAACACCGCCACCGGGCCGGAATCCCACGGCACGGCATAGGCAACGCCATCAACCTCCAGTTCGGTGCGTTTGAAATCCGGGAAAAGCGCCTGTTTCTCAGGGGTATAGCCAAGCTCGGTCAGATTGGCGAAACAATCCGGAAAGCGGCTCCAGAACAGTTCCGCCTCGAAATTCTCGATGGTCACGATATCCGGAAGCCCATCGCCACCGGCTGCGCAGGCGGCCAGGGTCTTGTCAAAAACCTGACCGTTTCCAAGGTCTTCCACGACGATCTTGATGTCAGGATTCTGCTTGTTGAAACCCTCGACCGTGGATTTCAGCGCCGAGGCGGCGACATTCCAGCTCCAGATGGTAACGGTCTCGGTTTGCGCGAAAGCGGGGGCTGCGAGAAGCAGCAGAGCCGTAGACGCACCAAGAAATTTCAAGCACATTGAAAACCTCCCTTTTTCAATTGCCGTTCTTCAGCGAACATGGGCACATTAGCGGCGGCAGGAAATCTGTCTCGTAAAAAGGGAACATCGATTTGGCGGAAAGTAAGATTGCCGAAAGAGCCTTTTACCAGCCGGGTGCGAGCAGCATCGAAGGCATGCCGACCACGCTTCAGCTTTTCCATAACCACCCGCCCATCATGCTCCGCCCCCATTGGCACGCGCAGGTGGAGGTGAATTATGTGATGTCGGGATCGGTGCATTACCGCATGGGCGATCATGAGCTGACACTCCATGCCGGCCAGATGTGCATTTTCTGGGGCGGCCAGCCGCACCAGATGGACCAATCCTCCGACGATTCCTTTTATGCCGGCGCGCATCTGCCGCTCGTGCATTTCTTCCGCATGCGCCTGCCGGCCGCCGTCTCCAGCCAGCTGATGGGCGGCGCAACCATGGTGAGCGCCGAGACAGACAGGGCCGATGCGGAAAATTTCGGCCGATGGTTCCGTTATGTTACCTCCGGTGATCCGGCGAAAGCCCAGCATGCGGTGGAGGAATTGCTGCTCAGGGTGGAGCGGATGTTTCTCGAACCCTATTCCGTCATCTCATCGGCGACCGATGGAAAAAGCAAAGAGGATGAGGAAGGCATGGCGCCCTCCATCGGCGTCGTGCGCATGTGCGATTTTATCGCCGCCAATTTCCTCGATGATATCGACGCGACCGACATCGCCCGCGCCGCCTCGCTGCATCCGAAATATGCGATGAACCTGTTCCGCAAATCCACCGGCATGACGCTGATCAAATATCTGACCCTGCTCCGGCTTTCCCGCGCGCAGGCGATGCTGATGACCGGCAAGGACAACATCCTGCAGATCGCCATGGAAAGCGGCTTCGGGTCGGTCAGCGCCTTCAACAAGGCCTTTCGCCAGATCGCCGGCATGTCGCCATCCGATTTCCGGCGCGATATGCGCGCGGCGGCGGCTTAGGATGTCGCCGAATCCTGCCATGGCACGTCGGCGCCGTGAAAGGGCCCTCTTGTGATCAAGCCCTTGATCACGCTGGATCCCTGTGACCAGCACAAGGATGAGATAAGCCAGCCGCCCTCATTCCCCAGCCCCTCAAAAAACCCAATGGAATAAAAATTCCATTGCAGCTAATGTGCACATAATTTCAGTCTGCACAAAGGAATGACAATGACGGCAATCGAGGCGCCAGATTCGGTAAAGGCTTTTGAGGAGCGATTGCTCCAGGTGGCGGAGGGCCTGCCGAAGCGGTTGCGGCAATGCGCCGATTATGTCGCCTCCAATCAGGATCGCATCGCCGTTTCCACCGTCGCCGAAATGGCGGAAGGGGCTGGCGTGCAACCCTCGGCCTTCATGCGCTTCTGTCAGATCATGGGCTTTTCCGGCTTTTCGGAAATGCAGCGCCTGTTCCGTGATTCCTATGTCGGCGGCTGGCCGGATTATGCCACGCGGCTCGACCATCTGCGCGAAAAAGGCGATGAAAGCGCCTCCGGCCTGCTGGCGGAATTCGTCGAAGCCGGCCGTTCTTCGCTCGAAATGCTGCTGAAATCGGTCGATACCAAGCAGCTTGACGAGGCGGTTTCGGCGCTCTCAAAGGCGCGAACCGTGCATATCATGGGCCTGCGCCGCTCATTCCCCATCGCCAGCTATCTGGCCTATGCCTTCGAGAAGATGAAGGTGCCGGCCGTGCTGCACAGCGCCGTTGGCGGGCTCGGCAATATCAGCGCCATCTCCCGCGAAGACGCGCTGATCGCCATCACTTTCTCCCCCTATTCCACTGAGACGCTGGAACTGGCGGAAAACGCCCGCGCCAACGGCATTCCGGTCGTGGCGCTTTCCGATTCTGCGGTCAATCCGCTCCGGAAGTCCGGCGCGACGCTTCTGACGGTGACGGAAATCGATTTCGGCGCATTCCGCTCGCTTTCGGCCACGCTCTGTCTCGCCATCACGCTGGCGGTTGCTGTGGGAACACGCAAGACGGCCTGAATATTTTTATTGAAAACGAGAAAAATAGAATTTATGATCCAAATCCATGAAACGGGCATTCCACGACTGTCCGTCTCGTGACGGGACAAGTGAGCGGAGGAGGCTCACCGGAGCGGGATGGCGATAGCTGGCGGCATGGTTGCCTGATCCGCTCGACACACATGAGGCAGACCGCGCCAGCGTGCGGTGCTAAGGAGGAACCTTTTGAAAAAACTTGATCTTATCACGATCGGGCGCTCGTCTGTCGACCTTTACGGTTCGCAGGTCGGCGGCCGTCTGGAGGACATGGCCTCCTTTGCCAAATATATTGGCGGCTCCCCCACCAATATCGCCGCCGGTGCCGCCCGCCTTGGATTGAACAGCGCCGTCATCACCCGTGTGGGCGATGAACATATGGGCCGTTTCATCCGCGAACAGCTGGTGCGCGAAGGCGTCGACGTGCGCGGCGTGAAGACAGACCCCGAGCGGCTGACCGCGCTGGTGCTGCTCGGCATTCGCGACCAGAACCAATTCCCGCTGATCTTCTATCGCGAAAACTGTGCCGACATGGCGCTCAGCGAAGACGACATCGATCCCGCCTTCATTGCCGACGCCGGCTGCGTCTGCGCCACCGGCACGCATCTGTCGCATCCGAAAACGGAAGCGGCCGTGCTGAAGGCGCTGAAACTCGCCCGCGAGAATGGCGCGAAGACCGCGCTCGATATCGATTACCGCCCCAATCTCTGGGGTGTGGCCGGCCATGGCGATGGCGAAAGCCGTTTCGTCGAATCGCAGAAGGTCACCGCCAAGCTGCAATCCACACTACACCTGTTCGATCTTATCGTCGGCACCGAGGAAGAATTCCACATTGCCGGCGGCTCGACCGATACGCTGACCGCACTGAATGCCGTGCGTAAGGTTTCGAACGCGACGCTGGTGTGCAAGCGCGGGCCCATGGGCGCTTCGGTTTTCGCCGGCGATATTCCTGCCAGCCTCGACGAGGGTGAGACCGGCGAAGGTTTCCCGATCGAGGTCTTCAACGTTCTCGGTGCGGGTGACGGCTTCATGGCCGGCCTCTTCCGCGGCTGGCTGCGCGGCGAAGACTGGCCGACGACGCTGAAATACGCCAATGCCTGTGGCGCCTTCGCCGTTTCCCGCCATGGCTGCACACCGGCCTATCCAAGCTGGGAAGAGCTGCAATATTTCTTCAAGGCCGGCATCCGCAACAAGGCGCTGCGCAAGGACGAGGCGCTGGAGCAGGTGCATTGGTCCACCAACCGCAAGGGCGACTGGGAGACGATGCGCGTCTTCGCTTTCGACCACCGCATGCAGCTGGAGGCCATCGCCGACGAACTTGGCATCAAGCATGAGCAAATCGGCGCTTTCAAGAAGCTCTGCCTTCAGGCCGCGCAGAAAGTTTCCGGTGGCGAGGCGGGTTACGGCATACTCTGCGACGGCCGCCTTGGCCGCGATGCGCTGTTTGCCGCCAGCGGCTCCGGCCTCTGGATCGGCCGTCCGGTGGAATGGCCGGGCTCACGCCCGCTGACGCTGGAACCCGATCTCGGCAAGGATTTCGGCGGACTTTCGGAATGGCCGCTTGAAAACGTCGTCAAGGTTCTGTGCTTCTATCACCCCGATGACACGGACGAGATGCGCGCTGCGCAGGAAGAGACCGTGACGCGCCTGTTCGAGGCGGCACGGCGCAACCGGCTGGAAATGCTGCTGGAGATCATTCCCTCCAAGGTCGGCCCGACCGACGATTTGACCGCCGCCCGCATCATCGAGCGCTTTTACGAGATCGGCGTTTACCCCGACTGGTGGAAGCTGGAGCCGATGAAGACCCGCGCCGCGTGGAAAAATGCCTGCGACGCCGTCAATCGCAACGATCCTTACGTGCGGGGCATCGTCGTTCTCGGTCTCGACGCACCGCAAAGCGAGCTGGAGGAAAGCTTCCGCCTTGCCGCCGGTTTCGATCTGGTCAAAGGTTTCGCCGTTGGCCGTACGATCTTTGCAGAAGCCGCCCGCGGCTGGCTTTCGGGCAAGATAACCGACGAGGAAGCGGTGAAGGATATGGCGCAGCGTTACACCAGCCTGTGCCGCATTTGGGATGAGGCGCGCGCCAAAAAGGGAGAGGCAGCGTGAAGACAATCAGATTGACGGCTGCGCAGGCCATGGTTCGTTACCTGGCAGCGCAGATGAATGAGCACGGCGAAACCTATATCGCCGGCGTGTGGGCCATTTTCGGCCATGGCAATGTCGCCGGCATCGGCGAAGCGCTTTATGGCATCCGCGACGAACTGCCGACCTATCGCGGCCAGAACGAGCAGTCCATGGCCCATGCGGCTATCGCTTATTCCAAGCAGCTGCGCCGCAGACGCGCCATGGCGGTCACCTCCTCCATCGGCCCCGGTGCGGCAAACATGGTGACGGCGGCAGCGCTGGCGCATGTCAACCGCCTGCCGGTTCTGTTGATCCCCGGCGATGTCTTCGCCAATCGCGGCCCGGACCCGGTGCTGCAGCAACTCGAAGATTTCGGCGACGGCACCATGACGGTGAATGACTGCTTCCGCCCGGTCAGCCGGTATTTCGACCGTATCATGCGGCCGGAACAGTTGCTGACGGCCCTTCCCCGCGCCATGCGCACCATGACGGACCCGGCCGATTGCGGCCCCGTCACGCTCGCCTTCTGCCAGGATGTGCAGGCGGAAGCCTATGATTACCCCGAAAGCTTCTTCGAAAAACGCGTTTGGCGCCAACGCCGCCCGGAACCTGATGTGGTCGAGTTCGAAGAAGCGGTTGCAGCACTGAAGGCTGCGAAGAACCCGATCATCGTCGCCGGCGGCGGCGTGCATTTTGCCGGCGCAACCGAGACGCTGAAACGTTTTGCCGAAACCCATTCCATTCCCGTCGTTGAAACGCAGGCCGGCAAATCGGCGCTCGCCTGGGACCATGATCTGAATTTCGGTCCCGTCGGCGTTACCGGTGCGGAAAGCGCCAATATCATCAGCGAAAAGGCCGATCTGGTCTTCGGTGTCGGCACCCGTTTTCAGGATTTCACCACCGGCTCCTGGGCGCTGTTCAAGAACCCGAACCGCAAGATCCTGGCGCTCAACGTGCAGCCCTATGACAGCGCAAAGCACGATGCGATCAGCCTGACGGCGGATGCAAAGATCGGGCTTGAAAAGCTCTCCGCCGCCCTCGGCAGCCACCGTTATGCGGCCCCGGATGCCAAGCTCAAGGCGGCATGGTTCGAAAAGGCCGATGCCGATACGGCGGCACCGGGCGAGGAGCATGTGAACAGCCTGCCGACAGACATGCAGGTCATCGGCGCGGTGCAGCGCCAGTCGCGGGACAACACCGTCGTCATGTGCGCGGCGGGCACCATGCCGGGCGAGCTTCACCAGCTGTGGAAATCCAAGCTGCCGCTCTCCTATCACATGGAATATGGCTTCTCCTGCATGGGTTATGAGGTGGCCGGCGGCCTCGGCATCAAGATGGCGGAACCGGACCGGGATGTGATCGTCATGGTCGGCGACGGCTCCTACATGATGATGAATTCGGAGCTTGCGACATCGGTCGCCATGGGCGTGAAAATCACACTCGTCATCACCGACAATCGCGGTTACGGCTGCATCAACCGCCTGCAGATGGAAACCGGCGGCGCGGAGTTCAACAACCTCTACGCCCACACCAACGTCAACCCGATAGCCATCGATTTCGTGGCCCATGCCGGCTCGATGGGGGCGGATGCACGCAAGGTCTCCACCATAACCGAGCTGGAAGAGGCGCTCGCTGCCGCCCGTGCCTCCAGCCGCACCACCGTCATCGTCATCGATACCGACCCTTACCCGACGCCGCGCGCCGGCGGCCACTGGTGGGATGTCGCGGTGCCTGAAGTATCCGACCGCGCCGAAATCGGCCCGGCCCGCGCCCGTTATGAAAACCATGTCAAGGAAAGACAATAAGATGATCCGTTACGGTACCAACCCGATTGCCTGGTCCAACGACGATGACCGCACGCTCGGCGCCCATATCAGCCTGGAGCAATGCCTTGATGAAACCGCCAAGATCGGTTTCGACGGTATCGAGAAGGGTCACAAGTTCCCGACGGAGCCGGAAGGCCTGAAGGGCGTGCTTTCGCCGCGCGGCCTCTCCTTCGTCTCCGGCTGGCATTCACTGAACCTTCTGACCGACGACATCGAATCCGAGAAGAAGGCCATGCAGCCAGCGCTTGATCTCTTGAAGGCCATGGGCTCGAAGGTCATCATCGTCTGCGAAACCTCCAACGCCATTCACGGCGCTGACGACACGGCGCTGGTCGACCGTCCGCGCCTTGCGGCCGAGGACTGGGCGAAGTTCGGTGCGGGCGTCGAGGCACTGGCCGCCTTTGCCGCCGAACAGGGCATCACCCTCGTTTATCACCACCACATGGGCACGGTGGTGGAGAGCGAAGAGGAAATCGACCTTCTGATGAAGCACACCGGCCCGAAGACGCATCTGCTGCTCGATACCGGCCATTGCCTGTTCGGTGGCGGCGATCCCGTGCGCGTCGCACAGAAATATATGGGTCGCGTCGGCCATATCCATGCCAAGAACGTGCGTCCGGTCATTGCCGATCAGGTACGCAACGAGCGGCTCTCCTTCCTCGAAGGCGTTCGCCGCGGCGTGTTCACCGTGCCGGGCGACAGCGAAGGCGGCGTGAACTTCCCGCCGGTGCTGAAAGTGGCGGCCGAGCATGGTTACAGCGGCTGGCTGGTGATCGAGGCCGAGCAGGATCCGGACGTGCGCAATCCGTTCGAATATCAGAGCCTGGGCCTGAAATCGCTGAAGGCTTTTGCACGCGAGGCGGGGCTGGACAAGGCTCAGGCTGCTTGAGTTGAGCTGACGAACGGGACGCGGCCTTCCCGCGCCCGTCATCCGGCCTTGAGCCGGAATTCATCCTGCCCAAGTCTCTGGGCTGAAAACCTCTCCGCCGCGCAGACGCGCGTCGGCTGGACCCCGGATCTAGCCCCGGGGTGACGGAAATACGCAAAACCACTGAATGACATGTCTGCGTTACCTACAAAAAGGAACACCACCATGACCTCACTTCTGCGCAAGCCGGTCGCGACCAGCGGCAAGGTGCACGATATCACGCCCCAAAGCGCGGATTGGGGTTATGTCGGTTTCGGCCTCTACCGCCTGAAACCGGGCGAGACGGCGGCGGAAAACACCGGCGATACCGAAGTCATCCTCGTGCTGGTCGAAGGCAAGGCGACGATTTCCGCAGGCGGCAAGGATTTCGGTGAACTCGGCGACCGCATGAACGTGTTCGAGCGCAAGCCGCCACATTGCGTTTATGTTCCGGCCGGTTCCGAATGGTCGCTGACGGCCACGAGTGATTGCACCGTCGGCGTCTGCACCGCACCCGGCGAAAAAGGCAGCCGCGAGGCACAGCAGATCGGCCCCAATGGCGTGCAACTGACGGAACGCGGCAAGGGCGCCAATACGCGTTACATCTTCCCCATCGCCATGGAGGAGCGCGACGTGGCCGACAGCCTGCTGGTAACGGAAGTCTTCACGCCATCGGGCAACTGGTCCTCCTATCCGCCGCACCGGCATGACGAGGATAACTACCCCGACATGACCTATCTGGAAGAGACCTATTATCACCGCCTCAACCCGGCGCAGGGTTTCGGTTTCCAGCGCGTTTTCACCGAGGACGGCTCGCTTGATGAGACGATGGCGGTGTCGGATGGCGATGTCGTGCTGGTGCCCAAAGGCCACCACCCCTGCGGCGCGCCCTATGGTTATGAGATGTATTATCTGAACGTGATGGCGGGGCCGATGCGCAAATGGCGTTTCAAGAACCACCCGGATCATGACTGGATTTTCAAGCGGGATAACCCGTAAGGCATCCACTTCCCTCATTCCTGTGCTTGTCACAGGAATCCAACCTGCGCGTGTCTGTTGGTGGGGAGAGTCTACCCAGCCCAAGGACTTGGGCTGGCTGGTCCCCTGTGACAAGCATAGGGATGAGGGACGCGGGATTTTGTTTCGCGCGCCGCATTTAAGAAAATGCTCAAAATATTGATTTCATTCTAAAATTCTCGGGAGGAGAATACCATGGCCGCTCTTGGCGTGGGCCTTATCGGCACCGGTTACATGGGCAAATGCCACGCGCTGGCGTGGAACAACGTCACGAGCGTCTTCGGCGATGTGGAACGCCCCCGCCTCGTGACGCTCGCGGAAGTCAACCCGGAGCTGGCGGCCAAGAAAGCCGCCGAGTTCGGTTTTGCCCGCTCGACAGGCAACTGGCGCGACCTGCTTTCCGATCCCGAGATCGACGTCATCTCGGTCACCACGCCGAACGCCTTCCACCCGGAAATGGCCATTGCCGCCCTTGAGGCCGGCAAACATGTCTGGTGCGAAAAACCGATGGCGCCCGCCTTTGCCGATGCGGTGAAGATGCGCGATGCGGCCCGCCGGTCCGGCAAGGCAGCGGCGATGGGTTACAACTACATTCAGAACCCCGTCATCCGCCATATCCGCCGCCTGATCGACGAAGGCGCGATCGGCAACGTCTATCACGTCCGCGCCGAAATGGACGAGGACTTCATGGCCGATGCCACCCAGCCTTTCTACTGGAAGAGCGAAGCGTCCTCCGGTTACGGCGCGCTGGATGATTTTGCCGTGCACCCGCTGTCATTGCTCTATGCCCTCTTCGGTCACGCACAAAGCGCCATCACGGACATGGTGAAACCTTACAAGACCCGCCCGCTTGCCGGCGGTGGCGAGCGCGCGGTCGAGACACATGATCTCGCCAGCGTTCTCCTGAAGCTTGAAGGCGGCATTTCCGCCGTGCTCATCGCCAACCGCTCCGCCTGGGGCCGCAAGGGCCGCATCGCCATCCAGATCTATGGCTCAACAGGCTCGATTCTGTTCGATCAGGAGCGGATGAACGAGTTCCAGCTTTACACCACGGATGGACGCCCGGAAGAACAGGGTTTCCGAACCATCCTCACCGCCCCCCATCACAAGCCCTATGACCGCTTCATCCCCGCCCCCGGCCACGGCCTCGGCTTCAACGACCTGAAGGTCATCGAATGCCGGGAGCTGATTGCGGCGATTGAGGGCAAGAAGGCCCATATCATCGACTTCGAGGAAGGGCTGAAGATCGAGCGCAGCATTCACGCCATGGCCCGGTCGTTTGCCGAAGGGCGCTGGGTGGGGACAGAGGAGGTTGCGGAATAGGCGCGGATGCCGCGCGGAGTTAGCCGCCGTCATCACAAACCTCCCTTCCGTCATGCCGGACTTGATCCGGCATCCAGCCACGGCGCGTCTGCGCCGTGAACAGAGTCTTTGGCGATCAAGGACTTGATCGCGCTGGACCCAGGATCAAGTCCGGGGTGACGGTGCGCGGGGTTTGTGAGCGGGCAAAGCCATTCGCCTCACCAAAGGGTGATGGGTCAGGGCTTGCCAAAAGCCTCACCCCTTGACCGGCGTTTCCGGCACCGGTGTCAGCACCGTGCCGTCCCTGAACCAGCCGAGAATATTATCCGCCACCAGATCGGCCATGGCGTTGCGCGTCGGGATCGAGGCGGAGGCGACATGCGGCAGCAGGGAGACATTCGGCAACGCAAGAAACGCTTCCGGCACCTTCGGCTCGGCATAGAACACATCGAGACCGGCAGCACCCAAAACGCCGCTCTTAAGCGCCTGCAGAAGCGCATCCTCATCGACGCTGGAACCTCGGCCGACATTGATGAACACGCCCTCAGGCCCGAGCGCCGTCAGGATTTCGGCATTGATCGCCTTGTGCGTTTCCGGCGTGCCGGGCACGATGCAGATCAGCGTATCGACGGCCTCAGCCATCTCCTTCAGCGAGCTGTAATAGGTGTAGGAGAGTTCCTCACGCTTGCTGCGGGTGTGATAACCGATCTCCACCTTGAAAGGCTCGAGCCGCTTGGCGATTTCCTGGCCGATGCGGCCCATGCCGAAGAGGCCGACCTTGCGGCCGCGCAGCGAGAATGGCGAGAGCGCAAACGGCCCTTCGCCAACCCATTTGCCATCGCGCAGCCAGGTCTCGGCCTGATAGAGCCGGCGCACGGTGTTGATCAACAGCGCAATCGTCGTATCGGCCACTTCGTCGTTCAGCACATCGGGCGTATTCGTCACCACGATGCCGCGTGTGGCGGCGTGTTTGGCGTCAACGCCGTCATAACCCACGCCGAAATTGGCGATGATCTCGAGCTTCGGCAGCGCATCGATCCATTTGGCATTGACCACGCCGGAAACGGCGATGGCATTGATGCGCGCGGCCGCACCCTCGGGCAGAACCGGCTCGGCACCGGCAGGCACGGCAACGATCTCGACCTTGCCTTCGAGGCGTTCGAGAACGCGCGGGTTTATCTTGCCGGGAACGAGAACGACGGCCTTTTTGTCAGACATGGGTGGATATTCCTCCAGATAACATTCCGATAGCCGGAGCGGGTTGCAGGCGAACCGCTCCTCTGGGCGGCGATCTTTTCAAACAACGGCGGCCGTGAAAAGGGCAATAAGGGGATGTTATGGGGGCAGATCGAAGTTTCATGCCGATTTTTTTGACGCGTCCGCTACCGTCATGCCGATTTTTTTGCGGCACTTGCAAGGCCGTCATGCCGGACCCGAACCGGCATCCAGCCAGCCCAAGTCCTTGGGCTGAGAGGTCTTTTCACCGCGTAGACACGCGGTGGCTGGATTCCGGCTCAAGGCCGGAATGACGGAAGGAGGAAACATCGTGAACGATCAGGAACATGCAGCCTGCCGCATCCATGCCCCGGAGCGATATACTCACACCCGCGGCCGCACCGGCCCGGTCGATTGCCGGATACGCATTTCCGGCTTGATGAGGTGAATGCCATCCGGCTCATGGCTGCCCGCCAGCCGGTCCAGCAGCGCACGCGCCGCCAAGCGCCCGACCTCGGCCTGGCCGTTGGAAACGGTGGTCAGCGCGGGAGTGGCGATTGCCGCCTCCTCCAGATCGTCATAGCCGGTGACGGAAATATCGACGCCCGGCACCAGACCGGCGCGGGAAATACCGTTCATGAGACCGATGGCGACGAGATCGTTCCAGCAGACGGCAGCCGTGGGCTTCTGAGGCAGGGAGAGGAAATGCACTGCCGCTTCAAAGCCACCCTGCTTGGAACGCGGGCCGGGAATGCGCAGATTGGGATCGACCTCGATGCCGGCCTTGCGCAATGCGTTGACATAACCCTGGTAACGGTCACGCCCGGTCGATGTCTGGTCGGTGCCGCCCACCATGGCGATGGTGCGATGGCCAAGGCTGATAAGATGGTTGGTGGCGAGCGAAATGCCGTAGCTGTCGTCGCCGCGGTAGGTGGGCATGTCGACACCATCCAGGGAGCGTGCCACGAGGATGGCCGGCATGCCGTTTTCTTCGGCAAGCGTCATGTCCTCTATCGGCGTGCCGATAGCCGGCGACATGATGATGCCGTCGGAGCCGAGCTGCAGCAGCGTTTCAATGAAGGTGCGCTGTTTTTCCACCGAATCATAATGGTTGGAAAGAATGAAGGTCTGGCGGCTGCGGTCCAGCTCGCTTTCGATGGCTTTCAGGATTTCGCCATAGAACGGGTTCATCACATCATGGAACACCACGCCGACAATGCCGGAGCGCGAGGTGCGCAGGCTGGCGGCGCGGCGGTTGTAGATATAACCCAGCGCCCGCGCCTGTTCCTTGATCTTGTCGCGCGTATCGGAAGCAACCAGCGGACTGTCGCGCAATGCCAGCGAAATCGTGGCGGTCGAAAGACCGAGGCTTTCAGCAATCGTCGACAGTTTAACCTTTTGTGCCATGGCATTCCTCCCCAAACGCATGTCAGCGACGGATGTCCCTGTTTAAATCGCAATTAAACAATTTAAACAAAATCCGCAACCCGTTTAAGGAATACCCATAAAAACAGAGGGCACATTTAAAAATTTCAACAAATTATTGAAGATTGGCGTCGATTGCCTTGAGAAGTTTAACGACGTTGCGAATATCCTTGGCCGAAAGTCCCTCTATGGCCCTTGCCCCGCAATCCGCAATGGACGTGTTGATGTGGTCGACGCTCTTCAGCCCGGCCTCCGTCAGCTTCACCAGCGTCACACGACCGTCCTCGTCGTCACCGCTGCGTTCCACGAAACCCTGGGCTTCCATGCGGCCGATGGTGCGCGTCATGGTCGGTGCCTTGACACCGAGTTTCTGGGCGATCTGCCCCGGTGTCAGGCTGCCTTCCTGCGCCAGCGCCAGGATAACGCCGTCCTGCCCGGCATAAAGCCCGCTTTCGGAAAGGCTGTGGCTCAGCGCCGTGCGCATGGAGCGGGCGGCCTGGGTGATGGATTGCGCCAGTTCCTCGGGGTTGAAATTCTCATCCCTTTTTTTGGCGTCCTTTACCTTCTTGCTGCCCTTTTCCTTCTTGGCGCCTTTGTCCTTATGCCCGGATTTGTCCTTGCTCATATGCGAGTGCCTTTTACCCTGTGGCGGAACCGATATATGTTGCTGGAAATCCTTACCGAATGCACGCGCGGACTGCCAGATGCCAAACTCATACACGCATTATCACGACGAAAACGTAACAGACCCTCATCTTCGCGCAACAGCTGCAATTTCCGTCCTGCCGCTCGGCGCACACGAACAGCATGGCCCGCACCTGCCCTTCGAGACCGATACGCTGATTGCGGCGGGCATCGTCTCCCGCCTCGCCGCCGTTTTGCCGACTCATCTTCCGGTTTCCTTCCTGCCGGTGGAGCCCGTCGGTTATTCAATCGAGCACATGGATGTGCCGGGCACGAAGACGCTGCGTTACGACGAAGCCATCGAGCGCTGGCTCGGCATTGCGAAGGCCGAATATGAAAAAGGCGTGCGCAAATTCGTGATGCTGAACGCCCATGGCGGCAATTCACCGCTGATGACCATCGTCGCCACCGAAGCCCGTGCCCGTTTCGGCATGCTGGCGGTCGCCACCAGCTGGACCCGCTTCGGTGTGCCGGCCGATATCGTGAGGCCGGAGGACAAGGCGGTCGATATCCATGGCGGCGATATAGAAACATCCGTCATGCTGGCGCTTCATCCCGAACGTGTGGCGATGGCAAAGGCCGCGAATTTCCCTTCGCGCCAGAGCGATTTCGCAAAGCGCTTCAGCCATCTGCGCGCCTATGGCCCGCATGCCTTCGGCTGGCTGATGAGCGATCTCAACGCAGATGGCGTTGCCGGAAACGCCGCCGCCGCTACTGCGGAAAAGGGCGAAAGGCTCATTTCCCATGCCGTCAACGGCCTTCTCGAACTGCTTGAAGATGTCCACGCTTTTGACATAACGTTATTTCATAACAAAATTTGAGTGCGATGGCCGAATTCGGCCAAAATCTCTTTGAACTGCCCGGACGTCGCGCCTATATGGACGACGACACATCTTCCTGAGGCCTGCCGGCCTCTCTCCACGCGGGGTTTTCCATGACCGAAACAGCTATAGCCAAGCCCATTCCAGTCACCGTCCTGACGGGATATCTCGGCGCCGGCAAGACGACGCTTCTCAACCGTATCCTCTCCGAGAACCACGGCAAGAAATACGCTGTCATCGTCAATGAATTCGGCGAGATCGGCATCGACAACGATCTGATCGTCGAGTCTGATGAAGAAATCTACGAAATGAACAATGGCTGCGTGTGCTGCACCGTGCGCGGCGACCTGATCCGCGTCGTGGAAGGCCTGATGCGCCGTCCGGGCCGCTTCGACGGCATTATCGTCGAGACGACAGGCCTTGCCGATCCGGTGCCCGTTGCCCAGACCTTCTTCATGGATGACGATGTGCGCGCCAAGACCGAGCTTGATGCCGTCGTTGCCCTCGTTGACGCCAAGCACCTGCCGCTGCGCCTGAAGGACAGCCGCGAGGCCGAAGACCAGATCGCCTTTGCCGATGTCGTCGTCGTCAACAAGACCGACCTCGTTTCGCCGGAGGAAGTGGCCCGCATCGAGGATATCGTCCGCGCCATCAATCCTTCCGCCCGCATCTACAAGACCACCCGTTCCGGCGTCGATCTCGCCCGGGTTCTCGACCAGGGTGCCTTCAATCTGGAACGCGCGCTGGAAAACGATCCGCATTTCCTCGAGCACGGACATGAGGATCATGCCTGTGGCCCCGATTGCGATCATCATCACCACGACCATGACCACAATCATCATCACGACCACGACCATGATCACGGGCATCATCACCATGATCACGACCATGGCCACGATCACCACCACGGCGCGGCCTCCCCGATCCATGATGTGACGGTGCAGTCGGTTTCGCTGCGCGGCGGCGAGATGAACCCCGAGCGGTTCTTCCCGTGGATCCAGAAGGTCACCCAGACCGATGGCCCGAACATCCTGCGCCTCAAGGGCATCATCGCCTTCAAGGGTGATGCGGAACGTTACGTGGTGCAGGGTGTGCACATGATCATCGAGGGCGATCACCAGCGCCCGTGGAAGGAAGATGAAAAGCGCGAAAGCCGCCTCGTCTTCATCGGCCGCGAGCTGGACCGCGAGAAGCTGGAAAAGAGCTTCAACGCCTGCCTCGCGACGGCCTGATACTTTCGCCTCCGTCACCCCGGCCTTGAGCCGGGGTTTCGCCGCGGCGCATCCGTGCCACGAGTGATAAGCCTTTCCTAATCAATGACTTGATCGTTCCGGCTTCTGGCCGATCACCGGAATGACGGATAAGACTTACGACTCGACGGACGCAAACAATCCTCATAGAACTATGGCGACCGCCGGGCCGACACGATGTCGTCCCATCAGACACAGATACGAAAGACCGATGCCCCATGCCGACTGTTGCCCCGCTTGATATCGAAGGCCACGTGGTCTCGACCCATTTTCTCGGCGACATTCCGCTGTTTGCCACCGCCGCCGGCACCATTCACCGGCTGGATGGCGGCGAGAAGGTGACGCAGGCGCATGACGGGCTTTTGACCTGCGTACGCGATCCCTACAGCGCCACACTGCTTTCCGGCGGTGAAGACGGGCGCGTGCTGCGCATCGGCCATGATGGCAGCATCAGCGAAATTGCCAATGTGCCGCGCAAATGGGTGGGTGTCGTTGCCGGCGGACCGCAGAAGGCGGTCGCTTATGGCGTCGGCAAGTCCAGCTTCGTGCGGCTTTCGGATGGCACGGTCAAGGAATTCAAGGAAGAACGCACGGTGGAGGCAATCGCCTTTGCGCCGAAGGGCCTGCGCATTGCCGTTGCCCGTTATAACGGCGTGACGCTGCACTGGGTGGCGACCGCCGGCGATCCCGTCGATCTGGAATGGAAGGGGGCCCATACCGGCGTCACCTTCTCGCCCGACGGCAAGTTCCTCGTCACCACCATGCAGGAAAACGCCCTGCATGGCTGGAAAATGGAAGCCACCAAGGGCGGCATGGAAGCCCGCCACATGCGCATGACGGGTTACCCCGCCAAGGTCAAATCCGTGTCCTGGTCGGCAAAGGGCAAATGGCTCGCCTCCTCCGGCGCGCCGGCCGCCATCGTCTGGCCGTTTGCCGGCAAGGACGGCCCGATGGGCAAGGCACCGGAAGAACTCGGCAGCCGCGCCAATATCATGGTCACCAATGTCGCCTTCCACCCGGTGGAAGACGTGCTCGCCATCGGTTTCATCGACGGCATGATCCTCGGCGTGCGGCTCGCCGACGGCAAGGAAGCCCTGCTGCGCCGCCCCGGCAAGGGCGCCATCACGGCCATGGACTGGAGCGCCACCGGCAAGCTTCTGGCCTTTGCCTCGGAAGCGGGCGATTGCGGAATTATCGATATTTCGGCGTGAGGCACGGAAGCGCCCGTCATTCCGGCCTAGAGCCGGAATCCGGCCAGCCCAAGTCCTTGGGCTGAAAAGGATTTTTCGCGCCGCGCAGACCCGCACCGGCTGCATGCCGGCTGAAGACTGACATGACGGAAGCAAGGACGTACCGGCAGCGAGATCTTTACGTCGTATGCGGTGAGAGAACCCGTGCAACGGCATTTATGTGCTTACCTGGACGCAATTATTGCGCCGAAACAGCCGCGCGATTGCCCTATTCCGCCACCTGCCGCCGCGTCAGGAACAAGAGCAGCAATGCCGCGCCGGCCCCGACGGAAGCCAGCCGGATCGCCGCGCCGAAGCTTGCATATTGCGCCACGAAGCCCATCAGCGGCACCGCAAAAAGCGCGGCGAGGAAGATGGAATTCATGTAGAGCGCCGTTGCGCGCGCCATGCGGCCACGCGCGAAGCCCTGCACGAAGGTCAGCGATGCGCCGGCGCAAAGGCCGTAATAGGCCCCTTCCATGGCCGCACCGACCAGCATGGCCGGCAATGTCGTTACCGAAGCGATGACATTGAAGGCGATGATGGCCATCACCGCCGCAACGCACAGAAGCAGCCGGGCGCTGACCCGGCGCATCATCCGCGGCGCAAGCAGGATCAACAACACCTCCATGGCACATTTGACGCTGAGCGACAGGCCCGGCGCGTAATCCGGCAGGCCGACCTCGCGCACCAGAAACACCGGCAGCGCCGAAGCGCAGAGCGCATGGGCGAAGGACATGCAAAAACTCGCCGTCGCCGCCATCAACAGCGGCAGGTTACGCCCGGCATCGGCTCCGCCGTCCTCGCGCCGCTCCATCGGGCAGGTCTGGCCGCGCGGCACGATGGCAAGCGCCAGCCCGGCCCAGATCGCCGTCATCAGCATGGCATTGGCGAAGACGGCCTTCGCCCCGGCAAGATCGACGATCAGAAAGGCGGCGGCCGGAAACAGCATCCAAGCCAGCGACACCATCATCCGCAGGAAGGCGTTATAGGAGGCCGTATCGAGTGCCTTCACCCGCCCGTGATAGCGCCCGTAGCTGAAGACGAGGGTGCTGGCGGCGTTGGAAAGCCCCATGCCCGTCGCCGTTACCGCCACCAGCAGCGCCAGATGCCCGAAACTGGCAGCCGCCGCCGCAACGAAGGCGCCGAGCGCGGAAAGCAACAGCAGCGGCCGCACCCGCACCCCGGCATCCACCCTTTCGCCATAAAGGCGACTGGCCACAATGGACGCTACCATCGCCGTCACGCTGTAAAGACCGAGCGTAGCAGGCGGGTGGCCAAGCACCTGAATGATATAAAAACCGATAAACGGCACGATGGCCGCATTGGTGCTGCCGGCAACGAAAACCAGCAACGCGATCATATAGGCCTGACGATCAAAAGCGCCGGGCGAAGTACTTCTCTGTAGCATGGGAATCGACTGGAGACGGCAGTGGGTTGAAGCCCAACATCACACCAAAACAGCCTGCTGTTCAAGGCCGCCTGAAGGGACGCGGCGCAGTTTCGTGTCCGGATGAAACCAAACCGCCATTCACTGACGGCCAGACGTCACCTTTCAGGCGCGACGCGGACCAGAGGCCCCGCCCGCCCGGAGGATGGTTTCCACCGGGCGAGCGGGGGAATCAATGTTGCGGCGAGACTGCCCCCGTGCAGGCGCCGTGGCGACAGACACCTGCTGCGGGACCGACGTGCCGTGGATCAGAACTTCACGCCGAGGCCGACATTAACGACGTGGTCGCTAAGCTTTCCATCGGCGGAAATGCCCTGGACCGTGTAGGTTTCCTTACCGAAATCGTTGTAACGATATTCGAGACGGCCGAAGACATTGTCGGTGAAAGCGTAATCAATGCCCGCGCCGATCGTCCAGCCATTCAGCACCTTGCTGGCATTGCCGATGGGTGTCTTGATCTCGCTGTCCGTCGCGGTGTAACCGCCGGCGGTGTAGATGAGCGCGCGGTCCATGGCGTAACCGGCGCGCAGGCGGGCAGAGCCGTTCAGGCCTGCGGAAACCTTGCTGAGCTCGATGGTCTTCTTGCCCCAGGCGTAACCGAGATCGCCCTCAACGCCGAGAATGACCGACGGTGCAACCTCGGCATTATAACCGGCGAAACCTGCAAAACGTCCGCCGTCGAAACTATGCTTTGCGGTATCGCCGCCTTCGGTCGACTTCAACCGATTCCAGCCATAACCTCCGGAAACACCGGCATAAAAACCATCCCAGGAGAAGGAGGGCGCACCATCATCGACGACCGGCGCCGCCGGAACATCGCTCACGGCATCAGCGGCAACAGCCGCGCTGGAAAGAATGCCGAGCACGGCAAGTGCAAGAAATGACTGTTTCAACATGAAATAACTCCTTCAAAATTTCCTTGCCCGACAAAACGCGGGCCGCAAACGAACCCACCACCGAAAGCACAATCGCAAATGGCGAGTCGGAGGCACGTAGCAATGGAAACATTCAAAGGTTAAAAGCAAGTAACAAAAACAGAAAATTTGAAGTATTTAAAAATAAAGGCTTGAATATCCGAAATATTATTAAGTTTATAAAGCAATAAATTAGTAATTGTCGATACGTATTTCCCGACAGATCAATCCCCGCCCTCGCTCGGACCGGCAGGCGCGGCATGCATGCCTGTCGTTGCACCGCGCTGGCGGGCCACGCCGAAAAAAAGGGAGCCTCGGGGGGCTCCCTTCCAGTCATGCGATGCGCCGTTTGTTCTTGCCGGCCACGCCCTGCGCCATACACACGCAACTCGGGGAGTGTTCCGGCTTATGCGCTACGCGCATCGTTTCCGTCGAAAACCCCTGTCGGTTTTCGAATTGCCCCATGGGAGCAGGATGGCGAAATGCCCAGCGGTTTCGCCATCCCGTTCTTCGTCCCTTAGTGCCGGCGCTTCTTGCCGCCGTCATTCTTGTTGTCGATGACATCAACGGAGGTCTTGTTGCCGTTCAGCACACCGTTCAGGATACCGGTTTTGTTGCCATTCAGAATCCCGTTATTGGACAGGATACCGCTGACACCGAGATCGATGCTCGGCGAGACGACGACAAGTGCGCCGCCCTTGTTGCTGTTTCCGGACAGGATGCCACCCAGAAGACCGCCCGCATTGGCCTGACCAACGGAAGCGACAGTAAGAATAGCGGCGACACAAGCAAATTTAGCAATCATTTCTCTCTCCTCTATGTTTGATCACGCCATCTGGCGTAACTGAACTGTATATTTAGAGGATTCTAATTCAAGCAAAGGCTAATATTACAATAAACGATTAACACTAATACTTGTAATTTTAATTAAATTTTAAAATCCATCCATCCGCATCTTCCCTCCCTTTCCGCACATTTCCAGTCACCACCCGTGCCGCGACAGTAAAGTGGCGCAGCGAAACTTTATTAACCATCCAAATATAAGATATTGCTTAATTAGAGACCGGAGATGCGAATGCGGCTGGGGGGATACATCGCGCTTGTTCTTTGGCTTGCCTGCGCCTGCGGCGCGCGGGCGGGTGAAAAGGCCGATGAGCACAACATCACCTATAAATCCGGTATCGTCTATGACACCAATTATTTCGCCGACACCAACCGGTTGAGCGCAATTTCGCTGCGCGCCGGCTTTGGGCTCAACGGCAAGATCGCATTGGAGGGGGCGGAGCTGCGTTATTCGCTGGAACAGGAGGAAGTCCGCCTGCCCCGCTACCGTTTCGCCAACGAACATAATACCATCGCCTCGCTGGGGCTGACGAAACGCTTCTCCGAAAAGCTGGAATGGGCCGTGGAACTGCGCGGCACCCGCAGCGATGCCGGCGATATATTCCTGCATCTGCCCGAGGAAGACATCGGCTACCGGCAGCTGGATCACAAGCTGGAGGCCTCTTCCCGGCTCGGCCTGCTTGCGCTTGGCGGCAAGACCACGCTGACGGCGAGCCTTGCCAGCCTGATGAAGGGCAAGGCGCGTTTCCGCCCGGCCTATTTCGAGCCCACGCGGCTGGAGGCCAACGAGGCGCTTCTGTCCCTCAAGGCCGAATATGAGCGGCCGCTGACCGGCGGCGAAGCCGGATTGACGATTGCCTATGACCGCATTCTCGTGCCGCAAGGGCAGCGGGAGAAATATGAGCGGTTCCAGGCCAATACGCTGCGCGGTTCTTTGGCCTATGGCTACAGGTTCTCCGACCGTTTCGCGGTTCTGGCCGAAGCGGGCCTGACGACCATCGCCGGTGACGAGATCAGCGACAAGGTGAAACGCTCGCGGCCCTATCTCAGGGCGGAAGCGGAGATGAAGGCCACCGACCGCATCGCCTTCGGCGTCGGCTTTTCGCAGGATTACGCGCTTTTCGATCCGGATGATCCCATTGCCGAATTTCACCGCCGCTGGCAATTCGTCGTAAAAAGCAGGCTTTCCGAGAAAGTGGGGCTCGATCTTGCCCTGCACCGTGTCCACAAGGACTGGATCTATTATAACTATGACAGCAGCGAGCGCCGATTGGTCGCCACGCTGTCTTTCGACACCGGTAAGAACAGCAAGCTGGAAGTGGAATTCAACCGTCTTCTGCATGGCGAGCGGGACACCGACTTCTCCTATAGCGGCTCCAGCATCACCTCCCGTTTCAGCGGCACCTTCTGAGATAGACCGCCCCGCCCGCGCGACGCATCAAACGGCACGGCAGGTCGAAATTCGGTCCCATTTTCTGTTACAGTCGGGCCGTCGAGATTCGAAGGCAGGACAGACCGGATAATGAACAGACGATTTTTGCTCCTCGCGGCCGGCCTTGCCTGCATTCCCGTCGCGGCCTCCGCGCATCCGCATATCTTTGCCGAAGCGCGCATGGAAATTGTCGAGGGACCGAACGGCACCGTTCAGGAAGTGCGCAACATCTGGCGTTTCGACGAGATGTTCTCGGCAAGCGTGGTGATGGATTACGACAAGAACAGCGATCTGAAGCTGGACAAGGACGAGCTCGCCGATATCGGCAATACGGTTCTGGAATCGCTTGCCGAATATTCCTATTACACCTTCATCACCGCCAATGGAAAACCGGTGGAGTTCGGAAAACCCGACGCCATTCACGTCGATTACAAGGATCAGCAGATCCTGATGTTCTTTTCCGTGAAGCCGAACAAACCTCTCGCCATCAAGGGCAAGCTGAGTTTCGGCGCCTGGGATCCGACCATGTATACGGCGATCGACTTCGCCAAGGACGGTGATATCGCCACCGAAGGCAAGGACCTCAATGCCTGCAAACACCATATCGTCCGGCCCGATCCCGACGAGGTGATTTCGCAGAACCAGGGCACGCTCACCGATGCCTTCTTCAACGACCCGACCGGCACCGACATGACCAAGCTCTTCGCCACCCGGCTGGAGGTGACATGCTGAGCCGCAGGGCGGGCCTGACGGCAAGCCTCTTCGCCGTCGCCATCGGCCTGCTTGCGGCAGCCGGCGCCGCCCATGCGCAGTCACCGCTCGGCATCGGCTCGGCCGAGCCGTCCTTTTCCGTCGGCGGGCCGTTTGGACCGCTGATGCAATGGATCAATGTGCACCAGCAGATGTTTTATCGCGCATTGACCGGCGCGTTGAAGGCCATGCGTGAGGATGGCTGGGCGCTGGGTTCGCTGATCGGCCTTTCTTTTGCCTATGGCGTTTTCCATGCCGCCGGCCCCGGCCACGGCAAGGCGGTCATCTCGTCATATATGATCGCCAATGAAACGCAGCTGAAACGCGGCATTCTCATTTCCTTCGTCTCGGCGCTCATTCAGGGCGCCGTCGCCATCGGCCTCGTCGGTGCCGCATGGCTCGTGCTGCGCGGCACCTCCATCACCATGACGAAAGCGACGCAGGCGATGGAAATCGCCAGTTTCGCCATGGTCGCCCTGTTCGGCGCCTGGCTTCTGGTGCGAAAACTCTGGTCGCTGCGCATCCGGCGCGAACCCGTCGCCGTCTTCGCCACGGCGGGCGAAACCCCGGCCGGCAGAACCACCGGCATGGGCACGGGGCTCAGATTTCAGGGAAAACCGGTTTTTGCCGATCACGACCATGACGGCACCGGTGATCTCTGCGCGGCCTGCGGCAAATCCCATGCGCCCGATCCCATGCTGTTGAAGGGCCGGAATTTCAGCCTGCAGGAAGCCTGGTCGGCCATCATCGCCGTAGGGCTCCGCCCCTGTTCGGGCGCAATCATCGTCATGAGCTTCGCGCTTTTGAACGGGCTTTTTCTCGGCGGCGTGCTCTCCGTGCTTGCCATGTCGCTCGGCACCGCCATCACGGTGTCGCTGCTCGCCACCATGGCCGTGTCGGCCAAGGGCCTCGCCGTGCGTTTCGCTGGCCCCGGCAGCCGCAAGGCAGCCAGCATCAGCCACGCGATCGAAATCGCCGGCGCGCTGTTCGTGCTGTTGATGGGCCTGATGCTGCTCGGCGCGTCGCTTCAGTCCTGACCGTCGCGGCGGCGCTGATAACGCGCGCGCAGCCAGAACAGCAGGAAGAAACACAGCACCGCCACCGTGCCGAAGGCCGCCGCCAGCCAGGGCGAATATTCACCCAGCCACAGCATGATTTTCGGCATGATGAAGAATATCAGCCCGAAGCCGATGATGATGGCGGCGGCGGCAATGGCCGGCGACCGATCCTTCTTCGCTGGCGTTTGCTTCTCATTTCCCGGCATGAGCAAGCTCCGCGCGAATATCCTCGAGCTTGCGCTTCTGCGTGCCATCGGCCGCAAAATTCTCCGGCGAAAGCCAGGCCTCGAAGGCCTTGCCGATCAGCGGCCATTCGCCGTCGATCATCGAAAACCACGCCGTATCGCGGTTCTCACCCTTCGAGATCATATGCTGGCGGAAAACGCCCTCGAAGCTGAAGCCGTAACGTTTCGCGGTGATCTTGGAAGGTTCGTTTTCGTTGTGGCACTTCCACTCGTAGCGGCGATACCCCAGATCCTCGAACACATGTTTCGCCATCAGGTAATGGGCTTCCGTCGCAAGGGGCGAGCGCTTCATCTTCGCGCCATGGGCGACGGAACCGACCTCGACCACGCCATTGGCGGGATCGGGCCGCATGTAGCTCGCCATGCCGACGACGTCGCCGGTGGTGTTTTCGATAAAGATGAGCGTGACCCAGTTGAGCTTCTCACCCGCGCCGATGAGCCAGTCGCCAAAGGCATCGGCACCAGGAAAGGCGCTTTGCGGGAAATATTTGAGAAGCGCATTCACGCCCTCGCCGCCCAGTGCGGCCCAGAGCTTTGCGAGATGTTTTGCGCGATCAAACGGCTCGGCCGTCACATAACGACCCTTCAGCACCACCGGCTGCGGCGCCGGGCATCCCTTGAAATCACTCAGATCACGCATTCTCTTCCCCATTTGCTGGGAGAAGGATTAGGGCAAGCGGGGCGGGATGACAACAGTGGATGTGGGGGGCGATGCGGTGAGCTTGTCGGGTGGCGCTCACCCCCCTCTGCCCTGCCGGGCATCTCCCCCACAAGGGGGGAGATCAGCAGGAGGCGCTACCACCACTTCATTCGCAAAGGTTGAGATGGGCGAGACCTAACCGCTTGTCGATCTCCCCCCTTGTGGGGGAGATGCCCGGCAGGGCAGAGGGGGTGAAGCCACGCCCTCCGCCTCCAACCTCAAACCTTCGCCGCCACCACTGTCGTCTCGATATGATCGACCAGCGCATCCGGCAGCCCAAGACGCCCGGCGAGAAGGTCGAGATAACCGCGTTCCGCGCGTGAATCGGCCTCGATGGCAAGCCGCGAGGCGGTGTAGATTTCCACCTTCTGCTCTTCCGTCCGGGCGGCAGCCACCAGCGCGTCGATGTCGAGCGGATCGGCCAGTTCCTTTTCAAGGAAACGTTCGGCCTCCGTGTCGAGACCGGAGACCTGCACCTTTTCCATGATGTTGGCGCGCTCCTTCTCATCGATATGACCATCTGCCTTGGCGGCGGCGATCATGGCCTGGATGAGCTTCAGCGCGAAATCGTTGGAAAGGGCCGGCGACTGCGGGTGAAAGGCGGAATCGGCGGGCGGGGCAAGAAGCTCCGGCTCGGGTTTCGGCGCGGCTTCCGGCGTCTGTCCGGATTTGTAGTTCTTGTAGGCGAGATAACCGAGGCCGGCGATGGCCGCGACGCCGCCAATGGTGGCGACATTGCCGGCAAGCTTGCGGCCCGTCTTGGTGCCCAGAATGGCGGCGGCAAGGGCACCGGCCTTGAGGGGATTGTTTCTGGCGATATCGGCGGCCTGCCCGGCTCTGTCACGGACGCTTCCCGAAAGGCCCGGCACCTGAGAGCCGAGGAATTGTTCAAGAAGCTTCTTGGCGTCGAACATCAAAATCTCCTGTAAGGGTCAAATCTACAGGGGAGATAGGAAGCCGTGGGCCGAATACAAATGTCAAACCCGCTCACGCCTTCGTGAACGGGTTTGACAGGACGCAAATCAGCCGCGCAGCGCAGCTGCTTCCGCGGCAAGCTTGGTGATGCCCGCCCAGTCGCCGGTCGCCACCAGTTCACGCGGGGCAACCCAGGAGCCGCCGACGCAGACGACGTTCGGCAGCGACAGGTAATCATTGGCGTTCTTCAGCGACACGCTGCCGGTCGGGCAGAACACGGTGCCGGCGAGCGGCGAAGACAGCGCCTTGAGGTAGGGCGCGCCGCCAGCCTGTTCGGCCGGGAAGAACTTCAGAACCTTGTAGCCCTCGTCGCGCAGCGCCATGACTTCGCTGGCGGTGGCAGCGCCCGGAAGCAGCGGCACCTTTGAACCGCGCGCGGCTTCCAGCACGCTTTTATTGATGCCGGGGCTGACGATGAAGGTGGAGCCCGCCTCGGCCGCCGCTTCGAAATCCTTCGCGTTGAGGATGGTGCCGGCACCGACATTGGCGCCTTCCACTTCCGCGGCAACCGCGCGGATGGCATCGAGTGCGGCCGGTGTGCGCATGGTGATCTCGATTGCCTTCAGGCCGCCTGCGACCAAAGCGCGCGCGAGCGGCACGGCAGATGCGGCATCATCCACGATCAGGACCGGCACGACCGGCTGAAGCTTGAGGATGGAGAGCAGTTTTTCGGAGTCCTGGGCCAAGATGAGCCTCCTTGCGCTATTGAAACGATTGAAATTCCGTCTACGAATTAGCCTGCCTCGCCTTTCATGTCGAGGCGCACCAGCCGCATTTTTATCCAGAGACTTCAATCAATTCACTTCATAAAAATGTCACACTGCGCTAGTCTGGCGCACCAGTTTGCGGAGTCAGCATGGCCAAGGAAATCGAACGGAAGTTTCTTGTTGCGGGCGGTGAATGGCGCGATGAAGTGACCCATAGCATGGCTTTCCGGCAGGCATATGTCGCTTCCATGGAACATCGTTCGGTCCGGGTGAGAATCGTCGATGGGCGTGATGCGACACTGACCATCAAGATCGGCGCGAGCGCGCTTGTCCGCGACGAATATGAATATTCCATCCCCCTGAAGGACGCGGAAGAGCTGATGGCGAGCGCCGCGGGCGTGGTGATCGAAAAGACGCGCCACACCGTCGATCATGGCGGTTTCACCTGGGAGATCGATGTTTTCGAGGGCAAATATCGTGGCCTGATCGTGGCCGAAGTGGAAATGGACGACGAAAACGCCAATCCGGACCTTCCCTTCTGGCTCGGAAAAGAAGTGACCGGCGACCGCCGCTTTTCCAATCAGTCGCTAGCCATGAACTGTCCGAACGGAGAGCTGTCGGATGTCCTTCAAAATTGACCCGAAAAAACCCTTCGGCGAAGAAGTCCGCCGTGTCGGACTGGAACTGATCGACGATACGATCACCATCCTTCGCGACCAGCCGGCCGGTTCGCATGAAGCGGTGCACGATGCCCGCAAACGTTTCAAGCGGCTGCGCGCGCTTTACCGCCTCATCCGCAGGGCGACGCCGGATTTCAGCCGTGATGAAAATGCCCGCTTCCGCGATATTGCCCGTTCTCTCGCCTTCGCGCGCGATGCCACGGCGCTGGTGGAAACGGCGGAATATCTCGAGGCCTTTGCGCTCTCCGAGACACAGGCGCAGGCGCTGCGCTCGATCACCGCAATGCTGCGCGAGCGCCGCGATTACGCCCTGGAACATGAGGCCGGTCTCGATGAGGCGATCGCCGCTGCCATTGCCGGCTGCGAAGAGGGGCGCAAGGCGCTCAAGGACCTGTCCCTGCCGGACGAGCTGAAGGACGCCGTCCGGCTGCTGCGGACAAGCTGGGCCAAACAGAGGAAAAGTGCACTCAAGGCGCTCGCCGATTGCCGTGAGCAGGCCGACGTCGAACATTTCCATGAATTGCGCAAGGCCGGGCAGGCCTATTGGATGCATCTGGGCCTGATGCGCCGGCTGTGGCCCTCCGCCATGCGCGCCAAACGGGCCGACACCAAGCGGCTGGTCGACATTCTCGGCCATGAACACGATCTCTCCATCCTCACAGCCATCGCCGATCGCGAGCCGGAACGCTTCGGCAATGGCGAGCGGCTGGCTCTGCTTCTCGATGCCATCATCGCCCGGCAGCAGGCGCTGCGCGCCGAAGGCCTTGAACTGGCGGACGAGGTCTTTTCCGAATCCGCCCGCACGGAAAGCCGTATCATCGGCCAGTTGTGGCGGCGGGCGGCGAAGTAGCCCGAACTTCTCACACGGTGCTCACCCACCTTCGTCATTCCGGCTCAAGGCCGGAATGACGAAGATGATATGCACTCCGCACAACGGTGAACTTTAGACTGCGGCGGCCTTTTTGCCCGCACACCACGGCGAAAGCGACCGGGGAACCCGCAAAACCTCCCGATTTGACGATTTTCAAAATAGCGCGACCCGCTGATAAATATTGCTTTGCGGCCGCCGTCGCTGTATTTCAGCGGCCATGACCGACACGACCATTCTCCCCCGCCCGGAAGTCTCTGGTGATTTCCTTGTGGCCGCGCTTTACCATTTCGCCCGCCTGCCGCGGTTCGAGAGCCTGCGTGAGCCGCTGTTCGAGCTCTGCCAGAAAAATGGCGTCAAGGGCACGCTGCTGCTCGCCGCCGAAGGCATCAACGGCACGATTGCCGGGCCGGATGTGGGCATTCATGCCGTCCTCGCCTTCTTGCGCGCCCAGCCGGAATTCGCCGCACTGGAGCACAAGGAAAGCCGCGCCTCGCACATGCCTTTCGTGCGGCTGAAGGTGAAGCTGAAGAAAGAAATCGTCACCATGGGCGTGCCGGATATCGATCCGAACCGCATCGTCGGCACCTATGTCGACCCGCAGGACTGGAACGCGCTGATCTCCGATCCGGACACCATCGTCATCGACACGCGCAACGATTACGAGACCGCCATCGGCGTCTTCAAGGGCGCGGTCGATCCGAAGACGAAAACCTTCCGCGAGTTTCCCGACTGGGTGAAGAACAATCCCGGCCTGCACAACAAGCCGAAGATCGCCATGTATTGCACCGGCGGCATCCGCTGCGAAAAGGCCACGGCCTTCATGAAGGAACAGGGTTTCGACGAGGTTTTCCACCTCAAGGGCGGCATCCTGAAGTATCTTGAAGAGGTGCCGGAAGAAGAGAGCCTGTGGGAAGGCGCCTGTTTCGTCTTCGACGAGCGCGTCTCGGTGGTGCACGGCCTTGCCGAAGGTGACCACCAGCTCTGCCACGCCTGCCGCAACCCGATCACGCCGGAAGTGCGCCTGTCTCCCAAATTCGAGGAAGGCGTTTCCTGCCCGAGCTGCTACGACGACCGCAGCGAGGAGGACCGCCAGCGGTTCCGCGACCGGCAGCAGCAGATCGAACTGGCGAAAAAGCGCGGCGAGCGGCATCTGGGACGGTGAGCCGGGGCGGCGGCCCATTTTCTTCCCCATCATGCCGAACTAGATCCGGCATCCAGCCACGGCGGGTCTGCGCTGTGAGAGGGGTCTTCAGCGATCGAGGACTTGATCGCGCTGGCCCCCGATCTAGTCCGGCGTGACGGCGTTCAAATCACTCACGCCCCCGCCCGCAGCGCAAACAGCGGCGCATCCTGCCCATCCAGCATGGCCGTGATCTCTTCCGCCGCAACGGGCTTCGAGAACAGGTAACCCTGCAATTCATCGCAGCCGCACAGATGCAGAATGGCCGCCTGCTCTTCGGTCTCGACGCCTTCGGCCGTCACCGGAATATCGAGCGATTTCGCCAGCGCCACCGTGGCCTGCAACATTTCCAGCGAGCGTCCGCCCTGCTCCAGCGCCATGATCAGCGATCGGTCGATCTTCATCCGGTCGAAACCGAAGCGGCGCAGATATCCGACGCTCGCAAAACCCGCGCCGAAATCGTCGAGCGCGATATGCAGGCCGAGCTGTTTCAGCTTGTCGATCGCCGCACTTGCCCGTTCCGGATGCTGGATGAAATAACCTTCCGTCATTTCCAGCCGCAGCCTTTCAAACGGTGTCTGCGTGGCCTCGAGAATATCCGCCACCTGGCCGGAAAACGCCGGATTGCGGAACTGTACCGGCGAAATATTTACGGAGAGCTTGATGGAGGGCCATTGCCGCGCCGTCTCGCAGGCCTTGCGCAGCACCAGAAGGCCGAGCCGGTCGATAAGACCGCTGGTTTCGGCAGCGGCGATGAAGATATCCGGCGGCACGAAACCGTAACCCGGCCTCTGCCAGCGAGCCAGCGCCTCCACGCCGGTGATGCAGCGCGTGGCGGCGCTGACGACCGGCTGATAGACCACCGAAATCTCGTCGTTCAAGATGGCGGAGCGCAGATCCGCTTCCAGCTGCAGCTTTTCCTCGCGCAGCGCATCCATCTTCAATTCGTAGGCGACATAACGGCCGCGACCGTTCTCCTTGGCCTGATACATGGCCATGTCGGCACGCCGCAGCAATTCCTCGCCATCTATATCACCGGCGCGGGAAACCGAGGTGCCGATGCTGCAGCCGATGCTCGCCACCCTTTCACCGATGCTGAAGGGTTCGGTGAAGAGTTCGAGAAGCGCCAGGCAAAGCTTGCGGCCTTCCAGCCAGACGTCATCCCCCTGGATGGCAATGGCGAATTCATCGCCGCCGAGCCGCGCCAGCACCGCACCTTCCGGCACCAGCACCCTCAGCGCCGCCGCCACGCCCTTGATAAGCCGGTCGCCGGCGGCATGGCCGTAGGAATCGTTGATCTCCTTGAAACCGTCGAGATCGAGATAAAGCAGCTTGATATCCGTCTTGTCGTGGCGGGCCCTGCCCACCATGCGGTTCAGGCGGGCAAAGAGCCCGGCGCGGTTGTCGAGCCCGCTCAACCGGTCGCGCAGCGCCTCTTCCCGCGCCGCCGCCTCATCCGCCTTCAACCGGTCGAGCGTGGCCGAGCCGATGATGAGCAGCACCAGGAAAAACGTTCCCGCGATGCCGAGCGCGGTGAAGACGACCGGCCGCGCCTCATGAAAACTGACATCTCCCGGCAGATGCGAGCGCCAGACGAGCCGGGCGAGTACCTGCCCCAGCGGATTGACGATATCCACATGGTTTGCGGCAGGCCCGTCGCCATATTGCAGTTCCAAACCCTCTATGACGTAGTTGCGGGCAAGCTTGTCCACCGTCGCCTGCTTGAGATGACGGGCAAACACCAGATAGCGCCGCTCTGCGCCGACCGACGGCAGCGCCCCGGACTTCATCCGCACCAGCGCGACACCGGCTGCGGCAATGCCATCGTCGGTTTTGATGAAACCCGTGACCTGCGAGGTGATGCCGGGACGCATGGCCTGCACGCGCGCGACCATTTCCTTGAGGCCGCCGGCAAAGTAGACGTCAGGCCTCCACGTCACGGGCTTGCCGTTCTGATAGGCCATGCGAACCTTGTCATTCTCGTCGATGATCACCGCGGTATCGAAAAGATCGTTATTGACCGTCATCTCGCCGTAATTGCTTGCCACCCAGTCGAAACGGTCGGGGGCATAGACATATTCGGCGGCATCGTCCCAGGCGGCATAGTCGTTCAGCGTCGCACCCAGCTGCTCGCGAAAGGTGACGAGCGCGCCCGCCGTTGTCTCGCGCGAGCGGGCATTGTCGAGCGAATTCGCCTTTTCGCGGACCTGGCTGAGGGCGGAAAGGACCAGCGCGGTGACGATGAGAAGCACCAGCGCGAAGGTGGACAACACGACGCCGACGGCGGTTCTGCGCCCGACCGGCAAATAGTCCCCAATGTTGCGCGGCGCAATCCGCATGAAATCCCCTTCGAAAGCATCATCTTGCGAAGGAAACATTCAGAAGCCGTTAAGCCGCATCACAACCCAGACCCGAAAAACAACGGGTATAAAACGACAGTTGGCGCGGGACCGTGAAAAATTCTTCCATAAAACGACAGGGGTTTTTCATGCAGGACCGATTTACGCCCATCCAGAAAACAAAAAACCTCCCCCGCGAACGGGAGAGGTCGTCATTTTTACAGTACGGCGCTTCTTACCAGGATGGAATGACCGTGCCGTTGTACTTCTCCAGAATGAAGGCCTTCACTTCCGGGCTCTGGTAGGATTCCACCAGCGTCTTCACCCACGGCTTGTCCTTGTCCTGCGCGCGAACGGCGATGACATTCGCATAAGGAGACTTTTCGCTTTCGATGGCAATGGAATCCTTCTTCGGGTTCAGGCCGGCAGCCGTCGCATAGTTGGTGTTGATCACCGAGGCGTCGGTATCGTCCAGCGAACGCGGCAGCTGGGCGGCGTCAAGCTCGACGATCTGGATGTTCTTCGGGTTTTCGGTGATGTCGGCAGGCGTTACCTTCAGGCCGGCTTCTTCCTTGACCTTGAGAACACCCTTGGAAGCGAGAACCAGCAGCGCACGGCCGCCATTGGTCGGGTCGTTCGGAATACCGACGGTTGCGCCGTCCTTCAGCTCGTCAAGGCTCTTCACCTTCTTGGAATAAACGCCCATCGGAGTGGTGATGGTGGTGCCGACGCTGACGAGATCGAACTTGCGGTCGGCGATCTGGTTGTCGAGGTAGGGCTGGTGCTGGAAGGAATTGGCCTGCAGCTCGCCATCATTCAGCGCCTGGTTCGGCACGACATAGTCGGAGAATTCGATGATGTCGATATCGAGGCCCTTGGCGGCCGCGATCTTCTTCACCTGCTCCATGATCTGCGCGTGCTCGGCGGGGGTGACGCCGATCTTGATGGTTTCCGCCAGCGCCTGACCGGCGGTGAAGAGAGCGGCGAGCGAAGCCGCGAGAATAAGTTTCTTCATGGGTGTCTCCTTGGGTTGTTATTATAAACGCAGTTAATTCTTGCGGGTCCGCTTGTCGAAGCTGCGCGCCAGCCGGTCTCCGGCGCTCTGCACCAGTTGCACCAGCACGATCAGCACCAGAACCACCGCCAGCATCACATCCGGCATGAAGCGCTGGTAACCGTAGCGAATGCCGAGATCGCCCAGCCCGCCGCCGCCGACCGCACCGACCATGGCCGAATAACCGATGAGGCTGACCAGCGTGAGCGTGAGCGCCAGCGTGATGCCGGGCTTGGCTTCGGCAAGCAGCACCTTGGTGACGATCTGCAACGGTGTCGCGCCCATGGCGCGGGCGGCCTCGATGAGACCCTTGTCCACCTCGCGGATCGCCGCTTCCACCAGCCTTGCGATGAAGGGAACGGTCGCGACCGTCAGCGGCACGATGGCCGCATTGGTGCCGATCGACGTGCCGGCGACGATACGGGTGAAGGGAATTATCGCCACCACCAGGATGATGAAGGGCGTGGAGCGCGCCGCATTCACGATGAGGCCGAGAATACGGTTGGTCATCGGTGCGGGAAACAGTTCACCCTTGCCACTGGTGGCGAGGAAAACGCCCATGGGCACGCCGATCAGCGAACCGACAATGCCGGCGACCGCGACCATGTGCAGGGTCTGCAACAGGCCCTTCGAGAGAAGGTTGAAGATCATATCAGGCGACATAACCGAGCACCTCCGTGTGAAGACCGGTTTCCGCATAAAAGCGGCTGGCGCGGGCGGTGACATCCGCCGAGGCCGGATAGGAGACGACGAGCGAACCAAAGGGCTCGCCGGAAATCTCCTCGATGGTGCCGGCAAGAATGTTCACATCCGGGCCGATTTCAGCAACGAGACGCGCCGTCAGCGGCTGGAAGGCCGTTTCGCCGAAGAACACCAGACGCACCAGAACGCGGTCGCCTTCCGCCGCCTGCGGCTTCAGCCCCGAGGTGACCCAGTGCGGCAGCTTCACGCCGACTGAGGACGACAGCAGGCTGCGGGTCGTCTCGTGTTTCGGCGCAGTGAAGATGTCGAAGGTCGTGCCTTCCTCGACGATCAGGCCCCTGTCGATGACGGCCACTTGCGAGGCGATGGTCTTCACCACCTCCATTTCGTGGGTGATGAGCAGCACGGTGAGGCCGAGTTCGGCATTGATGCGCTTGAGGAGCTCGAGAATGGATTGCGTTGTTTCCGGATCGAGCGCCGAGGTAGCCTCGTCGGAAAGGAGCAGCTTCGGCTGGGTGGCGAGCGCGCGGGCAATGCCGACACGCTGCTTCTGGCCACCCGAGAGTTCCGCCGGATAACGCTTCGCCTTATCGGAAAGGCCGACGAGATCGAGCAGCGGCGCGACGCGCGTTTCGATCTCCTTCTTGCCCAGGCCGGCGATTTCAAGCGGCAGCGCCACATTGTCGAAAGCCGTGCGTGAGGACAAAAGGTTGAAGTGCTGGAAGATCATGCCGACGGAACGGCGCAGCGTGCGCAGGCTCTTTTCGTCGAGCGCCGCGACATCGACGCCATCAACGACCACACGGCCGGTCGAGGGCTTTTCAAGGCCGTTGGCGAGCCGGATGAGCGTGGACTTGCCCGCACCGGAGCGACCGATGATGCCGGTGATGGAGCCTTTCGGTACGGTGTAGTCGATACCGGCAAGGGCTGCGAAGCCGGGCTTGCCGTCGGCGCCGCCAAAGGTCTTGGTCACGCCTTCAAACGTGACCATCGGCTCCTTTGCCGCCCCTTCCGGGACCGCCTGTTCTTTACGCGCGGGCGAGGCCGCACTGGATGGAAAACTCATTGTGAACTCTGGGAATGCGTGACGGATCGGGTCTCAAAAAATCCTGTTGCGGTGCTGAACCGCTCTCTTCATGCAGCCTTCGGGCACATTCGATGACAGCTGATTTTCCGGGTCATTTCGTCAGGCTTTCACTCAGAAATGCCGGGGATCGGCAATTCGATGGCGCATACTTGCCCGCACACGCCACCTTTTAACAGGGATGTTTTTTCAATTATCTGAAAAGAGAGAAAAAATCTACCGCAAAGCCGTGATAACGGCTCTGCGGCAGTGAAGCTTTTGCGAATAGCTTGAAATCAGACGCGGCTGACGAATTCTTCGGCCGGGCGGCGCACCTTCTTCAGGTTCACCAGCCAGTCGCCTTCCGGTTCACGATAACCGAGCGGCAGGATGGTGACGGAGCGCAGGCCCTTTTCACGCAGGCCGAGGATTTCATCGAGCTTGGCGGGATCAAAACCTTCCATCGGGGTGGAATCCACGCCCTCGAAGGCGGCCTGTGCCACGGCCATGCCGAAACCGATATAGGCCTGGCGGGCGGCGTGTTCGAAATTCACCTGCTGGTCGCGCTGCGGATAGGTGGTAAGCAGCATCTGGCGATAGGCTTCCCAGCCTTCATTCTTGATGCCGCGTTCTTCATTGACCAGATCGAACATGTGGTTGATCCGCTCTTCGGTGTAATTGTCCCATGCCGCAAAGACCAAGAGATGCGAACCATCGGTCACCTGCGCCTGGTTCCAGGCGATCTCGCGGATCTTGGCGCGCACTTCAGGATCGGTGACGACGATCACTTCGAAGGGCTGCAGGCCGCTGGAGGTGGGGGCAAGCCGCGCCGCCTCGACAATGCGCTCGACCTTGTCTTCAGACACGGTCTTGGCAGGATCCATTTTCTTGGTGGCATAACGCCAGTTGAGTTTTTCAATAAGCATCTTCGTTTTCCCTGGGAGGACCAGCCCGCCTTGCCCCTTGACCGGCAGAAACGGACGCTACGCCTTCGTAGCCCGTCTCACATAGGAGACGGGACGGCGGGCGCAAGCAGGCACCGCGAGGTAACCGATAAAAAAGTTGGGAAAACTGATAATAAGGGGAGAGAACTTTTTGACGCACCCGCCGCGCATCCTCGCAACGTCATCCTCGGCCCTGTGCCGAGAATCTAATCACGTTGAATAAAATCAGTAGGCAGCAGATCCTCGGGACAAGCCCGAGGATGACGGTGGAGAGGTCTTACCCCTTCGCCACGCCGTGGTTCCCCTTCGGGAAACCCGAGGCAAGCGTGCTATACCATTTGCCGCTGTTTTTCAGTGTCCGCACCTGCGTATCATAATCCACATGCACCAGACCGAAGCGCATGCGATAACCTTCGGCCCATTCAAAATTATCCATCAGGCTCCAGGCGAAATAACCGCGCATCGGATATCCGTCACGGATGAGATCGGCGACGATGCCGAGGTGTTCGGCGTAGTAATCGAGGCGCGGCTGGTCATCCACCTCGCCGTTTTCGACGCCCATATTATAGCAGGCGCCGTTTTCGGTGATGTAGCATTCCGGCAGGTCGTAACGCTTATAGAGGGTCTCGACCAGCGACTTGAGCGCCGGCGCGTAAACCTCCCAGCCGATATCGGTCTTCACATCGCTGACTGCGGGAGCCGGCGTGGTGGCGGGGAATTCCGCGCCCGGCGTCGCATCGTCGGCAACGCGCATCGGCGTGTAATAATTCAGGCCCCACCAGTCGAGCTTCTGGCTGATGATGGCTAGGTCTTCCGCCTCCACCACCGGCATGCGATCCCCCAAGGCTTGCATCATCTCGGCCGGATATTCGCCCTTGAAGACCGGATCGAAAAAGGCGCCATTGTGAAACTGGAAGGCCCGTTCGGCGGCCTTGAGATCGGCCTCGCTATCAGAAGCGGGAATGACGGAATGGGCGTTCAGCACCAGCCCCACCGGCACTTTCGGCGCGACATGGCGGGAGGCTTCCACACCGAAACCATGGGCGAGATTGATATGATGCATGGCGGCAAGGGCCGCCTCCATGTTGCGCTCGCCCGGCGCGTGAATGCCATAGAGATGGCTGAGCCACACCGCGCACCAGGGTTCGTTGAAGGTCGCCATCGCATCCAGCCGGTCGCCGAGACGGGCCATGACGGTCTTGGCATAGCGCTGGAAGGCGTGCGCGGTGGAGCGCGAGGCCCAGCCGCCATCACCCATCAGCGTCAGCGGCAGATCCCAATGGTAAAGCGTCGCATAGGTCTTGATGCCGCGCGCCTTGCAGCCATCGATGAGGCGGTCGTAAAAATCCAGGCCCTTTTCGTTGATCGGCCCGAAACCATCGGGAATGATGCGCGGCCAGGCAATGGAGAAACGATAGGCCTCGACACCCATCTCCTTGATGAGATCGAGGTCTTCTTCCCAGCGATTGTAATGGTCGCAGGCGATATCGCCATTGTGACGCCCGAAGACATGGCCCGGCATATTGCAGAAGGCATCCCAGATGGAGGGCTTGCGGCCATCCGCCTTGGTTGCGCCTTCGATCTGGAACGAGGCGGTCGCGACGCCGAACAGGAAATCACCGGGGAAACGGGCGGCAAGCGCTTTGGGATCGGTCATCTGAAAGGCCCTTCGTCATCCATCGAGCGTGAAAAGATCAGCAGCGGTTTAGACCATGTCGCTTGCGAGGTACAGTCGGGAGGCGTGAAATCTACAACGTTTCAGACTGCGCAGATAACAGGTCCAAAGCGCTTTGCATGCGGAGATGCCACCGCGACGGCACTGCCGGCGGCGCAGGAGACAGGCCCGGAGAATGCGGTTGGAATGGGAAGTGGTGGAAGTTTTGCATTCGCCGGGCCGCATCACCCAGACCGCAATCACGGCCCGTCGTCTACAGCCTTTTCACGGCATCTATCCGATCAGCCCTTCCCGCCTCTGGCCCGGCGGGACGCCTCTCCGAAACACGGTTTGCCAGAACCATGCTTGTCGATGCCGGCCTCCGGTTCGCGAAAGACGCCGCGCGTATCGCCCTTCCGTTCCGGTTGCGGGAAGAATGATGCGGCCAAATGGGGTGATGGGGATGGGAGAGGAAGGATTTTTTCGAAAGTGACTGAAAAGGATGGAGGGATGGCACAGAGTTGTCCTCGCCATTCGGAGAAGATCGCAAGCAAGCCCCCTCATCCGTCCCTTCGGGCCACCTTCTCCCCGGCGGGGAGAAGAAATGTGCAGAGCCCCCCGCGTTTGGCAAGGAGCGTGACGCTTGTTCTTCTCCCCGCCGGGGAGAAGTGCCGGAGCGAAGCGAGGCGATGAGGGGGCAACGCTGCCGCCCCCTTTGATCCCGTCAAACGTAACGATTGACCACGTTTTCGAGATATTCCTGGCGGCCGGACTTCGGCTCGGGGTTGATATCCTCACGCTCCACCAGCGCCGCGATCTCTTCGAGTTTCAGCTCGCCGCGCAGCATCTTCTGCGCTTCGGCAGAATCCCACTTGGCGTAACGCTCGGAAAGCGGCTTCGAGAGCGCGCCGTCCTCGACCATCTTCGCCGCCGCCTTCAGGCCGCGGGCGCAGCAATCCATGCCGCCGATATGGCCGATCAGCAGGTCCTGCGGATCGAGCGACTGGCGACGCAGCTTGGAATCGAAGTTGGTGCCGCCATTCTTGAAACCGCCACCAGCGAGAACATGGTAATAGGCAAGCGCCATTTCCGGCACGTTATTGGGGAACTGGTCGGTATCCCAGCCGGACTGGTAATCGTTGCGGTTCATGTCGATGGAGCCGAAAATGCCGAAGGCATTGGCCATGGCAAGCTCGTGTTCGAAGGAATGGCCGGCAAGGATGGCGTGGCCCTGCTCGATATTGACCTTCACTTCCTTTTCCAGCCCGTTCTTCTGCAGGAAGGCATAAACGGTGGCGACGTCGTAGTCATACTGGTGCTTGGTCGGCTCCTGCGGCTTGGGCTCGATCAGGATCGTGCCTTCGAAGCCGATCTTGTATTTATATTCCACCACCAGATTGAGGAAGCGGCCGAGCTGGTCGAGCTCGCGGGAAAGATCGGTGTTGAGCAGGGTCTCGTAACCTTCACGACCGCCCCACAGAACATAGTTCGCGCCGCCAAGCTTCTTGGTGGCATCCATGCAGGTCTTCACGGTTGCGGCGGAGAAAGCGAAGACATCCGGGTCGGGATTGGTTGCTGCACCGGACATGAAGCGACGGTTGGAGAAGAGGTTCGCCGTGCCCCAGAGGAGTTTCACGCCAGTCTGGGCCTGCTTTTCAGCAAAATAATCAACGATTTCGTTGAGGTTCTTCGTATTCTCGGCGAAGTTTTTGCCTTCCGGGCGCACGTCCGCGTCGTGGAAGCAATAAAATGGCGAACCGAGCAGCGAGAAAAATTCGAAGGCGACATCGGCCTTCAGCTTGGCGGCCTGCATCGTGTCTTCGAACCACGGGCGCTGGAAGGTCTGGCCACCAAAGGGGTCACCGCCCGGCCAGGTGAAGGTGTGCCAGTAAGCCACCGCAAAACGCAGGTGATCTTCCATGCGCTTGCCGGCGACGATCTCGTCGGGATTGTAATGGCGGAAGGCCAGCGGATTGGTGCTGTCGGGGCCTTCATATTTGATCTTGGCGATATCGCCGAAAAAACCTGTGCTCATGGTGATCCTCCTCTTGGGGTGGGTTTGGTTGGTGTTCGGTATAGGTTGGAGGGTGAGGCTCACCCCCCTCTGTCCTGCCGGACATCTCCCCCTCAAGGGAGGAGATCGACTCGCGGTTAGTTCTTGTCCTCACGTGAGGCTGAAGATGGAGCGAGAGGCAGCGCCCTGCTGATCTCCCCGCTTGAGGGAGATGTCCGGCAGGGCAGAGGGGGTAAACCGCGCACTCCGTGTCTCAATGCGAAAGCGCCCGAATAGCCGGATAAAGCGCGTGATACCGCCGGTAAGCCTCCTCATAGGCACCCGCCAGCGCCGCCACCGGCTCGATCGTCCGCGCCGTCTCCGGCTGCGAGCAGACGGCAACCGGATCGGCTCCGGTCGCGGCAATCAGGCCAAGGCGGGCGGCGCCGAAGGCGGCACCGAAATCGCCCTCGGCAGGAATATCGACGGGTACGCCGAGCGAGGTAGCGATCGAGGCCAGCCAATAGGCCGAGCGCGAGCCGCCGCCGATGGCGGTGACGCGGGAAATCGAGGTACCGGCGGATTTCAGCGCTTCGAGATTATCCCTGATCGCGAAGGTGACGCCTTCCAGCACGGCCTGGGTCAGCGCCTTGCGGTCGCTTTCATGCGACAGGCCGATGAAGGAGCCGCGAATGGCAGCGTCATTATGCGGCGTGCGCTCACCGGAGAGATAGGGCGCGAAAGTAGCACCGGTCGGCGCGAGAAGCGTCTCGCCCAGCTCGCTGGTCAGATCGGCAGCGGATTGGCCGGTGAGGCGCGAATACCAGTTCAACGCGTCTGTCGCGGAAAGGATGACGCCCATCTGGTGCCAGGTATTGGGCAATGCGTGGCAAAAGGCGTGCACTGCGCTTTCCGGCTTCGGCAGGTAAGACGCATTGGCGGCGAAAAGTACGCCCGATGTGCCGAGCGATACGAAGGCATGGCCTTCCTTCACCGTGCCCATGCCACAGGCCGAGGCCGCATTGTCACCCGCGCCACCGGCGACAACGACACGGCCGGAAATGCCCCATTCGGAAGCCAGTTCGGTGCGCAGAACGCCCGCCTCATCCGTGCCTTCCACCAGCGACGGCATGTGTTTCTCGTCAAGCCCGGTGGCGGCAAGAAGCTCGGAGGACCATTTGCGCGCACCGGTATCGAGCCAGGAGGTACCGGCGGAATCAGACATTTCCGAGATATATTCGCCGGTCAGCCACAGCCGCAGATAATCCTTCGGCAGCAATACCTTGGCGACTTTCGCGAAGATTTCAGGTTCGTTCTTCGCCACCCAGGCGAGCTTCGGCGCGGTGAAGCCGGGGAAGACGATATTGCCGGTGATCTTGCGGAAGCGCGGATCGGCATCGAGTGCGGCGGCTTCGGCATGGGAACGCGTGTCGTTCCACAGGATGCAGGGCCGCAGCACCTTGCCGTCCGCATCGATCAGCGTCGCGCCATGCATCTGGCCGGAAAGGCCGATGCCTTTCACGGCGGCCAGCTCCTTCGGAAACTTCTGCTTCAGGCCGGCAACGGCGGTTTTCGTCGCGGCAATCCAGTCCGCCGGGTCCTGTTCGGACCAGCCGTGATGCGGGCGCGAAACATCCAGTGAGCCGTTGGCCGAACCGATGATTTTCTGATCGCCGTCCATCAGCAGGGCTTTGACGCCGGATGTGCCAAGATCGAGACCGAGATACATATATTTCTCCATTCCGGCGCTCCATGCGCCAAATTTCAAGCGTTTTGCTCAGGGAAGATTGTCCCTGAGGAATATGTCGATACGGATACGTTCCTGCGCGGCGATGACGGGCAGGCCATCGGCGCGCGCCTTCAATACGCGGATGGCGCTGCGCACCTCGTGGCCGGCATCCTGGTTGAGCACGGCGTCGAGCACCCCTTCCCGCAGCGCATTGGCGGTGTTTTCCGTCAGCTCATGGGCGATGACCGAAAGCGGCCTGTCGTCACCCCGCGCTCTCAGCGCGCGGATGAGACCGCGATTGCCTGCGCCGAGACTGTAAACTCCTGACAGCGCGGCATTGCCGAGCGCCCCGCCCACCAGCGCCTCTACGGTCGCCGGGTCATCCTTACCCTCCAGCACCGGCAGCAGCCGCAACTGCGGAAATTCGCTTTCGATGACGGAGCGGAAACCCTCCAGACGCTCGCGATGGTCGCGCACCAGCATGGAGCCGGCAACGACCGCGACATCGCCGCCGCGTCCGGAAAGGAAACGCCCCATCAGGCTCGCCGCCGTGCGCCCGGCCGCGGCGTTGTCGACACCGGCATAATGATCACGCCGCGAACCGGAAAGATCGGAAACCAGTGTCACTGTGGCAATGCCGTCTTCCGCCAGCCGGTCGGCGGCTTCGGCCACATCTTCAGAATCGGTGGCGACAAAGGCCACTCCCGACGGCTTTTCCCGCCGCGCAACCTCCAGGGCCTCGGTCAGCGCCGCCGCATTGAAGGGCGGCACCTCGATGACGCGGATCGCCGTGCGCTCCAGATGCGCGCGGGCGGCAGCGGCCCGCACCTCGGCCCTCAGCGTCGCCATGAAGGAATTGTCATTGCCCGGCAGGATGAAGACCAGCGAATAATTGCGGCCCTTGGCAAGATTGGCCGCCGCGATATCGCGCACATAACCAAGCTCGGCAATCGCCGCTTCCACGCGGGCGCGGGTGGCGGCATGCACACCGGGGCGCATGTTCAGCACCCGGTCGATGGTGGCGAGGCTGACGCCAGCGCGTTCGGCAATATCGTGAACTGTCGGCTTCATGGCTCCTCCCTCACCTCTTGAATATCCAGCTTTGAGGTCGTCGTAAACCGAAAAATGATGTACGTACCTCATATTTCATCAATCGTCCGCCGGGCGCACTGCCATATCGTCGTTGAAGAGGCCGCCACCCCGGCTGGAGGGAAATTTCGGAGCTAAAAACGGCAGGCGAACCGACAATGCAGGCCCTGCCTTGCCGCCATTCGGCTGGACACGGCGTAGCGCTTAATAGAGCGTCCGCCGGTAATCCTGCTCCAGCTGATCGTCCATCCTTTGCATTTCGTCCTTGCTGGCCGGGGCGCCGGTCGTCTCATCCAGAATGATCTTGATGAGCGAAGGCATCTCCGCGCGGCGCTGAAAATGCGCCGGATCCCACAGGTGGGAGCGCCTGAACGCCTTGGCGCAATGCATAAAAACCTCGGTCACCCTTATGACGATGGCAAGCCTGGGCGTCCGCTCCGCGATGCTCATGCGCTTCAGCAGCTCCGGATCCCGGGTCAGAGTGGCGCGGCCATTAACGCGCAGCGTGTCATCGAAGCCGGGCACGATGAACAACAGCCCGACATTGGGATTGGCGATGATATTTCTGAGCGTATCGAGGCGATTATTGCCGGGCCGATCGGGGATCGCCAGGGTACGTTCATCAAACACCTGCACGAACCCGCAAGGATCGCCGCGAGGGCTGACATCCGCCTTCCCTTCCAGATTCTGTGTGCCGATGCACAGGAAGGGAGAGCGCCTTATGAATTCCCGCGCGTGCTCGCCAAGCGTCTCCTGACACTTCAATACCGCCAGGGAATGCGTGGGTTCGAACAGGCCACGAAGCGACTGTTCATCCGCAATGGTAAAATCTGGATTGAGTTGCAAGCCCGTCATGATCCCTCCCTGAACTGCCGCAAGCCGCAGGGTAAAGCCGCTGCCGACCACCCATCCGGCCGCTTCCATCTCCCGCTGGAAGCATTTTTGAGGTACGTACCTCAAGAAACATATACATCGGTTGTCCCACACGATCAACCGGGGGATTCCGGAATTCATTCCGCGCCTGTCACATGCGCGAGCGGTACTGCCCCGACAAAAAAGGGGCCGTCATTTTCGACGGCCCCAGCTCTGCGGTGGATGGGAGGGGATTCTTTTGTCAGTGCGCGGCGTCGGGCGGCGGCGCAGCTTTTGGTTTCTGGATCAGCACGGTCATGAAGATCAGGCTGGAGAACAAAATCGTCAGCGCGAAGAACACATCCGCGAAGGCCAAAATCCATGCCTGCTGCGAGACCATGCCGACCATTTTCTTGACCGCGACGGAAGCGCCGTCCAGCCCGTAGGAATCGTAGTTGGCACCCACACTGTTCAGCCATTCCAGCGCCTTCGGGTTGGAATAGCTGATATGTTCGGCGAGCCGCACATAATGGTCGTCCGTGCGCTGCGACAGCATGGTGTTGATGATGGCAAGCCCGACCGCGCCGCCGAGGTTACGCGTGAGGTTGAACAGGCCGGACGCATTGCGGATACGGGCCGGCGGCAGGGTGCCGAGCGCAATGTTGTTGATCGGCACCATGCACATCATCAGGCCGAAACCGCGGAGAATCTGCGGGATCAGCAGCTCGTAGAAATCCCAGTCGGTCGTCACATGCGTCATGATCCATGTGCCGCAGCCGAAGCTGATGAAGCCGATCGCCATCATCGCCCGCGGATCGAGCTTGGTGGAGACCTTGCCGGCAATCGGCGCGGTGAAGAACATCGCAAGACCGGAGACGAACATCGTCTCGCCGATCATCAGCGCATCGTAACCCCTCACCCGGCCAAGATAGAGCGGGTAAAGATAGGTCAGCCCGTAAAGCCCTATGCCCATGACGAAGGAGAAGAGCGAGCCGATGGAGAAGTTGCGGTCGGCAAAGGCGCGAATATCCACCACGGGGAACTCCACCTTGAAGGCACGCCAGAAGAACACCACCGCGCCGATGACCATGGCGACGGAACCCAGGACGATATGCTCGTCGTTGAACCAGTCCTTGTTATTGCCCTCCTCCAGCACATATTCCAGCGAGCCGAGGAAGACGGCCATGGAGATCAGCCCCCACCAGTCGAATTTCTTCCAGAGCGACTTTTCCGGCTTGTCGAAATCGATCAGGCTCCAGGTAAGGATGGTGACGATGATGCCGGGAATGATGTTGACGAGGAACAGCCAGTGCCAGGAAAAGGCATTGGAGAGATAACCGCCAACCGTCGGGCCGATGGTCGGCGCAAGCGTGGCGACAAGACCGATGATCGGCGAGACGACCGAGCGCTTCGAGGGCGGGAAGATCGTAAAGGCAGCCGCAAAGACCGAAGGGATCATGCCGCCGCCGATAAAGCCCTGGATCGCGCGATAGACGATCATCTGGTCGATATTGGTGGCAGTGGCGCAGAGCGCGCTCGATATGGTGAAGCCCGCAGCACAGGTGGCGAAGAGCACGCGCGTGGAGAGAATGCGCGCCAGCGTGCCCGAAAGCGGGATCATGATGACTTCGGCGATCAGATAAGAGGTCTGCACCCAGGCGATCTCATCCGAGCCGGCACCGAGGCCGGCCTGGATTTCCGCAAGCGAGGCGGAGACGATCTGAATGTCGAGAATGGACATGAACATGCCGAAGACCATCGCGAAGAACGCGATGAGCCTGCGCCTGTCCATCGGGGGATCGGCGGGGATGGACGCCCCGCCCGTACCGACAACCGTAGCCGCCATGATCTTGCCCTCAACGGTGCGTCAAAGACGCGCCTTACTTGGCTTCCGGATTGGCTTGCGCCGTTCTGGTGGTTTCCGGCGCCGTGCGGGTATCGACATCGACAACGACGCTCAGGCCTGCGCGCAGATTGTGCTTTGCAAGGTCTTCCCTGGAGAAGACGATACGAACAGGCACACGCTGGATGACCTTGGTGAAGTTGCCCGTGGCATTTTCCGGCGGCAGCATGGAGAAGACCGAGCCGGAACCGGGCGAGATCGACTGCACCGTACCTTCGATCGTCGCATCGTCAAATGCGTCGACATGCACGCGCACCTTCGAACCGGGCACGACGCGGGCAAGCTGCGTTTCCTTGAAATTGGCGTCGATATAAAGCTCGTTCATCGGCACCAGCGAAGCCAGACGCTTGCCGACCGAAACCAGATCGCCCGTCTGCACCGCCAGATTGCCGATGACGCCATCATAGGGCGCCTTCAGAACCGTGAAGGCAAGATCGCGGGCCGCCTTGTCGCGGGAAAGCTGCAGCGAGCGGACGGTGCTTTCGGCCTCCTCGCGCTGGGCACGCAGAAGTTCGACATTGGCCTTGGCCGAGGAGATGGAAGCATCGCCTGCGACAACATTCGCCCTCGCCTGGTCCAGCGCGACCTGCGCATTGTCGGAAGCGGCAACCGTGCCGACGTCCTTCGCCTGCAACTCGCTTGCGCGCTTCTGGGTGATTTCGGCACCGCGAAGCGCAGCATCCAGCGCGCCCTTCTGGGCAACGGCCTGTTCCAGCGCGGCTTCACCGCCGACGATCTGCGCATCGATGCGCTTCAGCGACAGTTCTTCCGTGCGGATCTGCGCCTCGGCCTGCTCGAGCGCGATGCGATAATCGCCATCGTCAAGCGTTACCATCGGGTCGCCCGCCTTGACTTCCTGGTTCTCGACAACGTTGACCTTAGCGACGTAACCGGAGACCTTCGGCGCGATGACGGCTATATCACCTTCTATATAGGCGTCATCCGTCGACACCATGAAGCGGCCATCGATCCACCAGTTATAACCATACCAGCCAGCACCGGCCAGAAGGGCAAGGGCGAAGATCGGCAGAAGAGGCGAACGCTTCTTGGCCTTCGGTGCTGCAACGGTTTGGGGCGGCTGCTGGGGCGGAGCCTCAACCGGCTTTGCGGGAGAGGTCTCGGCCTTGGCGGAAACATCCACCTCTTCCGCATCGTTGGCGGCGCGAACCGCGCTATTCTTCTGGGCCGACATGAGAGATTACCGTGATAGATTGAAGAAAATTTTTTGAACTGAACCGTTCGGTTCGATTGACATAATCTCTTTCCTGACACATATCAAGTGTTATCGAACCGATTGGTTCGACGTTCGGTTAATTTTTTTTACGTCATTCCGATGCTAAGGAGCATCAGTGATGGCAGGTGAAGACAGGGATATGGAGACGGAAACGGAAACGGGCTGTCCGGGCAATACCGCCGGGCGTTTTGCGGCGGGTGAAGACCCCGCCAAACGCGATCAGATTCTGGCGGGCGCCTGGCGTGTGTTCAAACGCAAGGGCTTCGACGCGGCCAGCATGAACGACATCACGCGGGAAGCCGGCGTTTCCAAGGGCACGATCTATGTCTATTTCTCCAACAAGGAGGATCTGTTCGTCGCCCTCGTCGACCATCACCGCAACGAATTCGCCACCTCCATGCGCCATATTCTCGAGGGCACCGAGGAGGTGCGCGAAGGGCTGGAACAATTCGGCAAAGCCTTTGCCAACAAGATGATCTGCTCCGACATGATTCCGGCCATGCGCTCGGTGATCGGCGTCATCGACCGCATGCCGAAACTGGCGCAGCGTTTTTTCCTCTCCGCGCCGAACAATGTGCGCACCGTGCTCCTGGATTTCATCGAACATCAGGTCGAGATCGGCCACCTGAAGGTGGATGACCCTGAGCTGGCCGCCCGGCAATATATAGAGCTTTCCACCGGCACCTTCTTCAAGCTCCGGCTGTTCGGCGAGCTGGAAGGCCCGGTTCCCGACGAGGAACTGGACCGGGTGATCGGCAGCGCCATCAACGTATTCATGGCCGCTTACGGAACCGACAAGGCCTGAGATCATTCAGCAACGGTGTGAACGCCAATACGCGGCCTGCGCGAAATTTCGATGAAATCTTGCGCTCCGGAGCCATCATCTCCTTGTTTCTCGCGTATTGCGCTATAAATTCCACCCACCGAATGTTTCGGCTGGCCTTGTTGCTGAAAGGAAAACCTACCTGATGGAGTCCGTTCTCCCTCTTCTATCTGATCCCGCCGCATGGGTGGCGCTCGTCACCCTGATCGTCATGGAAGTCGTGCTCGGCATCGACAACCTGATCTTCATCTCGATCCTCACCAACAAGCTGCCGCCCGAACAGCGTGAAAAAGCCCGCAAGATCGGTATAGGCCTTGCGCTCATCATGCGCCTTGGCCTGCTCGGCACCGTCGCATGGATCGTGCAGCTCACCACGCCGGTCTTCGAACTCTTCGGCCACGCCTTCTCGTGGAAGGACATGATCCTGATCGCCGGCGGTCTCTTCCTGATGTGGAAGGCCACCAAGGAAATCCACCACAATGTCGACCCGGAAGACCACAAGGAAGACATGGTGGGCGGCCCTGTGGGCATGAATTTCGGCGCCGCCATCGGCCAGATCCTGCTGCTCGACCTCGTCTTCTCGGTGGACAGCATCATCACCGCCGTCGGCATGACGCCGCATCTGCCGATCATGATCGTCGCGGTCATCGTCGCCGTCACCGTCATGCTGCTGGCTGCAACGCCGCTCGCCAACTTCATCGAGCGCAACCCCACCATCGTCATGCTGGCGCTCGCCTTCCTGATGATGATCGGCACGACGCTGATCGCCGAAGGCATGGGCTTCCATGTTCCGAAGGGTTACGTCTATGCCGCCATGGCGTTTTCGGCACTGGTGGAACTGCTCAACATGCTGGCCCGCAACGCGCGCCGCCGCAAGAAAGCGGAAGCGGGCGAGACACATTGACCGCACGTCCTTCCGTCATGCCGGATCGAGCCCGGCATGACGGAGAATGCTTGCATCCTCAGTTCCAGCCAAGGAACCGCATGACCTCGCCTTGCGTTCTTCGATATCATCACCGATAGAGCCCTCTATCGGTGCCTCACCCTCGAAAGCATGAGCAAGCATGACGACCGAACAGATCCTCGCCTTTACTGTGATCGCCGGCATGATGGTCGCGTTCATCTGGGACAGGTTCCGTTACGACGTCATTGCCTGCAGTGCATTGCTGGTGGCGGTGGCGGTGGGTGTCGTGCCATTCGACCGGGCTTTTTCCGGTTTTTCCGACGATATCGTCATCATCGTCGGCAGTGCGCTGATCGTCAGTTCGGCGGTGGCCCGCTCGGGCATCGTCGATATGACGATCAAGAAATATTTCCCGGAAATGCATTCCAAGAGCCTGCAACTGGCCTTTCTGATGATCGTCGTCGCCATCATGTCGGCCTTCATCAAGAATATCGGCGCGCTCGCCATCATGATGCCGGTCGCCTTCCAGTTCGCCCGCAAATCCGGCAGCCCGGTTTCCTATTATCTGATGCCCATGGCCTTTGCCGCACTTCTGGGCGGACTGATGACGCAGATCGGCACCTCGCCCAATATCGTCGTTTCCCGCCTGCGTGAGGAGATGACCGGGCAGAGCTTCACCATGTTCGATTTCACGCCCGTCGGTGCGGGGCTGACGGTGATCGGCATCATTTTCCTGACCTTCGGTTACCGCCTGCTGCCGGTGCGCAACCGCCAGCAGGCCTCGGTGGAGGATATTCTCGACCAGTCCGCCTATACCGCCGAAGCGACGCTGCCCGCCGACAGCACCTATGCGGAAAAGCCGCTACGCGAATTGCTGAAACAGGCCGATGGCGGTGTGATCGCCAGCACGATCCTGCGCGGGCCGCGGCGCATTTCGCCCTTCCCCGACGTAACGCTGAAGGCGGGCGACACCATTCTTCTCGAAGGCGGGCCGGAAGGGCTCGACCGCATCGTCTCGCAGGCGAAGCTTTTGCTGTCCGGCAAGCCGCTGACGGAGAACGGCCAGAAAACCGCCGACCTCATTTCCATGGAAGCGGTGATCAGCAATGAATCGGTGCTGAGCGGCATTTCAGCGCGCGAACTGTCACTTTCCTATACGCGCGGTGTCAATCTCATCGCGGTGAGCCGCCGCGGCCAGCGCGTCAGCCAGCGGCTTTCCGAACTGACCCTGCAGGCAGGTGACGTCATTCTTTTGCAGGGCAGCCGCAAGAACCTGCCGCAGGTGCTGCAGGAATTTTCGCTCTTGCCGCTGGCGCAGCGGGAAATCCTGCTCGGCGTGCAGCGCCGCGCGCTTCTGCCCGTCATCGTTCTGGCCGCCGCCATGATTGCCGCCGGCAGCGGGCTGGTGCCGGTCTCCGTCGCCTTTTTCGCCGCCGCCTTCCTGATGATCATCGTCGGCGCCATTCCGCTCACCGAAGTCTACAAGTCGATCGACGGGCCGATCCTCGTCATGCTCGCCGCCCTCATTCCGGTCAGTGACTCGCTGCGGACAAGCGGCGCCAGCGAATTGATCGCCGCCTGGCTCGGCCATGCGGCGCAGGGCCTGCCGCCTTTTGCGGCGCTCGGCATGATCCTTTTGACCGCCATGGCGGTGACACCCTTTCTCAACAATGCCGCCACCGTGCTGGTCATGGGCCCCATCGCCGCCGGTTTCGCCACGACACTGGGTTTTCGGCCGGAGGCCTTTTTGATGGCCGTGGCGATCGGCGCAGGCTGCGATTTCCTCACCCCCATCGGCCACCAGTGCAACACGCTGGTCATGGGCCCCGGCGGCTACCGCTTCAGCGACTATCCGCGCCTCGGCCTGCCGCTGTCGATCATGATCGTCATCGCCAGCATTCCCATGCTGCTTTACGTCTGGCCGGTGAACTGAGGCCGGGCGGCAGGACGGCCAACCCCTCCGGACTCCATATTTCCTTGACGCCTGCGGCAGAATATGGCCTAAGCCGAAGCCGAACGGGAATATGAAAAAGGCACTTTCTTTTCGCCTTTCGACATGATGTCCTGCCGCATCCAAACGAAAACTCCGTGATATCAGGGTGAACCGCCCCGATGTCACTTCCACGTCACGACGAGTGAATTTCATGACCACTTCCGGCGTTCGCGTCCGCATTGCACCTTCCCCCACCGGCGAGCCGCATGTCGGCACGGCTTATATCGCGCTGTTCAACTATCTCTTCGCCAAGAAACATGGCGGCGAGTTCATCCTGCGCATCGAGGATACCGACGCCACCCGCTCGACCCTTGAATATGAGCAGAAAGTGCTGGAAGCGCTGCGCTGGACCGGTCTCACCTGGTCGGAAGGCCCCGATGTCGGCGGCCCTTACGGCCCCTATCGCCAGTCCGAGCGCAAGGCCATGTATTGGCCCTATGCCGAAGAGCTTCTGGAAAAAGGCCATGCCTTCCGCTGTTTTTGCACGCCCGAGCGGCTGGAAGAAATGCGCGAAGCCCAGCGCGCTAGCGGCAAGCCGCCGAAATATGACGGCCATTGCCTCAACCTGAAGGCCGAGGAAGTCACCGCCCGCGTTGCCGCCGGCGAGGCCAATGTCGTGCGCATGAAAATCCCGACCGAAGGTTCGTGCGATTTCCACGACGGCGTTTATGGCGACGTCTCGATCCCGTGGGATTCGGTCGACATGCAGGTGCTGATCAAGGCCGACGGCATGCCGACCTATCACATGGCAAACGTCATCGACGACCATCTGATGAAGATAACCCATGTGGCGCGCGGCGAAGAATGGCTGGCGTCGGTGCCGAAGCACATTCTGCTTTACCGTTATTTCGACTGGGATCAGCCGGTGTTCATGCATCTTTCGCTGATGCGCAATGCCGACAAATCGAAGCTTTCCAAGCGCAAGAACCCGACCTCGATCTCCTATTATTCCGCGCTCGGTTACCTGCCGGAAGCGCTGATGAACTTCCTTGGCCTGTTCTTCATCCAGATCGCCGAAGGTGAAGAGCTTTTGACCATGGACGAGCTGGCCGCGAAGTTCGACCCGGAAGCGCTTTCCAAGGCCGGCGCGATCTTCGACATCCAGAAGCTGGACTGGCTGAACGGCCGCTGGCTGCGCGAAAAGCTTTCACCGGAAGAGTTCATTGCCCGCACGCTGGAATGGGCGATGGAAAATTCCCGCCTGACCGAAGGCCTGAAGCTTTCGCAGAGCCGCATTTCCAAGCTCGGTGAATTGCCGAACCTTGCCGGCTTCCTGCTCGCAAGCGATGCCGGCCTGACGCCGGCTTCCTTTGCCGGGCTGAAAAGCAAACCGGAGGAAATCCATGAGATCCTCACCACAGTTGCAGCCGATCTGGAAAAGATGCCGGACTGGAACGTGGAGGCCATCGAGGCCGAGCTGCGCGATGTTGCCGAACGCACGGGCAAGAAGCTGCGCGTCGTCACGCCGCCGCTTTTTGTTGCCATGTCCGGTTCCTCGCGCTCGCTGCCGCTGTTTGACTCGATGGCGCTGCTCGGCCGCTCGGTCGTGCGCCAGCGTTTGAAGGCTGCGATTGCCGTTGTGGCCACGATGGTTGGCAGTGGAAGCTGATAAATTGATGCTGGCGATAACGGCAGCATCCTGAAAATGTACCCCTCTGTTCGGGTACCCCCTCTGCCCTGCCGGGCATCTCCCCCTCAAGGGGGGAGATCGACAAACGGCTGACACTTTGCCCATGGAACGGGCGGGCGCGGCATCTGATCTCCCCCTTGAGGGGGAGATGTCCGGCAGGACAGAGGGGGGTAGCCCCGAGCGCAAAGGGTAACCGCAACGAACAAGCCCGCTAAGGCAAAAATCATGACCGAAACCAAGACCGAAACCACCGCCCTCTCCTCCGACGCCACCGAAGTGCGCCGCCAGAAGCTTGCGCTGCTGCGCGAGCAGATCGGCGATGTCTATCCGGCGCATTTCCACCGCACGCTGACCAATGCCGAGCTTGCGGAAAAATATGCCGATATCGAAGCCGACGTCGAGACCGGCGATACGGTGACGGTGGCGGGTCGTGTTTATTCCTCGCGCAATTCCGGCATGTTCATGGATATCCATGACGCCTCGGGCAAGGTGCAGATTTTCTCCCACAAGGATACAACGCCGGAAGCGGCCCGTAACCTGCTGCCGATGATCGATATCGGCGACATCATCGGCGTCACCGGCAAGGTGCGCCGCACCAAGCGTGGCGAGCTGACGATCAACGCCGAAGAAATCACCATGCTGACGAAGTCGCTGCTGCCCATGCCCGAAAAGTGGCATGGCGTCTCCGACATCGAGCTGCGTTACCGCAAGCGTCACCTCGACATCCTCGCCAACGAGGAATCCAAGCTGCGCTTCCTGCAGCGCTCGAAGATCCTCTCCGGCATCCGTCGTTTCATGGAGGCCGAAGGCTTCCTCGAAGTGGAAACGCCGATGCTGCAGACCGTTTATGGCGGTGCAACCGCCGATCCGTTCAAGACCTTCCACAACACGCTGAAGATGGACATGTACCTGCGCATCGCGCCGGAACTGTTCCTGAAGCGCACGCTGGTTTCCGGCCTTTCCGACAAGGTCTTCGAAATCAACCGCAACTTCCGCAATGAAGGCGTTTCCACAAGGCACAATCCTGAATTCACCATGATGGAGTGCTACTGGGCCTATGCCGACTACGAAGACATCATGGGTCTCGTGGAGCGGCTGTTCGAGACGCTGGCGATCTCGCTGCACGGCACCACCGAAGTCGAATTCCAGGGCCAGACGATCTCCTTCAAGGGTCCGTTCAAGCGCGTGCCGATGCCGGATGCGGTGAAGGAAGCGACCGGTATCGACTTCCTCGCCATCAAGACGGATGAAGAAGCCCGCGCTGCCGCCAAGGCTGCCGGTTTTGCCGTCGAGAAAGACTGGACCTGGGGCGAATGCCTTGCCTTCATCTTCGAAGAGAAGGTGGAAGGCACGCTGATCCAGCCGAGCCATGTCACGCATTTCCCGAAGGACATCTCGCCCTTCGCCAAGGAAGTGCCGGGCGAACCGCGCCTCGTCGAGCGTTTCGAAAGCTATTGCAACGCCTGGGAAGTGGGCAACGCCTTCTCCGAACTCAATGATCCGGAAGAACAGCGCCGCCGCATGGTGGAACAGCTGGAACAGGCGCATGCCCGCGGCGAAAAGGACAAGCAACTGGACGACGAGTTCCTCGACGCCATCGACCAGGGCATGCCGCCCGCCGGTGGCCTCGGCATCGGTGTCGACCGCCTGATCATGCTGCTCACCAACGCCCCGTCGATCCGCGACGTCATCCTCTTCCCGGCCCGCCGCAACAAGGCGGACTGAACCAATAAACCACAGGCGGCCTCACGGCCGCCAGTCACACCGGCGTCATCCTTGGCCTCGTGCCGAGGATCTAATCCCGTCGAATAAAATCAATCGGTATCATCCTCTGGACAAGCCCGAGGATGATACCGAGAGACTATTGCCTCTCCATCACTCGCTTCAAAAGGCTGCAGGTCATCCGGAATTTAAACCGGACAGCAGTGGGACAGGCCCGACGATGACGTCGGCTCAGGTGACGAGACTTCGTCCCATCTTCCCGTCGATTTCCTGCCAGACACAAGACATGGCGAAGTAGTTATCCGACTTTCAGTGAACGGATCGAATAAGTTTATTTAACTTTCAGTAGAATATACTGGCGGCTTCACTTCAACTTGTGATACCCATTCTCCATCATTCGCATTGTGTTTGACGGCTTTCGATCAACGAGACCGTGGGGGAGATACGCATGCCCGAGAATGAGCTTCCCAGATACCTGCCCGATATGTTCGCCGCACCTGAAAAGGAATGCGACGTGGTGATGAAGGGCGGCATCACCTCCGGTGTCGTTTATCCCTATGCCGTCCTTGAACTGGCGCGCCGCTATCGCTTCCGCTCGATAGGCGGCACGTCGGCCGGGGCGATTGCCGCCGCTTTCGCGGCGGCGGCGGAATATTCGCGCACCGTCAGAGGTGATCCGGAAGGGTTCACCCGCCTGCAGGCCCATTGCGATACGATACCCCAAATCCTGGGCACGCTTTTCCAGCCGGATCGCCGTTTTCGCCCACTGATGCAATATCTGCTATGGGCACAGGCTGGCGGCTGGCCGGGCAAGGTGCTGGGCCTGCCCTTGGCTTTTCCGCTGGCCTCGATAGCGGGAATCGCAATCGGCGCCGGTGCATTGTGGGCGATGGGCGGAGGTTGCGCCGGGTCAATTCTCGGCGGGCTGGTGGGGCTGCTGATTGGAATTATCGCCCAGATCGCCTGGCTGGTTTTCCACCGGTTGCCACAGGAAGGATTCGGCTTCTGTTCGGGATTGACGGTTTCCGGCACGGGAGCGCCGGGCCTTACGGAGTGGCTTCATGCGTCGATCCAGGACATTGCTTTCGGCAGCGAAGCCGCGACGGCGCCGCCGCTCACCTTTGGTGATCTGGCAGGCGACGATCCGGAGAAGCCGCGCATAAACCTGAAGATGGTCACGACGAATCTGTCGATGCGGCGGCCCCACACGCTTCCTACCACAAACCTCGTGGTGGCTTATGAGCCGAAAGAATGGAGCCAGCTCTTCCCCGCTGCCGTGATGAACTGGCTGAAGCAGATCGCGACACCCGGAGGCCGCTTTCCCGAGCTCAGGGCTTTCCCGGAGCCCGCCCAGTTGCCGGTCATCGTCGCCACACGCATGAGCCTCAGCTTTCCGGTGCTGTTCAAGGCCATTCCGGCCTATACCAATGACCACGGCACGCTCGACATATTGCGGCGTATCGATAGCAAGGGGCCGCCCGTCATCAAGGCGAAAATCTGGTTCTCGGATGGCGGGATCAGCAGCAACTTCCCGATCCACCTTTTCGATGCCCTGCTGCCATCCCGTCCCACCTTCGCGCTCAGCCTCGACGAGCTGCCGAAATCCGTCGCCAGCAACAGCAGGCGCGTTACGATTCCGCAGGCGGCCGGTGAAGGAATAGGCGTGCCCGTTCACAAGATGGAGAAAATGAGCGGTTTCCTCGGAAGCATCCTCAGTTCGGCGAAGGACTGGCAGGACCAATCCCTCGCCACCATGCCGGGGCAGAGAGAGCGCATCGCCCGCGTCTTCCTCACCCCGGAGGAAGGCGGGCTGAACCTGACCATGCCGCCGGAGCGCTCGGCGAAACTGATGAGTTACGGCCTTGAGGTCGGGTCACTCTTTGCCACTGGCGCGCTGGATTTTGACGAGCATCGCTGGCGACGTGCGCTGGTTGCCTATGACAGGCTGGAAGACGCGGTGTTAGCGACGGAGCGCGTCTGGAACGACGGCAAATACGAAGAATGGCTGACCGATTACGTCGACAACATCAAAAGCTATCAATCCGTGACCAAGAGCGACCGGGAAAAACTGATCGCCCGGATCGCCGCCTTTGCCGCCCTGTCGCAGAATTTCTCCCCGGCAATTGTCGGTAAGCGCCGGAAATTTCCAAATCCAATCGGCCGCTTGCGAATCGGGCCCGAAACCTGACCAGTTCGGAGGATGAAACCCTGCAACGGCTTCGGGAGCAAACGGTCCGCGCTTCTTAGTGTCCCGGCGCCTTTTCCTTCGCACCCGGTTCTTCCGCCGGGGCATTTTCGCCTGCCGGCTTTTCCTCAGCCGCCTGCGCGGTGGTCGAGCCTTTTCCGAAGATCAGCGATTTCAGATAGGACAGGCTGAAGATGCTGCCGCCATCGGCCTCCGGCGTCGAGGTCAGGAGTTCATCGGCAGCGGGTTCGCCATGGGCCTGTGGAGATGGGGGCTCGCCATGGGCTCCGCCCTCGTCTTTCTCCGCCGGCGTGGAACTGTGGTCGCCGGCAGCCTCGCCCTTGCTTTCGCCATGAGCAGCCGCACCTTTGGCGGCCTTGCCGTCATGGCCTTCAGCACCGGCTTCCGAAGCAGGCGCCTCGCAATCGGCGGAATCGCTGAGGCTTGCCGCCATGGTTTCGGTGTCTTCGAGCGGCAGATCGATGCGCAGCCCGTAAAACTGGCCGCTGCCATTGGCCGCACCATCGTAATAAAAGGCGGAATAACGCCGGGCTTCGGCCCCCTCGGGAATCTTGGCGGGATCCGGAATGAAGACGACCTGTGCGGCAATCGCCCGGCCGCGCATTTCCGAGCGCAATTGCGGGCCGTTCTTGTCCAGCACGGAGACCTGAACCAGATCGGGTTTCTGCCTGTCGTAAACCGCTCTCGCGACGCGCAGCGCGGTCTTCAGCCGCTCCGTGCCGTTGCCACCTTCGGTGCGGATGAATTTGCGCACCCATAGGGCGCCGTTCTTGCGGATATTAACCGTCTGGACTGCGTCGCAGGAAAGCCCGTTGGTGGAGGCATAGGATGGGCCAAGCAGCCGCTCGCTGCCGATGAACACGGCAGCAGAGCCGGTCGCGCCCGCCAAAAGCAGGATCCCGCCTCCAATCATAACGAGCTTGCGCGAAAACCGCATTCGTCCGAATACAGCTTTCACCCGCAACATCCTGACATCAAGTACCCCGCCTATCGCCCTCACCCCAAAACGTGGCTCGAAGGATGAGGAACACACGTGGGACAAGCTCCGGACGTCGCTGTCCGAGCCTTGCGATAGTGCCGCTTTCTCATTGAAAAAAGTTTAATCCAACCGGCGCGGCGCCGGCAAAAACGCACCATTTTCAGACATTCGTGAAATTGCACTAATTTGCGAATGATTTGCAATAGCGTTGACAAGTGTGATTTTATAACGGATGGTATTGCGAATTAGTCGCAACAAAATCTGGTGAGCCCCGTGAACTTTCAAAAAATCCGGCATGCTGTTTTCGCCTTTTCGCTTCTTCTCCCCGGCGTGGCTCTCGCGCAGGAAAAACCGACGGTCGTAACCACCTTCACCATCATCGCCGATATGGCGCGCAACGTGGCGGGCGATGCGGCCAATGTGGAAAGCATCACCAAGCCCGGCGCCGAAATTCACAACTACCAGCCGACACCCCGCGATATTCTGAAGGCCCGCAAGGCCGATCTGGTGCTGCGCAATGGCCTCAATCTGGAATTGTGGTTCGAGAAGTTCCTGGCCAACCTTTCCGGCGTGCCGAGCGTGACGGTGAGCGAGGGTGTGGAACCCATGGCCATCAGCGGTGGCGCCTATCAGGGAAAACCCAATCCGCACGCCTGGATGTCGCCGGATAACGCATTGATCTATGTGGAAAATATCCGCAAGGGTCTTGCCGAAATCGACCCCTCCCATGCCGATGTCTACGCCGCCAATGCCAAGGCTTATTCGGACAAGATCAAGGCCACCGTGCAGCCGATCCGCGACACGCTTTCCGTTCTTCCCGAAGACAAGCGCTGGTTGGTGACGAGTGAAGGCGCCTTTTCTTATCTCGCCCGCGATTTCGGCTTGAAGGAACTGTTCCTGTGGCCGGTCAATGCCGACAGCCAGGGAACGCCCCAGCAGGTGCGCGGCGTGATCGACGCCATGCGCGAACACAATATCCAGGTCATCTTCAGCGAAAGCACGGTTTCGGCCGATCCCGCCCAGCAAGTGGCCAAGGAAACCGGCGCGGCCTATGGCGGCATCCTCTATGTGGATTCGCTGAGCGAAGCGGATGGCCCGGTTCCGACCTATCTGGACCTGTTGCGCGTGACGAGTGAAACCATCGCCAAGGGACTGTCTTCATGAGAATGGGCAGTAAAAAATCCGGCGGCGGCCTGACGGTTCAAAATGCGACAGTGACCTATCGAAACGGCCACACCGCATTAAGAAACGCCAGCTTTTCCATCCCCCGCGGAACGATCACTGCACTTGTCGGCGTCAATGGCGCCGGCAAGTCCACGATTTTCAAGGCGATCATGGGTTTTGTGCCGCTCGCCGCCGGTTCCGTCTCGATTTTCGATCTGCCGGTGAAGGAGGCGCTCCGGAAAAACCTCGTGGCTTATGTGCCTCAGGCCGAAGAAGTGGACTGGAGCTTTCCGGTGCTGGTGGAGGATGTGGTGATGATGGGCCGGTACGGCCACATGAATTTCCTGCGCATCCCTTCGAAACGCGATCACCAGATGGTGGAAGAAGCGCTGAAACGCGTCAACATGCTCGATTATCGCAAACGCCAGATCGGCGAGCTTTCCGGCGGGCAGAAGAAGCGGGTGTTTCTGGCCCGCGCGCTGGCGCAGGAGGGGCAGGTCATCCTGCTGGACGAGCCCTTCACCGGTGTCGACGTGACGACGGAAGAGCAGATCGTAGCACTTCTGAAGGCGCTGCGGGATGAGGGCCGGGTCATGCTGGTTTCCACCCATAATCTCGGCAGCGTGCCGGAATTCTGTGACCGCGCCGTCTTCGTCAAGGGCACGGTTCTGGCATCGGGCAAGACGGCGGATACCTTCAACGAGGAAAACCTGCAAAAGGCCTTTGGCGGCAGCCTACGCCACTTCGTGCTTGGCGGGGCCGACCTGCACAACGACGCCGATCCGCGCCGGGTAAAGGTCATCACCGATGATGAGCGACCCTTCGTGATCTACGGCAAGAATGGCCAGAACGGGCGCAACCCCGAGGCTCCGAAGGAAAAACTCGATGATAAACAGCCTTCTTGAGCCCTTTACCTATGGCTATATGCTGAACGCCATCTGGGTCAGCGCGCTGGTGGGGGGCGTCTGCGGGTTCCTCTCCGCCTATCTGATGCTGAAGGGCTGGTCGCTGATCGGCGATGCGCTTTCCCACGCCATCGTTCCCGGCGTGGCGGGCGCCTATATGCTGGGCCTGCCCTTTTCGCTCGGCGCCTTTCTCTCCGGCGGGCTTGCGGCCGGCTCCATGCTGTTCCTGAACCAGAAGACAAGGCTGAAGGAAGACGCGATCATCGGGCTGATCTTCACCTCGTTTTTCGGGCTTGGCCTGTTCATGGTTTCGCTCTCGCCGACCTCGATCAATATCCAGACCATCGTGCTCGGCAATATTCTGGCGATCACCGCCGAAGACACCATCCAGCTGGCGCTGATCGGCGGCATCAGCCTTCTCGTGCTGGCGCTGAAATGGCGTGACTTCATGGTGGTGTTCTTCGATGAAAACCACGCCCGCACCGTGGGGCTGAAACCGGAAGTGCTGAAGGTGATCTTCTTCACCCTGCTCGCCGCCTCCACGGTTGCGGCGCTACAGACGGTCGGGGCCTTCCTCGTCGTCGCCATGGTCGTGACGCCGGGCGCCACCGCCTATCTGCTCACCGACCGTTTCGAGCGGCTGATCCTGATGAGCCTCATCATCGGCGCGGCCACCAGCTTCGTCGGTGCCTATCTCAGCTATTTCCTTGATGGCGCGACCGGCGGCGTCATCGTCGTGCTGCAGACGGCGATCTTCCTTGCCGCCTTCGTCTTTGCACCCAAACACGGGCTTCTCGCTTCCAGAGCCAAGGCCCGCAAGGCGCTCGGAGAAACGCCATGAGCGAATATTTCGAACTGGCGCTCCTGCCGTTCCAGCTGCCTTTCATGCAATATGCCTTCGTCATCACGCTGATGATCGCGATGCCGATGGCGATGCTCTCCTGTCTTCTGGTGCTGAAGGGCTGGTCGCTGATGGGGGATGCCGTCTCCCATGCCGTGCTGCCCGGCGTGGTGGTGGCCTATATTGTCGGCATCCCGCTCTCCATCGGCGCCTTCATCGCCGGCATGATCTGCGCGCTCGGCACCGGTTTTATCAAGGAAAACAGCCGCATCAAGGAAGATACGGTGCTCGGCATCGTCTTTTCCGGCATGTTCGGGCTGGGGCTGGTGCTTTATGTGAAGGTGCAGAGCGATGTGCATCTCGACCACATCCTCTTCGGCGACATGCTGGGCATTGCGCCGTCAGACATGCTGGAGACCGGCCTGATCGCGCTTTTCGCGACGCTGTTCCTCGGCATCCTGCGCAAGGACCTCCTGGTCAACGCCTTCGATGCGCAGCATGCAAAAGCCATCGGCCTGCCGGTGCGTGTCCTGCATTACGGCCTGCTGATGGTTCTGTCGCTTACGGTCGTCGGCGCGCTGAAGGCGGTGGGCATCATCCTCTCGGTCGCCATGCTGGTGGCGCCGGGCGCGATCGCCTTCCTGCTGACACGGCGCTTCTCCGCCATGCTGCTGGTGGCCATTGCGGTGGCGATCGGCTCATCGCTGGCGGGTATATGGCTGAGCTTTCTGATCGATAGCGCCCCTGCCCCCACCATCGTGCTGTTCATGAGCCTTGCTTTCGTCGCAACCTTCATCCGCACCACCTGGAAAGCCCGCCAGATCGACGCTGCCGGTGAGACGGGCTTGTAAAAGAACGATTTTTGCGGGCGAGTGGAACATTTTCGCCTTTTGCGCGTCATTTTATCGAGCCTGTCGCGGCGCGGCGGGCTCGGGATAATTACGCAAAAGGGGAAGCGCCATGCTGAAATGGGCTCTTATTTTCTTTGTTATTTCTTTGATCGCAGGCGTATTCGGCTTTACCGGCATTTCCGCGGCGGCAGCGGGCGTGGCCCGCATTCTGTTCTTCATCGCCGTGGTGATCTTCCTGGTCTTCCTCGTGCTTGCGCTGATGGCCGGAAGCGCGGTCGTCTGAACGAAAAAGGCGACCGGGTTTTACGCCGGTCGCCTCTCTTTTCCCCTGTCTACAATCAGGCCGTCCAGCCGCCATCGATCACATGGATCTGGCCGGTAGTGAAACCTGCTTCGTCCGAAGCGAGATAGGTCACGAGCGCCGCGATTTCCTCCGGCGTGGCGATGCGGCCCATCGGCTGGCGGGCGATGAAGTCGGCCAATGCCTGCTCGTAATTGCCGGTGGCGCGCAGGCGGTCATGCAGGGACGGGCTGTCGACCGTGCCTGGGCAGATGGCGTTGCAGCGAATGCCTTTGGTGACGAAGTCGGCGGCGATCGCCTTGGTGAGACCCACCACGGCCGCCTTGGACGCGGTATAGGCGAAGCGGTTCGGCACGCCCTTCACGCTGGAAGCAACCGACGACATGTTGACGATCGCGCCCTTGCCCTTTTCCAGCATGCCGGGCAGGAAGGCGCGGCAGGTGCGGTACATGGCCTTGGCATTAAGATCGAAGGAGAAATCCCAGTCCTTCTCTTCACAGTCCAGAATGGTGCCGGCATGCACGAAACCGGCGCAGTTGAACAGCACGTCGGCATGGCCGATATCGGCGGCGAAATCCTTGACGCCATCGCCATCCAGCACGTTCAGAACCCGGGTTTCAGCGCCCTTGAGCGTCGAAAGCGCCTGCTCGTTGATATCGGTGGCGATGACACGCGCGCCGAGCGATATGAAACGCTCCGCCGTGGCCCGGCCGATACCCTGGCCGGCGGCGGTGATCACCACTGTCCGGCCGTTAAAATCCTGCACCATAAATAGCCTCCCGCTAAGGCGCACCCACCCTTTATGGACGGGCCGCTAAATTTCGATGATCTCAAATATGGATCGACAATTCATATGTAAACGCGGTATTCATATGGCGTCAAGCAGACTTGCGCGGTTCGCCGGTCTCGGGCAAGCCTATTTTCAGGCCGCCCTCCTTACCGGCGACCATGTGAACCATCCTCGAGGCCAGATGACCGACGACGACAGCGAAAGATACCGCGCCCCCGCCCTCGACAAGGGTCTGGACATTCTCGAGCTTCTGGCCCGCACCGATGGCGGGCTGACGCAGATCGAGATCGCCAAATCCATCGGAAAGAGCCCGAACGAACTTTACCGCATGCTGGACCGGCTGGTGCGCCGGGGTTACGTGCAGCGGCTTGATGGCGACCGTTTTTCGCTGACGCTGAAGATGTTCGGGCTGGCGCATTTCCACGCGCCGATCCGCCGGCTGGTCTCCTTCGCCGCACCGGTGATGCGCGATTTTTCCGCCAGCGCCGAACAGGCCTGCCATCTGGCGGTCTATGACCGCGGCAGCGTCGCTGTCATCGCCCAGCAGGAATCCTCCACCTATTGGGCCATGTCCATGCGGGTGGGTGCGCAGATGAGCCTGTTCCACACCGGCTCCGGCCATGTGCTTCTGGCCTTCCAGACCGAAGCGCAGCGCGAGATCATGATCACCGAACAGGTGCGCGGCAGCGGGGAAACCGTGCCGCCGGGCCTTGCCGAACGGCTTTCGGAGGTTCGTAAAAACGGCCTCGAATCCATGGACAGCCTGCAAACCGCCGGCGTGCGCAATATTTCCGCCCCTGTTCTGACGCTTGACGGCACGGCGCTCGCCGTCATCACCTGCCCCTATATCACACCGCTTGGCGGCAAGGCACCGACGCGCGAGGCCTGCGAGGATCTGATCCGCGAGGCGGCAAAGCACATCTCCGAAATCGTGACCGGAAGCGGCTGAACAAAAAAACGCGATCGGCAGGGACCCGATCGCGTTTCAAGTGACTGGAGATTTATGTCTCGTAAACGCGGGGGATGGCGGATGGTTCCCCTTTGAGATCGATGGCAAAACCCGGAAACCCCTCCTCCGTCATTCCGGCCTAGAGCCGTAATCCAGCCACGGCGCGTCTGCGCCGTGAGGGAAGTCTCAGGCGATCAAAGACTTGATCGCGCTGGACCCCGGATCAAGTCCGGGGTGACGGTGTACGGATGCTCCGCTTTCGCCAAACAGCCGATTTTCCGGTCGTATCAGCGGCCCAGGGGGAGCGCAATGTTCCCCTTTATTTGTCAGGCAGCCGCCAGCGTCAGTTCCTTGCGAACCATCTCGCGCAGCGTCACCAGATCCTTGGCGAAGAGACGGATACCTTCCGAGAGCTTTTCGGTGGCCATCGCATCTTCGTTCATCGCCCAGCGGAAAGCCTTTTCGTCAAGAGACTGCAGCGGCTCGGCCTTGACGTTGTCAGGCGAAAGTTTGCGTTCCAGCTTGCCGGTGTCCTTGTCCAGCTCTTCCAGCAGCGCCGGGCTGATCGTCAGGCGGTCGCAACCGGCCAATGCTTCGATTTCGCCGACATTGCGGAAGGAGGCGCCCATGACGACGGTGCTGATGCCATTGGCCTTGTAATAATTGTAGATGCTGCGCACCGAAACGACGCCCGGATCGGTCTCGGCGGTGTAGTTCTCGCCGGTCGATTTCTTGTACCAGTCGAGGATACGGCCGACGAAGGGCGAGATGAGGAAGACCTTGGCTTCGGCGCAGGCAATCGCCTGGGCCTGGGAGAAGAGCAGCGTCAGGTTGCAGTCGATGCCTTCGGACTGGAGAACCTCGGCGGCCTTGATGCCTTCCCAGGTGGAAGCAAGCTTGATGAGGATGCGTTCACGCTCGATGCCGCGCTCCTTGTAGGCGGCAATGATGTGGCGGGCCTTGGCGATGGAGGCTTGCGTATCGAAGGAAAGGTCGGCATCGACTTCGGTCGAGACACGGCCGGGAACGAGGCCGGCAAGAGCCGCACCCACGGAAATGGCGAGACGATCGGCAACGGCGGCAACCACGGCGTCGGACTGGCCGCCCTGCTTCTTGCCCCAAGCGACAGCTTCCTTCACCGCATCGGCAAAGGCCGGCGTGCCGAGCGCTTTCAGAACGATGGTCGGGTTGGTGGTGCAATCCACCGGCTTCAGGCGCGCAACCGCCTCGATATCGCCGGTATCGGCAACAACCGTAGTGATGGCGCGAAGTTGTTCGAGTTTGGACGTCATATCGAATGATCCTTCATGATCTCTTGAAAACTTGCTCAGCCGTCTTTTCGTTCCCGCACATGGTGCGCCCAAGGCCGAAATCGCGGTTTGTCCGGCTCAGACTATCGCAAGCGCCACGGCAAAAAGTCAAGACATTTGCGCATCGCAATTGACATAAGTTTCACGCCTGCGATACTCGGCCGCACATAAGGAATGACAAAAACCGTGGCGAAACTGAGAAGAGAGACCCATACGACCTATTCGGAAGCAGCTTCGCTGAGGCTGCGCGCGGCATGGCTTTATTATAACCAGGGCATGACGCAGAAAGATGTCGCCGAAAAACTGGGGATCAGCCGCTCCACCGTCATCCGCCTGCTCGACGAGGCGATGAAACGCTCCGAAGTGCAGATCTGGATCAACGAGGGCATCGAGGATTTCGTTTCGCTGGCCGGCGAGCTGGAGGCGGCCTACGGGCTGGACGAGGCCGTCATCATCCCCTCACCCGGCCCATCGACCGGCTCATCCACGGGCAAGATGGGTGCAGAAGGCACCGCCAAGGCCGTCGGCCTCGCGCTTGGGCAATTCCTCTCCGAAGTGGTGCCGAACGGCGCCACCATCGGCGTCGGCTGGGGCCGCACCATGACCGCCTCGCTTTCCAGCTTCCGACCGCCGCGCCGGGAAAACTGCAAGGTCGTCTCGCTGCTTGGCGGTATCGTCGCCGTGCACCAGACCAACCCGCTCGATTATACCTGGCGGCTGGCAAGCGCGCTCGGGGCGGAATGTTACATGTTCCTCGCACCGCTTTTGGTGGATTCGGTCGAGACCAAACGGGCGCTGATCGAAAAATGCGGGCTGGCGACGCTTTACGATCTCGCCGAGACGCTCGATCTCGCCATCGTCTCCTGCGGCGATATCGGCCCGCATTCCACCTCGCTGTCGGAAGGTTTCATCTCCAAGGAGACCCTGCGCGAACTCGTCGATGCCGGCTGCGTCTGCGACACCATGTTCAACTTCATCGATGCCGAAGGCCGCTCCGTCGATCATCCGATCAACCAGCGCGCCATGGCGATCGATCTCGATACGCTGCGCAAGGCCAAACACATCGTGCTCGCCTCCGGCGGCGCCCACCGCGCCATCGCCATCCGCGCCACGATCAAACGTATCGGCTGTAATACGCTGATTACCGACGAGGCGGCAGCGCGGGCATTGATGGAGCTGGTTTAGGCGTCGTCAGGCCATTCGCGGGGTGGCCCTCACAAACACCACCGTCATCCTCGGACTTGTCCCGAGGATCTGCAACCGATTGATTTTATTCGACGTGACTAAATCCTCGGCACAGGGCCGAGAATGACGCCGAGGGGATGGTTACCCTTCCCAACCGGCTTCTGGCCTCGGAGACAAACTCTTCGGTTTCCGCCTCAGCCAGCCCTGCCCTGATACCGCTTGTCCATTTCTCCTGCCATGACGGAGAACGGCGATGTGACAACGCATCGTCTACAATGCTATTTGGTGCGAGGCTCGAACGATCGACCAAACTCACACCTTCCCCGTTTCCCATCCCAGCATCGCCCGCTTGCGGGTGAGGCCCCAGTGGTAACCCGTCAGCGCCCCGCTTTTACCGACCGCGCGATGGCAGGGGACGACGAAGGAGACCGGGTTTGCCCCGACCGCGGCACCCACGGCACGGGAGGCGCTGGGCTGGCCGATGTCGCAGGCGATGTGCGAATAGGTGACGGCACGGCCCATCGGGATTTTCAGGAGGCTTTCCCAGACCCGCACCTGAAAATCCGTGCCGAGCAGCACGACGCGCAGCGGCCTGTCCGCCGACCATAGAGACGGTTCGAAGACGCGCGCCGCATAGGGCGCGGTCGCTTCGCGATCCTCGACATAATCCGCGTTCGGCCAGCGCCCGGTCATATCCTCGAAACAGGCCCGTTCTTCGCCCGGATCGGCAAAGGCACAGCCGGCAAGACCACGATCCGTTACCATGACGAGGGCAAGACCGAAGGGTGAGGCGTGGAAACCGTAACGGATCGTCAGCCCGCCACCCCTCGCCTTCCACTCGCCGGGCGACATGGCTTCATGGGTGACGAACAGATCATGCAGGCGCCCCGGCCCCGACATGCCGACCTCGATCGAGGTTTCCAGCAGCGGCAAATCCTCCTCGCGCAGCAGCCGCTTGGCGTGATCGAGCGTCACGGCCTGCAAAAATGCCTTGGGCGAAAGACCGGCCCAGCGGGTGAAGGTTTTCTGCAATTGCGTCGGCGACTGGCCAAGCCTTGCGGCAATGGCTTCCAGCGAAGGCTGCTCGCGATAATCCAGCGTCAACAGCTCGATGACCCCGCGCACCGTGTCGTAGTCCGATCCGATGGGGGTGATGTCTTCGTTCAGCGTAATATTGGCGTTCATCGCAGGTCTCCTAACGCTTCACAGAAAACCACTAAAGCGCCGTCGTCTCCACCCGTTTCTTGCCTCATGGTCCGTTTCTACCGTCATACCGGCCTCGCGCCGGTATGACGGAGAGATAGAATATACCGCGCCATCACATCCGCCGTCGCACGGTCGCCAGCGCGCCGCCGAAAGCCTTGGCGAAACTTTCCCTGTCATCCGGGTTGAGAAACGAGCCGATATCGGTTGCCCGGCCTTCACCCGTCACATGCATGGAAACGATGCCGATCTCCTCATGCCTTCTCACCCGGAAGCGCGCCCAGAAGGGGTTGAAACGGTGCTCCACCATGCGCCCGGTGGGAGAAAATTTGCGGATCGACAGGTTCGTGCGCGAGACGCTGACCTCTTCGCGCGCCTTCGCGGCGCGGTAATTGGCGCGGAAGGCGATATAAAGCAGCAGGAAATCCAGCCCGAAAAACAGGCCGACCGGCCAGGCGCCGGTGGCGAGGAAAAAGCCGCCATAAACAAGGCAGGCGAAGCCCGACAAAAGCAGGAGCAGCCGGAAACCCCTTCTGCCAAGCGAACGGTGCGGAACGAGTTCCGCCGCGAAAATCGGCTGGTCGTTGAGCGTATCCACGTTGCTTTCCTCAAGGCGGGCTGGCTATAGATAGTCCATGACAGTCGCCAAGAAACGATCCAGCACCCAAACATTGAAAAAGTCAAATCCGGCATCCACGCGGAAGGCGGCACGGGTGAAAACGGCCTATTCGAAGGACGAACTCACCGAAATCTTCCGCCGTTTTTCCATTCAGCGGCCGGAACCAAAAGGCGAACTGGAACACACCAATCCCTTCACCCTGCTGGTGGCCGTGGCGCTTTCCGCGCAGGCGACCGATGTTGGCGTGAACCGGGCGACAAGGGCACTGTTCAAGGTGGCCGATACGCCGGAAAAAATGCTGGCGCTCGGCGAGGAGCAGCTGATCGGCCACATCAAGACCATCGGCCTTTATCGCAACAAGGCGAAAAACGTCATCGCGCTATCACAGATGCTGATCGACAATTTCGGTGGCGAGGTGCCGAAGACGCGCGAGGAACTGGTGACCCTGCCGGGCGTCGGCCGCAAGACGGCCAATGTGGTGATGTCGATGGCCTTCGGCGTGCCCACGCTCGCAGTGGATACACATGTGTTCCGCATTGCCAACCGGCTCTGTCTTGCACCGGGGAAAACCCCGGACGAGGTGGAAGACCGGCTGGTCCGCATCATTCCCGAGCAATATCTCTTCCATGCCCATCACTGGCTGATCCTGCACGGGCGTTATTGCTGCAAGGCGCGCAAGCCGGAATGCGAACGCTGCGTGATCGCCGATATCTGCAAATCGCCGGAAAAGACCTTCGATATTCCGGCCCCGCTTGAGGAGTTACCCGCGCAACTGTTCGGTGCGGCCGGCGGCGAATGAGGGATCGCGCCGGCTGACGGCCTTGTGCAGATGCACCATCATCGAGGCGGCAAAAAGCGGCGTCAAAAGGTTGAGGAACGGCACCGCCAGGAAGGCCGCGATCACCAGCCCGGCCATGAAGACGGTGGTGCGGTGTTTTGAGCGAAACTGCCGGGCTTCCACGGGGGAGCGGAAACGCATCGCAGCGAATTCAAAAAATTCCCGGCCGAGCAGATAGCCGTTCACCAGAAAAAACGCGATGAGATTGATGCCCGGCACCAGAAGCAGCAACAGCGCGACGAGGTTGCCGGCAATGACAACACCGAAGAACTTGATGGACGACAGAACGGCCTCGCCGACCGGCATCGCCTTGCCCGGCGGATCGTTCGGATAGGTCTTTTTTTCAACCACTTCCGCGACATCGTCGAGAAACAGGCCCGCAATAACTGCGGTAACCGGCGAAATGAGCAGCGCCAGCGCCAGGGCAAGCCCGATGCCGGCGAAAATGGCGAAGACGAAGGTCAGCCAGCCGGCCCAGTCCGGCACGCCGGGGATCAGCGTATCCACCCATGGCAGGGCGAAATAGATGAAGATGGAGCGGATGGCGAACCACAGCGCCGCCAGCACGAGAAGCGTGAGCCCAAGAACCTTCCAGAACACCGAGCGGGTCTCGGCGGCAAAGAGATTGTGGAATGCAAGCCGCGCCGCATCAAATATCATTCGGAACTCCTCGACGCCTCTCGCGTTGAAACAACCTTACACGGCGAGAGATAGGCGCTGCCCACCCACTCTGCAAGACAGGTGGAAAACGCCGAATTCCCGGATTTAAACCGCAGATGGAATTTCTCTTGAATAAAAGGTATCTCTAAAATATAATAATCCACCTATAAGAATTCGCATTCCGGTCCGGTGGAGGACAAGGCCGGAAAAGCTTTCCCCCACCGTCAAATTGCGGTTCGCACGCTCGTCTGCGCGCGCGCATGCATCATCGTTCAATAAAGATAAAAGAATGAGGCGTTGGTGGAAAAGCTGCTGTTGAACCTTACGCGCGCCATGAAGGCGGGAACACCTTCCGAGCGCAAGATCGCTAAATATCTGATCGAGCATCTGGACGAATTGCCGTTCGAGACGGCGCAGACGCTGGCTGTGAAGCTCAGCCTCAGCCCGATGACGGTCGGCCGCTTCCTGCGGTCGCTGGGCTACCGGCAGTTCAGCGATATCCGCGCCGATCTGCGCCATGCGGAAGAGGCGGCCGGCGTAGAACGCCCTGTAATGGCCGAGAGCGGCGAGCGCCATTCCAACCCGTTTTCGCAGCTCCTGTCGCAGCAGATTCAGGCGATCCAGACCGCCTTCGACATGACCAACCAGCCGATCTGGCGCCTTGCAATGAACGAGATCTCCACGGCGGGCGATGTTTTTCTGGCGACCTCTCCGGAGGGCCTCGATGCCGCGCGGCATTTTTACGGACGGCTTCTGGAATGCCGAAGCCACATTCATGACCTCGGCAGCGACAGTGCCGCCCATGTCGCCCTGTGGGATTCCGATCCCGCGCGCACCCTGCTCGTCATCATGGATTGTGGCGGCAACCTTTCGCCCCTGCAGCGCCTGTTGGCCATGGCCCGCAAGAGCGGTTACAGGACGCTTTTGATCACCACCCGTTTTTATGAATGGGGACCGGAAAGCGCCGATATCTGTCTTGCCATGCCGCAAGCCCAGAATGGCGGCCAGAGCCTGCTGCAACTCGTCTCGCTTCTGGAATTCACCCTGTGCGCCCTCAGCGCCGGTGCCGATGACAGCAGCAAGGCCAGGGCAAAAAACGTTGCCGCCCTGAAGCGCTCACTGCGCACTTGACGGGCAACACTCAAAGGAGGGCAGGACACGGATAGGACGACATCAGCCTGTTTCTTCTCTCCGCCGGGGAGAAGGTCGCGGCAGCGAGATGAAGGGCAAGGATAACAATAAAAGGAAAGCCAGCCCCCCCATCCGGCCCCTCGGGCCACCTTCTCCCCGGCGGGGAGAAGAAACAGGCGGAACCCGTCCGGCATATTTCAGCCTTGCTATCTTCCTTGAAAGTTAAAGGCTTTCCAGTTCCTGGCGATGCCGGTACATGGCGAGAAAACGGCGGTAATCCCGCTCATAACGGGCTCTAAGCGCCGGATTTCCGGATATTTCCGCATTGCCCGGATACATGGCGCCTCCCGCCGCCGCGAGGTTCGCATGCACGCCGCCCGCCGTTGCCGCCGTCATTGCCGTGCCGAGAAGCACGGCGTCGGCGGTGGCCGGAACCACGATGCGCTTGCCCGTCACGTCGGCGTAAAGTTCCATCAGCAGCGGGTTCTTCACATGCCCGCCGGTGACATGCAGGCTTTCCACCGCATAACCGAAGCGCTCCATGGCATCGAGTACATGGCGCGCGCCGAGCGCTATCGCTACGGCGGTGCGCCAGTAGAGACGGCAGAGGCTGTCGAAAGACGTGTCCAGCGTCAGGCCGCTGATGACGCCGACCGCGTGCGGATCGGCCAGCGGCGAACGGTTACCGTGGAAATCCGGCAGCACATGCAGCCGCTCGGCGAAGGCCTCGCCCTCGAGCGCGCGCAATTCGCTGACCCGGGCAACGATGCGGGCATGCAGCGCCATATCCGGCTCGCCGCCCGCCGCATGCATGCGCACGATATGATCGAGCAGCGCGCCGGTGGCCGATTGCCCGCCTTCCACCAGCCAGTGGCCGGGCAGAATGGCCTGCCAATAGGGGCCCCAGAGGCTGTGACCCGGCATCTGCCGCGGCGACATGGCGACAAGGCAGCTCGATGTGCCGGCGATCAGCGCCACATGCCGGCCGACATCGCCCGACAGGCAGCCGCCCAGCGCCCCAAGCGCGCCGGCATAGGCATCGATCATGCCCGCCGCCACCTGGCAGCCGGTGTCGAGGCCGAGTTCGGCCGCGGCTTCGGGTGAAAGCGGACCGATGCTTCCCCCCGGCATCACGGTGGTTTCGGGCAGCCCTGCCCGTTCCTTCAGATCACCAAGGCCGGCCAGTTCCAGATAATCCGCCTGCCAGCCGGGATTTTCCTGCGCCAGAAAATTCCACTTCGCCGTCTGCGTGCAATTGGAGCGCTGCGCCGAACCGGTCGCCTTCCATGTCAGGAAATCCGCGAGATCGAAGGCGAAGGACATGCGCGCCCAGCTTTGAGGCATATGCGCCTTCAGCCACATCAGCTTCGGCATCTGCATTTCCGGCGAAACACTGTCGCCGGCGAAATCGAGAACGCGGTGGCCGGATGCCGTCAGCCGGTCGGCCTCGTTTATCGCCCGGTGGTCGAGCCAGACGATGGTGTCGAAGCGATCCTGCCCCGTCATGGAAACAGAAACCGGCTCTCCCTGCGCGTCACGAATGACAAGCGAGCAGGTAGCATCGAAACCGATGGCGGCGATGCTTTGCGGCGGAACGCCGGCATCGGCAAGCGCCGCCTTCACGGCGATACAGACGGCATTCCATATATCGGTGGAATCATGCTCGGCGTGGTTTTCACGCGGCCGCTGCATGAGGATGGGATGGGTGGAGCGGGCGAGAAGCCGGCCGGCCGGATCGAAAATCCCGGCCCGCGCACTGGCCGTGCCGACATCGACAGCGACGAGATTTTGACGCATCAAGACTTCAATTCCATCCCTTGCGCAACGACCCGACGACGACGGCGGCAGGCAAGCTCAAGCTCAGCCCGCGTCACGTTGCACTTGGTCGTCAAAACCGCCCTTCCCCACATAATTGCCGACAAGTTGGACCAAATCCGGCATCGCGTCAAACACGGCATCAGCCCCGAGCCCGGCGATCTTCTCGCGGAATGCGGGAAAGCGCGCATGCGAACCACCGGTAAAGGCAAAAACGCCCATGCCGGCCGCCTTTGCGGCGGCAATGCCCGCCGGACTGTCCTCGATCACGATGCAGTGACGCGGTTCGGCACCCATTTCGCGCGCCGCATGCAGGAAAAGATCGGGCGCCGGCTTGCCGTTCCTGACCATGGTTGCGCTGAAGACATGCGGCTCGAACCGCTCGATCAGGCCGGTCAGCCCCAGCGAATATCGGATGCGCTCCGGCTGGCTGGAAGACGCCACGCAGCGCCGGAGAGCCTTCAGCCGGTCCAGCGTTTCGGCAATGCCCTCGATCGGGCGCAGCTCGGTGCGGAAACGCTCGAACAGCGTCGCGCGCATATGGTCGAGAAAATCGATGTCGGTCTCGACACCGTAATCGTCAAACAGCGTCGCCGTCATGCTGGCGACGCTGCGGCCGAGAAAGCGCTCATAGGCTTCCTCCTCTCCCATCGTCACGCCGAGATGGGAGAGCATGTCGAGAAGCACCGCGATCGAGACCGGCTCGCTGTCGACGAGAACGCCGTCGCAATCGAAAATCAGCAATGGTCCCGTCGGGTCTTCCATCTCGTGGTCACTTTTCGGCCAGCTTGTCATCCAGATAAAGCTGCAAGGTCTTCGCCGTGCCTTCTTGCCACAGCGTCTTCAGTGCATGGGCGAAGCGTTTACGGAAAAGCTCCGATTCGGCAACTGCCCCGAAGATATCGTCAAGCGCAAGGAAGGCCATCGGATCGTCCTTGGCCTTGATGGCCGCCGCCTGCAGGCGTTCGGCACTGGCATCGTTGAAGGTGATTTCCTTGCCGCTGTCCGAAGTGCCATAAAAATAGCGGCACCACAGCGCCGATACCAGCGAAAGCCCGATAATATCCTCACCGCGCGCCAACCGGTCGGCGGTGGAAGGCAGGATGAATTTCGGCTGGCGGTTGGAACCGTCCTGCGCCAGACGCGGTATCGTGTCGCCGATCTTCGGATTGAGGAAACGCCGCTCGATCAACGTGAAATAATCGTTGAGATCGGTATCGGGAACCGGGGGAATGACGGGAATGATCTCGTCCTTCTCGAGCTTTGCCAGGAACGCCCGGATCAGCGGATGTTCCATCGCCTCATGCACGAAATGAATGTCGAGCAGCGCCGCCGGATAGGCAATGGCCGCATGGCCGCCATTGAGGATGCGGATTTTCATGTGTTCGTAAGGCGCAACATCCTTCACGAACTGCACACCCGCCTTTTCGAGCGCAGGCCGGCCGGCGGGGAAATTATCCTCCATCACCCATTGCTTGAATTCCTCGCAGAAGACCGGCCAATTGTCATTGATGCCGAAATCGTCGCGGGCGATGTTGCGTTCGCGTTCGCCGGTGGCGGGCGTGATGCGGTCCACCATGGAATTGGGGAAAGCGACGTTTGCACCGATCCAGTCGGCAAAGGCCGGATCGGAGAGCGCCGCAAGCCCAACCACCGCATTTTTTGTGACCTTGCCATTGTGTGGAATGTTGTCGCAGGACATGACGGTGAAGGGGGAAAGCCCCCTGTCGCGTCGCGCCTTCAGCCCGGCGACGATCAGGCCGAAGACGGTTTTCGGCTGGGCCGGATGTTTCCCGTCCTCGGCAATCGCCGGGTGCTGCGGATTGAAGGAACCGGAAGCGTCGATGAAATAACCGCCTTCGGTAATCGTCATCGAGACGATGCGGATTTTCGGATCGGCGAGCGTATCGACAATGCGCTGTGTGTCGCCGACCATCAGAATATCAATCATCGGCCCGGTGACACGCGCACCGGTGCGGTTATTGTCCTGCTCCACCACAGTCGTCAGGAAATCCTGCGCGGCGAGCTTTTCCCGCATCACCGCATCGGAAGGCAGAACACCGGCGCCGATGATGGCGAAGTCATGATCCGTGCCCGTGTTGAACAGGTCATCCAGATAGACCGCCTGATGGGCGCGGTGGAAATTGCCGACACCGAAATGCACGATGCCGGCGGAGAGATCGTCGCGGGAATAGGCCGGAACCGCCGCGGTTTTTCTGGCGTCGTCAAGCGTTGCGAGGGAGAGTTTGCATGTCATGTCACGATCCTCGAAAGGGAAACGTTGTTCGTGCCGGTCACCGGGAAAGTCCCGGGGATCAGCTCATCCAGTTGCCGCCATCGACATTATAGGTCTGGGCGACGATGTATTCGGCTTCAGCCGAGGCAAGGAAGATCGCCATGCCGGTCAGGTCTTCGGCACGGCCCATGCGGCCGAAGGGTACGGCCTCTCCGACCAGCCGCTTCTTTTCACCGGCGGGGCGGTTTTCATATTTCGCAAACAGCGCGTCCACGCCGTCCCAGTGCTCACCATCGACCACGCCCGGCGCAATCGCATTGACGTTGATGCCGTGTTTGATGAGATCGAGCCCGGCCGATTGCGTGAGACTGATGACGGCGGCCTTGGTGGCGCAATAAACCGCCACAAGGGCCTCACCGCGCCGGCCCGCTTGGCTTGCCATGTTGATGATCTTGCCGCCTTTTCCCCGAGCGATCATTGTTTTTGCGGCGGCCTGCATCATGAACAGCGTGCCGGACACGTTGATCGAAAACAGCCGCTCGTAGCTCTCGCGTTTGATCTCGACAATCGGTGCGAGGTCAAAGAGCGCGGCATTGTTGATGAGGATATCGAGCCCGCCGGTCTGGCCCTCCACGGTGCGGATGGCGGTGTCGATCGAATGCTGTTTGGTCACGTCGAGTTCGACGGCATAGGCGTTCTCGCCAATCTCGCGGGCAGTCTTGCTGGCCCGCTCGAAATCGATATCGGCAATGGCGACCGTCGCGCCCTCGCGCAGATAGGCTTCGGCAAAGGCGCGGCCGATGCCGCGCGCCGAACCGGTAATCAGCGCGGATTTACCGTCCAGTCTCCCCGTCATATTGCGACACCCTTATCATCGAACCTGTGTATCTTTGTATCATCGGGTGTGATGAAGACGGTATCGCCATGCCTGCATTCGAACTCGCCATCGGCTCTGGCAGTGATCGGTCCGATGCCGTTGACCTCGAGATGCAGGAAGGTATCGGAGCCGAGATGTTCGGCGACGGTGACCTTGCCCTGCCACAGCCCGCTGTCCTTCGACAGCAGCAGATGTTCTGGCCGCACACCGGCGGTGGTGGCATTCTTGCTGCGGGCAAAGTCGCCGGTGATGAGGTTCATGCGCGGCGAGCCGATGAAGCCGGCGACGAAGAGGTTGGCGGGGGAGCGGTAGAGCTGCATCGGCGAGCCGACCTGCTCGATATTGCCGCGGTTGAGCACGACGATCTTGTCGGCCATGGTCATGGCCTCCACCTGGTCGTGGGTGACATAGATCATCGTTGTCTTCAGCGTGTTGTGCAGCTCGGAGATTTCCAGCCGCATGGTGCCGCGCAGCGCCGCATCGAGGTTGGAGAGCGGCTCGTCGAACAGGAAGGCGGAGGGTTCGCGCACGATGGCGCGGCCGATAGCCACACGCTGGCGCTGGCCGCCCGACAGCTGCGAGGGCCGGCGTTCGAGATAATCGGTAAGGTTCAGCACGCGAGCGGCGTCTTCCACCTTTTTATCGATCACCGCCTTGTCGAGCTTGGCCATCTTCAGCGGGAAGGCGATGTTGTTCCTGACGCTCATATGCGGATAAAGCGCATAGGACTGGAACACCATGGCAAGGCCGCGCTCGGCCGGGGCCTTTTCCGTCACATCCTTGCCGTCGATGATGATCTTGCCGCCGGAGACGTCTTCCAGCCCGGCGATCAGCCGCAAAAGCGTGGATTTGCCGCAGCCGGAGGGACCGACGAAGACGACGAACTCGCCGTCATGGATATCGAGATCGATCGACGGGATGACTTTCGCCTCACCGAAGAGCTTGGACACGGTCTGAAGGGAAATGCTGCCCATGTTTGTCGTTCCTTATTTCACGGCGCCAAAGGTCAGGCCACGCACGAGTTGTTTCTGCGAGAACCAGCCGATGACGAGAATGGGGGCGATCGCCATCATCGAGGCGGCCGAGAGTTTTGCCCAGAACAGCCCCTGCGGCGAGGAGAAGGAGGCGATGAAGGCCGTCAGCGGGGCGGCATTGGTGGTCGTCAGCCGGATGGTCCAGAAGGCTTCGTTCCAGGCGAGGATGACGTTCAAGAGCAGCGTCGAGGCAATGCCCGGCACCGCCATTGGTGTGAGCACATGCACGATCTCGTTCCACAGCGAGGCGCCATCCATGCGGGCGGCTTCCAGAATCTCGCCGGGGATTTCCCGGAAGTAAGTGTAGAGCATCCAGATGACGATCGGCAGGTTGATAAAGGTGAGCATGACGGTGAGGCCGATGCGGGTATCGAGCAGGCCGGCATTGCGGAAGATCAGATAGATCGGCACCAGCACGGCGACGGCCGGCATCATCTTGGTGGAGAGCATCCACATCAGAATGTCCTTGGTGCGTTTGGTCGGCGAGAACGCCATGGCCCAGGCGGCGGGAATGGCGATGATGAGCGCAATGATCGTCGAGCCGAGCGACAGCACCACCGAGTTCATGAAGGGCTTGAAGTAATCGCGCTGGGTCTGCACCGTGACATAATTCTCAAGCGTGCCCGAGGGAATGAGGCTGAAGCCGGCGATTGCTTCCGGCTCGGTCTTGAGCGAGGTGAGGAAGGCATAGAGGATCGGGAAGAACAGCAACAGCGCCACGGCCCAGGCCGCGATGGAAAAGCCGATCTTCGCACGTGTGGTTGTCTTGCGGGCCATGATGTTTCCCCTTTACCGGTCGAGGTTCTTGCCAACGGCACGCATCAGGAAGATGGCGACGATATTGGCGAGGATGACGGCGATGATGCCGCCGGCCGAAGCACCGCCGACGTCGTAGCCCAATAGTGCGGTGCGATAGATGAGGAAGGCGAGGTTCGTGGAGGCATAGCCGGGGCCGCCATTGGTGGTGACGAGGATTTCCGCATAGACGCCGAGCAGGAAGATCGTCTGGATGAGAATGACGACGGTGATGGCGCGCGACAGATGCGGCAGGGTCAGGTAGATGAAGCGGTTGACGAAGTTGGCGCCATCCATCTCGGCGGCTTCCTTCTGCTCGCCATCGAGCGACTGCAGGGCGGTGAGCAGGATCAGCGTCGCGAACGGCAGCCATTGCCAGGCGACGATGATGATGATCGACAGCAGGGGAAACTGCGCGAACCAGTCGACCGGCTGGAAACCGAAGAAGCGGGCAAGATCGGCGAGCACGCCGTAACCCGGATGCATGATCATGTTCTTCCACACCAGTGCTGCGACAGGCGGCATGACGAAGAAGGGCGAGATGATCATGATGCGCACGATGCCCTGGCCGAAAATGTCATTGTCGAGCAAGAGCGCAATGGCGATGCCGCCGATGACGGTGATCGCAAGTACGCCGCCGACGATGACCAGCGTGTTCCAGATCGACTGGAAGAAGGCCGGGTCGGTGTAGAAATACTGGTAATTGAACAGACCGGCAAAGCTGACATTGGCCGGGTTGAGGAGATTGTAGTTCTGGAACGAGAACCACAACGTCATCGCCAGGGGCACGATCATCCACACCAGAAGCAAAAGCACCGAGGGCGCAAGCATCACCCGCGCTAACCCGCTCGTGTTTCGTGTTGCCATTGCACTCACCTCCCCTTGGGCCTGGGCGTCACGACATGCGCCCGGCATATCCGGAAGAACCGGCTCATTCTTGTTTTGATTTGAAAGGCTTAAACGCCGCCGTACATCCCGGTGGCCTCCAATCCCCAAGGTTCGCTGCCCGGCATTGGCGCCGGGCAGCGATCTTCGGGAGGATTACTTGATGTAACCGGCGCGGGTCATTTCACGCGTCGCGGTCGACTGGGCGCCCGCAAGCGCATCATCGACACTGGACTGGCCGGCAACCACCGCCGAGAACAGCTGACCGACCGTGGTGCCGAGCGCCTGGAATTCAGGGATCGCCACGAACTGACCACCGGTATAAGGCACCGGCTTTACAGTCGGCTTGGTGATGTCGGCGGCATCCATGGCGGCAAGCGTCGGCTTGGCGAAGGCGGCTGCCTTTTCATAGTCGGCATTCTTGTAAAGCGAGGTGCGGGTGCCCGGAGGCACGTTTGCCCAGCCTTCCTTGGAAGCGACAAGCGCGGTATAGTCCTTGCTGGTTGCCCAGGAAATGAACTTTTCAGCCGCTTCCGACTTCTGCGAGCTCTTCGGGATCGCGAGGTTCCACGACCACAGCCAGTTGCCGTGGTTCTTCAGCTCGCCATGGGTCGGGAAGATAGCGTAACCGACCTTGTCGGCAACGGTGGAATCCTTCGGGTTGGAGACGAAGGAAGCAGCTACCGTGGCGTCGATCCACATGCCGCACTTGCCCTGCTGGAACAGCGTCAGGTTTTCGTTGAAACCGTTGGAGGAAGCACCGGACGGGCCGGCATCCTTCATCAGATCGACATAAAACTGCAGCGAGCTTTTCCATTCCGGCTGGTCGAACTGCGGCTTCCAGTTTTCATCGAACCAGCGGCCACCGAAGGAATTGGTGAGCGCGCTGATGAAGGCCATGTTCTCGCCCCAGCCGGCCTTGCCGCGCAGGCAGATGCCGTTGATATCCGCCTTGCGGTCGGTGATCTTGCGGGCGGCATCGCCGATGAATTCCCAGGTCGGGCTATCCGGCATCTTCAGGCCGGCTTTTTCGAACAGGTCCTTGCGGTACATGATCATGGCGGATTCGCCATAGAACGGCGCCGCATAAAGCTTGCCTTCCATGGAAAGACCGCCGCGGATCGCCGGCAGCAGATCGTCGACGTCATATTTGTCGCCGAGCTTTTCGAGCGGCAGCAGCCAGCCCTGCTTGGCCCAGATCGGCACTTCGTAATTGCCGATGGTCATGATGTCATATTGGCCGCCATTGGTGGCGATATCGGTCGTCACGCGCTCACGCAGGACGTTTTCTTCGAGCGTCACCCATTCGACCTTGATGTCGGGGTTCTTGGCGGTGAAGTCGGAGGTCAGACCCTGCATGCGGATCATGTCACCGTTGTTCACGGTCGCGATCGTCAGCGTCTCGGCGGAAGCAAGGGTCGAAAAGGCGAGTGCCGAGCATGCGCCCAGCAAAATGGTCTTCAATGTCATATCTTCCTCCCAGAAGAAAAATGATGAGCATTCGCTTTGCTCTAGGGCATTTACTCACCTCATAAGCAAAAAAGTCAAGCGACATCCTGTGCTGCGGCGCACATGGAAAAATCAACCATCTGATTTTATTGATTTAATTTTTGCTCAGTGTGTGAGCAAATATTCGCTCGTCGCTTCGTCGGTGATGAGACCGTTCAGCAGACCACCTCTCAGCGCCGCCAGAATCGAAGCATTCTTGCGGGTGCCCTGCGCCATGCCGATGACCGTGCAGGTCTCCCGTGACGGAATAGGAACGGAGGCGACGCGCTCGTTGACGGAGTGCTCGAGAATGCGGCCATCGGCATCATACATCCAGCCGCAAATCTCGCCGACCGCGCCGCTGGCCATCAGGGCCTTCATCTCATCCACGCCGAGGAAACCATCAACGCAGAGCGGCGCGTTTTCGCCGAGTTCACCGACACCGACGAAGGTGACATCGGCGGCGGCCCCCAGCGCCAGCGTGGAGCGCACCATGGACTGGTCGTGCAGCAGTTCCCGCTCCTCGGCCGATGAGCAGAGCACCGGCAGCGGCATCGGGAAATGCCGCGCCTTGATGGCATCGGCCATGCTGAAGATGACGTTGTAATAGGCGGCCGATCCATCCGGCCCGATATTGCCGGTCAGCGACACGATACGGTGTTGCGGGCATTCCATCGGCGGCAGCTGATCCACAGCAGCCTTCAAGGTGCGGCCGGTGCCGATAGCAAGCACGATTGGATCGGCGTTTTTCAGCCAGCGCTCGATTTCCGCCGCCCCGGCTTCGGCAATGCCGACCGTGGAGGAGACGCCGGCCGGATCGCTCGGCACCACCTCGATATATTTGAGATCGAATTTTTCCTTCAGCCGTTCGGCTTTTTCCAGACAGGCGGCGATGGGGTGATCGAGCCGCACCTTGATCAGCCGCTCGGCGACGGCCAGCGACACGAGCCGCTGCGCCGACTGCCGGGAAATGCCCATGGTGGCGGCGATCTCATCCTGCGTGCGGCCGGCGACATAATAAAGCCAGCCGGCACGGGCCGCATCGTCCAGCCGTCCATGTGCGTCGTTTCGTCTGGCCATGCCGCTGCCCTTTGAGAATTATGCCTGCGCATTTGCTGGCATTTTTTTGCGCCGGCTGTCAAACGGGGAGCATGCGAAAGCGAGCGTTTGGCCGACTGAAAACCATCTGGCACGACGGTGCGGCGCGTTTCTTCTCCCCGCCGGGGAGAAGGTGGCCCGAGTGTCGGATGAGGGGGAAACGCCAGCGGTAGATCGAGAGCTTGCCCCCTCATCCCGCTGCCGCGACCTTCTCCCCGGCGGAGAGAAGAAATGCGCGGCAACCACTCGCTCCCTTACCAGCGGTCAACCCGAAGCCGCCACCATTCGATCACGCAGCTTCCTGCACCAGATGCCCTGCCGAAACCTCGCGGTAATGCCGCTGCGGCGGCACATAGTCCACCGGGCGGATCGGGCTTTTGATCTCGTCCGTCGCCATGTTGCGCCGGATCTGCCGCCGCGCCGGGTCCGGCACAGGAACGGCCGACATCAGCTTTTTCGTATAGGGATGCTGCGGATTGTCGAAGACGGCGGCACGCGGGCCGATCTCCACGATCTCGCCAAGATACATCACGGCGACACGATGGCTGACGCGTTCCACCACCGCCATGTCATGGGAAATGAACAGGAAGGCGAGGTTGAGGCTCTGCTGCAGGTCCAGCAGCAGGTTGCAGACCTGCGCCTTGATGGAGACATCGAGCGCCGAGACCGCCTCATCGGCGACGATCACCTTGGGATCGAGCATCAGCGAGCGGGCAATGGCGATACGCTGGCGCTGGCCGCCGGAAAACTCATGCGGGAAACGTTTCATCATGTCCGGGTTGAGACCGACCTTTTCAAGGAGGTCCGCCGCCTTGTCGCGCGCCTGCTGCTTGGCTCCGAGGCGGTGTTCGATAAAGGGTTCCATGATCGCCGTGCCGATGCTCATGCGCGGATCGAGCGACGCGAAGGGGTCCTGAAAGATCATCTGCACGCTGCGGCGCATGGTGCGCAACGTCGTCCGGTCGAGTTTCAGCACCTCGTAACCATCCAGCGTGACATTGCCCGATGTGGGCTCGATCAACCGGGTGATCGACCGACCCGTGGTCGACTTGCCGCAGCCAGATTCGCCGACCAACGACAGGGTTTCACCCTCCGCCAGATCGAAGGAGACCTTCTCCACCGCATGCACGGCGCCGGATTTGCGGCCGAACAGGCCGGAACGGATATCGAAACGTGTCGTCAGGTCCTTGACCGACAGAATGGGCGTCTTGCCGCCGGACACCGTGTCCTTCGTCTCCACCACCGGCTGGCTCTCACCGGTCTTGATATCGATGATCGGGAAACGGGCAGGCAGCACCCGAGACCGCATCGAGCCGAGCTTCGGCACCGCTGAAAGCAGCGCCCGTGTGTAAGGATGGTGGCCGCGGTGGAAGATATCATCGGTCGTGCCGGTTTCCACCACATCGCCGCGGAACATGACGATGGTGCGATCCGACACCTCCGCCACCACGCCCATATCATGGGTGATGAACAAGACCGACATGCCCTCCTCTTCCTGCAATTGCTTGATGAGGTCGAGTATCTGGCCCTGAATTGTGACGTCGAGCGCCGTCGTCGGCTCGTCGGCAATCAGCAGTTTCGGCCTGGAGGCAAGCGCCATGGCGATCATCACGCGCTGGCGCATGCCGCCCGAGAACTGATGCGGATAATCGTCGAAACGGTTCTTCGCATTGGGAATGCGGACCTTTTCCAAGAGGCGGATGACCTCAGCGCGCGCGGCGGAAGAGGAAATATCCTGATGCACGGTAAGTGCTTCGGCGATCTGCTTGCCGATCGGGAAGATCGGGTTGAGGCTGGTCATCGGCTCCTGGAAGATCATCGAAATGTCCTTGCCACGAACCTTGCGCATCTCCTCTTCCGGCAGCGCCAGCAGATCGCGCCCGCCGAGCATGACCTTGCCTTCGATGCGGCTCGTCTTTTTATCAAGCAGCCGCATGATGGACAGCGACGTCACGCTCTTGCCCGAGCCGCTTTCACCAACGATCGCCACCGTTTCACGCGGCGCGATCTCGAAACTCATGTTGCGGACGACGGATTTCCAGCCGCCATCGACGCGGAAGGAGGTGGTGAGATTCTGAACCGACAGAACCGGGCTTACCGAACCGCCGGTCTGTTCCATGGATGTTGCCGCCAAAAGCATGCCGATCTCCTGAAAAGCAGAAGGCGGCCACGCGGGCCGCCGGATGTCTTATGCAGCAAGTGCGGTTTCGGCCATCGAAACCCAGTAGCTGATGCCGTATGGCAGCGCGTCATCGTTGAAATCGTAAGCCGCATTGTGCAGCCCGGCCGTATCGCCGTTACCGATGAAGATGAAGGCGCCGGGGCGCGCTTCCAGCATGTAGGAAAAATCCTCCGCCCCCATATGCGGGTTGGGATTGGTGTTGACGGCGTTCGCACCCGCCACGCCCATGGCTACGCCGGTCGCGAATTCGGTCTCGTCGCTGTGGTTGAAGGTGACGGGATAACCGCGATCATATTTCACCTCGGCCGTCGCGCCATGCGCCATGGCGGTGGCTGTCGCTACTTCCTTCAGGCGCTTTTCGGCGAAATCGCGGGTTTCCGGCAGAAGCGTGCGCACCGTGCCCGTCAGCGTCACGGAACCGGGAATGACGTTGGAGGCCGTGCCGCCATGGGTAGTGGCCACGGTGACGACCAGCGATTTCAACGGGTCCGTCTCGCGCGAGACGATGGATTGCAGGGCGATGATGATATAGGCCGAGGTCAGAACCGGATCGACGGAAAGATGCGGCGCGGCCGCGTGGCTGCCCTTGCCGGTAATCGTGATTTCGAAAGCATCCGCCGCCGCCATGGTGGAACCCTTGCGGATGGCGAACTGCCCGACCGGGATACCCGGCTCGTTATGCATGCCATAGACCTGCGAAATGCCGAATTTCTCCATCATGCCGTCATTCAGCATGGCGAGAGCGCCTGCCCCGCCCTCTTCGGCCGGCTGGAAGATGACCGCGACGGAACCCTTGAAATTGCGGGACTCGGCCAGATATTGCGCCGCGCCCAGAAGCATGGCGGTGTGCCCGTCGTGACCGCAGGAATGGGCCTTGCCCGGTGTCTTCGAAGACCAAGGCTTGCCGCTGGTCTCGAGGATCGGCAGGGCGTCCATGTCGGAGCGGAAACCGATGGTCGGGCCGTCCCCGTGCCGGCCCTTGATGATGCCCACCACGCCGGTCTTGCCGATACCGGTCTCCACCACGTCGCAGCCGAAGGATTTCAGTTTCTCGGCCACGAATTTCGATGTTTCGAAGACATCATAGAGCAGTTCCGGGTGCTCGTGCAGGTGACGCCTCCAGCCGGCCACGTCTTCCTGCATTTCAGCCACACGGTTCAATATCGGCATTCTCTTTTTCCCTTTTTTTGTTCCCCGCCGGGTTGTCGGAAAACATATTGCGTTTGGAATTTCTCCTTTTGCAAGCAGGAAATTCTCTACATGGGCGAAAAATAGGCCCAAAACTGAATGGCTCAAATTTTGTTCACAAAAGCGACATTGGGACTTGCTTTTAAAAAAAACTGACAATAGCATCATCGGGAATGATGGAATATTCATTAGCAAAGTCAAACACTTAGAATAAAAGACCTTGCATTTGACGACGGGAAAAGCGTCAAACATTCGAATAGATAAAATCCAAAAAAGGGGAAAACCACGATGAAGAAGCGCAGCGTTCTCTTTGCCAGCACGGTGGCGGCGATGGCTTTCGCAGGCTCTGCCGCCCATGCCGAGCGTGGCAGTGACGGCGAATTGAAAATCCTGTTCTGGCAGGCTGTATCGACACTCAACCCTTATCTTTCGGGTGGCACGAAAGAGATCTACAGCTCGTCCATGGTGATCGAACCGCTGGCGCGCTACGACGAAAAGGGCGAGCTGGTGCCGATGCTGGTCACCGAGATTCCGACGGTCGACAATGGCGGCGTCGCGAAGGATCTGCTCAGCATGACGTGGAAGCTGAAAAGCGACGTCAAATGGTCAGACGGCACGCCCTTCACCGCCGAAGACGTGATTTTCTCGTGGAAATATTGCACCGCTCCGGATGGCGGCTGCGCGCAGGCGGCACAATATGAAGGCGTGAAGAATGTCGAGGCCATCGACGCCCACACCGTCAAGGTCAGCTTCACCGAACCGAAACCCTACCCCTATTCCGCCTTCGTCGGAGCGCAATCGCCCGTCATCCAGAAGAAGCAGTTCGAAAAATGCGTCGGCGCCGCCGCACCCGGCTGCACATCCGCCAATTTCGGCCCCATCGGCACCGGCCCCTTCGTGGTCAAGGATTTCAAGCCGAATGATGTCATCAGCTTCGTCGCCAACCCCAATTACCGCGATCCGGCCAAGCCCGCCTTTGCCACCGCGACGCTGAAGGGCGGCGGCGACGCCGCTTCCGCCGCGCGCGCCGTGCTGGAAACCGGCGAATTCGATTACGCCTGGAACATGCAGGTGGAGCCGGAAATCCTGGCCACCATGGTGGCTGCCGGCAAGGGCAAGCTGGAAACCGCCTTCGGCACGCAGGTCGAGCGTATCAATCTCAACTGGTACAATGCCGATCCTTCTCTGGGCGACAAGCGCTCCACCAAAGAGGGCGGCCCGCACCCTGCCCTTTCCGACCCCGCCGTGCGCCGGGCGCTCTCACTCGCCATCGACCGCGACGTGATCGATGAGGCCGGTTACGGTGAAGCCGGCAAACCGACCTGCAACATCGTGCCGGCGCCGGAAGCCGTCGCCTCCACCAAGAATGACAGCTGGTGCCTGAAGCAGGATGTGGATGGCGCAAACAAGCTGCTGGACGATGCCGGCTGGGTGAAAGGCGCCGACGGCATTCGCGCCAAGAATGGCGTGAAACTCTCCTTCCTTTACCAGACCTCCACCAATTCGGTTCGCCAGGCCACGCAGGAACTGGTGAAGGACATGTGGTCGCAGATCGGCGTTGCCTCCGAACTGCGCAATGTCAGCGCCTCGGTCTTCTTCGGCGGTGACCCTGCCAGCCCGGACACCTTCCAGAAGTTCTATGCCGATGTCGAAATGTACACCAACAATTTCGACGGCACCGACCCGGAGAAATATCTGGCGGAATGGCTGTGCGACAAGATCCCCGCCCCTCAAAACGGCTGGCAGGGCCAGAATATTCCGCGTTATTGCAACCCGGAATTTGACAAGCTGGTGGGCGAACTCTCCAAGACCGCCGAGCTTACCAAGCGCGCGGAGATTTCCAAGCAGCTCAATGACATGCTGACGGAGGAAGGCGCGCATATTCCGCTCATCCACCGCGGCAGTGTCTCCTCGCATTCGCTGACGCTGGAAGGCGTTCGCATGAATGCCTGGGATTCCGAACTCTGGAACGTCGCGGACTGGTCCCGCAAGAAATAACACGCAGATGTGCCGGCTTCCCAGGGGGAGCCGGCCTTTTGCATGCCCTGGACCATGATCTGAAGACACATTGGCCGCGTCCCTGCGAAAACACTCCCGATTTTCGCCCTGCCGCGCTCTGGGTCTGGAGAGTTTCAGATGTTTACCTTTACGCTCCGGCGGCTTGCCTTTGCCGTACCGACGTTGCTCGTCATCAGCTTCGTCATCTTCGCGCTGCTCGATCTCGCGCCCAACGACCCGACCGGCGATCTGCCGCTCACCATTCCGCCCGAGGTGCGCGAACAGATCCGCGCCTCGCTTGGCCTCGACCAGCCCTTCTTCGTCCGTTACCTGATGTGGCTGCAGCAATTCTTCATCAACGAGCCGCTGAACCTCTTTGAAAAGCTGACCGGCTGGCAGATCGGCGATGGCAGCCGCATGCGGGTGCTCTCCTGGGCGACACGCAGCCCGGTGGTCGATCTCGTCATCCAGCGCATGCCGCAGACGCTTTGGGTGGTAGGCCTTGCCTATCTGTTCGGCGCGCTGCTGGCGATCCCGATCGGTGTCATCTCCGCCTACAAGCAATATTCGATCTTCGACCAGATCGGCACCTTCGTTTCCATGGTCGGTTATTCGGTGCCGACCTTCTTCACCGGCGTGCTGCTGGTCGTCATCTTCAGCTCCTATCTGCAATGGTTCCCTTCCGTTTACGACACCAATCTGCAGGTCAGGGACTGGGCAAGTTTCGTGGCGCAGGTGAAGCAGATGTTCCTGCCGGTGCTGGTGCTGACGCTCTACAACGTCTCGCAGATCAGCCGCTTCGTGCGCGCCTCCATGCTCGACAATCTGCATCAGGATTATGTGCGCACGGCGCGCGCCAAGGGCGTGAAGGAAAAATCCGTGCTGCTCGTGCATGTGCTGCGCAACAGCCTGATCCCGGTCGTGACCGTCATTGCGCTCGGCGTGCCGACGATCTTTTCCGGCGCCATCATCACCGAGCAGATTTTCCGCGTGAACGGGCTTGGCCAATTGCTGATCACCGCCGTTCAGGGTGCGGATATTCCGCTGGTGCAGACGCTGACCTTCATTTTCGCGGTGCTGATCGTGCTCTTCAACCTGATTGCCGACGTGCTGTACGGCATTCTCGACCCGAGGATCCGCTATGACTGACGCCACCATCGCAGCGCCGACGGTTGCTCCCTCGCCCACGCAATCCGCCCTTGCCGATATCTGGAAACAGTTCCGCGTTCACAAGGGCGGCGTGGCGGGGCTCTTCGTCTTCGCCTTCATCCTGCTTGCGGTCTATGTCGGCCCCTATATCCACACCGTGGCACCCAACGCCATCAACGTGAAGGCGCGCAACCAGTGGCCGTCGCTGGCCCATCCCTTCGGCACCGACAATCTCGGCAAGGACATGCTGGCACTGGTTCTGGCGGGTGGGCGCATCTCGCTTGCCGTCGGCATTACCGCCATGCTGCTGGCGCTGTTTCTCGGCACGCTGGTGGGGGTGCTATCAGGTTATTTCCGAAATCTGGACGGCCCGCTGATGCGGCTCACCGACCTGTTCCTGGCCCTGCCGCTCCTGCCGCTGCTGCTCGTCATCCTGATGCTGTTTCGCGATACGCTGCGCGCAGCCTTCGGGCCGGAAACCGGCATCTTCATCCTGATCGTCTTCGTGATCGGGATAACCAGCTGGATGCATACCGCCCGTATCGTGCGCGGCGATGTGCTGACGATCAAAAGCCAGGAATTCATCATGGCGGCGAAATCGAGCGGCATGCGCGAATATCGCATCATTATCAGGCACATCCTGCCGAATGTTCTGAGTTCGATCATGGTATCCGCCACGCTCGGCATCGCCGCCGCCATCATCACGGAATCGGCGCTCTCCTTCCTAGGCCTCGGCTTCCCCTCCGACTTTCCGACCTGGGGACGGCTGCTCTTCGATGGCGCCAACTTCCTGCAATTGACGCCATCGCGCGTGCTGTGGCCGGGGCTGGCGATTTCACTGACGGTTCTGAGCGTCAACTATATCGGCGATGCCGTGCGTGATGCGCTCGACCCAAGGGCGTTGAAGAGCTGAGGAGACGGCCGATCGGAGGGTGATGATAAGACGTAAGAACTCTCCACGTCATCCTCGGGCTTTTCCCGAGGATGACGTGGAGCATACGGTGACTAGTTAGTGGTAATTCGCCTTCTCCGCATCGAGAATGCTGTCCGCATCCAGTGCCGCAATCGGAATATCTGTCCGCGCCGGAATATCGCCGGAAAGCTGAAGCGCGAGATAACGCCCGCAGCAGACCCGCAGGAACGAGGTGAAGTTGCCGAGATCATGCCCGGCATCGATCGATTCATTATAAAGCTTGGCGATGAGCTGGACACTGTTCATGCCATCGCGCCGCGCGATCTCATCCAGTGTCGTCCAGAAGAAGTTTTCAAGCCGCACGCTCGTGACCATGCCATCGATCCTGAGCGACCGGGTATGGCTTTCCCAAAGCGTCGGGTCTGCCTTGATGAAGAGCTTGCACATGGTTTCCTCCCTCACCACGCTCAAAAACATAAGCGGAAAACGGGGCCGGAAAAAGCCCCGTTTTGCCGGTCTTATTTGCCGAGCACCGCCATGAATTGCGAAAGCCAGGCCGGATGCGCCGGCCATGCGGGCGCCGTCACCAGCTTGCCGTCGGTAACGGCGGCATCGATGGCGATATCGGCATAGGTGCCGCCCGCCTGTTCCACTTCCGGGCGGCAGGCGGGATAGGCCGAGCAGGTGCGGCCCTTCAGGACACCGGCCGCCGCCAGCAATTGCGCGCCATGGCAGACGGCCGCGACAGGCTTGTCAGCCTCGAAGAAATGTTTCACGGCAGCGAGCACATCCGCATTGAGCCGCAGATATTCCGGCGCACGCCCGCCCGGAATGACCAGCGCATCGTAATCCGCAACCTTGATATCGGCGAAGGTGGCGTTGAGCGCGAAATTATGGCCGCGCTTTTCAGAATAGGTCTGGTCACCCTCGAAATCATGGATTGCCGTGGCAATCGTCTGGCCCGCTTTCTTGCCAGGGCAGACGGCATGGACCGTATGGCCGACCGCAAGCAGGGTCTGGAACGGCACCATGGTCTCATAATCCTCGGCGAAATCGCCGGCGATCATCAAAATCTTCTTCGGCATGTTTGCTCCTCCCGTTTTTAAATGCCTGCAGGCACTCTAGCAGTGTGGGGCAAAGCACGGGTATTATCGCTATACTACAAGGCCGATAATGGCGGGATTAGCGGCCCTGCGGCGGCTCCGGCCAGCGCCGCACACCGCCGCCCCATGCCTCAAAGGCTCTGGAAAGCTTCAGCACGAACAGATCCTCATAACGCGGACCGACGATCTGCAAGCCAATCGGCATTCCCGATCTAGAGAAGCCGCAATTGATCGAGGATGCCGGCTGTTCCGACATGTTCCACGGCACGGTAAACGCGATATGTTCGAAGGGTCGTTCGGGATCATTGGTGGGCGAAGCCCAGTCGGCAGGATAGGAGACGATGGGGTTGACGGGTGAAATAACAACATCAACAGACTGCATCAACCGACTGCAAACTTTACGCATTTCCATGGTCTGATTGAAACCGAAAACGGCACGCGCACCGGAAACATCCGCGCCTTTCTGCGCCCAGTCGTGAATATAGGGAAGGATCGCCGCGCGGCGCTCGGCGCTCAGCGCCGCCATATCGCCCCAGAATTTCGCGCGCCAGAAATCGTCCAGCCCATCCAGCATCTCCCGTGTCAGCACCGGCTCGACCGGGATGATGATGGCGCCCGCCGCTTCGAACAGTTTAGCGGCGGAAAGCACGGCATCGCGCACCTCTTCATCCAGCGGCAGGCCGCAGCCGGCATCCAGCATCAGGCCGATTTTCAGGCCCTTCACATCGATGTCGAGATCCATCCAGTCGATGGTGTTGGGTGGCAGCGATGTGCCATCGCGCCAGTCCGGGCGCGAAAGCGTCGCCATCGCATAGGCCGCGTCGGCGACGGTGCGGGTCATCGGCCCGGCGCAGCGGCCGGTATAATAGGGATCGACCGGAATGCGGCCCTGGCTCGGCTTGAAACCGAAGAGCCCGGTCCACCCGGCCGGCAGCCGCACAGAGCCACCAATATCCGTGCCGATATGCAGCGTGCCATAACCCGCAGCGCCCGCCGAAGCCGCCCCGGCGCTGGAGCCGCCGGGGTTCTGGGTGGGGTCCCACGGGTTGCGGCTGAGCTTGTGGAAGCTGGAAAGGCCGGAGGAGAGCATGCCGTAATCCGGGCAGGTCGTCTTGGCGTAGAGGATCGCCCCGTCTTCCCGGCAACGGGCGGCGACCGGCGCATCATCGAGAGCCGGAACCAGTTCCACCGCCTTTGTGCCGAGCGGCACGGGATGGCCTTTGGTGGCGATGAGTTCCTTTAACGATACCGGAAGCCCATCGAGAGCACCGAGCGTTTCGCCTCTATACCAGCGCTGCGTCGAAGCCTCTGCCTGCCTGCGGGCATCTTCCGGGTCATAGGCATAAAGCGCATTCACCGTCGGTTCGAAAGCCTCGATCCGCGCCTCCACCGCCTGCCAATATTCCGAGGGCGAAAGCTTCCTTTCCCGATAAAGCGCCAGGATTTCGAGCGTGTTGAGGTCTATGAGATCGGTCATGGCATCGTCTCGTCACAAAAACAGGAAATAGGGGCAATATCGGCTTGAAGCGGTCAGCTGGTATCGCGCGGGTCCAGCAGATCACGCAGGCCATCACCGAGAAGGTTGAGGCCGAAGACGGCGAGCGCAATGGCAAGGCCCGGCATGATGGCAAGCCAGGGGGCCGCGCCGAGATAGGTCTGGGCATCCGCCAGCATCCGTCCCCAGGTGGCGGCGGGTGGCGGCATGCCGAGACCGAGGAAGGAAAGGCCAGCCTCCGTCAATATCGCAAGACCGAGCTGGATCGTCACCTGCACGATGATCTGGTTGGAAATATTCGGCACGATATGGAAAAGCGTGATCTTGGCCCGGTTCTGGCCGATGCTGGTGGCGGCGGTGATATATTCCCGCGCCCAGATTTGTAAGGCCGCCCCCAGCGTCAGCCGGGCAAAGACCGGCACCATGAAGGTGGCGATGGCGATGATGGCGGTGAAACGCCCCGTGCCGATGAATGCGCCGAGCATCATGGCTGACAGGATCGGCGGCACGGCGAAGATGATGTCGCAGATGCGCATGACCACGGTTTCAGTAAAGCCGCGCAGGGCTGCGACCGCAACACCGATCGCCGTGCCGATAAAGGCGCCGATGGCGACGGCGGCAATGGCGGTGGAGAGCGAATTCCACGCACCGGCCATCAGCATGGAAAGCACATCGCGGCCGAAATGATCCGTACCGAGGCCGCCATAAACGAAAGGCGATTTCAGTTTCTGCACGATCTGCATCTTGGTCGGCGAAACCGGCGTCCAGACCAGCGACAAAAGGGCGACGGCGACGAGAAAGGTGGTGACGGCGATGCCGACGACGAAGGCCGGGCGGCGGCGGAGCAATCGCATCATCGTGCACCTGCCCGCAATCTCGGATCGATGAAGAGATAGGCGATATCGACCACGAAATTCATGATGATAACCAGCGCCGAGAAGAACAGCACGACGGATTGCATCACCACGATATCCCGCTGCGTCAGTGCCTGATAGGCAAGCCGCCCGAGACCCGGCAGGTTGAAGACATTTTCTACCAGCACAGCACCGGCGATGAGGAAGGTGAATTGCAGGCCGATCATGGTGACGACGGGGATCATCGCGTTCGGCACCGCATGCCGCCACAGCGCCACCCGCTCGCTCAAGCCCTTGGCGCGGGCGGTACGCACGAAATCCTCATTCATCACCTCCAGCACGGCGGAGCGGCAGACGCGGGTGAGAACGCCGGCCTGCGACAGCGCGAGCGCGATTGCCGGCAGCACCAGCGCCGTGAGAGCGGCCGAAAAGCTCGGTGCCCAGCCGGGAAACCCGCCGGCCGGCATCCAGCCGAGCGTGGTGGAAAACACGATGATGAGCAGCAGCCCGACCCAGAAACCCGGCACGGCGATGCCCACATGGGAAAACAGCCCGGCCGCAAAATCCAGCGCCCCGTTGCGGTTCTTCGCCGCCGCGACGCCGAGCGGAATGGCAATAGTGACGGACAGGCAGATGGCAAGCAGCGCAAGCGGCAGGGTGACGGCCAGCCGTTCGATGATCAGCCCCGCCACCGGCACGCCATAGGTATAGGATTGCCCGAGATCACCCCGGAAGACCCCGGCAAGCCAGTGGAGGTAACGCAGCGGCAAGGGCTGGTCGAGACCCATCTGCTTTTGCAGGGCGGCCAGCGTATCCGGGCTTGCCGAAGTGCCGAGCATGATGGCGGCCGGATCCCCCGGCAGCAGGCCCATGACCAGATAGATGATGAGGGAGACGGCAAACAGCGTGATGACGAGGCTTACGAGACGCCGGATGAGGACGGCTAACATCTGGCATCTTCTCCTTGCGTGGTTCTGTTTGCTTTGGCGTCCGCCACTCTCGTCCCCGTCATTCCGGCCTTGAGCCGGAATCCAGCCGTCGCGCGTCTGCGCGGCGAAAAGAGCCTTTTCAGCCCAAGGACTTGGGCTGGACTGGATGCCGGATCAAGCCCGGCATGACGGAGGAAACGGCGACTGGCAAATCCTATTCTTCCCAATGCACATCCGTCAGCACATTCGAAGGAATAGGCTCGTTTTCCCACAGCCCCTTCACCTTCCTGTCCCAGACGCCAAGCTTCGGCATCACGAAAAGGAACAGCGCCGGCACATCTTCGGCAAGGATTTTCTGGGCCTCGCCATAGAGCTTTTCCTGCTCAGCCGCATCCGCCGTCTTTTCGACATTGGCGATGACCTCGTTGAAGGCAGGGTTCTTGTAGTTGAAATAATAGGGATCACGGGAGTAGATATCGATATCCATCGGCTCCGCATGGGCAACGATGGTCATGTCGTAATCCGCTCCCTTCAAAACATCCGCCACCCATTTGGCAGGGAATTCGGTGGTTTCGATGGTCATGGTCACGCCGATCTCGGCCAGCATCGCCTGCAGGATTTGCGAGGTGCGCTGGGCATAGGCCATTTGCGGGGCCTTGATGGTGAAGCTGAAACCATCGGCATATCCCGCTTCCGCAAGCAGCGCCTTGGCCTTGTCGATATCGAAGGCATGCACGCCTGTCGTGTCGATATAACCGCGATCGTTCGGGGTATAGTGACTGCCGATGGCTGTGCCGAAACCGGACCAGGCGCCTTCAATGACAGTGCCGCGATCCACCGCCATCATCAGCGCCTGGCGCACGCGCTTGTCGCTGAAGGGTTTGCGGGCATTGTTCATGCCGGCCACGACCTTCAATTCGGTATTGCCGACGAAGGTGCCGAGGCGCTTGTCGCCGTCAAAGGAGGTCATCAGTTCCGGCGCACCGAATTCCGGGAAGGCATCGATATCGCCGGATTTCAGCGCCGCCGCCTGCGCCTGCGGATCGGCGACGAAACGGAAAGTCGCCTTGTCGAGCTTCACCGCCACGGCCTTGTCCCAATAGGCGGCGTTCTTCTCGAGTTCCACCTTGTCGCCCTTCGCCCAGTTGACGAATTTGAACGGGCCGGTGCCGATGGGGGTCGTGCGGTTACCCTCGGCACTCTTCGGCGCGACCATGACGGAGGCCGGCCAGCCGAGCCAGTAGATGAGGCTGCCGGCGGGCTGCTTCAGCTTCAGCACCAGCGTATCCGCATCCGGCGTCTCGATGCTGTCGATTGCCGCGAAGAAGCGCTTCTGCGGGTTGACGGAAGCTTCTCCGCGCGCACGGTCCAGCGAGAATTTCGCGACAGAGGAATCGAACGCCTCACCATCATGGAAGGTAACACCCTTGCGCAGCTTGAAGGTATAGCTCTTGCCATCAGACGAAATTTCCCAGCTTTCGGCAAGCTGTGGTTTCACCTTGCCCTTGCTGTCGATGGTAACGAGACCTTCGAAAATATTCTGCCAGGTGACCTGACCGATGGCGACGGGGGCGGCAATGGTCGGGTCGAGACCGGTCGGCTCCACCGTCATGCCAAGCGTCAGGGCGGTTTTCGGCGCGGCTCGCGCCTCAGCAATCGAAAGCGGCAGCCAGAGCGCCGTGCCTAGTGCAAGCGTCAGCGCGGTACGGCGCGAAAGCTTTGCCGCCTGCGAAAGATAAATGCGTGGCATCCTTAGTCCCCTGTCTGGCGGCCGGGGCATTTTTGCCCTTCCAAAGACCACCCGTTGCAAAAAGAGTGTCATGTTGCAGGCGCACACACAATCTCCGTTTTTGTGTGCTCCGTGTAGCTGAAATGGCTACACGGAATTGCGGGTGGAAATCAACCTTGGTGGGTAATTCTCCAGGCTGGCCTATTCCTCTCCACGGCGGGCATAAGAAACTAGCCCGCTGTCGCCTCGCGCATGAAACGCTCGATGAAATCGGCAAGCTTGGACGCCGCGAAAGAAAGCTGCCGGTCGGGCGCGACGCAGAGATCGATCTGGGTATGAATGCCCTTCTTGCCGGAAAGCGGAATGGCGACCATCTGGCCGCTGCGGATTTCCCGCGCCACCGAAAGCGCCGGCAGCAGCGTGGCGGCAGCATGGCCGAGCACCAGCTCCTTCAGCATTTCCAGCGAACTGGTGATGAAAACGGGATCGAGCTCGATGCCGGCATCGGCAAACAGCGCATCGAAGGCCTGACGCGCGGCAAAACTCTTGTCCGGCAGGGCAAGCGGCAAGCCGGCCAGTTCCTTCAGCGAGACTTCCGGCTGGGCGGCAAGCGCGTGGCCAGCGGGGAAGATGACATCATAGCTGATACGGGTGCGCGAGCGCACCTTCACACCCGAGAGTTTCGGCGCAAACAGGCTGACGACCAGATCGGCCTCCGCCGCGCCCAGCGCCTCCATCGCCTGCCGGGCGCTGGTAATATGCACCTCGAAACGCAGCTTCGGGTATTTCAGGCTGAACTGCGCCAGCACCGGCGCGAGAAGGTTCGCGACCGTCGCGCCATTGGCATAGACCGTGACCCGGCCGCGTTGCAGGCCTTTCAGATCATCGATCAGCTGGTGCACATGATCGAGCTCGCGTAGCGTCTTGCCCGCGCGGGCGGCGAGCAACTCGCCTGCCGCCGTCAGCTTCACGCCGCGGCTGGATCGTTCCACCAGTGGTGAGCCGAAATAATATTCGAGGTTCTCGATCTGCCGGCTTACCGCCGTCGGCGCGACATTCAGGTTTTCCGCAGCGGCGCGCATGGAATTGGTGCGGACGAGTTCGTCGAAATACATCAAGGCGCGCAATTGCATGGGGTGGAAACCTTGTTCGGGTGGGCCGGTGTGGGGGCCAGCATATCACTACCGCTTAACGAGCAAAGACCGGACATTCAATGTCTTGAACCTCAGCCGAGAGCATTGCAATCGCATGTGGAATGAGCGCTCGCGGCTTGTTTCTTCTCCCCGCCGGGGAGAAGGTCGCGGTAGCGGGATGAGGGGGCGACGCCAGAGATATTCGGAGAGCTGGCCCCCTCATCTACCCCGTTCGTGGCATCTTCTCCCCCTCGGGGAGAAGAAAGGGAGGCAACGTCTTACCAATCAAGCGCGCTTGAAACCCTCGCTCGCCACCAGCAGCTGCCTTGTATAGTCAGCGCTGAACTCGCGGCTTTCCAGCGCCTCGGCCTCCAGCATTTCCACCACCTTGCCGCTTTTCATCACTGCCAGGCGGTCGCACATGTGGCTGATGACGCCGAGATCGTGGCTGACCATGACGAAGGTGAGATTGCGGTCCTTGCGGGCCTGTTCCAGCAGGTTGAGGATTTCCGCCTGGATGGAAGCATCGAGCGCCGAGGTCGGCTCATCAAGCAGCAGGATTTTCGGCTCGACGATCAACGCGCGGGCAATGGCGATGCGCTGGCGCTGGCCGCCGGAAAGCTGGTGCGAATAACGGAAACGGAAACCGGAACCGAGGCCCACCTCGTCCAGAGCGCGGGCAATGCGCTGCTCGCGATTGTCGAGACCGTGGATGACGAGTGGCTCGAGCAGCAGCGCATCCACCGTCTGGCGCGGGTGAAGCGAACCATAGGGGTCCTGAAACACCATCTGCACATCGCTGTAGAAGCTCTTGTCCCGGCGCTTGCCGGAATAGGAGCGCCCGGCCACCATCAATGAGCCTTCATCGAAATGGTTGAGGCCGGCAACGGCGCGCAGCAGGGTCGATTTGCCGGAACCGGATTCGCCGACGATGCCGAAGGATTCGCCCTCGGCCACATCGATGCTGACGCTGTCGAGCGCGATATAACCGTCGAAATCCACCACCATGTCGCGGACGGAAAGAACTGTGCTCATGCGCGCCACTCCGGCTTGCGTTCCAGAACGGGCAAAGGATGGCGATGGCCGCCGATCTCCGGCAGGCAGTTCAACAGGCCTTGCGTATAGGGGTGTTTCGCTTCCTTCAGATTGGCGGAAGCAAGCTCCTCCACCACCTTGCCGGCATACATGACGAGAACACGGTCACAGAAGGAGGAGACGAGCCTGAGATCATGGCTGACAAAGATCAGCCCCATGCCACGGTCGCGCACCAGCTTGTCGAGAATATCGAGCACTTCCAGCTGGACCGTCACGTCGAGCGCCGAGGTCGGTTCGTCGGCGATCAGCAGCTCCGGGCCGCAGACCAGCATCATGGCGATCATGACACGCTGGCCCATGCCGCCGGAAACCTCGTGCGGATAAAGATCGAAGACGCGCTCGGGATCACGGATCTGCACGGCTTCGAGCATCGCAAGCGTGCGCTGGCGCGCCTCGCTTGAGCCGATCTTTTCATGGGTCCGCAGGGTTTCCATGATCTGGCGGCCGATGGTCATCACCGGGTTCAGCGAATATTTCGGGTCCTGCAGGATCATCGCCATGCGCTTGCCGCGCATGATCCGCCGCTCTTTTGCCGAAGCCTTGAGCAGATCGATATCACCGAAGCGCAGGGCGCCGGCCTCAATGCGCGCGCTTTTCGGGGTCAGCCCCATGATGGCACGGCCGGTCTGCGACTTGCCGGAGCCGGATTCCCCGACAATGCCGAGACGCTCGCGGCCGAGCGTGAAGGACACGCCGCGTACCGCCTCCACCAGCCCGGTACGGGTGGGGAAGGACACGCGGAGATTCTGGACAGTCAGAAGCGGCGCGCTCATTGGCCCGCCTCCTTGGGATCCAGCGCGTCGCGCAGGCCGTCACCCAGCAGGTTGAAACCGAGGCTGACGATGAGGATCGCTACGCCCGGCATGGCTGCAACCCACCATTGGTCAAGGATAAAACGACGGCCCGAAGCGATCATCGCTCCCCATTCCGGCAGCGGCGGCTGTGCGCCGAGGCCGAGGAAGCCGAGGCCGGCAGCGGTGAGGATGATGCCCGCCATATCCAGCGTCACACGCACTATGAGCGATGACAGGCAGAGCGGCATGACGTGTTTCAAGACGATGCGGAACGGCGACGCCCCCATGAGCTTCACCGCCGCGATGAAATCGGAATTGCGGAAGGTCATGGTTTCGGCACGCGCGATGCGCGCATAGGGCGGCCATGAGGTGAGCGCGATGGCGAGCACCGCGTTCTCGATGCCCGGCCCGAGTGCGGCGACGAGCGCCAGCGCCAGAACGAGCTTCGGAAAGGCAAGGAAGATATCGGTGATGCGCATCAACACCGCATCCACCCAGCCGCCGGCATAACCGGAAACCGTGCCGACGATGAGGCCGACGGGCGCCGCGATGATGGCGACCAAGAGCACGACGAACAGCGTCAGCCGCGAGCCGTGGATGAGGCGCGAGAGAATGTCACGCCCCTGATCGTCGGTGCCGAGCAGGTAACCTTCCGTGCCGGGCGGCAAAAGCCGGGCATTGCGCAGGTCACCCTGCACCGGATTATGCGGCGCCAGCACATCGGCAAACAGCGCAACGAACAGCAGCGCGATGATGATGCCAAGGCCAAGCAGCGCCAGCCGGTTTTCTGAAAACCGCCGCCAGATGACATAGGCGCGGCCAAGGCGCGCCTGCTTGCGCGAGGCCGGCCGGTCGGAAAGCAGCCATTCGCGGCTATAGGGTTTGATCGTATCTGTCGACATCGTCATCGGCTGCGCGTCCTTGGATCGAGCGTCCGGTAAAGCAGATCGGAGAAGAGATTGATGCCGACGAAGATGGCGCCGATCACGATCGTGCCGCCGAGAACGGCATTCATATCCGCATTCTGCAGGGAATTGGTGATGTAAAGGCCGAGCCCCGGCCAGGCGAAGATGGTTTCGGTCAACACCGAACCTTCCAGCAGACCGGCATAGGACAGCGCAATCACGGTCACCAGCGGCACGGCGGCGTTGCGCAACGCGTGGAACCAGATGATGCGGGTTTCCGAAAGCCCCTTGGCGCGGGCCGCGACGATATATTCCTGGGCGAGCTCGTTCAGCATGAAGGAACGCGTCATGCGGCTGATATAGGCCAGCGAGAAATAACCGAGCAGAGAGGCCGGCAGGATGATGTGGCGGAAGAGATCCCACAACACGTCCCATTGCCGCTGCCAGATCGCGTCAATCAGGAAAAAGCCCGTGACCGGCGTGAAGGTGAATTCATAAACGATATCCATGCGGCCGGGATAAGCCACCCATTGCAGCCGGGCGTAAAACACCAGCAGCGCGAGCAGGCCGAGCCAGAAGATCGGCACGGAATAACCGATGAGGCCGATGACACGCACCACCTGATCGGCAAAGCTGCCGCGTTTCACGGCAGCGAGAACGCCGAGCGGAATGCCGAAGACGGCGCCGATGATCGTGCCGATCGTGGCAAGCTCGATCGTCGCCGGAAACACCCGTTTGATATCCTCCATCACCGGATTGGTGGTGAGGACGGAGGTGCCGAAATCACCCGAAAGCGCCTGCTTCAGGTAAAGGAAAAACTGCTGCCAGAGCGGCAGGTTGAGGCCGAGCTGCTCACGCACCCGCTCGACCACATGTGCAGGCGCACGGTCGCCGACGATCGCCAGTGCGGGATCGATCGGTACGACGCGGCCGATGAAAAATGTGACCGCCATCAGACCCAGAAAGGTGGTGATGACGGTGACGGCGAAGCCGAGAACGGCTTTCACGCGGGCATTGGCACGGCGTTTGCCGTGCCTCGCCTTGCTATTGGTTTCAACCATGCTCAAGAGATCAATCCTTCCGGATCATTCCTTGGAGATGGTGTAAACGTAGTTGGTGTCGAAGCTCGGGCCGAGCTTCAGGCCCTTGAGCTTGGCGGAATAACCGGCAACTTCTGTCTGCTGGAAGATGATGACGAAGGGACCTTTCGCCAGAACTTCCTTCTGCAGGTTCTGATAGATCGCCGCGCGCTTGGCGCTGTCCTTCTCCAGCAGAGCCGATTGGGTTTCCTTGGTCAGATCAGGAACGTCCCAGGCATTACGCCAGGCGAGCGTCTTGTTCTTGCCCTCATCGGAATTGTCGTAGTTGATGGTGAAGGTTTCCGCATTCGAGTTCGGGTCGAAATAGTCCGAACCCCACTGACCGATGTAGATATCGTGGGTGCGGGCGCGATATTTGGTCAGGGTTTGCTTGCCGTCACCCGGAATGATTTCCAGCTTGATGCCGGCCTGCGCCAGCGTCTGCTGCACGCTTTCGGCAATACCGGTCACCGGCTGCGTATTGCGCACATCCATGGTCACGGTGAAGCCGTCCTTCAGGCCGGCCTTGGCGAGAAGTTCCTTCGCCTTGGCGACGTCGAGCTTGTAGGGGTTCTCATCAAGCGCGCCAAGCTGGCCCTTCGGCAGGAAGGTCTGGTGGATTTCGCCGATGCCCTTGATGATCGTCGCGCCGATCGCGTCGTAGTCGACCAGATATTTCAGGGCTTCAACGACTTCCGGCTTCTTCAGGTTCTCGTTTTTCTGGTTGAGGCTGAAATAATAAACGGTGCCCTTGGGCGCAGATGTGACGGCAAGGCCTTCCTTCTTGGACACCGCTTCCATGTCGCCCGGCTCGAGGTTACGGGCAACGTCGATATCGCCGTTCTCAAGCGCCAGGCGCTGGCCCGAGCTTTCCTTCATGTGGCGATAGACGACGCGCTTCAGTTTCGGCTTTTCGCCATAATAATTCGGGTTGGCTTCGAGGATCACCGCCTCGTTGGCCTTCCAGCCGAGGATCTTGTAAGGGCCGGAACCGGCATAACCCGTCTTCAGGAATTCATTGCCGAAATCCGTGTCGTATTTGTAATCGGCGCTTGGCGTAACCGACTTCGCCTTTTCGGTGATGAACTTCTTGTCGACCACCGAAGCGACGGTCGCGGTCAGCACGTTCAGCACGAAGCTCGGCGCGTATGGCTTGTCGACCGTCAGGACGAAGGTGTTTGCATCGGTCGCTTTGGCTTTTTCAGTGACGTTGTCGCCCTTGAGGCCGAACTGCGTCAAAAGGAATGCCGGCGACTTGTCGAGCTTGACGGCGCGCTCGAAGGAGAAGGCCACATCATCAGCGGTGACCGGATTGCCGGAAGCGAATTTCAGGCCGGATTTCAGCTTGAACGTATAGGTGAGACCATCATCAGAGGTCGTCCAGCTCTCGGCCAGATCGCCGATCACCTTGGATGTGTCGTTCAAATCGATGGAAACGAGCTTGCTGTAGGTGTTGCCGGTAACTTCGGCGGCAGACAGTTCGAATGCCTCACCCGGATCGAGCGTGATGATGTCGTCGATGGCGAAACCTTCGACCAGCGTATCGGCCGGCGTGGCCGCAAAAGCGTGCGGCGCAGACAGCATCATCAGCGACAGAGCGGCGCTGGTGCTGAGAATACGCATGGATTTGTTGAGCGATTTGATCATAGGATCTCCCCTTTTGTTATGAGATTGATTTGGTTCGCTTAAAACTGGTCTCAGGCCGCCTCGTGCCAGGCCTGAGACAAAACACGCAGCCAGTTTTCCCGGCATATTTTAGCAAGCTCTCCATCACCGTAGCCTGCCGATTTCAGCGCCGCAACCAGATTGTGATTGCCGCTGGCATCGGCCACTCCAACGGGTACGGTTGCACCGTCGAAATCCGATCCGAGCGCCACGCAGTCGATGCCCATGCGCTCCACCATGTAGTCGATATGGCGTACCATGTCGGACAGCGGCGTATCGGCAATGTCACGCGCATCCGCCCGCAACATGGTCACGGCGTAGTTGAGGCCCACCAGCCCGCCACTCTCCCGGATGGCATCCATCTGCCGGTCGGTGAGATTGCGGGCGACGGGGGTGAGCGCATGCGCGTTGGAATGGCTGGCGATCAGCGGCTGGTTGGTGGTCTTGGCCACATCCCAGAAACCCTTTTCGGTGATATGGGCGAGATCGATGAGAATGCCGAGCCGGTTGCATTCTTTCACCAGCCGAAATCCGGCATCGGTGAGGCCGGGCGCCGTATCGGGCGACATGGGATAAGAGAAGGGAACGCCATGGCCGAAAATATTGTGCCGGCTCCAGACCGGGCCGAGCGAGCGCAGGCCGGCGGCGTAAAACACCTCCAGCGCATCGAGATCGGCGCCAATCGCCTCGCAGCCTTCCATGTGCAGCACGGCGGCGAAAATATCCTCGGCAAAGGCCTTGCGGATATCGGCCGTGGAACGGCAGAGCCGCCATGCGCCCGCGCGATCGAGCCGCAGCGCAATTGCCGCTTTCTCCATGGCGATATCGAGGGAAGGCAGGCGCTCCAGCGGAGAGGCGAGCGGCGTGTCGTAATGACCCTGTTCATCCGGTTCCTGCAGGATCAGATCGCCGGAGGGGATATAGATGGCGCAGATGCCGCCACCGAGACCACCTACCCTTGCACGGGGACCATCGATATGGCCTTCGCGCGTGCCGTTCTTGAATTCGGCCACAGGATCGGCACCGGCCTTGCTGTTGCGCCACAAACGAAGCAGCACATCATTATGACCGTCAAACACTGCATGCATGGGAAGAAATTCCAGTCATCGAAAGAACAAAACGGGGAGCGGGCAGACGCCGGGATGACACCGCGCGAAAGCAAACCGGCTTGTATTCGCCGACCGCTATTGTCTGTCGGCGGCGATCTTAGGACGATCTCTTCCGGCTTCGCAAGGTAGAAATTAGGCACCGGTAAAATTATCACCTCTTGCCTTTTGCCGGAACTTGCGCAACGTCAAGCGCGCCAGCCGCCTTCCGTTTTTGTCAGCAGCGGCGTGGCAAAAACGCCCCTCACCCGTTCCGGCCATTCCGGCCCGAAAGCAGCGATTTTTTCCCGCCAGCGATCCGATTGCAGCATGGCCGCGCCGATGACGGCGGGGCGGATGCCGGAGGCAGCAAGAAGCGAAAGACCGGAAATGATGGAGCTGCCGCTGGAAATCACATCATCCACCAACGCCACCCGCCGGTTCTCGATGAGCGGCAACATGCGCGGGTCGATATAAAGCCGTTTTTCCTGCCGGGTTGTGATGGAGGACATGGGCACCGATAGCTCATCCAGATACCAGAATTTGCGTGAGGTGCCGAGCGGCACGTAACGGGAATGGCCGAGACGGCGGGCAACGGCGGCGGCGAGGGTGAGGCCGAGCGTCGGCAGGCCGATCACGACATCCGGGCTGAAGGGCGCGAGCCTGGCGGCGAGATCAGCCGCCAGCGCTTCCAGCACCTCGAAAGAGGCCTGATTGACGATGAGCGAAGCCAATGCATGCTCACCATCCGCAAGCGGCCTTATCGGCAGGCAGATCTGCCGGCCATCATCCAGCTGTGCCGGAAAGAAGGTGGAATGTGGACCTGTGGCATCGAAGCTGGCGGGTGGAAGGATATCCTGCCAGAACTCGTGCGGCGCGGCGGGAGACTGGGCAGCAGGCGATGCGGATGACGGCATCGTTTTTTCCTTTCAGAACCAGGGTGGCGCCAAACAGATACGGTTTGCGAGCCACGCCAACAGGGTTCAATACATCAGGCATTTCAGCAACCGCAAACACGCGGCGGGTTCATTTCATTGGCTTTTTCCGCTAGGGTATTTTTGTTTTCTACGAAACACGAAAATACTCCAGCTCTTTGTTTTCCGCATTTCCGAACGCAAAACCGCTACACAGTTTTGCTGGAAATGCTCTAGAACGGAAACAAAGCAACAGGCATTCGGACAAACCCACCTATGACGCGGGTTTTCCCCATATTCAAGGACAAGCTTCCCATGAGACTGCTGGACCGGATCGGCGAGGACCTGCCATTTCTGACGGAGCTTCGCCACGATCTGCACGCGCATCCCGAACTGGGTTTCGAAGAGGAGAGAACCAGCGCCATCGTTGCCGATCTCCTCGAGCGCGCCGGGCTGAAGGTGCATCGCGGCCTCGGCGGCACCGGTGTGGTCGGCACGTTGCAGGTGGGTAACGGCACCCGCAGCATCGGCCTGCGCGCCGATATGGATGCGCTGGCCATGCCTGAGGTGCCCGACCGGCCCTATAAATCGAAATTTCCCGGCAAGATGCACGCCTGCGGCCATGACGGCCACACCGCCATGCTGCTGGGTGCCGCGCGTTATCTCGCCAAGACCCGCGATTTTTCCGGCACCGTGCATTTCATCTTCCAGCCGGCCGAAGAAGGTCGTGGCGGCGCCAAAAAAATGGTGGAAGACGGGCTTTTCGATCTGTTTCCCTGCGATGCGGTCTATGGCCTGCACAATATGCCGGGGCTTAGGCTTGACGAAATGGCGGTGGTGGAAGGCCCGCAGCTTGCCTCTTCCGACAGCTGGCGCGTCACCTTTAAGGGCATCGGCACCCATGGCGCCAAGCCGCATCTCGGCCGTGACCCCATAACGGCGGCGGGCGCCTTCCTCGCCTCGCTGCAAAACATCGTCGGTCGCGTCATCGACCCGTTGCAGCCCGCCGTCGTCAGCGCCTGTTCGGTGCAGGCGGGCGACCCGAAGGCGCTCAACGTCATTCCCGATCTCGTCGAAATCGGCGGCACGGCGCGCGCCTATGCGGCAGATGTGCGCGACCAGCTGGAGACGGAAATCGGTCGGCTGGCAAAGGGCACGGCGGCGATGTTCGGCATCGAGGCGCATTACGAATTCATCCGCCGCATTCCCCCCGTCATCAACGAAGCGGATGCGACGAAACGGGCGCTGCGCGCCGCCAAGACCGTCTTCGGCACCAAGGCCCGTACCGCCTTCCCGCCTTCGACCGCCGGCGACGACTTCGCCTTCTTCGCCGGCGAAGCTCCCGGCTGCTATGTCTGGCTCGGCAACGGCCCGGCGGTGGATGGCGCGCTGCACCACAACACCTCCTATGACTTCAACGATGCGGCCATCGTGCCAGGCGTCGCGTTCTGGGCGACATTGGTGGAGCAGGAACTGGCGGCGGAGTGAGACCCATCTCGCTGCCTGCCGTTTTTCGACCGGCAGCAGCTCCGACGCTTGTGGCGAATCATCGGGCGCGGTAATTTCTGCGCACAGGCTCGACCCACGCCTCCCCCCTCCTTTCGGGGAAGCATCCGACATGCGGGGTAATATCATCATCGAACCGTCTGTTCGGGCTTTCGCATAAGGAGGGATTGCGTTTCAGACCCGCAATAGAGGTCTTTTGATGAAACTTTCCACTCCGATTTTTCAGTTGAAGCGGCGGACCAAACTCATGGTCCGAAACAATGCCATTCCCCTGCACGAAGCGCTGGACCAGATCGCGCGCGAGGAAGGATTTGCAAGGTGGAGCCTGCTTTCCGCTCACGTTGCGGCGGGTTCCTTATCCGAAAACCTGTTCTTACGCATCGTGAATGGCGACATGCTGTTGCTTGCCGGTCGCCCAGGTCAGGGCAAGACAGCGCTTGGTTTTGAACTTTTGCGCGCGGCAGCCGAGGATGGACGGCAGTCCGTCTTGTTCACGCTCGAAATGACGGAGCAACAGGCGCGCAAGCGTATCGAAAAACACTCGGCCGGGCAGAAAGAAACCGAGATCGTGACATCGGATGAGATATGTGCGGACTACATCATCCGCCATTTGTCACCGGCCAAACCCGGCACCTTCGCCGTGATCGATTATATGCAGATACTCGACCAGCAGCGGCACAAGCCCGACCTGTCGCAACAGGTGACCGCCCTTGGGGAATTCGCACTAAAGACCGGCGTCATTTTCGCATTCATCTCGCAGGTCGACCGCTCGTTTGATCCGGACAATAAGCGGCTTCCCGATATGAGCGATATCCGCCTGCCCAACCTGCTGGATTTGGGCCTCTTCACCAAAGCCTGCTTTCTGCATAATGGCGAGGCGCAGCTTCACAATGTGAACTGACAGGCACCGGCTGCCGCGACGGCGACATCGCGGCAGCCGGTCCTGACGTTATTATCCCAAAACCTCGATGACCGGGCTTTCCATCACCTTGCCCGTCAACACATCGGCAATGCCCATATCCGTCTGGTGTGGGCCGATGTTGCAGGCGAGCGTGGCACCGAAGCAGGCCTTGAAGACGAGATAGGGCGGCTGCCATTCCACCACCTTGCCCACGGCTTCGCGCAGGTCCTCGAAAGCCCGCGCCACCTCTTCGAGCGGCGCATCGGATACGAGGCCGGAGAGCGGCAGCGGCAGAAGTGCAGTAACCTTGCCCTCAGAGGCAACGGCCATGCCGCCACCGGTCTCGATCACCGCATTGGCGGCCAGCGCCATATCTTCTGCATTCCCGCCGAAGACGGTGAGGTTGTGGCTATCATGCGAGACGGTGGTGGCGAAGGCGCCGTTCCAGCGTCCCCAGCCGGTGAGGAAGCCGGTTTTCGTGACGGGCTCGGCCATGCCGTGGCGGTGGGTGACGGAGATCATCGTTGCACCCTGGGGCGGAATGACAAAACCGTCCTTCACGTCCGCCTCCGCCTCACCCCATTGCGTGAAACGCGGGCGGTCGATGGTGGCGAGGCGGACCTTCTCGCCGTTGGATTTTACCCGGAAATCATCGGCCATACGTGGCGGAAGCTTCATCGAGCCTCCGAGTGCCGCTGCATCACAGGCGGGGATGTCGACCAGCATGCGACCGTCTTCCGCAACCACCCGGCCGCTTGCGAGCACATGACGGGCCGCAAAGCCGCTCAGGTCCTCGAAGATGGCGATATCAGCGCGGCGACCGGCGGCGATGAGCCCGAGATCGGCGCGGCCGAGCCTTTGAGCGGCATTGAGCGTGGCGGCGCGCAGCGCCCATTCGGGCTTCAGTCCATAACGCACAAGACGGCGCACCACATCATCCAGCCCACCGCCCTGCAACAGGTCGTCAGGGAAAACATCGTCGGTGCAGAGCGTCACCGTCTGCGGCAGGTGGCCGAGCTTATTCAGTGCCTCCACAAATTCCGGCAGCAGGTGATCGTGCGAGCCGCGCAGCTCGATCGTCAACCCTGCCCTGAGCTTTGCCATCAGGTCTTCACCCGAGACAAGCTCGTGATCGGAAGAGACGCCCGCCGCCATGAAGGCGTTGAGATCGGCGCCACCAAGACCGCGTGCATGGCCGCAGGCCAGTTTTTGCGCGGCGAGCCCGGCCTGCACGATGCCGCTCATGCGCGGATCGCGTTCGATGACGCCGCGCATGTTCATGATTTCCGCAATGCCGCCGATTTCCGGCCAGGAGAGGAGATCGGCCAGAATGGCGGCATCGAAATCCGCACCGCCGCGCTCCAGTCCCGGTGCGGAGGGCACGCATGACGGGGCAAGCAGAATGGCGCGCAAGGGCAGATTTTCGATGGCCTTCGCCGCCCAGCGCACGCCATCGACACCATGCACATTGCCGAATTCATGCGGGTCCCAGACGATGGTGGTAACGCCGCGGGCAACCACCGATGTCGCATAGGCGGCCGGTGTCACCATCGAGCTTTCGATGTGCATATGCGTGTCGATCAGCCCCGGCGAGACATAGGCCCCGCCCGCGTCGATCACCTGCGCTGCATCGCTGCGGCTTGCCGCTTCGTGAACGCTGGCGATAAGTGGGCCGACAATGCCGATATCGGCGGCACGCAGTTCCCCGGTCACCACATCCACCAGCGTTCCGCCGGTGATGAGGACGTCAAAAGGCTGATCGCCACGCGCGGCAGCAACCGCACGGGCGCGCAGGGTGTCGTCGTTAAGATCGGCAGGTTCCGCCAGGCGGATTTGCGCGCTCATCGGGCAGCCTCCCGGCGCAATGCCTCCAGAATGGCCGCCTTCGCGGCTTCGGCATCAACACTCGCGGCAAATTGGGCGTTAAACTCTGCCACCTTCTCCGCCCGTGTCTCGACCACGGTTCTTCCCCGCGTCAGCGAGGCATGAAGTTCGACATCGATGCGCGCCTGCTGCCAGCCAAGATGATCGGAAATGAAACCGACTGCGGCAACGGGATCATAAAGCGCCATGGCATCTCTGCCGCGGCTCGTGGCAATGCCGATGAAACCTTCGAGCAGATCGGCAATCAGGCCCGCATTCCTGCCGCCGGCAGCGCGGATCGGCAGCACATCGGCGGGCGAGGCCGTGACCTTGCGGCAGGCATCGAGATCAACCATGCGCAGCGGCAGGCCGTGGGAAAGCACGATGGCCAGCGCCTCGGGATCGGCGAAGGCGTTAAATTCGGCAGATGCCGTGTGGTTGCCGCTGGTTAGCCCGCCACCCATCCAGGTCAGGTCGGAAATTCTGGCGGCAAGATAGGGTCGCGCAAGACACAGGGCGGCGATATTGGTGAGCGGGCCGAGCGCAAGAATGCGCTTCTCCCCCGCCCCTTCCAGCCAGTTGCAGAGCGCTGCAAAGGCATCGCTTTTCGGCAGAGCCGGCGCATCCGGCAGGCTTTGGCCGGCGGTTGGAATGCCGCTATCGCCGAGGATCGACTGCGCGGTTTCGAGCGCGCCGAGCACCGGCATGGCGCGGCCCTGATGGATCGGCATCGACCAGCCGAAGCTTGCAACAGCGCCTGCGGCATTGCCGAAGACCGCATCCAGCGTGGCATTGCCGAAGACCAAAGAGATGCCGTCGATGGCAAGGCCTGCCGATTGCACCACCAGGATGGCGGCGATATCGTCAAAGCCCATATCGGTATCGATCCATACGCCCATGGTCAGTTGAACACCTTCAGGCTTGCCGCTTTTTCGACCGGCAGGTCGAAGGCGAGCGTATCACCGATGGCGTGCGCGGCAAGTGCGGCGTCTGTTTCCGCCTTGATGGGGCCAAGCGGCGTGTCGAGCAGATATTCGCGGCTGTTGCCGGCGAAGGATGTGCCGCGCACGGTTCCCTGGAAAGGACCTGAACCAAGGGTGACCATGCGCGGCCGCCAGGCCAGTCCGGATGCTGAAAGGACTGGCCCGGGAAGCGGTGTTGTACCGTTTGCGGTTTTCAACGCGCCGCCTTCCAGCGCGAAGATGTTTTCAAAGCCGACGAAATCCGCCACGAAGGACGAAACCGGCGCGTTATAAATCTCTTCGGGCGTGCCAATCTGCTCAATCTTACCGCCCTTCATGACGACAATGCGGTCGGCGAGCGCCAAAGCCTCGATCTGGTCATGGGTGACGAAGATCATCGTCACGCCGGTTTCCTTCTGCACACGCTGCAGTTCGGTGCGCATTTCAAGGCGCAGACGCGCATCGAGATTGGAGAGCGGCTCATCGAGCAAGAGCACCTTAGGCTCCATGACCATGGAGCGTGCCAAAGCCACGCGCTGCTGCTGGCCGCCTGATAGTTCCGCCGGTTTGCGCGAGGCGAAGTTGGACAAGCCCACCGATTTGAGGCCGGAGGCAACCTTGTCCTCCAGCGCCTTGCCGCTCATGCCCTTGAGTTTCAGGCCAAAGGCGACGTTTTCATAAACTGTAAGATGCGGGAAGAGCGCATACGACTGGAACACCAGACCGACGGCGCGCTTGTTGGCCGCGACGCGGGTAATATCGGCGCCATCGAGATCGATACGCCCGCTTGCCACCGGCATCAGCCCGGCAATGGCGCGCATCGTCGTGGTCTTGCCACAGCCGGAGGGCCCGAGAAGGGCGAGCAGCTCGCCCTTGCGGATATCGAGATCGAGATCCTTGACGGCGACATTGCCGCCATAAGCGAGCGAGACTTTTTTGAGCGAAAGGTAATTTGCGTCAGACATAACGGGAGAACCCCAGGAAACGTTCGGCCATGAAGACGATGCCGATGGAAAGGAAGGCGAGCAGCGAAGAAAGGGCTGCAACGGAAGGATCAAAGACGATTTCCATGTAACCCAGCATGTCGATGGGCAGCGTGCGCACGCCGGGACCGGACAGGAACAGCGACACCGGCACCTGGTTGAAACTCGTCACGAAACCGAGAATGAAGGCTGAGAGAATGCCGCCACGAATATTGGGCAACACCACCCGGAAAAACGCGCCGACGCGGGACGAGCCGAGCAGCACCGCCGCCTCTTCGATATCCGAGCGCAGATTGTTGAGGCTGGCCGATACCACCCGCACCGCATAGGGCAGGATGAGCGCGGTGTGGGCGAGAAACAGCGCGAGTGTGATGCCGATACCGAAGGGCACAACGAAATAACGCAGCAGCGCGAGACCAACGATGATGCCGGGCACGATGATCGGCGCGGAAACGATGGTACGCACGGTTTCGCTAAAGGGCAGCTTGTAGCGCGACATGGCGTAGGAAGCGGGAATGCCGAGGATGAGTGCCGTGAACGTGCCGCCAATGGCAAGGAACATCGACATGGCAAAGCTCTCTCGAAAACTTTCGACCGTGAAGACCTTGGCGATCCATTTCAGCGAAAAGCCCTGCGGCGGAAAGGCGAGCGTATCACCGGCCGAAAACGAGGCCGCAACGATGATGAGGAACGGCCCGATGAGGAAACCGACGACAAGAAGGAGCGTGAGCGGAATGAAGAGCTGCCGGGTCATTTCTTGTTCCTTGCGGTGGCGATGCGCTTCAGCAGGATATTGGCGGCAAAGCTCATGACGATCAGGATGAAGGCGATGACGCTGGCGGCAACGAAATTATTGGAGACCGTGACCTGCTGGTAAAGCAGGGTTTCCAGCATCAGCACCTTCGAGCCGCCGAGAATGGCGGGCGTGATATAGGCCGTCAGCGAACCGGTGAAGACCAGCGTACCGCCGACCACCAGCCCCTCCCTGGTGAGCGGCAGGATGACCTTCCAGAACACCTGAAACCAGTTGGCGCCGAGCACGCGGGCAGCGGCAATCGTATCCTTCGGCATGTTTTCGAGCGCGCTGATGAGCGAGATGATCATCAGCGGCAGGAACAGTTGCAGAAGGCCGATGAAGACAGCCGTTTCGGAAAACAGGATGCGGATCGGCGCGTCGCTCAGGCCCACCGCCTGCAGCGCCTGATTGACGATGCCGGTTCTGCCGAGAATGACGATCCATGCATAGGTGCGGGCGACCGGCGAGATCATCAACGGCAGCACGACGAGATTGACCACATGGCCCTTCTTGCCCGGCGACAGGTTGACGATGGCGAAAGCCGCAGCATACCCCACCACCGCCGAAACGACGGTGACGAGCGCGCCGAGTTTGAGCGTACGCAGGAAAACCGTCTGGTTCAGCGGATCGGAAAAGAATGTGGCATAGGCCGACAATGTCCAGCCGTCAGTGGTGCGAAAACCCTCCGACAGAAGCATGAAGACCGGCACAAGAAAGACCGCCGCCGCGAAAATCGCGGCGGGCAAGGCAAGCGCCAGCGCTTCGGCCCGGTTCTGAAACATGGGTTTATTCCCTGAACGGCCTCAAGGCCGGTTGTTACGACAGCCGGACGAACCGACCTGCAAAATGGAAGGTGGAAAAGCGGTCAGGGGACGACCGAACCGCTTTTCCCGGAATGGAGCCGTCCTCGCGGACGTTTCGATGCCCCGTTCCAAACGGTGAAAGGAGTTACTGGCCGACCTTGGCGTTCCACTCCGACAACCACTTGTCGCGGTTATCAAGCGTCACGTCGGACGGAATGAGCTGCAGGCTGCGGGCGGTTTCGTCACCATAGGTGATGTTGTTCGCCACCTCGTCAGACACCTTGACCTGCTTGTTGGTCGGGCTGTCCACCAGCTTTTCAGCCAGCGCCTTCTGAACGTCGGTCGACAGCCAGAAATCCATGAATTGCAGCGCAAGATCCTCGTTCTTTCCGCCCTTCGGCACGACGAGCACATTCATGCCGCCGGTCTGGCCTTCCTTGGGGGTTGCCCAGGCAAGCGGCAGATCAAGCTTGGTGAAAGGCGCCCAGGAGAAACGGCCGATGGGGGCTGCCCAGATTTCTTCCTGCTGCATCAGCTGGACCAGCTGCGAGGACTTGACGTAGAAGGTGACGATATCGTCCTTCTTCTCACCCACGGCCTCGATGGCGCCGGAAAGATCAGGCGTATCCTTGCCGATGGCCTTGCCCAGCATATAAAGCGCCGGCGGGCCCTGATTGGTGGTGACATTCGGGAAGGCGACGTGGTCGACAATGCCGTCCTTCAGAAGATCGGCCCAGCTGTCGATCTTCATCTTGTCGGTGCGGTAGACGATCGATGTGGCGTAGAAATTGACGCCGACGCTCATGCCGTCGCCATTCGGGTCCTTGGCGATGTCATAGAGGTTTTCGATATTCGGCACCTTGGAGGCGTCGATCTTCTGGATCAGGTCCTTGCGGGTGGCGGAGAGCGCATCGGCCATGGAAACAATGGCGAGATCAACCACCGGATTGGCCTTGTTGGCTTCCATCTTGGCCAGACGCTCGACGCTGTTGCCGGTCTCGACGACGAGCTTGCAGCCGCATTTCTGCTCGAAGGGCGTATAGACCAGTTCCTTGAATTCATCCTGCGCAAAGGCGTAGACGGAAATCGTCAGCGTCTTGTCCTGGGCCTGCGCCGCTCCCATCGTCAGCATCAGGGCGGTGCCCGACGCGAAAATGATCTTTTTCATGGTGTGAGTTCTCCTGCTGTCGTGTTTTTGGCTTCAATCGCATCATGCTTTGCCTTGCCGGTGGAGCCGCGCATGATCAGCGCCATCGGTACTTTCGAAATATCCGCCGTCACATCGATGGCGACACCGTTCTCACCGGCGCCATCGATGGCGCGCAGCAGCGCCCCGACCGCGAGATCGGCTATGCGGCCCATATCCATGCGCATGGTCGTGAGCGGCGGGGTGACCACGGCGGAAAAAATGAGATCGTCGAAACCGGTGACGCTCGCCTTTTCCGGCACCTCGATACCCTCGCGCTGCAACTCGGTGAGCGCGCGTAACGCATGCAGGTCGGAAATGGCGGCAAAGGCGGTAAAACCATCCGCCACCAGATCGGCAAGCCCCAGCCGGCAGCCTGCGCCACCCACCTGTTCGATGCTGTCGATCCAGAGCGTCCGGGTCACACACGTCTTGCCGAGACCATCGCGAATGCCGCCGAGACGGTCGTTCTGCACGTTGGAATCGCGGTTCTTGCCCACCAGCACCACCTTGCGGTGGCCAAGGCTTGCCAGATAGTCGCCCACCTGCCGGCCGCCATCCCAATGGTCAGCGGCGACGGTGTTTCCCGGCGTGGAAGGGCTGTCGATGACGGCAACCGGGCAATCAACATTGGAGATACGCGTGCCGCGGCGGGGAACGATCACCATGCCATCCACCCCGCGCTCGATCAGCCGGTTGATGGCGTCCGTCTGCATGGCGATCTCACCGCGGGCGTCGGCAATCAGCACGCCATAACCGGCGGTGACGGCCGCCTTTTCGATGGCCTGCGCGATCTGCGGGAAAAGAGGGTTGGCGATATCGGGCAGAACCAGCCCCAAAACGCCTGATCTGCCGGTGCGCAGCGCCCTGCCCGCCGAACTCGGCACATAACCCAGTTCGCTTGCCGTCTTGCGAATGCGCTCCACCAGATCGGGCGAAACGCGGCCCTTGCCGGAGAGCGCATTGGACACGGTTGCAACCGACACGCCGAGTGCCGCTGCTATCGCGCTCAGATTGGTGGCAGGCCGTGACGACGCCATTGATGGTCCGGGAAGGCTGATTAAACGTTTAATCAGGATAAGCGAGGTGTGGACCGCTGTCGAGTCCTGCGCCGGCGAAATACGGCGAAAAGCTGGGCACAAAGGTTAAATGCCCGAAAAAAGAGCGATTATTTTTACGAGGTCTGGGTGCTGGCTGCGCGATAAGCCTCGACCTGCCGCACCAGCCAGTCACGAAACAGCACGACAGGGACGTGATTGGCACGCGAAAGCGGCGCCACCGCATAATAGGAACTGGGGCTTCTCGCCTGATGATCGAAGGCTTTCACCAGTTGCTTCGATTTCAGCTCATTATCGATCAGGAACAGCGGCATCAGCGCCACGCCAAGCCCGGCGATGCAGGCCTGCGCCACGCTGGAAAACTGCTCGAAGCGCATGCCCTGCGGCAAGGCGAGCGACAGGCCGAGACTTTCGAACCAGTGGCCCCATGCTCCCGGCCGCGAGGCCATATGCAGGAGCGGCAGGGCGGCGATATCCTCGCCCTTTTCCACCGGATGGGCGCTGAGGAATTGCGGGCTGCAAACCGGCGCGACCATTTCATGCATAAGAAAGGTGCTTTCCGCGCCCGGCCAGTCGGCCTGGCCGATATGGATCGCCATATCCAACTGCTCCCGCTCAAAATCGAACTGGCCGATGCGGGTGGCGAAATTGATAGTGATTTCCGGGTGGTTTGCCACAAAATCCGGGATGCGCGGCAAAAGCCAGCGGGTGCCGAAGGTGGGCAACATGGCGAGGTTCAGCGTATTGCCATGCGTTTTGGTCATGATCTGCAGGGAGGCGGAGCGTATCTCGCCAAGGGCGGAGGCGATGGATTTCGCATAAGCGCGCCCCTCGGTCGTCAGCGCCACGCCCCGCGCGCCGCGCTCGAACAGGCGCACGCCAAGCTGTTCTTCCAGTGACATAACCTGCCGGCTGATTGCCCCTTGCGTCAGCGCCAGCTCATCGGCGGCGGCGGAAAAACTGCCGAGCCGGGCAACGGAATCGAAAGCGGCGAGCGCGCTGGTGGACGGCAGGAGTTTGCGGCTGAGAGACGACATGAGCCATTACTATATGTAATGCAAAAATGAGTAAACATGGCTTGTGCCATCAGGCTTGAATACCAATAATCCGGCCAGCAAATCCGGAGGCATAAAGTGAGCGAACGCGCAGCATTTAATTGGCAGGACCCTTTTCTGCTGGAAGACCAACTGACCGATGACGAGCGGATGATCCGCGACAGTGCCGAAGCCTTCGGCAAATCCGAACTTTTGCCGCGCATTCAGGAAGCCTATCTTTCCGAAACCACCGAACCGGAACTCTTCCGCCTGATGGGCCGCACCGGCCTGCTCGGCGTGACCCTGCCGGAGGAATATGGCGCGGCCAATGCGAGCTACGTGGCCTATGGCCTCGTCGCCCGCGAGGTGGAGCGGATCGACAGTGGTTACCGCTCGATGATGAGCGTGCAGTCCTCCCTCGTCATTCACCCGATCTTCGCTTACGGCTCGGACGAGCAGAAGAAGAAATACCTGCCGGGCCTCGTTTCCGGCGAACTGATCGGCTGTTTCGGCCTCACCGAGCCGGATGCCGGCTCCGATCCGGGCGGCATGAAAACCCGCGCCGAAAAGATCGAAGGCGGCTATCGCCTGCGCGGTTCGAAAATGTGGATTTCCAACGCACCGATCGCCGATGTTTTCGTCGTCTGGGCGAAATCGGAAGCCCATGGCAACGAGATCCGCGGTTTCCTGCTGGAAAAGGGCATGAAGGGCCTCTCCGCCCCGAAGATCGGCGGCAAGCTCTCACTGCGCGCCTCCATCACCGGCGAAATCGTCATGGATGGCGTGGAAGTCGGCGAAGACGCATTGCTACCGAATGTTTCCGGCCTGAAGGGCCCGTTCGGCTGCCTGAACCGCGCCCGCTACGGCATTTCCTGGGGCGTGATGGGTGCCGCTGAGGATTGCTGGTTCCGTACCCGGCAATATGGCCTCGACCGCAAGCAGTTCGGCAAGCCGCTCGCCGGCACGCAGCTTTACCAGAAGAAGCTCGCCGACATGCAGACCGAAATCGCACTCGGCCTTCAGGCATCGTTGCGCGTCGGCCGGCTGATGGACGAACATAAGATGGCGCCGGAAATGATCTCCATCGTCAAGCGCAACAATTGCGGCAAGGCGCTGGATATCGCCCGGCAGGCCCGCGACATGCATGGCGGCAACGGCATCCAGATCGAATATCACGTCATGCGCCACGCGCAGAATCTTGAAACGGTCAACACCTATGAGGGTACGCATGACGTTCACGCGCTGATCCTTGGCCGGGCACAGACGGGTATTCAGGCATTTTTCTGAGGCTTTCTCCGCATCGAGAAGCAGCTGGATTGACAGAGGCCAGAACCCCTCCTTCGCCATGCCCGGGCCTGTCCCGAGCATCTGCAACCATTTGATTTTATGCTCCGTGATTGAAGCCTCGGGATAAGCTTGGGGATGACCGCGAGGGTCAGACACGATTGCCAGCAGTTTGAGGCCTCCGGAAATCTTTCGGAGGCCTTTTTGCTCTGCTCAGGACAGCACCTTAGAACGTGCCGCGCACGCCGCTGCCGAACAGGCGCGGTTCGCCCGTGCTGACCTCAATGCCGCGATTTTCCCTTATTCAAAACCGCGGCGACCATAAACTTGAGTTTTAGAAGAAAGTTATATTGCAGCAGCCAAAATCGCCTGTTATGGTTCGCGCATCTTGACGCAACGACGCCGGATCGCCCGCCGGAAAATTCCGACGCGCGATTATCCGGCCCACCGATCCGGGACAGCGAGACCGCCGATCCCATCGGCAATATCCCAGGAAAGACAAGAGCATGAGCATGCCAGACACCCTAGCGTCCGCCATTCCGGACCGCACCCCCACACGTCACCGCCACCCAATCCGCCTGCGTACGCTTGATGTCGCACGCGTTGAAAAACTCAGCCGCTCCATGGTGCGCATCGTCCTTACCGGGCCGGAACTGGAGGGCTTTGCCAGCCTCGGTTTTGACGATCACGTCAAGATGTTCTTCCCCGCGCCCGGTGAAACCGAACCAAGCCTGCCGGTGATCGGCCCGAATGGCATGGAATTTCCGGAAGGCGCACCGCGCCCGCTGGTGCGTGATTATACCCCGCGTAGCTTCGACGCCGAAAAGGGTGAACTCGCCATCGATTTCGCCACCCATCATGACGGCCCCGCCAGCAATTGGGCAAAATCCGCCAAAGCGGGTGACCGGGCGTGGATCGCCGGGCCGCGTGGCTCCTTCATCGTTCCCTTCACCTATGACTGGCATCTGCTGATCGCCGACGACACCGGCCTTCCCGCCCTTGCACGGCGGCTGGAGGAAATGCCCGCGGGCACCCGTGTCGTGGCGCTGATCGAGGTCGAGACGGACGCCGACCGGCTGGAACTTACGACCAGGGCAGACGCTTCGATCGTGTGGGTCACGCAGCAATCCGCAAGCGGCACGGACCATGGCGCCTTGAAGGCGGCGCTGCGCCAGTTCGAGCTGCCGAAAGGCGATTTCTTCAGCTGGGTCGCATGTGAATCGCAGACCGCAAAGGAGGTTCGCGCCATCCTCGTCGGGGAATGCGGCGCAAACCCCAAATGGACCCGCGCTTCCGGTTACTGGCGGCGCGGCGCCAGCGGTGTTCACGATCATTTCGATGATTGAGCCGGCAATCCCGGCGCAAACCATACCGGACACGCAAAGGTGATGACGGAGCTTGGGGCACTTTTTACCAAGGCTCCGGACGACGAGAGGGCGGCAGGCTTCATTCGCTCGCCCTCATGCGCCTGATCCCGCCGCTTTCGCAACTTGCCGGGCGGCATCTCGATGATTATCTCGCCCGGCAGCCTGCCCCTTGGCGTGCCACTGACCAAAAGCGGTGGATCATCGAGTAAACGGCTCCACATCGCCGCGCCTGACGGCCGAGCCTCAGCAAAAAAGAGCGCCGCACAGCGGAGGTCCCTTCCGCTTCCGCCGCTTTGAAGGCATGCTGCTCATCCGCATCCTTCTCGCGTATTGAGGGAAAAATGGCGAATTCTTCCCTATGACAGTCATATTTAAAGCATGTCTTCCCGTCATCCGAGTGAAACACTCAGCCGGTACGCAGCCTGTTGGAATGATTCCAAACATTGAACGGTGGAGACACGACATGACCGACATCGATACGAGCAAGCTGTCCTGGGACGAGTGGGACGAATTGCAAAACCCGCCGCCGGCCGAAACCGATTTCGACCGCGTGGTCGAAAGCGCGATCTCCCGCCGCGGTTTTCTCGGCGGCGTGCTCGCCTTCGGCTCGGCGGCAGCTGCCATGGGCACGCTCGGCAACCTGATGACCAGCACCTCGGCCGAAGCGCAGGAAGCCGCTGCCGGCCGCTTCCCCTTCAAGCCGGTGGCGGCCGCCACCGACCACACCATCCATGTGCCGGAAGGTTACAACTGGAAGCCGCTTGCCAAGTGGGGCCAGCCGCTTTTCTCCAACGTTCCCGATCTCGACCCCGCCAAGGGCGTCAGCGTTGAAAACTCCGATAAGGTCTTCGGCGAAAACACCGACGGCATGGAACTCTTCATGGTCGGCAGCCACCAGCTCATCGCCGTCAACCACGAATATGTGAACCCGGAAACCAACCTGCCGCACACTGAAAAGGGCAACCCGAAGACGGCCGACGACGTGAAGATCCTGCAGAACATGCAGGGCGTCACCGTCATGGAAGTCGCCGAAGGCAACGACGGCTGGGAAATCGTTCTCGACAGCCCGTTCAACCGCCGTATCCACCACAACACGCCGATAAAGCTTTCCGGCCCCGCCGCCGGCTCCGATCTCGTCAAGACCGCTGCCGATCCGAAAGGTGTCGACTGTCTCGGGACCTTCAACAATTGCGGCGCCGGCCGCACGCCCTGGGGCACCTACCTCACCTGCGAGGAAAACTTCAACGGCTATTTCGGCACCGCAGACGCCGCCTTCAAGCTGCCTGACGACTACAAGCGTTATGGCATCGTTGCCGAGACACGTTACGCCTATGAAAAGTTCGACGAACGTTTCGACGTTGCCAGGAACCCCAACGAGCCGCGCCGTGCCGGTTACGTGGTCGAGATCGATCCTTCGGACGCCTCCTCCACCCCCGTCAAGCGCACCGCGCTCGGCCGCATCAAGCACGAAAACGCCGCCGTGGTGATTGCCCGCGACGGCCGCGTGGTGGTTTACATGGGTGACGACGAGCGTGGCGAATTCCTCTATAAATTCGTCTCCAACGGCATCTATGTGCCGGGCGGCGACACCTCGAAGCTGTTGGACGAAGGCACGCTCCACGTCGCGAAATTTTCGGATGACGGCGCCGGCGAATGGGTGGCGCTCACGCCCGCAACCACCGGCATGAAGATCGATGAAATCTGCGTCTTCACCCGACAGGCCGCTTCCAAGGTCGGTGCAACGACGATGGACCGCCCGGAATGGGTTGCCATCAACCCGGTCGCCATCGAGGCCTATTGCGCGCTGACCAACAACAGCCGCCGCGGCGAAATGAAAGATGGCAAGCTGCGCGCCAATGCCGGCGGCGACGCCATGGCGATCAATGCCGCCAACCCGCGCGAGAAGAACGAATATGGCCAGATCGTTCGCTGGTATCCGGAAAATGACGACCATGCCGACGCAAAGTTCAAGTGGGACCTGTTCTGCATGGCCGGCAACCCCGCCGTTCACAAGGACACCTATGCCGGCTCCGCAAACATCAACGAAGGCAACATGTTCAACTCGCCTGACGGCATGATGTTTGACTCGACCGGCCTGCTCTGGATTCAGACCGATGGCGAAGACAGCAACGAAGGCAATTTCGCCGGCCAGGGCAACAACCAGATGCTGGCGGGCGACCCGGCCACCGGGCGCATCGAGCGCTTCCTGACCGCGCCGAAGGGTTCCGAAGTCACCGGCCAGACCTGGTCGGGCGACAAGCGCACCCACTTCGTCGGCATCCAGCACCCCGATGCCCCCTTCCCGGATGGCGAAGGCAAGCTGCCGCGCTCGACCGTCATCGCCATCAAGCGCGACGACAACGCGCAGGTCGGCTGACACAGGGTTGAAGAAAACCGTGCCGCGGCTAAGCCGCGGTTCGGTTCGATATGGAAACGCCGTGCACCGCAAGGATGCAGGGCGTTTTCTTTGTTGTAATGCGCTCTCGGCCCACCCTGAACGACAGGGCGGGCCATAGCGACCGGCAAACCGGCTTCCGCCTTCGCCGGCTAAAAGTTGGGCGCCCCCGCTCAGTCCTGCCGGAAGGTGCGGTTTGCCTGATCGAGCAAGAGCTTGAGGAAATACGACAACACGCTTCTTTCGCCGGTGGTGATGAAGGCTTCCACCGGCATGCCGGGCATGAGGCTGAATTCTCCCAGCTGCTTTATCTGCTCCTGCGAGGTGGCGACGCGCACGATGTAATAGCTCGCACCCGTTCGCTGATCGACCATCACATCCGCCGAAATGCGCTCCACCGTCACGGCTGAAGGCGGAGCGGCCACAGCTCACCTTTTCCCTTTCGGTCGACAATTCGGCCCGGGTGGTGGAGCAGATCATCGACTATCGCGCCGATGTCGCCATCACCGCCCGCGCACCGGACGATCCGCGTCTCTATGGCGTCAAGTTTCTCAGCATGCGGCTCGGTCTGTGTGTACCCGTCTCGCACCCGCTGGCGGAGCGGGAGCGCGCCTTCATGGCCGAACTGGAGGCCTGTCCTTCGTCATGCGCGAACGGGGCTCGCGCACCCGCGAGATCTTCGAAAAGAACCTCGCCGATCATGGCATCTCCATCCAGCCGGTCGTCGAGATTTCCTCCCGCGAGGGTGTGCGCGAAGCCATCGCCAACGGGGTGGGATGCGGCGTGGTTGCCGATCTGGAATTCGGCCACGATGTGCGTCTTGCCTTCGTGCCGCTGTGCGACGCCAACGAACTCATCGACGAATATGCGATCTGCCTCGCCGAAAGGCGGCATCTGCCGCTGTTGCGCCGCTTCATCGAAGAAGCCGACCGGGCCTGATTGCGGCCCAACCGGGTTCCCACCACCTCGCCGTGATCGTCAGAACACGTTCCGGTGCACATCCGTCATTGCACGCCGCAGGTCATCCACCGCAGATGCCGTCGGCCCCGGCTGGTCGTCGAGCGCCAGCGGCATTTTCCAGCCGGGATCGATGCCTTCCATGTTCGGCAACTCATGTGCGATGCCCTTGTGGCAATCGATGCAGGTGGCCTTGCCCGTCAGCAGATATTTGGAATGGATATCGGCGGCGCGCTGCGTCTGTTTGGTGAAGTCCATGGCGGCGGAAGAATGGCAGTTGCGGCACTCCAAGCTGTCATTGGCCTTCAGGCGCGACCATTCGTGCTGGGCAAGCTCCAGCCGCTTGTCGAGGAACTTCTTGCGGGTGTCGATGGTGCCGAAAATCTTGCCCCAGACTTCCTTTGAAGCCTGCATCTTGCGGGCGATCTTGTCGGTCCACTCATGCGGCACATGGCAATCCGGACAGGAAGCACGCACGCCCGAACGGTTGGAAAAATGCACCGTCCGGGTCAGTTCCTCATAAACATTGGCGCGCATCTCGTGGCAGGAAATGCAGAAGGCTTCCTTGTTGGTCATTTCCAGCGCCGTGTTGAAGGCGCCCCAGAACATCACGCCACCGACGAAGCCGCCGAGCGTCAGGAAGGCGAGGCTGAGCGTACCCGCCGGTGTCGTCAGCACCGCCCAAAGCCAGGCGAGAAGTTTTTTCACACGGGCGATCATCATTCGCTACCCGCCGGTTTTACACCCATCGTGCTCATGTCCTCAAACGTGTTGGGCACGAGTGGCCGGGTATCAGCCTGCGGTACGTGGCAGGCGGTGCAGAAATAACGGCGCGGCGAAACATCCGCCAGCATCTGGCCTTCGCGCGTCATATAGTGGGTGACGCTGATCATCGGCGCGCCGGAATCCTGCGTGAATTCGCGCTTGTGGCAGGACAGACAGCGGTTGGCATTGACCGACAGCTGGTAACCGTCGATCGAATGCGGGATGACCGGCGGCTGTTCCGGATAGGCGCGCATGCGCCTGAAATCGTCGATCACCCATTTCGGCAGAGGTTTGGCCGGCTCGGTCTTCATCGCGTCGCCGCGCGGGCCGGACAGTTCCGGCACCATCTGCGCGACGGCCCCCGTCGCAAGAGCCACGACCAGAAGCGTGGCGGCGATCCATCCGTGTTTCCTGATCATGCGACTGGCTCTATCTTGACTGCGCATTTCTTGAAATCCGTCTGCTTGGAGATGGGATCGGTTGCGTCGAGCGTCACCTTGTTGATCAGCTGGCTGGCATCGAACCAGGGAACGAAGACGACGCCGGGCGGCATGCGGTTGCGGCCGCGCGTTTCCACCCGCGAGCGGATTTCGCCGCGGCGCGAGACGATGCGGATTTCCGCACCCTGATTGAGCCCGCGCTTGCGCGCATCGTCGGCATTCATGAAACAGCGGGCGCCGGGAAAGGCCTTGTAGAGTTCCGGCACGCGCATGGTCATGGAGCCGGAATGCCAGTGCTCCAGCACGCGGCCCGTCACCAGCCAGGTATCGAATTCCTCATCGGGAGATTCCGCCGGCGGCTCGTAGGGCACGGCGATGATGACCGCCTTGCCGTCCTTGTTGCCGTAGAACTTCACGCCCTCGCCGGGTTTGACATAGGGGTCGTAACCCTCGCGATAACGCCACAAGGTCTCCTTGCCATCGACGACGGGCCAGCGCATGCCGCGCACCTCGTGATAGGCATCGTAGGGCGCCAGATCGTGGCCGTGGCCACGCCCGAAGGCGGCGTATTCTTCGAAGAGACCCTTCTGCAGATAGAAACCGAAATCCTTGGATTCCTGGTTCTGGTAATCCGCGTTGATCTCGCTCAGCGGGAACTTGCCGACATCGCTGTCCTTGTAGAGCACCTCGTAAAGCGTCTTGCCACGATAGGCGGGATTGGCGTCGAGTATCTCCGCCGGCCACACCTCGTCGGTGGTGAAACGTTTGGAGAATTCCACCAGCTGCCAGAGGTCGGAACGCGCCTCGCCCGAGGCCTCCACCAGCTGGTGCCAGACATGGGTGCGCCGCTCGGCATTGCCATAGGCCCCTTCCTTCTCCACCCACATGGCGGCAGGCAGGATGAGGTCGGCGCTCATGGCAGTGATGGTCGGATAGGCATCCGAAACCACGATGAAGTTTTCCGGGTTGCGATAACCGAGATAAGTCTCGTTCTTGGTGTTGGGGCCGGCCTGAACATTGTTGTTGACCTGTACCCAGTAAAAATTCAGCTTGCCGTCATGCAGCATGCGATCCTGCTGCACGGCGTGGTAACCCGGCTTTTCCGGGATAATGCCGTGCGGGATGCGCCAGATTTCCTCGGCATGTTTACGGTGTTCCGGGTTGGTCACCGTCATGTCGGCCGGCAGGCGGTGGGCGAAGGTTCCCACCTCGCGCGCCGTGCCGCAGGCCGAGGGCTGGCCGGTGAGCGAGAACGGGCTGTTGCCCGGCTCGGAAATCTTGCCGGTCAAAAGATGGATGTTATAGACCATCTGGTTGGCCCAGACGCCGCGAACATGCTGGTTGAAACCCATGGTCCAGAGCGACATGACCTTGCGTTTCGGGTCGGCATAAAGCTCGGCCAGTTCCTCCAGGAAGCCGGCCTCCACGCCGGTCATGGCGGCGGTCTTTTCCAGCGTGTATTCGGAGACGAATTCCTTGAAGGTCTCGAAATCGATCGCTTCCGTCTTGGTCGGATCGGCTGAATTGGCGGCATTCACCTCCACCGGATTGTCGGGCCGCAGGCCATAACCGATATCGGTGACACCACGCACGAATTTCGTGTGGTTCTTCACGAAGTCTTCGTTGACGCGCCCGGTCTTGATGATGTGGTTGGCGATGTAATTGAGGATGACGAGATCCGTGCCCGGCTTGAAGACCATGGGGATATCGGCGAGATCCATGCTGCGATGGGTGAAGGTCGAAAGCACCGCCACCCTCACATGGTCGAAACCCAGACGCCGGTCGGCAATGCGGGTCCACAGGATGGGGTGCATCTCCGCCATGTTCGAGCCCCAGAGCACGAAGGCATCGGCATGTTCGAAATCGTCGTAGCAGCCCATCGGCTCGTCCATGCCGAAGGTGCGCATGAAGGCGTAGGCGGCCGACGCCATGCAGTGGCGGGCATTGGGATCGAGATTGTTGGAGCGGAAGCCGGCGCGCATCAGCTTGGTCGCGGCATAACCCTCGAAGATCGTCCATTGGCCGGAGCCGAACATGCCGACGGCCGTCGGTCCCTTTTCCTTCAGCACGCGCTTGCACTGCGCGGCCATCACGTCGAAGGCCTCGTCCCAGCTTACCGGTTCGAATTCGCCATCCTTGGCATAAACGCCGTTTTTCTTGCGCAGCAGCGGGGTTTGCAGGCGGTCCTTGCCATACATGATCTTGGACAGGAAATAGCCCTTGATGCAGTTGAGGCCACGATTGACCTCCGCCTGCATGTCGCCATGGGTGGCGACCACCTTGCCTTCCTTGACGCCGACCATGACGCCGCAGCCCGTGCCGCAGAAACGACAGGGCGCCTTGGACCATTTGATCTGCAATGCGGAAACACCGCCCGGCACCGGCTGGGCGGCGGCGGGAAGCGCAATGCCCGCCGTTGCCGCCGCAATGCCGGCGGCATGCGCCTTCAATAGATCACGCCGCGTCAGTTCGCTGCTCATCGCCGCTCGTCTCCTCTGTATCGACGTGTTCAAAAACCATGTTGGCGGCAATCACACCGTCGAGTGTCGAAATATAAGTGAGCGTATCGCCCAACATGCCGGTGCTCGTGCCATCGATGACGATGACGAACTTGCCGTTGCCCTCGCCATGAACCTCGACATTGTCGAGCGTCAAAAGCGTTGCAAACACGGCGTCCCGCATCTGCGGCATCACCGCCACCACGGCGCTTGAAACATGATACCGGCCCGTATTTTCAGGCATATTGCATCTCCGTGGCTCTATCCTTGATCTCGATCACACCGGCCGGACAGACGGACACGCAGGCCCCGCAGCCGGTGCAGGCATCCCTGACAAGCTGCGGCACGAAAGGGCCGCCGCGGCGCGGGCGAAACCGGATCGCCTCTGTCGGACAGGCATCGCGGCAGGCCTGGCAATCGATATTGCCGAAGGCGAGACAGCCCTCGCCGATCGCCATGACATGATCGAAGCGCTGCGCCGCAGGCACGGCAAAAACCGGCTCGGGACAGGCTTCCGCGCATTTGCCGCAGAAGTTGCATTCCCCGGCGGAGAAATCGACCGAAGGCAAGCCGCCCGCCATCGCGATGATGCCGGTGGGACAGGCTTCGACGCATTTTGCGCAACCGCTACAAGCGGCGAGGTCGCTCAACGCGACCCCGGGGGGACAGATACGCGGTTTTTGTTTTTGTCCGCCGCGCAGGAAATCGCGCCGATTGAGTTCCATCATCATTTAGCCCTCAATGACCGGGAGGCCCCGGCGGCCCGTAAATGATCTGGAACATCCAGCAGATGAAGCCATAGGCCCCGACAAATCCAACCGCCAGTATGGGCCAGATTCCAAAGGCCAGGACGGCAAAGGTCACAAGCTCCCTCGTCCGGCCCTGCTTTTCATCGGCATTCTGGGGCGCGACTATTTTAGGCATATTCGCGTTTCCTATTCGGTTCGAGTCATCATCGGCGAAAAGACGGAAATATTCAACCACTTGATTTTATTGATTATTTATCAGAAATAACATTCATCAATACCGCCCACCTAAGTCACTGATTTCATATTGGGCTTTTGCCAAAAAAATAAACATCGGGAATGGAAAGGGTGAGCGCCCTGCCGCCGGCGCCGTGAGAGCTCGCTCATCCGCATGCCCCCGCCTCGTCCATGCCCGGCGCACGCATGAAGGGCAGAAAGCCCTGTAGCCAGACACCGAAACTCGCAGCCCACACTATTGCACTGAGGCCGTGATGATAGGGAGACAGGATCGCTGCGAAATCGAATTCGGGCAGGATGCGGATCAGCCCGGCCATCACCATCAGCCCGGCTGCCGCATGCGCCTGCCATGGCAGATGCGCCAGATCACGTCCGGTATGCCTGAGCCCGGCAATGATGAAGACGGCCATGACGGCGCAACCAAGCGCCCCCACCGACAGGAGATGCAGGCCTGCGGCCGGTGGGACGGAAAAACCGAGTCGTGTCGCCCCGAGCGCCAGAAACCCCGCCCCGGCGAAGGCATTGCCGAGGCCGAGCAGCAAAACCTCGGTCTTGAAGACGGCGCGGCCGATGAACCATTCGGCCAGCCGGTCGAAAAACGCGGCGCCGGCCGCAAGCGCCAGCCAGGCACAGACATCGCTTTGCGGAAAGAAAAGTTTCGCCGCCATATAAAGCGTCACCATCGCGCCCGCCATGTGCTGGCGGCCGGGATGCGGCCGATAAGGGGTTGTCCCCCCGGTTGGATCGAGCGCCAGATTGAGGACGACGACATTGATACGCGCGGCGGACAGTGAAAACAGCACGATAAAGATGCACAGCGCCGCCTCCAGACAGCGGGATGCGAGGTCCAGATCACCGCTCCACCAGGCATAACGCACAGCCGCTTCCGCCGCCGTGAACAGAAAAAGCCAGATGAGGAAGGCCAGATGTTTCACCGTACGCCGCGCCAGCATCGCCGTGCCGATGAGGGCGGAAAGCGCCAGCAGAAAGGCCAGATCGAAAAAGCCCGCCGGCAGGCTCCATGCATCGCCCCCCGCAAACCCGATCAGGCGACCCGGCAGCCAGAGGCCGGCGAGAGCAAGAAGCGTGCTGCCCGAGGCCGCCCTGGTATCGGTCCACTCCGGAACTGCCGAACCAAGGAAGCCGGCAAGCGCCATGCCATAGGTGCCAAAAATCATTTCATGCGCGTGCCATTGCGATGGCGGAACGGCATCGCCGAAAGGCAGGTCATAACCGCCAATGACGATCCACAGAAACGGCCAGACCGCGCCATGGAGCGCAGCGAGCGGGAAAAACAGCCGCAGGGCCTCGGAAAGAATGGGGCGCGCCCTCATCTCGTCCGCTCCCGTGCCGAAAACAGTTCGGCAAAGGCCGGGCTTTCGGCCAGCAATTCCGCCTCGTCGAAAACCGCACGCGCCATGCGCCGGCCCGGCGAGCCGGCGGGCGTGTGCGTGGCGATGACGCGGCCATCGACACCGGAGAGCACGATCAACCTGTCGGCCACCAGCAGTGCTTCATGAAGGTCATGCGTCACGAGAAGCGTGGAGAAACCGCGCCTGCGGGAGGCGGCCACCAGAAGCTCCTGCAGATGGCGGCGCAGCCCGACATCAACGGCGCTGAAGGGCTCGTCCAGAAACAGCATGTCCGGTTCCACGGCGAGCGCCCGCGCCACCCCGGCGCGCTGGCGCATGCCGCCGGAAAGTTCGACCGGATATTTACCGAAATCCGCCTCTTCCAGGCCGACTTCCAGCGCAAAATGCCCTGCCCTTTCCCGTCGCTCCCTTCTCGGCATACCGGCAGCCGCAAGGCCGTAGGCGATATTGTCGATCAATGTCATCCACGGCAAAAGCCGTGGTTCCTGAAACACCAGCCCCTGCCGGCGATAATGGCGGTGCACACGGCCGCGCACGGGATCGATGATACCGGCCGCGATCTGCAGGATCGTCGTCTTGCCGCTGCCGGAAGGGCCGAGCAGCGCCACGGTTTCCCCCGGCGCTATGGTGAGATCAAAATTCTCGAACAGGCTGCGACCCAGAAAGGCGTGGCCGACATGTTCAAAACCAAGGGCAAGATGCTCGCTCATCGTTTGACACCCCATGGCAGCCCGGCGGCGCGCCAGCGTTCCAGCGCTTCGCGCAGCAGATGCAGCAGGCCGTAATCGGTCAGCAGTGCAAGGCCGACCGTGATGGTGAGCCAGGCGCTGACCTGCGCGATATCGAACAGCGCCCGTGCGGTCGCCAATTCGCCGCCAATGCCGCCGGAATTGGACAGAAGCTCGGCCATGACTGTCACTTTCCAGGCGCTGCCGGCCGTCGTTGTCCAGGCCGGAAAGAGATAGGAGAGAACATGCGGCATGGTGACCGTGCGCAGACGGTAGAACCACGGAGCGCCGAAGGCCTGCGCCATGACCTCCAGCTGCCGGTCCCGCTTGGCCACACCTTCCAGTGCGCCGGCGAAGGAGACCGGCGCCGAGGCGATGACCACGGTCATGACGGCCGTGCCTCCCGACGAGCCGAACCAGATCAGCGCCAGCACGATCCAGCCGATGGGCGGCACGCCGAGCAGGACGGTGACGACAGGCTTCATCAACCGCATCGCCGCGAAGGAATAACCGGCCAGCACACCCGCCACCGTGCCGATGCCTGCGGCAATGGCAAAACCGGTCAGCGCCCTGACGGCGCTCTGCGACAGGATCGTGAAGAAATCCGGCCGCGCTGCAAGCACCCCGATGGCAGCGAAGGTCTCACCCGGTGAAGGCAGGATGAAGGAGCCATAAATCTCATGCCCGGCCTGCCAGGCGGCGAGAAAACAGAAAATGCCGGAAAGCCCCGCCCAGCCCGCCCAGAGATAGCGGCCAGTCCAGCCAAGGCTTTCAAGAATGCGGTTCATGCCTGCTACACCAGATAAAAACCGTCATCCGGCCGCCCACCGCCGATGATGGCCGGGTCCGCTTTCGCGAGTTCATCGTAAAACGCCTCGAGATCGGCGCGTGCAGCGCTCGCCTTCAGCGCCGACAAATGGCTTGTCGGGAAGGAGGCGGCGATGATTTCAGGCGGGAAACCAAGGGCATCGGCGGCGGCCGCCGCCGCCCTTTGCGGATCGGCCATAGCGCTGGCGAGCGCCGCTTCCATGCCCGCCTGCAAGGCCCAAATACCAGCCTTTCCGAGTTTTTCCTGAACCTGCGAGGTCAGGGCGAGACCGGCTTGCGGGATTTCGGGCCTGCCCGCCACCTTCGCCCAGTCCTGCTGGATATCGATGGTGCGATGGACCGTCATGAAAAACGATTTTGCCTTGATGAGCACGGCGGTTGCCGCCGGTTCGCTCAGCAGCGCGGCATCCACACGGCCCGTCAGTAGCAATTGCACGGCTTCCGGTGGCGAGGCGGCGTATTCCAGCTTGATATCGCCGGGCTTCAACCCTTTTTCAGCAACCAGCCGACGCAAGACGAAATCCGGCATATCGTTCTTGAACGGCAAAGCGAGCGTCTTGCCGGAAAGGCTTTCCAGCGACGTCAGCGTTTCGTCCTTCGACACCACATAGAGCAGGCCTGTTGTCAGCACGTTCAGAAGCCCAAGGCCGAGGCCGCGATTATGGAGATTGGCAGCACCGTAACTCGGCATCACCACCGCGCCCATGGAACCGGAGGCAACGGCGGCACGCATTTCATCCGGCGTTTTCCACGCCTTGAAGACGGCCTCGGGGGCAACATCCTTCAGGAACCCGCCCTTTACCGCATGGGCCAGCACGGCGGAGGGCGCAGCGGGCGGGCCATAAAAGGTGAGCGGGGTTTCCGCCTTCAGAATATGTGGTGCGGCAAGTGTCGCCACCGTCAATCCCGAAAGGGCCGAAAGCGCCTGACGACGGGTGAGTTGAGCCATGGTCCTGATCCTTGTTCGCGCCGGAAGCGCCCTGATGTGCGTGACGCTCGCTGATGGCCGACCTTCCGGCCACAGGTGCGTCACCCATCTGGAAATGACATTTTGCAAGCGCCCGATCTTTGCGCAGGATCAAACAGCACCGGAAACCGGGCCTATTCGCCTGTCCTGAGTGAAAGGGCATCGCGCAGGATACGCGAGCCCTCCTGAGCGGCGGCGGCGATATCGAGAAACATCAGGCTTGCGGTTTCGACCACACCTTCGTCCACCGTGTCGTCTTCGGCGAAATCGGAGAGCATCTCGGTCAAAAGCGCGACCTTGCGCCGCTCCTCGCGGGCCGCGGCCAGAAGCTTGACGATGTTGCGCTGGCGCTCGAAATCCTCGAGCTCACGCAGGGCCTCATGCACCCTGTCGCGGCAGCCGCAATCAAGCGCGCTTTCCAGAACGATGTTGCGCACCAGATGGATCGCGGCGGCGATATCCGCACCGCCCGGCGCCGCAGACAGTGGTTGTGCCTTTTGCCTTTCCATCGTCATGCATTCACCCCATGCGCTGTGTTGCGGGCACGGGCAACCCAGGCCGCCCCTTCCTGCCCGTGATGAAAACCATTGGAGAAAGGCACGTCCGGATAGATTTGCCCGAGACGTGCAAGGCCATCTTGCGCATCCCGCCTGCCGGCCAGAACATCGTCGTGGATTCGTGCCACCGCGACCATGTCGCAATCCTGTGGTGACAGGCGAAAACGCGTTATGCCGGCCTCGGCCAGATCCAGCAGCTCACCAAGCAGCGACTGGCAGGTGTGCGATACCGTCTGCACGCCGTTCAGTGCCAGAAACGACTGCCGGTCAAGCGTGCGCACCGGCAACCCGTCCGGATCGTCACCGCAGACGAACTGGCAATTATCCTTTATATTGCCCTTGGCGCGGGCATGGGCGCAGCGGGCCGAAATGGCGAGCGGCAGGCGGCCGAAGACGAAGATTTCGAAGTCCACATCCGGCGTTTCCGCCACGATGCGCTCCACCGAGGTCACCGGCAGTTCCGGTGGCAGGCAGATGACGCTTGCACCGCGTGACGCCAGAAGCCGCGCGGTCGCGGCATTATAGACATTCACCATCGGGCCAACGACATGCGGCGTGCCGTGCAGCATACCCAGCGCGGAAAGGTCGTTCGCCTCAACGAGATAAGGACTGTCGGCAATCAGGCCGCGCAGCTGGCGGCTTTCCCGCTCCAGCGTAACCAGTGAGAGAGTCGAAAGGATCACCTGTTTTCCGGCGTTCTCCAGCCGCTCTATCACCTCGGCCAGATGTGGCTCGGTGAAATGAAACCGTTTCGAACAGACGGTTTCGCCGAGATAGACATGGCTGACGGGCGCTTCATCGGCGATGCGAAAGTAAAAATCGCGCCATTTTTCGCCCTGCCAGAGATAAAGGACGGGGCCGAGCGCCAATGTGGCCTTTGCGGTTTTTGCCATCGCCATCATCTCCAGCGTTTCTCGTAAGCACCGACGGTGGTGCGCTGGCCTTCGCTTAAAAGCCGCAGGCGCGAGAGCAGCCGTCCCCGCTCTTCGGCGCTGGCGGCCAGCGCCCGGTGGAGGGTGGAAACCACTTCCGCCACATAGGCCTTGCCGCGCTGGCGGCCTTCGATCTTGAGCGCGCTGACCCCCGCTTCGCGCAAGGCGTCGATCTGGTCCATCACATCAAGCGACACCGGATCCTCGAAGGCATAGGACTTGTCGTCGGCAATCTCGAAACGCCCCTTGCACAGCGTGGGGTAACCCACCGCTTCTCCTTCCGGAAAGCGGTTGATGGTATAATCGCCGAGTTCCGAGACCAGCTCCTGCCCATCCTGCCGGTAACGCACATGGCTTGCCGGTGAGCAGACGCCGTTCATGTTGGGGGATTTGCCTGTGGCATAGGAGGACAGCGAGCAGCGACCCTCCGCCATGACACAGAGCCCGCCGAACACGAAGATTTCGATCTCGCAGCGGATTTGCCGCGCCAACCGGGCAATGTCGGAAATCGTCAGGGTGCGTGGCAACACCACGCGTTTTGCGCCGAAGGCATCAACGAGGAAATTCACCGCGTCGGCATTGGAGGCGGAGGCCTGCACGGAAACGTGGATACGCTGCTGCGGATGATGTTCCGCCACATGCGCCATCAGGCCGAAATCGGCAAGGATAAGCGCGTCCGCCCCCACCTTCACGGCATCGGCCGCACCGCGATACCAGATATCCTCATTACCGGCGCGCATGAAGGTGTTGAGCGCCACGAAGGTCTGCACGTTGCGTTTCTTCGCATAGGCGATGGCTTCGGCAAGCTCTTCGCGGGAAAAATTGAGACCGGGAAAATTGCGGGCATTGGTTTCATCGCGAAACCCGCAATAAACGGCATCCGCGCCGGCATCCACGGCCTCGCGGAAGGCGGCGGGCGTTCCTGCTGGACAGATCAGTTCCATGCCTCACCTCCCCGCGTTTCGGATAGAACATGGCCGCGCAGCCGGTTCGCAACACCCGTTACCACCGGCGCAAAAGGCCCGGCAAACGCACCGAGATCGCGCGGCAGGTCGATGCCGCTATCATCAAGCGCATTGCGCAGCGCCAGCATCGCCTCCATGTCGCCGGTCACGCTCAAGTCGCGTGAGAAGAACAGCGCGTCGGCATCCTGCCGCCCTTCCATCAGGGCCAGCAGCATGAAAAGCGGCCCTTCCACCGCCGCATCCACCTTCGGCAGGCGGCCCTTTCGGCTGACGGTGATGGCGGGGCGGGCCGGTTCGACCATGAAGGCGAAAGGCAGATCGACAGGCTGAAAGCCATAACGCTTGTGGCTATGTTCACCGAGCCGGCCGAACATATCCGGGTGCCGTTTCATGATCTGCGCCAGCATCGCCGCCGTCGCTCGCTGCACCACGGCAAGGGGCAGGAAATTCATGGGGGTGGCGATGGCGGCGGGAAAAGGTCTCATGAAGGGTCCTGTCAGGTCAGTTACGGACCGGACCCTAACCGCAGCGCGTCGGCGCCGGTTTGAGCGAACGCAAAGACAGGGAGATTTTCAGGCGCCTCTTCACAAAAGCCGCTATAAATCATTCACTTGCCAAGCGAAGGAGGCCGCCATGCCCGACATAAGGATCAAACGGATCTACGAACCCGCCAGCGACGATGACGGTACGCGTGTTCTGGTGGACCGGCTGTGGCCGCGCGGCATGCGCAAGGAAGACGCAAAGCTCTCGCTGTGGATGAAGGAGATCGCGCCCAGCAACGAACTGCGCAAGCAATTCTCCCATATGCCGTCACGTTTTGCCGAATTTACCGGGCATTACCATGAGGAGCTTTCGGCCAACCCCGATGCCGTGGCGCGCATGAAGGAACTGATGGCGAAGGGCCGGGTCACGCTGCTTTATGCCGCCCACGATACCGAACACAACCACGCCATCGTTCTCGCCGACTATCTTCGTTCGCACTGAAGCCGCATTTGCGGCAGCGCAAGGACATGCCGCATAACCGCCTGCAAACAGGCGGCATGAGAGACGAACCGACAGATATAAAGACAGAAACAAAACCCGCCCGCACAAGCGATCTGCGCGGTTTCATCCGGCTGCTGGAAGAGCGTGGGCAGCTGCGGCGAATCCGCCAGCCGGTTTCGCTGGTGCACGAGATTACCGAAATCCATCGCCGCGTGCTCGCCGATGGTGGGCCGGCGCTGCTTTTCGAGCAACCCGTCGATCATGAGGGCAAGGTGCGGGACATGCCGCTGCTTGCCAATCTCTTCGGCACGCGGCAACGCATCGAATGGGGGCTCGGGCTTGAGACCGGTGGCCTGCCGGCACTTGGACAAAAGCTCGCCGAATTGCGCGAGCCACGCCCGCCGAAATCCATGGCCGAGGCATGGGGTAAGCTGCCTTTGCTGAAAGCCGCACTGTCCATGCGGCCACGCAACGTCTCCCGCGCTCCGGTGCAGGAACAGGTACTGACGGGCGATGCGGTCGATCTTGCCTGCCTGCCGGTGCAATGGTGCTGGCCCGGCGAACCAGCGCCGCTCATTACCTGGCCGCTGGTCATCACGCGTTCGCCTGATGATCCCGACGATATCAATGTCGGGATCTACCGCATGCAGGTGCTGGGACAGGACAGGGTCATCATGCGCTGGCTGGCGCATCGCGGCGGCGCGCATCACCACCGGCTGTGGCAAGCGCGCGGGCTGGATATGCCCGTCACCATCGCCATCGGCGCCGACCCCGCCACCATTCTCGCCGCCGTCATGCCGCTTCCCGATCATATCAGCGAACTTGGTTTTTCCGGTCTGCTGCGCCGCTCGAAAAGCCGCATAGCAAAGGCATTGACGGTGCCTATGCCGGTGCCCGCCAATGCCGAGATCGTGCTGGAAGGCACCGTCTCAGTAACGGAAACGGCACTCGAAGGCCCTTATGGCGATCATACCGGCTATTATAATTCGGTCGAAGCCTTTCCGGTCATGAGGTTGTCGGCGATCACCATGCGCCGCGATCCAATCTATCTTTCCACCTATACCGGCCGGCCGCCGGATGAACCCTCGGTTCTCGGCGAAGCCATGCTCGAGATTTTCCTGCCGCTCGTCAAAAGGCAGTTTGCGGAAATCGTTGATCTGTGGATGCCGCCGGAGGCCTGTTCCTATCGCGTCATGGTCGCCTCCATCGACAAGCGTTATCCCGGCCAGGCAAAACGGGTGATGATGGGCCTGTGGTCGATGCTGCCGCAGTTCAGCTATGTGAAGCTCATCATTCTGGTCGATCCCGATATTGATGTCCGCAGCTGGGCGGATGTCGTCTGGGCGCTCTCCACCCGTTTCGACGCGTCGCGCGATGCAACGATCATCAACGATACGCCGATCGATTATCTCGACTTCGCCTCGCCGAAAACCGGCCTCGGCGGCAAGATGGGTCTGGACGCCACCCGCAAGCTGCCGCCGGAGACGGAGCGCGAATGGGGTCGCGTGCTCTCCATGACACCTGACGTCATCGCAAAGGTGGATCTGATGTGGCGTGATCTTGGCCTTGGAGAACGACCATGACCCCGTGCCGTGTCGTGGTCGGAGTCACCGGTGCCTCGGGTGCCGGCATTGCGCTGCGCATCATCGAGCGCCTAGCAGAGATGAAAAGCGTCGAAATCCATCTCGTCCTGTCGCAGTCCGCCAGACGCACCGTGCTGCATGAGGAAGGTGCGCAAGCCATGGGGCGGATGCTTTCGCTCGCCAGCGTCAATCATTCCGTCGATGATATTGGCGCGGCAATTGCCAGCGGTTCCTTCCCAACGGCCGGCATGATCGTCACCCCCTGCTCCATGCGCACCCTTGCCGCCATCGCAACCGGACTTTCGGACAATCTCGTCACCCGCGCCGCCGATGTGCATCTGAAGGAACGACGGAAACTGGTTTTGATGACCCGCGAGACACCGCTGCATCTCATCCATCTGCGCAATATGTGCACTGTCACGGAGGCAGGCGCCATCGTCATGCCGCCAGTGCCGGCCTTTTATAACAGGCCACAAAGTGTCTTCGATATTGTCGACCAGCTCGCCGCGCGTGCCATCGATCAGCTCGGCATCGCGTCCGCGCCGCAGGCGCCGATATGGCAGCCGCATGTGGTGAAAATGTCGTGAGTGATCAGAAATAGGCCATGGGGTCCGCGCCGAAGAGCATGGCATGGCCGCCAGTCAGAAGCCACCACACGGTCAAGCCTGTCAGTGCCGCGGCGAGCAGCATCGGCACATCCACGGCGATACGGGTTTTGCCTGTGAGAATTGCCGCAAAGGGCACCGTGGCGCTTCCGGCGGCCGTCGCGTTCCATGCATTGCCCAGTCTTTTCCGCGCGCGTTTTTCCGTCATCGCCATCCCGCCAAGCGAAAACAGCGCAAAACCGCCGAACAGGATGACGGAGCGCAGGTCACCATTCGGCACGACATGGCCGAGCGACCAGAACAGGAAACCGACAAGCACGGGATGGCGCGTTATGCGCACGATCGCCCCGGGCTTCTGCCCCTGCCGTACGGAAATGGAGAGCGGATTGACACTGAGAAGGCCGGCCAGCACGAAAAACAGGCCAATCGGCGCTGCCAGAAAGGTGACATGCGCCTGCCAGGGCGCGACATCCCAGAGCGGTATGTAATCGACCGACAGCGCGGCGTAAAACACCCAGCCCAGCGTCAGAAGCGAGACGACGGAATAAGCCCCGAAATAAGCGGGCCTGCCGATGGCCGCAATCAGCCGGCCGCGCACGGCAGGCACGGCAGGAATGGAGTGCAGCGCCACAAAAAGCGAAAGAGCGGCGACAAGTTCAAGCATGCGACTGCCTTTTCACTGGTTCAGGAACAGCACCGAAGCAATGGCCACGGAGGCAAGCACGGCGGAAACCGCGCCCATGCGCTGTAACACTCCCATACGGTACAACAGCACCGCAAAGCCAATGATAATAGGGGTTGCGACAATCAGCCCGACCTGCGCGTCGTTCATGGGATGCTCCATTTTCCAGAGTTGCGCTTTGTCATGACAATAGGGCTTTGCGCGCTCCCTTCTTTGACCGACCGCAAAGAAGCGCAGTTTGAGGACGCCTAAGCGTGGCTTGCTGTTTTACAATTACGGGCGAGGCCATGGCGATAAATACGGAAGAGGAAAGCGGAAACCTGCTTTTGTGGATTCTGGTCTGGAGCGAGCTTGCCGCTTTCGGCGCGCTGACCGGCGCCTTCATCATCGCCTTCGCGCTCAATCCGGATGCATTCGCCGCCGCGCGCCAGCACCTGCAGCCGCAGCTTGCCGGTCTCAACACACTGATTTTGCTGGCGAGCGGCTGGCAAGCGGCCGTCGCGGCGAGCCGCCACACGAAGCTGCCGGGCAAAAGGCGGGCGCTTGTCCTTGCCGGCCTGCTGGGTTTCGCTTTCGTCGGAGTGAAGCTCCATGAATATTCCACCGAAATCGCCTTCGCGTCCGACCCCGCCTATGGCGCTTTCTTCGAGCTCTATTTCCTGCTCACCGGCTTCCACCTGCTGCATGTCGTCTTCGTGGCCGTGCTGCTGTTTCTCGTCGCAGTCTTCCCGAAAAACGAGAACGTCACGCTGGTGACGACGCTGTGGCATGTCATCGATCTGGTCTGGATCGTCATTTTTCCCATCGTCTATCTGGTTTGACAATCATGATCCACCGCACCTCCCGCCAGCTCGCAAGAAGTTTCGCAGTGCTCGCCATTCTCGTTCTCGCCGGTACGGCCGTCGTCACCTCGTGGAAGGCAGCGCTTCTGCCGCCGGTTGCCGTCGCGTGCCTGATGCTGCTTTTCGCGCTCATGAAATCCAGACGCGTCATCGACGATTTTCTGGGTTTTGGCGAAGAGCGAGGCCTGCTGCGCACGGCACTTCTGGCATGGCCCGCAATCTTTGCCGCCGCAGCCCTTTTGCGAGCGTTCCTGCAGGGCATTTTGTCGCTCTGAAAAGGCGGACCGCATCACCTCTCCACTTGTTTGCCAAATGGCAAAGAACGCCGGCGGCCAGCGGCTAGAAAGGCTTCAGACCCCACCGCATTCCGCCAGCCTGCTGGCAAATCCCGGCAAGAGGGTTCGATCAAGCCAGTCCGCATAAGCGGTCTTCCGGATGGAAAGGACCATTGGCATGGCAGAACGCCTGACCAAAACAGGAGCGCGAAACGTCTTTTATGGCGGCTCCATCTTCTTCTTTGCCATATTCGTCGGGCTGACCGCCCATAGCCATTATTACATGCGCACCACCTCGACGGATGAAAGCACGCTGACCGAAAGCGTCGCGCGCGGCAAACATGTGTGGGAGAAAAATTCCTGCATCAACTGTCACACCCTGCTCGGCGAAGGCGCCTATTTCGCGCCCGAACTCGGCAATGTCTGGAAGCGCTATGGCGGCGTGGAAGACAAGGATGCGGCGCGCGATTCCATCAAGGCGTGGATGGCCGCCCAGCCCACCGGCATCGAAGGCCGGCGCCAGATGCCGCAGTTCAATCTCACCGAACAGGAACTCGATGATCTCGTCGACTTCCTCGAATGGACGAGCCGGATCAAGACGCAGAACTGGCCGCCGAACGATGCGGGTTGAGGTTGACGGCAAGGAGATGACGAGATGAAATACCAGACGCAAAAAGTCGCCATGCTGTATTTTTACGGCGCAATCGGGCTGTTCGTGGCGCAGATCCTGTTCGGCGTCGTCGCCGCCACGATCTACGTGCTGCCCAACACGCTTTCCGAGCTTCTGCCCTTCAACATCGTGCGCATGATCCACACCAATGCGCTGGTCGTGTGGCTGCTGATGGGCTTCATGGGCTCGACCTTCTATCTTCTGCCGGAAGAGACGGAAACGGAGCTTTACAGCCCCAAACTCGCCATCGCGCAGTTCTGGATCTTCCTGGTGGCAGCCGCCGTTGCCGTGGTCGGATATATGTTCCGCATCCACGAGGGCCGCGAATTCCTCGAACAGCCCTTCGCCATCAAGGTCGGCATCGTCCTTGTGGTGCTGATGTTCCTGTTCAACATCACCATGACGGCGCTCAAGGGCCGCAAGACCACGGTCATCAACATCCTGCTCTTCGGTCTCTGGGGTCTGGCGATCTTCTTCCTCTTCGCCTTCTACAACCCCATGAATCTGGCGCTCGACAAGATGTACTGGTGGTACGTCATCCATCTGTGGGTGGAAGGCGTGTGGGAACTGATCATGGCGTCGATCCTCGCCTTCCTGATGATCAAGCTCAACGGCATCGACCGCGAAGTGGTGGAAAAATGGCTCTATGTCATCGTTGGCCTTGCGCTCTTCTCGGGCATTCTCGGCACCGGGCACCACTATTACTGGATCGGCGCACCGGGTTACTGGCAGTGGATCGGCTCGCTGTTCTCGACGCTGGAAGTGGCTCCCTTCTTCACCATGGTCATCTTCACCTTCGTCATGACCTGGAAGGCTGGCCGTAAGCATGAGAACCGCGCGGCCCTCCTCTGGTCGATCGGCTGCTCGGTCATGGCCTTTTTCGGCGCCGGCGTCTGGGGTTTCCTGCACACGCTGTCTTCGGTGAACTATTACAGCCACGGCACGCAGCTCACCGCCGCCCACGGGCACCTCGCCTTCTTCGGCGCCTATGTGATGCTGAACCTTGCGATGATGGCCTATGCCATACCGGAAATGAAGAAACGCGCGCCCTACAATCAGTGGCTTTCGATGACGAGCTTCTGGGTCATGTGCACGGCCATGTCGGTGATGACCTTCGCGCTGACCTTTGCCGGCGTGGTGCAGATCCAGCTCCAGCGGGTCATGGGCGAGAGCTTCATGGATGTGCAGGACCAGCTGGCGATCTTCTACTGGATCCGCCTTGGTTCCGGTTTCGCAGTTCTCATTTCGGCAATCATGTTCATCTGGGCAGTCCTGGTGCCGGGCAAGCAGAAACAGGGTGACGTCGCCCGCCTCGTGCAGCCCGCCGAATGAGAAACGGACCGGCTCTCCTTTTCCCCCGGAGAGCCGGTCCTTACCACCAACCATGGAGATGACCATGAATACGATTTTCCGTCCCGCGCCGCAGCCTTTGCCGGAGGCACCGTTCTACACCCCGCTCGGCAACGAATGCGTGCTGTTCGAAAGCGCCTGGGTGCGGCAATTGCCGCTTCTGCTGAAAGGCCCGACCGGTTGCGGCAAGACCCGTTTCGTCAGCCATATGGCCGCGAAACTCGGCCTGCCGCTTTCCACCGTTTCATGCCACGACGATCTTGCCGCTGCCGACCTGACCGGCCGTTACCTGCTGAAAGGCGGCGAAACGGTATGGATGGACGGCCCGCTGACACGATCGGTACGCCAGGGCGGCATATGTTACCTCGACGAGATCGTTGAGGCGCGCAAGGATGTGGCCGTCGTGCTGCATCCGCTCACCGACGACCGCCGCATCCTGCCTCTGGAACGCACCGGCGAAGTGCTGGAAGCACCCTCGGGCTTCATGCTCGTGGTGTCCTATAATCCCGGATACCAGAACCTCCTGAAAAGCCTGAAACCCAGCACCCGACAGCGTTTCGTCGCCATCGAATTCGACTTCCTGCCCAAGGAGCAGGAAATCGCCGTCGTTTCGCATGAAAGCGGGCTGGATGCGCGCGATGTCGAGCCGCTGGTCGATCTTGCCCACCGGCTGCGCGGCCTGAAAGGCCACGATCTGGAAGAAGGCGTCTCCACCCGCCTGCTGGTTTATTGCGCCAGCCTCATCGATACCGGCCTTCCCGCCCGCCAGGCCGTGCGCGCGACCATGATCGAACCGCTGACCGACGAGCCTGATGTGAAGGCCGCGCTGCATGAAGTAGCGGATGCGATCATCCGATAGGCGCTTTGATATCCACACCGGGTTGCGCGGTTGCCCCGCGCATTCCGGTCCGATGCCATGAGGATAAACCATGCTGGACTTTCTGGAACTGGAGGAAACCGTCGGCCGCGCCTGGCACAGGCTGATCGGCGAAACCGGCACATGGCTGCGCTTCCCGGATCATGCCGTGAAGCTGGAGGATATGCAGGCCGTACTGGCCATATGTTTCCGCGGTTTTGGCGGTGAACATGCGGTGCAGATCGCTCCGGCCCGCGCCCGCACCTCCAGCCACCGGCTGAGGCTGCGCCAGCGCATGGGTCTTGGCGAAGAGAAGCTTGCCCAGCCCGGACGTGATCATGCCACGCTGATGCTGCCGCCGGTGCTCGATCTGTTTCCCGACCGGCGTCTCAATCGCGATCTTTATCTCTGGCTCGCCGCCGCCATGGCGATGATGCCGCTTGAACCAGTCATGGCCGCCGACCCGCTTCGCAACGATCTTGCCCGGCTCGACCGCGCCGCAGAACTGGCAGAAACCGTAACCCGTGCTTTTCCCGGCATGAAGACCCGTTATCGCCGGCTGTGCGCCGCCATGCTCGCGGTGCGGCAGACGCGGCCTTTGCCGCAGGCGGAACAGCGGGTGGAACAACGGGTGTTATTCATGTTGGCCGCGGCGGCAGGGATAGAGGGCTATGCACCGCCTGCGAGCCCTCCGGAAAAAGCGCCGCCACGCTACCTGCCGATGCTGCCTGTTCCACTCTGGCCGGACACATTGCTGCGGGAGACATCCGATGCCCGGCAGGGCGAGGACCAGCCGGCAGCGGCGGCCGCGCCACAGGGCGCGGAAGCGGCCCGCCATATCGCCGTGCGCGAAAAGACCGAGAACCGCCAGACCGAACGCAGCCCCTTCATCCTCAACCGTTTCGAAAAAATCCTCGCCATGGCCGAGATGGTCAATGTCGACCGGCCGGGTGACGATAGCGACGATGCCGATGGCAGCGCGGCGGACGAGCTTGACGATATGACGCTGGGTGAAAGAAAGGGACGGCCTTCCGCCCGCTTCCGCTTCGATCTCGACCTGCCGCCTGAAGCACTGAACCATACCGCCCTGACGGCGGAACACACCTATCCCGAATGGGATTATCGGAGCGGCACCTATCTCGCCGATCATTGCCGGGTCATCGCCGGTCCGGCGAAAGACGCCGAGACGGCACCGGAACCCGACCCGGACACCAAGAGCCTCATCCGCCGGGTCAGGCGGCAATTCGAGGTGCTGCGGCCGCGTCACGAGATGCTGCGCGCCCAGCTTGACGGCAACGATCTCGATCTTGACGCCGTGGTTCGCGCCAGAAGCGATATCGCTGCCGGAGGACAGGGCAGCGACCGCATTCATATGGCAAGCCGCCCGCAGGCGCACGATCTCGCCGTGACTATTCTTGTCGACGTATCACTATCGACCGATGCCTGGTTCGACAATCGCCGGGTGCTCGACGTGGAGAAGGAAGCCCTGCTGGTGCTGGCCCACGGGCTTTCCGCCTGCGGTGACAGTCACTCCATCCTGACCTTCACCTCCCGCCGCCGTTCCTGGGTGCGGGTGGAAACGGTGAAGGATTTCGATGAACCGATGGGCCACACTATCGAGCGGCGCATCGCGGCGCTGAAGCCCGGCTTCTACACCCGCATCGGCCCCGCCATCCGCCACGCCAGTGCCAAGCTGCGTGAAAGGCCGGAGCGCCGAAAGCTGCTGTTGCTGCTGACGGATGGCAAGCCGAACGATGTCGACCACTATGAAGGCCGCTTCGCCATCGAGGACAGCCGCCGCGCGGTCTCCGAGGCGCGACGCTCGGGCGTCAGCGTCTTTGGGGTAACGGTCGACAGCAAGGCGCAATCCTATATTCCGGCCATGTTCGGCCAGAACGGTTATGCCATCGTCAGCAGGATCGCCAAGCTGCCATCGGCGCTGCCGGCAATCTATCGTAGCCTTGCCGGCTGAAGCACGTCGCGCGAGCGGACCTGACGAATCTCAGGTTTGTTTGCGCGGCGACAATGTCTCCCGACCGCCCGGCGGATAGGTTTTTCCAGTCCGCCGGCCGGCCGCACCGCCGGACATCATTCCATCTGCGGCCGTGGAGCCAGCCTATGTCCGAAGCCCAGACCGCAACCAATATAGATGTGCGCATCATCCCGCATCGCGAACGCCATCCGCGCATTTTCGGTGCGCTTGGTGCGTTGACCGAGGGTCAATCGCTGCAGATCACCAGCGATCACGATCCCCGCCCCCTGCTCTACCAGCTGGCCACCAATTTCCCAGGCCAGTTCGGCTGGGAATATCTCGAACAGGGCCCGGAAGTCTGGCGTCTCGATATCGGCCGGCTGGAAGAACAGGCCGAAGGTTCCGAGGACGACATGTCCGGCTGCGAATGCTGCTGCGGTTCCGAACATTGACCCCTGCCCTGCGGCAGGGTGAAAAGACCTCTGGCGGACGGCCCTTGCCGCCGCCAGCCGACAGATGAGGTGATGTAATGACGGAAATGATCAGGGAACTCGATGTGCGGCCGCTTTTGCTGAGCGGCGGCGAGCCCTTTCCGGCCATTATGGAAGCCGTGGCCGGGCTCGCCCCCGGTGAGGCGCTGCGATTATACGCCACCTTCCGGCCCGTTCCGCTGTTCAAGGTGATGGCCGAGCGCGGTTTCGACCATCAGGTGAGGGAAATCGGCGGCGGCGACTGGGAAGTGCTGTTCACCCCGCAACCCAGTGAAACCGAGCAGATTTCCGTGTCACCGGCGCTTGCGGGCAATGCCGAGGAACCGCAGATATGGCCGGACCCGGTCATCTATCTCGATCTCAGCGATGAGACGGCCGAAGGCCAGGCGAGCCGCACGCTGGCCGCACTCGACCGTCTTCCGCCGGGCGCCGTGATCTTCGTGCTGATGCCACAGGAGCCGACCTTTCTTTACCCGGAACTTCTGGCCCGGGGCCATCAATGGGCCGGCAATTTCGACGAGGCGCGCACCGCGTTCCGCATCTTCATCCGCGCCGGTGCCGGCGCGCATTAAGCCATAAATCAAATTCCCCGAAACCGAACCGCCCCGGAAGTTGCCTCCGGGGCGTTTCGTTTTTGGCAGTATCGCAAGCAATCTAGGCTTTCAGCGGTTTGCGCTCGCGCATCAGGATCGGCCCATATTCAACGCAGAAGAGGCCGAAACCCACGATCCAGAAGAGCGCCGAGCAGGCATAAAGATGCATCATCGCACCGGGGAAGAACTCGGCTGCCGGTCTCAGCAGCGCGCAGGCGATCAGCGCCACATAAGCGACAATGGTAACCCTGCTGGCCGCGAGCTTGCGTCCGGTATGGCCAAGGCTCGCTCTCGTCATGACAGCAAGCATCATGCAGCCGATAACGCCGACGGTGAAGACATGCAGGACGGAACGTGTATCCATGACGTCAAGAGCCGCCAGCGCTATGGTGATGAAACCGACGGGAATAAAGGCATAGGCCACATGCAGCACCACCAGCACCTGCTCCGGCCATGTCGTCCAGCCGCGCCAGCGGATCAGACGCACGGCGTGCATGAACGCGGCCAGAAGCGCCGTTGGCACCGCCACGATGCTCTCGGGTTCTATCGTCCAGACGGCCAGCGCCGCGATGCCGGTGAGGATGGCGGCAGTATCGAAGCCGTTATAGGGCACGGGGAAATCCGTGCGGCCGAAACGGTTCAGCCAGTTGCGGGTAAAGCTCGGCACGATGCGGCCGCCGACGATGATGACAAGCACGGTATAGGCCGAGACCGCAAGGCGGGTCGCGATCTGGCTATGATCGCCGCCAATCGCCGCAACGTGGAATATGATGTTGGCAACGGAAAGCGCCAGCAGCCCGCCCAGCACCTTCAGGTCCTTCCATTTGCGCCCGGCAATGACCTCGCGCGCGCAGATCGCCAGAAGTGCCGGCAGGAAAAGCCCGTCCACGGCTGCGGCGGTGACCACGCCTACCTGATCCGGCACAAGCAGGAAAAGCCGGCCAGCGCACCAGAGCGCAAACAGCCAGACCAGCGGTTTGCCCGACACCGGCAGCCGCCCCGTCCAGTTCGGCACGGCCGTCAGGAGAAAGCCGGCCAGCACCGCCGAGGCGAAACCGAACAACATCTCATGGGCATGCCAGTTCGGCGCGCCATAGTCCCCGCCAAGGTCGACAAAGCCGGAAAGGGCTGCGATCCACAACACCATCGCCACGATGGCCCAGAGGGCACCGCCGAGGAAAAACGGCCGGAAGCCGTAAGAAAAGATAACCGGGCCGGTGCGCGCCAGCCCTCTTGGAATGCCGCCCTTTGGCCGGCTGCGCCCTTGGGTGAGAACGGTTTCGCTGCCACTCATTATAATGCTCCTGGTTTGGTCTTGACATATGTCTAGGCCCAAGCCCGTCCGGCTTCTTTGCGAACAGGCAAAGAGGAGGTGCGACGCTTCCACATCAGCCTTCAGCCGCCTGCCAAAATGTCGCAGGGTGCCGAAAGCGAAGTTTGCTCCATCTCAAATTGTATTTCCGCCCCTCCGCTACAAATGCTGCGACAGAGCGAAACATGCTCTGCCCCAAGAGGGATAGGAGAAGAATGATGACGGAAACCTTCCACATCTCACGGCGTAATATTCTCGCAGGCGCAGCATTTGCAGGGGCTTTAGCTCCCGTCATCATGCCATCGGCAGCGAGCGCGGCAGAGGAAAAGAAGGCTGCAGCCAAGCCATTGACAAGCGCTGAGATTGCAGCGCTGCCTCGCGTAAAAGTTGATCTCGTCAAACCGCCCTTCGTGCATGCCCACACGCAGAAAGCCGAAGGCGGACCGAAGATCGTCGAATTCACGCTCACGATCAAAGAGCAGAAGATGATCCTCGATGACAAGGGCACCGAGGTCCACGCCATGACCTTCAACGGCTCGGTTCCCGGGCCTCTGATGGTGGTGCATCAGGACGACTATGTCGAACTGACCCTCATCAACCCCGATACCAACGAGCTGCAGCATAACATCGATTTCCACTCGGCCACCGGTGCGCTCGGAGGCGGTGGGCTCACCATCGTCAACCCCGGTGAAAAGGCGATCCTGCGCTTCAAGGCCACCAAGGCCGGCGTCTTCGTTTATCACTGCGCACCTCCCGGCATGGTGCCCTGGCATGTCACCTCGGGCATGAATGGCGCGATCATGGTACTGCCGCGTGAGGGCCTGACGGACGGCCATGGCAAGGAGCTTGTTTATGACAAGGTCTATTATGTCGGCGAGCAGGACTTCTACATCCCGCGCGACGAGAACGGCAATTTCAAGAAATATGAAAGCGCTGGCGACGCCATGGCCGACACGCTGGAAGTCATGCGCAAGCTGACGCCAAGCCACATCGTCTTCAACGGCGCAGTCGGTGCCCTGACAGGTGAACATGCCCTTCAGGCCGCAGTGGGTGAAAAGGTGCTGATCGTCCATTCGCAGGCAAACCGTGATACCCGTCCGCACCTCATCGGTGGCCATGGCGATTATGTCTGGGCGACGGGCAAGTTCCGCAACCCACCGGATCTCGACCAGGAAACCTGGTTCATTCCCGGTGGCACAGCGGGCGCGGCCTTCTATACCTTCGAGCAGCCCGGCATCTACGCTTATGTCAACCACAACCTCATTGAGGCCTTCGAGCTGGGTGCAGCCGCCCACTTCAAGGTGACGGGCGAGTGGAACAACAACCTGATGCAGGCGGTGCTCGCCCCCTCGAGCATCTGACGCAAACCGGAGCGCGCCGCCGCCAGTGGTCGCGGCGCGCTCCCCCTTCCGCTCTCTGCGGCCTGAAGGCAGGCCCGAACTTTGGCGTCTCCACGACGCAGGCAGGTTCCCATGGGCATTCCCGGCAACAGCCACTTCCCAAATGCCGTCTCGCTTCTTCTCCCGCTCTCGATTGCAACGCTGCTGGCAACGGCCATCGGTTTCCAGTCCGGGATCATCCGCAGCGGCGTTGATGACCGCGCGGCCATGATGGCTCCGCAGGTCGTTACAGTGCCCGCAGGACATTTCACCTATCGGGCGGAGGGCGAATATTTCCGCAATGGTTATGCCGTCGATGGCCCGATGGTCGACGTGGCGATGCGGCAAAGTCTGACGATCATGAAATATCAGGTATCGAGCGCTGATTATGCGCGCTGCGTGGCGGAAGGTGGCTGTCAGCAGCCGGAACCCGGTTTTGCCGCCCCCGTCGGTGGCGAGATACCGGCAACCGGCATCAGCCAGGATGACGCCCGCGCCTATGCAAAGTGGCTAAGCGAGCGGACCGGTGCTGTCTGGCGCCTGCCGAGCGACGCAGAACTCGCTTTCGCTGCCGGATCGCTTTTCCCGGACGAGACGCTTGGCGTGCCCGCAGACAGTGAAAACCCGGCTTTGCGCTGGCTGGCGGATTACGAGCGGCAGACCAGCCGCAAGGCGGCGGGTAATCCCGTTCCGCAATCCTATGGCAGCTTCGGCGAAAACGAATATGGCCTTGCCGATTTCGGTGGCAATATCTGGGAATGGACCTCGAGCTGCAGCCACCGTGTGACGCTCGGCAAGGATGGCAACGTGGTCGACACCGCCGCCGCCTGCGGCATTCCCGTCGCTTCGGGAAAACACCGGGCGGCGATGAGCGCTTTCGTCAAAAACCCGAAAAGCGGCGGCTGCTCCGTCGGCGTGCCGCCGGATAATCTCGGCTTCAGGCTCGTGAAGGATACGAGGTGGTATGCGCCGCTTGTCGAAAAGCTCCGCGGCAGCACTCTATTTTCTTGATAATTGTCAATTAAAACAATCGGTTGATTCATATCATTTGATCTTCTTCAGCCGGTGATAGTGCTGTATTGTGAAGATACAGAAAAGGCCGACACCCGGTTGCCCATTGCGGGAACCGAGGCGGCGGCCAATCACCGGAGAGGGTGCAAGTGAAGATTGACCGAAGCGTCATCCGGTCGCTGGCCTTGTTTGCCAAGATGGCCGACGATGAGCTGGACGGACTGCTGACCCACGCCACATCCCGGCTGGTACCGCCGGGCGAAGCCATTTTCGAGCAGGGCCAGTCAGCCACGCATTTTTTCCTGCTCATTCACGGCCGCCTGAAGGTGACGCAGGTGACCCATGACGGCCAGCAGATCATCGTGCGCGTTGTGCATCCCGGTGATCTCTTCGGTTTCGCCAGGGCGCTGCAAAGGTCGGATTATCCCGGCACCGCCACGACGGCGGCCGAAAGCGTTATTCTGTCCTGGCAGACGGACCTCTGGCCGCAATTCGTCGAGCAGAACCCGCATCTTGCCGTCTCGGCCATGCAGACGATCGGCCAGCGTCTAGAGGAAGCCCATACCCGCATCCGCGAGATGTCGACGCAGGAAGTGGAGCGCCGGGTAGCGCACGCCGTGCTGCGCCTTTCGCAGCAGGCGGGCCGCAAGGAGCTGGACGGTATCCGTATCGACTTCCCGATCTCGCGTCAGGATATAGCCGAAATGACCGGAACGACGCTGCACACCGTTTCCCGCATCCTTTCCAGCTGGGAGAGCAAGGGGCTGGTGCAGGGCGGGCGGCAGAAACTTCTCGTCTGCAATCTACCGGGCCTAGCCCAGCTGGCGGAAGGCGAAACCAGCCAAGTGTAGGGTGTAGACGCCTGCCTTCACATGCTTGGCCTTCGCCAAGGACCGCACCTCGACCGGGCAGCTCCGCCGCTCTCATTCAGCCGGCTTGGAAGCCGCGCTTTCGATATAGGCGATCAGATTGTCCAGATCTTCCGGCTTGCTGATGCCGGCCAGCGCCATCTTATTGCCGGGTATTTTCTTTTTTGGCGCGCTCAGGAAATCCCGCAATTCTTCCGGCGTCCAGACGAGCCCGTCCTCGCCCGCTTTTTTCATCGCAGCCGAATAAGTATAGTCAGGCACACCGCCTGCTGCACGGCCGATGATGCCGTTAAGTTGCGGGCCGACCCTGTTTTTCGCGCCCTCGCCGATGGCGTGACAGGCGGAACAGCGCTTGAAGACCGCCTCCCCCTTGGCGACATCGCCCTCCGAAAAAGCGGGAACGGTGCTTGCGGTCAGCATTGCCGCCGCGATGATGAGTGTCTTGCGCATCATGTCATCCTTGTCTTGCCGCATGAATACAGCCCGCCCGCAAATGCGGACGGGCCGGTGGTTCTCGGTTCAGGTCGTGCCCCAGGCGGGCGTACCCTTCTTGTAGGGAACGCGGTCTTCGAAACCACCGGGAATCTCGTCGTAGACGAGGACTTCCGTGCCTCCGATCCTCGAGGAGAAGAAGCCGAGCAATGTCAGCTGCTTGACCAGCGTGAAGGCATGCGGCTTTGCCGGTGTCTGCTCCACCCTGGCCTGCTTGTCCAACGCGGAAAGCAGTGCCTGCCGCTGCTCTGCCGTCAGATCCAGAAAACCCTTTTTATGGTCGGCCTGGCTGCGCTTCTCTATTTCAGGGATTGCCGAAAGGAAAAGCGTCCGCTGCTCGTCGGTGTAGCAATCGGCGGCATAGACGGCCATGAATGCACCCACTTCAGCATCCTTCGCACCCGGCGTGGAGGTGCGCGGAATAATGGTCTCCGCCACCTCGTCCAGAAAGCGGATTTCCTCCGAGCTGAACACATGGCCGCCGCCGGCTGGTTTTGCGGCGTTTTCCGCAGCCGTGAGGACATCCGCGCCAATCAGGGGAATGCCCGTGGCAATGGCTATCAGTTTCAAGAGTTCGCGTCTGTTCATCACAGGTTCCCCTTCTTGCGTTCGGAAACGGCAAAGTCGGCCGCACGCGCCGTCAGCGCCATGTAGGTCAAGGACGGGTTAACGCAGGAGGCCGAGGTCATGCAGGCGCCGTCAGTGACAAAGACGTTGGGTGCATCCCAGACCTGGTTGTTGCCGTTGAGGACGGAGGTTTTCGGGTCGCGTCCCATGCGGGCCGTTCCCATTTCATGGATGCCCATGCCGGGGGCGTAACTGCCCCGAGAGGGCTTGACGTTCTTGATGCCGACCGCCTCGAACATCTCGACGGCGTCATTGACCATGTCTTCGCGCATGTCGAGTTCGTTCTGCTTCATCTCGACATTCATGGAGAGGACGGGAAGGCCCCATTTGTCTTTCTTCTCATGATCCAGCTTCACGCGGTTGTCGTGATAGGGCAGCATTTCCCCGAAGGCTGTCATGCCGATGGTCCAGCCGCCCGGCTCGGTCAGCGCCTCCTTGTAGTCTGCGCCGATATTGAGTTCGGCAATCTCCCGCTCCCAGCGCGAACGGCTGGCGGAGCCCTGATACCCGAAACCGCGCAGATATTTGCGCTTGTCGTCGCCGGTATTGCGGAAACGCGGAATGTAGAAGCCCGCCGGGCGGCGGCCCTTGAAATAGAAGTCCTCGAAACCTTCCACCTGGCCGGTGGCGCCCATGCGGAAATGGTGGTCCATCACGTTATGGCCGAGCTCGCCGGAGCTGCTACCGAGCCCGCCTTCCCAGACATCGGTGGCCGAATTCATCAGCACCCAGGTCGAGTTCAGCGTCGAGGCGTTCAGGAAGATGATGTCTGCGGTATATTCATAGGTCAGGTTGGTTTCGGCATCGATGATCTCGACACCCCGCGCCTTCTTCTTGTCCTTGTCGTAGAGGACTTCCTTGACGATGGAGAAAGGCCGCAAAGTGAGATTGCCGGTGGCGACCGCCGCAGGCAGGGTCGAGGCCTGCGTGCTGAAATAACCGCCGAAGGGACAGCCCAGCCGACACTTGTTGCGGAACTGACAGCGGGTGCGCTCCTGATCGGGAAGCTCCTGGGTAATGTTGGCGCAGCGCGAATTGATGAGGTGGCGCGTGCCCTTGAAGGCTTTTTTCAGCCGGTTTGCCACATCCTGTTCGACGAAGTTAAGCGGAATGGGCGGCAGGAACTCACCATCGGGGAGAATATCCAGCCCCTCGCGGCTGCCGGAAATGCCGGCAAAACGTTCGACATAGTCGTACCAGGGGGAGACGTCCTCATAGCGGATCGGCCAGTCGACGGCGATGCCGTCTTTTGCATTGGCCTCGAAATCGGTCTGTGACCAGCGATAGGTCTGGCGTCCCCAGAGCAGCGAGCGGCCGCCGACATGATAACCGCGGAACCAGTCGAAGCGCTTTTCCTCGACATAGGGCGTTTCCTGCTCGTCGGCCCACATGCCGAGCGTTGCCTCTTCCAGCAGGTAATCGCGGCTGAGGACGGGATATTTCGCCTTCATTTCCTGCGTGGCGCGGTTGCGATGGGGATAATCCCAGGCTTCCTTGTCGGCATTCTGATAGTCGGTGACGTGCTCGATATTGCGGCCGCGCTCCAGCATCAGGACCTTCAGGCCCTTTTGCGTGAGTTCCTTTGCGGCCCAGCCGCCGCTGATGCCCGAGCCGACAACAATCGCATCATAGTGATTGTCTGCCATGATAACTCCTCCGATGTGACGTGGAAAAACGACGAGACGAAACGCTTCCCGTCGCAAGGCGGCGGAAACTGGATATGCGTCTGTCGAACCTCATGCGCCCCGGCGAAACCGGCCGCCGGGGAGCGGTTCTGGTTTTACTGGCAGTGTTTACTGAATGGTCGGAAGGCGTTCGTTCAGGAACGCATTGCCCTTGGTCAGCACCGCTTCGGCATCGAGCGGAAGATCGTGCTCAAGGATGAACCATTTTGCGCCGGCCTGCTTGGCTGCGGGCAGGATCGTCTTCCAGTCGAGCGTGCCGGTGCCGAGTGTGGCAAAACCGCGCTCGTTTTCTGCCGTGCCGGCAGGTGCATTGTCCTTGGCGTGGATGGCAAAAACCTTACCCTTCAAGGTGCCGAGGAATTCGGCCGGATCATTGCCGCTGCGCGCCACCCAGGCAACATCGACTTCGGCCTGCAGTTTCGAGCCGGCGGCATCGAGGAGCAGTTCAAGCGCCGTCTTGCCGTCGAACTTGACCATTTCAAAGTCGTGATTGTGGTAAGCCATGGAGAGGCCTGCCGCAGACAACTTGTCCGCATAGCCGCCGAGCTCCTTGCCGAAGGCGGTCCAGCCTGCGGCATCCTTCGGGCGGTCTTCCGGCTTCAGGAACGGCACGGTCACGACCGGATTGCCGACGGCCTTCTGCTCGGTGATGACCTCATCGAGGTTACCGCGCAGCTTGTCGATCGGCACATGCGAGGAAATGACCTGGATCTTGTGCTTCTTGAGCAGCGTGTTCAGCTCGTCCGCGCTGACCTTCTGCATATCCACCGTTTCCACGGCCGAAACGCCGGCACGGTTGAGGATGGCAAGCTGCTCCTCCAGCGTTCCGGAATTGCGCAGCGTGAACATCTGCGCGGCGATCGGCAGCGTCTTGCTGTCATCGGCAAGAACCGGATTTGCTATACCGGCTGCCAGTCCAACGGCAAATGCCATCTTCACGAATTTTGACTTCAACGTTTTCAAACGCGTAACTCCCTTTCCGTTTGATCAATGTGACGACGCGTCTGCCCCTGAATTCCCCGGTCTCTGAACCGGGTCATGCCGGACACAACCTCCAATGCCCTGCGCCGTCCGTCCCGAGATGCGGCGACCTACAGGTCGATCCCCACCCAGGACGAGGTTCTGCTGGACCTGACGGCCGCGTCGATGAATGCGAGACCCGCAAGACCATCCTCAATGCCGGGGTAAATCACCTCCCCGGCAGCTGTTTTTCCCTCCCTCTTTGCGATGATTGCATCTGCGGCTTCGCGGTAGATCGTCGCAAAACCCTCGAGATATCCTTCCGGGTGCCCGGGCGGCACACGGCTGACACGGTTTGCAGCGGCACCCGCGCCTGCACCATTGCGGGTGATAAGCCGCTTCGGCTCGCCATAGGGCGTGAACCACAATTCGTCCGGCACACGGTGGTGCCACTCAAGCCCGCCCTTGTCGCCATAGACCCGGAGCGACAGCGCGTTTTCATTGCCGACCGCGATCTGGCTTGCCCACAGCATGCCCTTGGCGCCGCTTCCGTAACGCAAAAGAATATTGGCACTGTCATCCAGCTGCCGGCCCGGCACGAAGGAGGTCAGATCCGCATAAAGGCTCGTCGGAATTTCACCCGTGACGAAGGCAGCGGCGTTGAAGGCATGGGTGCCGATATCGCCGATGGCTCCGCCCGCACCGGAGCGGCTGGGGTCGGTGCGCCATTCCGCGCCCTTCGCGCCGGTCTTTTCGACGGCTTCGGTCAGCCAGTCCTGCGCATATTCTGCCTGCACATGGCGCAGCTTGCCGATGTCACCATTGGCGACCATCTCGCGCATCTGCCGCAGCATGGGGTAACCGGTGTAATTATGGGTCAGCACGAACAGGCTGTCGGATGCCCTGACGATCGCCGCCAGTTCCTTTGCCTCCTCCAGCGTCGCGGTCACCGGCTTGTCGCAGATGACGTGGATGCCGGCGTCGAGAAACGCCTTGGACGGGGCAAAATGCAGGTGATTGGGGGTGACGATGGCGACAGCCTCGATACCGTCTTCCCGGCCCGCCTCTGCCGCCGCCATCTCCTCAAACGAGGCATAGGAACGGTCCGCTGCGATGCCGAGCAGGGTTGCCGATGCGGCTGCACGGGCCGGATCGGAGGAAAGTGCGCCGGCCACCAGTTCGTAACGGTCATCCAGCCGGGCCGCGATGCGGTGCACCCCACCTATAAAGGCGCCCTGACCACCGCCGACCATGCCGAGACGGATGCGGCGGCTATCGAATTTTGCTGTTTGGGAGGACATGGGGTTTCCTTTCAAAGGCCGAGAAGGCGGCGATTGGCGGCATCATCGATGCCGCTTTTGGCGAAATCATCGAAAGCCCGCTCGGTCACGCGGATGATGTGGTTTTCAATGAAGCCCGCGCCCTCACGCGCGCCGTCTTCCGGGTGTTTCAGCGCGCATTCCCACTCCAGCACCGCCCAGCCATCGAAGTCATATTGGGTGAGCTTGGAAAACACCGCGCCGAAATCGACATGCCCGTCGCCCAGCGAACGGAAACGGCCCGGCCGGTCGACCCAACTCTGATACCCCCCATAAACGCCGGAACGGCCGGTCGGATTGAACTCGGCATCCTTGACGTGAAAGGCGCGGATGCGTTCGTGGTAAATGTCGATGAAGCCGAGATAATCCATCGCCTGCAGCACGAAATGCGAGGGATCGTAGAGGAGGTTGGCACGCGCATGATTGCCGGTGGCGCCTAGAAAACGCTCGAAGGTGACGCCGTCATGCAGGTCCTCGCCCGGATGCAGCTCATAGCAGAGATCGACACCATTTTCCTCGAAGGCATCGAGAATGGGTGTCCAGCGCTTGCCGAGCTCGGCAAAGGCCATTTCGACGAGACCTGCCGGACGCTGCGGCCACGGATAAACGAACGGCCAGGCAAGCGCACCGGAGAAAGTCGCATGGCTCTTGAGGCCAAGATGCTGCGAGGCTTTCGCCGCGCACTTCAGCTGCTTGACCGCCCATTCCTGCCGCGCCTGCGGTTTGCCACGCAGTTCTGCCGGCGCGAAACCGTCGAACATTTCGTCGTAGACGGGATGAACGGCAACGAGCTGGCCCTGAATATGGGTCGAAAGCTCGGTGATCTCGACACCAATCTCGGCGAGACGGCCCTTGATATCGTCGCAATAGGCCTTGGAGGCGGCAGCCTTTTCCAGATCGAAGAGTTTGGGATCGGTCGGCACCTGAATGCCCTTGTAACCGAGCGAAGCCGCCCATTGGCCGAGATTATCGAGCGTGTCGAAAGGGGCCTCATCTCCGGCAAATTGCGCGAGGAAAATCGCCGGGCCTTTGATCGTCTTCATGTCCTTACACTCCTTGCATTCACAGTCTGGCCGCTACCGATGCGGCGGGCGGCAGGGCGCGACCGAGCCGCGCACCACGAGTTCCGTATCCAGCACGATGGTTTCGGCCGTGCGTTTGCCATTCAGCCGGTCCACCATCAGCGCCATGGCCCTGCGGCCCATTTCCTGCCGGGGCTGGCGCACCGTCGTCAGCGGCGGTTCGAAGGCATTGGCGAAGATGATGTCGTCGAAACCGATGACCGAGACATCGGCCGGAACCGAAAGCCCCCGCGCGCGCAGCTCGCTGATCGCACCAATCGCCATCTGGTCGCTCGATGCGAAGATCGCGGTGAAAGCGATGCCACCTTCGAGAAGGCCCGTAATCGCCTGGCGGCCAGCCTCGATGCTGTAATCGCCCGTCACAACCAGCTCATCGGCATAAGCGATGCCGGCCTCGGCAAGCGCATCGCGGTAACCGTCGAAACGCTCCTGCGCCAGACTTTCGGGAAAGGGACCAGCGAGATGCACGATTTTCTTATGCCCCGCCTCAATGAGGTGGCGCACAGCATTTTGGGATGCGGCACGGTTATCGACCTTGACCGTTGGCAGCGCGATCCCGGCGATGATCTCCGACGCAATGACGATCGGCGGCAACGCATCGCCCTGCTCGAGAAGCTCAGACGGGAACTGGCCGGTCATCAGTATCAGGCCGTCGGCATGTTTCTGCCGCACCATATCGATATGGGTCGCCACGCGGTGTTCATCGTTGCGGGCGTCGCCCATCAGCACCTTGAAGCCCGCTTCGCCGGCAGCCTCCTCAACACCCTTGTAGATTTCGAGATAAAACGGGTTGCCGATATCGCGAACGAGAAGGATGACGGTGTTGTTGGATTGACGCCGGAAGCTCGCGGCCTGCGCATTGGGAACGAAGTTCGCCTGCCGCACGGCATCGAAAACCTTCTTTCGGGTTTCCGGGCGAACCTTGTCGGGTTGTTGCAGCGCCCGCGAAACGGTCGCGATGGAAACGCCCGCGAGAGCTGCAACTTCCCTGATATTCGAACCTTGGTCTTTGCTCATCTGTCACACACGCAACTGCTTTTGGCGGCCATAAAGCAGCATCAGCGCTAGCAACGTGACACCAAATATGATCTGCCGTGCCCATACATCGAGGTTGAGCGTTATCAGTACGCTTTGCAGAATGGTGAGCGCAACTGCCCCGGCCATGGTTCCGACATATCCGCCCGCACCGCCGGCAAGCGAGGTGCCGCCGATGACGACCGCAATGATCGACGGAAGCACATATTGGTCGCCGACGGAGATGAAGGAAGTGCCGGTGTAACCGATGACGCAGACCCCGGTCAGCCCGGCGAACAGGCCGGAGAGACCATAAAGCAGTGTACGGATCAAAGAGACCGGCAAACCGGTGAGCGTTGCCGCCCGCTCGTTCGAGCCGATGGCATAGATGGCGAAACCGAAGGCCGTGCGGCGCAGCACGAAGAGCATGATCGCGGCGATGCCCAGCCAGACAAAGAGTACACCGGGAATGCCGAAGATGAGCGGACGGTTGATGAAGCCTGCCAGCAGTGGCGCCGCCGCGCCGGAGGGAACGCCCTGCGAATAGACCACCAGCCCGCCCTGAATGACCGCCGTCATGCCAAGTGTCATGACCAGCGGCGGAATGCGCACGAAGGTAATGCCAAGGCCGTTGATGAGGCCGATCAGGAAGGGAATGCCGCCCGCAACCAGAATGGCAAGCGGAATGCCGGCATTCTGGCCGTTCATCATATTGCCGGCAAGGACCGCACCGAGCGAGATCATCGCGCCGACGGAAAGATCGATGCCTTCTCGTCCGCCGAGGATGACGAGGTTCTGGCCCGCCGCGACGATGCCGAGAATGGCGGCAATCGTCAGCAGCCGCACGATCTGCGATCCCTGAGCGAAGCCGGGGGACAATAATTCGCCGACCAGCAGCAGGAAGGCGGATGCGCCAATGGCAATGGTGAGCGGATCGGTGAGAAGGGTTTTGAGTTGCAAGCCAGGATTGGTCATATCAGCGCCTCGTCACCAGAACACCGCCGGCCAGCGCCGTCAGCACGATCAAACCCTGCACCAGCGTCTGGTACTCGAAGGGCAGCCCCGCAAAGAAAATCACATTGCCGATCATGCCGAGCACCAGCGCGCCGGCGATCGACCCGGTCGAACTGCCGAAGCCGCCGGAAAGTGCCGTGCCGCCCAGAACAACGGCCGAGATGGAAGACAGCGCCAGACTTGCACCGAGCAGAGGATCGCCCGATGCCGTTTCGCCAGTGAGGCAGAGCGCCGCCAGCGCCGAGAACAGGCCCGAGATCATATATGCGCCGATGCGGATGCCGGAGAGGCGCAGGCCCGTCTGGAAGGCGCCGGTGCGATTGCCACCCACCGCAAGCAGATGCGTGTGGAAAGGAATGCGCGACACGATCAGCGTGAAAGCGATGCCCGCCAGCAATACCCAGAGCACGAAGGGCAAGCCGATGAAGCTGCCGGAATAGGTCTGCCAATAGGCTTCCGGCACCGGCAGGCCCGCCTGCGGCAAGACCCAGATTGCCAGACCGGCGAAGATGATGCCCGTCGCGAAGGTGGTGACGATGGGCTGGAAGCGCAGGCCGGAAATGAAGAGGCCATTGACCAGTCCACACAGCAGCCCGACAGCCGCACCCGCCGCCATGCCGGCGAAGACAGCACCGGTCGTGCCGCCGAGTGCTGCGATGACGCTGACGGTGACGACATTGGCGAGCGCCACGATGCTGCCGACCGACAGATCGATATCTCCCGCCAGAATGACATAGGTCTGGCCGATGGCGACCAGGATCAGCGGCAGAAATGTCGTCAGGTTCGATTGCAGCACGGAGGGCTGAACGAAAGATGGCTGCAGAAACGTGTTCACGGCAACGAGAACGGCCAGAACGACGAGGGTGATGATCCAGGGTTGCCTGCGCAGAACGCCTTGGGAATTCATGCGGCGTCTCCATAGGCGGCGCGGGTCATGTTGACGGATGTCATGTCGGCTCCGGTCAGTTCCGCAGAGATGCGTCCGCCGTTGAAGACGAGAATGCGGTCGGCATATTCGAGGATTTCCGCATCTTCCGAGGAATAAAGAAGAATGGTCGCACCGGCATCGGCCTGCTGCCGCATCAGCGCGAAGAGATCGGCCTTGGCGCCGAGATCGATACCTTTGGTCGGATCATCGAGCAAAAGCAGTTTCGGTGCCGTGGCGAGCCAGCGGGAAATGAAGATCTTCTGCTGGTTGCCGCCCGAAAGCGTGCCGATGGCCATGTCCATGCCGGCAAATTTCGTCTTCATGTCATCCGCGACCTTCTGCACCCGCGGCTTCAGCGTTGCAGGACGGACCAGCCGCATCTTCTCGCGCACCATCAGTGCGGCGACGAGATTTTCGAAGATCGACCGCCCCTGAAGGGAGGCATCGCGACCGCGATCACCCGAGACATAGGCAAAACCGTTATGAACCGCCTGCGAAGGCTTGCCGATGGCGATTTCACGACCCTCGAACCGGATTTTCCCCGCAGCAAAGGGACTGGCGCCGAAGAGGCCCTTCAAAAGCGCCGATTGTCCCTGCCCCTGCAGGCCTGCCAGACCGACGATTTCGCCCGGATAGGCTTCCAGAGAGACACCGCGCACGCCTTCGCCCGCAACATCCGTTACCTTGAGGCTGGGGACCGCGGCGGCGCGCCCCTGCTGGCGGGCGGGTGCTGCGCGAACATCACCGACCATATCGTGCACGACGGCTTCGCGGGTGGTGGCTGCGGTGTCGAGTTCGGAAATCGTCGCGCCGTTGCGCATCACGGTGATGCGGTCGCAGACAGCAAAGACCTCATCGAGACGATGAGAAATCATGATGGTGGAGACACCGTCGGCCTTCTTGGCCCGGAGTATTTCGAAAAAGCGCTGGGACTGGCGGCCATCGAGCGCCGCCGTCGCCTCGTCCATGATCATCAGGCTGGCATTCTGGGCAAACACCTTCAGGATTTCGACGAGCTGGCGCTGATCGGGCGGCAGATTGCCGACGATCGCATCCGGCTCCAGCCCCTCGCCGGCCACACCATCAAACAGCGCAATCAGCCTGGCCGCTTCGGCCTTCAGCACCTTGCCGTCAACAAAGATGCCGCGTTTCGGCTCGCGGCCGAGAAAGATATTATCGGCAACGGAAAGCTGCGGAATGAGGCTGAGTTCCTGATAAAACAGGGCGATGCCGGCATTTTCGGCGTCGCGTGGGCTTTTGAAGCGCACGTCTTCGCCATTGAACCGAATGGTGCCGCTGGTCGGCGCCACCGCGCCCGCAACGATCTTGCAGAGCGTGCTCTTGCCGCAGCCATTGGCGCCCAGCAGCGCGTGAATTTCGCCGCGACCAACGGTCAGCCGGCCAGCGGAAAGCGCACGCACGGCGCCAAAATTCTTCGTTATGCCGGCCGCTTCCAAAGCGTTCGCCATCGCATGTCCCCGAATAATGCTTGTTACAGGCGGACGGCCAAGGCCCGGTCCGCACTCGAAATTCCGGTTCGGGCCGGCTCTTACCGCCGGCCCGGGACGGGTCTTACTTGAAGAACTCGCCAGCCTGCTCCGGCGTCACAGTCGCCGTGACGGACCAGTAACCGGGCTTGCCATCGGCGGCCTTGATATTGTCGGCAAGGTTGTCATTGCTGACGAAGGGGATCGGAATATAGATGGCGTTACCATAGGTGCCGCCAAAGACGCCGTCCTTGAATTCCTTGCCCTGCAGCTTCAAGACAGCAACATTAAGCGCGCTGGCCATGACGCCGGGAGGATTGACCGAAGCGCCGGAATTGAACTTTTCCTTTTCCCAGCGGGTCATGAAGTCCTTGCGGATTTCACCGGTTGCAGCAATGTCCTTGGTCTTGCCGGCGGCCTCGATGGCGCGCCATGCACCATCAGCCATGCCGTCCTGAACCCAGACGCCGCTGATATCGGGATAGGTGGCAAGCAGGTTCTGCATGGCCTGCTGGCCCTGCGCCTGATCCCAGCTCGCATTGGCTTCGTTCAGCACCTTGATATCGGGATATTTCTTGAACACTTCGCGGTAACCGGCGACGCGGGCTTCATTTGCCGGGTTGCCGGCGATGCCGTTGATGGCGACGACGCTTCCCTTGCCCTTCAGCGCATCCGCAAGCCATTGGGCGGACTGGGCCGCCCATGCCTTCTGGTCGATGCCGACATAGATCGCATCCTTCGAGGACACTTCCGCATCCGTGGCAATGACGAGGATGTTGCGTGCCTTGGCCTGGGCGAAGATCGGATCGAAAGCGGTCGGGCTGCCGGGATTGATGAGGATCGCATCAACACCCTGGTTCATGAAATTGCGGATATGACCGATCTGCCCCTGCACATCGACATTACCACTCTGAACGACGACTTCGACCTTGACGCCCTTTTCGCCCCACGCCTTCGCGGCAGCCTGGGCTTCTTCGATCATCTGCGTACGCCATTCGCTACCAACGAACGAATTGGAAAGACCGATCTTGAAGCTCTGCTCCTGCGCAAGCGCCGACGTGCCCGCCGCCAGCACCATCGCCGCGGCAGCCATCAAATGTCTAAACATGAAATTTGCTCCTCCAAGCACGGTTCCTAACCATGAAACCGTTTACATTGGCAAATGTAACCGGTTTCATATTTGAGTCAATCCCGAGAATGATTTTTATCGGGAGGCGTGCGAGGGGAATGGAAGGCCGGCCGGCAGCGGTGGAAAATGCCAATAAAAGAGCAAGATAAGCCCTTCGAAAAAGAGCGCTGCGCCGGGTTTCGAAGCACGCCGGAGCTTGCCGTTCGATCAGCTTTTCACGCTCCCCTGTGGACAAGAGGCGAATTCCCGCATCAAATCGCCACACGATACCAGTCAGGAGAATGACCATGGAAATATTGCGCGCAGGAACACGGGCATCAACAAAGGGCCCCGAAGCCTGGTTCACCGGAACGGTCCGCATCGACCCGCTCTTCAACCCCTTCGATGCCGAACGGGTACAGGGCGCCCAGGTCACCTTCGAACCCGGTGCCCGCACCGCCTGGCACACCCATCCCCTCGGCCAGACCCTGATCGTGGTGTCCGGCCTTGGCCGCGCACAGCGCGAAGGTGGGCCGGTGGAGGAGATTCGCCCCGGCGATATCATCTGGTTCGCACCGGGTGAAAGGCACTGGCACGGCGCCGCACCCAATATCGCCATGACCCATATTGCGCTTCAGGAGGTCAAGGACGGCAAGGTGGTGGACTGGATGGAACAGGTGACGGATGCCCAATATGGCGGTTGACGGGGCAGCGGGCGAATGGCCGCAGCGACCCGACAGCGGCATCGCGTCGAACCATCCTCAGCCGATTAACTGCGGCCACCGCCTTTACAGAAGCTGCCTCCGCAGCAAGGCCTCCAGCCATTCCGCAAAGACCTGCAATCGCCGCGACAGATGCTGGCGATGGGAATAAAGCAAGGTCATCGGCATAGGCTCGGCCCGATGGTTCGGCATGACTTCAACAAGTTCGCCGCTCTCCAGATGCGGCCTGACATCGTAAGCCGGTATCTGGATCAAGCCGAGGCCGGCGAGACAGCAGGCGATATAGGCCTCGGCATTGTTGACGGTGACACGGCCACGCATGGAAACCGAATGCAGCGTCTCGCCTTCGATCCATTCCCAGTTTTCCACGCGCCCGCTGGAGGGTGATGCGTAATTGATGGCCCAGTGGCGGGGCAGATCCTGCGGAGCCCCCGGAGTGCCGTGACGCTCCAGATAGGCAGGGCTTGCGACATTGATGAGCGGCAGCTTGCCGATAGGCCGCGCAATCAGGCCGGAATCGCTGAGTGACCCGACCCGCAGCACACAATCGATATTGTCCTCCACCAGATCGACGGCACGATCCGTGACGCCAAGGCTTATGTCGATCTGCGGATAAAGATCGAGAAATTCCGCCAAGGCGGGTGCAATGACCAGCCGGCCGATCCGGCCCGGCACATCGATCCGCAGCCGGCCGGAAGGCTGCGCCGCCGTCTGCCGGAACAGGTTTTCCGCATCTTCGACATCGGCGATCAGCCGCTGGCAGCGTTCGTAAAAGGCCGAACCATCTTCGGTCGGCGAGACCTTGCGGGTGGTGCGGTTGAGCAGCCGCGCACCAACGCGTCCTTCCAGCTCCAGCACGGCCGCCGAAACCGAAGAACGTGGAATGCCGAGCGTATCGGCAGCGCGTGTGAAACTCGCACAGTCGACGACACGGGTGAAGATGCGGAACAGGTCGATGCGGTCCAATGGAAAACCTTTATTGTGCGGATTTCCTGACAGGTCATGTCAGAATGATCACCTTTATCGCGTAATCCTAGACGATATCCTGTCGCCATGAAAGCGGCCGCAAACGTGGCCGGACCCAGGCACAGGAGGCCGATCCATGACCGATCATTCCATCAAGGGCAAAACAGTCATCATCGCCGGCGGCGCGAAAAATCTCGGTGGGTTGATCGCCCGCGATTTCGCCGCCCAGGGCGCGAGCGCAATCGCCATCCACTATAACAGCGCCGCCGCCAAGGCCGATGCGGACGCGACCGTTGCGGCCGTGAAGGCGGCTGGCGCCGAGGCAGTCGCTCTCCAGGCCAATCTCACCACGGCAGGCGCCGCCGAAAAACTGTTCAGCGATGCCGTCGCCGCCATCGGCCGCCCGGATATCGCTATCAACACGGTCGGCAAGGTGCTGAAAAAACCGATCCTCGAGACATCGGAAGCCGAATATGACGAAATGACCGCCGTCAATTCCAAGTCGGCCTTCTTTTTCCTCCAGCAAGCCGGTCGCCACGTTAATGACAATGGCAGGATCTGCACCCTCGTCACCTCGCTACTGGGCGCCTTCACGCCGTTTTACGCGAGTTATGCCGGCACCAAGGCGCCGGTGGAGCACTTCACCCGCGCTGCCGCTAAGGAATTCGGCGAACGCGGCATCTCGGTGACGGCGATCGGTCCCGGCCCGATGGACACGCCGTTTTTCTACGGTCAGGAAACACCGGACGCACAGGCCTATCACAAGAGCGCCGCCGCCCTTTCCGGCTTCTCGAAGACCGGCCTCACCGATATCGAGGACATCGTTCCCTATATCCGCTTTCTCGTCTCGGACGGCTGGTGGATGACCGGACAGACCATTCTGGTCAATGGCGGTTACACCACCAAATAATCCCCCTGCGATCCGCATTCATGGTGTGGTGGCGAAACGCGCAGGCGTTTTTGCCACCACACGTCTTTCGATGGCCGCGAGGTTAAAAAAAGACGCAGGCAATATGGCCTGAATGAAGATGCCGATATAAAACGCTCCGATCCGTTGGTGGAGTTATTGGGGGCAGAGGATGAATTCAGGGCGTCGCGGCGTTCTCGCTTTTTTGGGCGGTCTCGTTCTGGGGACGCCGTCCCTCGGCAGGGCGGCGAACAAACCATCGGCCTTTGCCGTGTCCCGTTCGGAATACGAACCCCGGCACATTCTGTGTTTCCTCGGAACGGAGAACGGCCTTGCGACGCTCCAGCTGGGCGCGCGTGCCGCCATCGACGCATTTGCCGCCGATTTCAGTATCGATGAGGATTATTCGCAGGATGAGCCGGACGACCGGATGGAACGGTCCTTCGCCGTCTGCTGGGATCGTGTCGATCCGGAGACCTATCAGAAGACCGATGACGAGGCCGTCGCGGGGCATGGCTCGGTTCTTTATGTGCTCGGCCCGTCAATGGCCGCGGAAAATGCGGTCGTGACATCCGCGAAAGCCCTGCAGTTCGCACAGCATATGTTTGGCCACGGCGCCATTGCGGTAAAGGGCGAAAGCGCCGGTGTCGCGCATGGAGCGCGGCGCTGGAAGGAATTGTTCGAGCAATCGCGCCGTGAAGCCGCATCCGATGATCCGCTGGCGCTCGCGAGGACCTGCCGCCTCGCCTTCGCACGCCGCCCCATCGGCGGCGATGCCGATGGCATGGCGAGCGTCGGGTTCCATCTGGTCGGGCTGCCCGACGTGCGGGTGAATTTCATCCGCAAAGACGACAAACTGCCCTCAACCAATGCCGAGCAGTTGAAGATCGCCGCCCTGATGGACAACATTGCCGATCAGATGGCCCGCGACGGCGTGGAAAAGACGGTGAAGGCGCGTCATGCAGCCCTGTCCGATGACACGCGGTATGAGGAGGACAGCTACAAATTCAACCCGTTCGGCGTCGTGAGCATTGAGGATTACAAACTCTGACGCACACAAGGGCCAGCCTGTCCCCGTGATCCCGGCCTTCGAATTCGGCGCTCCCGCGCGCCTCGCCTATGGCGCGGGTGCAGGGTCGCTCTCCCCCGCCACAAGCAGCATCGGCCAGATGCAATGGCGGGCCTGCTCGGGGTAGAAGGGCGCATAGGCCGGCATGGTCGACAAGAGCGTCTGGGCCACCGTCACGCCGAGATCATGCAGGGACATGCGGAAACTGGTCAGCCGCGGCTCCAGAAACTGGCCGCGCGGACCGTCGCGGAAGCCGATGACGGCGAGATCCCGCCCCGGTTTCAGCCCCACTTCCGCAAGACGGCGATAAAGACCGACCGCCATCAGCTCGTAGATCAGCACGATCGCCGTTGGCCGAGGGCGCATCTGCAGCCATTCGCTGGCGGCGTGATAACCGCCCTGCTCGCTCGATTTCGCGCGGATGACCAGGGAAGAATCGTAAGCGATGCCATTGTCTTCCAGCGCACGCCTGTACCCCTCCAGAAAAACGTAACCGAGATTGATATCGCTGTCGGGCACCGCCACCGCAATCGAACGATGTCCGGCAGCAACAAGGCGATCGACGGCGTTTTTCGCCACACCCTCGAAATCGAGGTCGATCCAGGCGTGATTATCGCTGGAGGCGGTGCGTCCAAGCGACACGAAAGGCAGACGGGTCTGCTTCAGGAAATCCACGCGCTTGTCGGTCCGCCGGGTGGCGGAAATGATCATCGCATCCACCATGCGCCGCGCCACCATGCGCTTCAGATATTCATCCGGGTCCTCTTCCCCCGGGCATGGCAGAACGATGAGATCGAGATTATGTCCGGAAAACACGCTTTGCAGGCCGTCCGTCACCCCTAGGAAGAAGTTGTCGGAGTTTTCAACGGTCTGCGCGTCGCTGCCGGTCATCAGGCCGATGACATTGGTGGTTCCCTGTCTGAGGCTGCGCCCGGACTGGTTAGCCACATAACCGAGCTTTTCCGCCGCTTCGAGAACACGTCGCCGCGTCTCTTCGTTCACATCGGGCTTGCCGTTCAGGGCACGGGAAACGGTGCCTATCGATATCTCCAGATAGTCGGCAAGCTGACGGATTCCTTTCATGCATTCCCCTCCCAGGCCTGACGCGCAATCAACGCGTCCCTTAACGGTCTTGACATATCTAACATCATTGGCATAGTCTCGTAAACGTTTACGACGCTCTGCGCAAAGAGGAGTTTGCGAAAGAGCCCGGGGAGATGAGATGACATTTAATGCCGTTTTATGCGGGTGCGGAGCCATGGCCAAAGGCTGGTTGCGCGCCATTCAATCCACGCCGGAGATTTCCGGCGCGATCAGGATCGCCGGTCTGGTGGATCTGAACGAGAACACGGCCCGTGCGCTTGCCGAAGAATTCGCCCTCACCGACGCGGTCATCGGCACCGATCTTCGCGCGGTTCTTGCCGAAACGAAAGCCGACATCCTTTTTGACATCGTCATCCCGCAGGCGCGCTTCGCCGTGGTTGAAGCCGGTCTCGATGCCGGGTGCCATGTCCTCAGCGAAAAGCCGCTTGCCGCCTCGATGGAGGAAGCCGCCACGCTGGTGGAACTGGCGAAAAAAGCCGGCAAAATTCATGCCGTCGTGCAAAACCGGCGGTTTATTGCCGGTATCCGGCGGCTGCGCCGCGCGCTGGAAGACGGCGTCATCGGTGATCTGACGGCCATCCATTGCGATTTCTTCCTCGGCCCGCATTTCGGCGGCTTCCGTGAGGAGATGAAGAACGTCCTGCTTCTCGACATGGCGATCCACACCTTCGATGCAGCCCGTTTCGTCGCCAATGAAAAGCCCCTCTCCGTCTTTTGCGTGGAGAAGAACCCGGCCGGTTCCTGGTATGCCCATGGGGCGAGCGCCAACGCCATTTTCGAGTTCTCGAATGATGTCGTCTTCACCTATCGCGGTTCATGGTGCGCCGAAGGCGAGCGGACCAGCTGGGAAGCGCGCTGGCGGCTTATCGGCTCGAAGGGAATGATCCTCTGGGACGGTGAAGACAATTTCTCCGCCTCCGTGGCCGGCGATGACCAGGGACTTCTGCGTGGATTCAAGGCCGTAAACGTTTCCGATGCCGTTTCCGAGAAGGATACGCGAGGCCATGCCAGCGTCATTCTCTCCTTCCTCGAATCCATCCGCACCGGTGAGATGCCGGAGACGGCCTCCTTCGACAACATCAACAGCCTTGCCATGGTGATCGGCGCGATTGAAAGCGCCCGCCTCGGCCAGCGTGTTTCAATTGCAGCATAAGGACTGAAAGACGTGAGCAATCCGGCAACATCCATCCGCATCGGCACCATGGTCAGCGCCACCAAAGGCCAGGCGGCCGAACGCATCGGGCAGATCGCCGATCTCGGCTTCGAAAGCTTCGAGCCGTTCTTCTGGCAGACAACCAACGGTCAGGACCTGGCCGATCTGGGCAAGCGCTGCCTTGACGCGATCGGCGACCGCGACATCACCATCAGCACGCTCGGCATGTTCGGCAATCCGCTTGAGGAAACCGACATCGACCTTGAGACATTGCAGGGCTGGAAAGACTGCATCGACAACGCCCATCATTTCGGCGCCACCTGCGTTGCCGGGTTCACCGGCCGGCTGCGCGGTAAACCGCTGCCGGAAAGCCTGCCCAGATACAAGGAAATCTGGAGCGAGCTTGCCAAACGCGCCGCCGACAAGGGCGTGAAGATCGCCTTTGAAAACTGCGCCATGGACGGCAACTGGCAGACCGGCGACTGGAACATCGCGCATAATCCCGACGCCTGGGAACTGATGTTCAACGAAACGCCGGATGAGCATATCGGCATTGAATGGGAACCCTGCCACCAGATGGTCTATCTCATCGACCCGCTGCCGCAGATCCGCAAATGGGCGGACAAGATTTTCCATGTGCACGGCAAGGACGCGACCATTCGCTGGGACGTCATTCGCGAGCACGGCATTTTCGGCAAGGAGAAATTCGTCTTCATGCGCACGCCGGGCTTCGGCGACAGCAACTGGACGGACATTATTTCCGAACTGCGCCTCGCCGGCTGGTCCGGCTCGATCGATATCGAAGGCTGGCATGACCCCGTCTACCGCGATGCGCTGGAAATGACGGGCCAGGTGCATGGCCTGAACTATCTGAAAAAATGCCGCGGCGGCGATTTCGTCGTCGACCCGACATAAGGGAAGCCTTTCGGGAGAAGGTTTCCAGATATTGCAGCGACGATAACCAAGAGGAGGAGATTATGGGTATCGCGAAATGCATGATGGCCGGTGCGCTTGTTCTGGCAAGCGTATCCGCCGGTGCGATAACGGCGCATGCGGAAGACGTGACATTGACACTGTGGTCGCTGGACAGGGATATCCAGCCCGCGCCGAACCTCATAAAAGAGTTCAACAAGCTCAATAACGGCATCAAGATCGAATACCGGCAATTGCAGTTCGACGATGTGGTGAGCGAATCCATGCGCGCCTATTCGACCGGCAAAGCGCCCGACATCATCGCCATCGACAACCCCAACCATGCCATGTTCGCCGCACGCGGCGCCTTTCTCGACGTGACCGACATGATCGCCAAGTCGGACATCATCAAGACGGTGAACTATTTTCCGGGTCCGCTGAAATCGGTGATGTGGGGCGGCAAATATTTCGGCGTGCCGAAGGCGACGAATACGATCGCGCTCTATTACAACAAGGACCTGTTCAAGGCCGCCGGGCTCGATCCGGCAAAACCGCCGCAGACCTGGGACGAGCTGGTGGGGGCAGCCCGCAAGCTGACCAATCCTTCAAAGAACATTTATGGTATCAGCTTCAGCGCCAAGGCGAATGAGGAAGGCACCTTCCAGTTCCTGCCCTGGGCGCAGATGGCCGGTGCGACCTACAAGAATATCAATACCGAAGGTGCCGTGAAGGCGCTCGAGACCTGGAAGCTGCTGCTGGATGAAAAACTCGCTTCACCGGATACGCTGACGCGCAGCCAGTGGGATTCCACCGCCACCTTCAACGCCGGCAATGCCGCCATGGTGATTTCCGGCCCGTGGGAAATCGACCGCATGCTGAAGGATGCGAAATTTGACTGGGGCGTGGCCCTGCTGCCGGTTCCGGCACCGGATGCGCCGCGATCTTCGGCCATGGGCGACTATAACTGGGCGATCTTCTCCAAGACCAAACATCCGGAAGAAGCCTTCAAGGCGATCGAGTTCTTCGTCTCGCAGGACAAGGACATGTTCAAGAACTTCGGCCAATTGCCGGCGCGTTCCGATATTCCGGTTCCGCCCACCGGCAATGCGCTGAAGGACGAAGCGCTCAAGACCTTCGTCGAGCAGCTGAAATATGCGCAGCCGCGCGGTCCCTCGCCGGAATGGCCGAAGATTTCCAAGGCCATTCAGGACGCCATACAGGGCGCCCTGTCAGGTCAGATGACGCCGAAGGCGGCACTTGATCAGGCAGCTGAAAAGATAAAGCTGGTCGACGGCTGATCCATATGGGCGGGCGGCCGGGTTCATCCGGCCCCCCATCCACGGGGTTCCTCCCGGTGGGGCTGCCTGCTGCGACATGCAGCGGCGGCCCCGATCGGAGCTTGTGAGGATGTTTCATGAAAAGACTGTTTTCCAGCGTCAGCGACGGTCGCGGTTTCGACATCGTCCTGGTCGCCTTGCCTTTGGGCTTCCTGTTCGTCATGGCGGGATTGCCGCTTATCTACAACATCGTCATGAGTTTTCAGGAAGTCGACATGTTCAGTCTGGGCACCTTCGTGCGCCCGTTCGTCGGTTTCCGCAATTATGTCGATCTGTTCCGGCAGCCTGAAACCCTGCCGATCCTGATGAACACCGTCACTTTCGTCGTCGCCTCCATTGCCGGGCAGTTCGCCATCGGCTTCGGTCTGGCGCTGTTCTTCTGGGTGAATTTTCCGGGCGCCACCTGGCTGCGCGGCCTGTTCCTCGTTTCCTGGGTCATGCCCGGCCTCGTCGTCGGCGCCATCTGGAACTGGATTCTCTCGGGCGATTTCGGCGTCCTGAATTTCTTCCTGCGGGAAAGCGGCCTGATATCGGGCAATATCTTCTGGCGTTCGGATGCGAATTTTTCGCTCTGGGCCGTCGTCATCGCCAATATCTGGCTCGGCACCTCCTTCAACATGATCCTGCTTTCGGTAGGCCTCGCCTCCATTCCCGGCGATCTCTACGAGGCGGCGGAACTGGATGGCGCCAGCGCCTGGCAGCGTTTCTACACCATCACCCTGCCGATGATGCGCTCCACCATCGGCGCGATCGTCTCGCTCGGCCTGATCTTCACGCTGCAGCAATTCGACCTTTTCGCCGCCATTACCGATGGCGGGCCGAACAACAGCTCCAACGTGGCACAATATTGGGCCTGGGACCTTTCCTTCCGACAATATGATTTCGGCAAGGGCGCGACGATTTCCGTCATCATGATCGTTTTCGTCATGCTGGCTTCCGTCGTTTATGTGCGCTCGACACGGCATGAGGTGCGCGGATGAGCATCACCAACCGCAACCGCCTGATGCTGGCCATCGCCATCATTCTCGCGATCATCTATCTCTTTCCGCTTTACTGGATGTATCTGACCTCGCTCAAAAGCGGCTCGGAAATGTTCGCCAATCCGCCCGCCTTCTGGCCCAGCGACCCGCAGTGGCAGACCTATGCCTATGTCTGGGAAAGCCGCAACATGGGGCGTTACCTGTGGAACTCGGTGCTGATCGCCTCCAGCGCGGTACTCTTGATCACCATTCTCGGCGTCGGCTGTGCCTATGTCCTGGCCCGGTATCGAAACGTCTGGGTGGATATCGGCCTGTTCCTGATCCTCATGTTGCAGGTCCTGCCGGCATCGTTGATGATCACGCCGATCTTCGTCGGCTTCTCGCAATTCGGGCTTCTGGATTATCCGCGTCTGTCGGTCATCCTCGCCATTGCGGCCAAAAGCATGCCCTTCTTTGTTGTGCTGGTGCGGGCCACCTTCATGGCCGTGCCGCAGGAACTGGAAGAGGCGGCGCTGGTGGACGGCAATTCGCGGGTGGGTGCTTTCTTCCACATCGTATTGCCGCTTGCCAGAAACGGCATTCTCGTCAGCGCCATCCTCATCTTCATGCAAGCCTTCGGTGAGTTCGTTTATTCGAAATCGATGATCCAGGCGGCGGAACTGCAGCCCGCCAGCGTCGGCCTCAATTCCTTCATGGGCCCCAATACCAGCGAATGGAACAACATCATGGCCTACGCGACCATGTATGTGACGCCCATTCTCGCCCTCTTCATTCTCTTGCAGCGCCGCATTGTTTCCGGCCTGACATCAGGAGCGCTCAAATGACCCTTCAGATCGAACTTTCCGGCGTCAATAAATATTACGGCGCCTTCCATGCTCTGAAAAATATCAACCTTTCCATCAAGAAGGGCACCTTCGTCGCACTTGTCGGCCCCTCCGGCTGCGGCAAGTCCACCCTTTTGCGTTCGCTCGCCGGGCTGGAGAGCATATCGGCCGGCGACATGCGCATTGCCGGCACGCTCATGAACGGTGTGCCGCCGCGTAAACGCGACGTGGCCATGGTGTTCCAGTCCTATGCGCTCTACCCGCACATGACAGTGGAAGAGAACCTCACCTATTCGTTGCGCATGCGCGGCGTCGCCAAGGCGGAAGCCCGCAAGGCGGCGGAAGAGGTTGCCGCCACGACCGGACTTTCCAAGCTGATGAAACGTTATCCGCGCGAACTCTCCGGCGGCCAGCGCCAGCGTGTGGCCATGAGCCGGGCGATCATCCGCAATCCCCAGGCTTTCCTGTTCGATGAACCGCTTTCCAACCTCGATGCCGCACTGCGCGTCCATATGCGCAAGGAAATCCGCGCGCTGCATGATCGCCTGCATGCCACTTCGGTCTATGTCACCCATGACCAGATCGAAGCGATGACCATGGCCGATCATGTCGTCGTCATGCGCGATGGCGTCATCGAACAGCAGGGAACGCCGCTGGAACTCTACGACCGCCCGGTCAATCGTTTCGTTGCAGGTTTCATCGGCTCGCCGGCCATGAATTTCATTCCGGCGACCGTCAGCCCGGATGGCGCATCCCTTCAGCTCGTGTTCGGCGAAGGCGAGCCGCAGCAATCGATCGGGAATCCGGGCTCCCTGCCGCCCGGCAAAAATGTGATCGTCGGCATCAGGCCGGAACATATCCGGCCGGCCGCAGCAGCCGGAGCGGCATTGACGCTGCCGGTTTCCGCGGTGGAGACGACCGGCTCGGTCACTTTCCTCACCACGGGAACCTCCACCGAACTGGTCATCGCGGTGCAGGGACGCAGCGCAGTCAAGGCCGGTGAAACGATCGGCCTCGACATCGACCCTTCCAATATGCATTTGTTCGATGCGGAAACAGGCGTCGGCCTCCTGACCCGCTGAGCGGCGGTTTTGCCGGCTGTTTCCTCCGCCGGCAAACACGAAGCGTGGAGTCGAATGACCATGAACGGGGAAACAGTATTCCTTATCGGTGCGGCCATCCTCGCCGGTCTCGTCATCATCCAGCTCAAGGATGTCCACATCGCCATCGGGGAACGCGCCATGGGAGGCTATGACGGTTCTAGCAACCCGGAAGCGGCCTCCCGCGCCGAGCGGGAGGCAAAAGAGGCCGCCGCGCGTGCCGAGGCCGCGGCAAGCGCGCTGGAACCGCAAAACTGACCAGACAGTCTTCCGCCTTTCAATGCGCGGCGTCGATCATGGCAATCCAGTCGGCGGCCCGGCGGGCAGCATCCGCAAGCACGGGTTTCGGCGCCTTGTACCATTCGTTCTCCGGCAATTCGCGTTTCAGGCGAACGAAGCCGATGGCGTCATCCAGCGTCGGAAACTCCGTTGGCAACGTGAGATGCAGGAAAAGCGCAACGACGGCGACGGAACGCGAACGTCCGCCCCGGCAATTGATGAGCACGTTGCCACGCTCCCGCCGGGGATAGGAGGGCTTGTCGGGCAATATCTGCTCCAGCGCCGCTCGCAGGATATAATGGGCCGCAACCATCTGGGTATCGGGATTTCCGCTCCCGTCGATCAGGCCGATCTTGTAGTAGCGGATTTCGCCCGGCCCATAGACGCTGCCTTCGTGGTCGGAAACGACCTGTGACTGCTCCACGAAATTGAAATCCAGATTGACGGCACAATTGACGACGGTGGTAATGCCGTTCTGGCGTAGAAGATTGAGGTCGCTCGCCCCCTCCTTACCGGAAATGAAGAGATCGACACCGTAAAGCGGATGCTGCTCATAGATGCGGCTGAGCTTCGGCAGCTCGCCTGTTTCCTGCTCTCGGAATGGGGTCGGTTGCGATTGCGGCATGTCATGTCTCCATCGGCGTCTATACGGCCGCCGTCATCTATTGCGTCTTCAGGCCTTCGCGGCGGCCGACTGGTTCAGTTTCATCGCCGCATTGGCTATGCGGCTTTCGGATATGGATCGCGCCACCCGCTGCAATGTCGGATAGCTGGCCCCCTCACCCATGGCGATATAGCCCGGGCAAAGGAAATCGGCGGAACCTTCCGCCACCTTTCCGAGGGGCAGCGGCTCATAGGTTCCGCCGGCGTTTTTGAGAATGAGAATGGCGGCGGCCACATCCCACGCATTGACGCCGAAACCGGCGGCCGCATCCGTCCAGCCGGCCGCAACATGGGCAATGCTGAGCGCAGCGCTGCCGGGCCGGCGCAATGTCGAAAAGGTCTCGGCAAGAGTGCCGAAATTGGCGAGCGCCGCTTCCCGCCCATCCAGCCGGAAATCGCGCGAGACGGGATAGCCTGTGATGAGCGTCGCACGAGTCTCATCTGCAACGCTGCGGGAATGCAGCCTTTCGCCATCAAGATAGGAGGTTTTGAGATCGGCGGAAAACATCTGGTCCGCCACGGGATCGTAAACCACGCCGGCGACGGCTTCTCCGCCTATGACGGCAGCGATGGACACGCACCAGAAAGCAAGGCCGCGGGCGAAATTTGCCGTGCCGTCGATGGGGTCGACATACCATTGCACCTCACCGCTACCGATCTGGCCGCCCTCCTCGCCCATGATCGCCGAATTGGGCTCCCGTTCGAGAATGACGGCGCGGATGGCAGCCTCGGCGCGCTTGTCATGGATGGTCACGATATCGTGGAGATCGACCTTGTAATCCACCGCCATATCCGACCGAAACGCCGCCAGCAACGGATCACGCACGGCACGCGCCGCCGTTTCCGCGATCTTCATCAACCGCACAGAGCGGGAAAACGCATCCTCGTCTCCAGGTTTCCGTTCGCTCAATGAAGTCTGCATCGGCATGTCCAGTCCGTTCGTTCGCAAAAAGGAGGAGGCGGCGCGGCAAGGACCGCGCCAACCGGGGTTATTTCGTATAGTTGACGCGCCAGAAATCCTGCCATTCCTCGCGGCGGTCGAAATCATCGAGACCGGTGGCGGAATCGTAGCCCATCAGCCGGTCGGCGACCTTCATCAGCCCCGAAGGCTCGTCATTTGGTATCTTGATGTCGGTATTGGTCGGCAGCTTGCCGTCCTTCATCTGCGGGGCGATGCCCTCTTCCGTCAGGACGTAGTGGATAAAGAGCATGGCCGTGTTCGGGCTTCTGGTCTTGGAGGCCATCAGGCCGAGCTTGATATAGGTCCAGCCAACCCAGGGATCGAGATCGGTGCAGAGGCCGAGCTTGTAGCCCTTGTCGGCATTGTCGCGAAATTTGGCCGAACTCAGCAGGCCGAAGAAGGGCTGCTTCTGACCCGGCGCGCCCACCGCCTCCGCCACCGGATCGTCGCCATCGGTGGCGAGCGGACCATTCGCGGCCAGCGCCTTGATCCAGGCGGCTGCCGCACCCTTTTCCTCCATCTGCTTGCCGGAATGAGCCTTGTAAGCTGCCGCCACCTTTTCATTGCCGTGGGCTTCAAGCTGGTTGAACCAGTCCGTATAGGTGCTCTTGCTGAGCGGATCGACCATGGCGACCTTGCCTTTCCATTTCGGCTCGGTCAGTTCCCAGATATTCGTCACCGGGCATTTGTCATAGGCTTCGGTATTATAGGCCCAGACATTGGCATTGGTGGAAATGGCCAGCGGGTTTTGAAACTGCGCCGGGATTTTAGAGGTCATGTCGCCCGGCAGATAATTCTCGACGAAACCTGCCGGCAGAAGCTGGGCAAGCGCCGATGGCGCATCGGTGATCAGCACTACATCGCCCTGCACATTGTTCGACTGGCTTTCGCGGATAATCATCTCCAGCTGGCTATTGGCGGAAACCTTCACTCCCGTCGCCTTCAGCCCGTATTTGGCGCTGAATTTATCGGCCATCTCAACGATCTTGCCAGTGCTGTCATAGATGTTGATCGGCTTCTCCTGCTTCGCAGCCGCAAGAACAGCATCGAGATCGAAAGTCTCTTCAGCCGCGGCGATCAGTGCGGAAACGCCCATAATCGCTGCAGCTGCGGCCATGGCCAAGGCGGTCCTCAAATTCGTTCTTCGCATCGTTTCCCCTCCCAAGGAAAAGACAGGCGGGCTCGCACCCGCCTTGCGTTTATTTTTTGTAGTTCACACGCCAGAAATCCTGCCAGCCTTCGCGCTTGTCGAGGTCGTCGGCCGCCGTTGCGGCGTCGAAAGCCATCAACTCATCGAGATGATTGGCGACCTTCGAGGGCTCATCCGCCGGCAGGGCTATTTTCATATTGCCGGAGAGTTTGCCGTCAGCGGTCTGCGGCGCGATGCCTTCTTCCGTCATCAGGTAATGCAGGAAAAGCTTCGCCGCATTCGGGCTTTTCGTTTGCCCGGCAATCAGCCCGAAACCGGGATAGAGAAAACCGGAAAAGGGCTTTACGCCGCTGCAAAGACCGAGCTTCAGCCCCTTGGCCTCGTTGTCACGATACTTCGCTACCGAAGTGATGACGAAGAAGGGATCGGCCTGCCCAGGCGCACCGGCCGCATCCGCCACCGAACTCGAATCCGTCAGCAGCGGTGCATTTTCGGCAAAGGCTTTCACCCAGGCCGCCGTTGCGCTTTTTTCGCCCGTCTCCAGCTTCTTGCCGTAAAGGTCCTCATAGGCCCTGGCGACATCGGCATCGTGATGGGTTTCGATCTGGTTGAACCAGTCGGCATAAAGCGGCTTGTCGAAGAGATCGAGCATGGCGAGCTTGCCCTTCCACTTCGGCTCCGTCATCTGCCAGATGTTGGTGACCGGGCATGTGTCGTATTTCTCGGTATTGTAGGTCCAGACATGCGGGTCCGAGACGACCACGAGCGGATCGCGCAGCTTTTGCGGAATATCGCCTTCGAGATCCGGCGGCGTCCAACTGGTGGCGATGCCTTCCGGCAAAAGCTCGCCCATGGCAGAGGCGACATCGGTTGCCACGCTCACATCGCCGACGACATTGCCCGCCCGATGTTCGCGGATCATCAACTCGACCTGCGTTGCCTCGTTCACCTTCTTGCCGCTCGCCTGCACGCCGTATTTGGCGGTGAAGGCCTGTGCCGTATCGACGATCTTGCCGGTCACCGCATAAACCGTGATCGGCTTTTCCTTCTTCGCGGCGTCGATCAGCGCATCGAGATTGAAGGCATCCTGCGCATGGGCGGCCCCGCTGAGCGCCAGCGAAAAGCCGAGGCAAAGTGCGGAGGCGGTCCTCCGCCGCCTGCGCTCATTGCCATTCTTGTTCTGAGTAGTGATCGTCACCAGATGGTCCCCCGTTATTTTTTGTAGTTCACACGCCAGAAGTCCTGCCAGGTTTCACGCGCGTCCCAGTCGTCAAGGCTGGTCGCCATGCTGTAGGGCAGAATGTCATCGAGAACGGCGCCGATACCCGACGGCTCATCCGCAGGCAGGCTCACCTCTTTGTTGGTCGACATCTTGCCGTCGATCGCCTGCGGTGCGATGCCTTCAGCAGTCATGATGTAGTGAATGAAGAGCTTCGCCGCGTTCGGGCTGTTCGTGCCCTTGGTGATCAGCCCGACACCCGGATAGAGCCAGCCGACCCAGGGTTTCAGCTCCTTGCAGAGGCCGAGTTTCATGCCCTTCTCGGCATTGTCGCGGAACTTCGCCGAGCTGATGAGGCCCATGAAGGGCTCCTTCTGGCCGGGAGCGCCAACGGCTTCGGCGGCGGCCGCATCGGCGTCGGTCAGCAGCGGAGCGTTGGCGGCGAGCGCCTTCACCCAGGCCGCAGTCGCGCTCTTTTCCCCGGTTTCGAGGTCCTTGCCGTAAAGCGCCTTATACGCCGCCTTCACCTCGCCGTCGCCGTGGCTGGCCATCTGGTTGAACCAGTCGACATAGGAAGCCTTGCCCAGCGGATCCTGCATCGCGACCTTGCCCTTCCACTTCGGATCGGTCAGTTCCCAGATATTGGAAACGGGGCATTTGTCGAAAAGCTCGCTGTTATAGGCCCAGACATTGGCACTGGTGACGACGGTAAGCGGGTCCTGATATTCCGGGGGAATATTGCCGGCCTTATCCGGCGGCAGCCAGCTTTCGACGAAACCGAGCGGAATGAGCTGCGCCATCGCCGCAGGCGCATCGCTGATGATCGAGACATCGCCCTGAATATTGTTGGCGCGCGCCTCGCGGATGATCATTTCCAGCTGGGCCGAGACCTTCACCTTCGCGCCCTCTGCGCCGACACCATATTTTGTCGCGAAGTTCTTCGCCATTTCGACGATCTTGCCCGTGCTGTCATAGACGGTGATCGGCTTTTCCTTTTTCGCCGCCTCGATCAGGGCATTGAGGTCGAAAGGTTCTCCCGCCTTCGCCGCGCCGCCAAGCGTTGCGGCGATCGCCGTTGCGCACAACAGCCGACTCAGGCTCGTCATTGTCCGCTTCATACTGCTTCTCCTTCAGCCGTCTCGGCGGCGTTTTCAGTTGTAGGTGCTGTTGCGCAGAACGGCGTCCGCCTCGGTGATCCGCTGCCCCATCACGTCAAAGGCGTGCAGGGCCTCGGGCGGCACGTGGAAGAACACGCGGTCGCCGCTGTCGATACGCGGCAGGGAATGGGTGGTCAGGAACAGCGTATGGTTCTCGCTTCTGAGTTCGAGAATCCAGCTGCCGCCGGTCGGCAGCACGCCGGTCACCGTCATCTCGCCGGAGAAGCTGCCCTGCGGCACATCCTCGGGCTTCATCGCATAACCCATCGCCTCCGGCCGCATGCCGATAGAGGCAATGCCGCGTAGTTGCGGATAACGCGTTGCGAAATAGGATTCCGCGCTATCGGCTATATCCGACACACCGGGCTGGCCGAAGGTCAGGATGTTGATCGGCGGGCTTCCTACAAATTCGGCGACGAAACGATTGGCCGGACGGTCATAGATATCGTTCGGCGTGCCCATCTGCTGCAGTGTGCCCTCGTTCATGACGGCGATGGTGGTGGCAAGCGTCATGGCTTCCCACTGGTCATGTGTCACGAAGACGATGGTGGTCTTGAACTCCTTGTGCAGCCGCTTCAGCTCGGCGCGCATTTCCAGCCGCAGCCGGGCATCCAGATTGGAGAGCGGCTCATCGAGAAGCAGAACGCCCGGATTGACCGCAAGCATGCGGGCGAGCGCCACGCGCTGCTGCTGTCCGCCGGAAAGCTGCGACGGATAGCGGTCGCGATATTTGGCGATATCGAGCGCCTGCATGACGCGCTCCACCCGTGCTTCGCGCTCCGCTTTCGGCAGCTTGCGCAGGCGCAGACCGAAATCCGTGTTGCGCTCGATGGTCAGATGCGGCCACAGAGCGTAGCTCTGGAAGACCAGGCCCATTTCACGCTTTTCCGGCGGCACGAAGATGCCTTCGGTAACGGAATCGATCACCCGGTCGCCGACGCGAATTTCCCCGCCGGAGAGGTTTTCAAGGCCGGCGATCATCCGCAGCGTCGTGGTCTTGCCGCAGCCGGAAGGGCCGAGCAGACACATGAACTCGCCGTCGCGAATTTCGAGATCGAGATCGGAAACCGCATTTGCGGAGTTCACGCCATAGTTTTTCTGCGCACCGCGCAGGTTGATGGTAGGCATCAGCTTCCAAGTCCTTCTGCAAGATTTGTGCGGGTCAGCTTCTGGGCCAACAGCGTGCCGAAATAAGCGATGGCGGCGATGATCAGCACCACGGCGTTGGCGGCCTGCGTGTAGTGATAGTCGACCAGCCGCAGCGAATAGGTGGTCAGAACATCCGTGCTCGGCACGGCCAGGATCACGAAGAGGCTTAAGCCCTTGATGCCCGAAATGAAGGGCAGGAGAACCCCGGTCACCAGCGATCCCTTCTGGATCGGGATGACGATGGAGATCATGCGGCGGAACCAGCCCGCGCCGGCGATCTGGGCCGCCTCTTCCGGATCCTTTCCAAGCTGCGTCATTGCTGAAATGCCGGCGCGCGAGGCATAGGGCATCTGGTCGGCAATCAACGCGAGGATGAGGATCGTCACCGTGCCATAAAGCGCCGGCATCGGCCCGCGCGGAACGGCAAAGAGCGACAGATAGGCGGCGGCAAAAGCGATGCCGGGCACGAGATAAGGCAGGAACGTCACCTGTCTCAGATAGACCGACAGGGCCCGCGCCGGCGTGCGGATGACGACATAACCGACAAGCAGGCCGAGAATACCCGATGTGAGCGAGGCAAGACCGACGATCATCATCGTGTTTTTCGCGGCTGCCCACAGATCGGGGCTCAGGAGCACGCCGGTCTGCAAAGCCACGGTGTTGAGATTGCTGCCGATCCAGTAATCGAGGGTGAAGTTGTCGAACGTGAAGCGGGCTGGCATTTTCATGACGGTCGAAAGCGCCAGGGTCAGAAGCGGCAGGCCGACACTGAGGATGAAGATGGCGGCCGCAAAGCCGGTTGCCGGAAGCCGCATCTTGCCGAGACGGCTCTGCCGGTTCATCGAACCCTTCGAACCGATGGTCACGAAACGGCGGGCTTCGCGAACGAGGCGGGCGTCGATCATGAGCGTGATGATGCCGATGAGCATGATCGAGGCCGCAACGACGCCGGCAACGCCGGTCTGGCGCGAAGCAATGCTGCGGAACAGCGAGGTGGACAAGACCTCGAACTTCACGGGCAGCCCGAGAACATAGGGCACGCCGAACTCGCCGAGGCACTTCGCGAAGATCAGCACCATGGAAGAAAGCAGCGCCGGGCGCATCAGCGGCAGGATGACCTGCAACGCCACCTGATAACGATGGGCGCCGAGAATGCGGGCGGAATCTTCAAGCTGCGAGTCGAAGCGGCGAAGCGCCGAGCCGAACAGCAGGATGACGAAAGGCGTGTAGTGCAGGGCAAGGATAATGGTGATCGGGAAACGCCCATAAGCCACCCAATCCGGCGGAGTGAGGCCTATCGCCTCGAACCAGCCGGGCTGACCACCAACAGTGCGGTTTTTAAACAGCGTCGTCCAGGCAAGCGCAAAGGTCCATGCCGGCAGCATATAGGGCACGATCAAGGCGGTGGCGAACCAGCGACGGCCGAACATGTCCGTCCGGCTGATAAGCCAGGCGAGCACGGTGCCGATGACGAGCGAAAGCGCAATCGCCCCGAATGCCACGGTCAGCGTATTGAAGAGCGGACGCCAGAAAATATCCGATGCGACAGGCGAAAAAAACGCCCTGTCGAGATAATAAAGCGTGAGATCGCCGACATCCTTGCCGAGACGCCGTTCGTGCCCGAACTGGACGCGGACGGCGTCGAGGATGATCGAAATGATCGGAACGACGATCAGATAGGTGAAAAGCAGCGCTGTCAGGACGCCGATCAGCGTCGTCGGTTCCCTGAGCGCGACCTTGAGACGATACCGCCAGGCCTGCCATGCCGAAGGCGCGGTCGCCGGGGGACTTCCCAGCGCCTTCGCCTTCGTCGATTCGCTTAAAAGAGCCATTATCTCTCCCCATATGGCCACGCAATTGCCACCACACGCCGGCAAGCACCCGCCTTCGCGTGACCCGCAGAACAGGCGGCACGTGCGTTGACCTTCAGCAATGCGTCAATGCTTCACAAGCGGGCGTCCAGCCCACAAATAACGATGATCCAGCTCCTCCCTAAACATCGCCGGCAAGGCCGATGTAGAATAAAAATTCCATATCTTCCTTGACCTTGGAATGCATGATCCGTGTTAAAAGGCATTTTGTCAATGAAAAAATGCACACGTGATCACTAACTTATTTATTTGTTTTAAAACTATTTTTTGTCACAAAACTGTAATTTTTGAACAAGCTTGCGTGGGAAATGTTTTTCCCCTGCATGGCGACAATAGAACGGATGAGACATTTTCCTGGAATGCAGGCGGCCTTTTCTCAGCGTTGCCAAGCGCGGGTGAAAAATTTCAATTGGAATAGCCGACATCATATGGCCTGTGATATCAGGCATAGGATTTCGCAACGGGGGAGTTGAATGGCGAGAGGGTTCGTGACGGCCGAAGAAGTGGCGAAAAAGGCCGGGGTTTCGCGCTCCGCCGTCTCGCGCACCTTCACACCCGGCGGCAGCGTATCGAAGGCCGTCCGGCGCAAGGTACTGAAAGCCGCGCAGGAACTCGGCTACCGCGTCAACCGGCTGGCGCAGGGCCTCAACAATGACCGCTCCAATCTCATCGGGGTCGTCGGCGCCAACCTCAGCTCTCCCTTCATTTCAAAGCAGCTCGATCTCCTCAGCATCGGCCTTCTGCGTCGTGGCCTGCAATGCCTGCTGCTGAATGCGGCGGATGCCCGCAAGGACATTGCGCCGCTGATCGAGCTTCTCTTCGAATTCCGTGCGCAGGCCATCGTCGTTCTCTCCGGCGAACCGCCGGCCTCGATCGTCGATGAATGCATCGCCAATGGCGTGCGCCTCATTCTCATCAATCAGCGTCTTGATCGCACCGATACGAACATGGTGCTGAGCGACGATTCCCGCGGCGCCGATCTTGCCGCCATGCGGCTTGTGGAAGCGAAATGCAAAAAGGTCGCGGTCATTTCCAGCGGCAGCCAGACGCCGGCGCAGTTGCGCCGCGCCGCCGCCTTTACCCAGCGCATGACCATCGAAGGCATCGAGGTCGTTCCATGGTCCGGCGGGCCGACGAGCTATGACAGCGGTTATCAGGCCGGCCGCGAGTTGCTCGCCGACAAGACGATAGACGGCGCTTTCTGCGTGACCGATCTACTGGCGCTCGGTTTCATGGACGCCGCTCGGCTGGAAATGGGCCGCCGGGTGCCGGAAGACATCTCGATTGTCGGCTTCGACGATATTCCGCAGGCGGGCTGGAAAAGCTACCAGCTGACCACCGTTGCCCAATCCTTCGACGCATTGACCGAGAAGGTTTTAACCGCGCTCGATAGCGATGAGCCGGAAACCCGGCTTCAGGTCGTACCCGTTTCCATGGTCGAGCGTATCACCGCGCGCTAGAGCAAATGCATTCCGGGCATAAGCCGTCATGCGGCTTTACCATATCCCCTAACTGACCTGCTTGATGCGGCTTTCGATAAGAAGGCCGCTTTCATCGAGGATCGGATGGGCGACGGCGGCAATATGGGCGTTGATGCGTTTCAGATCGCGCAACATGTCGAGGTGCACCGAGCTGGTTTGAATGCTTTCAGCCCGCCCGTCGCGCAGGCGTTGGAGATGGCGCTCCGACGACTGCTTTTCGAGGCGCCGCACATCTTCCTTCACCTCCACCAGCCGGCGTGCAAGCGCGGCATTGCGGGTTGTAAAGACGGATTGCGCCATGCGGATATTGTCGAGAGTGACGGTAAAAAGACGCTCAAGCTCGCTCTTGCCATCATCGGAAAACCGCAGTCCGAGATCGATCTTCTTGGCGATTTCCGGGCGGATGCCTTTCTCGATGATATCGCCGATATGTTCGAGATTGATGGCATATTCGACGATATCCATCGCACGCCTCTGGTATTTCCCGCTCAAGCCGTCCTGCCCCACCTTCGAGACATAGACCTTAATGTCGTGCTGTATCCGGTCGACCCGGCCTTCCAGCGCGCTGATATCATTGAGTTTTGCAACGTCGCTGTCACGCATGGCTTCGCCCGCCTGCCGCAGCATGCGCTCGATCAGATCGCCGACCAGAAGAACCTCGCGGCTCGCGCCGGCAAGGGCGGCAACCGGCTGATCGAGATCGTGGCTGTCGAGATAGCTGCGATGGCTTTCGCTTTTCTCTTTTTCCGGAAACAGCGCCGTCGTTACCCGCAGCAACAGCGGCGAGAGCGGCCAGGCGATGGCGGCGACGGCTAGGTTGAAGAAAAGATGCGCATCGACCGCAAGATTGGCGTGCGAGAAAGGCGACATCTCCAGCAGCGCAGCGCCATATCCGGCAAGAGGCAGCGCCGCGAGACAGCCGATTGCCCTGACGATGAGGTTACCGACGGCCACCCGGCGCGCTGCAACCGGTGCTTTCAGCGTCGCCAGCACCGGCGGCACCGCGCCGCCGAGATTGGCGCCGAGCGCCAGAACGATCACGAGGCTCGTTTCAACCCCGCCGCTTGCGGCAAGCGACAGGATGAGAACGACAATCGCCAGACTGGAGGAGGCGAGCGCGGCCAATACGGCGGAGAAGATCAGCGCCACCGGCCAGGCATTGCCGAGCATGCCGATGAAGAGACCGAGCGCCGGCGATTGCCTTATGGGATCTGTCGCAGCCGAAAGAAGATGCAGCGAAAGCAGCATCAGGCCGACACCGGCGAGCGCCGCACCGGCCCCCTGCCGTTGCACCGATTTTCCGCGTGACAGGACAACACCGGCAAGGATGAGCATCGGCGACAGCCAGCCAAGCCCAAGCGCCACAATCCAGGCGGTCATCGCCGTGCCGACATTGGCCCCGAGCAGCACGATCTGCGCCATGGCCGGCGCGATGAGGTCCTTTTCGACGAAAGAGGCGACCATCAACGCCGTGGCGGTCGAACTCTGCAGGGCGATTGTCGCCACGAGGCCGGCGATGAAAGAACGAAATCCACCCCGCGTGCCGGCCGCAAGGCCAATGCGAAGCCGGGCGCCGAAGGCGCGCGACATTCCGTCCTTGATTTGTCCAAGGCCGAAAAGCAGCAGCGCCACTGCGCCGAACAGATTGATGCTGACCACGACAGATTCCATCGGATCACCCCGCTTGTTATCCTCGCCGCCGGTCTGGGTTCAGCCCCACCATGGCGGCCGCGCTTGTTGCAAACACCTCAGATCAAACCGCAACCCGTTCACGCTGCGGTACAAGCCTAAGCTCCAGATCGCCGGGGCTGCCTTCGGCACGCTCGAGAAACAGGCCGAGGGCTCCGAAGAAGATTTCGAGAAAGCTTTCGACCGAACCATCGTGATGATCCGGCCCGTGACCGAAGCGCTCCGCCAGCGTTCGATAAAGGGAAAGCCGTTGCGGCGCGATGTGCGGCAGCGCCAGACCTGCGCCCTGGCGCAGGCAATACCAGTCGGCGATCAGCTCGAACATCGGCAGGTCCAAGGACAGGACAGCAGCATCAGACGAAGATTGGCCTTCCCCTCCAAGCAGGCCGAGAACCTCCCGAACGCTTTTGTCGGCGATTGCCGTGACGACCTCGGCCGGCCATTCCTTGGGGAAATAACGGTGCCTGATCAGCGCCCGCTTGTGGCCCAGCAGAAATTCACCGTAATTGCCGGCGGCAAAAGCCCGGTCGTTCGCCTCGCCCGTCAGTGCGGTTTCCTGTGCATAACCATCGCAAATGCGGCCATTGACCGGCAGAGCGGCCATCTCCACCGTCTCGACAAGGATTTCCTGCCGCGACGGGTGGACGATCTTGAAGGCGGGCGGAAAGGCGACGAGCGACGGCACGGCGATATTGGTGAGCGAATTTTCGCCCTCCCCGCGCCGGGTCACACCTTCCACGTGCAGGTGCCCGCTGAAATGGACGGCAAGCCCGGCCTTTAACAGCGCATCCTCCACCGCCTTGCGCGGCGTGCGGCGCACGACATTGGTTTCACCGAACAGGGCGCCTTCCGCACCGCTTGCGCCATCGAAAGGATCGAGCGCCGGATAGTGGGAAAAGCCGAGCAATGTCTTGCCGTGCAGCTCCGCCCTGCGGCGTACATCAGCGATCCAGTCGATGAGGAAGGGCTTGCAGCGCAAAAGCGCATTCCAGCCACCGGAGGTGCTGTCGATAAAAGCCGCCTCCTCGCCCGCTTCGAACTCACCATCGAGCGGCTCGAAAATATTGGCGTCGATCATCAGTAGCCACAGGCCCGGCTCCGGTTCGACCAGATAGGAGGCATCCATCAGGCGGTAGACATTGCGCCCATCGGGTGAGCGCACCGCGTACAGCCGGTCCTCCGGCGCATCGGAAACACCGAAAGGGGTTTCCCAATGCAGATAATCCGGCTGGCGGAAATAGCCGAAAGCCGCCATCGGGCCAAGGCCCGCAGGATAACCTTCGCAATACATCCCGTCGCTCACGACGACGCGCTCACCGGCCCGCCGCGCATCGCTTGAAACGGAAAGGCATTTGCCGTTTTCCGTCAGGAACTCCTTGGTGTGGTGCCGGCCGCACGGGCCGAAAATATCGTGGTTCCCGGGCAATGCGTAGAAGGCCGTACCGTGGGCGTCGCCGTGGCGTTGCAGGATGCCCTTCAGCGTTTCGGTCGTCACCCGTTGGCCATCATCGGTATAGTCGCCAAGCAGCACCACATGGCGAATGCCGCGCTGCCGCACCTCCTCCAGTGCCGCATGCAATGCATCGGCGCTTTCGTTGAAAACCCGGGTGGATTCACGCGTATCCGACCAGCTGCGCATGGTGATGCGCTGACCGTCGATTTCGATGCCGGGAAATCCGAAATCGGCTGCCGTGTCATGGAAATGCGCGTCGGCGATGACGGCAACGGAGGGAAGCGTGCGTGTCAGCATGGTTGAGCGGTCTTTCTGCCCTCGACCATGTCGATCCAGTCGGAAGCACGGCGGGCGGCGGCGTAAAGCATCGGTTTCGGCGTCTCGAACCATTCGTCAGGCCGCAATTCCCGCTTCGTGCGGATCACGGCCAGCGCATCGTCGAGGGTCGGATAGAGATCCGGCTGCTGCTTGTGCAGGAAAAGCGCCACCAGTGAGACGGAACGGCTGCGGCCGCTGCGACAATTGACGAGCACATTGCCGCCATCTGCAAAGGGATAGGTTTCCCGCTTCGGCATGGTCTGGCGAAGCGCGCCGTCGAGAATGTAATAGGCGCCCAGCATCATGGTGTCGGGGCTGCCCTCGCCATCGATAAGACCGAGCTTGTAATAACGGATATCGCCATAACCCACGGCGCGCCTGTCGCCCTCTTCCGCCACCGCCTGCACGAGATTGATATCCAGATTGACGGCGCAATTGACGACGGTGGTGATGCCATGCCGGCGAAGGAGCCCGAGATCGCTCGCACCATCGCTGCCGCCAATGTAAAGCGCGGCATTGTGCGGGCCGAGCCCTTCCGCAATCAGGCTGATTGCAGGCCGGGCATAAACGGGTCCATCCATTTCATTCCTCCACATGCATGAAGCACGAGGCCCCCTCTGCAAAAGGGCCTCCGCCATAAATCACGCCGATACCGCCCGCGGACGATCCGACAGCTGCCGCGCGGCGAGCGCTATATTCGATGCCTGACTGACGCCTTTGGCAACACCGGCGGCTGCGGCCAGCACCGGCCCGCCCTCCCGAAGACTGCCGATCTCCAGAAAAGGGCACACATCGCCGCCAGCTTCGCTGACGAGTAGCAGCCCCGCAAGACAATCCCATGAATTCATGTGCAATTCGAGATAGCCATCGGAACGGCCGTCAGCCACATAGGCAAGCGCCAGCGCGCCGGAGCCGGCGCGGCGGACATTGGCGCCCATATCGAGCAGGTTCCTGACGACATCGAGATAGGTCGCATTCGCGATACGGGTGGACCACCCCATCTCGATCGAAGCGGCATCGAATCGCTCCGTTTCCGCAGTCCGGATCGGCTGACCGTTGCGTGTCGCTCCCTCGCCGCGACGGGCGAAATAAAGCTCGCCAAGGGCGGGACTATAGATCGCCCCGATTTCGGTCTGGCCGTTTTCAACATAGGCGATGGAGATGCAGAAATGCGGAATGCCACGGGCAAAATTGGCGGTGCCGTCGATGGGATCCACGACCCAGACGCGCTCACCGATCTCACCGCCGCCCTCTTCCCCGAAAAAACTGTCTTCCGGGAAAGCGGCCATGATCGCACCGCGAATATGCGCTTCGGAGGCGGCATCCGTCACCGTCAGAAAGTCCTGCGGCCCCTTCATCGAAAAGCTGCGCGTCGCGTCACCCTGAAAACCTTTCAGCACCAACTCCCCGGCGGAAAGAATAACGCTGCGGCACAATTCGGCACGCGCCGCCAATGTATCGGGATAGTGGATCGAATCCATGCGCAAGAACCATTTCTCAAAGTTTGAACACGCGCTCATATTGCACGCGTGTTCAAATTTTTCAAGGGGCGTTGAAAGGGAGCTAATGAACATTGGAAGCGGGCGGGCCGATCATGCCAATTCGATGGATGCGCCGCAACACGTGGCATGAAGCAAAGGGTTGCTTCACCGCTAACAATATCCCCGCAGGAAACATTTAATATCGAAAACATTGGAATGTTGCGAAGCGAAGCGCCTGCATCTTGCGGTTGATGCAGTTGTCTGTCGGTTAACCCTGTGTATTTCCAATGATGTAACGGGAATTATGTTACAAATGCTGCTCTGTATTTGAAGAGCCATGAATGAAAATACTGACCGCCACACAAAAACTGCAGGACTTCATGTCCGTCCGGTCCGACAATCCTGATCTGCTGAAAGCACAGTACCGCGCTTTCACCCGACAGATGCCGATGATGTATTTCATCCTGCTTTCAAGCACATGGGCGCTTGCAATGACGCATATGCGATTGGCGCCGCTTTGGCTCACCGTTGGAGTTCCCGCCCTCTTCACACTCGGCTGCACGCTCAGGGTCGCCTTCTGGTGGAGGACGCGCGGCATGGATCCCGAACCGCGGGTGGCGCATTCAGCCCTTCGGCGCACGAATCGCCTCGCTGCCGGCATCGCCATGGCATTCACGCTCTGGTCTTTCCTGCTGGTGCCCTATGGGAATGCCTATACGCAATCCCACGTCGCTTTCTATATGGCGATTACCGTCATTTCCTGCATTTTCTGTCTGATGTATGTGCGCTCAGCCGCCTTCATGGTGACGCTTATTGTCAATGGCGCCTTCATCGCCTTCTTTCTGGCCTCGCGGCAACCGACCTTTGTTGCCATCGCCATCAACGTTTTGCTGGTCTGCACCGGCATGATGTCCATTCTGCTGACCAACTACCGCAATTTCGAGCGCATGGTCATTTCACAACAGCGCACGGAAGCGCTCAGCAACGAAAACCTGCTGCTTGCCAATATCGACAGCCTGACGGAACTGCCCAACCGCCGCGCCTTTTTCGCCCATCTTGAGGCCGAACTCGAAAAAGCCAGGGCCAACGGAACCCGGCTGGCGCTGGGTGTCATCGATCTGGACGGGTTCAAGCCCGTTAACGATCTTTACGGACACTCCGTGGGAGATAGGCTGCTTGTCAATGTCAGCAAACGCCTCACCGCCAATCTGAAAGCCAGCAGGGCCTTTCGGCTGGGCGGTGACGAATTCGCCATCGTCGCCCCGATCATACCAGATGACGCACAACTCGTCGCCAATGCCAATGCGATCTCCGAGCAATTGAGGGCGCCTTACCATATGCCGGAAGGCACCGTGCATGTTTCCGCTTCCATGGGAATTGCCGTGTTTCCGAACCTCGCCTCCACGCTTGAACAGCTTTTCGACAGGGCGGATTATGCCCTCTATCACGCCAAGAAAACCCGGCGTGGCGATGCCGTTCTGTTCGATGCGGAGCACGAAAAGCAGATCAATATCGAAGCCCGCGTCGAGCACCTGCTCAAACAGCGGGATATGGAAAACGAGCTTTCGGTCGTGTTCCAGCCGATTGTCGATATACGCGACGGAAGGACGGCAGGTTTTGAAGCGCTGGCGCGCTGGCACAGCCCGGTTCTCGGGCATGTGCCGCCTTGCCAGTTCTTCCCCATCGCGGAACGGGCCGGCATCGTCGGTTCGCTGACGCGGCCGCTTCTCAAGATGGCGCTCGCCTCCGCCGCCAAGTGGGAACCCTCCCTGCGCCTGTCGTTCAACCTTTCCGCCCAGGACCTCAATTCCCATGAGGGCGTGCTGTCCCTGCTCGGCATCATCGAAAACAGCGGTTTCGATGCACGACGGCTGGACCTTGAAATTACCGAGACGGCTTTTGCCCATGATTTCGAACAGGTCAGGCAATCGGTCGAAATGCTGCGGCGTCTCGGCTGCGGCATTTCGCTGGACGATTTCGGCACCGGGTACTCCAGCCTGACGCGACTGCACGCATTGCCGCTGACCAAGATCAAGATCGACCGCAGCTTCGTCACGGACCTACACGAAAAACCGGCCAGCTACAAAATCGTGAAATCCCTTCTCACCCTCAGCCGCGACATGGAACTGGAATGCGTGGTGGAAGGGGTGGAAACACCAGCCGAGCTCACCGCACTCGAAGGCCTCGGCGCCACGCTGGTGCAGGGCTATATCTATGCGCCGCCGCTTCGGGAAGAGGATGCCGGTGCGTTTCTTTCGGAGCAGGCGACTAGAGGCAGAATTTCCGCTGGCAAACGCAGAAACAGGCTCCGCTAGTCAAACAATTGCATGAGGCAGATTGTCGTCACGGCACCGTATTTCAGATTACTCGAAAGTAATCCAGGAGGTTCCCTGCACCAATCTTCCACCATGCGCGCATGCATCCCCCTGCCGCACTATCTTCTTTCCATCAATAACGGCAAAGGACGAGCCGGCAGTAATTGTATCGGTCGTCGGAACTCCCGTGCACAAACAGGTATCACCGACAGTTGCGACCGGCGTTCCTTCAACCGTAACAAAACTCTGTTGGGTGGAGATGACGGGACCACCAACATGCGGTCTTGGGCCGGGATCGACCTTGGGGCAGACATGCATGTGGCCTTTAAGGGAGACTGGGCTGGCGGTCATTGGCTCCTCCTTCTCAACTAAATCAAGCCGCACGTGCAAAAGGCAACGGTGCTATGGCGAGCACTCGATTATACCCGCCCCGGAAGCGTAGCCCCCTGTCAAAATCCCCCCCGTTCCTCCATTGAAACAGGCACGGGTCGGACCGCACGATGAGCGGGTTAATATCCAGAAGCACAGCTTCAAATCCGGCGACATCACCAGGCTTCAGGTAAATATCGACGATAGCATCATCAATATGAGCGACCTCCCTGAAACGGTCCGCAAAATCCACCAGAGCTGCCGCGATGGATTTGGCATTTGCCTCTATCTCAGGAAAAAAAGCCGTATGAAAATACTGGGAAGCGCCGAGGAATTCCCGGTTTTTCATGAAGAGCCTGAACTCAGACCATTTCGGAATGTCTTTCCAAGGCCGTATGAACATGCAAACGTCAAATTTATCTTGAAGTGAACTGGCAAGAAGTCCCGCCACACGGGGGTTATCCCGCAATATATGAGACATGAGTTGGGCGCTGTTGAAGATCGGCCCCTTTTGGTATTGTCCGGGCTGTTTGAAACTGCATCCACCGAAGCGAAAATGGGCGCCCTCTTTGAAAACCGCGGTTTTTGCGTCAATGGCTACGCGGAATTCATCTGACAGTTGAGGGAGTTCATCTACACTGAACAGGTCCCGGAAAGCCGCGGTCCTGCTCCCTATGGCGACACGATCCTGCTCCGAAATAAGCAACTGCTCAAAGGGTAACCCTAGCTCGCACACTTCGTCCGGCCAGGATTCAATAAAGGTTGCTCGCCATTTTTTGTGTAGACCAAGCATATTCGTTACACATCAAAGGTTTTCTGGTGCGGAGAGATTGATCAGGAATTCCGGCAGACTGTCCGCCAGCTTGACGATCCCTTTTGCGTTGTTTCCTGTACCAAATGGGTCTGTCGCCCTTTCCCAGAAGTAAACGGCCCCATTTTCAGGATTTTTGCCATCCATCAACAAATAGGCATGTCCCGAATCCGCCGATCCAAAGAATATCATTGGGAGCGTGAACTGTTTTTCCCAACTGGAATTCGCAATAAAGGTGTCATGCCACGAAACGATGGTATCGAAATTCGAAACAAGCACCTGTACATCATGTACCGACCGACTGCCGTCATCGTATTCGACCAGAAATGAATCGTTGTATTCGGTTCCACAGTGACCGTATTGCCTCAGAACCTCTTCCAGCTGTTTCGGAACGATCAGCCCGGTAAGTTCCGTAAAGCGACTGAAATCGCGGTCAGTCCACGTCGTATCCGGAACGCGTTGAAAATCGTTGTTCTCCTCCAGGAATTGAACCGCATCTTTTAAGAGAACCATTGGAACAACTCCGTTCTAATAGGAAGGATCGTTGACTGCAGAAGCGCCGCCGCTGTGGGCACCGCCGCCCTGGCCGGTATTATGTATCCGCGAGTCGACCAGCTGCATCGTTGATGTGTCTTCATTGTGATGCCACGTAAAGCCATTTTCATCGGCAGCCTTGCTCCAGCTGCCATACCTTTCTTTGAGCGGACCAACGGCTTGACCCACGTCGCCATCCGGCCCTCTAGCCAAGTCACCCTTCATATCAGATATGCGGGTCTGAATCGGCTGCCCATCCGGGCCTTTTTTCACGAATGGTGAAAAATCGGGTTTCCCGTTTTTGTAAGAAATCCCATCCTGACCGTATTCTTTCAGGGCTTTATCGGCATTCGATCCCGGTTCAGGAGACCACTTGCTGTTTCCCGGTTCTCCGGCCCACGTCCCCTTCTCCCGGGGAATGTTCTTGTATTTGCCACCATCCTTATACTCGTCGATCTTTTTCTGGCGGCATGCCTTCGTATTGCATTTCCTCAGATCTTCCTGAAGCTTCCGGTAGGCTTCGCCACGCTTGGAAGCCCAATATTTCGATGCCGCCGCCGACTTTCGTACATGGTCTTCGAGCGCTTTGACCTTGCGCTGAGCGGCGGCAACCTGGCTCATCAGTTTTTCGGCATACCGCGCGATCTTGGTACCTTTGGCAGCGGCCTTGGCCCCGTCACCCCAGACAGGAATAAGACCGACCAGATCAAGCCCGGCATCTGCCCAGTTGCCGGTCCAGGCGTTTCCAATAGCGCTTGCAACATCCACGACACCTCCCACGACGGGAACGGACGAAGCAGCCAGTCAACCCGCTTCTTTCGCGATTTCGGTGTAGCGCTGGTTCAGCATGTCCAGATCACGACGGGCCAGTTCAAGCTCGCGTGTATCCGGGACATTGAGGAGATCATCAAGATGCTGGCTCATTGAACGTCTCTCGCCCTGGCAGCACGCTCACGCTCGAACTCCTCCTCGATGTCGTCATAAGGGACGCCGAGAATGTTGTTCTTCATATATTGCGGGAACCAGAAGGCATTGTCGCTCCGCGCAATCGCATTTCCCTCCTGGCTCATGGTCGGCTCGAGGTTACAGCGCTCGATACGTTGTTCCTCGGTTTGGCTTCGGTCTCCCAGGATGGATTTATACGGTCCGAAGAGAAAGAAATCCGGGCCGATCCGCCACATCAAAACGACAAAGTGAATTTGATAAACTGGATCGGAAAAGCCGAAATGCTCCGCATAGCGCCTGCCCCACCGTGTCATTTCGGCAGCCTGGGGCGACCCCGCCATATCGGCGAAACTGGGTAGATGCTTTGGCATCACCTCTCTGGTGAAATAATTCGTAAAATCGTCGTCATCGTGCAGCATCGCATTCATCTGACGCGGATCGAATTCAATGATCATGATAATGTCCTCTCAACTGCCTTTGCCTGGCCCGTGTCTTCAGAAGGCAAAACGATCTCACGATGTACAGTGCCATTTCCAAAGCGGAACTTGAGGAATTCTCCCGTCTTCAGGTCGTTTTCACAATAAAAACACTCAATTCCGTTGAAGAAAACGGCGGCCTGCTCTGATGTCAGGACTGGCAGATATTGGCGCAGCGTTCGTGGGTCGTAATAACGAAAGAAGTGAATAGTCCCCTCACTATCTTTGACCATCGTAAATTTCCTCAAATGCCGGACAACATCTTCCAATGAATGCGACGTTCGCAGAAAAATTGACCAGCGTTTGCCAAAGCCCTTATCGATAAGCCATTGCAATACGCTTTCGTCAGAAGTCATCTCTGCGACCCAGGCCGTATCGTCTCCAAACTCTTCAAGCGCATTGCCTCTGTAAAGACATGCTACCTTGTCCGTCATGGCTTGAAGCGCTGGTGGAATAATCATCGGCGCCCGGGACGCATCGACCACGGCATAAAGACGCGCGGCTCCGCCAGCCCCCTGCTCCTCACGCAGTTTGGAAAGAACTTCCTGCCTCTTCTCGCTATTGAGTTACACGCCAACCCCTACTTCTTCGAGCAGTCTTCAGCAAAAGGCTTGTTCGTGCTTTTGCCGGCACTGCCACGCTTGAAGTTCACAGCGTTTGCTTTAACCTCGAACTTGGTTGCCTTGATAAACACCCCATTTTTGTTGATCTCGATAACGCCGCCCGGTGCCGCAAGCACTATCTTGTCGCTGACGATCACCGTGTGATTTTCAGTTTGCGTGAAAATGGCTTTGCCAACGTTTATTTCGTAACGCTCTCCAACGGTTGTCTTCTTTGTCTTTCCGACGCTTTCCAGCGACGTCTGGCCGACATTCGTAACCTTGCTCACCCCGATCTGTTCTGCCCGCGCCACCCCGACGCTGTCGGATTTGAACGTGCTGACGATCGTGTTCATGATGCCCGGCAGCGGAAACAATCCCGAAGCATCGGAACCGACGCCCGAGCCGGAGCCGGCAAGCGCCGTACCCGCATCCGCACGCGGGCTCGGGCCGGAAACGACGCCCTCACGCGAGGAAAGACCGCCTGCGCCGAGGAAGCCGAGTGCGGATGAGGCGAGCGTGGTGGCGAAGGCTGCGACACCCGGACCGCCCCCACCGGCGATCTGGGCGGCCTGCGAAAGGAGGCCCGCCGTCTGCCCGGAGAGCGCCTGCACGCCAGCCATGGCCATCATCGCCATCGGCCCCGTGCCGCCGACGACGGTGTTTACCGAGCCGCCGATCTCGTGTTTCTGGTTGCCGGAAACTTCAACCGCGCGGTTGCCGCCGACCGAGGCGACCTCGTGCCGGTCGATGCGCTTGGTCCGGTCGTTCAGGACCCTGGTCGTCTGGTCCTTCTGGGCGTGGAAGAACTGGTTCTCCTTGCCGGCCTCATCCTCGAAGGTGATTTCGTTGAAACCGTCGCCCTTGTGGCTGTTGGAACGCAACACCATGCGCGTCTTGTTGGCGGGCAGGTCGTAAGGCACGGAATTGGCCGGATTGTTGACCACTCCGATGACGAGCGGCTTGTCCGGGTCGCCATCGACAAAGGCGACCATCACTTCCATGCCGATGCGCGGAATGACCTGCGCACCCCATGTGCCGCCGCCCCATGCCTGGCTGACCCGCACCCAGCACGTATCCGTGCCATCCTTCTTCGCCTTGCGGTCCCAGGGGAACCACAGCTTGATGCGGCCATATTGATCCGGATGGATTTCCTCGCCTTCGGGCCCGGCGACGATCGCCACCTGCGTGCCCTCGATGCGCGGGCGTTTCGTTGA